>NZ_JH594604.1 GCF_000243215.1 Odoribacter laneus YIT 12061 | reverse complement strand
TGATCGGGGAACATACATTGGAGTTAAAGAAAGAAGGTTGTGCAAGGGCATCTCAGCTTATCAGCGTAGAGGAGGGAAAAGTTTTACCGGTTCATCTGACTTTATCTTCGGGCCGTAGTGTAACCCTTCAGACGGATCGGGAAGGAGATATTTTATATGTAGACGGAAAGCGGATGGGTGTTTCTCCGCAGAAGCTGGAGTTATCGTACGGTGTACATACGATTCGCGCTGAGCGGGGGGAACAGCATACGGAAAAGCAGCTAGAGGTAACGGAAACGGGAGGAGAAAGTGTAGTGACCTTGGGCTTTGGATTATTGTCTCAGATACGCTGGTCCTCTTCGGTAACGCCCAAGCAGAAGGAGATATTGAGTCGTTTGGTTGGGAATATGGTTCAGGTGGAGGGAGGTCGTTTTCAGATGGGAGCGACTTCAGAGCAGGGAAGTGATGCTTACGGTAGTGAGAAATCAGTTCATGAAGTAACGTTAAGTGATTATTATATAGGGAAATATGAGGTGCGGCAATCGGAATGGGAAGCCGTTATGGGTAGTAATCCTTCTTATTTTAAGGGCGATGATTTACCAGTAGAGCGAGTGAGTTGGAAAGATTGTCATAAATTTATTCGGAGATTGAATGCTTTGACGGGTTTAAGTTTTAAATTGCCGACGGAGGCCCAATGGGAGTATGCAGCCCGTGGCGGCCGGTTGAGTAAAGGCTATAAATATTCGGGTAGTAATAATTTGGGAGAAGTCGGTTGGTATTGGGAAAATAGCGGGGATAGGGTATTGACTGGAAAATGGGATTCGAACAAAGTGGTTAAAAATCATTGCCGTACGCATCGGGTAGGTGAAAAACAGCCGAATGAGTTGGGCTTATATGATATGAGTGGTAATGTCTGGGAATGGTGTGAAGACTGGTACGGAAGTTATAGTGTTACTTCTCAGAGAGACCCGTCAGGAGCTACTAGTGGTTCTCTCCGGGTGGACCGGGGCGGGTGCTGGAACTCCGGAGCCATGTTCTGTCGCGTGTCGAATCGTTTCAGCGGCACGCCTGGCATCCGTTACTCCGACCTCGGCTTCCGGTTAGTATGTTAGTTCCCGACCTTCTGGTCTTAAATCGAGCTAAAAAAGAGGGGAGAAGTCGTACGGAGGGTCTCCCGGAAAGGGCGGTTGTC
>NZ_JH594603.1 GCF_000243215.1 Odoribacter laneus YIT 12061 | reverse complement strand
ACCACCATGGGAGTTGGCGGTGTCGTAGATAAAATGGCTAACGTAGCTGAAATGAAAGCTCACGGAGTGGAAGTTTCCCTTTCTACTACCAATATTAACCTGAAGAACTTCCGCTGGACAACCGATTTCATTTTCTCTTATACCAAAAATGAAATTACCAAGATGAACAGCAGTAAACGGGCTATCGATATGATTACTGGTAGTGGTTTTGGTCTTCAGGGCTATCCTGTACGTTGTCTGTTCTCTATTCCGTTCCGGGGATTGAATGAAGACGGTCTGCCTATGTTCCTGAATGAAGATAAAGAGATTACAGTTTCCGATATCAATTTCCAGGAAAGTAATGACATCAGCTTCCTGAAATACGAAGGACCGAGTGAACCGACCGTTACCGGTAGTTTCGGAAATACCTTCTCTTATAAAGGATTAAAACTGAATGTGTTTATGACCTACTCTTTCGGAAATAAACTGCGTCTGGATCCGGTATTCAAATACTCATACTCCGACCTCGATGCTATGCCGAAGGAATTCAAAAACCGCTGGATGATCCCGGGAGATGAAAGATATACCCATGTACCGGTGATTTCAAGTAAACGTCAGCACAATAAAAACGGAAGTTTGTCTTATGCTTACAACGCTTACAACAACTCCGACGTACGTGTAGCCGACGGTGGCTTTATCCGGATGAAAGAGATTTCCCTCTCTTATGATTTCCCGAAAAAGCTTATCACCAAGATCGGTTTCAACAGCCTGTCTATGAAATTGCAGGGAACAAACCTGTTCTTAATCTATGCCGACGATAAACTGAACGGTCAGGATCCTGAGTTCTTCCGTTCCGGTGGTGTTGCCGCTCCTGTACCCAAGCAGTTTACATTCACTTTAAGGTTAGGTTTATAAAAATTGATGACTATGAATAAAAAACACATTATATCACTATTTGCCGCAGCACTGGCTTTAGGCAGTGTTTCGTGCGACGATTATCTGAGTACGGTGCCTGATAATCGGACGGAACTCGATTCTGAGGAAAAGATTACCGACCTTTTGGTTACAGCTTATGCTGCTCACCTGTATCCTTTA
This sequence comes from Odoribacter laneus YIT 12061, assembly GCF_000243215.1. Lineage (GTDB taxonomy): Bacteria > Bacteroidota > Bacteroidia > Bacteroidales > Marinifilaceae > Culturomica > Culturomica lanea. Next base: position 454 of record NZ_JH594603.1, on the reverse strand, counting down.
ACGACAGAGACAATGTCGGATAATGTGGATGACCGGGGTACAGCAACGGGTTTGAGTTCTATCGGCCGTAAACAGGAAGAATTCTATTTCTGGCAGGATCCGACAGATACAGGTAATGAATCCACTAAGAGGGTGTGGGAAACTTATTACTATGCAATCGCTACCGCTAATCAGGCACTGGAAGCCATTGAAAAAATGGGTAGTCCTGAAAGTCTGAACGGTCAAAAAGGAGAAGCCCTGCTTACCCGTGCTTATCATCATTTTATGCTGGTAAATGTATTCTGTAAACATTACAGCGAACAGACCAGTGCTACGGATCTGGGTATTCCTTATATGGAAAAATCGGAAACTACGGTAGCCCCCCACTACGAAAGAGGGACAGTAAAAGAGGTATATGAGAAAATTCAGAAGGATATCGAAGAAGGTCTTCCGCTGATAGACGATAATATCTATA
>NZ_JH594602.1 GCF_000243215.1 Odoribacter laneus YIT 12061 | reverse complement strand
TTTCCATCGTCCAGGGTTACGCTGAAAGAACCACTGACTGCTATAATCAACTGAGATAGTTCTTTATGCGCATGAGACCCTCTGGCTTCTCCTCCGGGAACGTCATATAAATAATAAACACGTTTAGCTTCAAAAGGAATGGTATCGTTATTTTCAATAACTGAAATATTGCCTTTTCTATCACTATGATGTTTGTCAAGTTCTATAATGCTACAATCGTAAACACTATTCTTTTTCATATTTTGCAATCTTTAAGAATTCGGCATAATCTCGGACATAATCATTTATATTATATTTCGTCGAGGCTAGAATTAACGCCAAAGAATTGGTAGAAAAATTATTCATTTCTCTCCATAACCCTTTAGGGACATATAAGCCGTGATAAGAACGGTTGAGGGTATAAGTTTTATGTTGGTCCCCGTCATCTAAGAGAACATCGAAACTTCCGGAAAGAGCAATAATGAATTCACTGTTTTCTTTGTATGCATGTCCTCCTCTGGTTTCTCCTCCGGGAACATCATATAACCAATAAATACGCTCAATTTTAAACGGAATATTTTTTAATTCTTCTACAAAAGATAAATTTCCTCTTTTGTCTAAAAATTTAGGCAAATCATAGATTGAAGCTTCTGATATTTTCATTGAAAAAAATAAAATTGGTAAGGGACAAAACAATTTCTTCGTGTAGCAAAATCAGGATGATATCCTATAATTGAAAGTTGATAAACAAATACAGCGAACAATAAAAGATAAACAAATATTTTTATTAAAGGGATCCTTTTATAGAAAGGCACAATTAATAATATAGATGTTAAAAAGAAGGTTGAAAGTCTTGGTGCTAATGTTGAGCTAAAGGAAAATATGTATAGACAACAACATCCGATATTGTATAAAAAAATATTTTTTTTAATCTCATTGTTGTTTTCGATAATTTTTCTATAAAAAATAAAATTGATTAAATTGAAAATCGTATAAATATACCTGGATTTAGAGAATCCGCTTGCATTGGCATCCGTTATATAACCGGCCATATGATTGTATGTACTTTCAGATACAAAAGGAATTAAAGAGGTATTGAATATTGTATAGACTAATTTTTCTATTCCGCTTATTCCTATAATGATAGATATTATAAACAGAAGGATATTGGTAAAAAGATTTATTTTAAAATTTCTTATCAATGGAATAAGAAAACCAAAAAATGCAGCTCGATGAACAAATGTTGCCAATAAAATGAGTAATAAACTTTTTTTCAGATTATCATTGAAATAATAATAAGCAAAAAAACAAATCCCTACAGCCAATGTAAAACGAATCGTCGTAAACGAATCAATAAAAAAAACAGGTAAACAAGTAAAAGCAAATAGGGAAAATCTTAAATCCGTGGATCTTTTATACAGGGTTGTAAAAAAGAATAGAATTGTAGCAAATCCCATTATAAAAATGAAAATTTGAGGATTTCCTGCTTTATGTGCTAATAATCCCAGCTGTTGAGGAATGAATTCAAAACGTTCTAATTCCCAACCGGCATTTATAATGGTACGGTAGTAATTCATAAAATCCCATCCGACCATGTATCTAAATCCTAAAAAAATCCCGAATAACAGAATTAATATAATTATCGCCTGTTTTCGTTGAAGAATTCCAATTAATTGGGAAATAATCAGAAATAAAATATAGGGAACTAAATCGAGAATTATCATTTTTTTCTCAAAACTTCAGAAACGAGGTGAATGGAACTTTTATTAAATAAAAATGAAAATAAAGTGTATAAACTCAAGAAAATCAAAAGTGATATCAGTAAAAATATGAAGGCACTTAGATGATAAAAATGAGTTGTTAAATAAAAACTAAATCCACTTACAATTATGGTGATAATTAGGGATCTTGAAATATTATAAAATTGTTCTAATAGGGTATACCTTATTTCTTGACTGCTATAATAGGTAACGACGATACAACCTAAAAAAGAATAAAGGCAAATTCCGAGTAAAAGAATATATATATTGAAATGTACTCCGATAAATAGTATTAAAATTCCAATTATAATGGAGAAAAGCTGGGTTTTTACAAGTAATTGTGCCTTCCCTAAAGATTTAATTATTGTCCTGTTAATATGGATAATAGGATTGACAAAGCCGGCTATACAGAGTATTTGAAAATAGGGGACAGAATCGAGCCATTTAGAGGAATATAAAAAAGTAATGACAGGTTCTGCATAAATAATGAGATAAGCCATAATGGGAAAAGAGAAAAAAGTAATAAGTACTAAACATTTTTTTGTATTTTCTCTGATTCTCTCCTCATTATCTTGAATTTTAGAAAAAACGGGAAATAAAACCTGATTAATAACGGTTGATAAAGTATAGACGGGTATTTGTTCTAAAGCTTTAGCTTGAGTATAATAACCTAATGTCGTTACTGAATATTTCTTACCAATAAGAAAAGATAGGATATTAGTGAAAATGATATCTGTTAAATTGGTAAATGTAATGGCTCCGCCTATTTTAAAGAGATTTTTAAAGGTATGAAAATCGAATTTTACAGATATCTTTACGTAAGCAAAAGACCAAAACATGCAAAATAATATGAATTGAAGGGCTAAATTTTTTGTAACCAAACTCCAGACCCCAAAACCGGCATATGCCATAATAATTGCACTAACAGAACTGATAAAATTGGATAACAAATAGATTTTAGTCAGCATTTTAAACTTTAATTCTTTATTTAGTAGGGCTGACGGGATGGCATACATAGCCCTGAATATTAAAGCAAAAGATTGTACTGTTAAATAAATTTCGATTTTGGGGTAATTAAAATAATTAGCTATAAACGGTGCAGAAAATAATATTGCTAAAAAGAATAAGATTGAGAAAACTAAATTAGATGTAAATACTGTTGAAATATCTAAAGGCGTGATTCGTTGTTTCTGTATTAAGGATAATCCTAAACCACCGTCAACTAAGACATCTGCTATTGTAACGAAAACTAAGAGGATGCCCATACAACCAAAGTCGTTGGGACTTAATAATCTTGCAAGTAAAATATTGGTTGTAAAACTGATAAATAAAGCCCCAAATCTTTGAATGAAACTCCAAATAGCTGCAGATACTACCTTATTGTTTAAATTTAATGACATGAATTATTAATTCAGATACATTTCTGCATAATACTGTCTATAATTTCCCGAAGTAATTTGATCCAGCCATTGTTGGTTGTCTAAATACCATTTTACTGTCTTCTCTATTCCTTCTTCAAATTGCAAACTCGGTTCCCAGCCTAGTTCTTTTTTTAATTTGGTGGAATCTATCGC
>NZ_JH594601.1 GCF_000243215.1 Odoribacter laneus YIT 12061 | reverse complement strand
AAAGTAACCTTAACAACGAAGACCAGAAATGAAAGTTTCAACGTTACCGGTCTGAGTATGCCGTTCGTGATGAAATATTATACCAATGGAAGCATGGAGATATTAAAACAGGATGTTGGAAAATCAGGTACCAATACCGTAAGACTTTGTCCCTGGGAAGTTAGCGGAGACGGAACATTCACCTGGGCAGATGGTGTTGGGCTGATCAGTGAACCTGACGGAACACGTAATGATTTGATATACACCTTTGTCGATAACGGTGTATACGGAGAAAAAGAGATGAAAGGCTTTATCTTGTGGATGTTTGACGGTAGCGGTAGCAGCGTGGGTGAATACAAAGGAGGTACTTCCCGTTATACATACGTTTCTATGGAAAAGCATAAATAATCCATTTTCTGCTTAAATTAAAAAGAGAGTGTCCCGGCGGACACTCTCTTTATTTGTATTCCGATCAGCTAGGCAATTAAATAAAGAATTCTTTAAAAATATTTTTATTTGTTAAATAACCTCTTTTGGTAGAGTTACTCAAAATTTGGATAGAATAATCGCTTTAACAGGGACGCAATTTTAGCCAAATAGCAAACGACAAATATCCGTAATTTTAGATACAAATCTAATTTGAATATCAGTTACCTTTTTTGTTAAGCTTTTTTGATTTCCTTTAGGAACAAAAATTTGCTGAAAACCTAATTTTTCGGCTTCAGAAATACGTTGCTCAATACGACTAACGGCTCTAATTTCTCCCGATAGACCTACTTCCCCTGCAAAAACAGTATCATGAGGTAATACCGTATCCATATTGGAGGATAATATAGCCATTACTACAGCTAAATCCAATGCCGGATCATTTACCCGAATACCTCCTGCGATATTCAGAAAAACATCTTTTGTTGCCAAACGAAAACCGACCCGTTTTTCAAGAACAGCCAGTAACATATTTAAACGCCTTGAATCAAAACCCGTAGCGGAACGCTGAGGAACGCCATAAGCGGCTGTGGAAACTAACGCTTGAACTTCCAACAATATAGGACGGATTCCTTCGATGGTAGCAGAAACAGCTATACCGCTCAACTCTTGACTGTAATTGGAAAGTAAAAGTTCAGAAGGATTACTTACCTGACGTAAACCGGATTGAAGCATTTCATAAATACCGATTTCAGATGTCGAACCAAATCGGTTTTTTAAAGAACGTAAAATACGATACATATATTGCTGATCGCCTTCAAAATGCAAAACGGTATCGACCATATGTTCCAAAATCTTTGGTCCTGCCAATTGTCCGTCTTTGGTAATATGTCCAATTAATATCGTTGAAATCGTATTTTCTTTCGAATAACGCAATAAGCTATTAGTACATTCCCGGATTTGGGAAAGACTCCCAGGAATAGCATCAATATTTTCAGTGGCTAAGGTTTGAATGGAGTCGATAATCAAAAGATGAGGTTGTATCTTTCGGGAATGTTCCAATACCATCTCGAGAGAATTTCCGGAAAGAAAAAGACATTCATCATTTTCAATACCCAAACGCTGTGCTCTCATTTTAATCTGAGCAATACTTTCTTCACCGGATACATATAAGATTCTACCACAATTATTGTGTAAAGCAAACTGAAGTACAAGCGTAGACTTTCCTATACCGGGTTCTCCTCCTAGCAATATCATTGATCCTGGAACTAACCCTCCTCCCAACACGCGGTTGAGTTCACCGTCTCCCGTATTTATCCTTTCGTCTGCATTTATTTTTACTTCTGATAACCTAAGAGCTTTTGAAGTAGATTTTCCAACCAATATGTTAGTTTGTCCTTTTGCTTTTATTTCTACTTCTTCCTCAAAACTATTCCATTCTCCACAAGTTGGGCAGCGCCCAACCCATTTTGTTTCCTTGGCGCCACAATTCTGGCAAACATATATTGTTTTTGATTTCATAAATACAGCAAATACATTTTGTAAGTCCAGAATAATACTACAAATTTATTAATAAAATTCTTCATAATCCTCCTCCTGATTTATCCGTTCTTTCATTTCATTTTCAGTGGTTGTTTCTGCACAATCCAAATTTTTTAGAACACCTATCGGTTTTTCAAAAGGAGTTGCCATAAAATGAAGAGCAGGATCGTCCATTACTTTTTTTAGAAACTTAGCCCAAATAGGTAAAGCCATACTGGCTCCCTGTCCATTTACCAAATTCTGGAAGTGAATAGAACGATCTTCAGCACCTACCCACACCCCTCCTACTAAATTGGGTGTTATTGCCATGAACCATCCGTCTGCATGTTGCTGAGTTGTTCCTGTTTTACCTCCCATCGGATTCGTAAAACCATATTTATAACGTAAACGTATTCCTGTTCCTTCGTTCACTACGCCTTCTAATAAATTACACATCAAATAAGCCGTTTGAGCAGTAATGACTTCTCGGGAATCAGGCTGAAATTCCACTAAAGTGTTTCCATATTTATCTTCAATACGCGAAACCAGAAGGGGCGTATTATATACTCCTTTATTGGCAAATATGGAATATGCAGCGACCATTTCTTTTACAGAAATTTCAGCAGTCCCCAAAAATACAGAAGGTACAGGATCTATAAAACTCTGAATTCCCATTTTATGAGCCATTTGAGCCACAGCTTCAGGAGTAAATTGTTTTAATACCCAGCCAGAAATATTATTTTCTGAATTTGCTAACCCCCAACGTAAAGAAACCATTTCTCCTTGTCTTTTACCTCCTCCTCTCGCCGTCCATGTCGTACCATCTGGCAAAACAAAAGTTTGCGGTATATTAGGAACTTGGTCACAAGGGCCTAACCCTTCTTGCATAGCTAAAGTATATAAAATTGGCTTAATCGTTGAACCAACTTGTCGTCTGCCGACGCTTACCATATCGTACATAAAATAACGGTAATCCGGTCCTCCCACATAAGCTTTTACATTTCCTGTCTGAGGTTCCATGACCATAAAACCAGCTCGGAAAAATGCTTTATAATGTTTAATCGAATCCAAAGGACTCATAATAGTATCTCTTATCCCTTGCCAAGTAAAAATTTGCATTGGGACAGATTTATTAAATTCCTTACGGATATCTGTAAAACTCATTCCTCCTTCTTTTAGAACTCTATAACGCTCCGTTCTTTTTATAGAACGGTCCAATATTTCATAAACTTCTTCTGAAGATAAATCATTTGAGAAAGGAGGATTGCGTTTTTCTATTTTTTCCCGACTAAATAAAGGTTGCAGATCTTGACTTAAATGCTCTACAACTGCTTCTTCTGCATATTTCTGCATATGAGAATTGAGTGTGGTATAAATCTTTAAGCCATCAGAATAAATATCATAATGAGACCCATCTAATTTTGTATTCTTTTTACACCACCCATACAAAGGATTATGTTCCCAAGCAAGAGAATCTTGTTTATACAATTCAGGATTCCAACGATAATTACTTTTATTTGGCTGACTAGCGGTCATAAAAATACGAAGATATTCCCGAAAATAAGTAGCATATCCTTCCTTATGATCTTCTTTTTTGAATTTCAATCCTAGAGGTAACATTTTCAATGAATCATATTGATCCTGAGTAATCTTATCATATTTCAGCATTTGACTAAGGACAACATTCCGCCTTCCTAAAGTTTTCTCCGGCCTGCGGAGCGGATTAAATAAAGCAGGATTTTTAGCCATTCCCACAAGCATTGCAGCCTCTTCTATTTTTAATGAATCCAGAGGTTTTTGAAAATATACGTCGGCAGCAGAATTTATACCTACAGCTAAATTTAAAAAGTCAAATTTATTGAGATACATCGTTATAATTTCTTCTTTCGTATAACTCTTTTCCAGACGAACAGCAATTACCCATTCCCGAAATTTCCGCATGGACAATTCTATAAAATTTTGATCCGGATCCCGGGGAAAAAGCATTTTTGCCAATTGTTGGGTAATCGTACTCCCTCCACCAGAAGAAGAATTACCCGTTAATAATCCTTTAGCAACCCGAAACAGTCCAATTACATCAATACCACTGTGTTCATAAAAACGTATATCTTCTGTTGCAATCAAAGCATCTTTCACTGATTCAGGAATATCTCTGTATTCCGTATAGCGTCGATTCTCGCTGCCTTGATAATAACGACTGATCATGGGACCATCCTCAAAGTAAATTTCAGACGCAAATTTGTTCGTGGGATTTTCTAATTCTTCGAAAGTTGGCATAAAACCCAATTTCCCCGCCGTAATTAACCAGAAAAATATAACAACCGTTACCATTCCGATTAAAAATATTCCCCAGAAAAAGAAAAAGAATTTTTTATACTTCTTAAACATGGATTTTCTTGTTGATTTTTACTAAGCAAATATAACTGAAAAATATAAATTCTTTTATTTTCCCTCTATTACATTCCAAAACATACCCATAAAAATAAATAAGAGAGACTAAATTTATATTCACAGGTCGAAGAAATATTAAAATAATTGGATTCTCCGTACAAGGCTCCATCTTAATTTATATGTAAAATCTATAAAATTAGTATTTAAATTTAATATAAATTAGTGAAAGTATACATTCATTCACTATTCTTTTTTCTCTTCAATATTAATGGTTCGTTTTTGTTGGTGATAATGGCTCTATAATGGTTTTATAATATACTGTAAATCAATACAATAAAAAATTTGAACGATAAAGAATGGGTTTTTTAATTAAAAAAATATTACTTATTATAAAATAACAATTTTAATAACAGATTTATACTTAGGAGGTTATGATGATAAATCCAGTGGATTCAAAGGAGAGGAAAACGGGAAGATGTCTGTTTTTTTATTTCCAGGGCTTTTTCTGAAAAAAATTCACCCAACATAAAACACCAAAATGACTCAAAATTCAGCCGTAAAGGAGAAGCTTTCTCCTCTTACGGTGCAAAGGAATCAATTAAAAATTAAAAAATGCTTATGAAAAGATTGAACTTGATTATTCTATGCCTCTTTATAGGTATAGGTGCAGCAATCGCCCAGACAATGAAGGTCAAAGGTATCGTCACGGACGAGGCCGGTGAACCGATTGTGGGCGCATCAATTCTGGTCAAAGGGACAACCACCGGTGTGACTACCGACTTTGACGGAAAGTTTGAACTGACAGCTCCCAATAACAAGTCTGTACTTGTTATCTCCTACATCGGTTATAAGACGCAGGAGTTGAAAGTGAGTGCGAATATGAAGGTGGTTCTTCAGAGTGAGAGCCAGACGCTGGACGAAGTGGTGGTAACGGGTATGGCCAAGATGGACAAGCGTTTGTTCACGGGAGCTACCGACCGTCTGACGGCAGATGATGTAAAACTGGATGGTCTTCCTGAAATCAGCCGTGCGCTGGAAGGACGTTCTGCCGGAGTATCGGTACAGAACGTATCGGGAACGTTCGGTTCTTCCCCGAAAATCCGCGTGCGCGGAGCGACTTCTATTTACGGAGACTCCAAACCGTTGTGGGTGGTAGACGGTGTAATTATGGAGGATGTGGTAGAGGTAAGTGCCGATGATTTGTCTTCGGGTAATGCCGAGACGATGATCAGTTCTGCCATTGCCGGTTTGAACTCGGACGATATCGAGAGCTTCCAGATCCTGAAGGACGGTTCTGCAACCTCCATCTACGGAGCTCGCGCTATGGCAGGTGTGATTGTAGTAACGACGAAGAAAGGTAAGGCCGGGGTGAGCCGTATCAACTACACGGGTGAATTTACAATGCGTCTGAAACCCAGTTACAGTGAGTTCAATATTATGAATTCCCAGGAACAGATGGGTGTATACCAGGAAATGGAAGCCAAAGGTTTCCTGAACTTCGGAGGTACTTACCGGGCAGCCAACAGCGGTGTATACGGAAAGATGTATAAGTTACTGAATACCTATGATCCGGTGACGGGTACTTTTGCACTTCAGAATACAGAAGCTGCGCGTAATGCTTATCTGCGTCAGGCAGAAATGCGCAATACCGACTGGTTCGACAGATTGTTCGAAACCAATGTCATGCAGAATCACTCTGTCAGCATGAGTGGTGGTACGGAAAAAGCTACTTTCTATGCTTCTTTGAGTGCTATGGTAGATCCGGGTTGGTCCAAACAAAGTAAGGTACAGCGTTATACGTTAAATTTGAATTCTACCTATAATCTTTATAAAAATCTTTCCCTGAACCTGATCGGTAGCGGTGCTTTCCGTAACCAGAGAGCTCCCGGTACCCTTTCACAGGAAACAGATGCTGTACACGGAGAAGTAAAACGTTCTTTCGATATCAACCCGTATAGCTACGCGTTGAATACTTCCCGGGCACTGGATGCTAATGAATTCTATACCCGTAACTATGCTCCCTTTAATATTATGCACGAGTTACGCAATAACTACATGGACCTTTCCGTAACTGACCTGAAATTCCAGGGCGAATTGAAATGGAAGATTCTTCCGAGCCTGGAAGTGGGTGTATTGGGAGCCTTGAAATATTCTGCTACCGTTATGGAACACCATATTAAAGATGAATCCAACCAAGCCCTGGCTTACCGTGAAATGCCAGATGCAACGGTTCGTAATGCAAACTCTTATCTGTATAAAGATCCTGATCATCCGTACGAACTTCCGATTACGGTATTACCCGAGGGAGGTATCTATGAAAGAACGGATAACAAGATGCTCGGTTATGACTTCCGTGCCGATTTATCCTGGAATCAGGTATTTAACGATACTCATATCGTTAACTTCTACGGTGGTATGTTGTTACAATCTACAGAGCGCCAGAAAAACTGGTTCCGCGGTTGGGGACGTCAGTATTCTATGGGAGATGTTGCTTTCTATGCTTACGAGGTGTTCAAAAGAGGTGTTGAAGAGAATACTCCTTATTTTACGGTAGAAAATACGCGTACGCGTATCGCTGCCTTCTTCGGAACCGCTACTTATTCTTATAAGAGCCGCTATACCATCAATGGAACGGTTCGTTATGAAGGTACCAATAAGTTAGGTAAGAGCCGTTCAGCCCGCTGGCTTCCGACCTGGAACGTTGCAGGCTCCTGGAATATGCACGAAGAGGAATTCTTCAAAACACTGGAACCGGCTTTGTCCCACTTTACATTGAGAGCTTCCTACAGTTTGACTGCCGATAG
>NZ_JH594600.1 GCF_000243215.1 Odoribacter laneus YIT 12061 | reverse complement strand
AAAAAAACTTTAACTATGAAGAGTTTGATCCTGGCTCAGGATGAACGCTAGCGACAGGCTTAACACATGCAAGTCGAGGGGTAACAGGGTGTAGCAATACACCGCTGACGACCGGCGCACGGGTGAGTAACGCGTATGCAACCTGCCTTTGACAGAGGGATAGCCCATGGAAACGTGGATTAATACCTCATAGTCTCTTTTTCCTTCCTGGGGAATAGAGTAAAACGAGAGTGGTCAAAGATGGGCATGCGTCCTATTAGGCAGTTGGCGGGGTAACGGCCCACCAAACCGATGATAGGTAGGGGTTCTGAGAGGAAGGTCCCCCACACTGGTACTGAGACACGGACCAGACTCCTACGGGAGGCAGCAGTGAGGAATATTGGTCAATGGTCGAGAGACTGAACCAGCCAAGTCGCGTGAGGGATGACTGCCCTATGGGTTGTAAACCTCTTTTCTATTGGGAGAATAAGCCTTATGTATAGGGTGATGACAGTACAGTAGGAATAAGCATCGGCTAACTCCGTGCCAGCAGCCGCGGTAATACGGAGGATGCGAGCGTTATCCGGATTTATTGGGTTTAAAGGGTGCGTAGGCGGCTTTATAAGTTAGTGGTAAAATTTCGGAGCTTCACTCCGGTCCGCCATTAAAACTGTAGAGCTAGAGAATGGACGAGGTAGGCGGAATAAGTTAAGTAGCGGTGAAATGCATAGATATAACTTAGAACTCCGATAGCGAAGGCAGCTTACCAGACCATAACTGACGCTGATGCACGAGAGCGTGGGTAGCGAACAGGATTAGATACCCTGGTAGTCCACGCCGTAAACGATGCTCACCGGCCCTTAGCGATAAGACAGTTAGGGGTTAATTGAAAGAATTAAGTGAGCCACCTGGGGAGTACGTCGGCAACGATGAAACTCAAAGGAATTGACGGGGGCCCGCACAAGCGGAGGAACATGTGGTTTAATTCGATGATACGCGAGGAACCTTACCTGGGTTTAAATGTATGTTGCATAATCTGGAAACAGTTTTTCTCTTCGGAGCTATATACAAGGTGCTGCATGGTTGTCGTCAGCTCGTGCCGTGAGGTGTCGGGTTAAGTCCCATAACGAGCGCAACCCTTACCGTTAGTTGCTAGCATGTAATGATGAGCACTCTAGCGGGACTGCCACCGTAAGGTGAGAGGAAGGGGGGGATGACGTCAAATCAGCACGGCCCTTACATCCAGGGCGACACACGTGTTACAATGGCCATAACAGCGGGTAGCTACCGGGTGACCGGATGCAAATCTCGAAAATTGGTCTAAGTTCGGATTGGAGTCTGCAACCCGACTCCATGAAGTTGGATTCGCTAGTAATCGCGCATCAGCCATGGCGCGGTGAATACGTTCCCGGGCCTTGTACACACCGCCCGTCAAGCCATGGAAGCTGGGAGTACCTGAAGTCCGTAACCGCGAGGATCGGCCTAGGGTAATACCGGTGACTGGGGCTAAGTCGTAACAAGGTAGCCGTACCGGAAGGTGTGGCTGGAACACCTCCTTTCTGGAGTTCAGATTATAATCGCACTTGCATTGTTTCACTTTCATGAATTCTACCCTGGTCGGGTTAACCTAGTCTCTTAGCTCAGTTGGTTAGAGCGCTACACTGATAATGTAGAGGTCCGCGGTTCAACTCCGCGAGGGACTACTTTTGGGGGATTAGCTCAGTTGGCTAGAGCGCCTGCTTTGCACGCAGGAGGTCAAGGGTTCGACTCCCTTATTCTCCACTTGGTACTTTACGTACATAGTTCTTTGACATGCTGGAAAGTTAATGGATATATAATCCACAACAATAACAATTAGAACGAGTAAACACAATAGAGATATTGGAATACGAGTAAGCTAAAAGTATAAAAAATATAATAGAAGCAAATAAGAGCGAATGGTGGATGCCTAGGCTCTCACAGGCGATGAAGGACGTGATAAGCTGCGATAAGCTGCGGGTAGGTGCAAATAACCTTTGATCCGCAGATTTCCGAATGGGGCAACCCAATACATTGAAGATGTATTATACCTTCGGGTAAGCAAACGCAGGGAACTGAAACATCTAAGTACCTGTAGGAAAATAAAACAACAGTGATTCCCCCAGTAGTGGCGAGCGACCGGGGAACAGCCCAAACCACGATTGTTTCGGCATTTGTGGGGTAGTAGGACTGCGATATTGTAGTAATAAATGAAATGGAACGTTTTGGAAAAAGCGATCATAGAGGGTGATAGTCCCGTACATATAAGTTTATGATACATAGCAGAATCCTGAGTAAGGCGGGACACGAGAAATCCTGTCTGAATCGGCCGGGCCCATCCGGCAAGGCTAAATACTAGTGAGAGACCGATAGTGAACCAGTACTGTGAAGGAAAGGTGAAAAGAACCCCGAACAGGGGAGTGCAATAGTCCCTGAACCCATTCGCTTACAAGCTGTCGGAGCCCTTTTTGGGGTGACGGCGTGCCTTTTGCATAATGAGCCTACGAGTTACTCGTCTCTGGCGAGGTTAAGTACGTAAACGTACGTGAGCCGAAGCGAAAGCAAGTCCTAAACAGGCGACTAGTCAGAGGCGGTAGACGCGAAACCTTAGTGATCTACCCATGAGCAGGTTGAAGGTTTGGTAACACAAACTGGAGGACCGAACCGATAAGCGTTGAAAAGCTTCCGGATGACTTGTGGGTAGGGGTGAAAGGCCAATCAAACTGGGAAATAGCTCGTACTCTCCGAAATGCATTTAGGTGCAGCCTCTGTTTTTCAGTTACTGAGGTAGAGCTACTGATTGGATGCGAGGGCTTCACCGCCTATCAAATCCGGCCAAACTCCGAATGCAGTAACTTTACAGACAGGGAGTGAGCCCGCGGGTGCTAAGGTCCGCGGACGAAAGAGGAAGAACTCAGCCCATCAGCTAAGGCCCCGAATTGTATGCTAAGTTGACAAAACGCGGTGGAACAGCACAGACAGCTAGGATGTTGGCTTGGAAGCAGCCATTCATTTAAAGAGTGCGTAACAGCTCACTAGTCGAGCGGTTCTGCATGGATAATACACGGGCATAAGCATACAGCCGAAGCTATGGACTCATCGAAAGGTGAGTGGTAGGAGAGCATTCCATTTAGCGTCGAAGCAGTATCGTGAGGTATTGTGGAGCAGATGGAAAAGCAAATGTAGGCATAAGTAACGATAATGCGGGTGAGAACCCCGCACGCCGAAAGGTCAAGGATTCCCCGGCAATGTCAATCAACCGGGGGTAAGTCGGGTCCTAAGTCGAAGCCGAAGGGCGTAGACGATGGCCAACAGGTTAATATTCCTGTACTCATATATGCTGCGATGCAGGGACGTAGTAGTGACACCGCTGCGTACAGACGAAATAGTACGTTGAAGTCTTTATCTGTCGATGCTGATAGTTAAGTACGTCAGCAGAGGAGATGGGTGATAGTACCGCAAGGCTTCGGCTGCGCGGATAATGCGGGTAATCAGACTACCAAGAAAATCTGCTAAGCTTCAGGCATATATGACCCGTACTGTAAACGGACACACGTGACCGGGTAGAGAATACTAAGGCGCTCGAGATATTCATGGCTAAGGAACTAGGCAAAATGGTCCTGTAACTTCGGGATAAAGGACGCTGGGTTTAACCCCAGCCGCAGTAAAATGGCCCAGGCGACTGTTTACCAAAAACACATGGCTATGCTAAATCGTAAGATGATGTATATGGCCTGACACCTGCCCGGTGCTGGAAGGTTAAGAGGAGGGTTTAGTAGCAATACGACGATCTGAATTGAAGCCCCAGTAAACGGCGGCCGTAACTATAACGGTCCTAAGGTAGCGAAATTCCTTGTCGGGTAAGTTCCGACCTGCACGAATGGTGTAACGATCTGGGTACTGTCTCAGCCATGTTCTCGGTGAAATTGTAGTTCCGGTGAAGATGCCGGATACCCGCAACGGGACGGAAAGACCCCGTGAACCTTTACTGCAGCTTTGCATTGATTTTGGGTAAGTGATGTGTAGGATAGGTCGGAGGCATTGAAATGGCATCGTCAGGTGTCATGGAGCCGCTGTTGAAATACGACCCTTTACTTATCTGAGGTCTAATCTCCTTAGTGGAGAGACATTGCATGGTGGGTAGTTTGACTGGGGTGGTCGCCTCCAAAAGCGTAACGGAGGCTTCTCAAGGTACCCTCATGGCGTTTGGTAATCGCCAGTAGAGTGCAATGGCATAAGGGTGCTTGACTGTGAGACCTACAAGTCGATCAGGTTGGAAACAAGAGCATAGTGATCCGGTGGTTTCCGTATGGAAGGGCCATCGCTCAAAGGATAAAAGGTACTCCGGGGATAACAGGCTGATCGCTCCCAAGAGCTCATATCGACGGAGCGGTTTGGCACCTCGATGTCGGCTCGTCACATCCTGGGGCTGGAGAAGGTCCCAAGGGTTCGGCTGTTCGCCGATTAAAGTGGCACGCGAGCTGGGTTCAGAACGTCGTGAGACAGTTCGGTCCCTATCTGTTGTGGGCGCAGGATATTTGCGGAGATCTGACACTAGTACGAGAGGA
This sequence comes from Odoribacter laneus YIT 12061, assembly GCF_000243215.1. Classification (GTDB taxonomy): domain Bacteria; phylum Bacteroidota; class Bacteroidia; order Bacteroidales; family Marinifilaceae; genus Culturomica; species Culturomica lanea. Next base: position 24,480 of record NZ_JH594600.1, on the reverse strand, counting down.
CCGTGTTGGACGCACCTCTGGTGCATCAGTTGTGATGTCAATTGCATTGCTGAGTAACTACGTGCGGAAAGGATAAGCGCTGAAAGCATCTAAGCGCGAAGCCAACTTCAAGATGAGATATTCTTTTAAGGGTCGTTTAAGACGAAGACGTTGATAGGTTGCAGGTGTATAGTCGGTGACGGCACAGCTGAGCAATACTAATCACCCGATAGCTTCATTATAGTGAATTATATATTTTTTAACTTTCCGGTAAGATGTCAAACAATTTAAGAAATTAACAGGTGTCTATAGCAAAGGGGATCCACCTCTTCCCATTCCGAACAGAGAAGTTAAGCCCTTTCACGCCGATGGTACTGCCTAAAGGTGGGAGAGTAGGTAGGCGCCGAATTTAGGAACCCTGACGACGAGAGTTGTCAGGGTTTTTTTATTGTGTTGGGGGGTGGAGGGTCAGGACTGCTTTTGTTTTCAGATAAAATTTTCTATTATTTTACACAGTAGGGACGTGCCCTACTGTGTAATTTTTGCTTCAATATAGAGTATTCTGAAAATTGGTAACTCTTATCCATGATTATTTTTATAGGTGTCAAAGTAAACAATCCTAATTGGATTTACACAATAGGGACGTGCCCTACTGTGCAATTTTTGCTTCAATATAGAGTATTCCGAAAATTGGAACATCTTATCCATGATTATTTTTGTAAGTGTCAAAGTGAACAATCCTAACCGGATTTACACAGTAGGGCACGTCCCTACTGTGTAATTTTGCTATTTATTCGTTTCTATGCGGCTCTTTTTATACCTTGGAAAAAGTTTTCGAATTTAGTTTAAAATTCTTATTTTAGTACCCTCTAAAATGAACTCTAATTATTAGGAAATGGCATTATTCGGATTATTCGGAAAAGGTAAAAAAGAGAGCCTTGACAAAGGCCTGGAGAAGACGAAGGAAAGTGTATTTAAGAAGTTGGCCCGGGCTGTCGTAGGGAAGTCTAAAGTGGATGACGAAGTATTGGATAATTTGGAAGAAGTGTTGATTTCTTCAGACGTAGGCGTGGAAACGACTCTTCGGATTATTGAACGGATTGAAGCCCGGGTACAACGGGAAAAATATATGGGGGTGGACGAATTAAACCGGGTATTGCGGGAGGAAATTGTTGCGTTATTAAAAGAAAATAATGCAAATGATACAGCTTCTTTTCAATTGCCCGATAATGGAGAACCTTATGTAATTATGGTGGTCGGAGTAAATGGTGTGGGGAAAACGACGACGATCGGCAAATTGGCTAATAAATTTAAAGAAGCAGGAAAGACTGTTATTTTAGGAGCTGCGGATACTTTCAGGGCTGCTGCCGTCGATCAGTTAGTTATATGGGCAGAACGGGTAGGAGTACCCATTGTGAAACAGGGTATGGGTGCGGATCCGGCTTCCGTGGCTTATGATACCTTAAGTAAAGCGAAAGCGGATGGAGCGGATGTGGTAATTATCGATACCGCGGGGCGTTTACACAATAAAATTAATTTAATGAATGAGCTGACAAAGATCAAAAATGTGATGAAAAAAGTGATCCCGAATGCTCCTCATGAAATTTTGTTGGTACTGGATGGTTCTACCGGACAAAATGCTTATGAACAAGCAAAACAATTTACCTTGGCTACGGAAGTGAATGCTTTAGCTATTACTAAACTGGATGGAACGGCTAAAGGCGGGGTCGTAATCGGTATTTCCGATCAGTTTAAAATTCCGGTGAAATATATTGGAGTAGGAGAGAAAATGGAAGATTTACAAATATTCGATCGGGAAGAATTTGTGGATTCACTTTTCAATTGAGCCCCTTTGATGATAGTCTCCCTTTCCTTAAATCTCCCGATTACACATTAGGGCACGTCCCTAATGTGTAATTATTGCAAATTCGATACCTCTCCTCCGATCCATTTATTTTTAAGTATCAAAGAATAAGCTTTTTATCATTGTAATGAGTTGATCCATCGGAATAAGTAAAAACATACCCGTTTGAGGAGCCCATTCCGGATACAAATTTGAAAATGCGATTATCTCAGAAAAAGTTGCTAACTATAGTTTATTCTTTGGTTTCCGATAATAATATATACTTTCGGCTGATTTGGAAAGAGCTCTGAATTAAATTTTAAGAGAGCTTTCTGTTGAATTTAATTGACTCTTTGTAATGAAAAAAATTCTTTTTGTCTGTTTAGGAAATATCTGTCGTTCTCCGGCCGCAGAGGCTGTTATGAAAGCTAAATTAAAAAAAGTAGGGAAGGAGGAAGCGTTTTATGTGGATTCGGCCGGTACGTACGGTGGACATTCCGGTGCACTGCCGGATGCCCGAATGAGAAAACACGCTGCCTTGAGGGGATATCAGTTGGAACATCGGGCAAGGCATTTTTATGCTTCGGCTGATTTTGCCGAATTTGATATGATTATTGGAATGGACCGTCAAAATATAGCCGATTTGAGAAGATTATCGGAGACAACTGAAGAAAGAGCTAAAATTTATGCTATGGTAGATTTTTGCCGTACAAATACAGTTTATCGTGAGGTTCCGGACCCTTATTATGAAGGTCCGGACGGTTTCGAGTTGGTATTGGATCTATTAGAGGATGCTATAGAAGGACTGATCGAAAAGTTGTGATCTTTTTTATGCCTCTTTTTTCGGCTTGGAAAAGCGGTGGTTTTTACCGCGACTTTTTCCTCCTTTATTCCATTGTCCGTTTTTGCGGGCAAAGGCTTGTGGATTATAAGGAGGTGCTTCTCCTAAAGCAGGAGAAAGAGGAATTTTGTAAATTTCTTTTTCTAAAAATTTTTCAATCCGATAGAATTTTCCTTGTTCTTTTTCCGATACAAAGGTTATAGCCAATCCTTCTGCATTGGCCCGGGCTGTCCGGCCGATACGATGTATGTAATCTTCCGGATCATGGGGAACGTCGTAATTCAATACCATTCCGATATCTTCAATATCGATGCCTCTGGCGACAATGTCGGTTGCCACTAATACTTTAATCTTGTTGTTTTTAAAATCGAGCATTACTTTTTCCCGTTCAGCCTGTTCCAGGTCCGAGTGCATGGCAGCTACGTTGAATTTCATCCGTTTCAGAATATGAGCTAATTCTTTAACTTTCTGTTTGGAAGAAGAAAAAATTATACTTTTCGATTTGACAGGTTTGCCGAATAGCTCGCGGATAAGTCCCATTTTTTGGGCCTCTGTACAAATATAAGCCGCTTGTGTAATAGCTTCGTTGGGTTTAGAAACGGCTATTTTTACTTCTACCGGATCGTGCAGTATGGTTTTGGCCAATTGTTGTATTTTGGGAGGCATCGTGGCCGAAAACATTATGGTCTGCCTTTTTTCCGGTAATTTTTTGACAATTTTCATAATATCGTCCGAGAATCCCATATCCAACATCCGGTCGGCTTCATCCAAAATAAAATATTTGACGTGTGAAAGGTCAATATTATACATATCTAAATGTGTAATAAGTCGTCCCGGAGTGGCTATAATAACATCTACCCCCAGTTGTAATCCTTGTTTTTGCTGGTCCCAGGTAGCTCCGTCCCCTCCTCCGTAAATGGCTAAAGTCGATACCGGGACAAAATAAGAAAAACCTTCAAATTGCATGTCGATTTGCTGTGCTAACTCCCGGGTTGGCGCCATAATGATTGCGTTGATATAATCATCCGGATGCTTTGCTTTTATCAATTGATTGAGAACCGGCAAAATATAAGCTGCAGTTTTACCGGTTCCGGTTTGTGCGCAACCTATAATATCTCTTCCTTCTAAAATTACAGGAATTGTTTTTTCCTGTACAGGTGTAGCTTCCTGAAAGTTCATCGCTTCTAATCCCTGCAATACAGGTTCTTCCAGCTTCATTTCGTTAAATCTCATCTCTTCTTTCGTTTTAGACTACGAAGATAAGCATTTTTTAGTAAAGATACAGATTTCACTATTTTGACTTTTTCAGAAGGATGATTTTTCAACTTTCTAATTATTCTCTATTTTTGCTTTATGAATACGACGTATCGGAAAGTAATAGATCGAATAACAGCTCAGACCCTTGCTCTCACAGAAAAGAACCGGGAAAAATTGAGTGCTTGTCTGGAACGTTTTGAATGGGCTAAGAATGATTTGTTATTGAGAGAAGGGCAAGTCTGTAAATACATTTGGTTTGTAGACCAAGGAATGATCCGGCTTTTTTATAATAAGCGGGGAAAGGATTTAACCGAGCATTTTGCCTATGAAGGAGGGATATTCCTTTCTTTGGAAAGTTTTTTCCGGCAAATTCCCAGTCGTCTGATTATTGAGGCTTTGGAACCTACCGTTGTCTATGGTTTAGGATATGAAAAGTTGCACGGGTTGATGGAAACCGAACCGGAAATCGAACATTTTTATTGCAAGATTCTGGAAAATTGTCTGATTCTATCTCAGCAGAAAGCAGATGCCTGTCGCTTTGAGACGGCAGGAGAACGCTATCATCGTTTATTGCAGGAGCATCCGGAAGTGGTGAAAAGAGCTCCTTTGATTCATATCGCTTCTCATTTGGGAATGAGTCCAGAGACATTAAGCCGCGTTAGGGCGGGACTTTTGTGAAAACGGAATTTTTTTAATACGGGTGAAGCTTTTGCCTTCCCATTTTTTACTCCTCCATCGGCGTACGAAAATAATCGCTCGTATACATTCGTCCAACAAAAAAGCGAACCACATGCCCGCTAATCCCCAACCCAGTGAGATACCGAAAATATAACTTAATAAGGTGGCTACTCCCCACATGACAATCAGACCGGTAATAAAAGGATACGTCACATCTCCTACAGCATTCAGGACATTGACAGACAGGATGTTGACAGCACGTCCTACTTCTAGGAGGATATCAATACATAGAATGATAACACCTAGTCGGATAATATCGGGATTGGGAGTAAGAAAATGGAAAATAGTATAACCTAGGACTGCTGTTACAATTGCCATACCCAGGGAGATCATGATAGACCATTTCATACAATAACGCTGTAAAATATAGGCTGCCTTTTGTTTTTCCCCTCCTACCAGATGTCCGATGCAGATTGCTCCTCCCTGACCGATAGCCAAGGCAAAGAGATAGGTGAACATTACGATATTCATTGCGTAGGTGCGGGTAGTCAGCGCAGTGGTTCCGATTAGGATGGTGAAATACGTTACGACGACTTGCGACAGATTGTAAGAAACTTGTTCTCCGGCTGCCGGTAAGCCTACTGTAAGTAAGTTTTTGAGTTTATCGATCGGGAAAGGCCGGAACCAGACAATAGGAAATTTTCGTTCTACCTTTTTAAAGAGAAGGAAGAGCAATAAGGACATCGCTATAAAACGGCATACGGAGGTTGAAATAGCTGCTCCGCTTACGCCTAGGGGAGGCGCGCCGAACTTTCCGAAAATTAAAGTATAATTTCCGATAATATTGACAATATTGATGAGTAAGGTGACACGCATGGGGTAATAAGCCATATTATGGCTACGTAAAATGGCAGATAAGGTTAAAGCAATGGCTTGAACAAAAGCAAATCCGCCGACAATGCGCATATAAGGTAAACCTTCGTCAATTAAGGCAGGGGCTAAATCCATAAGTTGAAGTAATTCCTGTCCATAAAAGAAAAGGAATGCACTGATTATAATCCCGATAATAGCATTAAAAAGTAAAGAAACTCCTATGGTTTGTACTACATTTTTCTTTTGTCCGGCTCCTAAATATTGGGAACAGAGCACGGAAGTTCCTAAAGTAGTTACGCCGAAAACAATAAATACCATATTTAAAAGCTGATTGACTACCCCGACTGCAGCTACAGTATCGTCAGAATGGCGACTGAGCATGACAATGTCTACAGTCCCTAAGAGAATAATCAGTAATGTTTCTATAAAAATAGGGCCGCTTAAATCAAACAATTGTTTGCGAAGTGATTTTTGCTGCATCGTTTTTCTTTTGCCGCAAAAGTAAGTTTATCCTTCGCTTTCTGTCTTGATGTAAATCAAAAAATGGGTTTTATCAAAAAACGGAAACGTTATAGGTGAAAAAATTGTCTGCAGAGGCTTTTCCCCTTTTTTAAAATATTCTTTTTCATCGGCCGACATTGCTACACTTTTTGTACCTTTGTCCTAAATAAAAAGAGTATGGAAGATTTTCAACACGTAGGATATAGTAAAGAAGTAATAGAATTCGTTGCCGTAGCGAAAGAATTTTGTGATTTTGTCGAGACGATACCTACGATGGAACGAAAAGATGTATTGCAGCGGTTGCAGAAATTTATTCCTTTAATTTACTTGAAAGGAAGCTTGTTGCCCGCTTGTGAATGTGAAGAGGAAGGATTGGCTGAGGATACCGTTACAGAAGAGCAATACAATTATCTTTTCGGGGAATTGCATCGTCTTTTCGGGGAATATGATGAATACCTCGAGGTTTTCGATGAGAGTATGCAATACAGTGAAGCTCCGGTAGTGCATTCGATTTCGGAGAAAGTATGCGATATATACCAGGATTTGAAAAACTTTATTACAACTTTTCGTTGCGGGATTCCGGAAATTATCGGAGAGGCTTTGTGGATGTTGAATAATAATTTTGAATTATATTGGGGAAAAGCCTGTGCAGAAGTTCTGCGGGCTGTTCATCAGGCGGTGTATCGCTTGGCTGATGACGAAAGAAAAATGTAAAGTAAAGTGAGATACAGAGAAAATATTGATACAAAGGAAATGCAGGAATTACCTGCTTTTTCTTATGAGGGGGAAGTGATTGTCGTAGAAGAAGCAAAGAACGTCGAGGAGGCTGTTCGTTATCTTGCTGCTCATACATGTTTAGGTTTCGATACCGAAACACGGCCTGCTTTTCACAAGGGAGAGACTCATCCCGTCAGTCTTTTACAATTAGCGGCGCCGGAAAAAGTGTATCTCTTTCGATTGAATAAGTGCGGATTTTCAATGGCGCTACGTAATTTATTGGCAGAAAAACGAATTGCGAAAATAGGAGTAGGCATACGGGACGATATCCGGGCTTTGAGAAAATTGGGAAATTTTCAACCGGCTTCTTTTATCGATTTGCAGGAATTTGTCGTTCCTTATGGCATTGAAGAGAAATCTTTTTCCAAGCTTATGGCTATTATTTTTCAGGTAAAAATATCGAAACGGCAGCGGGTTTCTAATTGGGATGCTCCTGTATTAACTTCTTCTCAGATAAAATATGCTGCTACGGATGCCTGGGGAGCTCTACGGATGTATGAGGAATTAATGAATCGATAAGGGGTTTGCCGGGAAAATCGGTACTGCTGGGGATTGTAAAATAAAAGATCGTTCCTTCTCCTTCTTTCGATTTAAAGCGAAGTTTACCTTTGTTTAGCTTGATAAAGTCGCGGCTTAGCAATAAGCCTAAACCACAGCCTTTTTCATTCTTCGTGCCATACGTACTGCACAACTGACCGTCTTTTAAAAGTTTGGACTGGTTCTCTTTTTTTATCCCTTGTCCGTTATCTTTTACAGCTACAGAGACTTGTTCATTATATTCTGTAAGCATAATAGAGACCTCTCCTCCGGGATAAGTAAATTTGATGGCGTTGGAAATCAGGTTCCTCAGTACCGTTTTAATCATGTCTTCATCTGCATAAACGAAAACCGGTTTTTTGACAGAATTAACTAAATTGATGTTTTTAGATTTAGCTATAGCTGTAAAAAGGGAGAGGACTTCTCTGATACTGATGGCCAGATCAAAATTACTCCGGACCACTTTAGTTTTCCCGTTTAAATTCCGACTCCAGCGTAACAAATTTTCCAGTAGGTTAAAAGCTTGTTCGGTCGTTTCATTAATCATTTCAAATTTTTTCCGGATCCCTGCATTCCGGATTTTGTCTTTTTGACTTTCGATGATAGAATTGATCATTTTGATGGTTCCAATAGGAGCTCTTAAGTCGTGGGCAATGACAGAATATAATTTGTCCCGGGCTTCTATGGTTTCTTGTAAACGTTCATTTTGACGCCGGATGGTTCGGGTAGCTTCCAACAGTAATAATTGATGTTTTACCCGTAACAGTAATTCTTTCTCCCGAAGCGGTTTGGTAATAAAATCCGTATAATCGAAATTCAGGCATTCGGCTATAATAGAATCATCTTTTATAGAAGAGATAAAAATGATAGGTGTCGTACGGGTGGTGACTTTATTCCGTAATTGGGAAATGATTTTACATTCGGCCGGTGTTGAACCGGCGGGAGCCAACAAAATCAAGTCCGGTTGTGATTCTTTTATTTGCAAAATAGCTTTGTCTTCCTCCTGTATACATTCAACGCGATACTGTGCTTTTTTCAAGATACTGCTTATCCTTTCCTGCATAGGAAGAAGGGGGCAAATAAGTAATAAACGGTATTTTTTACTGTTGAAATGCATAAGAGGTGACTTAAAGTCTGTTAGCGGTTAATTGAGCTGTGAGCTGATTAGCTTGTTTTAACTTGTAATTCATTTTTTTAAAGATGAAATTTTTCTCCAAATTGGCTGCTATAATAGCGGAAAATGCTGTAAATAGCTCGATATCATCTTTATTCCAACTGTTTTGACAAGTACAGTGAGAAAAAGAAAGGAAGGAAAAAAGATAACCGGAAAATAATGGAAATAGAAGTGATTCTTCTATATTACAATCTTCCAGGAAACATTTTAATTCCTTACAATTTAAATCCGAGGCATGGCGTATGTAAATATAATTGTGGGTATTCAACTGATCTTCCAGTTCCTGTTCAAAAAAACATTTTTGCTTTTTGATTTTGTTTTTTATAGAAGGTAGTGAAGGTTTATGCCATTCATGTAATAGGGTAAAAGTCATATCGGGATATATTTTGATGATGTGAACTCTGTCATTTTGACAATATGTTCCAATCATTTTTAAGGCATTATCTAAATTCGACCGGTAATCGTGGTCCGATGTCAGGGTAATATTTAATCTGGTTAAAAACTTTATATCAGAATTGTAATTCCTCTCCTCATTTCTCCAATCTGTCTGCATAAATTGAAATGTTAAATATGTTATTCATTTTAATAAAATATACACAATTGTTACAACTTATACCGTATCCCGTAGAGATGGGTTGCATGAAAGGAGCTTTTTAACTTTTAAATTATTGAATTATATGAGGTTGCAACTACTTTTAAATTCTTTATAAGAAAAAAGGTTTGTAAAGTTTAAATAGAAGGGGAAGTACAAACTTTTTTATGATAAAAAAGAGTTGAAAAATTTGGTAGGTAGTGATAATTTTGTACTTTTGTGCCCGGGTAAGTCCTATGCGACCAGCTCCTGTCGAACTCCCCCAGGGTCGGAAGGCAGCAAGGGTAGATGGTTGTAGCGGTGCGACATAGTCCGCTTACCCGCTTGCCTCTTTAGCTCAGTTGGCCAGAGCACGTGATTTGTAATCTCGGGGTCGTTGGTTCGAATCCGACAAGAGGCTCAAAGAGAGAATCTGAGACGGATGGATGTAAATCCATCCGACAAGAAACTCCAGAAAGGAAAGCGGATAAACAAAGTTCATCTGCTTTTTTACTCAAAGAGGGGGAGGTTTGTGTTGGAGAAAGTTTTTATCTGCTGTTATAGCTCAGGGGTAGAGCACTTCCTTGGTAAGGAAGAGGTCGTGAGTTCAAATCTCACTAACAGCTCTTTATCAGCCTGCTTTAAGCAGGCTTTTTGTTTGGATGATAGGGAAACGGTTCTTTTGTCAGCTTTTTCGGAAAAAAGGTCCGTCCCTCTTTGCTGGAATTTGAAAGGAAATGAGATGACAGAAAAAGAGAAAGCTGCTCAGGGTTTATTATATGATGCCAATTACGATCGCAATTTAATAGAAGAGCGCCTTTTTTGTAAAGGAATTCTCTATGAGTACAATCGTTTACATCCTTCCTTATTGGAGGAGAGAGAGAAACTCCTCAAAAAACTACTGGGAAAAACCGGTAAGAATCTGCTGATAGAACAGCCTTTCTTATGCGATTACGGTTATAATATTGAGGTAGGGGAAAATTTCTATGCCAACACTCATTGTACGATCTTGGATGCAGCCAAAGTAACTTTTGGAGAGAATGTATTTGTTGCTCCGGATTGTAGTTTTTACACAGCGGGACATCCTTTCGACCTGGAACAAAGAAATCGGGGATTGGAGTATGCTTTTCCGATAAAAGTGGGAAATAATGTATGGATAGGAGGGCATGTAGTTGTATTACCCGGGGTGAGTATCGGGGATAATTCCGTTATCGGGGCCGGTAGTGTAGTAAGCAAAAACATTCCTGCCGGCGTCCTTGCTGCTGGTAATCCTTGTAAAGTTATCCGCGAGATTACCGACGACGACCGGCGAAAATACAAAGAAGCCTGAGAGGGGACGGTTCTTTTGCCACCTGTTTTTTGCAAAAAAGGTCCGTCCCCTTTGCTATTTATTCTTCGACCGGTTCAAAATCTTCTTTGCCTACTCCGCAAAGCGGGCAAACCCAATCGTCCGGAAGATCTTCGAATGCCGTTCCCGGTTCTATTCCACTATCCGGATCTCCTTTTGCCGGATCGTAAATGTATTCACATACGGTGCAGATGTACTTTTTCATAACAACAAGTTTTAGTTTTTTATTCTGTTTTTCCAAAGCAAAAATAATATTTTAAAAGATATTTTTGTCTTTTCCTGAATATATACGTTTTTTTTTAGATAAAGTTTATATTTAAAAAACACCCCGAAAGTTGGATATAGAACTTTTGGGGTGCACTTCTCTAACGCTTTCGGAGGTCTTTTTTCTCCGTTGCGTTTCTTGTGAGATTGAAACTATGCTTTGAGTTTTTCTTTGATTTTGCTTACTACCATGTGAATATCTTTATCCTCCAGCATGGAACCGGAAGGCAGACACAGCCCCTGATTAAAAATGGTCTCGGCAGTTCCGTCACCGTAGAAAGGATTTTCTGAAAATACCGGTTGCAAGTGCATCGGTTTCCATAACAGGCGCGATTCAATATTTTCCTGCTCCAAATAGATCCGAATTTCATCGGCCGTGACTCCAGCTAAAGTTGGATCGACGGTGATACAAGTCAGCCAATAATTAGAATTAAAGTCCTGATGAGGGGCTTGTTTTACTTCAATACCTGCGATTCCTTCCAGTAGCTCAGTATATAATTGATGAATGGCTCTTCGTCTTTCCACATGTTTCTGGAGCACCAACATTTGTCCGCGGCCGATTCCGGCACATATATTACTCATCCGGTAGTTATACCCTACGTGTTCGTGGTGATAATAGGGGCGGTTTTCCCGGGCTTGAGTGGCATAAAACATTGTCTGTTTTGCTTCTTCTTCTGTCCGGCAGATCAATGCACCTCCTCCGGAAGTGGTAATAATCTTATTTCCATTAAAGCTCAATGCACCAAATTCTCCGAATGTTCCGCATTTTCGTCCTTTATATTCTGACCCCAATGCTTCTGCAGCATCTTCCAGCAGAGGAATGCCGTATTTTTGGGCAATTGTCCTGATTTCGTCCAGTTTAGCAGGCATGCCGTACAGATGTACTGGAATAATTGCTTTGGGAAATTTCCCGGTTTTTTCTTTCCGGTCTAGAATTGCTTTTTCCAAAAATTCGGGCGCCATATTCCAGGTATCCTTCTCGCTATCTACAAACACAGGTGTTGCTCCCAGATAAGTCACTGGATTAGCGGAAGCTGCGAAAGTAAACGACTGACAAATCACTTCGTCACCGGCTTTTACCCCCAACTGCACTAGTCCCAAATGAATCGCTGCTGTCCCCGCGCTCAAAGCCACCACATGCCGGTCTTGCCCCACATAGGCAGCCAGCTCCTGTTCAAATGCATTCACATTCGGTCCCAGCGGAACTACCCAATTCGTATCAAATGCTTCCTTAATAAATTCCTGTTCCCGTCCTCCCATGTGGGCGAGAGAAAGGTAAATTCGTTTTTCCTTCATAACGATATTCAATAATTTTACTTTTATATAGATCGTATAATGATTTGCTTTTTACTTATAATAATTAGAATATTCCTTCCAAAAGCCTATTTCATTGGTTTGAAAAAAAATTATTTATAATTTCTATAAAATTCCTCAACCATACCTAAGGTAAAAGATTCACCGTGCCCGGGATATACCAGTACATGTGGTGAGAATGAATTGAATATTAACTCTATACTACCTTGAAATTCTTCGATAGAACCCTCATGTCTTTTTTTTATGAATGGTTTAAACCCGTTCATAATAGTATCTCCTGTAAATAAATAATTTCCGATATGAATACAAATGGAACTGCTGGAATGTCCAGGTGTATTTATAAAATAAATATCAAACGGATAGGAATGAAGATGATTGTTTACCTCTTCCGTGATGATATCGACAGAGTCAATGTGATGATATTCTTCAGAATTGTAGTATAATAAATTGTAATAATTTTGTGGAACCGATATTTTTTGAGCACATCTTTTTGAACATACTAATTGCGGATGGAACTCATTTAGTAATGGTTTAACTCCCCACATATGATCAAAATGTTCATGAGTCAATAAGATATATTGAAGAAATAAAGAATTTTCTGAAATATAGGTACTTATTTCACGGGGATTTTTGGACCCTGGATCGATGATAATGCATTTCCTGCTATTTTTATCATAAACGACATAAGAGTTGGAGGGTACCGGATGGTTAATAAACCGGATAACCTCAAACTTATTGTAAAGTATATCCTCCATCAATTGTAAATATACTGCCGGTAACCCATCTGGAAGCATCAGAAAGTAGATATATACAAGCGTTTGCAATATCGGAAGGTGTGCCGAATCCTAAGGGATGTCGTTCTGCATACCATTTTAAGATACTATCTTCTTCAATACCGCTTTTATTTAATATACTGGAAGGTACGAATCCGGGTTGAATACAATTCACTCTCATTTTTTGTTTTGACACTTCTAAAGCCATGGCTTTTGCAAAGGAATTAACAGCACCTTTGGTGCTGGAATAAAGAGAATTACCGACCTTTACATTGAACGTGGAAACAGAAGAGATAAAGACGACAGAAGCTCCGTGAGCAAGTTTTTTCTTTTTCAACAGCCGATTGAGTAATTTGATATTGGAAATAATGTTTGTATTAAATATTTCCTCTATTGCTTCATCCGTAATATTTTTAACCGGCATCGTTTTAATTATACCGGCACATAAAACAATACCGTCTAGTACAGGTAAAGTGTCTATGAGGTTGTTGAGGTTTTCAGTATTACACAAATCAGCTATACAGATTATATTTTCATCCCCTTGCATCAAGCTATAAGTCTCTTTCAATCTTTCTTCATTTCGGGCTAAGATGTATACATTGGCTTCCATTTTGGATATATCAATGGCAATCCCTTTTCCTATTCCGGAAGAAGCTCCTGTAACAAGTATTTTTTTACTATTTAAAGAGAATGGATTATACATGGCGATAGTTTTACAAATACATTAAATCAGGACAAACGATTTTATTTGTTTTAATGCAGCCAGAGCCCAGAGAAAAACCAACTCCGATTGTTGTCATACAAATGGTTAATGGTTTACTTTCTAATTCTTTTTTCAAGTTGGTAACCATTAATAAAGGAATTGTAGCACCGCTGGTGTTTCCGAATTCTTGGATATTATAAGGACATTTTTCTGGCGGAAATCCAATTTTTTTCCTCAGTTTTTCACATAGGAATTTATTTGCCTGGTGAATTAATAAATAGTCAACATCCTCTTTGTTCAGATGAATCTGATCCATTAATTCCTTGAAATTTTGAGGAACATGATGTATAGCGAAGGAAAATACTTCTGTTCCGTCCATTTTTTCTTGAAGTCTGTTTCTTTTAATGCCATCCCCATAATCTTCCTGGATAAAAGATTTTTCATTTACAGGATTTCTACTTCCGCCGTCTGGTACAATCACTGAAGCTCGACCGGAACCGTCCGTCAGATAATTGAAATCCATCTCGTCGTAATCCTGTTCATTATATTCTAGAGCAGTCACTGTCCCGGCATCACCTAATAGAAGATACATACTTCTATCGTGATAACTGGCGTATTCAGACTGGGTATTTCCTACCATTACGAGAGCTTTTTTAATTGTTCCGTTTTGGAGTAAACTTCCGGCGATTCCCATTCCTAACAAATATCCAGAACATCCCAAAGTAACATCAAAAGCTAAACAATTCTTGGTTATACCCATTTTATCTTGAAGTACACAAGCTGTTGCTGGGAGACGATAGTCAGTTGTATGAGAGACAAATACCAGTAGCCCAATTTCTGATTTATCCCATTTCAAATCTGATATTAATTTCTCGGCTGCTTTTTGACATAAATCCGAAGTACAAATGGATCCGTCGTGAATAGCACAGTGCCTCCTTTGGACTCCGGTCGTTTGTATATATTTTTCGATTTCTTCTGCAGAGAGTTCTTTATAATCCTTGTTTTCTTCAATTCGGGAAGGAACGCAGGCGGCGATCCCCCGAATTTTTACGTTTTTGATACTAAGAAAGGACATGCTTATTTATTTTGATTCAATAATACGATACAATTCTTCAATTGTATTTGCGTTTCTTAATTCTGCGCCTGTGAGTTGTTTGTCAAACTCTTCATCTACCATGGAGATGACAGATAATGCGACTAAAGAACTCCATTCGTCTAATTGTTTAAAATTTGTCTGTGGAGTAAATAGATCCATCTCGGTATCATCAAATTGTTCTGCAAATAATGTGATAAAATTCTGTAGTGTCATAATCTCAATTTTTTACTGTTTTATAATTTTTGATTTTATTCTTGTATGTTTGGACATCTAATAATGTCTGTACGTGTTTATCCGGATACATACGAGCTACAATTTTTTCTAATGTGTCATCTGTTCCCACTTCATAGAAACTATTTACGCCAGCTTCCACCATATTATTCACCATTTGGGTCCATAAAACCGGGTGAGTGATATGCTGAATTAAATTGTCTTTTATTTCTTTAGGTTCCTTATGAGGTTTGGCATCCACACATTGAAAGATGGGTATTGTCGGTTTTTTAAATTCTGTATCCCTAATTATTTTACCTAATTCAATCCTGGCTTCTTCCATAAAAGGAGAATGAAAAGAACCGCCGATAGGTAATAAAACAGCCTTTTTGGCTCCTTCGTTTCTGAAAGCTTTACAAGCAATTTTAACCCCTTGCCGACTGCCTGTTATTACTACTTGACCGGGACCATTGTAGTTAGCAAAGTAAACAGGTTCTCCGGAATCCTTGGCTATCTCTTTTAAACGTTTTTCAATATATTCATCAGGGAAACCGATGACTGCTCCCATAGCCGTATTATATTTTTCGCATACCTTTTGAGCAATTAAAGCCCGGTTTAGAACCAGATTAAGCCCGTCTTCGAAGGATAAACATTCATTTACCACAAGAGCGGCGAATTCTCCCAAAGAATGCCCAGCGACAACGTCAGGCGTTACATCTTCCTGGCATTTTGCTAATATTACTTCATATAAGAATACTGAAGGCTGGGTATTTTTGGTTTCCATTAATTCTAATTCAGAACCTTCAAACATAACATCTGTAATTCTTCTACCCAGATATTCGTTCGCTCTTTCAAACATGTCTTTAGCTTGGGAAGAAAGATGATATAAATCTTTACCCATTCCTTCTTTTTGACATCCCTGACCCGGAAAAATGAAAGCTTTCATATTGATCTTTTATTTTAATTTGAATCCCACCTTTTAATTTGGCTTTACGGATACTTTTTATTTTAAATATTTAGCCGGGTTACCGAAGACGGTTATTCCCGCTTTAACTTTACGAATCACAAAACTTCCTGCACCAACATGCGCTCCTTCTCCCACTGTAACTTTATGGCTCAGTATGGCTCCCGTATGAATCATTACATTATCTTCAACCACAACACCCCCTATGCAAACACAATGCGTATCTATTCTGACATAATTTCCAATTTTGCAATCATGAGCTACAACGGCGTATGACTGAATGAGTGAATTTTCTCCAATTTTTGCGTCCGCTCCGATAGAGGCATAATCAGCAATTATACAGCCTTCTCCGATTTCTGCATTCAGTCGGACTATAGCTGTTTTATGAATGAGAGATAGAAATTTCGCACCCTTTTCTTTCAATTTTTCGCATATCATCTTTTTGGTTTTAACCTCGCCAATGGAACAGGTAAAAACATCATTTTCTTTGATAGAATAATCATCAATTTTAGATAATAGAGGAGGATAATTTTTATAAGCCTTTAGTGACTCCACGTCGTCGTCAATAAACCCTTTGATATCAAAATCAGTTTTATAGCCTATGCATCCCAATGCAATATTATAAACAGAACGTCCCATGCCACCGGCTCCGATTATGATTAAATTCTTCATTTTTTTATATGTTTTGTAAACCCTAAATCATCTGCATCTTTAGAAATATGGTTGCCAACCGATATGTCTTTTCTCATGAGGACGTTTTTAATCGACCTGACAATTATTTTCAAGTCTAATAATAACGATACATGATCCACATACCATACGTCCAGCTCGAATCGTTTACTAAAAGGTAAGAAATTTCGTCCGCTTACTTGGGCTAGACCTGTTATACCAGGTCTTACTTCATGTCTTCTTGCTTGTTCTTGGGTGTATAAAGGTAAATATTCCGGTAATAAAGGGCGTGGGCCTATTAATGCCATGTCCCCTTTGAGTACGTTTATCAATTGAGGCAATTCATCCATAGATGTCGATCTGATAAACTTTCCTACTTTTGTAGTTCGTTGTGCATCCGGTAATAATTTTCCGTTTATATCCCGCTTATCGGTCATGGATTTAAATTTTATTACTTTAAATATTTTTCCATCTTTACCGGGCCGTTTCTGCATGAAAAAAACACCGGTTCCTTTATTGGCAAAATAAAGCCAACTGGCGATAATCAAAAGAAAAGGCCAGATAAAGAGAAGGACAATAAGGACAAGGGTAAAATCCAATAGACGTTTAAAACAATGTTTATACATGAAATGTATTTTACTTGATATGCGACATTATTTTTTGATAGGTATTTTCCACCAAATAGTTGTCCAGTAGAAAACGGTAGCCCCGTTCTCCCATTTCCCTGATCGATTCGGGATCGTGAACATACTTGTTTACACAAGCGGTGAAATCCTCTACTTTATTACTCTCACACCAATATCCGTAACCGTTGTTTTCTGCCATACTGCCGATATCCGTATGAACATCGGTTGCGGCTATTATCGGCATTTTGTATTCCAGATAAGAAAGTAAACGGGAGGGATAATTCGGAATAAGAAAGCGGTGATCGAGAAAAATTAAACCTACATCACAGGATTGGACTAAAGCATCGTAATCTTCTTTCGGTAACCGGGGAAACAAAGACATGTTTTGGGGTTTCGCTTCCTCAAACCAATGTTCAATCTTATAATATTCCGTGCCGTTGCCAACGATCAGAAAATGACAGTCGTTTCTTTCTTGGTTAGCTTCCAGACACTGAATCAGGAAGTCAATGCCCTGAGGTTTTCCCAGGTTGCCACCATAAATAAATACCGGTTTGTTCTTCGGAAGATGATATTTCTCCCGGATCTTTCCTTTGTTGGGAGAAGAGGAGGGAGGAGATAACTCGATACTGTTCGGAGCTACTTCTACTCTGTCCTGAGAAATAAATGTATTATGCCTGATTACAAATTCCACATTTGCAGGGGACATGCATCCGATATAATCCGAATGCCGGTATAAATGAATCTCTTTCTTTCTGAAATACCGATAGAACAGGCTGCTCCGGGAAAACATCCCCAGATCTACAGCATTTTGGGGAAAAATATCTTTCAGTAAAAGGTAGGAGACGGCTTGAGGATTCTTTTTCTTTAAATTTTTCACTACATTGGTGAACGTAATGGGGGGAGTAGAATAAAGAATCAAATCAAAGACAACCGAATTCAAATGTTTTTTAATGGCATTATTGAATTGTGTTTCCAGTAAAATTGTTCCTAGGCCTTTTTCAATAACGTTTGTCTTCTGAATGTTCAGTGTGCGTACTCCTAGGATATACACCCCATCTTTTTTCGACAAAGTCGTCTGTAACTTGAATTGTCGTTCGTAGGGTGTGACAATATAAACGTGGTGATCTTCATCACGGAATTTCCGCATCAGGTCGGCATAAATGTTTCTAGATCTAATTTCCCAGATCCTGCTGATAGTTAGAAATATAATGTTCATTTTATTCTTAATACTTCCTCCACACCATCTTATTTATCACTCCGGTGTAACTTTGAATGAGTTTCACTATTTTTGTAGAGACATTCTCATCTTGGTAATCGGGCACAGGCAATCCGTTATCTGCATTGTTGTTCATTTCAGTAGCTGTCTCTATTGCCTGAAGTAATGACTTTCCATCGATACCGGCCAAAGTAAATACTCCTTTGTCCAATGCTTCCGGGCGTTCCGTAGAGGTACGGATACAAATTGCCGGAAAGGGATAACCTATAGAGGTAAAAAAGGAGCTTTCTTCCGGGAGGGTTCCTGAATCGGAAACCACAGCGTATGCATGCATCTGGAGACAGTTGTAATCGTGAAAACCCAGTGGTTCATGCAGTATCACGCGGCTGTCTAATTGAAAGCCGCTGGCTTCCAAACGTTTTTTGCTGCGGGGATGGCAGGAATATAAGATAGGCATATCGTATTTTTCTGCCATGACATTGATTGCGTTGAATAAACTGGTGAAATTTTTTTCCGTGTCGATGTTTTCTTCGCGGTGGGCAGAAAGCAGAATGTAATGTCCTTTTTGCAAACCCAAACGTTGATGAATGTCGGAAGATTCAATTTCTGACAGATTCTGATGCAGTACTTCAGCCATTGGAGAGCCCGATACATAAGTGCGTTCTTTGGGCAGTCCGCAGTCTGCAAGATATCTCCGGGCATGTTCGGAATAACAGATGTTCACGTCGGAAATAATGTCCACGATACGGCGATTTGTTTCCTCTGGCAAACATTCATCCTTGCAACGGTTGCCGGCTTCCATATGGAAGATTGGGATGTGTAGCCGTTTAGCACCGATTACAGAAAGGCAGCTGTTGGTATCGCCCAATACTAAAACAGCATCGGGTTGAATCTGTACCATCAGCTTATACGAGGCATTGATGATATTTCCCATCGTAGCTCCTAAGTCATCCCCCACGGCATTCATATATACTTCGGGATCTTTCAGTTTCAGATCGCGAAAGAAGATTCCGTTCAGGTTGTAATCGTAGTTCTGACCTGTATGCGCCAGAATACAGTCGAAATATTGACGGCATTTGTTAATCACTGCTGCCAAGCGGATAATTTCCGGGCGCGTACCTACAATAATCAGAAGTTTCAACTTGCCGTTATTCTGGAATTTAGTATGAGAATAATCTGTTTTTATTTCCATTGTATTTACACTTTTTCAAAATAAGTATCCGGTTTGTCCGGATCGAATGCTTCATTCGCCCACATAAAGGTGACCAAATCTTCTGTTTCAGAAAGGTTAATAATATTGTGTGTATAACCCGGAATCATCTCCACCACTTCGATTTTGTCACCGCTTACCTCGAAATTAATTGCTTCCTCTGTCCCGATTTTGCGGAGCTGAATCAGTCCGTGACCGCTTACTACTACAAACTTTTCGTTTTTCGTGTGGTGCCAATGCTGACCTTTTGTGATCCCCGGTTTCGAAATATTCACCGAGAATTGTCCTCTGTCCGGAGTACGGATGATCTCCGTGAAACTGCCTCTTTCATCTATATTCATCTTCAGCGGATAACTGATTTTTTCCTTCGGCAGATAAGACAGATAGGTCGAATATAATTTTTTGGTAAAAGCATCACTTAGATCCGGTACTGTCAATTTTTCCGGTATTGACTTGAATGAATAAAGTAAGTCCACAATATCTCCCAGGGAGATCGTATGGACCACAGGTACTTCGCAATAATTTCCAAGGCGATGTTCGTTTCCACTCAATGCCGCTATCAATTCATCGACCACATCGTCTATATATACCAGATGCATCACGACACTCGGATCATTTACCTGAATAGATAGATCGTTGGCGATGTTATTGCAGAATGTCGCTACGGCGCTGTTGTAATTTGGCCGGCACCATTTCCCAAATACATTCGGAAAGCGATATACAAGTACTTTTGCTCCTGTTTCTGCCGCATACCTGAACAATAGCTCTTCTCCTGCCCGTTTCGATTCTCCATACGGATTATCTAGGGCTGCCTGCGTAGAAGAAGAGATCATCACCGGGCAAGTGTTGTGGTATTTTTTCAACGTATTTAGTAAAATAGAGGCAAAGCCGAAATTTCCTTGCATAAATTCTGTTTGATCTTTCGGTCGGTTGACTCCTGCCAGATTGAATACAAAGTCTGCATTTTTACAATATGTCTCCAACTCGGCCGCATCACTATCGATGTCATATTCAAATACTTTAATATCGGAAGATACGGCATAATTTTTTGCTTTGCCTGTCTGGATATTATACAATTGCGATACCAGATTCCGTCCGACAAAGCCTTTGGCTCCGGTTATAAGAATATTCATAAAAATCTATTGTTGCTTGATTATTGTTTATTCGCTCCTTATCTCAGGAGATTTTGCTTTTTCTTCCAGTCCCAAGTCTTCGCGGATAAATCGAAGTTTGAGCAGTAATTTTTTCATACCTTCCACATCCAGCCGGGCAGTATTGTGCGAGTGATAATCTTCTATTTTGGAAACGTCTTCATTACCTTCCGTAAAGAACTTGTCATAGTTCAAGTCGCGTGTATCACAGGGAATGCGGTAATAATTGTCCATATCGATCGCTTTGGCCATTTCCTCCCGGGTGACCAATGTTTCGTACAACTTTTCCCCGTGCCTTGTACCGATAGTTTTTACTTCTGTATCAGCGTGATAGAGTTCTTTCAATGCTTCAGCTAGTACTTCCAGTGTAGCGGCGGGTGCTTTTTGGACGAATAGATCGCCGTTCCGGCCGTGTTCAAAAGCATACATCACCAGGTCGACAGCATCGTCGAGCGTCATCATAAAACGTGTCATATGAGGATCGGTGATCGTAATTGGCTTACCAGATTTAATCTGATCGACCCATAACGGAATCACCGAGCCACGGCTCGCCATTACATTGCCATAACGGGTACAGCAAATGGTAGTCGTAGCTTCTTCTCCTAAGGCACGTCCTTTAGCGATAGCTATTTTCTCCATCATCGCTTTGGAAATACCCATCGCATTGATGGGATAAGCCGCTTTGTCGGTAGAAAGAACCACGACATTCTTCACTCCGTGAGCAATGGCGGATTCCAAAACATTATCTGTACCAATTACATTCGTCTCTACAGCCTGCAAAGGAAAAAATTCACAAGACGGAACCTGTTTCAAGGCTGCGGCGGAAAACACGTAATCCACCCCTCTCATTGCTCCGTCCACCGACTGTCGGTCGCGAATATTTCCAATATAAAACTTTACTTTCGGATTCTGTAGCTGATGCCGCATATCATCCTGCTTTTTTTCATCCCGGCTGAAAATCCGGATTTCCTTGATGTCCGAATTCAGGAAACGTCTGAGTACGGCATTCCCAAATGAGCCCGTACCACCTGTGATTAACAGGGTTTTGTCTTTAAAAATCGACATGTTATTTTAATATCTCATTAATTATATTCCCATACATTTCTGCTTGTTTTGCCCAATTGAATTCTTCAATTACAGCCCGTCGTCCATTTTGCCCCATTTCATAAGCTTTTTCTTTATTCTCAATTAAAAACTGAATAGCTTTAAAAATTTGATCCGTGTCATTGGGGTCAACGAGAATACCACAGTTATATTTCTCAATGATTTTTCGATACACGGGTACATCGGAACAAATTATCGGCAAAGCTGCCTCCATACTTTCAAAAATTTTGATCACTCCTAAAGATCCTTTGGGACTGCCCGTAAGCGAAAAATCTCTTAAAACATTACTTATTGTTGCCCGGGCTAATAAAGAAGGTAATTCTTCTTTTGCAAATCCATTTATAAACTCTATATTTTTCCAAAAAGACATAGATTGAATGGAACGTTCATAATTTTTATCACCGAAACGTCCGGCAAGAAGATATTTCACAGAACCATTTAATTTTTCAAGAGCTCTGATAAAATGTTCCTGTTTACTGATTTCGTATATGGAGCCAAAATAGATAACCGTGTCTTCTCGATTTTTATAATCATTATAATTAAGCTTATAATGAGGATTTAAAACCGGAAAGTTTGCTAATAAATATACTTTTTTGACTTTCCACTTTTTTAGATAATCGACTATATTTTCAGAAACAGTGAAAACAGCATCAAATTTTCTTAATGAAAATTTCATGTATTGAGCCAATAAAAATATCAGTGTCTTTTTTAAAACAACTGGAATTTTTCGGTTGTTTTTTATAGTATAGGGATGACTTTCAGTAAGATTAAATACTACTTTTCTCCCCGATAATTTTAATAATAAGCCTATAAAAAGGAAATCGATAGAATTTGTTTGGTAAATTGCAGCATTTTCTTTCCGCAATTTTTTAAACATATAAAAAGGAGCTATGAATATTCTTTTTAAATAACCAGAAGGTTTATATCCGGTTGAGATGATTTGTATCCCGTTTATAGTCTGAGCTGGTAAATTATCTGATACGAAATATTTTACCACATATCCATGCTCTACTAAAAATGGACCTTGGCGTTCATAAACGAGATTTCCGGGAACAAATCTTTTGAAAGAACTAAAAAAACAAAAAGTTTTATTTGAAACTATTTCCATTTATTAAGTGTATCTATAATAAAGTTGATTTCTAAAGTAGAAATAACCGGACTTATGGGTAAACTCAATTCTTCTTTGTGAATTTGTTCTGTTATAGGAAGAGAAATATGATTCATCTCTTTATAACAGGTTTGTTTATGAGGAGGTATAGGGTAATGGATAATGGTTTGGATCCCCTGCTCTGTTAAATATGCTTGCAATCTATCCCGTTCTGTACAACGGATCGGGAAAAGGTGGAAAGCATGAGATTTCCAATTACTGATCTTTGGTAATATAATCTTAGGATTCGTTATTTCATTTATATATCGTTTTGCAACTTCCTGGCGCAAGGCTACATCTTCGTCTAAGTGCTTTAATTTTGTTGTAAGTACTGCTGCTTGTATTTCATCTAAACGACTGTTTCTTCCGCAATATTGAAAGACATATTTTTGGGATGAACCATAATTCGCTACAGCTCTTATAATTTCAGCTAATTTCTCATCGTTCGTCGTTACGGCACCTGCATCACCTAGTGCGCCTAAATTCTTGCCCGGATAAAAAGAATGACCTGCAGCATCTCCCAGAGATCCCGTTTTTTGATTTTTGTATAAACAACCATGAGCCTGCGCATTATCTTCTATCAATTTCAGGCGGTATTTTTTACATATTTCACCAATTTTTTCCGTATAGGCACATTGTCCATAAAGATGTACAATCAAAATCGCTTTAGTTCTATCGGTTATTGCTTTTTCAATTTTAGAATCATCTATTTGATACGTTTCTATATCGGGCTCTACTAATATCGGTTTTAAGCCGTTTTCAGTTATAGCTAAAATGGAAGCAATATAAGTATTTGCAGGAACAATTACTTCATCCCCTGGTTTCATAACTCCCATTTCCAGGTATGCTCTGAATATCCAAATTAAAGCATCTAAACCATTGGCACATCCGATGGTATATTGGGTACCGATATAGTTAGAATAATTTGTTTCAAAGGTTTTATTTTCATTTCCTTGGAGATACCAGCCTGCATCCACTACACGTAATACGGCATCGTGTATTTCATCAGCATATTTTGCTGTAATTTTTTGTAAATCTAAAAATTTGATCATATCTCCTTAATCTTCTTTAATTCTTTTCAAAAATTTTGCAGGACTTCCTACATGGATTTCATAATCGGGAATATCGTGTGTAGCTAAGCTTGCTGCTCCAAGCATAGCGAAAGCACCAATTTTTTTATAAGCTAGTATCGTCGAACCTACCGCAATATCAGAGCATATTCCCATTTTAGAATAACCTGTCATAATAGCTCCCACCGAGCAGTGGCAGAGTTCTCCCATTTCAATATTATGGCCGATCATACTATTTGCCATAATCAAAGAAGAACTTCCTATAATGGCTTGGGGACCCACATAACAATTTGCCATAATAAAAACTCCGGGTTCAATAATTGCGTTTTTGGCGACAAAGGCAGATTTGTGTATGATGGTCGCCAGACGATTTTTCGGAATATTGGCTTCACGATACATTTTTTCCGTTAAGACATTTCTGCCTACTAAATGAATTCCCCAAGAAAAGTAATAATCTGTTGTGTCGAGAAATCTTTTAATGGAAGAGAGCGGGCCTATAACAGGATAACCACAAACTTGTTCTTCAAAATCATTAATAAACCCAACAATTTCCCATTCATAATCATTGTATCTTTTTTGATTAT
>NZ_JH594599.1 GCF_000243215.1 Odoribacter laneus YIT 12061 | reverse complement strand
TCTAAATACCATTTTACTGTCTTCTCTATTCCTTCTTCAAATTGCAAACTCGGTTCCCAGCCTAGTTCTTTTTTTAATTTGGTGGAATCTATCGCATACCTCAAATCATGTCCTTTGCGGTCTTTGACATAGGTGATTAATTTGTCAGAGAAGCCGGCGGGATTTCCTAAAAATTTATCCACTGTCCGAATAACCACTTTCACCAGATCAATATTTTTCCATTCGTTAAATCCACCGATATTGTAAGTTTCGGCAATTTTTCCTTTGTGAAAAACGATGTCAATGGCCCGTGCATGATCTTCTACATATAACCAATCCCGTACATTTTCCCCAGTTCCATAGACCGGTAACGATTTCTTTTGACAAATGTTATTGATAAAGAGCGGAATAAGCTTTTCCGGAAATTGATAAGGTCCGTAATTATTAGAACAATTGGTAATAATGATTGGCATTTCGTAGGTGTCGTGAAATGCCCGGACAAAATGGTCGGAAGAAGCTTTGGAGGCACTGTAAGGACTATGCGGGTCGTATTTTGTCGTTTCTGTGAAAAATGATTTATTGAACGAAAGAGCACCATATACTTCGTCGGTAGAAATATGATAAAAAAGTTTGTTCTCCCAATTCCCGTTCCAATATTCTTTTGCAGCTTGCAACAGAGATAAAGTGCCCATTATATTCGTACGGGCAAAGGTAAAAGGATCTTTAATACTGCGATCTACATGACTTTCTGCCGCTAAATGAATAACGCCGTTGATCTGATATTGTGAAAAAATTTTTTGAATATTTTCGAAATCACAAATGTCGGCTTTAATAAAAGTATAATTGGGTTTATTTTCAATATCTTTTAAATTAGCCAGATTACCGGCATAAGTTAGTTTGTCTAAATTAATGATTTGATATTCCGGATATTTGTTAACAAACAAACGAACGACATGAGACCCAATAAAACCGGCACCTCCGGTAATTAATATATTTTTCTTCATATCTTTTTTTCTTTAATTATACCGGACAGATATTGGCCATATTGATTTTTTTCCATAGATAAAGCCAATTCTTGTAACTTACTTTCATTAATCCAACCTTTCTTATAAGCAATTCCTTCTAAACAAGCAATTTTTAACCCCTGCCGTTTTTCAATTACCTCTACAAAAATGGAGGCTTCTGCAAGGGAGTCGTGGGTACCGGTGTCAAGCCAAGCAAATCCTCTGCCCAATAATTGAACTTTTAATTCCTGATTTTTTAAAAATTCCTGGTTTACTGTCGTGATTTCCAATTCTCCTCTGGCAGAAGGTTTGATCGATTTTGCGATATTTACTACCTTGTTGGGATAGAAATATAAACCCACGACAGCATAATTAGATTTAGGTTTTTTAGGTTTTTCTTCAAGACTTAAAACATTCCCGTCTTTATCAAATTCTACCACACCATAACGTTCCGGGTCATTTACATAATATCCGAATACAGTAGCAATCCCTTGATTTTCCGCTCTTTTTAGAGCTTGTTCTAACATCGGTCTGAAACCCTGTCCATAAAATATATTATCTCCCAATACTAAACAAACGCTGTCTTCTCCAATAAATTTTTCACCGATAATAAAAGCTTGTGCAAGTCCATCCGGATGCGGTTGCTCGGCATATTCTAACTGTATTCCATAATCACTTCCATCTCTCAGAAGTCTCTGAAAACCAGGCAAATCTTGTGGAGTGGATATAATTAAAATTTCTCGTATTCCAGCTAACATCAGCACAGAAAGCGGATAGTAAATCATAGGTTTATCATAAATAGGAAGCAGTTGTTTACTTACACCTTTTGTAATAGGATAAAGACGAGTACCAGATCCTCCGGCTAATACAATACCTTTCATATATTTTAATTAAAGTGAATATATTCTTAGGAATGAGAATAAGACGAAATTATATCATCTAAATAGATAAGCTTGTAGTTGATTGATAAGTAAATGAAATTTTGCACTTAAAGTAAAATTTTTAATAATTTTTATGTCAATTCAACTTAAAAAAACGCTCGTTTTTTATGGAAAAATAAAGTTTGAATTTGAATGTTTATAAGGAAGAATCTAAATCAAATATATTGAGGTCTACGCTATAATTTACTAATTTCTCAAATTTGAATTTTGCGCTAATATAGAATGGAAAAGGATATTTAGATACTATATAGGTTAACGATTGTAGAAATAATATACTCTAAATGGTTTTGAAATTTGTTTTTTATATTTAATTTTGCATCCAGAAATAGGTATAAAAACTATTCTGACTCACTAAAGGTGGGACTTACCGGGCGAAGCCATAAATAACAGCTTCAATTTTTAGATTCCGATACTTATATAAGTTAAATTTTTTTCCCATAAAGCAAATGTTATTTGTATTCGGGATGTAAAATTTATGTAAACAAAATTCTAAACTATAAAAAACGAGCATTTTTCTAAGTTAAATTCTGAATAAAATGTTTCCTTTTTTTACTTTAAATAGGATAAGTTAAATAATTAACATTCTTTGAATTAAAGTGAATTTTCTTGCCTTTTTAAAATATAACTTCTTTTTATTTCTATTTAATCATTTCTGGTTTATATGGTAAACAGAATATTAGTTACTGGCGGAGCCGGTTTTATTGGTTCCAATTTATGCGAAGCTCTGTTAAAACAAGGACATTTCGTACGCTGTCTGGATAATTTTGTAACAGGTAAAATTACAAATCTCCTTTCTTTAATAGAATAATATCCTTCTTCCTTCCAATGAATCGTGGGAGACATCTAAAAGCTGGAAAATTGTCGTTTGCATTGGAGTTTTTCCGCAGTGTTACTTTCTAGGAGTGCGTTTTTTGCGTATTGTGCGAGTTCATCCACACATTAATGTCTACCTGCGATTGCTCAATAGACATATAGATTTTCTTTCTGAGTGCGATGGCGTAAAACTCAATCTGTACCGTCCTTGGGTTAAATCCAAAAACTCGTATATCAGAAATATAATAATATTATATAATTGATTTTTAGTAATTTATGGTTATTGAATTATCAACATTTGCAAAATTGGTAAAATATACAAATACTAAAATATTAAAAATATCCTTTAGACTCTAACTCTAACTGAAATTAACAATATAATGAGTCACATCTGCATTTTAAGTGCTGTTAATATAAAGCACATGTCAATGATAAGCTTGTATACCGAATGGTTGCTAAGGGATAATATTGACTTTGATATTATTTATATGGATAAATATGGAGAAAATGAAGATTTTCCTGCAAAAAATAAATATGTCTTTAAAAATATAATTAATCCAAACAATCCTCGATGGTATAAGGCTTTACAATATTGGAAGTTCAAAAAATTTGCAGTTAATATTTTAAATAATAATTACTATGATTTTATAATTGTATGGAATGATGTCGCAATATTCATGTTTGCAAATTATTTGGCTAATAGGTGGAAAGGGAAATATTGTTTAAATATACGCGATTATTGTTATCAGAAAAATATTTTTATATTTCGACGTTTTCAAAAGGTTATAAATAGTTCTGCTTTTACGACAATTTCATCGTTGGGCTATAAAATATTTCTTCCTCCTTATAACTACTTACAGGTTCATAGTTTGAACTTGCCTGTTTTAAAACAAATAATCCCAAGATCATCTCTACGAGAACTCGGTAAACCTATTCGAATCGGGTTTGTCGGCTATGTAAGATTTTACGATATCAATAAACGTCTTTTGGACATCTTCAAAAATGATTCTCGGTTTGAGATGCATTTCTATGGCTCGCATGCTGATGTTTTACGTCAATATGCGGAAGAGAATGGCATTGCTAATACTGCTTTTCATGATTCATTTCCAGTTAAGGATACTGCAAAATTTCTTCAGCGAATAGATATTATTAACAATGTATATGGTAACAATAGTATGAGTTTAGATTATGCATTATCTATAAAATTATATCATGGAGTTTATAGTAGAATGCCAATTTTAGTTTGTCCTAACACATACATGGAACAAATTAGCAAAGAGTATCAACTTGGGTTCACTGTTACGGATTATACTAGCGAAATGAAAGAGAATTTATATGAGTGGTATACTCACATAAATTTTGAAAAATTTAATATGTCTTGCTCTCAATTTATAAATAAAGTTTTACAAGATAATCAAAACTTTGAGAGTGCATACCAAAAATACATAAAAGAGATTTAATGAAAAATATTATTTCTCTTGTTGCTTATATATCTGCAATTACTACTGCATTTTTATGTAGTATAGCTCTTTATGTCACTGATTACGCGAGCTTGTTTTTTTTACCAATTGCCTATTTTTTTGCGTATCAAATTTTGAAAAGATTATATAGAGATAATCCAAGATATAGAATTACGATTTCAGTAATACTTATTTTACTATGGGTAAGAATGGTTTTCATACCATATTATGGCACTATCACTGGTAAATATTATATATCACAATCTGATAGTGCGGAACTAATTCAAACGGCAATACTTTTATCTATTTATGAATGTTTTATAATTTGTGGTACAATTTTCATAATATGTAAGATATCGTTACAGAAATCATTAATGTCAAATCAACCTATATTACGAGGTAATAGAGGTATTTATAGGATTTTAATAATTATCGCTGCGCTGGTATTTATATTCATCGGGCGACATTATAACCTTCTTGAATTTGGGATTAAGTCTGTTGAAGCTGGAGCTGAACGAGAAGGAGATATTGTAGATACTCGTATAATATTAATACGACAAATAGTTAGTTGTGGTTACTTGTTTCTATTTTTCTGCTTAATAGAAAAATATCGAAAAAAATATAATTTATTTCATAACAGAAAGTATATTACTTATGCAATAATACTAGCAGCACTGATGACATGTATAATTATAGGAGAACGTCGAACTGCTCAAGTATATATTGCATTTGCATCATGTTGGTTATTAATTCGAACTTATCCGGATAGTAAACAACGGATTGTTACTATTATTGGCTCTACAGCATTTACAATTCTAACGTTAATGACTGTCTACAAGCATTTCAATGCATTTTTATATGATTCCTATGCAGAAGCACTTCAAAATGCAGCACTTAAAGATGGCATGTCGGCAGGCATGATTGATGCATACTTTTATGGTGTAGACACTATTAAAACAAACCTTAAGTATGCACAATATGCTAATCTAAGCATTTTAAATGTTCTATATGATATAGCCCGTTCTATTTTTGGTGTACATTTTATTTTCAAAAGCGAGATGTTAATGACCTCACAAGCATATAACTCGTATCTATACCAAGGTACACAACTTACCGGATATCTTCTGTCAAGTTCTGGTTATGGCTATATTCATTTGGGCTTCTTGTTCGCACCTATATTTACGAGTATGAATATTTGTATTATGTCTTTTTTAGAAACTCGTATGCGTATATGCAAATCTATTGAAATGTGTTATATACTTGCTTATATCTATATGCGATTTGCATTCGGATGTTTAGGTTCGCTTCCTCCATTAATTGGCGCAAGTACGATGTTCTTGTTTATCAAAGGACTAATTTTTATGACTGCAAAATTATTCACCAAACATAACTAT
Source organism: Odoribacter laneus YIT 12061 (assembly GCF_000243215.1). Taxonomy (GTDB): domain Bacteria; phylum Bacteroidota; class Bacteroidia; order Bacteroidales; family Marinifilaceae; genus Culturomica; species Culturomica lanea. Next base: position 25,594 of record NZ_JH594599.1, on the reverse strand, counting down.
GTTACATAAATTATTATATAGTAAAATTGTTAAATTTATTCTCTATTGTTTCTTTTCGTTGTTTTACAACAAGAAATATCTACGTGGTTATTTTTTTAAGGTAAAAAGACTGGGTTGGTATTGGTGCTTTATGGGATTATCATCTCGACTATGGGGTACAAATAGGCATATTCCTTGGCCCGTAAATCCCAATACAATCGTTTCTAATAGTCACAATATTGAGTTTGATTTAGATAATTTGAACATCTTCCAAACTCCGGGTTGTTATTGGCAAAATCAAGGTGGTAAAATTATTGTTGGAAAAGATTGCTGGATTGCTCCTAATGTCGGGCTAATCACGACCAACCATGATGTCAATAATCCAAATAGACACGTTGAAGGTAAAGATATTATTTTAAAGGAAAAGTGCTGGATAGGAATGAACTCGGTCATTCTTCCTGGAGTGACATTAGGTCCTGGCACAGTTGTAGGTGCTGGTTCTGTTGTAACTCATAGTTTTCCTGAAGGTCACTGTGTAATTGCGGGTGTGCCAGCAAAGTTGATCCGAAATTTACAAAATGAAAAAGAGGCTTAACAACTCTTTCCTTGTCAATATAGCAGTTTTAGCATCAGGATCATTCATCGCACAAGGAATAGGCGCATTAACGATCCCGGTTTTAACAAGAATTTATACTCCGGAAGATTTAGGTTTATATACTTATATTATTTCAATTGCAGCAATCTTTCTTAGTGTTGTAAATACTCGTTATGATGTGTCAATAGTAACAGAACCCGAGGAGCGTAACGTATATCCATTAATTAAGTTATCTTTAATTGTTGGAGGTATAGTAACAATTATAGCATCCATAGGTGGTTATGTCTTTTTCTCATTCAAGGGAATGCCCGGTTATCTATCGATTTACTTATTTGTAATAATAGCATCTTATGCAATCATTAATGTTTTAACAGCATACAATAATCGTCGTAAAGAATACAAGGTTATATCGTCTGTATATGTATTAAGAACAGGTACTCAAAATATTGGAGCAATTTTATTGGGGATATTAAGTCGAAGTATACATTGTCTATTATTACCGTATGCGATAGGTCAACTATTGGGAATTAAGCGACAGATGAAACCTTTGCAAAAGTATTGGCGTGAGGTTATATCAGTGCCTGCAAATAAAGTGAAAGAAGTTGCATTCAAGCATAAAAAACAATTTTATTTTTCAACACCGGCCCTGTTAGCTAATAGTCTTTCATATTCAATAATTACCATATTTATTGAAATGTTATATGGTATGACACAGGTCGGATTTTATTCTATATCAGTACGATTACTTGGCTTACCGTTAGCATTAATCGGGGGGAACGTTTCAAAAGTATTTCTAGAGCAAGCTTCTGCAGAATATAACGAGCATAAACATTTCTCATATTCTTTCAAAAAAACGTTTATACTATTACTTATAATAGCGATACCGATGGTATTAGTCTTGACATTACTTGCGACTCCAATTTGTACATTTGTTTTTGGTAAAGAGTGGGCTGTTGCTGGTAAATATATTGCAATACTTGCACCAATGTTTGGGATACGTTTTATTACTTCAGCAATGTCGCCAGCATTTGTTATAATAAATCGTCAAGGTTTAGAACTCATTTTACAAATGGTATTTCTTGTATGTGGAGTGCTTAGTTATACAATTTCACAAATATACCATCTCGAAATTATTGATTTTGTGACATTAATATCAGCTACCTTCTCAGTGGCATATTTAATTTATTTCCTTGTAATTTATAAATACTCTAAAAAAATAAACTAATGAAAGCATGTTTTATGGGTTTAGGCTATATTGGCCTTCCTACAGCTATTATTGCTGCTAAACACGGTATAAAAGTCACTGGAGTTGATATCAACCCCAAGGTTGTAGAGATGACAAATCAAGGCAAGTTACACATCATTGAACCCGGGCTGGAAGAAATACTTCAAGAGGTAGTAAAATCTGGAGCTTTAAAGGCCTCTACCACCCCTGAAGTAAGTGAAGCCTATTTTATGGTTGTTCCCACTCCTTTTAAAGGTAATCATGAACCTGATATCTCTTATGTCGAAGCCGCAACACGTGCTGTTCTTCCTCTCTTAAAGGAAGGTGATCTATACGTTATTGAATCAACCTCTCCGATAGGGACAACTGAAAAAATGCAACGCCTGATTTTTTCAGAACGTCCTGAGTTAAAAGATAAAATATATATAGCCTACTGTCCTGAACGTGTATTGCCTGGTAATGTAATCTACGAGCTTGTTCATAACGATCGTGTGATTGGTGGTATCAATCCTCAATCAACGAGAGAAGCTATTAAATTCTATAGCCAATTTGTACAAGGCACATTACATTCCACCAACAGCAAAACAGCTGAAATGTGTAAATTAACAGAGAATTCGTCTCGCGATGTACAAATCGCATTTGCTAATGAATTATCTCTAATCTGTGATAAAGCAGGTATAAATGTATGGGAATTAATCAATCTTGCAAATAAGCATCCTCGCGTAAACATTCTTCAACCCGGTTGCGGTGTTGGCGGACATTGCATAGCTGTGGATCCTTACTTTATTACTGCTGAATTTCCAATTGAATCGCAGATAATTGCAAAAGCTCGAGAAATTAACAATTATAAATCATTCTGGTGTGCAGAAAAGGTTCAAAATGAAATGTTAAAATTCGAACTTGAGCATCATCGTAAACCCATAGTAGCTATGATGGGCTTAGCATTTAAACCCAATATTGATGACTTGCGTGAGTCTCCTGCAAAATATATTGTTACAAAGGTTATGCAAAGCTGTAATAATGCAAACATCTTAGTTGTTGAACCGAATGTAAAGAATCATAACGTATTTAAATTGACCGATTATAATGAAGCTTACGATAAAGCGGATATTGTAGTATTTCTCACTGCACACGATTCATTTAAATCACTACCTCGTTGTGAATACAAAATTGTTCTTGATTTCTGTGGTATTTGCAAATAATTGTCTGCTTACTCAACTCTTTACTATATGAAAAAAGTAATGTTAGTCTTCGGGACTAGACCTGAAGCGATTAAAATGTGTCCCTTAGTTAATGAGCTAAAGACGAGAAAGGATATAAAAACGATAGTTTGTGTAACAGGACAACACCGTCAAATGTTGGATCAAGTGCTTGAAGCATTTAACGTTGTTCCAGATTACGACCTTTCAATTATGAAGGACAAGCAAACATTGTTTGATATAACTACCAATATTCTTAATCGCATAAAGGAAGTTATAGAAGAAGTTGGCCCAGACGTGGTTTTAGTTCATGGTGATACAAGTACCACTTTCGTAACTGCTCTTGCATGTTTCTATCTTCAAATCCCGGTTGGACATGTCGAAGCCGGGCTTCGAACATATGATATTTACTCTCCATATCCTGAAGAATTTAATCGACAAGCAGTAGGAATAGTTGCCAAATATAATTTTGCACCTACAGAGATGTCTAAAAACAATCTTCTTCGTGAAGGGAAAAAAGTAGAAAGCATATTTGTTACAGGTAATACGGCTATTGATGCTTTAAAAACCACTGTTCGAGAAGATTATTTTCATTCAGAATTAGAATGGGCTTACGATAGTCGATTGATAGTGATTACAGCTCATCGTAGAGAAAACTTGGGCCAACCAATGCATAAAATGTTCCGTGCTATACGCCGAATTTTGGATGAACATCCTGATGTTAAGGCTATCTACCCAATCCATATGAATCCTGTAGTTCGTGAAGCAGCAGCACAAGAACTTGGTGATTGTGACCGTATTCATATAATTGAACCTCTCAATGTTTTGGATTTTCACAATTTCCTAGCTAGAAGTTATATAATTCTTACAGATAGTGGTGGAATTCAGGAAGAAGCTCCATCTCTCGGTAAGCCGGTTCTTGTGATGCGAGACACTACAGAACGCCCAGAAGGAATCACTGCCGGAACCTTAAAGTTGGTCGGAACAAATGAAGAGGTTATTTATAACAATTTTAAAGAATTATTAGAAAACCAAGATTCATACAATAGTATGGCTCATGCAAGTAATCCCTACGGTGATGGTTTTGCTTGCAAGCGTATTGCAGATATTCTTGAGCAATACTAATAAAATCGCAATGACAATATGAAACTACGTAATATTCCATTCTCACCTCCGGACATGTCGGAGATGGAGATTGTAGAAGTTAGTGAAGCTCTGCAATCGGGCTGGATTACGACAGGCCCTCGTACTAAAGAATTTGAGAAGTTGATTTCAATATGTTGTCAAACAGATAAAACTGCTTGTCTGAACTCAGCTACGGCATGTATGGAATTGGCTCTCCGTGTTCTGGGTGTTGGCCCTGGCGACGAGGTTATAGTACCCGCTTATACTTATACAGCTTCGGCAAGTGTAATTTGCCATGTTGGTGCAACTCCCGTAATGGTCGACAGTATACCTGACTGCGTTGAAATGGACTACGATAAACTCGCTGAAGCAATTACGGAGCGCACAAAATTCATCATTGCCGTAGATTTAGGTGGTATAGTTTGCGACTATGATAAGATTTTTGCAGCCGTTGAAAGTAAAAAGTACTTATTCAAACCTGCAAACGACATTCAAAAGGTATATGGTCGAGTTGTTGTAATGGCAGATGCTGCACATGCGTTCGGAGCCATGTGGCACGGAAAAATGTGTGGCGAAATAGCAGATTTCACGTCATTTTCATTCCATGCCGTCAAGAACCTTACCACTGCCGAAGGCGGTGCATTGACTTGGAAAACTCGTTCCGATGTGGATAATGAATATCTATATAAGCAATTCCAATTACTGTCGCTTCATGGTCAGAACAAAGATGCTTTCGCAAAGACTCAAATTGGCGCTTGGGAATACGACATTATTGCACCCTATTATAAGTGTAATATGACTGATATTATGGCCGGTATCGGCTTGGCACAGCTCAAACGCTATCCCGAGATGCTTCGCCGCCGTCGCGAAATAATAGAACGTTACGACGCAGCATTGAAAGATCACAATGTGCAGGTCCTCAATCATTATAGCGATAATCATTGTTCAAGTGGTCATCTCTATTTGGTTCGCTTGCTTGGAAAAGATGTCGAAGAACGTAACGAAGTTATTGTAAAAATGGCAGAACATAATATAGCATGTAATGTTCACTACAAGCCCCTACCTATGATGACCGCTTACAAAGCTCTTGGTTTCGACATCGCCGACTATCCTAACGCCTACAATCTATATCGTAACGAAGTGACTCTTCCTCTTCATACTCGCCTTACAAACGAAGATGTGGAATACATCATCACAAATTTTGTAGATATAATATCTAAATAATATGTATCGTCATTTCTTTAAACGTTTGATTGACATAATTTTGTCAATCATGGTTCTGCCATTTGTCTTGCTCTTGATTATTATTATCGGTCCGATAATATATTTTACCGATTGCGGTCCGATATTCTATAACGCAGAGCGGATTGGATATAGGGGCAAACGATTCAAAATGTTTAAATTGCGTTCGATGTATGTAAATGCTCCAGACTTGCGCAATGTGGACGGTTCAACATACAACTCTGACAACGATTCCCGAGTAACTCCTGTTGGTAGGATCATTCGTAAGACCAGCATTGACGAATTGCCTCAGTTTTTAAACATATTGTTCGGTGATATGAGCTTTGTAGGCCCTCGTCCTACAATCGGTGCTAAGCCATATTCTGAATATGACGAATTGCGCAAAAAGCGTCTTGAAGTACGTCCCGGAATAACAGGTTACAGCCAAGCATTTTTTCGCAACTCCATCACACAAGATGAGAAATATAAATACGACTGCTATTATGTGGACAATGTATCATTTTGGATGGATATTAAAGTAATATTTTACACAGTTTATTCTGTCCTTTGCCACAAAAATATCAATGGCGAACAATAAACAAATAGCTATGGGTAAATTATTGATTATCGGAGCCTCCTTTTTGCAGCTTCCCGCCATAAGACGTGCAAAAGAGTTGGGGCATTATGTTGCTGTTGCTGACTATAATCCACAGGCTGTAGGCATTTCGTACACTGATGAATATTTCAATGCCAGCACGATTGATGAAGATGCAATTTGCGCTGTAGCTCGGGAATTTCAACCTAATGGCATAATGACATTGGCAACTGATATGCCTATGCGAGCCATAGCAAAAGCAATAACGCTCCTTGGTTTACCAGGAATATCATATGAAACAGCGATTAAAGCAACTGATAAATATAGGATGATAGAGGCGTTTAAGGAACATAATGTTTCTGCGCCTTGGTACTATCATGTTAAGTCTATCGATGAACTTAAAAAAATTGCTTCATGTATAGAATATCCTTGTATTATTAAGCCAACCGATAATGCCGGTAGTCGTGGTGTATGCCTTGTGCATAATGCTGATGATATGCTCCAATCCTACGACTACACCCAATCTCAATCGCGAGGTGGCAACGTAATAGTCGAAGAATATTTACAAGGACAAGAAGTTAGTGTTGAAGTTATGGTACTTGATGGAGAAGTTAATATCCTTGCTATTACTGATAAACTGACAACCGGAGCGCCTCATTTCGTTGAAATGGGGCATAGTCAGCCCACTTCCCTTGATGAGAACACACAAACAAAAATCAGGCAGTTGGCAATACAAGCAGTAAAAGCTGTAGGGATCAATTGTGGCCCTGCACATGTTGAGATGATGGTCACCAAACGAGGACCCGTAATGATAGAGCTTGGGGCACGCATGGGTGGAGATTGTATAACAACACACCTTGTTCCACTATCCACGGGTATTGATATGATACAAGCCACAATCGATGTCTCATTTGGATTGAAGCCTGACCTTACTCCCACATTATCCTGTGGCAGCGCCATACGCTTTTTTGATGTTCCCAAAGGAATAATTCAATCAATTGAAGGCATAGAACAAGCTTACGAAATTGACGGCGTAAAGGAAATTACATTTACCAAGCAAGTGGGTGATGCGATTACAGATGTACATAGTAGCATTGACCGAGCCGGTTATATCATTGCACAAAGTACTAATGCCGTAGCAGCCGTAGCTGTTTGTGAAGAAGTAATTAAACATATAACGATCAAAACAGTATAAACTATGATTAATCTTGCAAATAAGCGATTATTGCTTCTTGGCGGAAGCCTTTGGAAAGACGCTATCAAAGATTTCGCTGATGAACATAATATAATACTGATTGCTACTGGTAACGACGCATCTGCCGGCATTTTTGAAATTGCACACGAGCATTATAATGTAGATTCAACTGATGCCGAAGCAATGAAACAACTCATCCGAGAAAAAAATATCGATGGCGTTTATATGGGCGGTAGCGAACCAGTCATTTCAGTAGCGTGCTCATATCTTAACGAATTGGGATTGCCCTGCTATTGTACAAAAGAACAATGGGAACTACTTCAAAATAAAAGTAAATTCAAACATCTGCTAATTGAGCATGGATTGCCTGTTGCTCCAAAGTATGATATTTCATCGCTCGAAGATATTGGATCTCTTGCCAATGAAATTACCTTCCCCGTTATTACCAAACCCACCGATGGATGTGGTAGCAATGGTTTTTCTGTTTGTAACAACCTTGAAGAATTAAAGGAAGGTTACAAACGTGCAAGTGTAGCATCTGCTTCAGGCAATGTAATCGTTGAAAAATTCGTAAAAAACGATGGTGTTGTCGTATTTTACACATTTAGCAATGGCAAAATGTATTTCTCAGGCTTAGAGGATAAATATCCTGTAAGATATCAGGAACAAGGTAGCTATGTTGCCGGGATGTTTATTTTTGAAAGTCCCTCTACTATGGCATTTCGTCAAAAATTTGATTGCAAATTGCAAAATATGTTCTCTTCAATAGGGATTAAAGAAGGAACGATATGGATTGAAGTATTTTGTGATGGCGACAATTTTTATTTCAACGAAGCAGGATTTAGATATGGTGGTTCTGTTTCAATATATCCCGTCGACTATTTGTATAACATTAATCAAGTTGCAGCTGATATATATTATGCATTAACGGGGGAAAGTAAGATTTATGGACATATATCTTTAATAAATCCTGCAAAACAAAAAGAATCATATTATTGTGTGTACGGGCTACATCTAAATCCTGGCACAATCCAAAGTATCAATGGTCTTGATGAAATTTGTGAAATGTCAAACATAATCGCTTTACCCATTACCAAAGTTATAGGAACTAACGTAGCCTCTACAGGTTCCATTACACAAGTATTTGGTTTTGTACATTTTGTTTTCGATACACAAGAGCAGTGGCGCGAGATTGTTGATAAAATACACGCAACAATAATCGTTACCGATGAAGCAGGTAATAATATGCTTGTTCCGAAAATTAATGCAGGTAGTTTGAAATTGAGATTATAACTATTATAAGCTATGAAAGAAGTTTCTATTAAAATAATAAACCAGAATGAGGTTGCAGCTATCTTCAAAAATCGTACCGACTACGTTTTAAAGATTGTTGAGGATGCGTTTATAAAATGGGCAAACAATGAGGTTCTGCTACCCGATAAGATTTCACAAATTTTCGACCAGCAAACACAAAACCGCATCAACTGCATGCCCGCAACACTTCTTAAAGACAAAGTATCCGGCATGAAATGGGTTTCAGTATTTCCTGCAAATGCACTAAAGGGTGTTCCTAATGTGTCGGGTGTTATGTTACTGTCTGAAATCGAAACAGGATTTCCTCAAGCTGTAATTGATGGAACTTTATGCACACGAATGCGTACTGCCGCAGTCGGAGCAGTTGCTGCAAAATATCTTGCGCCGAGAAATCCTCAAACCATTGGATTTCTCGGCGCAGGAGAAGAAGCACGAATGCATTTTATTTTGCTAAAGCATCTATTTCCAACTATAAAGACTTGCCGCGTAGCTTCTCGCAAAACAATTTCTGAAAATAGCTTCATAAACGAACTCTCAGCTGCAGTCACGGATGTAGAATTTATTGCTTGTCGTGGAGATTATTCAAAAGCTGCTACAAATACAGATATTATTGTTACTGCAATAAGTGGTCAAGTACCATTGCTTAAAGCCAAAGATGTAAGGTCCGGAACATTATATATTCATGTTGGTGGTTGGGAAGATGAATATGCTGTAGCGCAAAAAGCGGATAAAATTGTGTGTGACGATTGGGAATCATCTAAGCATCGTACGCAGACCATTTCACGAATGTATGTTGAAGGCTTGTTAAAAGACAGCGATATTTACGCAAATCTCGCTGAAATTATCAGTGGTAAGAAATCTGGACGCGAGAATAACCAGGAATTTATCTATTTCAACTCCGTAGGACTCTCGTTTATAGATTTGAATTTCGCTAATGAAATTTACAAACAAGCATGTTCTATGGGGTTGGGGCATGACATTATATTAACAGGAGCTGATCCGATAAACCTTAAAGACTTTATCTGATTTATACGGTGAAAATATTATATTTACCTGCGTATTTCTCGCCAGAGAAAGTTGCAAGCGCATATCTTAGCGACAATCGCAATCAGGCTTTTGCAAATGCCGGATTTGAGATGCTTGCATATACTCCGCTACCAACCCGAGGCATAGATGAAAACACTCGTAATGAATATAAAAGCCACAAGCGTACAGAGTTAATGTACGATGGCAAAATGTGTGTTCGTCGCTTTCCGCTAATGGCAGAGGGGCGTAATCCATTAATGCGTGCGTTTAGATATACTTTACAGTGTATAAAACAATTCATGTGGGCGGTATTCTCAAAAGAAGCTCGCAGTTGCGATATAATGTTTATCTCAAGCACGCCTCCTATTCAAGGTGCAATGGCGGCATTAGTGAAGAAATTTACCAAGAAACCTATGGTTTACAACCTACAGGATATTTTTCCAGATTCGTTGGTTGGGACAGGATTTGCAAAAAAGGATGGTTTGCTATGGAAAATCGGACGAGTAATTGAAAATTTCACATACCGAAACTCTGACAAGATTATCGTCATTTCCGAAGACTTTAAGCGCAATATAATGGCGAAGGGAGTTCCAGAAGAAAAGATTGAGATAATTTATAATTGGGTTGATGAGCAGGCTGTTGTTCCAATCTTTAAAGCCGATAATCCTCTCTATGATGAATTTGGTATAAATCGCAGCAAATTTACAATAATCTATGCCGGTAATTTAGGCAATGCTCAGAATATTGACATCATAATGGATGCTGCTGCAGAAATGCAAGCTAAACCTGATGTGCAATTCATTATCTTTGGTTCAGGTGGACTTGAATCAAAGATCAAAGATCGTATTAAGCGAGATAATCTTCATAATTTAAAGATATTCCCCATTCAACCTTACGAAAGAGTATCCTATGTATATGGATTGGGAGATGCTTGCATTGTTTCATGCAAAGCAGGTTTGGGAGGTTCGGCAATGCCAAGTAAAACATGGTCGATAATGTCAAGTGGACGTGCAGTTCTTGCGAATTTCGATGAAGGTGATTTAAAAAATATAATCGAAAAAAATAATTGCGGTATCTTCACCCATGCCGGAGATCTCAAGGAATTCGTTACAGCTATTGAGGAATTACGCAATGCTCCCGAAAAATGCAAAGAGATGGGCAAGGCATCCCGCCAATTTATTCTAAATAATTTAACTCAAAATATTGGCACAAAGAAGTGTGTTGATGTAGTATACAATGTATTAAAAAATGAATCATAATTATATGTCTATATTTGCGGACAAGACGCTAATGATTACCGGAGGAACCGGATCATTTGGCAATGCAGTATTGAAACGCTTCCTTAACACAGACATCAAGGAAATTCGTATTTTCTCGCGCGATGAAAAGAAACAGGATGATATGCGCCACGATTATCAGGCGCGTTATCCCGAGTATGCGTATAAAATCAAGTTTTATATTGGCGATGTCCGCTCGCTCGAAAGTTGTCGCTCGGCGATGCTCGGAGTGGATTATATCTTTCATGCAGCTGCCCTGAAGCAAGTTCCGTCGTGTGAATTCTTTCCCATGGAAGCCGTTCGCACAAACGTAAACGGCACGGACAACGTATTGACAGCTGCAATCGAAGCAGGCGTTGAGTGTGTAATTTGTCTTTCTACGGATAAGGCTGCGTATCCCATTAACGCAATGGGTATTTCAAAAGCAATCGAAGAAAAGATAGCTGTGGCCAAAAGTCGCTTCTCGGGCAAAACTCGCATTTGCTGTACACGTTATGGTAACGTGATGTGTTCGCGTGGATCAGTTATTCCTCTGTGGATTGAACAAATTCGCAACGGCAATGCAATTACTTTGACCGAGCCTAAGATGACTCGTTTTATCATGTCACTCGACGAAGCCGTTGACCTCGTGCTTTTCGCATTCGCAAATGGCGAAAACGGCGACATTCTCGTTCAAAAAGCTCCCGCTTGTACAATACAGATTCAAGCTGAAGCCGTTTGCGAACTCTTCGGCGGTAATAAAGAAGATATTAAGGTTATTGGCATACGCCACGGCGAAAAGATGTACGAAACACTGCTTACAAACGAAGAATGTGCTAAGGCTTACGATATGGGTAATTTCTATCGCGTGCCTGCTGATAATCGTACGCTCAACTACGATAAATACTTTTCTGAAGGCGACCATGCTCGCGTGTCTCTCACCGAGTTTAACTCAGACAATACCCAACGCCTCACGCTTGAAGAAACCAAGGCTAAAATCGCATCGCTCGAATACATTCAAAACGAGCTTAGTCGGACTGGTAACATTACCAAATAATTTCAGACAATGAAAATACTTGTAACGGGAGCTAAGGGCTTCGTGGGTAAAAATCTCGTTGCCCAACTCCGCAATATTCAAGACGGCAAAGCGAAGTTTTATGGCGACATAGCAGTTGACGAGGTATTTGAATACGATATTGACTCTACTGTTAAGGAATTAGAACGCTATTGCTGTGAAGCTGAATTTGTTTTCAACCTTGCAGGCATTAATCGTCCTCAAAATCAAGAAGAATTTATGCAGGGCAATTTTGGATTTGCTTCAACTCTGCTCAACACACTGAAAAAGTATGGCAATAACTGTCCCGTAATGTTGAGTAGCTCGATTCAAGCTACTTTGCAAGGACGTTTTGGCGATAGTGAATACGGCAGAAGCAAAAAGGCGGGCGAAGAATTGTTTTTTGACTACGCTGCTGAAATAGGAGCAAAGGTACTCGTATATCGCTTCCCGAACTTGTTCGGCAAATGGTGCCGCCCCAATTATAACTCAGCTGTTGCGACATTCTGTAACAACGTTGCAAACGACTTGCCAATCCAAGTCAATGACCGTTCAATAGAACTTGAATTGCTCTACATCGATGACCTTGTCGATGAAATGATTGCAGCGCTTTCAGGCAAAGAACATCACTGCGAGTTCGAAGGCGTTGAAACCGTTTTCTCTGATACCGGTCGCTATTGTGCCGTACCTAGCACTTATAAAGTAAAACTCGGAGAGATTGTCGATTTGCTCAATGAGTTTAAGGCACAGCCCCAAACATTGTTTATCCCTTCCATCCCCGATAATTCATTCGCAAAGAAATTGTATTCTACCTATCTGTCTTATTTGCCCAAAGAGAAAGTTGCATTTCCTTTAAAAATGAATGTCGATGACCGTGGCAGCTTTACAGAGCTCATAAAAACCTTGGATAAAGGTCAGGTAAGTATAAATATCTCAAAGCCAGGTGTTACTAAAGGACAACATTGGCATAATACCAAGTGGGAATTCTTTATTGTCGTTGCAGGTAAAGGATTAATCCAACAACGCAAAATGGGTACGAATGAAGTTCTTACTTTCGAGGTAAGTGGTGACAAAATTGAAGCCGTACACATGCTTCCGGGATATACCCATAATATCATAAATCTCTCTGACGCGGACAACCTTGTAACGGTGATGTATTGCAACGAATGCTTTGACCCCAATCACTCCGACACATACTTTGAACCGGTAAACTCAATTGGTAATTAATAATTGACAATTGATAGTTCCATCAAGTACAATTACATACAATTACAAATTCTTAATCATCAATTAAATATGAAAACCGATTATAGCGATATATCTTTCGCGAATAACGGCAAATTGAAGCTGTTGATTATCGTTGGCACGCGTCCCGAAATCATCCGCCTTGCTGCTGTAATCAACAAGTGCCGCAAGTATTTTGACACAATCCTTGCACACACAGGCCAAAATTACGATTATAATTTGAACGGCATTTTCTTCCGCGATCTCAAGCTAAAAGATCCTGAAGTATATATGGACGCCGTGGGCGATGACCTCGGTGCAACGGTCGGAAATATCATCAATTGTTCATACAAGCTGATGGTGCAAACACTACCCGATGCACTGCTGATTCTCGGCGATACCAACAGCTGTTTGAGCGCTATTGCAGCAAAGCGTCTGCACATTCCCATCTTCCATATGGAAGCCGGTAATCGCTGCAAGGACGAATGTCTGCCTGAGGAAACCAACCGTAGAATTGTTGATATTATCTCGGACGTGAACCTCGCATATAGTGAACACGCACGCCGTTACCTGCACGAATGTGGTCTACCTAAAGAACGCATATACGTCACAGGTTCTCCTATGGCAGAAGTTCTGCACGAAAACCTTGCAGAAATCGAAGCGAGCGATATCCACCAACGCCTTGGTCTTGAAAAAGGTAAATACATGCTTCTTTCGGCTCACCGCGAAGAAAATATTGATACAGATACGAATTTCCTTTCGTTGTTCAATGCTATCAACGCCATTGCCGAGAAGTACGATATGCCCATTCTTTACAGTTGCCACCCTCGCTCGCGCAAACGCCTTGAGCGCACAGGTTTCAAACTTGACCCGCGTGTTATCCAAAGCCAGCCGCTCGGCTTTCACGATTACAACTGCTTGCAAATGAATGCAGCTGCAGTAATTTCCGATAGCGGTACGCTTCCAGAAGAATCTTCATTCTTCTTGTCTATAGGACGCCCCATTACCGCAGTATGCATTCGCACCTCAACCGAACGCCCCGAAGCTCTCGATAAAGCAGCCTTTATCCTTGCTGGCATCGACGAAAAATCGCTTCTCCAAGCTGTCGATACCGCTATGGCAATGAACATCGCCGATGACCAAGGCATCCCTGTTCCCACATACATAGAGGAAAACGTCTCAACAAAAGTCGTAAAACTTATCCAATCCTACACTGGAGTTGTCAACAAAATGGTATGGAGGAAATCCTAACATAAGCATACTATAAAGGAAATAGTAATCTAATAAACTATACAAAAGACTTTGACTCAATTATGATAGTATGATGATCTAGAAATTATGCTGATGATAATACGTTGTAAAGGTTGAGTTCCTTGGTGCCTATGGGATAAATAGCTTTGCGCGTGGACATCAAGTATCTTTTAGTTTATATCATGACTGAGTAATTACCATATTTTAAGCAAATAATTGAATTGCTGAATTTAAAAGCAATGAAATTATAATGTTCAATAAAATCTTACTCACAACCAAAAGCCAAAATTCATTGAAGAAGCTTGCTTAACGTCGATAGAAGTCCTAACTCCTGAACATTTTCCTTGTATTCATTCTAATATTTATTCTGGAAAGATGGTTTCATTGCATTTTTAAGATAACAGTATACTATTCAGATGACAAATGAGCTTTCAAATTGGCATCATCCAATTTATGGTATACCCAATTCCCGTTTTATCTGATTTTACAGTCTCGGAAGACTCAATTTCCAGATAATCCTCATAATAACCTTCCGCAATATAAAAATTGGTCAACGGTTTTATTTCTATCGCCAACGGCTTTTTATATTCACGGACCAAAGCGTAAACAGCCTTTTCTATCACAGGAAGATCGGCTTTGTCGGTATAATAAATACCCGTCCTGTACTGCATCTCCCGGTCATTACCCTGATGGTTTAAACTCGTAGGATTTATCGTTTTAAAATCCAATTATCACACGATAATCGGATTAACATTCGTTTGATTACCTGATAAAAGTTATGCTAGCTTATACAAGACACAAAGAACGCATTCCGGAAAATGCTGCTTCGGGAAAAATCCGATGCAAATGTTCATGGGAGGAATCGCTGTAGGAAGAGAATATCAACCGCAAAAAGAAAAAATAACATAACTGGATTGGCTAAAAACTTTTTGGTTGTGGGGATGAGAAAAGTTGCATAACTTTACAGCAAGCATCTAACAGTTTTTTTGTCTGATTAGTAATTCGATTATTAGAACAAGTCTGGGACTCTTCCATCTAAATCGAATTAATCCCTATACCGGGGAACGGACCTTTTTGTGGTTTTATGCAGAATTGGGTGGCAAATGAACCTTCTTCCTGTGTTAAAGGGTGGGAGTCTTTACTTTTTCTACCCAGCCGAGTGGGACAGTGGTGAGGGCACAGCCGAAATATTCGATGCGGATGGCGATTTTGTATTTGCCCCGCATTTCGATGAGTTCTCCGACCAAACCCTGAAAACTACCCTGCTTGACTAAAATGGTATCTCCGACAGCTACTGGCGAAGTGGTAAATTCGACTTCGTCAAAGGCATGCTCTACCATCAGACGGAGACGATCTATTTGTTTATCCGGGATGGGGACGGGGACCGCTTTTTCTTTGAGAAAGGTGACAATTCCGGGTATATTTAAAACTTTTAAGGTGTCCTGAATCGGGATATGGACGAAAATATAACCGGGGATTAAAGGGAAAGATACTTTTTTCCTCCGGTCGCTCCACATGCGATATTCGGTGCGAAGCGGTAAATAATTGTCCACTTTTGCTTCGTCTAAGCGGGCTTTTACTTTCTTTTCACTGCGGGAAGTTGTATAAACAGCATACCAAGAAGGGAGTAATTCCATATTCAGCTCACATTGTTAGTTTTCTTATCTCATTTTTCCTGTAGTTTTGTATTAAATCTTACAAGTTTGATTGGGATAGGGCACTTTCTTTCTGCTTATCCAACTCTTCAAAGCAGGAATTTTTCGATTTGAATTCCGGTATAATCTGTTTCATCAATCGTACGGTCTCCAAGATTTGAATTTGCCGAGCGGCCAAAGCCAAATGCTCCAGTTCAGGTACGATGTTTGCATACTTATATTCTCGTACTTTTGCTACCTTGATTTTCTGATGGGTAGTCGGAAGGGTATTTTCTTCATTACTCAGAACTTCCTCGTAAAGCTTTTCTCCGGGACGTAAACCCGTATATTTAATCTTAATCTCTTTGTCGGGTTCATAACCGGCCAGTTCTATCATTCTTTTCGCCAGATCTGCAATTTTTACAGATTCTCCCATTTCAAATACGAAAATTTCATTTCCGTTACACATTGTTGCAGCTTCCATTACTAAACGGCAAGCTTCCGGTATGGTCATGAAAAATCGGGTGATGTCCGGGTGAGTGACAGTTACAGGTCCGCCTTTTTCGATTTGTTTTCTGAAACGGGGGATGACACTTCCATTGCTTCCCAATACATTTCCGAAACGAGTCGTAACAAATTTGGTTCTTCCTTCAATCTCTCCTTTGGCAATAGCCATTCCCAAACTTTGTACATAAATTTCGGCCAGACGCTTGGAAGCTCCCATGACGTTTGTCGGATTTACGGCTTTGTCTGTAGAAATCATAACCATTTTTTCTACATTATAACGGACCGCTAGGTCTGCGACGTTTTGTGTGCCATACACATTTGCCAATACCGCCTCACAGGGATTTTCTTCCATTAAAGGCACGTGTTTATAAGCGGCAGCATGGAAAATAAATTGAGGTTTATAACGCTCGAATACCATGTTTACGCGTTGTGCAATCCGAACGTCTCCGATAACAGGTACGAATTCCATTTTCGGGAATCGTTCTTCTAATTCGAGCCGGATGTTATGCATCGGAGTTTCGGCAGAGTCGAATAGAATAAGTTGTTTCACACCGAATGTCGCCAGTTGTCTGCAAAGTTCGCTTCCGATAGAACCGGCAGCTCCGGTTACCAGAATAGTTTTATCTTTGAAATTGGCGATAATCTCGTTCATGTTTATCTTGATTTCTTCTCGTCCCAGTAGATCTTCGATCCGTATTTCCCGAATATTGGCGCGCAACAGTTTATCTCCACTTACCTCATCTACCGGAGGAGCAATCAATACCTTTATTTTGTTTTTTTCACAATAACGGATCAGCCGTTCTTTCTCTTCCTGGGCCGTAATATAATTGGGAAAAAGTATCCCTTCTACATTGTAGCGGTTTGTGATGTATATAAAATCATCTTCATTATTGAAATAATATACCGGCAGATCGGCTAATCGATAAGATTTATAATTTTGTCCAAACACATAAAATCCTGCTATATGATAATGTTTGCTATTTCGCAAACGAGTTTCCAGGGATACACTTTTGTCATTGATCCCATAAATCAGAATTTTACTGTTTTGTTTGGAAAATTTACTGGTTAGAATATCATACATCAGGATCATGGCAATCCGGACAGCAATTAAGGAGATTCCTGTCAGCATCAAATCGAATAACGATCCGATTAATAGTTGTTTATCACTAATTATTTTATAAAAAGAGAGAGTGATATAGATTAAAATGATTTTACCCAGCGTGGCACAACCCAGTCTCCATAATTCTTTTAAAGTAGAGTGCCGTATAATATTGCGGTAAGCTTTAAAAATATAAAAAGAGATAGCACTGCAGATTAAAGATAAAACCATAATCTTCAGGATGACTTCAATCGACATTTCCGGGTTGGTAAAATGCCCTGCTTTGTCATTGATCAAGTTGTAAACAGTCATATTACTTCCGGACATTTCTAATTGGGTGAAATGCCGGGCTAATAAGCAGGCTAAAAAAGTACAACTAACGGAAATGATGAGGTCGACAGCTAAAATAATCCAGTAGCTCAAATATTTAGCGTTGATAATCTTGTTTAATAATTTTGATTTCATCAGTCATTAACGTTTTAAGGTTAGTTGAAAAATCCCGATCGTAGTTAACTGTGCTGAAATGCGATCTTTTTATTTTCCAGCTTTTATTCCGATAAGATCCTTGATAGAAAAAATTTTACTTTTTGCTCTCTTTTTTCGATCAAAAGCATCCGGTAAATCGTTTAACCTTCTACGCATTGTCCGCCACAACGCTAATTTCTATTAAACTCATTTTGTTATTCTTTCCTCTATCAAAGAGGTACATAACAAAATTTCGTCGGACAAAAATATGAATATATAATTTAGGATGCAAATAAATGTCAAATAAATTATCTATGTAAGAATGTAGGCGTTGTTTTACAAGGTATTGCAATTCTATCAGTTCCAATAAAATGTATTGTACTTTACGAGTATATAATACAATTTTTAATAAATAATTCTTCACTTTTTATATTTATCATAATATATTTTAAATGCTTGTTTTATAATTGTTTATACAATTCACATCTTATAAGATTTAAGTATTATGTTTTTTCTTGTTTTTTAATTTTTCTTTTTAAAAATCCTTTTCTAAAAACGATAAATCCGCTGTAAAGGTTACAAATATTAATATATACAACAGATAATATTTTCCGATAAAATATGTTTACCTCTTTGATAGAGGAAGAAAAATAGTAAGATAAGTCTAGAGGAAGTATGTGATCTTCCTCTTTGATAGAGGAAGGTAAATAACAAGATAAGTTCTGAGGAAGTGTGTGATCTTCCTCTTTGATAGAGGAAGAATAGCAAAATGAAATTTTGTTGAAAAGTTATTCCATTCGAAAGGAGATAAAGAGGGAAAAATCTTTATGGTTGTCTTTTATAAAATAGGGGACAAGTAGGAATGGTTTGGGCTTTTTTTAGATTTTAAAAAATATAAATGATTGATAATAAGGAAAGTTGGATTTGTGCACGGACACGATGTAACCAAGAGATCTTATTGAGAGATTGTCTTATAAAAAATAATATTCTATATTTTATCCCTACTGTTCCCAAAATAATAAAACAGTCTAATGGTGTGAAGGAAGGAGAGAGGCCGCTTATTCCGAATTTAATATTTCTGAAGACGAATTGGAAAAACGCTTTTGAATTTTTATTTACTCATAAGAATAAAATCAGTTATATACGGCAAAAAGACCGTCGGATTCTGATTATTCCGGAGAGGCAAATGGACGACTTCATGCGGCTCACAACAGAAATGGGGGATAAAATAAGAGTAAATCCGAATTGTTATGCTGCGGGGGATCGGGTAGTGATTAAAAGTGGGCCTTTAGCCGGAATGGAAGGAATTTTGACGGAATGCGAGGGGAAAAAAGAGTTTACATTACGTGTCGGTACATTTTTATCGGTCAGCGTGCGTATAGCTAGAAATAATTTGATTAAGCTTTCCATAACAAAGGAACAGCTGAAAAGGGAGTAATTGAAAATTAAGTATAGCAAACGATTACGGCAAAGGGAAAGAAATCTAAAAGTCTATTTTGTATTTCAGACAATTGTAATTATCAGTCCTATTCCTCATGGAATTTTTCATGATTATTTTTTTAAGTGTGATGTTTTCAGCAATACTTGTATTGTTGGTACATCCTCGTTTGGTCAAAATTGCCAGGATTAAATCAATTGTAGATAATCCGAATGCCCGAAAATTGAATAAAGAACCTATCCCTATATTAGGAGGGGTGGGTGTGTTTTTCGGTATTTTTATTACAGTCGGCTTATTTTATTTTCATTACGATTGTTCTTCTCTTTTTATTGTATTTATAGCTATATTATTAATGCTATTTACAGGAGTTGCCGATGACATCCTGAATTTAAGCCCCAGGATAAAATTTTTATTACAGATTGTTGCAGTCTGTTTTTTAATTGCGGAAGGATATCTATTAGATGATTTACATGGATTATATGGGATTCATTATTTACCGATGGGGGTTGCTTATCCTTTAACTTTAATTGCCTGTGTAGGAGTTATCAATGCAATGAATTTAATTGATGGTGTAGACGGACTTGCTTCGGGTTATGGTATTATTGTGGCTACTATTTGCGGGATTGTTTTTTTACAATATGGTGATATCCCTTATGCTATTTTAGCATGGGCTTTAGTGGGAGCTTTGTTTCCTTTTTTTATGCATAATGTATTCGGACGAAAATATAAGATGTTTATCGGAGATGGAGGGTCTTTGGTCTTAGGTGTCATTTTCAGTGCTTTTATGTTGAATATCTTGCAATATGAGGGTTCTAATAGTTTGGGAACGTATTCTGTTAGTTTTTTAATGGCTGTATTGGCTATACCGGTTTTCGATACTGTACGTGTTATGCTCATCCGGATAGCTAAAAAACGTTCCCCTTTTTCTGCTGATAAAACGCATTTACATCATATGTTTATTCAATTGGGTTTTAGTCATGTACTGACGACATTGCAGATTATTTTATTAAATGTTTTCGTAATCGTACTTTGGTATATTACTGCCCTTGTATGGCATATTTCTCCGGAGATTCAATTCTTAATTATTTTTCTAGCCTGTTTGATGGTTACTTATGGAATTTGGCATATAGTATCCTATTTGGAAAAATATAGACCTCTTCTTTATAACCGTCTTCAACAACATATAAAGTTGCATTATCCTCAAAGGAATAAATTTTTTCTTAAGATACAACGACAGTTGGACCGGTTATAAAACATCGGGAGAAGTAACTAGCAGAACTATTTCTTATTATAAAGATTAACCTATAAAAGTATGAAAGCATGTTTTATGGGGTTGGGCTATATTGGCCTGCCTACAGCTATCATTGCAGCTAAGCATGATATCGATGTGATTGGTGTAGATATCAATCCACAGGTTGTTGAGATGACAAATCAGGGAAAATTGCATATTGTAGAACCGGGTTTGGAAGCTTATTTACAGGAAGTGGTGAAATCCGGTAAGTTAAAAGCTGCTGTTAAACCGGAAGTTAGTGATGCCTATTTTATGGTGGTGCCTACACCTTTTAAAGGAAATCACGAACCGGATATTACTTATGTAGAGGCTGCAACCCGTACTGTTATTCCTTTTTTAAAAGAAGGAGATTTATTTGTCATAGAGTCTACTTCACCGGTCGGCACGACTGAAATGATGGCTAAAATTATTTTTCAGGAGCGTCCGGAGCTTGAAGATAAAATCTTTATTGCTTATTGTCCTGAACGTGTTTTACCGGGGAATGTAATTTATGAGCTGGTACATAATGACCGGGTGATCGGCGGTATTCGTCCGGAATCCACCGAGAAGGCGATTGCCTTTTACAGTCGGTTTGTGCAAGGAACCTTACACCGTACCAATTGCCGGACAGCGGAAATGTGTAAATTGACCGAAAACTCTTCCCGTGATGTACAGATCGCTTTTGCCAATGAGTTATCCCTGATTTGTGATAAAGCCGGGATAAATGTCTGGGAACTGATTAATTTGGCTAATAAACACCCCCGTGTAAATATTCTTCAGCCGGGTTGTGGTGTGGGAGGTCATTGTATTGCAGTAGACCCTTATTTTATCACGGCTGATTTCCCGATGGAATCGCAGATTATTGCAAAAGCCCGTGAAATAAATAACTATAAAGCCTTTTGGTGCGCGGAGAAAGTAGAAAATGCGATGTTGAAGTTTGAACTTGAACATCGGCGTAAACCGATTATTGCCATGATGGGATTGGCTTTCAAGCCGGATATTGACGATTTGCGCGAAGCTCCGGCCAAATATATCACCACAAAGGTAATGCAAAGTTGCAATAATGCCGATATTCTGGTGGTAGAGCCGAATGTGACAGAACATAAAGTTTTCAAATTGACCCCTTATGCAGAAGCTTACGAGAAGGCGGATATCGTGGTATTTTTAGTGGCCCATAAAGAATTCAAAACTTTACCTTATCGGGAAGACAAGGTAATACTGGATTTCTGTGGCATTTATAAAAAATAGAACAGGATGAAAAAGATAATGCTGGTTTTCGGGACACGTCCCGAAGCCATCAAAATGGCCCCTTTGGTAAAAGAGTTTCAGAAATATCCCGATACCTTCCAGACCATTGTTTGTGTTACCGGGCAGCATCGTGAAATGCTGGATCAGGTATTGAAGATATTTGAAATTATCCCGGATTATGATTTGAATATTATGAAACAGGGGCAGGATTTATACGATGTGACAGCGCGTGTACTGACAGGAATGCGGAATGTATTGAAAGAGTGCCAGCCTGAGGTCGTATTGGTCCACGGCGATACCACAACGAGCACTGCTGCGGCATTGGCAGCTTTTTATCAGCAGATACCGGTGGGGCATGTGGAAGCCGGTCTCCGTACACATAACATTTACAGTCCATGGCCTGAAGAGATGAATCGTCAGTTGACGGGACGTATCGCTACTTATCATTTTGCGCCGACTCCTTTAAGTCGTCAGAATCTATTGCAGGAAAATGTTGCAGATGAAAAGATCCATGTAACAGGTAATACTGTTATCGATGCGCTTTATTGGGTAGTAAAGAAAATTAAAGAAAACCAGTCTCTTCGTAAAGAGCTTGAAGGAATATTGTCTGGAGCAGGATACGATGTTTCCCGTCTTATTGGTGGTAAGAAACTTATCCTGATTACAGGTCATCGTCGGGAAAATTTTGGAGAGGGTTTTATACATATATGCACGGCTATCAGAGACCTGGCACAAAAATATCCTAACGTAGATTTTGTTTATCCGATGCATCTCAATCCGAACGTCCGCAAACCGATCCATGAGGTATTTGGGAAAAACCTGTCAGGTTTGGGCAATATGTTTTTTATTGAACCTTTAGAATATCTGTCGTTTGTTTACCTGATGGAAAAGTCGTCAATCGTATTGACAGATAGCGGAGGCATCCAGGAAGAAGCACCGGGTTTAGGAAAACCTGTACTTGTGATGCGTGATACAACAGAACGACCGGAAGCATTAACTGCCGGTACTGTAAAATTGGTCGGTACGGATTATGATCGAATTTCCAAAGAGATCTCTGCACTGCTAGAAGATCCACAAGCTTATGAAAAAATGAGTAAAGCCGTGAATCCTTATGGGGATGGAGGCGCTTGTGGTAGAATTGTTTATTTTATAAATGGAAACAGATAAATGAATTATCTATTGATATGCCAATAATTAATATATTTCATTTTTTGTTAATAAAAATTGCTATATAGATAAATTACTTAGAGCAAATTATTAACTTCTTTTAATTATTAATGTTGGACAATAAAATAAAAATTATTTAAATATAGATAAGACTTTTATTACTCAGTGAATCTTTATTTTCTTATTTAAGCATTTAAATAGGGCGTTGAGGTTATTTTATCACAGCAGTCGAAAATAGTTTCTGTATGCTTTCTTTTTGAATAATAACAGGTCTTTTACTTTTAATTGTTTTATCTGTAAATGACATAGCATTTATTGTTTGACGATTTTTCTCTCTAAAGAGAAATTCAGTTAAATTTTATTTATAAATATCTTTTTGCTAATCAACACATTTGTTATTTTTCTTTTGGTTAAAGTCAAATTATTATCATAAGTGAAGAAAAAATAAGAATGTTGAAAGAAAGACGATTATGTGTTTTTACTGAAAATTAAATTTTGAGTTTTTTCTTATGATTTGCAGGTTTGTAAGGAAATTGAAATAATATCTTTACAAGGTAATGGATTGAATAGTAATAAATTAATATGTAAAAGGATAAATATATTTTAATTATTGATTCATATTCATACTAAAAATAAACTA
The DNA here is from genome assembly GCF_000243215.1 of Odoribacter laneus YIT 12061. Lineage (GTDB taxonomy): Bacteria > Bacteroidota > Bacteroidia > Bacteroidales > Marinifilaceae > Culturomica > Culturomica lanea. Next base: position 1,867 of record NZ_JH594599.1, on the reverse strand, counting down.
TATATGAAAGGTATTGTATTAGCTGGAGGATCCGGTACTCGTCTTTACCCTATTACAAAAGGTGTAAGTAAACAACTGCTTCCTATTTATGATAAACCTATGATTTACTATCCGCTTTCTGTGCTGATGTTAGCGGGAATACGAGAAATTTTAATTATATCCACTCCACAAGATTTGCCTGGTTTTCAGAGACTTCTGAAAGATGGAAGTGATTATGGAATACAGTTAGAATATGCCGAGCAACCGCATCCGGATGGACTTGCACAAGCTTTTCTTATCGGTGAAAAATTTATTGGAGAAGACAGCGTTTGTTTAGTATTGGGAGATAATATATTTTATGGACAAGGTTTTAGACCGATGTTAGAACAAGCTCTAAAAAGAGCAGAAAATCAAGGGATTGCTACTGTATTCGGATATTATGTAAATGACCCGGAACGTTATGGTGTGGTAGAATTTGATAAAGACGGGAATGTTTTAAGTCTTGAAGAAAAACCTGAAAAACCTAAATCTAATTATGCTGTCGTGGGTTTATATTTCTATCCCAACAAGGTAGTAAATATCGCAAAATCGATCAAACCTTCTGCCAGAGGAGAATTGGAAATCACGACAGTAAACCAGGAATTTTTAAAAAATCAGGAATTAAAAGTTCAATTATTGGGCAGAGGATTTGCTTGGCTTGACACCGGTACCCACGACTCCCTTGCGGAGGCCTCCATTTTTGTAGAGGTAATTGAAAAACGGCAGGGGTTAAAAATTGCTTGTTTAGAAGGAATTGCTTATAAGAAAGGTTGGATTAATGAAAGTAAGTTACAAGAATTGGCTTTATCTATGGAAAAAAATCAATATGGCCAATATCTGTCCGGTATAATTAAAGAAAAAAAGATATGAAGAAAAATATATTAATTACCGGAGGTGCCGGTTTTATTGGGTCTCATGTCGTTCGTTTGTTTGTTAACAAATATCCGGAATATCAAATCATTAATTTAGACAAACTAACTTATGCCGGTAATCTGGCTAATTTAAAAGATATTGAAAATAAACCCAATTATACTTTTATTAAAGCCGACATTTGTGATTTCGAAAATATTCAAAAAATTTTTTCACAATATCAGATCAACGGCGTTATTCATTTAGCGGCAGAAAGTCATGTAGATCGCAGTATTAAAGATCCTTTTACCTTTGCCCGTACGAATATAATGGGCACTTTATCTCTGTTGCAAGCTGCAAAAGAATATTGGAACGGGAATTGGGAGAACAAACTTTTTTATCATATTTCTACCGACGAAGTATATGGTGCTCTTTCGTTCGATAAATCATTTTTCACAGAAACGACAAAATACGACCCGCATAGTCCTTACAGTGCCTCCAAAGCTTCTTCCGACCATTTTGTCCGGGCATTTCATGACACCTACGAAATGCCAATCATTATTACCAATTGTTCTAATAATTACGGACCTTATCAATTTCCGGAAAAGCTTATTCCGCTCTTTATCAATAACATTTGTCAAAAGAAATCGTTACCGGTCTATGGAACTGGGGAAAATGTACGGGATTGGTTATATGTAGAAGATCATGCACGGGCCATTGACATCGTTTTTCACAAAGGAAAAATTGCCGAAACTTACAATATCGGTGGATTTAACGAATGGAAAAATATTGATCTGGTGAAAGTGGTTATTCGGACGGTGGATAATTTTTTAGGAAATCCCGCCGGCTTCTCTGACAAATTACTCACCTATGTCAAAGACCGCAAAGGACATGATTTGAGGTATGCGATAGATTCCACCAAATTAAAAAAAGAACTAGGCTGGGAACCGAGTTTGCAATTTGAAGAAGGAATAGAGAAGACAGTAAAATGGTATTTAGA
>NZ_JH594598.1:280684-285878 GCF_000243215.1 Odoribacter laneus YIT 12061 | reverse complement strand
AAAAAAACTTTAACTATGAAGAGTTTGATCCTGGCTCAGGATGAACGCTAGCGACAGGCTTAACACATGCAAGTCGAGGGGTAACAGGGTGTAGCAATACACCGCTGACGACCGGCGCACGGGTGAGTAACGCGTATGCAACCTGCCTTTGACAGAGGGATAGCCCATGGAAACGTGGATTAATACCTCATAGTCTCTTTTTCCTTCCTGGGGAATAGAGTAAAACGAGAGTGGTCAAAGATGGGCATGCGTCCTATTAGGCAGTTGGCGGGGTAACGGCCCACCAAACCGATGATAGGTAGGGGTTCTGAGAGGAAGGTCCCCCACACTGGTACTGAGACACGGACCAGACTCCTACGGGAGGCAGCAGTGAGGAATATTGGTCAATGGTCGAGAGACTGAACCAGCCAAGTCGCGTGAGGGATGACTGCCCTATGGGTTGTAAACCTCTTTTCTATTGGGAGAATAAGCCTTATGTATAGGGTGATGACAGTACAGTAGGAATAAGCATCGGCTAACTCCGTGCCAGCAGCCGCGGTAATACGGAGGATGCGAGCGTTATCCGGATTTATTGGGTTTAAAGGGTGCGTAGGCGGCTTTATAAGTTAGTGGTAAAATTTCGGAGCTTCACTCCGGTCCGCCATTAAAACTGTAGAGCTAGAGAATGGACGAGGTAGGCGGAATAAGTTAAGTAGCGGTGAAATGCATAGATATAACTTAGAACTCCGATAGCGAAGGCAGCTTACCAGACCATAACTGACGCTGATGCACGAGAGCGTGGGTAGCGAACAGGATTAGATACCCTGGTAGTCCACGCCGTAAACGATGCTCACCGGCCCTTAGCGATAAGACAGTTAGGGGTTAATTGAAAGAATTAAGTGAGCCACCTGGGGAGTACGTCGGCAACGATGAAACTCAAAGGAATTGACGGGGGCCCGCACAAGCGGAGGAACATGTGGTTTAATTCGATGATACGCGAGGAACCTTACCTGGGTTTAAATGTATGTTGCATAATCTGGAAACAGTTTTTCTCTTCGGAGCTATATACAAGGTGCTGCATGGTTGTCGTCAGCTCGTGCCGTGAGGTGTCGGGTTAAGTCCCATAACGAGCGCAACCCTTACCGTTAGTTGCTAGCATGTAATGATGAGCACTCTAGCGGGACTGCCACCGTAAGGTGAGAGGAAGGGGGGGATGACGTCAAATCAGCACGGCCCTTACATCCAGGGCGACACACGTGTTACAATGGCCATAACAGCGGGTAGCTACCGGGTGACCGGATGCAAATCTCGAAAATTGGTCTAAGTTCGGATTGGAGTCTGCAACCCGACTCCATGAAGTTGGATTCGCTAGTAATCGCGCATCAGCCATGGCGCGGTGAATACGTTCCCGGGCCTTGTACACACCGCCCGTCAAGCCATGGAAGCTGGGAGTACCTGAAGTCCGTAACCGCGAGGATCGGCCTAGGGTAATACCGGTGACTGGGGCTAAGTCGTAACAAGGTAGCCGTACCGGAAGGTGTGGCTGGAACACCTCCTTTCTGGAGTTCAGATTATAATCGCACTTGCATTGTTTCACTTTCATAATACGGATTAAGGTAATAAGAAGAGGTTCGAATCCTTTTCATCCGTCTTGGTACTTTATGTACATAGTTCTTTGACATGCTGGAAAGTTAATGGATATATAATCCACAACAACAACAATTAGAACGAGTAAACACAATAGAGATATTGGAATACGAGTAAGCTAAAAGTATAAAAAAATATAATAGAAGCAAATAAGAGCGAATGGTGGATGCCTAGGCTCTCACAGGCGATGAAGGACGTGATAAGCTGCGATAAGCTGCGGGTAGGTGCAAATAACCTTTGATCCGCAGATTTCCGAATGGGGCAACCCAATACATTGAAGATGTATTATACCTTCGGGTAAGCAAACGCAGGGAACTGAAACATCTAAGTACCTGTAGGAAAATAAAACAACAGTGATTCCCCCAGTAGTGGCGAGCGACCGGGGAACAGCCCAAACCACGATTGTTTCGGCATTTGTGGGGTAGTAGGACTGCGATATTGTAGTAATAAATGAAATGGAACGTTTTGGAAAAAGCGATCATAGAGGGTGATAGTCCCGTACATATAAGTTTATGATACATAGCAGAATCCTGAGTAAGGCGGGACACGAGAAATCCTGTCTGAATCGGCCGGGCCCATCCGGCAAGGCTAAATACTAGTGAGAGACCGATAGTGAACCAGTACTGTGAAGGAAAGGTGAAAAGAACCCCGAACAGGGGAGTGCAATAGTCCCTGAACCCATTCGCTTACAAGCTGTCGGAGCCCTTTTTGGGGTGACGGCGTGCCTTTTGCATAATGAGCCTACGAGTTACTCGTCTCTGGCGAGGTTAAGTACGTAAACGTACGTGAGCCGAAGCGAAAGCAAGTCCTAAACAGGCGACTAGTCAGAGGCGGTAGACGCGAAACCTTAGTGATCTACCCATGAGCAGGTTGAAGGTTTGGTAACACAAACTGGAGGACCGAACCGATAAGCGTTGAAAAGCTTCCGGATGACTTGTGGGTAGGGGTGAAAGGCCAATCAAACTGGGAAATAGCTCGTACTCTCCGAAATGCATTTAGGTGCAGCCTCTGTTTTTCAGTTACTGAGGTAGAGCTACTGATTGGATGCGAGGGCTTCACCGCCTATCAAATCCGGCCAAACTCCGAATGCAGTAACTTTACAGACAGGGAGTGAGCCCGCGGGTGCTAAGGTCCGCGGACGAAAGAGGAAGAACTCAGCCCATCAGCTAAGGCCCCGAATTGTATGCTAAGTTGACAAAACGCGGTGGAACAGCACAGACAGCTAGGATGTTGGCTTGGAAGCAGCCATTCATTTAAAGAGTGCGTAACAGCTCACTAGTCGAGCGGTTCTGCATGGATAATACACGGGCATAAGCATACAGCCGAAGCTATGGACTCATCGAAAGGTGAGTGGTAGGAGAGCATTCCATTTAGCGTCGAAGCAGTATCGTGAGGTATTGTGGAGCAGATGGAAAAGCAAATGTAGGCATAAGTAACGATAATGCGGGTGAGAACCCCGCACGCCGAAAGGTCAAGGATTCCCCGGCAATGTCAATCAACCGGGGGTAAGTCGGGTCCTAAGTCGAAGCCGAAGGGCGTAGACGATGGCCAACAGGTTAATATTCCTGTACTCATATATGCTGCGATGCAGGGACGTAGTAGTGACACCGCTGCGTACAGACGAAATAGTACGTTGAAGTCTTTATCTGTCGATGCTGATAGTTAAGTACGTCAGCAGAGGAGATGGGTGATAGTACCGCAAGGCTTCGGCTGCGCGGATAATGCGGGTAATCAGACTACCAAGAAAATCTGCTAAGCTTCAGGCATATATGACCCGTACTGTAAACGGACACACGTGACCGGGTAGAGAATACTAAGGCGCTCGAGATATTCATGGCTAAGGAACTAGGCAAAATGGTCCTGTAACTTCGGGATAAAGGACGCTGGGTTTAACCCCAGCCGCAGTAAAATGGCCCAGGCGACTGTTTACCAAAAACACATGGCTATGCTAAATCGTAAGATGATGTATATGGCCTGACACCTGCCCGGTGCTGGAAGGTTAAGAGGAGGGTTTAGTAGCAATACGACGATCTGAATTGAAGCCCCAGTAAACGGCGGCCGTAACTATAACGGTCCTAAGGTAGCGAAATTCCTTGTCGGGTAAGTTCCGACCTGCACGAATGGTGTAACGATCTGGGTACTGTCTCAGCCATGTTCTCGGTGAAATTGTAGTTCCGGTGAAGATGCCGGATACCCGCAACGGGACGGAAAGACCCCGTGAACCTTTACTGCAGCTTTGCATTGATTTTGGGTAAGTGATGTGTAGGATAGGTCGGAGGCATTGAAATGGCATCGTCAGGTGTCATGGAGCCGCTGTTGAAATACGACCCTTTACTTATCTGAGGTCTAATCTCCTTAGTGGAGAGACATTGCATGGTGGGTAGTTTGACTGGGGTGGTCGCCTCCAAAAGCGTAACGGAGGCTTCTCAAGGTACCCTCATGGCGTTTGGTAATCGCCAGTAGAGTGCAATGGCATAAGGGTGCTTGACTGTGAGACCTACAAGTCGATCAGGTTGGAAACAAGAGCATAGTGATCCGGTGGTTTCCGTATGGAAGGGCCATCGCTCAAAGGATAAAAGGTACTCCGGGGATAACAGGCTGATCGCTCCCAAGAGCTCATATCGACGGAGCGGTTTGGCACCTCGATGTCGGCTCGTCACATCCTGGGGCTGGAGAAGGTCCCAAGGGTTCGGCTGTTCGCCGATTAAAGTGGCACGCGAGCTGGGTTCAGAACGTCGTGAGACAGTTCGGTCCCTATCTGTTGTGGGCGCAGGATATTTGCGGAGATCTGACACTAGTACGAGAGGACCGTGTTGGACGCACCTCTGGTGCATCAGTTGTGATGTCAATTGCATTGCTGAGTAACTACGTGCGGAAAGGATAAGCGCTGAAAGCATCTAAGCGCGAAGCCAACTTCAAGATGAGATATTCTTTTAAGGGTCGTTTAAGACGAAGACGTTGATAGGTTGCAGGTGTATAGTCGGTGACGGCACAGCTGAGCAATACTAATCACCCGATAGCTTCATTATAGTGAATTATATATTTTTTAACTTTCCGGTAAGATGTCAAACAATTTAAGAAATTAACAGGTGTCTATAGCAAAGGGGATCCACCTCTTCCCATTCCGAACAGAGAAGTTAAGCCCTTTCACGCCGATGGTACTGCCTAAAGGTGGGAGAGTAGGTAGGCGCCGAATTTAGGAACCCTGACGACGAGAGTTGTCAGGGTTTTTTTATTGTGTTGGGGGGTGGAGGGTCAGGACTGCTTTTGTTTTCAGATAAAATTTTCTATTATTTTACACAGTAGGGACGTGCCCTACTGTGCAATTTTTGTTTCAATATAGAGTTTTCCGAAAATTGATAACTCTTATCCATAATTATTTTTGTAAGTGTCAAAGTGAACAGTCCTAACCAGATTTACCCATTAGGGACGTGCCCTACTGTGTAATTTTTGTTTCAATATAGAGTTTTCTGAAAATTGGTAACTCTTATCCATGATTATTTTTTTAAGTGTTAAAGTGAACAGTCCTAACCGGATTTACACAATAGGGCACGTCCCTACTGTGTAA
>NZ_JH594598.1:279389-279543 GCF_000243215.1 Odoribacter laneus YIT 12061 | reverse complement strand
AAAATTGGTAACTCTTATCCATGATTATTTTTTTAAGTGTTAAAGTGAACAGTCCTAACCGGATTTACACAATAGGGCACGTCCCTACTGTGTAATTTTTATTTCAATATGATGGTGTTCCAAAAATTGGTAACTCTTATCCATGATTATTTTT
>NZ_JH594598.1:153345-279289 GCF_000243215.1 Odoribacter laneus YIT 12061 | reverse complement strand
TTGGTAACTCTTATCCATGATTATTTTTGTAAGTGTCAAAGTGAACAATCCTAACTGGATTTACACAATAGGGCACGTCCCTACTGTGTAATTTTGCTATTTATTCGTTTCTATACGGCTCTTTTTTTATATTTAAAAATTCTCTATTTTCGCAGATAATTTAATAAGAAATAGATGTTATCGAGAGATTATATTTCCCGGATTATTCGTACATTTTTTGATTCCTTGGAGCTTATCTTTACAGGTGATAAAGAAAGAGAAGAGGAAAGGAAGGCGCAATTAGAGAGTATGTATACCACTTATTTCGGGCAATCCCGGGATTTTTTCTTTGAAGAGAAGGTGGAAGAAATTATGGAGAGATTGTCGGAAGAGGATTATTTTGTTGAAAAATGCGGAATGCTGGGAGAAATTTTATACCGGGAATTCCATCGGAATGAAGAGGATCTTGTTAAACTCAATCTTGCCCATAAAATTATATATTTTTATAACTATGTGAATGAACATTCAACTGATTACTCCTTGATCTATGTAAATCGGATCATGGAATTAGAGAACTTTTGTAAAGATCGTGTTTCTTCTTTGGAAAGCTAGATGTTTCCTGGAAAGAATGGATTTTAAGTTTCCGGCTTTGTCTTTTTGAAGTCAAATTAGGCGATAATACCTCCTCCAACGACGTCGTTTCCTTCGTAAAAAACGGCACTTTGTCCTGGTGTAATCGAATCGATAGCTTCTTGAAAAACGACTCTCAAGCCTTCTTTTTCGGGGAATATTGCTGCTAAGCCTCCTGCATTCCGGTAGCGGATTTTGGCAGATACGGTTAGTCCTTCCGGCAGATGGGAATATTTCATGAGATTAACTCCCTGTACATAAAAAGTTTTTCCTTTCAACTCCTCTTTCGTACCCAGAATAACTTTATTCTCACGAGCATCAATCGCTACTACAAACATGGGTTGACCCAAGGCTATACCTAGCCCTTTTCTTTGACCGATAGTATAATTGGGAAATCCTTTGTGCGTTCCTAATACTTTCCCGGAAGTATCTACAAAAGGTCCTGGACCGTAATTTTCGGAAAAGTTTTCGACATGAGTAGCTAAAAAGTTTCGGTAGTCATTATCCGGAATAAAACAAATTTCCTGACTTTCTCCTTTTTGGGATAATTTTTCATATCCCTGTTCCAGGGCAATACGGCGGACTTGGGGTTTTGTCAATTCTCCTAAAGGGAAAAGGGTACGAGCCAGATTTTCCTGGCTCAGAGTCCAAAGGAAATATGTTTGATCTTTCGTTTCGTCTATTCCTTTTCTCAGAAAATAACGACCGTTTTCTTGGCCAATACGGGCATAATGTCCGGTGGCTATATAAGTGCAATTGTATTCATCGGCGGTTTCTAACAGTTTACCCCATTTAATGGTCGAGTTGCATAATACGCAAGGATTGGGGGTCCGTCCTTGAAGATATTCGTCGATAAAATTCCGGATGACCGTATTCCGAAATTGTTCCCGTATATCCAGAATGTGATGTTCAAATCCCAGTTGCTCAGCCATTCTTTTCGCTTCGAAAAGAGAATCTACACTACAGCAACCTTTCTCTTTTTCCATACAGCCCCTGGAAATATTATCGAATGTACGGTAAGTGACACCTACCAGTTCGTAACCTTGTTCCAGCAGTAACATGGCGGCAACAGTACTGTCTATACCTCCGCTCATGGCTATTAAAACCCTTTTTTTCATTTTTCTGAAGATTGATGTTTACAATGCAGATTCATATAACGGGTTTCACTGTGATAATTGTCTTTTTCAATTTCAATATCGGGTTCCTGTATTAATTTCCTCTCTTCTAAAGAAAATTGGAGGTATTTGATTGTTTTACCCCGGGACAGCCATTGCTGTTCATAAAAAGTTTGTATACCCAGGATTTTATTTTGTCCTTCTTCTTGGTATAAATCTGCTGTACAAACAAAAGCTTTTAGCTGGTTTTGTCGGATCAATTCTGTCGTATACGTGAACAGGAAAGGACTATCCGTTTTCAAATGGATCAGGCCGTTGGGGATTAATATCTTTTTGTAAAGGTTTAAAAAACGGCTTCCGGTTAATCTTTTCCGGGCTTTTGCCATTTGGGGATCCGGAAACGTAATCCAGATTTCCGATATTTCGCAGGGAGCAAATACCGATTCCAGCATTTCTGCATAAATGCGGAGGAAAACAGCATTGGACAATCCTTTCTCTAAGGCTGTTTTAGCGCCATGCCACATCCGGGCTCCTTTGATGTCTATGCCGATAAAATTTTTTTCCGGGTAAAGCTGGCTTAAACCAACTGTATATTCTCCTTTTCCACATCCGATTTCCAATACAATGGGATGATTATTTTGAAAAATTTTTTCTTGCCAATGTCCTTTTAAAAAATAGTCCGTCTGGAATATTTCTTTGTGCTTTGGCTGAAAAACATTTTTCAGCACTTCCATTTCCGCAAATTTTATCTGTTTATTTTTAGCCATGTAAATTTTTTTATTCTATTGTTGTCGGGACAGAAGTTCCAGGACGAACAATCAAGCCGACGTTTTTAATACCTTTTAAGGTCGGTGTGCGCATTCCCTGTTTAACAGAAATAAAATACTTACCTGTATTTAAAGCATAGGGGCCGGGTAAAGGATATTCCAATGTTTTCAGAAGATTCCCTTTCCCTTTCCATTTTCCGTCAGCTTCTGCGACCATAATATTAACCGAATCTTTGCGAATTGTTCTGGTGGAATCCGCTACAGTAAGAAAACACCAGAGATTCGCCATTTCATAATCCGTTGTATGCCGGATACACAAAATAAAATCGTAATCCCCGTTTTGAGGGATCTCTACTTCAAATTGAATATCGGAATTTATTGCCCATTTTTCCTGGGGAATGTTTCGGTAATCTTCAAAGATAGCAGAAGAAGTACATCCTCCGAAAAAACAGGAAAGTAAAAGTAAAAATAACGATTTTATATTTTGCATAAATCATCTGGTCTTTTTGAACATTTTTATGTTTAAACTTTCCTCCCTTTAAACCTACTTTCGTTCCCTATTTTGAGGTGACAAAAATATAAAAATAATAAGTTGCCTCCTAAGAATAAGTCAACAGGTAGTTGTTACCTGCGTTTTTTAGCTGCATAGTCCTGTACAGCTTGCATTACCCGTAGCAAATTTCCTCCCCATATCTTTTTTATACTTTCAAAGGAATATCCGATGCGTAATAATTCACGGGTGATATTGACCATTTGGTTGGAACCGTTACAACCTTCTATCCCTCCTCCTCCGTCAAAATCGGATCCTATACCCACATAGTCGTCTCCAATTAAATTCACAATATAATCGATATGTTGTATGACGTCTTTGAGGGTCGGACGGTGGCTCTGGGATAAAAAGCCTTCGTACAGGCACACTTGTACCACTCCTTTTACCGAAGCGATGGCTCTTAACTGGTCGTCATCCAAATTACGGGGATGATCGCAGAGAGCTCTCGCCGAAGAATGCGATGCAATGACAGGAGCGCGGCTTATGCGAATGACGTCGTAAAACGTTTTTTCAGATGCGTGAGATATATCGACCATAATGCCGGTACGATTCATTTCCTGGACTACCTTTTGACCGAATTTACTCAGACCGTTATGTTCCGGTTCTCCTTTTGCAGAGTCACAAATGCCATTATTTCCATTGTGGCAGAGAGTCATATAACTTACGCCCATTTTTTGAAAGCGGGCGATATTCCGAATATTTCTTCCCAGCGCATATCCGTTTTCTATACCGATAAAAAAGGTTTTTTTGCCGTTTTTTTTCAGGTAATATAAATCTTCCGGGCAAGTCGCCAACCCTACCCATTCCTGATTGGCTTCTATCTGTTGTTTAATTTGGTTGATAATGGCGACGGCGCGTTCTGTCGCTTGCCTCAAAGATTCTTCGTCCCGTTCTCCCTGCTTTAAATAAGCCGCCATAAATATACAATCCAGTAAACCTTCCTGCATTTTCGGCAAGGAAACTTTGGTACCGCTTTCCCTTTCGGCAATAGAAAAATTTTCTGTAAAAAACAAAGGAGTATCTACGTGAGAATCAATGGTATAAATATGTGTGTGTAGTTGTTTGCAATGTTTGTAAAGTTGGGCTTGTCCGATAAAATATTTAAACAAACCGATCATGGTCCGGTTGTTAGCCACCGCCATTCTTTCCGGATGCCATTGTACGCTTAAGATCTGGGGGCCAATATCCGATATTGGTTCTAAAGCTTCCTGAATTCCGTCGGAAGAGGAAGCCGAAACCCGGAATCCGGGAGCGATGTCTTTATTGGATTCATGATGGAAGGTATTGACTAAAATTTTTTCCTGGCCCAGGATTTCTTTGAGCTTGCTATCCGGAGCAACCTCGATATAGTGGGCGCCTTGATTCCCTTCTACAGCCTGCCGGTGCTTTAATAAAGAAGAAGTAATCTGGGAATAAATATCCTGATACAAAGTACCTCCGAAAAATACATTGATGACTTGATGTCCCCTACAAATTCCGAATACCGGTATTTGCCTGTCATAGGCCATTTTAAGTAACATGAGATCGTATTGATCGCGTAAAGCAGATAAATTTCCCAGCCCGGGTAGGGGCTCTTCCTGATAAAAGAGCGGGTTGATGTCGCCTCCGCCGGTCAGGAGAAGTCCGTCTAATGAAGAGAACATCTCTTCTAAAACCGCTAATTCAGTATGGACGGGAAGGATGACAGGAATACCTCCGCCGGCAATGATGGAATTGGTATAGTCGTTATGCACGGTGGAAATTTCTTCTTCTAAATTTGCAGATACTCCGATTAAAGGAGGGCGATTACGGCTTGAAGGAAGTGTATAGGAATCACAAAATTCACGCAAGGCTGTCAAATCAGATAAATACGTACGCTTATTCATGAGAAAATGTTTTTGTCGGATAGGATGGTCTGTCCTATTATGAGTTGATAATGTCAGTATTTTATAGGAAATCAATTTCAATATCCGATTCATTCACGGCGAAACGGATGTTGCTTCCCAGGATAATCGGATGGCTGTCCGGATGGTCGGAAGCCGGGATACCGGTATAAACCGGGTAGTCGTATATTCCGGTAATTTCCTGTATGAGCTGGGTTAATTCTATATTTGCCTGTATACCTTTATTGCATAAGATTAATCCCCTCAAATGCTGGAAGATTTTTGAGAGCTTCATATACCTTATTATTTTTTCCGTTTCCAGGGAATTATAGGTACTGTCCAGAAAGAGTACCGTCCCTTTCAAGTCGTGTTGAATTGTAGTCGATTGTAAATGGTGAATAATGCGGATATCACCGCCTGTTAATTCCGCTTCCACTATTCCCGGAGCTGCCAGGGCATTTTTTTCTATCTTATAGCTGGAGATACTTCCGAATAAAAAGCCTTTTATACGTTCTAAAGCTGCTTCAGTGAGATGCGGATAGGCGCAAAGCATGGGAGCATAAAGACTTTCCATCCCCAATTCATTTATTTGAGAATGAAAAATCGAAATTTCCTGACAGCCGATAAACCATTTGGGATTTCCTTGAAAAAGAGAATAATCTAATTTTTCTATAATTCTCAGGCAACCGTATCCACCGCTGGTACAGAAAATAGCCCGGATTTCTTCTTCATCCATCGCCCATTGCATATCCTGTAAGCGTTCGTAATCGCTCCCGGCAAAATCATCATGCCGGGAGGTTGCATATCTCCCTCTCACGGGAATAAGTCCCCAGGAACACAATAGCTGAATTCAACTTGCAAATGCAACAGAATTCTGATTAATAATTTGTTTAAATATTTCGTTTGGCGTGAGGTATCCAAGTCTTTTACGAGGTCGATTATTGAGTTTATTTTCAATCCACTTAATCTGTTTGTTGGTTACTTCACTAAAGTCCTTACCCTTTGGGATATACTGCCTGATAAGCCCGTTGGTGTTTTCATTGGCACCACGTTCCCATGAGTGGTATGGTTTGCAAAAATAGAATTTTATTTCCAATTTTTGCGCAATTTCCTCGTGCTTTGCAAACTCCTTTCCATTGTCAGCCGTAATTGTGTGTATTAAGTTTTTCACTTTCCGCAGTGCCCATACTGCAATCTTAGCTACCGGGATGGCTTCTTTTCCCGACAACTTGCGTATCCAGACCCTGCTTGTTGCTCTGTCGTTAATGGTAAGAATGGCACCTTTGTGGTTCTTACCAATAATTGTATCTATCTCTAAATCACCAAATCTCTCCTTCAGTTCCACTATCTCGGGACGCTCATCAATATCCACCCTGCCTGGGATAAATCCTCGCCCTGCATTTTTAGAACCACGTTTGGCATACCTGCGACCTTGTCTGCGAAGATATTTGTGCAGTTTGCCACCCCGCCGCTTATCCTCCCAAATCCAGCGATATATCGTTTCGTGAGATACCATCGCAATTCCCTCCAAGCGGCTCCTGCCGACAATCTGCTCCGGGCTGAATCCTTTCTTCAACAGCTTTATTATCCGTTTTCTCATTGCCGGTGTAAGCACTTCCTTGCGATGTTTTTGCTGCTTGCGCCTGTCTGCTTTTCGCTGGGCAAGCTCCATGCTATAGCTACCACTTCGGGCGTCGCAATTGCGCTTTATCTCCCTGTAAACAGTGCTTTTATCTACTCCGATAGCTTCCGCTATTGCTTTTTTGCTCATCGGTATTTGCAACATCATAGAAATTGCATACCTTTGTTCCTCGGTTATATGTTTGCTCATCTGCAACTTTTTTTTCTTTGGACGGACAATTAAAGCAAAGATAGCAAACTTTATCCATTCAGAGTGAGAGAAAGGGGGACATTGTCTCTCTTTCCTCTCTGAAAAATAAATGTTTTTATTGCTTATTATCCGCACCCAAAAAGTTGCATTTATAAGTTGAACTCAAGATATCTTTTCGGCATATTCTATACATTCTGGAGCAATAGTGCCTGCAGGAGAAATCAGGGCGACTTTATCCCCGGCTTGCAGATAGGGCGGACGTAACATAGGGCGTTTTATAAAAAGTCAAACAAAAAATAGTTTCCCGTTCGGACTTTCGGTTTATTCGTGTGCGAAAATACGATTTTTTTGTAAATTTGCGCCTTAATTGTTCAGCAAATCATTAAAAATAAAAATATGGGTCATTTCAAAAGAAATCTAATTACGACGGCTTTACCTTATGCCAATGGACCGGTACATATTGGGCACCTCGCCGGTGTATATGTGCCTGCCGATATTTACGTGAGATACCTGAGGGCAAAAGGAGAGGAGGTCGCTTTTATCGGAGGATCCGATGAACATGGGGTACCGATTACGATAAAAGCGCAAAAAGAAGGAGTAACTCCTCAGGATATCGTAGATCGTTATCACAATCTGATCAAAAAATCTTTTGAGGAATTCGGAATTTCCTTTGATATTTATTCCCGTACGAGTTCGAAGACCCATCATGAACTTTCGTCGGCTTTTTTCAAAAAATTGTATGAGGAGGGGAAATTCATCGAAAAAACATCTTTACAATTTTACGATGAAAAAGCCGGACAATTTTTGGCAGACCGTTATATTATTGGGAAATGTCCGATTTGCGGGAATGAACGGGCGTATGGAGACCAATGTGAAGCTTGTGGTACCAGTTTGAATGCCACTGATCTGATAAACCCGGTTTCTGCTATAACCGGAAATACTCCGGAGTTGAAAGAGACTAAACATTGGTATTTGCCTTTGGATCAATACGAGGATTGGTTGAAAAAATGGATATTGGAAGATCATAAAGAGTGGAAAAGCAATGTTTATGGCCAATGTAAGTCTTGGTTGGACAACGGTTTACAAGCCCGTGCGGTTACCCGGGATTTGGATTGGGGGGTACCGGTTCCCGTAGAAGGAGCAGAAGGAAAAGTATTGTATGTATGGTTTGATGCTCCTATCGGATATATTTCGGCTACTAAGGATCTGACACCGGACTGGGAAAAATACTGGAAGGATAAGGATACAAGAATGATACATTTTATTGGAAAAGACAATATCGTTTTTCACTGTATCATTTTTCCCGCTATGTTGAAAGCGGAAGGATCTTATATTTTACCGGATAATGTTCCGGCCAATGAGTTTTTAAATCTGGAAGGAGATAAGATTTCCACCTCCCGGAATTGGGCAGTATGGTTGCATGAATATTTAAGAGATTTTGAAGGGAAACAGGATGTTTTGCGTTATGTTTTGACGGCCAATGCCCCTGAAACAAAAGATAATGATTTTACCTGGAAGGATTTTCAAACCCGTAATAATAGTGAATTAGTGGCTATCTACGGAAATTTTATCAACCGGGCTTTGGTATTGACTCATAAGTATTTCGAAGGAGTTGTACCGGAAAGAGGAGAATTGACAGATTACGATAGAGAAGTCATGGCAGAAATTCCTCAAATAATAGAAAAGGTAGAGAAAAATCTGGATAATTTCCATTTCCGGGAGGCCTTAAAGGAATGTATGGGCTTGGCTCGTTTGGGAAATAAGTATTTGGCCGATACGGAGCCTTGGAAATTGATCAAAACAGATGAATCCAGGGTAAAAACGATATTGAATATCTGTATACAAATTGCAGCCGATTTATCAGTTCTTAGTGAACCGTTTATGCCTTTTAGTGCGGCGAAGCTGAGGGGCTTCCTGAATATTGCTCCTGTAGCTTGGGAAAGCATGGGAGCGGATGTCGTTCCTGCCGGGCATCGCATCAAGGAAGCCGGTTTGTTATTCGATAAGATTGAAGATGAAGAGATTCAAAAGCAGATCGATAAATTGTTGGCAACAAAAAAAGCGAATGAACTGGCAAGTGTAAAAGTAACGCCTGCAAAAGAAAATATCTCCTTCGAAGATTTTCAGAAGATGGATATCCGTGTGGGAAAGATTGTAGCGGCAGAAAAAGTGGCCAAAACCAAAAAGCTGTTGAAATTGACGATTGACACCGGTATTGATACCCGTACTGTGGTCTCGGGGATAGCTGAATATTATACGCCGGAGGAAATAATAGGACGGCAGGTGAGTATTTTGGTAAATCTGGAACCCAAAAATTTGAAAGGAATTGAGTCTCAGGGGATGATCCTGATGGCTGCAAATGCCGACGGAGCTCTTTCTTTTGTCAGTCCGGACAAAGAAATCAAACCCGGTTCCGAAATCCGGTGACACCGGGTATACAAAATTTATTGAAATCAGGAAAGTTGCCCCTAAAAAATAGGAGGAGAATTCTTAGCGGCAATTTCATTGATGACGATCTCATTTAGGGTATCCCCTTTACGGGGATATTCCATTTAGAGACGTCTGAATGGAATACGTACGAAAAGAAACTTTAAATTTGATTCCGTACATTATTTTTAAATTTTGGACATTTGTTGAATATCCTTTCGGGCATAAAGAAAATGATAATAATCTCCTTATTCACCTAAAATATTTATTGAATAAAACGTGTCTTTATCGTATAATGCTCTGCTGCTGTTCGAAGTTCGAGGATATACGTTCTCCCGGGCAGAAGATCGATATAGTTATCCGAGAAAGTAACTGAGGCATCCGGAGAATAGAACAACACATTACAGGCTAATTTGTCGGTCGTTACTGTCAGATATTTTTTCCCATTTTTTTCGAATAGTTGGGTGGTAATATGGGGTTGCTTAGGCAATTCCAGATTTTTCGGTTCTGTAAAATAGAAATATTGTTCATCCAGAATAGTTTTCCCTTGGCAGATTTTCAATACGGCTACCACCTGTGTTTTTTCTTTTCCTTTTAGCAAATCCTCTGTGTGGAAGCTTGCAATCTTAGAGGATATATTTCCTTCAATCAAAAATCGGTCTTTCCGACTGTAAAATTGTTGTCCGTCAAAGTCAAATAGTTCTATGGAATAAGTTCCCTTTATTTTTTGGAGCAAATCATTTACCACCCATATTTCCAGTTCTGTCGGTTTTATTTGCCGGGGAATCAGAATAGTAGGCTTACAGATTTCCCGTATGGCATAATGGGCAGCTTTCCATTGATGATAATAGTCTGTCGTCGACCAACTGGCAACAGGCCAGCAGTCGTTTAGTTGCCATACTAAGGATCCCATACAATAAGGCATCGCTTGCCGGTGTGCCTGTAAGGCTGTTTTCATCGCCCGGGCTTGTAATACCTGACTGGTATAAAGAAATTGTTCGAAATCTTCCGGTACGGTATAATACCATCCTATATATTCCCGTATTCTTAAATTCCCGATTCCGCTTCGTTGATGCGACGTCATTACGTCGGATTCGATGTTATAATCTTCCGGTAAAGCGTACTTTTGCACCGTAGCGAATTCCGGAAAAGACTGAAAGCCGTATTCGCTCATAAACCGTCCGACATAATTGGCATATTCTTCCAGACGGTGTTTTCCGTGCCATACTCCCCAATAATGATTGTCTCCACTGTTTCCCGGTTGTATTTCAAAATCGAATTTATCCGGCCCGGCCATGGGGGAGGAAGCCCAATAGGGGCTATTGGTGGAGTATTTGGCTACTGCATCCGGGAGGATCTGATGGAAAATAGTGGTATAAGCTTGAAACAAGGTGTCCTGTTCGGCGGGAGTAAATTGTTTTTTCCAGCCCCAGCCTCCCGGAGAACCGTGGTGCCAAGCGCCTCCTATTTCGTTATTACCGCACCATAAAGCGATACAGGGATGATTTCGTAACCGTATCAGATTGTCTTTTGCTTCCTGTCTGACATTTTCCAGAAACTCTGCATTCCCGGGATACATGGAACAAGCAAACATAAAATCTTGCCACACCATAATCCCGTTTTTGTCACAAAGCTCGTAGAAATAGTCGTCTTCGTAAATACCCCCTCCCCATATCCGAAGCATATTCATGTGGGCATTTTGGGCATTTGCAATCACCTTCTCATAGTCGGCCCGATTTATTCGCGGTAAAAATACATCGTTGGGAATATAGTTGGCCCCCTTGGCGAATACCGGTATACCGTTCAATTCAAAATAAAAAGTTTCGCCTGCCTTATCTTTTTTCCGAATGAGCCGTAACGTCCGTAGACCGGTTGTAATTTGCCGGCTATCCAGTAAGCTGTCTTTGCTTTTTACGTTTACTTGAAACGTATACAATTCTGGTTTCCCCAAACCGTTACTCCACCATAAACGAGGCTTCCGGATGTTTATAGGAAGTCCGATATGATTTATCCCGTTCTTGAGCCTAAGGTTTTGCTGACTGATCGTTTTATTGTTATAAAGGATTTCTACACAAACTTCATGGGGATCAGAGGTATTCAACGTGATTTCGGCATTTAGCTGGGCTGCTTTTTTATTCACCTTTAACTGATGAATAAAGATATCTTCAATTTTCAGATCGTCCCAGGCTTCTAATATAACATCTCTCCAAATTCCGGATGTAACTAGTCTGGGCCCCCAGTCCCAACCGTAATGATAAGGTGCTTTACGGGTGAATACACTCACTTGATTCATGCCCATACCTCCTAATACACTTTGGTCGTTCCCGGCCGGTAGTTTTAGACCATAATTTTCCATTGCCTCCAGTCCTTTCCTAACGGGAGAAAAAAATACGATACGGAGTTCGTTGTCACCCTTTTTTAAAAGAGAGGAAATATCATAACTCCAGGTTCTGAACATATTGTCTGTATGTCCTAATTTCTGGCCGTTGAGGTAAATATCTGCATAGGTATCGAGGCCTGAAAAGGTCAGTCTCTTCTGTTTTTTCTTTTCTAAAGTGTCATTCAGGTGAAAAGTCGTTTTATACTCCCAGTTTATTTTATCTATCCATTGCAAATCTTTTTCATTTACCCGGTAAAAGGGATCCGGAATTTGTCCATTATTCAATAAGTCTGTATGTATAGTGCCGGGAACGCAAGCCGGTAGCCATTCTCCTAGATTATATTGACGAAATACCCAGTTCTGGTTTAAATTTAATTTTTGAGGTGTATTGGCCTGAAGAGATAAAGAAACGCAGAAAATAAAAAAACTAAGAAATAATTTATTCATGTTAATTGGGTTTGGAACATACCAAACAAAATTAATAAAATTTTCAAATAGTCACAAAAAATTGTTTCTTACCTTTTTTATTTCAGAAGTTTTAAGCCCTTATGACTTATAAATAATAAGTAAATCGGGCATATAAGCTATAAATTATAGAAAACCGGACCGGGGATTTATTCTCTTTTTGTAACATTTATCACTATTTTATTTTTTTGTAGTAAACTGATTTATTGTATATTATTATAGTTTTAATCGGACGATAAAAATAGCAAAGAAGAGAAGTTTTTGTTAAGATTGAAAAAAGCCTATGTTTTTCTTTTATAATATTTAACTTTGTGACATGAATTTTTAAAGAATGCCTGAAAAACGATGTTTTTTGGGGGATGTGGCTAAATTAATAATTAAACGTTTTTATATGAAGAGAACCTTTGTAAAAAGTCTGGTGTGTATAGTTCCTATGTTATTGCTGACATTGGCTACTATGGCTCAGGGAGTCGTAAAAGGTAAAGTTATTGACTCGCAAACGAAAGAAGAATTGATAGGAGCAACGGTTATGGTGCAGGGGACTGGGGAAGGAGCAGCGACAAATTTAGATGGGAGCTTTGTCTTGGAAACTGCTAAGATGGGCGATCAGGTCTTGATTTTTCGCTGTGTGGGATATAAGGAATTGAGAAAAGAAGTAAAGATCACCGCTAAGCCTCTCAATTTAGGGATAATAAAGATGGAGACAGAATCCATCGGTTTGGGGGATGTGACGGTGACGGCTTCTGTCGCTGTACGGAGAAAAACTCCGGTAGCTATTTCTGTGATTGAGCCTGTTGAAATTGAGAATAAACTTTCGACACAGGAGTTTCCGGAAATCTTAAAATCTACTCCGGGAGTGTATGCGACCAAATCCGGGGGAGCTTTTGGAGATTCCCGAATTAATTTACGTGGGTTTGAGCAAGCGAATATCGCCGTTATGATTAACGGGGTACCGATGAACGATATGGAATGGGGAGGCTTATATTGGTCAAACTGGGCCGGATTGTCGGATGTTACGCGTTCTATGCAGGTGCAAAGAGGTTTAGGAGCTTCTAAAGTTTCTTCTCCTTCTGTCGGTGGTTCTATCAATATCGTAACACGCACAACGGACGCTAAGGAAGGGGGATCTATTTCCTATGCTTTGGGAAATGACGGTTATAATAAAATTATGTTTAATGTTTCAACCGGTTTGAGGAAAGGTTGGGCGATTACCTTATTGGGGGCGAAAAGTTGGGGAGACGGTTATATACAGGGGACGGAATTTGAAAGTTATTCTTATTTCGCCAATATTTCGAAGCAAATCAATTCTTCTCATCTGCTTTCTTTTACTGTTTTCGGTGCTCCTCAATGGCACAATCAGCGGAGCAATTACGATGGCTTGACCATAGAAGGATGGCAAAAGGTGGAGAAATATATGGGAAAAGACAGACAATACCGGTATAATCCGACTTATGGTTTCGGCTTGCACGGGGAACGCAAGACTTCCAGTTATAATCGTTACCACAAACCCCAGATTTCATTGAACCATTTCTGGACGATTAATGAAAAATCCAGTCTCTCAACCGTATTGTATGTTTCTATCGGTCGTGGAGGCGGTTATAAAGGCTTAGGAAGTACTTCCGATTATGCGAATCAATGGTATGGTTCCAGCAATGGGACGCTGAATACTTATTTTCGTAATGCCGACGGAACTTTTGCTTACGATAAGATTTATGAGTTGAATGCATCCAGTGAAAATGGTTCGTTGATGGCGATGTCGAATTCGGTAAACGAGCATAACTGGTACGGATTGATGTCGACTTATACCACTTCTATCGGAAAATATTTTGATGTTTACGGGGGTATTGATTTCCGCTATTATAATGGTACGCACACCAATAAATTGGTAGACCTTTACGGAGGAGATTTCTTTATCGATCGTTACAGGGCTCAGGTGAGTCCGGACAATAATGCCAATGCCAATAATCCGGATTGGGTAAATCAGAAGCTGAAAGTAGGGGATGTTGTTTACCGGGATTATGATGGTTATGTGATGCAGGAAGGAATTTTCGGACAGGCTGAATTTAACCGGGAAGCTTTGAGTGTTTTTGTAGCCGGTGCGGTTTCCAACACTTCTTATTGGCAAAAGAATCATTTCTATTATGATAAAGATCACGAAAAATCTTCAACCGAAAATTTTATCGGTTGGAATGTAAAAGGAGGAGCCAATTATAACCTGACAGATAATCACAATGTATTTGCCAATATCGGTTATATTTCCCGGGCTCCCTTCTATTCCGGCGGTGTATTTTTATATGCTTTGAATAGTAATGCTACCAACCCGGATGCGGTGAATGAAAAAGTTTTTTCTTTAGAAGTAGGTTATGGTTTCCGTTCTTCCTTGTTTAGTGCAAATCTGAACCTTTACCGGACAGAATGGTTGGATAAAACGATGACCCGTACGATGGATATTACTTTACCCGATGGAACAAAAGACCGTTCTTCCATTAATATGAGTGGTGTGAATGCTTTGCACCAAGGGATAGAATTGGATTTTGTATTCCGTCCAATCAAAAATTTGGATATTAATGGTATGCTTTCTGTGGGGGATTGGAAATGGAATAGCGTTTCTACCGGTTATTTTTATAATTCCAGTGGTCAGCCCTTGAAAGACAATAAGGGAAATATTGCTTCCGGTATACAAGCCGAGGATCATGCCAAAATGGTATTGGACCTGGATGGTACCCGCGTGGGAAATTCCGCACAGACGACTTTTGCTTTGGGAGCTAAATACCAGCCTTTGAAAGGATTGAGGGTAGGGGCTGACTATACTTACTGGATGCGTAATTATGCAAACTTCAGTGTAGGAGGATCCAACGGGAGCGATTTGATTATGGGAGGCTATAAGGCTTATGAGACTCCCTGGAGAATGCCGTCTGCAGGAGAGCTGGATATGAATGTGAATTATTCTTTCTATATCGGTAAAATCCGGGCTACTTTATTCGGAAATGTAAATAATATATTGGATAATAAATCTATTTCGGATGCTACCGACGGAGCTAATCACGATTGGAAAACGGCTTATCAGGTATTTTACAGATTTGGACGTAATTACTCTATTCGCTTGAAAATCGCTTTCTAAACTATTCTGATTAATTTTAAAGATAAGATTTCAGTATGAGAAAAAATAATATTTACTTTTATTTCGCAGCTTTGCTGTTATTAGTGGGTTGTGAAGATTTTGACGATAAGAATTTCGACGGCTTGGATGATATGACTCGCCCGGAAAATCAGATTAATAAGGAATATACCCTTACTGCAGACGATTATGCCACAATCAGTGGCTTGAAAGTCGAAGGAGTGGAGGCAGATGCTTTAAAGGCTGTGAAAACGAATTTTTATCTGACGGCTGCAACCCCGGCTCACGATGTGATCCCGGCGTTTTTGGCCAAAACATGGTATACAGCTTCTGCCGGTTCCGCTGTAAAAGTTACTTATGATTTTGGTGGAGAAACACCGGTTTATTTGAGTGATTTGGCTGCTGCACAGAATTATACGGTGAGTGCTGCGGATTACGCTACTGTTTGGGACAATGATAAGTATGCCTTTTTTACTCCGTCGAAAAGTCCGGAAAAAAATTTACCGAAGGTATTAGCTACGGCTTTCCCGGAAGCTACAAGCGGGACTTACGTTTTGGCTTCTTATCAGTATTCAGCTACCGAACCCGGAGGTGATGGAGAAGAGGCAGGAGCTCCTTTTACAGAAGATTTTGAATCGGTGACCCCGAATGCCGATGTTAATTTACCCGGTTGGACGAATTTCACAGAAAAAGGAACCAAGAGAACCTGGCAGGGAAAAACGTTTGACAACAATGGATATATACAGTTTTCCGCCAATGGTAGTGGGGAAGCTGAAAATGTAGCTTGGTTGATTACACCGGGTATTGATGTCAGTGCTTATACGGCGCCGGTGTTTACTTTTGATCTGAAGATTGGATATTATAATGCAGAGTGTTTGCAAATACTGGTATCCGAAGATTTTTCCGGAGATCCCCTGGCGGCTAATTGGAAAGATATTACAGCTAATTTTTATCTTCCGAAAGAACCCACCAGCGGTTATGCCGATAACTGGTCGGTGGCAGGAATAGCAGATATGAGCGGTTACGATGGAAAAATCTTTATTGCATTTAAATATACGGGTTCTGGTACAGGTGGAAAAACTACTACTTATCAGATTGATAATGTATTTGTTGGAGATAATGCGCCGGTAAACAAGTCCGAGTTATTAAATGAAGATTTTGAAGAGGTGACGCCAAATGCTGACGTGAATTTACCGGATTGGACGAATTTTACAGAGAAAGGAACGAAGAAAACCTGGCAAGGCAAATCTTTCGGAGATAATAAATATGTGCAGTTTTCCGCAAATGGAAGCGGTGAAGATGAGAATGTGGCCTGGTTGATTACGCCGGCGATTACTGTAGGTGCAGGTTCTAATCCTTTATTCTCTTTTGATTTGAAAGTCGGCTATTACAATGCAGAATGTTTGCAGATTTTGATTTCAAAAGATTTTAGTGGAGATGTTTTGGCTGCCAACTGGGAAGATGTAACGTCTCATTTTGTGTTGCCGCAGGAACCGGCTAGCGGTTATGCCGATAATTTCTCCTTGGCGGGCACCATGAGTTTGGGGGCTTATTCCGGAAATGTACACATCGCTTTTAAGTACACAGGTTCTGGTAATAATGGTAAAACGACTACTTACCAGCTTGATAATGTAAAAGTAATTTCCTATGCTGCTTCTGGTGCTGCCCTTAAACCGATGGCAAATGTGATCACTGAAAACCGCTTGGCCATGTATACTTTCAATGGAACCGACTGGGGAGAGAAAGACAGTGTTGCCGTGGTAAATCCTGCTGATTATAAAGCGATGGGTGAACCCGGAAGTCGCAACAATTTCAGTTCTACAATCAAAGCCGAGAATTATCTGCCGCAATTCCTGGGAGTAAAATTCCCGTATGCACAAGAGGGAGAGGTAAAAGCGGTCGTTTACAACTATTATACGGGTAGTGATACGGAACTGAAAGCAGACGAATATATCTTTACAAGCGGGGCATGGAAGTACAACAATATTCCGGTAGAGACGATTACTGAACAGTATACCTATATTGGCAAGTGGTTATACAATCCCAATGTTACCCTTGTATTAACTCCGGGTAAAGGTATGGGAACCGGACATTTCCAGGCTTTAACGGATTGGGTATGGGAAAATATCGATGTACCTGCCGGGGTAACGACCAAAGGATTAGGTTATGTGACTACATACGGAAATAACGATTATTATTTCGGAGGTTCTGAATACCAGAATAATTTTGACTTCCGTCCATCTGCTTGGAAACAACAGAATGGAGACGCTTATAATGCATTGAGTGATAAAGAACTGACTGATTTGATGTGGGAGAGATTGCCGCAAGGTATTCAGATTATGTTGGAATCTATGTATCCGACAGCAGTTCCCGTAGAAGGATTGACCGTACTTTATACTGTAAGCTTCGGCGTTTACGATGGAAGTGCTACTCCTATTTATACCATACAATATGAGTTGACCGGAACCGGAGAATTCACTTATATAGAAGATTCTTTGAAAAAAGAAGGAGAAGAGTAATACCCGGTTTTTGCCAGGTAAGAGAGGTCTGTCGGAAGGTTATTTCCGACAGGCCTTTTTTAATAGTGCCGGAATAAGAATATGAAGCTGTCGTTAGAAAGGTTGAAATAAAGGTTTTTCGAGGACATCCTGCCCTTTTTAATTTGCAGAATCTCACCATTTATTATAACTTGCAGCCGCTAAATAGATCAATTTTAACTTAAAGCAGTGGAAAATGAAAAGAATCAGTTTGCTTTTTCTCATCGTAATATGTGGTGTGGCGTTCTATGCTTGCGAAAATACGGAAGTGCAGCAATTGAACATAGTGCCCCGGCCGGTAGAGGTGCAGGTTACAAAGGGTCATTTCTTATTAACGCCCCAAACGGTGATTCAGGTGGAGAAAGGAGAGGAGAATATCGTCCCGGCTTGCCGCTTTTTTGCTGATTATGTCGGAAGATCATTTGGAAGTCCTTTGAAAATAGAAGAGGGAGGAAGGGCGAGAAACGCTATTCATGTGGCTATCGATACGACCTTGGGACAGGAAGCTTATCAGCTGACGGTGAATAAAAAGAAAATTGATATTTTGGCTGGAAGTGGGGTTGCTGTGTTTTATGCCTTTCAGACTTTACGTCAGATGACGCCTGTGGCTATGGAAAAAGGAGAAAAGATGACTGTAGCGGAGATACAGAATGCAGTTATAAAGGACGAGCCTCGTTTTGCTTACCGGGGAGCGATGCTGGATGTTGGACGGCATCTGTTTACGGTGAAGGATATAAAGACTTTTATCGATATGCTGGCTTTACACAAACTAAATCGGTTTCATTGGCATTTGACGGATGATCAGGGGTGGCGAATCGAGATAAAGAAATATCCGGAATTGACAAAAGTCGGGAGCATGCGCAAGGAAACGGTGATCGGACGGAATAGCGGAAAGTATGATGGACAGCCTTATGGGGGATACTATTCCCAGGAAGAGGTAAAAGAAATTGTTAAATATGCTGCCGATCGTTATATTACCGTAATTCCTGAAATCGAGCTTCCAGGACATGCTGGGGCGGCTTTGGCTTCTTATCCTTGGCTGGGATGTACAGGAGGACCTTATGAGGTGGTAAAGGAGTGGGGTGTTTTTGAAGATGTGTATTGTGCCGGAAGTGAAAAGACATTTCAGTTTTTTGAGGATGTTTTTGATGAAGTAATCTCCCTTTTCCCTTCTGAATTTATACATGTGGGAGGGGATGAATGTCCGAAAGAAGCCTGGAAAAAATGCCCGAAATGTCAGCGACGGATTAAAAAAGAAAACCTGAAGAATGAATACGAATTGCAAAGTTATTTTGTACATCGTATGGAAAAATATTTGAATTCAAAAGGGCGGAAAATAATCGGTTGGGATGAAATCCTGGAAGGAGGGATTTCTAAAACGGCTACGATTATGTCCTGGAGAGGAACCCGGGGAGGAATTGAAGCAGCTAAACAGGGAAATCAGGTGATTATGGCACCTAATACGTATGTTTATCTGGATTATTATCAGGCTTTAGACCGGGAGAAAGAACCATTTGCTATCGGCGGGTATTTACCTATTGAAAAAGTATACAGCTTAGAGCCCACTTTGGGATTAAATCCGGAAGAGAGTAAAATGGTGATTGGGGTTCAGGCGAACACCTGGACGGAATATATAAAAGATTTTAAGCATGTACAATATATGGTTTTGCCGCGTTTGGCAGCTTTATCGGAAGTGGCATGGACTCCCGCCTCTGAAAAAGATTATGCCAGTTTCATCAATCGGATTGTGGCTTTGTCGGGACGATATGATGCTTTGGGATATAATTATGCCAAACACATTTTGTCGGTAATCGGAACAACAAAGCTAAATCGGGAGAAAAAGGAATTGGAATTGACATTAGCTCCTACAGGAGGAAAATATGAAATTCACTATACTTTGGATGGAAATAAGCCGACTCTGGAGTCGCCTCTTTACAAAGATAAGTTGAAAATACGGGAAAACTGTTCTGTAAAAGCTTTGCTGTTCCGGGAAGGAGAGCCTTTGGGAAAAGAATATCAAAAACATTTTACATTCAGCAAATCGGCTTTTAAAAAAGTAACTTTGTCGAGCCAGTTGGCATTGACTTATTCTGCTCAGGGAGGAATGAGTTTAACGGACGGAGTGCGGGGAAGTGAAGATTTCCAGGATGGCAATTGGCTGGGAACTTCTATCGACGATATTGTTTTGGTGATAGACATGGAACAACCGACGACATATACAAAAGTAAGTGTCAGTTGTTTAAATCGTCCCTCCGATCGGATATGTTTGCCAGAATCCATAAAAGTTTATCAATCCAACGGAGATCAGTATTATTTTAAAGTCGCAGAATTGAAAAATATTGATTCCTTAAAAGATATGCAAACCAAGGGGATAAAAAAACTGGATATAGAAGTGGAAAAGGGAGAGGGGCGTTTTATAAAAGTTGTCGTGGAACGTAAAAAACGTTTACCGGAAGGGCATCCGGCTTCCGGAGCTGCTCCCTATTTATTTGTAGATGAAGTTGAGGTGAATTAGAAAAGGAAACCAGTAAGGTGTGTGATCATTAAATTTGTATCTATGAAATTGAATTTTTGGAAACTTTTGCCCGGGCTGATTTTGTTGGTCAGTTTGGCTTTATCTTGTGATTCAAAACCAGAAAAGGTCGCTTTGACAATTTACTGTACTTCGGATGTTCACGGTACAATTTTTGACTATGATTTAAAGCGAAATCGAGAGAGCCGTAGTAGTTTGGCGAATGTTTCTTATTATATAAAAGCGGCAAGGGCAAAAGACAGTACAGCTGTGCTGTTGTTGGATAATGGGGATTTTTTACAGGGACAGCCGACAAATTATTATTATAATTTTGTCGATACTTCCGGCATTAATCTGACGGCTCAGGTGATGAATTACCTGAAATACGATGCGGCTTCTGTCGGAAATCACGATATAGAAGCCGGACATCCTGTGTATGATAAAGTGGTGAAAGAGTTGAATTTCCCCTGGCTTTCTGCCAATACAGTCCGGGAATCGACAGGAGAACCTTATTTTAAGCCGTATACAGTACTCTACCGCAAAGGAATCAAAATCGCCATAGTGGGGATGACTACTCCAGGGATTTATAAATGGTTGCCTAAAAAATTGTGGGAAGGTATGGAATTTAAAGATATGATAGAAACGGCCCAATATTGGGTTTCTAAAATACAAAAAGAAGAGCAACCGGATTTATTAATCGGACTTTTTCATGCAGGTTTCGATTATAATTATGCCGGAGAAAATGCACATACTCCCCGAAATGAAAATGCCGGAGTTTTAGTTGCTCAGCAGGTAGAGGGATTCGATCTCGTCATTTTGGGACACGATCATCAGGAGAAGCAGATGGAGGTAATCGATAAAGGGGGGCATAAAGTAGTTATTCTGGATCCGAAATCCCATTCCACTTATCTTGGGAAAATTGAGGTGGAATTGAGTCGAAAAGGGAAACAGTATGCTAAAAAGATTACGACAGAATTGATTCCTTTGGCTGAAGTACCTAAGGATTCGACTTATCTGGCTTATTTTGCTCCGGAAAGGAATAAAGTGAAAAATTATATTGGAGGAGAGATCGGAGAATTTCGAGAAACTTTATCCGGACGGGATGGGATTTTTGGACCTTCAGCTTTCACTGATTTTATTCATAATGCACAGCTGACGGCCACGGGGGCAGATGTTTCTTTTAGCACCGTTTTACAAATGGATGCTTTGATTGAGAAAGGAACCGTGACTATACGGGATATGTTTAACCTGTATAGTTATGAGAATGGTCTTTATATAATGGCCTTTACCGGTAAGGAAATCGGTCAATATCTGGAATATGCTTACGGTTTGCAATACAATACCATGACTTCAGACCGGGATCATTTATTGCGTTTTAAGACGGATTCTGCCGGAAAGCTGATAAAAAATAATAGAGGAAAATACGTGTTAGCTACAGATTTTTTCAATTATTCTTGTGCAGCAGGTATAAAATACACTGTAGATGTGACAAAGCCTAAAGGAAAGCGGGTAGAAATACATTCGATGTCCGACGGCTCGCTTTTTGATGAAAACCGCACCTATCAGGTTGCGATTAATTCTTATCGGGGAAATGGAGGTGGAGGACACCTTTCAATGGGATTGGGTTGGAGTAAAGCAGAGATGGAAGCTCGGGTCATAAAAATAATGCCTAAAGATGTACGTTATTATTTAATGGAATATATTCTGGAGAAAAAAGTATTGAATCCTCAATGCCGGAACGATTGGAAAGTGATCCCTGCACAATGGTTTAAAAAAGGGAAAGAACGGGATTATCAGTTGATCTATGAGTAAAGAAGGAGTAAAAGAAACCTTCCTCCCAGAACTTTTGGTACGAAATAGCGGCTTTGTAAGCCTGAGGAGCAAAAGTCTTCAGATTTTCGGTAGGCCGACTTCCGGTTCTGAAAACAGAGGTAAATCAAGGTGTTTTGATCCGCCGGTCTGTAGCGTACAGCCTCGGTTTTAAGAAAATGTTAAACTTCAAAAAGTCAAAATTTTAATTTGGGTTTACCTTCTTTATATCTTCAGAAAAGTGGAACAGAATTTTCGGATTTTAATATTTATCTTTTAACTTTAACCGTTCTTTAGAAAGAAAACGTTTTAAATAATAGAAGGAGTTCGGAATCTGTATGAAGTACAGATCGTTATTCAGATTTTATCGGCTATTTAAATTGTTCTATATGTGTGGTGTTTTAAAAAAAATAATGTGTTTATTGCCTGTATTTTTATTGTTTACAGGGGATTTATTTGCTCAGTCTGGAAGTGGAATTCAAAGTGCTATCAATATTGAAAGTCATATTTCGTTTATGTCTGTCCTGAGAGGTTTGTTGGGAATTGCCACGTTGATCGGAATTGCGTGGTTGTTTAGTAGCAACCGGAAGGCGATTTCCTGGAAAGTAGTGGGAATAGGTTTGGTGATACAGCTTTTATTGGCTATTGGCGTGCTTTATGTACCTTTTGTACAGGCTTTTTTTGAATTTTTTGGAAAAATATTTGTTACGATTCTGGATTTTACCAAAGAAGGAAGTGTTTTTCTTTTGGGGGATTTAATGGATACCACCAAAACGGGTTACATTTTTGCTTTTCAGGTTTTACCGACTATTATATTTTTCTCTGCCTTGACTTCTTTGTTATTTTATTTAGGCATTATTCAAAAAATAGTGTATGCATTAGCTTGGGGAATGACGAAACTGATGAATATTTCCGGAATGGAATCTCTATCGGTGGCCGGAAATATATTTCTAGGTCAGACAGAAGCACCTTTAATGATTAAAGAATATTTGGATGATATGAGTCCTTCGGAGATATTTTTAGTGATGACAGGGGGTATGGCAACTATTGCCGGAGGGGTTTTGGCGGCTTATATCAGTTTTTTGGGGGGGGATGATCCTGTACAAAGGTTGGTCTTTGCCAAGCATTTACTGGCTGCATCTGTGATGGCTGCCCCCGGAGCTGTTGTGTTTGCCAAATTGCTGGTTCCCCAGACTCAGAAAGTGAATAATAATATACAGATCTCTAAGAATAAAGTGGGTAAAAATATATTGGATGCGATTTCTAACGGGGCTGCTGAGGGTGTAAAATTGGCTGTCAATGTAGCGGGTATGTTATTGGTGTTTGTTGCTTTTATTGCTTTTGCCAATTATTTATTTACCAAATTTGGTAGTTTGGTCGGTCTGAATGAATGGGTGGCTCAGGTGACGGATGGGCGTAGTACTGCTTTTAACTTACAATTTATATTGGGATATGCTATTTCTCCTTTGATGTGGCTGATTGGAATTTCTGCTGACGATATGGTGTATGCCGGAAGTCTTCTGGGGCAAAAGGTGATTATGACGGAATTTATCGGGTATGTGGATTTGGCCAATTTAAAAGCTGCTGGAGCCTTTGCACAGGCAAAATCTATTATTATGTGTACTTATTTCCTTTGTGGCTTTGCAAATTTCGCTTCTATCGGAATTCAAATCGGAGGAATCGGGGGATTAACTCCTAAAAATAAGCCGTTACTGGCAAAATTTGGAATGAGGGCTCTGCTGGCCGGGACCTTGGCATCCTTGCTTTCTGCTACGGTTGTCGGAATGATTATCGGATGAAAAGTTTAAATACTCGAACGTTTCCTGAAGGAGGCTGGAAGATAGGTAGAACGGGATAGCAAGGAAATATTAATTCGTTGGAATTAAGGTACGAAGAGAAGAAGATAATTTTTCCCATGTTTCATTTGTCAACGTGAGTTGTCCGAATAAATCGGCTAGTAATTCCGGTGTGTAGCGGTCATAATCCTCTTTTCTAGGGGTTACGAGTAGTCCTGCAAAGTCGACGCAGCCAGGACTGAATAATATTTTGTCATTTCCTTCTTCGTAAAATTGCCGGGGGCGTAAACCCCGACGGGGGAAAATAATTACATTCCAGTAGGAGGAGGTATACCAGCAAAGGAGATTGATCATCGGTTCGGGTTGGGAAGGGATATTTTGGCTCAGCAAAGACAGGATTTGCAGAAATAAATTTTCCAGTAAATCGGGTTGATCGGAGGTAAGGACAATGATTTTACGCATATAATTTTCAATCGTACCGATTTGATAAGAATGGGTTTGCCGGAGTACTGTGCAGTTCTCGATTTCCTTTTCCACAGGCATCACCCCTCGCGTTGCCATTTGAAAATGAAAATGATCAGGGGCAGAAGCTCCGCATTTTGGGCCGTTGTAAAAAAAAGTATAAGCGGGGAAATCTTTTGCCAGCATTAACATATCCCCGAAACGCCCGTCTATTAATTGTGGTGTATGGTGGCGGTCCGGAATTGTGAAATGTCTGTCGAATATTGGATAAGGATTAATGAAAATATTGTATTTATTCCTGTAGGGAATGCCTTTTTGTCCTGGTAAAAGGTTTGCGGCACAAAGGAAACACTTGCGTTCCTTCAGTGTCTTTTCATCTACTTTGGCGGCAGTAGAACGGATCCGTTCCGGGTTATATTGAAGCTGAAAAAGAAAGTGATCCCCCTTAAGCGTTCTGTACAGGGCTTTTTGAAGGTTCAAAAAATTCGTTTGTGCTATTTTAAAATCCTTTAATTGAGAGGTAAAGAATTGTTCCGGGTCAATGAGGGGGGATGTCATTCTGTATTCGATTTAATCGTTTATTGTTATGCTTTGGTTTATCCGTATCACTCCTTTCACAGAGTAAATGAAAAAGGGAGTAAGAAAGTCCGGGGACAAAATGGGGTAAAGCTGTTTGTATAGGATGCAAGAGTTAGGCATTTACTATTGTTTAAGTTATATTTCCTTCAAATATATAAAAATCAAATTAAAATTGAATATCTTTGTCCCAATTCATATAAAAGGTGATAAATGTGATTAGGCATTGGGTTCTAAGAAGTGTGTTTTTTCTTTTCTTATTTCTGCAAAGTACCGCCGGGGTTTTTGCGGAAGAACACGAACGCCCTATTTTGATAATCAGTTCTTATAATCCTGAAACCTTTCAAACTTCTCAGAATATTTCCGAGTTTTTGGAAGAGTATAAACTTCTGGGAGGTACCCATCCGGTCGTTATTGAAAATATGAACTGCAAGAGTTTTTCAGAAGCGCCGCTCTGGAAATCTTATATGAAAAATATTTTCGATAAATACAGGGGGGAACGGCGTCCGGCTTTGGTTATTTTATTGGGACAGGAAGCTTGGGCCTCTTATATTTCCCAGGAGCAGGTTATGTACGAAATTCCTCTTCTCTGTGGAATGGTGAGCCGGAATGCCATTATCTTACCAGATGATACGGTTGATTTAAAGAATTGGGAACCGGAGAGTCTGGACGTATTACAAGAACAGAAAATTAAGGTAGCCGGTTATTTATATGATTATGATATAGAGAAAAATGTACAATTGATCCGGGATTTTTATCCGAACGTACAGCATATCGCTTTTGTGTCGGACAATAGTTATGGCGGGGTGACATTGCAAGCCTATGTAAAAAAAGAAATGCAAAAATTTCCGGATATCGATCTCATACTTTTGGATGGAAGAAAACATACGATTTATACAATTGTAGATAAAATTGCAAAGTTGCCGGAAAATACCGTGATATTAATGGGAACTTGGAGGGTTGATAAAAATGAAGGCTATTTTATGCGGAATGCTACTTATTCCATGATGTCTGCAAATCCGAAGTTGCCGGCATTTTCTATGACTTCTATCGGGTTGGGACATTGGGCTTTGGGAGGATATATTCCTTCCTACCGGACGATTGGAAAAGATTTGGCTCGTCAGGCAAACGCTGTTCTGGAAAAGAAAAATGGGGAAATCAGGAAGATTATACAGTTTATTCCCAATCGGTATGAGTTTGATGCTCATAAATTAAAAGAAGCAGGATTAAGTGAGAAAATTTTACCTCAAGGGGCTAAGCTCCTGAATAAAGATATCAGTTTCTGGGAAAAATATCGTTTCCAACTGACGCTTATAGCTTTGGCTTTTCTTTTCTTATTGGTCGGGTTCTTTATTACGTTGTATTTTTATCTGAGGACGAAAAAATTGAAAGATGAATTAGAAGAATCGGAAATTGAGTTGGTGGCTGCGAAGGAAAAAGCGGAGGAGTCCGATCGTCTGAAGTCTGCTTTCCTGGCTAACATGAGTCATGAGATACGGACCCCCTTGAATGCAATTGTCGGATTCTCTAATGTTTTGGTTTCGGATGATTTTTCGGAAGATGAAAGGCAAAGGTTTGTCAATATTATTCAAACCAATTCAGACTTGTTATTGCGTTTGATTAATGATATTTTGGATATTTCCCGTTTAGAGACAGGACGGTTGAAATTTACTTACGAGAAACATGATTTAATTCATTTGTGCAGGGGAATTCTTTCTACCACAGCTTGTTCCCGTAAGGGGGGTGTCGTATATGTATTTAATCCTGCCGTAGAGACTTTCGAAATAGAGACAGATGGACAGCGTTTACAACAAATTCTTATCAATTTATTGTCCAATGCAAATAAGTTTACCGAAAATGGCGAAATTCGGCTGGATCTGAAAATCGATGAACCCGGCAATAAAGTATTTTTTTCTGTTACAGATACAGGTTGTGGAATTCCATTGGAGAAACAGCAGGTGATTTTCGACCGCTTTGCCAAATTGAATGAATATGCGCAGGGAACGGGACTGGGTTTGGCTATTTGCCGGATTACGGTCAATATGTTGGGAGGAGAGATTTGGGTAGATAAAGATTATACAGGCGGAGCTCGTTTTGTATTTACTCATCCCATACATCGTCCCTAGTATTTTCCGGGAAAGCGGAATGATTTTCTGCTTTTAATAAATCCAGGCAACGCCTGATTGTATCGTAATCGAAGCCACGGCTCAGACCGAACCTAACCAGGCGGGGGGTATTTTGAATGTCTTTTTTTTCTTTGAATTTCAGCTGTTTTTGCCGGAATAATTGCAGGCAGGTTTGTTCGTAAGCCTCTTTGTCCAGTTCGCTTAAAGCTTGGGAAATAAAATCCGGCGCAATTTCTTTTTGTTTGAGCATGAGGGAAATTTTCTGTTTTCCCCATTTATTGAAACGGAATTTATCCCGCGCGTAAAATTGAGCATAGCGCTGTTCGTTTATAAAATTATTCTTTTGCAGAAATTCAAGAATCGTATCGATATCCTTTTCCGCAATTTCCCATTTTTCCAATTTTTGCCGGATTTCCTGCCGGCAATATTCTTTTTTACTGCATAAAGTTGTCACCGTCTTGAGTGCTTTGGAGGTATCCATTATGTATTAACTTTTTAGGTATTTTTCGTTTCTGTATTTAACCCTTGAACAGTTTCACTTTTTACATTTTACGAAGCGGTCTTTCCCAAATATATCCTGTTTCAATTCGATATGCTGATAGTTAAATTGCCGGAGCATTTCTTGTATTTCTTTTCCGAAAGCTTCGTTAATTTCAAAGAAGAGAGAACCTTCGGGAAGGAGTATTGCTTGGGCCAGTTTTGCAATCTGATGGTAAAAAAGCAAGGGAGACTCATCCGGTACGAAAAGAGCCTGAGGAGGTTCAAAATCCAGTACCTGTTTTTGCATTTTTTTCTTTTCGCATTGGCGGACATAAGGAGGATTACTGACGATTAAATCGTATTTTTCTTCTTTTTCGGCTTTGTAATTTAAAATATCTTTTTGTTGAAATAAGACGGGAGCTGCATTCGAGATGGCATTATGACGGGCAATTTGTAAAGCTTCTTCGGATACATCCACCGCCTGTACACGGGCTGAAGAGAAAATGCGAGCTAATGTGATGGCAATGCAACCGCTTCCTGTACCGATATCCAAAACCTGTCGGGGAGAAATAACAGATTCTTTTATCCAATAGATTAATTCCTCTGTTTCAGGACGTGGAATAAGCACTGCCGGACTGAGTTTAAATCTTAGACCGGCAAATTCTGTCTCTCCGATAATATACTGAATCGGTTCATTTTTTTTCAGGCGGACCGTGATGTCATAAAATTTATTTACAAAGCTTTCCGGTAAACTTTCGTATTTCTTGAGATGGATATTTATATTTGTATATTTTAAAACATCCATAAAAATGAGCCGGCAAATACTGCGGATTTCGTTCTCGCTATATGTATCTTTCAGCTCTGATAATGCGTATTGTGTTAGAGAAAACAGGGTATTGTTCATAAAGCAAAAATACGAAAATGTGCTGATATAACCATATCCGTTTGGGAAGAGGATGAAATAATTTGGTATATTATTTGTTTAGAAAATTTAATTTTAAATTCTCTGATACGACAAGAATTTTAGATATGGATGATCCAGGATTATGAATTGGTCTGTTATTATCGTTTATGCCGGAGTGATATTGTATTTTCTTACAATCCTGACGATTGTATTCAATATCGTGATGGAAAACCGTAATCCGGTACGTACTTTGGCATGGGTTGTAGTCGTTTTGATGGTGCCTTTTCTCGGGATGATTTTCTATATTTATTTTGGGGTGAACTACCGCAAGAGTAAGATGTTTTCTATGAAAGGATTGGGGGATATGAAGTGGTTGCAGTATATGAGCGAGGATCAGAAACAACGTTTGAAGAAAGCGGAACTTCTGAAAAAAGAAGATATGAAGGAGGTGCGCAAGCTCATGACATTGTTGTTGAACAATAGCAAAGCTTTGTTGACCCGTTACAATAAAGTGGATGTTTTGAATAATGGAAAGGAGACTTTCCCGGCCATTTTTACGGCTTTGTCGAAAGCCCGCCGGTATATTCATCTGGAGTATTACATTATAGAGAAAGGAGAATTGGCTACTCGCTTGAAAGAGTTACTCATAGCTAAAGCAAAGGCCGGAGTAGAAGTCCGTTGTATTTATGACGATGTGGGCTGTTGGAGTTTGCCGAAGAGCTATATTCGGGAGATGCGGGCGGCAGGTATACAGATTTATCCTTTCCTGCCGGTACGTTTTCACCGGATAGCCGATAAAGCCAATTACCGGAATCACCGTAAAATTGTAGTGATTGATGGGGAGACAGCATTTGTCGGCGGGTTGAATTTTGCAGACCGCTATCTGACAGGAGTTCCGGGGATCGGTGTTTGGCGGGATACTCATGTGCGCGTAAGAGGGGAAGCTGTCACTTCTTTACAAATCGTGTTTTTAATAGACTGGTATTTTGTGCGGCAGGAACTGTTACTGAATAAGGAAGAGTATATGCCTTATAAACGGGAGGACGGAAATGTAGTGGTACAAACGGTCGCTTCGGGGCCCGATAGCGATTGGGCTTCCATACAACAGGCTTATTTTACGCTTATTAATATGGCCAGGCATTACGTGTTTATTTCTACCCCCTATTTTATGCCGGGGGAAACCACTTTAAGTTGCTTAAAAGCAGCGGCCATGGGAGGAGTAGACGTGCGTATACTTTTGCCGCATAAATCGGATTCTTACCTGACAAATTGGTGTTCGCGTTCGTATGTGGAAGAACTCTTAGAGGCTGGGGTGAAAGTCTATTGGTACCAAAAAGGAATTAACCACAGCAAGGTAATTGTCGTGGATGGAATTGTCGGCAGTGTAGGGACAGCGAATGTAGATATGCGGAGTTTTGAGGAGAATTTTGAGGTAAATTTGATTGTTTATGACCGGAATGTGGCTAAAAATCTGGCTACTTATTTTATGGAAGATTTAAAGGATAGCGAAGAAGAAAGCATGCATCGTTGGAAGTTCCGGACCAGATGGCAGAAAGTTCAGGAATCGGTTGCCCGTTTGTTTGCCCCTTTGTTGTGATAGAAAACGGCAACCCGTAGCCCCCTGTTGAGCTTTTTTACAGGAAAACAGTGAATGTGGTAAAATAAATAAAAGATGGAAATTAGTATTGACAGCCGTTCTGTAATTGCTCCCGAAGCGACTATGTTTTTTGCATTAAAAGGGAAAAACCATGATGGACATGATTATGTACAGGGATTATACGAACGGGGAGTGCGGGATTTTGTGATCAGTGAAAAGAGAAAAGAATTTGCCGGACTGAAAGAAGCCCGGTTTTACGAAGTTGAAAATGTGCTGGAAGCTTTGCAGGAATATGCCGGGAGATACAGGCGGGAGAAAAAAGCTGAAGTAATCGGCATAGCCGGTAGCAATGGAAAAACGATTGTAAAAGAATGGTTGTATCAATTGCTGTCGGGAAATTTTTCCGTTTATCGGAGTCCCCGGAGCTATAATTCCCAGGTAGGAGTTCCCCTATCGTTGTGTGGAATAGGGGAATCGACTCAGATTGCCTTAATCGAAGCGGGAATTTCTTTTCCGGGAGAAATGGAAAAGTTGGAACAGATGATCCGGCCGGATATTGGTATTTTCACCCATTTAGGCGATGCTCACGGGGAAAATTTTACCTCTTTGGCTGAAAAATTAGCTGAAAAAGCAATTTTGTTCCGGCATTGCCGGATGGTGATCGGACAGCAGGGAGAAGCATTGGAAACCATTCGAAGTTTCAATGGACAAGCCCGGATAATGAGTTGGGGGGAGGAGGAAGAGGCTGAGGTCAGATGTAAGACTCTTCAAAAGAATGAGAAGGAACGTAAAGTAGTTATTAGCTATCAGGGGAAGAGCTTTGAGCTTGTCATTCCTTTTCCGGACGAGGCTGCTTACGAAAATTGTATGAATGCTGTTTGTGTCCTGCTATGGAAAAAAATACCTTTTGAACACATTGCCGAACGGGTAGCTTCTTTACAACCGATAGCGATGCGTATGGAGATAAAAGAGGGCATTAACGATTGTGTGCTGATAAACGATTATTATAATTCCGATGCAGCTTCTTTTCATTTGGCTTTAAATACATTAATGATGCAGGATGAAGCAAAAGAGAGGGCTGTTATTCTTTCGGATTTTATCGATACAGGTTCTGAGGAAAAAGTGCTTTATCAGGAAATCGCAGAGAGTTTAAAGCGGGCGGAAGTTTCTTTATTTATTGGTATCGGAAGTCAGCTTTCCCGGTACAGTTCTTATTTTCCTATGCCTGCCCGTTTTTATGCGGATACCGACAGCTTTTTAAAACAGGAGAATCGAGAAAATTTCCGGGAACAGGTCATTTTGATTAAAGGGGCCCGGCAATTCCGTTTTGAGTTTATAGCCGGATTTCTTCAAAAGCAAAGTCATAATACCGTTTTAGAAGTCGATATGGATGCGATGATTGCGAATCTGAATTACTTTCGTGCTTTGATTCCGGAACATACTCAATTAGCCGTAATGGTAAAAGCTTTTTCCT
This sequence comes from Odoribacter laneus YIT 12061, assembly GCF_000243215.1. Taxonomy (GTDB): domain Bacteria; phylum Bacteroidota; class Bacteroidia; order Bacteroidales; family Marinifilaceae; genus Culturomica; species Culturomica lanea. The sequence continues at coordinate 247,892 of NZ_JH594598.1, read as the reverse complement.
ATGGTTCCGGTTCCGGCGAAGTGGCTAGTTTATTACAGTATCAGGGAGTTGATTATTTAATGGTGGCTTTTGCAGATGAAGGTGTAGCGCTCCGGGCGGAGGGAATCAGTATACCCATTGCTGTTATGAATCCACAGCCGGAAGCTTTTGACAATATGATTGAGTTTTGCTTGGAACCGGAGATTTATTCTTTAGAAATACTGAGAGCTTTTGACAGGGTTTTAGTCAAACACGGAATTGAAAATTATCCTGTACATTTAAAATTGAATACCGGTATGAACCGTTCCGGGCTGGATAGGAAAGATATCCCTGATTTATTGGCTTTCTTTAAAGAAAAAAGGCATGTGAGGATACAGACGGTCTTTTCTCATCTGGCCGGAAGTGATGAAGCCCGGCATGATGCTTTTACCCGGCAACAGGTGGAATGTTTTAGTACAATGACCAGACAGATACAGCAGCATTTTGATCATAAGATTATGCGTCATATTCTGAATTCTGCCGGAATAGAACGGTTCCCGGAATATAGTTTCGATATGGTCCGCCTGGGGATCGGTTTGCATGGAATTAGTGCTGCCGGAGCGGTTTTGCAACCGGTTAGTTCTTTTAAGACTTATATATCTTCTGTCAGAAATGTGCCGGCGGATCAGACAATCGGGTATGGCCGCAGAGGAATTACCAAACGGGATTCCCGTATTGCTGTCGTCCCGGTCGGCTATGCCGACGGTTTAAACCGGCATTTGAGTAATGGAAAGGGAGAGATGCTAGTGAGAGGGAAAAGGGTGCCGATTATCGGAAATATTTGTATGGATACCTGTATGCTGGATGTTACGGATACGGATACCCAGGTAGGGGATGAAGTAGAGATTTTCGGAAAAGATATTCCCGTGACGGAGATCGCTGAAAAATTGGATACTATTCCTTACGAGGTGCTGACCGGAGTTGCTCAACGGGTGAAACGGATCTATTTTAAAGAGTGAGAAGGTGGACCGCTTTGGTCGGGAAAGCTTAAAAGAAAAGGAGAGCTGAACGAATTAAGGTTGGGGTAACTTTTGTTTATTTCAGGTCCTCGATGTCTCTTTTTAGTTCCTCCAGGGTTGTTGGTTTGGATAAAATACGGTGATTTTCATCCAACAGGAATAGAGAAGGAGTGGCAAAAAGGTTAAAGCGGGAAGCTGCCGGGCCGTAAAAACCTCCTCCAGCAAATGTATTTATCCAGTCCATAGGGAAATTCCGGGAAAATTCAATCCAGTTCTCTTTTTCCTCGTCGATAGAAATACCGATGACTTTTACAGGGGTGAAAACACCTTCTTTTCGGAGGGAAGAAAGAGCGGATAAAAGCGTTTTACAATGAGTACAGCTGGTTTGCCAGAATAAAAGAAGGGTATAAGGGCTCAGTTCTGATTCGATATCGATGGGTTGATCCTGAATATCTGTTACAAGAAGAGGAGGGATCTTATAGCCGGGAATCATTTTTTCGTATCCGTGTAACCGTTCTTCGATTAAATTGATAGAACCACCGCATTGTCCGGTATAAGAATTGGAAAGGTATACTAAAACTCCGTTCATTTTCATGCTTTTGAAACCGGCCGTTAAAAATTTCAATAAAGCAGAACGGACTTGTTCATTTTCGCTGATCTGGGGTATGATCTTCTCCAAGGCTTGGATGACGAGGGTTTCGTTTTCTGGGAGACTTGAGTGGGGATCCAGGAAAAAGCGGAGATATTGAAATAGCCTGTCTGTATAAACATTGGTATAGAGGAGAGTGGTATCTTTAAAATCGATATGGTCCAGATAATGGTTTTTATAAATAGAGTCTCTTTCTTGCTTTGTGCTAGGAGCTGGAATAAAAGGTTGTTTCTGCTGAAGAATGATTCGGGCCGCTAGTGTACCGGGATAGAGGCAAACCAAGCTGTCAATGTATTTTTCTCTTTCCAGCTGACAGTTTTCATAAGCTTGAAGAGAGGAATGATAAAATTCGTCCCGGACCGGATATTGACCGATGATTTGTTCCAAGGAGGCAATTCGGTGAAGCAAGTACTGGTCTTTTTTTTGGAAATCGAAGTAGATTTTGTTTTCCGGGGATTGAAGAACCTGAATAGAATTAGAGGGATCATTGTAATCTACCGATAAGTCGATAGCTGCTTTGTTGAATAAAATGTCCAGGGTTTTCGTTGGTTCGCCCGTATGTAAAGAACCGGAAGAAGGATTTAGTATAAGTCTGAACATCCCTGTATGCGTAGAGGCCGGAATCTGAAAAGATAATAAATCTTTTTGCCGGCTGGGCAAGCTATCTAAAACATACGTATTTCCGTTGTAAATACGCAATAGCAGGGGATTACTCTTTTCCGGCAGATTTTTGACATGAATATGGAGCCGGAACTCATTTCCGCAACAAGAACAAAACAAACAGAGGAAAAATAAGGTGAGTTTAGACATCCTTTTGGCGTTTCATGAAAAAGGGGAAATGGTTTATTGCAACCATTCCTCTATATTTCGAACAACAATTTTGACCCTTTCCGCAAATGCTTCCTTCGTCGCATATCCGATATGAGGAAGCATAAGTAAGTTCGGGGCATTCAGTAATTCATAATTTCCCGGTAAAGGAGGTTCCTGATCGTATACGTCCACGGCTGCCCCTGCAATTTTACTTTTTCTTAAAGCTTCATGAAGAGCCTTTTTATTGACAATAGGTCCCCTGGCTGTGTTGATAAGGATGGCATGGGGTTGCATGAGCTTAAATTCCGCTTCTCCTATAAAATCCTTTGTTTCGGGGGTAAGAGGGATGTGTAAGGAAATGATATCCGCTTCTTGTAAAAGGGTATTTTTGTCTACCATGCGGATATTTTCCAATTCTCTGGGGGTACGGTTGTAAGCGATGACCCGGCAGCCAAAGGCAAGTCCTAAGCGGGCGACCTGATAGCCGATAGCTCCTGTACCGATAATACCCAGGGTTTTCTGGTGTAATTCTGTTCCGAGAAAATTTTTCCGGTCTCCTCCCAGACGGGTGATAGCATCTCCCCCTACGATTTTACGGTACACAGCGATCATCATCCCTATCGCTAATTCTGCTACGGCATGAGTTGAGTAGCCGGCAGCATTGCGGACAGTTATGCCCCGCTGCCGGCACGTTTCCAGATCGATATGATCTAAACCGGTGAATGCGACGGAAATCATTTTCAGATTGGGACAATGATCCAGAAAGTGCTTGCGCAGTGGGATATTACTCACTACGATAATGTCGGCTTTATGTCCTCTTTCGATTAATACCTCTTCCTCTTCATTTCTGTCGGGGTAATAGGTGATCGTGTGGCCTGCTTTTTTTAAGGGTTCACATAATTGTGAAATCACACATTCACATACTCCCAGGGATTCTAAAAATACGATATGCATATCTTTTTGTTTTTGAATTTCGATTTTCAACAAAGTTAATGACTTTTTCTATTTTTCTTCTGTTTTACGGAACCACTTTCTGAAGGGCTTCGTTTTATTTTTCTTTTCTTCTATTCAATATTCGGTATATAGTTTTTATTTTTGTAAAAAAAAGAAGTTGGATATAAAGGAATTATTAGGGACCTATTTGTCTTCGGCGGTTATTGGGAAATTAACCGCCAAATTGCAAGGTGTAGGCAAATACAGACTTGTCAATAATGCAGGGTCGGTGACGGCGGTGATTACCAGTGCAATGTTAAAAGCCCGCCCGGGATTTCGGGTGATCGTGTTGAACGACCGGGAAGAAGCTGCTTACTTTTACAATGATATGCTGGCTTTTACCGAGGAGTCGAAAGTGAGTTTTTTGCCTTCTTCTTATCGCCGGACCATTCAGCGGGAAGAAAAAGACAACGACTCGGTACTAGTGCGGACAGAAGTACTGAAAAATATTGCTAATGCGCGTTCCCAGGTTCTGGTTACTTATCCGGAAGCTTTGGCAGAGAAAGTGGTTGCGAAAGAAGTGTTATCCCGCCTGTCGATGATTATACACAAAGGCGATCATTTGTCTATTTCTTTCGTGGAAGAATTACTGGAGCAATATAATTTTGTGCGGAATGACTTTGTGTATGAGCCCGGACAATTTTCGATACGGGGAAGTATTGTCGATGTTTATTCTTTTGCAGAGGAACGGCCCGTACGGATTGATTTTTTTGGGAATGAGGTGGAGAGTATCCGTTTTTTTGACGTGGAGACTCAGCTTTCAGAACAATTGATCGAAGAGGTATCTATTATACCGGATCTCAGTAATACCAGCGATTCGTTTGAATTTACAGAACTCTTTCATTATTTTCCGGAAAAGCCGGTCTGGTGGATTAAGAATGGTATGTTCCTGTACGATCGTTTAAAGGCTTTACAGGCGGAGACGGAAGAAGATATCTTGATATCGGAGAAGACCTGTTTTGATTATATCGAAACGTGTAGTGTAGTAGAATGGGGACCGGATATATTTTTCCGGGGAGAAATCCTCGATATGAAATGTGAAGCTCAGCCGATAGTCAATAAACATTTTGAATTATTGGCGGATACTTTGCAAACCAAACAGGCTGCAGGTTATAAAATATATATCTGCTCTGTCAATGATATGCAGATACAGCGCCTTCGGGATATTTTTTCAGACAAAGGATATTCAATAGATTTTACTTACCTGAACGGAGTCGTTCACGAGGGTTTTTCCGATGACCAATTGCGGATATGTGTTTATACAGAACATCAGATATTTGACCGCTACCACAAATATAAACTGCAGACGACCCGTATTCGGAAAGGCCGGGAGTCCATCACCCTGGGAGAATTACAGAATCTGCATCCCGGGGATTATGTCGTGCATGTCGATCATGGGATCGGACGCTTCGGAGGATTGGTAAAAATCAATAATAACGGGAAAGAGCAGGAAGCTATCCGATTGGTATATAAGAATAATTCCGAATTGTATGTAGGGCTCTATTCCCTTCACAAAATATCAAAATACAAAGGGAAAGACGGTGTTCCGCCGACTGTCAACCGATTGGGAGGAACAGCTTGGAATCAACTGAAACAAAAAACCAAATCCAGAGTCAAAGATATCGCCAGGGAATTGATCGCTTTGTATGCCAAGCGGAAGAAAGAGAGGGCTTATGCTTTTAGTAAAGACAGTTATTTACAGGAAGAAATGGAGGCTTCTTTTATGTATGAAGAGACGCCGGATCAAATGAAAGCAATAGAGGCGGTTAAAAGCGATATGGAACGTCCCGAAGTCATGGATCGTTTGGTTTGCGGAGATGTGGGCTTTGGTAAAACGGAAGTGGCCATACGGGCGGCTTTCAAGGCTGTAGCTGACAGCAAGCAGGTGGCTGTTCTCGTTCCGACGACAATATTGGCTTTCCAGCATTATAATACCTTTCTCAAACGTTTGGAAGGAATGCCTTGCCGGGTAGAATACATCAGTCGTATGAGGAAAAGCGCAGATGTGAAAAAAGTTTTGGCTGCTTTAAAAGAGGGGAAAGTGGACATTATCATCGGTACTCATCGTCTTACCGGAAAAGACGTTGTTTTTAAGGATCTGGGGCTCTTAATTATAGACGAAGAACAAAAGTTCGGGGTCGGGGTAAAAGAAAAACTGAAAAGTTTAAAAGTTAATGTAGATACCATTACCATGACGGCAACCCCCATTCCCCGAACGTTGCAATTTTCGTTGATGGGGGCCAGAGATATGTCGATTATCCGGACAGCTCCTCCCAATCGTTATCCCATTGTGACGGAATTGCATCGTTTTGATGAGAAATTGATACGGGAAGCGATATTGTATGAAATATCCCGTAACGGGCAGGTTTTTTTCATTCACAACCGGGTGGAAAATATCCGGGATATACAAGATATGTTGCACCGGATTGTACCGCAGGTGAAGACTTGTGTGGCTCACGGACAAATGCCCGGAGAAGAATTGGAAAAAACCATGCACGATTTTATCCGGGGCGATTACGATGTGTTAATTGCTACGACTATCATTGAATCCGGTTTGGATATTCCGAATGCCAATACGATGATTATCAATCAGGCTCAGAATTATGGATTGAGTGATTTGCATCAGTTAAGGGGGAGAGTGGGACGTTCGAATAAAAAGGCTTTTTGCTATTTGCTTACGCCTTCTTTGGAATTGATGAATCCGGATGCACGACGCAGATTGAAGGCTATTGAGGATTTCAGTGGGCTGGGGAGTGGTTTCAATATTGCTATGCAGGATTTGGATATCCGGGGTGCCGGAAATATTCTGGGAGCAGAACAATCCGGTTTTATATCGGAAATCGGTTATGAAACTTATCAGCGCATTTTAAACGAAGCTCTCTTGGAATTAAGGGATGAAGAATTTCCGGATTTCTCTGCCGGACGAGAGGATGCTTGTAAAGAATACGTTGCAGAATGCAGTATAGAAACAGATTTTGAGATACTGATTCCGGAAACTTATGTCGAAAATGTAAGCGAGAGAATCCGTTTGTACCGGGAGCTGGATAATATCGAAGAAGGATCACAATTAGAAAAGTTTGCAAAGGAATTGCAGGATCGTTTCGGAGAATTGCCTGTGCAGGTAAAAGGTTTGATCGAAATTGTAAAAATTAGAAAAAAATGTCAGGCTTTGGGGATAGAGAGAGTGTTGGTGAAAAACGGGAAAATGATTACCTATTTTGTCGGGGAACAAACCTCACCTTTTTATTCGTCTGCTGTTTTTACACGTTTGCTGAAGTTTGTACAACGTCAGGAGTTACCTTGCCGGATGAATGAAAAAAACGATAAGCTTTCTTTGGTCTTTACTGAAATTACAAATGTGGAAAAAATGTCCAGGTATGTGGAAAAAATGTCCAAAAACATTCTGGAAAAAGAAGAAGAGGAGAAAGACCCAAAGTTAAACTAATGTAAAAAGAATGAATTTAATTATAGATATCGGAAATACCCGTTTTAAATATGCTTTTTGTATTCCGGGAAAAGTCGTAAAGATAGGAGTGGGTTGGGAGAAGTTGCTAGAGGAGATGGAAGAACGGAAATTGCAGGGAGAAAAGTTAGCTATTTTTTTATCCGGAAGCGGACGGATAGAAGAATCTTTAAAAGTACAATTGGAAAAAGAAGCAGCGTATTGGTTGGATGCATCCGAGGAGGTGAAATATCCCTTGAAGATTGATTATCAGTCGCCAACAACCTTGGGCGTGGATCGTGTTGCCGTTTGTGTGGGGGCTTGTTGTCTGTTTCCGGAAACCGATTTACTGGTGATTAATTCGGGCACGGCTATTACATATAATTATGTGACGAAATCGAAGGTTTTTCTGGGAGGTAATATTTCTCCGGGCCAGGAAATCCGTTTCCGTGCTTTGCATTTGTTTACAGCCAAATTGCCTTATTTGGAAGGAAATGCAGAATTTGGGGAAATGGGCAGAACGACCGAGGAAGCCATTCGAAACGGGGTTATGAATGGCATGCTTTTTGAAATTCAAAGATATATCGACTCTTTTTACAGAGATTTTCCGGAAGGAAAAGTCGTACTGACAGGCGGAAATAGTTTTTATATGAAAAGTAAATTATCGCCTGTAGTTGCTTATGAAGAAAATCTAGGTTTTATCGGATTAGACCTGATATTAGAATATAATAAAAAAAATAACTAAATATTAAATTAATATTGCAATGCTGTGGTTTTTAAAAAAATAGTCCTATTTTTGCACACAAAATGGTATAGATTTTTTTACACAAAGATTCAGATATAATAAAAAAAATAATTATGAAGAAGTTTTTTGTCTTAGCGTTTGGTATTTGTCTATTTACAGGGGTTGTTAATGCTCAGACACTGGATTCGAAATTTGGGATCGATAGTGCGAAAACGATTGAGCAGGCCTCTATTTACAGTGAATTTGTGAAACAGAAGAATTATAAAGATGCATTGCCTGCATGGAGGTATGTATTCAATAATGCCCCCCGGTTTCAATTAAATACCTATGTCAGAGGTGAGGATATCATGATGAATATGTATATGCAGACCAAGAATCCGGCTTATGTGGATACATTGATGATGGTTTATGATCAGTGGATTAAATATTTTGGAGACCATTCCCGTTTTGGAGAAGGCTACACATTGGGTAAAAAAGGATTTAATCTGTATCGCTTAAAAACGAATGATGTCGCAGCTGCTAAAGAAGCTTATGGATATTTATATAAATCGTACGAAATGGAGGGTGCGAAGACCCATCCGCTGACTGTAAAAGTGACTTTTGCTGTTGCTGACGACCTGTTGAAAAAAGGAGAAATTTCGAAAGATGATTATGTAAATTTGTATATGAAATTTACGGATTATGCTGAAAAAGGAAAAGTAAATGCTAAGAATCCTGATGCTTATGTAGACGTAAAGAATACAATAGACGCCTTATTCTTCAATGCCGGCGTGGCTGATTGTGAGACATTGGCAAGTTTCCTGGGACCGAAATTTGAAAAGGATCCGGAAAATCTGGAGGTTTTAAAAGAAGTGTCCAGCTTGCTGAGAAGAAGTGAATGTACGGATATACCGTTGTTCGCTCAGGTTGCAGAAAATTTGTACAAGCAGGAGCCGACAGCTACGGCAGCTTATAACTTGGCGATCATGTTTTTGAAAAAGCAGGAATTCGATAAAACAGAAAGTTATTTGAAAGAAGCGATTGAAAAGAGTGATGATAACATCGATAAAGCAGATTATTATTTGAGATTGGCACAAATCAGCCTTTCTAAGAAACAATTAATCGAAGCCAAAAAGAATGCCTTAGAGGCTATAAAATTGAATCCGAATTTAGGTGCCGCTTATATCATTATCGGAAATGCCTATGCTGCTTATAGCAAAAATTACGGAGAAGACGATTTCGATCATGCTTCCGTATTCTGGGCTGCCGTTGATAAATTTGTTAAAGCCAAACAAGTAGATCCAAGTGTAACCGAAGAAGCGAATAAACTGATTAACGCTTATTCACCTCACTTCCCCAGTAAAGATGAAGCTTTTTTCAGAAGTGTTACTTCGGGAACTTCTGTAAAAATCGGAGATTGGATCAACGAGACGACTACAGCTAGGTTTAGATAGTAATCAGAATATGGGGATTTTCTCAGGAATGAATTCTTATAAAAGCATTATTGTTCTGTTGGGGACAATAATGCTTTTGTCTTGTAAAAATGATATTAAAAAGGTAAATGCACTTACTGACCGGAAAACATTACCGGAAATGTCCGGCGAAAATATGGAAATGATTTATTCCGATTCTGCCCGGATAAAATATAAAGCTTATACTCCTCTCTATAATAAAATTCATACCGGAGAAGAAGAATACGATGAGTTCCCGCAGGGAATTCATGTGATTTCTTATGATAAGGACGGCAAGATCGTCGGAGAGGTGAAGTCCAAGTATGCTAAAAACCTGATCAAAGAAAAACTCTGGGAAGTCCGGAACCAGGTGGTCGTGATGAATGCAGAAGGCAAAAGACTGGAGACCGAGTTGTTGTATTGGGATATGGAAAAAGAGTGGATTTATTCTGATCGCTATAGCCGCTTGATTGACGGCAATAATATATTGGAAAGTAGCGGTGGTTTCGAGTCGGACCAGAATCTGAAAAATCCTGTTTTTAAGAATATTACCGATGGCGAAGTTCAATTTGAAATGAAGCCTAATAACTAATGTCAGCACTTACGGTCATATTAATATGTCTCTTATTATCTGCTTTCTTTTCAGGTATGGAGATCGCTTTTGTCGCTTCCAATAAGTTGAGGATTGAAATTGATAAGACGGATAAAAGTATTTCCCAAACCTTAATTGACCTTTTTATTTCTAATTCCGGTATGTATATCACCACCATGTTAGTCGGAAATAACGTGGTAATGGTTATATACGGTATCTTTATGAAGGATTATTTGTCCGGCTATCTGGACTTTTTACACCTTTCTTTGGGCATGAAAGTGCTGGTAGAGACGCTGATTACCACTTTAATTATTCTGGTTTTTGCAGAGTTTTTGCCCAAAACATTGTTCCGTTTACGTCCGAATGCTTTTTTACGGGTGTTTGCCGTACCTGTGTTTTTGTTTTACCTGTTGTTTTTTCCGATTACTTACTTTTCTGTATGGTTGGGAGGGGTTTTGTTGCGGATCGTGACGGGTAAAAAAATGGAGCAAAAAGAACCCAATAAGGCTTTTGGAAAAATAGATCTCAACAATCTCATAGAAGAAGGAGAAGTGTCGGACGAGAAGAACGAAGAAATACACGAGATAAAACTTTTCCGGAATGCACTCGATTTTTCAGAAGTAAAGCTGAGAGAATGCATTGTCCCCCGGACAGATTTGGTTGCTCTTCCAATCGATGCAGACAGGAAAGAACTGACAGATTTGTTTGTGCAAACAGGTTTATCCCGTATTCTGATTTACAAAGAAAATATAGATAATATTATCGGGTATGTACATTCCTCCTCCCTCTTTAAAAATCCGGCTACGATAGAACAGGCTTTGAGTGGAGTGATTATTGTGCCGGAAACCATGTCCGCTTCCCATCTGTTGAATTTATTTATCAAGCAACAACGTAGTATTGCTGTCGTTGTGGATGAATTTGGTATAACTGCGGGCATTGTAACCATTGAAGATATCATGGAGGAAATTTTCGGGGAAATCGAAGACGAACACGATCATCCCAGTTTGAAGGAAGAAGTGGTTTCCGATCATGAGTATATTTTTTCCGGACGCCTGGAAGTGGACTACTTGAATGAAAAATACGATTTGAATCTACCGGAAAATGAAGAATATGAAACATTGGCCGGCTATATTTTGTATTTTAATGAAAGTATTCCGGCAGAGGGCGAAAAGATCCTGATCAATAATGTCGTATTTGAGGTTTTAAGTGTTAAAAATGCCCGGATTGAAGAAGTCAAAGTGATCCTTTAAAGGTTCCAACGTTCACAGGGGTAAATGTAGAAAAAGAAATTTTCCTTGCTATCGGATGTTGCTTTCGAAAAAGAAGAAAATACTTCGTTGACGAACAAAATAATACTGTCAGATTACCCATCCTTTCACCAGCATCATCTGTTCGTCAGACAAGCATTAATCAGTCCCGAACTATCCTTAGTACAGTAAACATTTATTTCTTGTATTTCAATTGTTTTTCAAAGTGTTTGATATGGTCTTCGTCTTTGATGTGGCAGATCATTAAGTAATTCTTATTTTCTGCAATAATCAAGTCTTCCGCTCCGTGAACGATTACTTTTTTCCGGTAGGGTACGTTGACGATACAATTACGGGAATTGCGGAACAATACTTTTTGGGAATTTGTAGAATTATTGTTCTCATCCTTCGGGCAAAGGGCATGAAAAGCGTGCCAGGTACCGACATCCGACCAGCCGAATTGCCCTTTTAGTACATATACATGATTCGATTTTTCCATGATGCCGACATCAATAGAAAGATTGGGACATTCTCCGTAAATATTATTGATATATTCTTGTTCTTGTGGTGTATTAAAAGCCGGTATTTTTTCAAAAAGTGCATATAAATCGTAGATGTGTTTTTTGATTTCCTCCAGGATATCGGCAACTTTCCAGATAAAAATGCCGGCATTCCATAAAAATTCACCCGATTCATAAAATTTGATGGCTAAGTCCATATCCGGTTTTTCCGTAAACGTTTTGACAGCCGAAATCCTTTCGTTTTTATCCTGGTTTTTAATCTGTATATAGCCGTATTGGGTTTCGGCTCGTGAAGGTTCTATTCCTATGGTAAGCAACCCTCCGGATTGCCCTACGAAATCGATGCCGCTTTGGAGATCGTTTAGATAAGCTTCATCGTTTGTAATGAAATGATCCGAAGGAATAACCACCATCGTCGCTCCCGGATCTATGTTCCGAATTTTAACGGCGGCATAGGTTATACAGGTAGCTGTATTCCGCCTCAAAGGTTCTTTTAAAATGTTTTTTAAAGGTAATTCCGGAATTTGTTCGTGAGTAATGTTTTCATATTCAGCTCCGGTTACAATAAAAATATGATCGTTGTCGAAAATCCGGTGAATGCGTTCATAAGTTTGCCGGATAAAACTTTTTCCGAGGTGTAATATATCTGAAAATTGCTTTGGACAGGAAGGATTACTGACAGGCCAAAAGCGATTGCCAATACCGCCAGCCATAATAATACAATATGAATTTGAAATCATTCTAGTAACAGATTTGGATTAATTTGTTGGTTTTGTTTAGCCATTCGGGAACTATCCCAAAGGCTTTTCGGAGATAATCCCTTTTTGTTTCATTACGTTATGAAATATATAAAGTTTATAAAAACAGTCAAAAAAAGATTCTGAATGGTGGTTATCCTTTCTTTTTTTCTGAGGGGAATTTTCTATTTAAGAATTTTTCTACGCCTGCCATTCCCTTATTAAAGCAATAAAGTTTTCACTATCAGCAAAAAATAAAAAGGAAATATTTACTATTTTCTTTCCTTCTTGTCGTCGAATATAATAATAAATCTCCTAATTATTATTTTTTTTGTATTAAATTTCCGTAAGGAAAGATTATTTCGTATAACTTTGAACGGAAATAACCGTTGTTACAATATTTGCCGCTTTTTAGCTGCACCTGTTGTAAAAATAGTAATACAATACAACATGAAATTTTTATACAGGCTTGGTTCCTATATTTTGTTCGTACGCAAAGCTTTCTCTAAGCCCGAAAAGAGGAGTGTGTATATGAAAGAACTGGTGAATGAATTTGAAAAGCTGGGGTTAAATTCTATTGTATTGGTGGTCATTATTTCTTTTTTTATCGGAGCGGTTTTAACGTTGCAAACGGCCTATAATATGGCTAATCCTTTGCTTCCCCGTTATTTGATCGGGTATTTGACCCGGGAGACGCTTTTGTTGGAATTTTCCTCTACCATTGTCAGTTTGATATTGGCTGGAAAAATTGGAAGTAATATCGCTTCTGAAATCGGGAGCATGAAGATTACAGAACAGATAGAAGCTTTGGAAACAATGGGGGTGAATTCGGTATCTTATTTGGTCGGACCTAAGATTATAGCTTCCTTTATTATCAATCCCATCCTCTATATATTCAGTGTATTTATCGGAATCATCGGAGGACTTTTATCGGGCCTGTTGAGCGGGGTTGTCAATTTTGAAGATTTTATATACGGTTTGCATTTTTCTTTTAATCCGTATTACGTCACTTATTCCATTATAAAGACGCTTTTCTTTGCTTTTATTTATACTTCGATACCGGCTTTTTACGGATATAATGTACAGGGAGGTGCTTTGGAAGTGGGGAAGGCGGGTACGAAAGCCGTAGTAGATAGTAGTATTACTATATTGACGGTCAATTTGATATTAACCCAAATTTTATTGTAATGATCCGGGTAGAAGGCTTATATAAATCTTTTGATAACAAAACTGTATTGTCGGATATAAATGTCGTATTTGAATCCAAGAAAGTGAATTTGATTATCGGCAAAAGCGGATCCGGTAAAACCGTCTTGTTAAAATCTCTGATTGGCTTACATACGATTAATAAAGGGAAGGTGCTTTATGGAGATCGGGATATTACGGCGATGACCTCCCGGCAAATTAAGTTGTTAAGGGAAGAAATCGGGGTCGTGTTTCAGGGAGGTGCCTTGTTCGATTCTTTAACCGTATTGGAGAATGTTAAATTCCCCCTCAATCTTTTTACTAATTTTTCGGAAAAAGAAAAAAATGAAAGGGCTCTTTTCTGTTTACGCCGAGTAAATCTTACAGATGCCGATCACCTGTATCCGGCAGAAATTAGTGGAGGAATGAAAAAGAGGGTGGCGATTGCGCGGGCGATTGTTTTGAAACCGAAATATTTGTTTTGTGATGAACCGAATTCCGGATTAGATCCCCTGACAGCTATTGTTATCGATAATCTCATTCAGGAAATTACACATGAATACGATATGACGACAATCGTCAACACACATGATATGAATTCCGTGTTTGAAATCGGAGAAAAAATCGTATTTATACACGAAGGCCGGAAAGAATGGGAGGGTACTAAAGAGGAAATTGCTGATTCTGACAATAAAAATCTGAATGATTTTATTTTTTCTTCCAAGTTATATAAAAAGCTAAAGCATGTTTTGAAATGAAAAAGTTATTCGATATAAAGGGAATGTGGATATTAGGAAGTGTATTGCTGATTTTTATAGCCTGTTCGCAGAAAAAAGTTCCTCTGGACCAACAGCAATTTATTGCTTTGCTGATTGATATGCATGTCGCCGATGGAACACTTGCCCAAACCAAAGGGTATTCTGCAGAGAATGAAAAGAAAAATTATGCCTATTATAATTCTGTTTTCCGGAAATACGGGATCGATCGGGCAGAGTTTGATTCCTGTATGCGTTATTATTCTGCCCAGACAGCCCTTTTTTCGAAATTGTATGACGTGGTCATCGATAGCTTAAATAAACGGCTCACGGATAAAAACCGGGTTTTAAATGAATTGAGGTCCAGGGATTCTGTCAATTATTTTCCCCGCTTGGATACGATTGTTTTGGATACGGCCCATCCTGTCTTTACCATAGTGGTAGACAGTCTCCAGGCAGGTTTGTATCGTTTTGCCACGACTATAAAGTTCGATACCTTAGATAAAGGTAAAAATAATCGTATTACCGCTTTTTTCCTTACTCCGGATGATAAGGATACCTTGCATGTTCGGGAGATAAAGGTTTTGTCCGATACCTTACAGCATCTCTATAATTGGTCGCAATATATAGATTCGTCTTATAATCGTTTAGTCGTAAAGATGGTAGATACCGATAAGTCGAAAAAGCAGCATTTTCGTAAAGGAAGAATTTGGGGAACCACTTTGTATCGCCCTTATATTTCTTCTAAAACCGAACAGCGTTTGAATAAATCTGCTGTGCGGCCGGAACGGGCAATTATAGAAGAACGAGCCTCGGAATTCCGGCGAAACATAGAGCTGACAACAGAACAGACCGCTGTTACAGAAGCGGAGCAGGAAGCCGTTCCCATCCAGAAAAATACAGAAACAAAACAGACTCCTAAAAAGAAATGAGAAAAGTAGCCGCCAATTATCTTTTTTTCCCCGGTTATCCTCTTATAAAAAATGGTTATGTCGTTTTAGAACAGGATCAGGTAAAGGAAGTGGTAGATACGGGGGGGCTTATTCGGGAAATACAGGGGCTGGAGTTTTATGCGGGAATATTGGTTGCCGGATGTGTAGGGGGGAAGGACCTCAACTGTAAGGCGGGAGAACCGTTATTACCTGCTATTGAAAGCGTATACCTCCAAGAATACCGGGAAGCAAAAGGAGTTGCCCTTATTGAAGGTGCGGATTTGAAAACGCTGACTTGCCGGCAGGGAATGCGGATTTCTTTGTTAAGATAAACTGGGTTTTTGAGGATTGACAGATGCTTTCTTCGGAAGGAAATAAAATTTCGCTGATTAACGGAAAGGCCTGACTGTTATTTTTTCATCAGAACCGTAGGTTCGTTAATCAGCGAAACAATAGATAATTTTATCAGGTATGTAATAACCTGCCTGAAATCGTTGATTTGACCGTTTGCCTATTTAAAATCTTCAGCTTTTAATCCGGTATTAATTTTAATATCGGTCGTCTTTATCTCTATGGGCATGCCTTGCATACTGGTTTTAGAGAGGAGAGGCATTAAAATTCCGTATTCTGTGGGCTGGTAATCTTCAAAAAGAACTTCTTGTGTCATACCGTCCTGGCTTCCTACTGCTTTTACTTTCAAACCGTTTTCTACATCATAGAAAGAGTAGGTAACGGCTTTTCCCAAAGTCGTCTTCAATTTGTATGCCTCTTTTCCGTTCACTTTTTCTACTCCTTCCAAAGTCGGCTGATAGCCTAATTGAGTGTATTCTGCTTCCAATACGGGATAAGCCTGATCTTTTAATTCTGCCACTTTTTCGCCTTCTAAGGTTTGATTTCCGCCAGCACCGCTGAGAAACGCTTTTGTTCCGTCAAATACTATTTTTTGCATGGGAGCTCCGTTCATGGACATTTCCATCATATACAATGGTTTCGCACCGTCCAAAAGATATTTTTGATCGGTTACCAGCTTCATACCTTGTATGTTCATTTCAGATGTCAGGCTCATATCTTTGATCCCCTTGATTTTTTCTATCCCTCCGATGGCTTTCAAGTAAGCGTCTATAACCTTTTCAGGGGTTACATTCGGAGCTACATTGTTGCTTACAGTTAACGGCTCTCCGTAATTGTCCAATTCCGTGATTGTCCCGTCTGTGGCTAATTTTTCCAGTTTTTTCTTTTCTCCCCGGTCATTGACTACCAGAATATAACTATTGTCCGGATGAATATACTTTTTGATGGCTGCATTGACATCTTCTTTTGTAATTTTATCCAGTCTTTCCAGATAGGTGGTATAATAGTCTTTAGGTAATCCAAATCTTTCAATGTTATAAGCAAAGCTAGCGATAGTAGAAGGTGATTCCAGGCTTCTGGAGAATGAACCAGCCATGGTTTTCTTTACCCGGTCAAGGTCTTCCTGAGAGTAGTTGCCTATCACCATATTCTGCATTTCATTGAATATTTCGATGAGAGCACTGTCGGCAATATTGGATTTCACTTCTGCTGAAGCCGAAAAAGCTCCGGAACCGTCAAGTTCACTTTTGCTTAAAGAAGAATACGCTCCGTAAGTATAACCTTTTGTCTCTCTCAGATTCTTGAATAATTTGGCCTGAAAACCTCCGCCGCCCAGAATCTGATTCATAACTGTTGCTGCCAGTGCATCCGGGCTATTTACTTTGAAATTAATCGGATAAGCCACGTTTATGCTGGCTTGTGTAGCGGCATCTTTATTGGAAAATACCACCTGGCGTCCCTGGGGTTGTTTGGGAACATCGTAGGTGAAAGTTGGAGATTGTCCTGCTTTCCAATTGCCTAAATATTTTTCTGCCAGTTTTTGAGCTTCATGAAGAGTAATATCTCCTACAATGATCAAAATAGCCTGATTGGGATGAATATAAGTTTGATAGTAATTTTTGCAATCTTCAACCGTTATATTATTGATCGTTGTCGGAGTGACAATGTCTCCGTAA
The DNA here is from genome assembly GCF_000243215.1 of Odoribacter laneus YIT 12061. Lineage (GTDB taxonomy): Bacteria > Bacteroidota > Bacteroidia > Bacteroidales > Marinifilaceae > Culturomica > Culturomica lanea. Next base: position 230,850 of record NZ_JH594598.1, on the reverse strand, counting down.
GGATGAGCGTCTCCGAATAAGGTTTTTTTGTAGATATTCTCCATAATGGCTTGAGGACTGACTTCACTGGTTTTAAGTGCTGTCTGTGTGCGCCGGATCAATTTATCGAATTCTTCTTGAGGAAAAGTCGGATGTAGTACGATATCAGAAAGAATTTCCATCATCTGATCTTTGTATTTAGATAAACCGCTGATCGTTACCGACTCGGAAGAAGTATATAAATTGGCTCCTATAAAGTCAATCTCTTCGTTCAACTGTTTAGGGGCTCTGTTTTCTGTTCCTTTTCCCCATAACTCTCCGGCGATATTCAGGTAACCGGCTTTGTCTTTTTCGAGAATTTTATCCCGAACAATGTCCAGACTAAAATTAATCTTCGGAATTTTATTGTTTTCTACAACGAGTACTTTTAATCCATTGTCTAAGGTAAAGCTTTTATATTCGCCTATATGGACACGGGGAGCAGGACCCGATTCCGGAGCCTTACTCCGGTCAACCTGTGCAGTGATTGACAATGAAAAACAAATGGCAATCAGTAAAAAAGTAAATTTTTTCATTATGTTATAATTTTCAATATTTTGATTCCAACTATTTTTACTTTCTTTCTGTTGTGATCAGAAAGTTTATTTTTTATTCGGTAAATAATATAATACTACCCGGTTTTCTTTGGTAAAATATTTTTGAGCTGCTTTTTGAAGATCTTCTTTCGTTACAGCCATATATTTCCCTAGTTCCTCATTGATCTGATTGGTATTGTTGTAATAAGTATAACTAGTAGCGAGATTTTCAGCCCGACTGGCTATAGTGGAATTACTGCTGACCAATTCATTTTCGATCTGGTTCTTCAATTTTTGTAACTCTTTATCGGAAATCGGTTCTTTTTTCACTTTTTCTACTTCTTGATCGATGGCATTTTCCAGTTTTTGTAAATCTACTCCCATATTCGGTAATGCTAATATGACGGAAAGGCCCGGATGTTCCAGCGGAAGAGGAGTAGAGGCCAATTCCATTGCCAGTTGTTCGTCGTTTACGATCGTAGAGTAAAGGCGGGAACTTTCTCCTGCAGATAACAGCGTATTCAGCATGGAGACAGCATAGAAATCATCGGATTTCATTCCCGGAATATGGTAAGCCATAATAATCGCCGGAATCTGAATGTTATCGTAAGCTGTGTCTCTTACTTCTGCGGTTTTGACCGGTTCATTCATAGGAGGCTGTATCACGGGAGCGCCTGCCGGAATATCGTTGAAGTAATCGTGTACGAGTTTTTTGGCTTCTGCTATGTTAAAATCCCCGGCTATCGTCAGGACTGCATTGTTGGGTACATAAAACTTTTTGTGGAAATCAATAAAATCCTGATCGGAAGCATTCCGGATGTGTTCTTCCGAGCCGAGCACATCGTGTTGGTAAGGGTGTACCGTATAAGCTCTTTTAAGGGTTTCCGTCAGTAAACGACCGTAAGGCTGATTGTCCCGGCTTTGTCCCATTTCCTGACAAACGACATCTTTTTGAGTTTTAATCCCAATTGCTTCTATATTCGGGTGTAATAATCTTTCCGATTCCAGCCATAATCCTAAGGCCAGTTCATTAGACGGGAGCAATTCATAATAATAAGTTCTGTCGAAAAACGTATTCGCATTTAAATTCCCTCCGGCATTCATTACATATTTGTCGTACTCGTGTCTTTTGATATTTTGGGTGCCCTCAAACATCAGGTGTTCAAAAAAATGGGCAAATCCGGTTAGATTCGGATCTTCGTTTTTAGAACCAACATGGTACATCAAGGAAATTACAATGTTGGGAGTAGTGTGGTCTTCTTGCAAAATAACGTGCAATCCGTTGTCCAGTTTGTATTCGACAAAGTCGATTTTCCCGGATTGTGCTTGTACGAGAAAAGGCAAGCATAACGCGATGATAATTAAAATTTTTTTCATATTCTCTTTATTAAAGTTTATAAAATTATAAATGGTCTGTTTCCTCTTTTGTTTCTGGTATATATTCTAAAATATCTCCCGGCTGACAGTTTAATACGCGACATATCGCTTCCAAGGTAGAAAAACGAATTGCCTTTGCTTTCCCGTTTTTTAGAATAGAGAGATTCGCCGGTGTAATATCTACTTTTTCAGAAAGCTCGTTCAAAGACATCTTACGGCGTGCCATCATCACATCTATATTTACTACAATAGCCATAATTTATATTGTTAATTTTTGTTCTTCTGACAGATCATATCCGATGGCGAATATTTCCGCGATTACAAGTATCAGAACTCCTGCAAAGAGATCTCCGAATTCATAGATATCGATTGAAATTAGGAGAGAAGTATCTTTCAATAATTGGGTGAGTGATTGCGCTTCCAGATAGTAGGCTAGATTGGCCAGCAAAGAGGAAGCAATAAGTAAGATACCAATGGCACGAATCAATTTGATGTTATCCCGGTTAAAAAGATTGTCATGCCGGATACTATTACGTAAAGAAAAAAGTACAACAAACAGAATGGTACAAATGGCAATATAACAAGTGCCACTGAAAAGTTGTAAAATAAATGACCAGACTTGTACTTTCTGAGAAGAGACCTCGGGATGTAGGATTTTTATATGAGCCGCCTTCATTTGGGCCGTTATCTTTAAAGTACTGTCTGAGTTGTATTGAATGGGAATATCGTATGCTGAGCTGAGAGGGACGATGGGAATGCTATAGTAAGTGTTTAATAAAGAATTTTTATCTTCGGAGTTTCCTCTTAAATCATTACTGGTAAAGTTAACGATGAGAAAAGTAAGAATCAATCCCAAAAATATAGCATATAAGATGTTTAAACGTAATATAATTTTTCGTTTAGGTGTCATAAATTAGAATTTTGTTATAATTCGTTGTGCAAATATAGAATGAATTTAAAATAAAACAATATTTATTTATCGATTTTCGATAAATTTTTATTATTAATTTAGAATATTAAAATAAAATAAAGGATTAGGGCAAACGTTTTCGTAAAAAAGTTAAGATTCTGCTCGTCCGTCAGCAGGGAAATCAGGATATTCCATTAACTTTGTAAATCTTTATGTGTTTATAAAGATAAAATGTTTGAAAAGTTTAGAGGTTCAAGAACGTAAATGTTTAATTAGGCTGAGATTTTATGTCTGGTTTAAACCGTTTGAGAATCCGTTGTTTCGTGCGATATCGTTTTTGATAAACAGTACTGGAAGTTTAGTCCCGATCGGCAGAAAAGTATTTGTCCGGAAGTTGAATGGACAATCTTTGAACTCTTAAAGACAAGGAAGAGAAGGCAAACGAAAGGGAGATGTGGAAGAAAAATAAAGAATAAATAAATTAAAAAATAAGACATGAAAAAAGCATTATTGATGATATTAGACGGTTGGGGCATTGGTAAACCGGATGCTTCCAATGCGATCTATAATACGCCTACCCCGTTTATAACGAGTTTGTTGGAGAAGTATCCCCATGCCAAGTTATACACTAGTGGAGAAAACGTAGGTCTACCGGATGGACAAATGGGTAATTCAGAGGTTGGACATTTGAATATCGGTGCCGGACGGGTCGTGCTCCAGGATTTAGTACGGATTAATAAGGCTTGTCGGGATAATTCTATTCTGCAGAATCCTGAAATTGTAAAAGCTTTCACTTATGCCCGGGATCATCACAAACAAGTGCATTTTATGGGATTGGTATCTGATGGAGGAGTTCACAGTTCTCTGGATCATTTGAAGAAATTATGTGATATTTCCAAGGAATATGGCATAACAAAAACTTTCGTCCATTGTTTTATGGATGGCCGGGATACTGATCCGCACAGCGGATTGGGATTTATTCAGGAATTGAAAGAACATATGTCCCATTCGGCTGGTCGTATTGCATCTGTAGTGGGTCGCTATTACGCTATGGATCGGGATAACCGTTGGGAGCGGATACGGGAAGCATACGATATGCTGGTGTATGGAACCGGTTTTGAAACCCAGCATGTGGAAACTGCGATCAGAAAGTCCTATCAGGAAGGCATTACGGATGAGTTTATCAAACCGATTGTGCATGTGACCAGCGACGGGAGACCGGTCGGCTTAATACAGCCGGGAGATATGATTATCTTTTTCAATTATCGTAACGACCGGGCTAAAGAGCTGACAATCGCTTTGACACAGAAAGATATGCCGGAATACGGCATGAAAACCATGCCTTTGTATTATTGTTGTATGACTCCTTACGATGCTAAGTTTGAAGGATTGCATATTTTATTTAACAAAGAAAATGTGGAAAATACGTTGGGAGAAGTGGTAAGTAAGGCAGGAATGAAACAATTGCGTATTGCCGAGACGGAAAAATATGCTCATGTTACTTTCTTTTTCAACGGAGGACGGGAAGCTCAGTTTGAAGGAGAGAGCCGGATATTGGTTCCCTCTCCTAAAGTAGCAACTTATGATCTGCAACCGGAAATGTCAGCCCCGGAAGTGGCCGAAAAATTGGTAGAGCAGCTGAATTTGAAATCGGCGGATTTTGTCTGTCTGAATTTTGCCAATGGCGATATGGTGGGGCATACGGGAGTTTATAAAGCTATTCAAAAGGCTGTAGAGACGGTAGATGCTTGTGTGGATAAGGTGGTAACAGCTGCTCAGGCCAATGGATACGAGGTCTTGATTATTGCAGACCATGGTAATGCCGATCATGCCGTGAATGAAGATGGAACGCCTAATACGGCTCATTCACTGAATCCGGTACCTTGTATTTGGGTGACGACTGAAAAAGGAAAAGAATTGAGAGATGGTGTTTTAGCCGACGTTGCACCGACGATTTTGCAGATAATGGGAATTCCTCAACCGGCAGAGATGACGGGGAAGACCTTGATCCAGTAGATTTTCCGGAGAAAAATCCGAAAAAGATAAAACAGCGGCGTTATGTACAGCCGCTGTTTGTTTTTGCTAATTTATCTATATTTGTTCCCGTTTATAATGGAGTAAGAAAGGATGGTACAGATTGGAGACATTTTAGTTAGTTTTGATATTTTCGAAAAAAAATTTTGTTGTGATCTGAGTCAATGTAAAGGTATATGTTGCATTGAGGGAGATTACGGAGCTCCTTTGCATAAAAAAGAGATCCGGAATATAAAAGAAAATTACGAAAAGATAAAAACTTATATGAAGCCGGAGGGGATAGCTGCTATTGAGCAACAAGGGTTTGCAGTGAAAGATTGTGATGGTGAATGGACCACCCCCTTGATAAATGGGCGGGAATGTGCTTTTGCGATCGAAGCAGATGGCTGCTGTTGGTGCGCTATGGAGAAAGCTTGGACAGAGGGGAAAAGTACTTTTCGCAAACCTGTTTCCTGTCATTTGTATCCTATACGAATTGCCAGATATGTGGGGTTTGAAGCTTTAAATTACCACAAATGGAGTGTTTGCCGGGAAGCCCGTATCAAAGGAGAAAAAGAAGGCATTCCAGTCTATCGTTTTCTCAAAGAAGCCTTGATTTCGCAATACGGAGAAGAATGGTACAAAGACCTGGAGTATGCCGCACAGGAATACGAAGCCGGTCGCCTCATTACACATTAGGGACGTGCCCTAATGTGTAATTTTGCCTTTATTTTTTTAATCCCTCTCTCCTTTCCTTATACTTCGGAAAGTTTAGGTAGCCAAACGTTCAAATGTCAGGCAATAAATAATAGTTGGTGCTTGGCGGCTACTGGGTTAACAGTTTATAGCGGAATATATTTTTAGTTCTGACGAAAAGATCAGGATTAAAATTTTTAATCTAGCAAATTGACGAGACTTTCAACCTGTTTCAAAAAGATCGGTTAATGGTCCTCGAATAAATAAGTTTTAAATTATATTCGCATTTGAACCTTTATACAGATGAATTCCTGAATTTTCTGAATCTCCTCGAGTCTTTAAGAGAAGCGAATTTTGGGAGAAGTATATTTTAAAAGTTCGTCTTTATCTTTCTAACTGGCTTTAGGGGTATTTCCTATTTTAAGTTTTTATTTCTCTCCTTTTTCTGGAGAATTCGGCGCTTGCTTCTTCGTCTTATATAAGAGATAAAAATAGGATAAAATAATAAACTTTGAATCTTAAACGCTTCTGAAAAGCCACAAATAATAAAGCAAATTCCCAGATAAGAGTAATGCTTAAAAAATACGGGGACTCTTTTTATTCCATTGGTGCAAAATTTGTTCTTCATAGCTGTATTTCCTGCCTTGAATTCTCTCTTTTTCGGATAAGTAACCTTTCATCATTGCTTCATTTTGTTTTTAAATTTAGGAATTAAAAAGAAATCAGAGAGAGGAAGCGAAAGAATTTTTAGTTTATTCTATTTTGAGGATTGTTTTTAGGTCGCTGCGTCAAAAATGTGTGAGTAGAAGAATTCTGACTCGATTTTTTTGAAAAAAGTTTGTAAAAAGAGAAATACTCCCTATATTTGCAGCGCGAAAGCAAAACGGTAGATGTAGCTCAGTCGGTTAGAGCGTCGGATTGTGGTTCCGAAGGTCGTCGGTTCGAGCCCGATCTTCTACCCTTGATAAACCGCTTGAAATTATTCAGGCGGTTTTTTATAATACCGGAAAATTATCTAACAGCTCTCTTTCTATCGAATTCATTCAAATTTTTGTCCGATCAAATAAAATTTCCCGTTACTTTACACAGTAGGGACGTGCCCTAATGTGTAATTTTACATCCTTTTACTTTTAAATTTGGATAAGGATCGTACCGTAAGGGATCTTTGTTTTCGCAAAAAAGGTCCGTCCCTCTGGGGGAAATTTAAAAGGAATCAGGAGGATAAAAGAGCCACTAAAGATTTGGAATATGGGTACAGCAGAGCTATATCTGGCTATAGCTGTATTTTCAGAAAACATTCTTTGAGATAGGTGTAATTTTTTATTTTTTAAGATGATATCTTTCCGGCCTACAGAAGATTTTTATTTCAAGAGTTCGTTTTACTCTGTTTGGGCTGTCCTTACAAGCCTTTGGCGGTTGTTATACGAAATAAGTTAAATTTATAACCGGATCTTCTTTTCTCTACCCTTTCACCAGCAAAAATTTTGCTTGATCCCTTTTGTTGATAAAATTGGAAGGGAAATAAATACAATTTCAAGATTAAAATTTTTATGAGCAGTAAAGAGAGGGTTGAAAAGACAGCAAGGTAGGAAACAATTTAGGAAATGAAAATATTTCGAAAGGCCGGTGAAGAACGGGAAGAGGAATTATAAATATAAAAAATTACACATTAGGGCACGTCCCTAATGTGTAAAAAGAAATTCCAATTGATTTTTAGGAGTTTGTTTATTAAAATCTCTATTATTCCTGCGAATCGTCCCTAATAGATACAATTATATCGTCGTCATTTGTTATCAATCTTACACAATAATAATTTCCATGGTTTGATATTTCGTATCTTCGTTCCCTAATGGAATAACCGGCATAGTGCTGCGCGATAAAATCCGTTACATATTCTGGTAATTGTTCTGTATCTTTCATCTGCCAGGATGTAGAGAACCAATAACCATCCCAGGAGAGTTCGACCCTTTTCAGATTGTTTTCATGAGAAATATATATTTCGATATGCCCCTCATCGTTAAACAATATGCCAAGGACGGGTGCCTGAGAATAATATTCTGCCATATAAGCGTTCACCTCTGCTGGTACTTTTACCAACCGAAATTGGTCGTTATTTCCATATAAAGTCCGAATCAGTATGCCATCGGTCTGTATATATACATTTTGTCTGATTTCTCCTTTGAGGATACTGATCCGATAGAGTGCTCCTTTCATATTTAGGCGTTCAATCTTGCATATTGCAGTGATTTTGTTCCCTGCATATTCTGAATGAGCAAACGTATATTCAACAGCATAAGGTAACATTTGCGTTTCGGGCACATCTGTTTTGGTCATTTGCCATATACCTTCGGTAGTGAACCAGGCTGTTTCATTGAGATTGTATGTATCTGTAAAGGTTGCGATATAGTAATTATCGACTATACTCCATTGTCTGGGCTGTAAAGGAGAAAACTTATTAGAAAAAGACCGATCGATATTTTCCGGAATTTTTGTTTCTTCTTCCTTCGTGTCCTCATCACAGGATACAAAGCAAAAAGTAAAAGACAAAAGGAGTAATCCCAATAAAATTTTTGTTCTCATGATACTAAATTTTTGTAATGTGTTTATTTTTTGATTTAAAAGAAATTGACATTATTGTTTTAGGTATATCGGATATTGCTATTTTCAGGACACAAACCTAATAAAATTCTCTTTGATGTATTCTTAAAAGGAGTGTTTATTATATATAAAAATTTCTTTAAGAAAAGGGGGTAAGAATAGGCAATAGTCGGGTTTTCTATCCCATGGATCTGGATTTATATACGATAAAATTCAACTATTTTGTTTTCCTGTTTGAGAAAAAATAAAATTCATTTTTGAGAAAGCGTTTCTGAAAAAAGACTTTTTTCTTTTACTGTTTCTATTTCTTTTCTTTTCATACTCAGGCTTTATACGTTTAAATGTATAACGGATGATAAAAGGGGTGTTGTGGAGGAAGAGGAAAAGCGGGGAAGCAGAAATTTTGAATAAATATTCATTTAAATTTAGAATAATTTTCAGAAATGAGGAATTATTGATATTTTTAACCGTTAATATTTTCTTAAATTAATGTGGTAAATAAAAACTTCTGTCAAACCTCAAAAGGAAGACAGGACACAAACCTTTAAATGAATAGTTAAACTTATGAAATGTGAATTAAAATTTGCAGGAATTATTTTGTTGGTAATAGGAAGTTTCGGGTGTAAAGAAACAAAAGAAGCCAAAGAGGGTAGTTCGGAAGAACGAAAACAATTGGAGCTTATTTATCAAGAATTATCGGCTCAGTATGATACTTTGCGTCTTCAGGTCGTACGGGAACCTGCAGGTTATTTAAAATATCCCTATTTGATTCCTGCCGGATTTTATTCTCAGTTGTGGGATTGGGATGCTTTTTTTATGGCAAATCATTTTATCAGCCGAAACCAACCGGAATATATGAAATATTGGGCAATGACTTATTTGGACGGAATAGACGAAGAGGGATATGTTTCCGGTGGGATGACGATAAACGGGCAGCGTAAACTTTTCGGAAAATTTGCGATGAAGCCTTTTTTAGCTCAGGGAGTTTATCAATATTCCCGTTACGCTAACGATTTCACTTGGATCGAACCATATTACGAGCGTTTGGGACGGATTTTTAAATATCGGAAAGAAACCCAATTGGATTCTTTACGGGGATTGTATTACTGGGAGATTGCCATGCAGAGTGGGGCGGATAATAATCCGGCCATGAATTATTTTAAAGAGGATACCCGTTCTTATGATTGTGCGGATGCCTGTGCTTTTCAATATGGGGAATTAAAGGCTATGGCGGTTGTGGCTGCCCACTTAGGGAAGACAGAAGATGCTGCTTTCTATAAAAAAGAAGCAGAGGAGTTGAAGGCAAATGTAAATAAATGGCTTTGGAACGAAGAGGATCAGGTGTATTATAATGTAGATCGTGTTACTGGAGATCAGTATAAAAGAATCAGCTATTCTTCTTTTGTTCCGTTAATGTATAAGATGGCTCCGGAAGTCAAGGGAAAAGCCATGATTGAAAAGCATTTATTGAATCCGGAAGTTATGAAATCTTCTTATGGTTTCAGGACTTTGTCGAAACAGGATTGTGATTATAATAATAAAAATATCATTGTTCCTTTTTCGAACTGGCAAGGACCGGTTTGGCCGATTGCCAATTATATTTATTCTATTGGCTTGAAATACTATGGATTTGAAAAAGAGCTTACCTGGCTGGCTGGGACTATGGGTAAATTGTTGACGGAAGATATCCGGAAATATGGGACGATGCATGAGAATTACCATGCAGATACCGGTGCTCCTTTGGCTCCGGATCAAAACCATGTGGATAAAGATGGAAAATTCGTAGGATTTATCAGTTGGAATCTTTGTTTCCAAAATGTAATGGAAGGTGTTCTATACGATAAATGGATGTTATTGGATATAGAAGAACTGTAAAGTTAAAAAATCAGATAACGGAGGAATGTTTCACTGGTGAATGAAGCTAAGGTTTTTGATTTATCTAGGAATCAGAACTGAAAGTTTACTCCTCAGTGAAGCATTTGTTCTATTTTCTCTTCATTTAGAGTGGAAGATCAGAGCCGATATTCTCAATGTCAGTAAAGTCCCCCCAGGTTTATTTTGCAGGAGGCCACTGAAATCTTCTTCAAGACTTTTTTCCTCGTTTAAATGGTTTTACTGTTTCCCAGATATAGGGAATATACAGGAAGATAAGCCCGTAATAATGGTAAGAATGAGTTGAAAACAGAGATTTGTGCGGTTTTTTAATGTCGAATTATAGAGTGAGGAAAGTCGCGTAGTGGATATTGGTCGGGGGAAGACACAGTTGGGATTTATATATCTGATTGGTCCTTATATTTGTATCGGGGGGAGTTCTTTACCTAGTGTTGGTAGTATTAGCCGGAGTAAGCGATCTGCAGTTTGAAATTTGACAGAGTTTTTTGAAAAAAATTTAGGAGTATGCCTGTCAGTATTTTTATGCAGAAACAGACTAGTCTTTTGGGGAAATAGAAAGAAAGACCTTTTAAGAGGTGGAAAACTTTTTCGGTAAATTTGAAGCATTATCGAAAATCAAAGGGGAAAACGGAAGGGGACGGAGAAAAGAATTTTTTATATCAGTTGTACCGCACTTATGAAAGAATGGTGAATTTTTCAGGGGATGGGAAATATTATAGCGGTTTCAATGCCCTATTCATGAGGATAAGGGATGTCCTTTTGATAATGGCGCTTGGGTTGAGGATATTTATTGGGATTTGTATGGTAAGGCAGGATAGGTTTTTTTTATAGAGGAGAAGGGTGAAAAGGAGAGGAAGGATGAGTAGAAAAATTCTAAATCGTCTTTTCTGTTCCCTTTTTGGCTTTTCTTTTTTGTCTCTATGATAATTATCGTTAATTTTACAGTCGTGAAATTTTAAAACGTTTACATAATAGAATAATAAATCATAAAGCATGGCAACAGAAAAATTTTTATGGAGGCATATCGGGCCTCGTCCTGAAGACATTGACGAAATGTTAAAGGTTGTCGGGGTGCATTCTTTGGATGAATTGATCGAGCAAACCGTTCCGGAGTCGATTCGTTTAAAGGAAATATTGGATTTACCGGCACCGCTTACTGAAGCTGAATTCTTCAACCGTATCCGGGAAGTGGCTGCTAAAAATAAGATATATCGTTCTTTTATCGGGCAGGGCTATTATGATACTATATCTCCGGCCGTCATTGTTCGGAATATTTTGGAAAATCCGGCTTGGTACACTTCTTATACTCCTTACCAGGCAGAGGTGTCGCAGGGCCGTTTGGAAGCTTTACTGAATTTTCAGACGGTGATATTGGAACTAACCGGCATGGAAATTACCAATTGTTCTTTGTTGGATGAGGCAACAGCGGCAGCTGAAGCTATGCAAATGATGTTTGCTTTGCGGAATAGAGATAAGAAAAAAAGCGGCGCTAATAAGTTATTTGTAGATAATCAGGTATTTCCTCAGGTGAAAGATGTTTTGATCACCCGTTCGGCTCCTTTCGGGATCGAGTTGGTTTATGGGGATTACGATTCTTTTGAATTTACGCCTGAGATATTCGGGGCTATTATACAGTATCCGGCTGCGGATGGACAGATCCGGGATTATAAAGCTTTTGTGGACAAAGCACATGAAAACGGAGTATTGGTTACGGCTGATGCGGATATTATGAGCTTGGTATTGCTGACACCTCCGGGAGATTGGGGAGCTGATATTGTGGTCGGCTCTACGCAGCGTTTCGGAATCCCGATGGGTTACGGTGGTCCCAGTGCTGCTTATATGGCTACACGGGAAGAGTACAAACGGAACATCCCGGGACGTATTATCGGTGTGACAATTGATGCCCAGGGAAATAAGGCTTTACGTCTGGCTTTGCAAACCCGGGAGCAGCATATCAAACGGGAAAAAGCTTCTTCTAACATCTGTACCGCAAAGGCATTGGATGCTACAATGGCTGGTTTTTATGCTGTTTATCACGGAAAGGAAGGATTGGAAAGAATAGCCAAACATATCCATTCTGCAGCGGTTATTTTGGCCGAAGAGATTCAGAAATATGGATATAAGTTGAAAAATGAGAAGTTTTTTGATACCCTTCGTTTCGATTTACCCCAAGGAGTGAAGGTTGAGGATATCCGCGACCGGGCATTGGAGAAAAAGATTAATTTGCATTATAGTGATTGTTGCTGTGGAGGTGCAGCTATAGGCTTATCTACGGATGAGAAAATTAATGAAGCGGAAATCAATACGATTCTTCAGATTTTTGCAGAAGCTGCCGGCAAAAAAGCGGAGCAGGTTGCATTTTTAGATGAGCGCACTGTATTGGATCCGCAGATGATCCGGGACGACGATTTTCTGAATGAGCCGGTATTTAAATTGTACCATTCGGAGACGGCTATGATGCGTTATATGAAGAACTTGGAAAGACGGGATATTTCTTTGGCAACTTCTATGATTTCTTTGGGTTCTTGTACGATGAAGCTGAATGCGGCCGTGGAAATGTTACCTTTGTCCTGGCCGGAGTTTGGAGCCATACATCCTTTTGTACCGGTATCTCAAGCTGAGGGGTATCAGCAGATGATCCGGGAAACCGAAACCATGTTGGCGAAAGTAACGGGTTTTGCTGGATGTAGCTTACAGCCCAACTCGGGAGCTGCCGGTGAATACGCATCTCTGATGGTTATCCGGCAATATCATCTTTCCAGAGGGGAAGCACATCGGGAAGTCATGTTGATTCCGGCCTCTGCTCATGGAACAAATCCTGCTTCCTGTACGATGGCTGGTTTTAAATTATTGGTAGTAGCTAGTACGGCCGAAGGAAATATTGACGTAGAAGATTTTAGGGCAAAGGCTGTAGCTAACAGAGATAATCTGGCAGGAGCAATGATTACCTATCCTTCCACTCACGGGATTTTTGAGGAATCTATCAAAGAATTGGCGAAAATTGTTCATGAAAATGGTGGGTTGTTGTTTATGGACGGAGCCAATATGAATGGGCAATGTGGTTTGACAAGTCCCGGTACTATCGGTGCTGATATCTGTCATTTAAATCTGCATAAGACATTTGCAATGCCTCACGGAGGTGGCGGTCCGGGAGTCGGTCCGATCTGTGCGGCCGCTCATTTGGTGGACTTTTTACCGACCCATTCCGTGGTGAAGACGGGAGGAGATAAAGGTATACATGCCGTGGCGGCTTCTCCTTATGGCTCTGTCAGCTTATTGCCTATCACTTATGGATATTTGTTGATGTTGGGCGGGGAAGGTTTGAAAATGGTTACTCAAATGGCCATCCTGAATGCCAATTATCTGGCTTCTGCTTTTGAAAAACTGGGATTCAAAATTTTGTATAAAGGTAGTAAAGGCCGGGTAGGGCACGAAATGATATGGGATTGTACTTCTTTTAACAAGGAATATGGTATTTCTGATTTGGATATCGCCAAACGGTTGATGGATTTCGGATTCCATGCTCCTACTTTGTCTTTCCCTGTTCACGGCACCTTGATGGTAGAACCGACCGAAAGTGAACCAAAAGAAGAGTTAGACCGTTTTATCGAAGCCCTGAAGACCATTCGGGACGAAATCTTGGAAATCGGAGAAGGCAAAGCCGATAAGACTGATAATGTTTTGAAAAATGCTCCGCATACTCATAGGGTGCTCACAGCTGACGAATGGGCTCATGCCTATCCACGCAGCAAAGCTGCTTATCCTTTGTGCTGGGTGGCTGAAAATAAATTCTGGCCGCAGGTGGGACGTGTAGACGATGGTTATGGCGACCGCAACCTGATATGTTCCTGTCAGGCACTCTATGAAGAAGCAGACTTATAATAAGTTTGAAGGGTAAGAGAATGTCCGAAAAAAGTTGAAATTTTACTTTTGAGGCATTCTCTGCATTGCAAACGATCGTTCAGAAAGCTGATTTTCTCATTATTTTACACATTAGGGCACGTCCCTAATGTGTAATTTTTTGTTTTAAGGTTTGTATTTTACCTTTGAAGCTGGTTGTACAAATGTTTTTTATTTTAAGAGATCCTTCCTCGTATTGGAAGATGTTTTCATTAAAAAGGTTGTTTTATACCTTTCAATTTGGTTTTAGAATAAAGTCAGAAAACCTAACCCTTATCTCTTTTTCCTTATTCTTCGCAACTATTGCCGGGTGCTTTTTTGCGAAAGAGAGAAAAGTTGACACTACCGTATTTCCGTCTTTCGTAAAAGTAAGGTAGAGCCGAATAGTCTACGGAGGCCGGATGTTCTATTACAGCAATTCCGTTTTCTGTCAATAAATCGTTTTCAAAAATGCTTAGCGGGACTTGTTGTATAGAAGGAAGATTATAGGGAGGATCTGCAAAGATAAGGTCGAACTTCCGGCCTTTGAGTTTTTGGCAGGCCATAAACATATCTGTTTTATAGACTTTTAGGTTCCGGAATCCCAATTCTTTGGACATGCGTTTGATAAAGGCAAAATGATTGTAATTTAACTCTACTGCAATAATTTCGTTGGCTCCCCGGGAAGCAAATTCATAACTGATACTGCCGGTACCGGAAAAAAGATCTAGTACGGAAATCCCTTCAAAATTGATATAATTACTGAGTACATTGAAAATATTTTCCTTGGCGAAATCCGTTGTAGGACGGGCTGTAAAATTTTTGTCCGGAATGATTTGCCGGCCTCTGTGTGAACCGCTGATTATTCGCATGTATGTATATTTAGAAAGTGGACAAAACAGGAACTATTTAATTTCTCGTCGTTCAATAACCGATTGAGTCGGGTGTCTTTCAAAAGAGAGACATTCGGAATATACGTATTTAATGTATTAAATAGTTTTGGATCATTTACCAGTTCCCCGGAAATTGTTGTTTGTACCGTTTCTTTATTGGTGTTGGTTTGTTTCAGACTGTTTAGTATATGAAAAACAATATCAGTTACAGAACGATAAGTAAAAGTATTGAATAAAGTTATTTTTTTATCGTGTATAAGTAATAAATCGAAATAACGGTTTTGAATGTCGATAAAGAGGTATTCTTGTGGAAAAATCGCTGCTGTGAGAGAGTGTATAATAAAAGGATAGGCGTGATTTATCATCACGGCAGCAGGGTAATGTGTTTTCAAAAAGGCCAACAGCTGTGTTGGATGGGATTCTACAAAATAACATTCCGAACGGGGAATGAGGCGGGTGAGAAATTCTTCCTTTTTTTCAAGGGGAAAGCAAACCCGGTACAGTTCAGCTAGATGGTCTTTGTGAAAAGCGGAGAGGGGAATCAGGGTTTTCTCTTGTTTACAAAACAAGAGATATACTTTTTGATAAGGTAGATTCAATATTTCCTCGGTCGTCAGTATTTGATAAATTTTCGTAAGCCCTTCCATACGGGATTCGGGCTGGTAAACCTGGTGAGAGAATAGCAACAACCGATTGGAAGAATCGTGTACGCAAAATGAAAGTCCATCCGTTGCAAAACGGATGGACAAAATATATTGAATCGAATTCTCTTTTACAAAATGTTTATCTAACTGATATAAATTTTGCATGTAATCTGTTCATTATTCCCAGTTTCCTACATTATTGTTGGCTTCCTGCAAGTCGCCTACTTTCAGGCCGGGATATTTTTTCAGACGTAATCTTTCTCCGTTTTCTTCCAGAATTTGTTCGTGATATTCTCCGTCGACATCTTCGAAAATCTTATCGTTGGAAATACGGGCTTCGAATACCGGAACTTCTACACCGGAGTCGGTTTTAATTTTACCGGCACCCATTTTAAATTCATATTTTTTATTGGTGAACGGCACATATTTGATCATATCGATCGGATAGGATTTTCCGAAAGTATTTTCCAAGGCATTTACCTGTATTTTTTCACGGATAATCAATCCTTTCTTGATCGCTTCTGCTTCGGTCATACCGGCTTCCAATTGTTCATCAGTCAACGTACCGATAGAACGAACGATCGTTACTGAATCGTATTTCATAAAATGAATTAACGAGTCAAGACTAGGAGTATATCTGCCATAAACACTTCGGAAAGCATCTTGAGCTGTACGAATGTCTTTCAGACGTTGAATAATCTTATCGTACCTTTGTTCCTTAATAGCTTTAAAACGCTGAGGTACCATGATGCTTTCATAGCATTTGTAGCCGAGGAAAACGATCAGAATTACTAAAAGAATCTGAATAATTAGTTTTTTCATATTTAAGTTATTTTTGTATATTAATTACGTTAAACAATTTCTTTCCCGTTGTAGCTGTGAGCTATTAATCGTATATTTACACTAAATTTCAAACGATGGAAACGCAACTTCAATACTTCATTCCTGCTCGCAAATTTAGAAAAAAAATTAAATTAAAGACCATATTCGGCGATTAAATTTACAGATGATAGAAAAACATTTTGAGGAGATTATCTTAAAGTATTTCGATTTTGAATTTTCTCCGACTCAAAAAAAGGCTGCCAATGAATTCATCCGTTTTTTTTTCGAACGGGAGGAGGAGAGTTTGTTTATTTTAAAAGGCTTTGCCGGGACGGGAAAAACGTCTTTGGTGTCGGCTATTGTCAATGCCTTATTATCATTTGATTATAAGGTCGTGTTGTTGGCGCCTACGGGGCGGGCGGCCAAGGTATTTTCTGCTTATGTGGGACAATCGGCTTTTACGATTCATAAAAAGATTTATCGGCAAAAATCAGCTACAGAAGGCGAAGGAATTTTTGATCTCGGATTCAATGGAGGAGCTAACACTTTGTTTTTTGTAGACGAGGCTTCTATGATTGCAAATGCAGGGGAAGAGAGTAATTTTGGTTCGGGACGTTTACTGGATGATTTGATGGAGTATGTGTATAATGGACGGAATAACCGTTTGGTGTTGATTGGGGATATGGCTCAATTACCGCCGGTAGGTTTGGAGATTAGTCCGGCTTTGGACCCTCAGCAACTTCGTTCGCTTTATCATATAAAGGTTTATGAGGCTATGTTGACAGACGTCATGCGGCAGGCCCGGCAGTCTGGTATTTTGTATAATGCTACGGTTATCCGGCAACACATTGGAGGAAGTGTGGTGGAATGTGCGTTGAGGATAGCTGGATTTCCGGATGTATACCGCATCAACGGCGGAGAGTTGCTGGAAGCAATAGAGGATTGTTATGGAAAATATGGAGTAGACGAGACAATTGTCGTATGTCGGTCGAATAAAAGGGCCAACCGTTTTAATGAAGGCATCCGCCGGACCATTTTATACAGAGAGGAGGATTTTTGTAGTGGGGACCGGATTATGGTTGTAAAAAATAATTACTATTGGGGAAAAGATTACGAACATATTGATTTCATTGCCAACGGAGATATTGCTACGGTAAACCGGGTGGGAAAGAGGGCGGAGATTTACGGTTATCATTTTGCCCGAACGACCTTATCGATTGACAGTTATGAAGAAGAAATCAATGTTTGGGTGATGCTGGATACCTTGATTTCCGATGCACCTGCCTTAACGTACGAAGAGAGCCGGAATTTTTATAATCGCATTGAAGCTGATTATGCGGAATGGACTTCCCGGCGTAAGCGGTTTGAAAAAGTGAGGGAAAATGAATTTTTCAATGCCTTGCAAATTAAATTTGCTTATGCTGTGACCTGCCATAAAGCTCAGGGGGGCCAATGGGATGCTGTTTTTGTCGATCAGGGGTGGATTACAGAAGAAAGGATGACAGGGGAATATTGGCGGTGGTTGTATACGGCTGTAACGAGGGCCCGGAAACGACTCTATTTTATCAATTTCAAACCGGAATTTTTTGAGGAAGAAGAAAAGATTGATAAAATTTGTGAGTAAAGAACGGAAGAGAAGCAGAAATTGTAAGGAATAGATTATAACTTTTGATTTTGCAAAAGGAATGAAAGCAAAAAGAAAATCTCTTTTCAGACGGTTGGTCGGCTGGATCAGGAATCTTATTTTGGCTTTTTTTGTTTTAAGTTTATTGGCTGTTGTTTTATACAAATATATGCCGGTTTATGTCACTCCTTTGATGTTGTTGCGTGTGGGAGAACAACTGTGGAGGGGAGAGAATGCCCGCCTGGAACACCGATGGGTGCCTTTAGACGAAATTTCTCCCGCCTTGGTGCAGGCAGTGGTAGCTTCTGAAGACAATCTCTTTTTGGAACACAAGGGGTTTGACTGGGTTCAGTTGAAAAAGGCGAGAGAAGAAAGCCGGCAGGGAAGGAAGCAGAGAGGGGCGAGTACCATTTCGCAGCAGACGGCTAAAAATGTTTTTCTTTGGCCTTCCCGTTCCTATTTCCGTAAAGGGTTAGAGGCCTACTTTACCTTATTGATCGAATGGATTTGGGGAAAAGAGCGAATTATGGAGGTCTATCTGAATTCGATTGAAATGGGGAAAGGTATTTATGGGGCTGAAGAAATTGCCCGTATTAACTTTTCAAAATCGGCACGGATGCTTACGGTTTCAGAGGCGGCATTGATTGCGGCTACTTTACCGAACCCTTTGCGGTTTGATTCAGCCCATCCTTCTCCTTATCTATATCGTCGTCAAGTTGCAATTCTAGATTTAATGGAAAAAATCGGTCCTGTAAAATTTTAGAAGTAAGCTGTGTTTTCGAAACAATACTGTAGGAAAAGAGGGGGAATGAGCAGATTGGCCCTCCTTTTATCGGATTAATGCTTCTCTTTCGGCTTGCTGATTGCAAAGAATACCCCCAAAGTCATGTAAGATACTGACTTTGGGGACATTCTCTTTTGAGGGAATTCCGTATGTTTTACTGAATAGTTAAATCTTTGATGATTCCCTCAATTTTTTGGTTTGCAATTTGTTGAGCTTTTTCAAAGTCAGCTATGCTTTCCATTTCTGCTCTTGCTTCGAAATAAAATTTGATCTTGGGTTCAGTTCCGGAGGGACGCACGGAAATTTTGCAGCCGTCCGCCAGGAAAAACTGGAGGACATCGCTGGTGGTCGGAAAATCCATCGGGCTAACTTTGCCGGTCGTCAGATCGGTTGCTTTTAAATCGGCATAATCCTTTTTAATCACGACACGGCTACCGTTAATGCTGCTGGGAGAATTGTGCCGGAATTCCGACATCATATTTTTAATCTCCTGAGCTCCGCTCAGTCCTTTTCTGACGATATAGATCATTTTTTCCTGAGAAAACCCGTATTCGGCGTATATTTCTTTGAGCAGGGTAAAGAGAGTTTTTCCGTTATCTTTGGCCCAGGCGGCGATTTCTGCCATAAGAGAGGTCGAAGAGACAGCGTCTTTATCCCGGGTAAAGGAACCTGGCATAAAACCGAAGGATTCTTCGCCGGCACCAATATATCCATCGGCTCCCTTTTTCCGGATCATGTCGGCAATCCATTTGAATCCTGTATAGACATCGTAACAAGGGATTCCGTTTTTTTCGGCAATTTCTTTGAGGAGTTCTGAGGTGACGATGGTTTTAATCGTGTATTCATTGCCTTTTATCAATCCCAATTCCTGACGGCGCCGGATGATGTAATAGGTGAAAATAATGTTGGTTTGATTGCCGTTCAGTAATATCCATTCCTTGTGATCGTTTTGTACGGCAATTCCGATACGGTCTCCATCGGGATCACAGGCCATTGCCAAATCAGCATTTATTTCCCGGGCTTTATCCAAAGCCATTTTGAAAGCTGCCGGTTCTTCCGGATTAGCAGAAGCTACTGTCGGGAAATCGCCGTCGGGAATCATTTGTTCCGGAACTGTTGTAATATTGGTAAATCCCCAATTACGTAGAGAAGCCGGTACGAGTTCGTAGGTGGTTCCATGCAAAGGAGTAAATACGATTTTTAAGTCGTGCTGATGTTGAATAGCTTCCGGAGAAAGACTCAAGGTTTTTACTTTTGCTAAAAATTTTTGATCGATATCTTTTCCGAGGATGACAATTTTATCTTTTACCGGAGTAAATTTAATATCCGTAACTTTTATTTTTTTTACTTCCTCGATGACATTTTTATCGTGGGGGGGCACAAGCTGGGAACCGTCTTCCCAGTAAGCTTTGTAACCGTTGTATTCTTTGGGGTTGTGAGAGGCGGTGATGATCACTCCTCCTTTACATCCCAATTCCCGGATAGCGAAAGACATTTCCGGGGTAGGACGTAGGTCTTCGAATAGATAGGCCGTGATTCCGTTGGCAGAGAAAATAGCCGCTACTGTTTCTGCAAAATACCTGGAATTATGACGACAGTCGTGTCCGATACATACAGCTTTGTGCGGAGCATCGGGGAATACTTTATTGATATAATTGGCAAAACCTTGAGTGGCCGCTCCGACCGTGTAAATATTCATCCGGTTGGTGCCGGCTCCCATGATTCCCCTTAATCCTCCGGTACCGAATTCAAGATCATTGTAAAAGGAGTCAACCAATTCTGTGGAATCTGCTGCATCCAGCATTTTTTTTACAGCTTCCCGGGTTTTCTGGTCATAAGCATCGTTCAGCCAGGCTTCAGCCTTAGCTTTGGCAGTCTTGATAATTTCAGTATTCTCCATAATTCCTTCGTTTTATATTGATAAATAGTTTGTATGTCATTCCGCTTATACGGATGCTGTAAAAAATAAGGCAAAAATCACTAAGCTTCAAATTTTTCTTATCTGCATCCTGAACATAAAAAACTGAACTTGTCACAAATTTAAGAAAAATAAAAAAAGCTCTACTTTTTTGTAGAGCTTTTATTTCAATGAAACCGTTAAGATCTCTTTTCTTTGATTCTGGCCTTTTTACCAGTAAGATCGCGGAAGTAGTAGATTCTGGCTCTTCTGACTTTTCCGGTTTTGTTTATTTCAATCTGTTTGATGTAGGGAGAATTCAAAGGGAAAATTCTTTCCACTCCTACGTTACCAGACATTTTTCTTACCGTAAAAGTTTTGTTTCCGGCTGCTCCTTTGATCTGGAGAACAACTCCCCGGAAAATCTGGATTCTTTCTTTGTTTCCTTCAATGATTTTGTAGTGTACGCTAATCGTATCACCGGGGGCAAATGAAGGATGCTCAACTTGATTTTCGTTTGCAAATGATTGTTCTGCAATTTTAATTAAGTCCATCTTTTTCGTTTTTAATAATTTACCGAACGCAATATTACTACCTGAGCTTTTTGTAAGAGATTACGTACGTTGTCTGTTTTTAATATTCTAGCGGGTCTCCAGGAACCCTTATATTACTCAATCGGGCAACAAAAGTAGAGAAATAATTTCGGAATGCAAAACATTTCTCAGAATAAAAGTTTAAAAGCTTTATTCCTTTGAACTTTCGAACGTTTCCCTCATGAGCGGTTATTCTACCACTTTCTGTTTATCTCCCATGTGGTTGATAATCGTGCGTAAATACCAGTCCGGAAGCGGAGGATTTTCTACTTTCGGATTTTTCTGTCCCGGGAGAGCTGTTTTTATATTGCCGTCCATATAACGGGGGAAGAGATACGCATAGAAATCTCTCCAGGTAGCTACCAGTTGATTGCCTGTATTGCAGGAAAAATCTGTCAGGTAAGCTACAGCCAGTTTCTGATCTTGTGCTATGATACTCATGGCTGCTGCATCTGTCATCTGTACATAAGCTTTGTATTGTGTTTCCAAAGCTTTTTGTTTGGCCCGGATATCCGGGTGAATGACATTGTAGCGGGTATAAGCCAGGTTGGTTACCTGATTGAATACCCAGAAGGCGGCTTTGTTAGTGAATTCCATCATACTACCATTGCCTACGGCATAAGCGTAAGGAACCTGGGTAGCGGCAGTATACATCGGGAAGTAGACTGTGCTGGCAGCGTCGTCTACACCGAACCAAAGGATTCCTCCTACTTCGTCTGGCAGCCAGCTGCGGCTTTGGCTGACGAAGGTAAATCCTGTTTGTTGGGTAGCTGTTGCCCGTTCGTTTACGTAAGTGACAGAGTCTACTTTATAGTTCATGGGTCTCCAACGGTAAGGGCATTCATACGGACCGGCTCCTGGATCTTTTCGCATATCCAGCTCTGTTCCTTCGAGGTGATTTCGCATAAAATCCATGATTTCCAATACGTCGACTTTCCTGTTGGGTTTTATCCAAAGCGGCATCCGATTTAGAGCATAGCCTTTTTCGTCCTTTTGAATATTTGTCCCTTTGGCATACTCCCAATATTGTGCCATATCCGGGTTTAATTCGTTGAAAAATGCCCATACCCGAATTTCACAAGCCCTTGCTCCGCTGAAGTCTACCGGAGCATAAGTATCGGAAAAACTGAAATCTGTATTTTTAGCCGTTTGCGGATAAAAGCCTTTTTGTTTGGCAAATGAAATAACGTCTTTAGCATATACTGTCGTAATTTCTTTGTTGAAAATGTCCTTTATTTTTTCAGAGGAAATAGAGGTACGGCCTTCTAACGGAAATGTCGTAATACGAGCTTGATTGGCGTGAGCACAAATATAGCCGTCCGGTACCATCCGGGCCACCCAGACCGCTCCTTTTTCACCTTCTCCTTTGCCGATCATTTCCATGATCCATACTTCATTCGGGTCGCTGATTGAAAAGGATTCCCCTTCACTGGCATAGCCGTATTCCTCGACCAGATCCGTCATTACCAGAATCGCTTCCCGGGCATTTTTGGCTCTTTGAAGGGTTAAATAAATTAAACTACCGTAATCTATAATTGCTCCTTGCTGAGAAGAAAGTTCGTGCCGGCCTCCATAGGTGGTTTCTCCTATAGCCAGCTGGTGTTCGTTCATATTACCGACTACATTATAGGTATGACGTACCTGAGGAATTTTTCCCAGGTATTTCCCGGTATCCCATTCGTAAATATCCACCAGACTGCCTTCCGGCCAATCCGTTGCCGGCCAGTGGTAAAGTTCCCCGTATAATACATGGGAATCGGCGGAATAGGTGATGGCCGTAGAACCGTCTTTTGTTGTCGATTTCGTAAATAAAAAGTTGGTGCAAGCCCATACTTGGGACGCGCTTCCGATGAATATAAAAAATATCAAAAAACTTAATTTAGTCATGATTTAGATGATTTATAATTTAGGATTTATACATTTATACTTTAGCGGATTCTGTCGTATGATTTCAAGATCGAAATATCTTTTATAATGCCCCGCATCGCCAGCCAGGTCAGGATAATGCCGATAATTGGGAAACAAAATCCCAATTCGATATGCCATATACCTGTCGGTTTTACAATATTATAAGCCTGAATAGAGACAAGAATGACCAAACCGATCATTAAAATTATATTTACCAGACACATGCGCAATTGTAGTAATTGTTTTTTGTATAAGAAAATGGTAAAAAAAGCAAGCCCTGTGATAATAATATTGAGTATCATGGAAAACCAATTGTAAGTGATAAAAACAGAAGGATTTCCGGCTTGTACATATTTAGAGGTGTAGAACAGAAAGAACGGATTGAGATCTGTATTATTCTGTGGAATTTCTAATTGAATAACCGGTAAAAAAAATAGAAGTCCGGTAATAATGAAGGTTAGAAATAAAAAAACGGATTGTAATCTTTGTATCATAATCGTAAAAGTTTAATCGCTTTCTGCAAGGAAAGATTCAGAAACATAAAGGGATTCCGCCCATCTTTCTTCAGTTTTGTATATATTTATCCAATATCTTTTTTATAAGGCTAATCTGTCTAATGTATAAGTGATCAATTTGTTCATGTAACCGTGATAATCAGCAGAAGCTGCCCCTGTCATTCTGTTTGCAATAATCAGGCAAATCGTTGCTGCGTGGTGGCCTAACAGATTACAGAGTCCGGTAATGGCAGCGCTTTCCATTTCATAATTGGTTACTTTGTAATCTTTATACCGGAAGGCTGTAATTCGGTCGTTGATTCCCGGCATAGCCAGAGGCAAACGCAGTACTCGTCCTTGAGGACCATAAAATCCTACGGCGGTCAGGGTGACGCCTTTGATTGTTATTCCCTCTGTATGCAGGCGGGATACTAACAACGGGGAGGCATTTACCACGTAAGGATGTGCAGCTTCCGGAGTCCATTGGCAATGTGCTGCAAAAGCTTTTTCGAAATCCTGGTCACACACCTGTGGGGCATTTCCGTAAAAACGAAGTACACCATCGCATCCGATACTTTTTTCTGAGATAACAAAAGAATTGACGGGGACATCTGCTTGTACGGATCCCGAGGTACCGATGCGCACGATATTCAAACTGCGTTTTTCTTTCCGGATTTCTTTTGTTTTCAGATCAATATTCACCAGTGCATCCAATTCGTTTATCACAATGTCGATATTATCTGGTCCGATACCGGTCGATAATACCGATAAACGGCGGTTTTTATACGTTCCGGTGAGGGTATAGAATTCCCGGTTACTTTTTTTCAGTTCAACGGAATCGAAATAGGTTGCAATTGTTTCTACCCGGCCCGGGTCTCCTACCAGGATGACCGTATCTGCCAGGTCTTCCGGCAATAAATGCAGATGGAATATACTTCCATCATCGTTCGTTATGAGTTCTGAAGATTGTATAGACATGGTTATTATTTGGTTTTTAATCCTAAAAGCAATGTACTCTTCCCTGTTTTTCTCCTCTTTTTTATTTGCTGCTCAAAAATAAAAAGGTTTGACAGATAAACAAAATAAACTTCCGATAAATGTTTAAAAGTTTGAATGTTCCCGCCTTCGGATAAAATGTTGCGGGAGGATGTAAAATGTTCCCTTCAGATTTTAGAAAGATTGCTGTACATTTATTTGTAATTTTTGTTAAATTCGCGAGGGGATATATAGTAATGTGTGTTATGGATATTGTTAAACTTCAAGGAACGGACAGAAAATTGTACGAATTTGTCTGTCCATTGGTGATGAACCCGGCTATTTTGCGGCAAAACAACAACTATCCGTTTAAAACGGGACCTCGGTATGTGTGGTATATAGCTGCCGGAGGCGAACAGGTAATTGGATTTATACCGGTAAGGAAAACGACTACTGGTAATTATGTAATTGATAATTATTATGTAAAAGGAGATGATGGAGTGGTCTTGAACAAATTATTGGTAGAAGTGATTAAAGAGGAGGCGAGAAGGGCGGATCTTTGGGCTATTGTTCATAAACGCCATGTAAAGCAGTTCTTACAAAATGGTTTTCGAATCCATATTGAGTGGAAAAACTACAATAAAATGCGGTATTATTGGGAGGAAAGAGCCATATGTACAGATTAAATGTGTATGAAGCAGCGCAGGAAAGACTGAAGATTATCTTCGATTATTTTGATTATGTGTACGTTTCTTTTTCAGGAGGAAAAGACAGCGGTGTGCTCCTGAATCTCTGTGTGGATTATATCCGGAAATATGCTCCCGGACGTAAATTGGGGGTGTTTCATATGGATTATGAAATTCAGTACCGGCAGACAATCGAATACGTCGAACGTACCTTGTCGGAAAATAGGGATGTTCTGGAGGTTTTTCATTGTTGTGTTCCTTTTAAAGTGCCTACCTGCACTTCAATGTTTCAGCCGTATTGGCGTCCTTGGGACGAGGATTATCGGAATATATGGGTCAGAGAGAGGCCGGTGGGCAGCCTTACGGAAAAGGATTTTAAATTTTTTCATACAAATCTTTGGGATTATGAATTCCAAAAATTGTTTCCCGAGTGGTTACGGCAGCAGAAAAAATGTCGGCGGATTTGTTGTTTGGTGGGCATTCGGACCCAAGAAAGTTTCAATCGCTGGCGGGCTATACATAGTGGGAAGAATTACCAGCGGTTGAAGGAATACAAGTGGACACACCGTATTAGCCGGCAGGAATATAATGCTTATCCTATATATGATTGGAAAATTACGGATGTATGGGTAGCTAATAGCCGGTTTAACTGGACCTATAATTCTTTGTACGACTTGTATTATCAGGCAGGGATTCCGCTTTCCCGCCAGCGGGTGGCCAGTCCGTTTATTTCTCAGGCGATTCCGACTCTGGCGGTGTATAAAGCCATTG
The DNA here is from genome assembly GCF_000243215.1 of Odoribacter laneus YIT 12061. Classification (GTDB taxonomy): domain Bacteria; phylum Bacteroidota; class Bacteroidia; order Bacteroidales; family Marinifilaceae; genus Culturomica; species Culturomica lanea. The sequence goes on along the minus strand of NZ_JH594598.1, from coordinate 204,839 downwards.
ATCCCGATACCTGGGGACGGATGATAGGGCGTGTCAATGGTGTAGGTTGTGCGGGAATATACGGAAGTACCGTAGCTATGGGGTGGAGAAGCATCACTTGTCCGCCTGGTTTTTCATGGAAAGAATATATGTATTTTCTGCTGAGCACCCTTCCGGAAGAGATCCGGCAGAATTATTTGGATAAACTGGCGGTAAGTATCCGGTTCTGGCGGGAAAGGGGCGGGTGTCTCGCAGAAAAAACGATAGAAAAACTGAAGGCGGCCAATATCCCGATATCTATAGAAGAAACGAGTGCGTACCGGACGAAGAAAAGACCTGTACGAATGGAATATCTGGATGATATCGACATTCCTGAATTTAGAGAGATCCCCACTTATAAACGAGTGTGTATCTGTATAATGAAGAACGACCATACTTGCAGGTATATGGGATTTTCTCAAACCAAGCGGGATAAGGGTATGAAAAAGTATGCGATGAATAAATATAAAGCTTTTGAAAATGGTAAAAAAATTTGAAAGCCCTGTGTATACTGTGAAAGCCGTACCGGTGGAGAAAGTCGTTGCCAACAGTTATAATCCCAATGTAGTAGCTCCGCCTGAAATGCGGTTACTGGAAATATCGATCTGGGAGGATGGGTATACAATGCCTTGCGTTTGTTATTATCTTAAAGAGGAGGATCAGTATGAAATTGTGGATGGCTATCATCGTTATATGGTGATGAAAACCTCCCGGCGTATTTACGAGAGAGAAAAGGGACTGTTACCGGTAGTCGTAATCGATAAAGATATATCCCAAAGAATGGCATCTACGATTCGCCACAATCGGGCACGCGGGATGCATTCTGTAGAATTGATGTCGGGGATTGTGACGGAATTGGTCCGCTCGGGAATGTCCGACAATTGGATCATGCGTAATATCGGAATGGACCGGGACGAATTAGTCCGCCTTAAACAGGTTTCCGGACTGGCGGCATTATTTGCCAGAAAGGAATTCAGTTTGTCGGAAGAGGAGCAGGAAGAACAAGAAAATTTTTTTTAAACGCATTGATTTCCCAAAAAATAATAGTCTTTCCTGTTACTTTAACTTCGGATGTTTTTCCGGAGAGTTCTGTTGTTTTTATCTGTTTGGCTAATAAAGAAAGGCGGATACATCTGTTAGGATATATCCGCCTTTTGTTAGAGAAAAGAGTTGAAACGGTCTGAGAGAGAACATTCAAACTCTACAAATTTATCTATTTGGCGTAGGCAATGGCACGGGTTTCCCGGATAACGGTGACTTTTACCTGTCCCGGATAAGTCATTTCATCCTGGATACGTTTAGCGATATCAAAGGAGATTTTTTCGGCTTCGTTGTCCGAAATTTTTTCACTTCCTACCACTACGCGAAGTTCACGTCCGGCTTGAATTGCATACGTTTTTACTACTCCGTTATAAGAGAGGGCCAGATCTTCCATATCTTTCAGGCGTTTGATATAGGATTCGACCACTTCCCGGCGAGCGCCCGGGCGAGCGCCGGAAATCGCATCGCAGGCCTGTACGATGGGGGCGATCAGAGTAGTCATTTCGATTTCTTCGTGATGAGCTCCAATGGCGTTGCAGATATCCGGTTTTTCTTTGTATTTTTCTGCCAATTGCATTCCTAAAATAGCATGTGGTAATTCCGGTTCATCATCCGGCACTTTCCCGATATCGTGTAATAATCCGGCTCTTTTGGCTTTTTTTACATTTAGTCCTAATTCTGCAGCCATGATAGCGCATAAATTAGCTGTTTCCCGGGCATGCTGAAGTAAATTCTGTCCGTAAGAAGAACGGTATTTCATTTTACCGATAAGGCGGATGAGTTCAGGGTGTAAACCGTGTATTCCCAGATCGATCGTCGTGCGTTTCCCGGTTTCGATAATTTCTTCTTCAATTTGTTTTTTTACCTTATTTACAACTTCCTCAATACGGGCGGGATGAATACGTCCATCCGTCACCAGTTGGTGTAAAGATAAGCGGGCGATTTCCCTTCTTACCGGATCGAATCCTGAAAGAACAATGGCTTCCGGGGTATCGTCTACAATAATTTCTACGCCCGTTGCTGCTTCCAAAGCCCGGATATTGCGTCCTTCCCTTCCGATAATGCGTCCTTTGATTTCATCGGAATCAATATGGAAAATTGAAACAGCATTTTCGGTAGCTGTTTCGGTAGCTACGCGTTGTATGGTTTTGATGACAATTTTTTTAGCTTCCGTATTGGCTGTCATTTTGGCTTCTTCCATAATTTCATTTACGTAAGAAACGGCTTCAGCTTCGGCTTCTTCTTTCAGGGAGTTGATCAACTTTTCTTTGGCTTGTTCACCAGACATGCCTGAGATAGCTTCCAACTGTTCAATCTGCTGTTTTTTTAATTTGTCCAGTTCTGCCACTTTCTTTTCCAGTAATTCCTTCTGAACGTCGATGTTAGCTTGTAATACTTGTAAATCTTTGGATTTGCGTTGTATTTCCTCCATCTTCTGAGAGGTGAACGTTTCCTGTTGCTTCAGCTTGTTTTCCGCTATGAGCAATTTGTTATTGCGGGCGGCAGCTTGTTTTTCATGTTCCGCTTTAATTTGGAGGAACTTTTCTTTGGCCTGAAGAATTTTATCCTTTTTGATGACTTCGGCTTCAGCTTCGGCTTCTTTGATAATATTAGCGCTCCTGCGCTTTAGGGAGAGCCGGATCACCACAAAACCGATTACAAAACCAGCAATCAGGGCCACCACCCCTGCTATAATTATATTTGTCATATTATTGAAATTAATTTATTTATAATTAGTATATATTAAGTCATTAATGCAACCTTTTTCTTCAATTATTCTTTTATCACCTTCTTCTTCTGCCAGAACAGCATAAAAAAACCCGCACTATTTCATTTAATAAAACCCCTGTATGACACGGGTAGAGCTGCCATTTGATTCAAACTTCCACTGTCCCGAAGGAACTCCGAAGAGTTGAGGCCTGTTTTCGGCAAATAAAGCATCCGCTCTAATTGTTTGAGTGTTGAGTTTTTCGCTTAAATTCGAAATAATGCGGGAATACCTTTACGAATAATTCAAAGAACGCCTATTTAATTACTCTTTGACGAATTCATCAATTTTTAAATTAATTTTTTCAATTTCACGGATCAATGGTTCGGTATCGTTCCTCTTTTCTGCCTGTATCAGCGCTACTGTATGCTGAAAAGCCGTCAAGTACAGAAAATCCAAAGGATCGGCCTGGGTACCATATTTTGCCTGAAATTTAGAAATCATATCGTTAATACGCTTCGATGCTGTCCGGTAAATCTCTTCCTCTTCCTGACTTTTTGCGATGATCGGGAATTTCTTATTCGCGATGCTGACATTTATCGAAACCGTCGTATCTTTTTCACTCATATCAATTGTTCAAAAGAGCAATACACTTGTCAATCTCCCGCACCAGTTGGTTAATTCGCATTTTCGCCTCGTAACTGCCGTCACTACTGCCTGAAATTGCATTCGCCACTCTGGCTGTTTTTAATTCTTCATTTAAAATCTGGTTCTCACTTTTCAAATTTTCGATTTCCGATAACAGTTGTTGTATCCTGTTTTCCTGATCTCTATTCTTTTCCAGTGAGGATATATATAATTTTATTAATCGTTCAACTTTAAATTTCAGCTCGTTTAAAACGGCATCTTGTCTCTCCGTCATATTTTCAATAACTTGAATGGCTGCCTTGTAAACAGCGCTTATTTTAAAGTATTCACAAAAAGAAATCCTCCGATGTTCTTTTCATGACAAAGATAATTTTTTTTCTTTATATTATCAAGAGTGTTGATATATTTGCAGGAGAATTTATGATGTTTTTAATCCATGAAATATTTTTATCTGTACCGTATTATTGTTTTAATTTTGTTTAATCATTTGTTATTAATTTCGTTATCGGCACAAACGAAAGAAGAGATAACTCCCCTCCGGATACCTCTTTTGTTGAGTGGGAATTTTGGGGAATTGCGGGCTACTCATTTCCATTCGGGGGTGGATTTGAAGACAAAAGGAATTGTCGGGTTGCCGGTGCTTTGTGTGAAGGATGGGAAAGTAGCTCGGGTAAAAGTATCCGCTGTAGGGTATGGAAATGCTTTGTATATAGAGCATCCCGATGGGACCACTACGGTATACGGACATTTACAAAAATTTAACCGCGAAGTAACAGAAGTGGTACGAAGGATTCAGTATGCCAAAGAGTCTTTTGAGATCGATGAAAACCTGTCGGACTATCAGTTGACTTTTCGCAAGGGGGATACCATTGCCTATAGTGGAAATACAGGTTCCTCCGGTGGTCCGCATTTGCATTTTGAATACCGGAATACGGCCACAGAACATACGCTTAATCCTTTACATTATCTGAAAATCCGGGATCATATTGCTCCCCGGATTCGGGTTCTTTATATATATGGTATAGATCAGCAAGGTCGGGTAGGGGTAATACGCAGGTGCGAAGTGAAGAATCTGGGGGACAATAAGTGTATGGTAGCGAAGGCGCAGCTGCCTGCCGGAAAAATCGGAATAGGATTGTATATAACAGATGCAATGAACGGTTCTTGGAATAAGTTGGGCGTTTATAGGTTACAACTTCGTGTCAATGACAGGGAAAGGTTTCGGTTAACGGTAGATTCGGCTGCGTTTGATCAGGGGAATTTGATTAACGGATTGAAAGATTTCCGGCTGTATCGGGATAGGCGTGAGACGGTCTATCGGTGTTTCGGGAGCCATCTATCGTCTTTGATGGGCGTACAATTGGAAGAAGGAGGATCTATTCTTTTGCAACAAGGTGAAACTGTAGAATTGGAAGTTACGGCAGCTGATATATACGGAAATGAGACTCAATTAAACTTTCAACTGACAGGAGGAGTGGCGAAAAGAGAAAAAGCTGGACCGGTATTGACAGCGGGTCAGCCCCATTGGTTAAAGGCCGGGAGTTATTCGTTGCAATTGGGAGAAAAGTCTTTGTTTCATTCTGTCGACCCATTACAGCAAATCGACTCGGCCGGGTGTTTTATCACCTCTTACGAGGAGGAACCCTTATACCAAAAAGCCCGTTTGCATGTTGCCGGAAATTTTGGAGAAAAAGTTATCCTGTGTCGGATCAGTGATAAAGGAAAGCGGGAAGCTTTAGTTACTCAACGGGATAGTGCCGGATTATATAGTTTTGTAAGTCTCTTGGGGAAATATACGGTAGCCGAAGATACCTGTCCGCCTGTAATCGAATACCTGGGCGTGATCGAGGGCCGGATAAAATTTAAAATCCAGGATGAATTTTCCGGTATTCAGTCGTATCGGGGAGAAGTAAATGGTCGTTGGTGTCTGTTTGAATACGATGCGAAGAGTAAAATTTTAAGTTGTCGGAAAAGTGAACCTGCTTTTGTGAGAGGGCACTTGAATCAAATCGTGCTAAAAGTGATAGACCGGGTAGGGAATTGTACAGAAAAAAAGTTGTTTTTAAAGATATAATTCAGAAAAAGGTAGTGGAAAGAAGTCCGTTCTCTTTTTCGGTTTAAATATATTTCTTATTTTTAGACCTCATCATTTTAAGATTGTCATTATGAATGAAAGGATCGAAGGTTTGGTTGCAGAGGGACAGATTACAGAAGCTTTGGCTGAATTGGAAAAATATCCTGTAGAGCAACAAGGAGAAGCTTGGTTATTATATATAGGTGAATTATATTACAAATTGGGAAAAAGTACGGAGGCTTTGAACAGATTCAATGCCGTACTGCGTATAAATCCGGAAAATGCAAAGGCCTTGGCTTATGTAGAAATGATAAATGGAGTGTTAGACTTTTTTTGTAAAGATTTGCTCAATCCTTAATGCTTTTCGCATACCGGCTTTCCTATAGGTGATTTATCGTATTACAAATTTTCCGGTTTATAGAAAATTAGAAGTTTATCGGAAATGAAAATTTTTCTATAAATATGAAAATCTTGGGTGTGTTTTTTATTACCTTTTGTATTTGGTGTTGTTCAAAAGATACGTGTATGGTGTTGCAGAAAGCCGATCAATTTATGGAAACGTATCCGGATAGTGCCTTGTGCTTGTTAGAAACAATCGATACTCGTCAGTTGACTTCGAAAGAAAATGCTTGGTATGCTTTATTGTATACTCAGGCTTTGGATAAAAATCATAAAGTCATTCCCAATGATTCTTTAATTCGTATTGCGGTTGATTATTATTCACATCACCGGGAGGTACAAAAATTGGCTGAAGCCAAGTATTACTGGGGATGTTATTATATGGATGAAGGGCAAAAGGAGGAGGCGATAAAAGTATTTTTGGATGCTGAAAAGATCGCTTTATCCGTAGAAGCTAATAATTTGTTAGGATTAATCTATAATCGAATTGCCATTTTACAAGAGAATCAATTTCGTATCAAGCAAGCCCAAAAGTCTTTTTCCAATTCTGTTTATTATTTTCATAAAGCTAAGAATCTAAAAAATGAAAATATAGCACTTTTAGGAAAGGGGAATATTTTTAGATATACCAAACAATATGATAGCTGTATTTATTATTTAGATAAAGCTTTATGGATGGCGCAGGAGGGAAATGATACTTCTTTACTAGCATTAGGGCATAATTTGAAAGGATATATTTATATGTATACAGGGGATATTCGTTTAGCAAAGCAAGAAGCTTTGGCATCTCTTTGTTTATTACAAGAAAAATCATCTTCTGATTATTATATTTTATTAGGAGATATTTATTTGAAAGAGAATAAGTTGGATAGTGCAGAATATTATATAAAGAAATGTCTAGATAACGTTTTGCAAGAAAAAATTAAGCCAGGGGTTTATGTACGATTGCAAAAAATTAATGAAAAAAAGGGAAATTTTTATCAAGCTTTGGCATTTGCTAAAAAAGTGAGTGCTTTAACAGATTCCATGTATAGGGATTTTAAAAGAAAGTCTGTATGGGAGTTTGAACAAAAATATCGTTATGAGCAATTACAGAGAGAGGCTGCTTTATTAAAAGCGAAAGAAGCGTGGTTGTGGGTAATTGTAATTAGTTTGGGTTCTTTGATAATTATTATTGTGGCCTTGTATCAATATATTGTTGACAAGCGTAAAAGGGAATTGATAACGTATAGATTAAGATTGATGACTTTCGAACATAAGTTAACTGCACAAAAGTGTAACTTATTATTACTTAATGAAAGAGATCAAAAACTGAAAGAAATTGTACAAAGGCGAATTGAAATAACGAAAAAAATCATTGTGGCGACAACATTAAATGGTCGACAAGAAGTTGATTATAAAAAAATACTAACAGATTTATTAGCGGTAGAGAAATGGGAGGAGTTTTGTGAAGGAATAAATATTTTATATGACGGTTTTGTAGAGGAATTAAAAATAAATTATCCGATGTTGACAGATACGGATTTGAAATTATGCTGTTTAACCTGTGCCGGATTTACAACTAAAGAAATCGCTTCTTTTATGCAAGTTATGGATTGTACGATCAATAATCGGCGTTGCGAAATTATGAAGAAAATAGAGAATAGCCGGAAACTAAAATTTAAGGATTTTATAAAAGAGGTTGCTAATAAATGTTCTCTTAGGATGTAATTTTTGTATTTTCTTATTATCAGAAATATATTATCAGATTTTTATAAACAAATTTTACACTTAATGTATAATATTTTTGTAAATGATAATTAATTTTTTCATAATACTTAGTTTTTTCATTTTTTTTGTTTAATTTCAGGCTGTAAAAAAATTATGTTTATGAAAAAAATTGTATTATTTGTATTGTTTAGTTGCTTAGTCGCATGGAGTTATGCACAGGATGATGATGATCCTCCTACTTATGATGAGATATTGATAATAGGTCAACCTGAAATTCCTATACCAGTAGATCAAGTTCCTGTCCCTATTACCGTTATCAAAACTGCTTCGGACATTTCTGTAATGTTTTTAGTACAGATGGATGAAGTATTAATTGAGTTCTTGGATAGCAAAGAGACTGTTGTATTAAAAAAGGTGGTAAAAGGTGATCCTTTGAATCCTGTTGAAATTAACATTGAAGATCTTCCTAACGGAACTTATACAATTCGCTTTACAGAGGTTAAAGCATCTGATAACACTTACGAAGGTTGTTTTGATGTAGCGGGGAATGATGAATAGGCATAAGTGAGACCTTTCGTGAGGAGAAACAATTATATTAAAATTTTAAAAAGGCTGATCATTCGTTATCAGCCTTTTCTTTTTTATGGAATAATAAATTCCCTAAGAGAAGTAAGTTTATAAGAAGAATTTATTTTAATCTGTGAGAGTAAAATCATTCCCAGGAATAATACCTCTTATCCCTAATTTATGAGGGTACTAGAAACGCTCCGAACAGATTGTGATAAATTTGAAAAAATGACAATTGATAGTCTGTGGATTACGAAATGAGGTGTGATAATTGTTTTTAAATTGATCTATCCTATTTGCAATATTTCCATTTACCTTTATTCTCTACCAAAATTGACGCATTATAAAAGGGATTTATGTACATTGTAGGTAATATTAAGAAAATATTACAATATTATGTATATAGATAAATATAGTATGGTGGTATAGCTGCTATTTTACTTTCTCTATTCATAAAATTCCCTTTAAAAAGCTTTAAATATTGGAACGTTTAAGAACGATCCAATAAGTGTAATGTCTGAAAAAAACAGTTTTAATAGTTGTTATAGTACTTGAAGCGTAAAATTTATTGTGGTAGGAAAGGTGAAAATTAAATTTGAAAGAGGGATTGCCTTTTTTATTTTGTCTTGAAAAGACGCACATACATAATTTTGTATATGTTAATTTATTATTTGTTAAATGCAAAATAAGTAAATTTCTGTTAATTGTTTTGTATCTATTAACATTTGTACTTTACATTTTAACTAAACAAGGCATTTTTGCGCAACAAAATCAGCGTTCTATAACAAAATTAAACATTTAGTTTTATTCATGCAGTGAAAAAACATTGTGTGTGACTATTTAAATCCGAAATAAAAATTCTTTTTGTTATGAATGCTAAAATGTTGTTGATCCATTATCCTTATGGATTGAGAATCGTATGTGTGAAAAGTTTGAGTGAAGATTTTATTATTACAAAGTTGAATGAACACGATTATGAGGCGAAGAGTCGTTGGGACAAATATGTGACGGTTCCATACGATTCGGAAGAATACAAAATCGTATTGCATCCTTTGTCACATCTGACGAAACCTCTCAAAGTAAAAGATGTAATAGTGAAGGCATCGGATTTGATTTGCAAAATCATCGCTGAAAGTATGCACTTGTCGTTAGAAGGTGAGGATACTTCGTGGATTATCAAAGCGATTACCGGTTACTTTGAAGATTCTGCAAGTTGTATCTTTTCGAATGAAATTATGCGTCGGGTTTATTACATTTTGCTGACTCTTCATTTCGATATCACCGGTATGATCAAGCGGAACGAGGCAATCAGTGTGGAAGAACTGAAATACGATCCTTACGAATTTGAGTCCGTTCTGATCGATTAAAGATTGAAATGCTTTCCTGTTTTCAAACATTCAAACTTTTTAAACTTTTCTTATTTCGATATTTCAGAAATAAGAAAAAAACGTTTACCTTTGTCATTCTATTTTTTAAAATATAATGTATTATAAATCAATCCGCTTTGAAAGGAGGTGGGCTTATTCCGGGGAAATATAGAGAATTGAAAAGGATGTTTGATCCAGTAAGGATTTTCGCTGTGGGGGATTCCTATGCAGCGGATAACGGTTTATAAAACCGTTTTTGATCTATTTAGGAATAAGTGAGAGGGGAGGAAAGTGTGTTGTATATAAATATGTATTATTAATAAAATTGAAAAAATCATGATTATAGTACCTTTAAAAGAAGGCGAAAATATTGAAAGAGCCTTAAAAAAATTTAAAAGAAAATTTGAGAAAACCGGAATTGTAAAAGAATTAAGAGACCGTCAGGCATTCACCAAACCTTCTATCCGGAATCGTCAGCAGCATTTAAAAGCTGTTTACAAACAGTCTTTACAGATCGCCGAAGATTAAAATTTTATAAACGGGATTTGTTTATTCCGGACGAAAGTTTTATATTTAGGTACGATTTTTAATCAGAAATCGGAGGCTGTGAAGGAAAGCGATGGGCTTTCCGGGAATGGGAAAGATTTTTGAGTGACAGTAGTATAAAATTATGGATATTGCACCCTTTCTGAGTTATCTGGAAAATGTGAAGAGGTATTCGCCTCACACGCTGCTTGCTTATAAGGAAGATTTGGGGCAATTTCTGGACTACTGTGCTACGATCAATGAGGTGAGCGATTTTCCGGATGTTACATCGAAAATGGTACGGGAATGGATGGTGATAGAAATGTCCAAAGGACGTAAGGCTACTACGACTCGGCGAAAGTTGAGTGTCTTACGTACTTTATTTAAATATCTGATGAGGGAGGGGCGATTGGCTGAAGATCCGACGGAGACGATTATCTTGCCGAAGACAGGACGCCGTTTGCCGGTATTTGTACCCGATTATCAGATGGATGAAATATTGGACAGTGAAGATTTGCAGGGAGGTTTTCCGGAAGTGAGGGACAGGTTGGTATTGTTAATGGCTTATTGTACGGGGATGAGGCGGTCAGAGTTAGTGGGATTGAAGATCAGGGATATCGATTTTGCGGGGAAGAGTCTGGTGATTACCGGAAAAGGGAATAAGCAACGCTTGATACCTTTGGCAAATGAACTCATAGCGGATATGCAGGTTTATCTGGAGTTCAGGAAAAAGCAGATAACCCGGGAGCACGGTTATTTTTTTATTACGGATAAAGGAGCTCCTGTCTATGATAAATTCATTTACCGCTTGGTGGTCCGCTGTCTGGGAAAGGTTACGACATCGTCCAAACGTAGTCCGCACGTCCTGCGTCATACTTTTGCGACACAGTTGTTGAATAACGGGGCTTGTATTGAAGCTATCCGGGCTTTGCTGGGTCATTCCGATTTGTCTGCTACGCAGGTTTATACTCATAATTCTTTTGAAAATTTAATTAAGGTGTTTAACCAGGCTCATCCAAGGGCTTAAAATTAAAGGAGGAAATACTATGGAAGTTAAAATTAATCCTGTCGGTTTTTCTGCGAGTTCGCAACTGGAAGATTTCATTCAGAAAAAATTCTCCAAGTTAGAAAAATATTACGACGGTATATTGGGTATTGAAGTTACCTTGAAATTGGAAAAGGATGATCATTTGGAAAACAAAGTCGTTGAGGTGAGTATTCCGATTAAAGGCCAGGATGTTTTTGCAAAGAAAAATGCCAAAAAATTCGAGGAAGCCGTTGACGAACTGTATGATGTTTTAAAGCGTCAGCTTGTAAAAATAAAAGAAAAAGAAAGAGAAAAATAAAGAATAAAGTTTAGAGGGAGATTCAAAAAGAAAGGGTCTATTAAACTCTAAACCATAAACTTTAACTGAAAATAATTTTGTCACACAAAATTATTTTTCTATATTTGCACGCTCGATAATCGGGCTTCTCTGTCGTATCTTATTTAAAAAATTGATAGACAGAACATTGAGAATAAGACACAGATTTTTTGTAATAAATTGTTTAATAATAAAATTGTTTTTGAGTTATGGCTAAAGAAAAGTTTGACAGGTCAAAACCACACGTAAATATCGGTACTATCGGTCACGTTGACCACGGTAAAACAACTTTGACAGCAGCAATTACGAAAGTATTGGCTGAAAAGGGTCTTTCAGAAATAAAATCTTTCGATCAGATTGATAATGCTCCGGAAGAAAAAGAAAGGGGTATTACGATTAATACTTCACACGTTGAATATTCAACGGAGAATCGTCACTATGCTCACGTTGACTGTCCGGGCCACGCAGACTATGTAAAGAACATGGTTACTGGTGCTGCTCAGATGGATGGTGCTATTTTGGTTTGTGCTGCAACTGATGGTCCGATGCCTCAGACCCGTGAACACATTCTTTTAGCTCGTCAGGTAAACGTTCCGAGAATCGTTGTTTTCTTGAATAAAGTGGACATGGTGGATGATCCTGAAATGTTGGAATTGGTAGAGATGGAAGTTCGTGAATTATTGTCTTTCTATCAGTATGACGGTGACAATACTCCGGTTATTTTAGGTTCTGCTTTGGGTGCATTGAATGGAGAAGCAAAATGGGTAGAAAAAGTAATGGAGTTGATGAACGCTGTTGACGAATGGATTCCGCTGCCTCCGCGTGACAATGAAAAACCGTTCTTGATGCCGGTTGAAGACGTATTCTCTATTACAGGTCGTGGTACGGTTGCTACAGGTCGTATTGAAACAGGTATCGTACATGTAGGTGACGAATTGGAAATTATCGGTTTGGGTGCTGACGGTAAGAAAACTGTTTGTACCGGAGTAGAAATGTTCCGTAAATTGTTGGATGAAGGAGAAGCTGGAGATAACGTTGGTTTATTACTTCGTGGTATCGATAAGAACGAAATCAAACGGGGTATGGTGCTGGCAAAACCGGGTTCTGTTAAACCGCACAGCAAATTCAAAGCTGAGGTTTATATCCTGAAGAAAGAAGAAGGGGGCCGTCACACTCCGTTCCACAACAAATACAGACCGCAGTTCTATTTACGTACAATGGACGTAACGGGAGAAATTACCTTACCGGAAGGAACTGAAATGGTAATGCCGGGAGATAACGTAACCATCACTGTTGAGTTGTTGACTCCGGTAGCTTGTTCACTGGGTTTGCGTTTCGCTATCCGTGAAGGTGGACGTACCGTAGGTGCTGGTCAGATTACCGAAATCATAGAATGATCCTTCTATAGAAATTTGAGGTCGGCAGGTGCCGACCTCCGTTTACGGATGTAGCTCAGTCGGTAGAGCATCGGTCTCCAAAACCGAGTGTCGGGAGTTCGAGTCTCTCCATCCGTGCAAAAAGTATTAAATTTTAAATTTTGAATTGTCTGTCAAATACAATTTGAAATCTACAATCTAGAGTCTAAAATGAATATTAAAGGTTATTTCGCAGACGTATACAGCGAATTGGTCAATAAAGTGTCTTGGCCAACTTGGTCAGAACTCCAGAGTAGTGCTACGATTGTAATGATTGCTTCCGTCATTATAGCGATTGGCATTTTTATCATGGATGTCGTATTCAGACACATACTGACTTTTATTTATCAGTTGTTTTATTAATAATCCGAAAAACTAAGATGGCAGAAATTGTAAAGAAATGGTATGTCCTTCGGGTAATTGGTGGAAAAGAGAAGAAGGTGAAGGAATATATCGAAAGTGAAATTGCCAGTTTGGGGCTTCAGGATTACGTTTCTCAGGTTTTGATACCTACCGAGAAGATTTATCAGGTGCGTAACGGAAAAAAAATCAGCAAAGAGCGGAATTTCTTTCCGGGATACGTTATGATTGAGGCTGCCTTAGTTGGTGAAATTCCCCACATGCTTCGTGATATCACGAATGTAATTGGCTTCCTGGGGGAGACCAAAGGAGGTGATCCGGTGCCTATGCGTTTAGCAGAAGTAAACCGAATTCTTGGGAAAGTAGACGAGCTTGCGGAACAACCGGAAGAAGTAAGTATTCCTTATTTCGTGGGCGAATCCGTAAAAGTTACGGACGGACCGTTCAACGGTTTTACCGGTGTGATAGAGGAGGTAAATAGCGATAAGAAGAGATTGAAAGTAATTGTCAAGATTTTCGGTCGTAAAACACCACTCGAATTGAGTTTCATGCAGGTAGAAAAAGAATAATTAATTTTTTGAGAAGAAAAAAATCATGGCAAAAGAAGTTGAAGCTCTTATAAAGCTACAGATTAAAGCTGGTGCCGCTAATCCTTCTCCCCCTGTGGGCCCTGCATTGGGTTCTAAAGGAGTCAACATCATGGACTTCTGTAAACAGTTTAATGCAAGGACTCAGGATCAGGCAGGAAAGATTATTCCGGTAATTATTCAGGTTTATGGTGATAAGTCTTTTGATTTTATAACCAAACAACCTCCTGTTGCTGTTCAACTTTTGGAAGTGACAAAACTCAAATCCGGTTCTGCAGAGCCCAACCGTAAAAAGGTGGCTTCTATTTCCTGGGAACAGGTAAAACAGATTGCAGAAGGGAAAATGAGCGATTTGAATGCTTTCCAAATTGAAAAAGCAATGAGCATGGTAGCTGGAACTGCCAGAAGTATGGGGATCACCGTTGAAGGTGAGAAACCTTTTTAATGAATTTGTAATACTTCAAACGTAATGAGTAAACTGACAAAAAATAAGAAGTTAGCTTTAGAAAAAATCGAAAATGGTAAAGTATATACCATTGAAGAAGCTGCTAAACTTGTGAAAGAGATTACTTTTACTAAGTTTGATGCGTCAGTTGACATGGACGTTCGTCTGGGAGTAGACCCGCGTAAGGCCAATCAAATGGTGCGTGGAGTCGTTACCTTACCTCACGGTACCGGTAAAGAAGTCCGGGTTTTAGTACTTTGTACGCCGGATAAGGCAGAAGAAGCTAAGGCTGCCGGAGCCGATTATGTAGGCTTGGATGAGTATATTGAAAAGTTGAAATCAGGTTGGACCGATATCGACATCATTATCACTATGCCTTCTATCATGGGTAAAATTGGTGCTTTAGGACGAATTTTAGGTCCGCGTGGATTGATGCCTAACCCGAAAAGCGGAACAGTAACAATGGATATTGCGAAAGCCGTAACAGAGGTGAAGCAGGGAAAAATTGATTTTAAAGTTGACAAGTTTGGTATAGTACACACTTCTATTGGGAAAGTGAACTTTGATGCAGATAAAATTAAAGATAATGCTCGTGAATTCATGAACGTTATCCAGAAACTGAAACCGTCTTCTGCAAAAGGTACCTATGTGAAGAGTGTGTTCCTGTCAAGTACAATGAGTCCCGGTATTAAATTAGACCTTAAGTCATTACTTGATTAATTATTAACCTTTAAAAGGACCTTTGTAGAATGAAAAGGGAAGAAAAACAAGTAATCATAGACAGTTTAACCGAGCAGATTAAATCATACAAACATTTGTATGTAAGTGACATTTCAGAATTGGATGCCGCTGCGACTCAGGATTTGCGTAAAGAATGTTTTAAAGCAGGGATCAAATTAATACAAGTAAAAAATACTTTGTTAAGAGTAGCCCTCGACGGACTGGAAAACAATTATGAAGAACTCTACGGTTCTCTGGCTGGTTCCAGCGCTGTTATGCTTTCTGAAACAGGAAACGCTCCTGCGAAATTGATTAAAGAGTTCCGTAAGAGCCACGACAAACCTGTGCTTAAGGCTGCTTTTGTGGAAGAATGTGTCTATGTAGGTGAAGACCAGTTGGATACTCTTGTTAGCATTAAATCTAAAGAAGAATTGCTGGGAGATATTATCTTACTGTTGCAATCGCCGATGCAAAAACTTATCTCTTCTTTGGAATCAGGGAAGAATACTATCGGAGGCGTGTTGAAAACGCTGGAAGATAGAGCATAATTTTATTTTTATCAGAGTAAGAAACAATTTAAATAATTATCGAAATGGCAGATTTGAAAAAACTTGCAGAGGAATTAGTAAACCTGACTGTAAAAGACGTAAAAGAATTAGCTGACATCTTAAAAGAAGAATATGGTATCGAACCTGCAGCTGCTGCTGCTGTTGTTGCTGCTCCTGCTGCCGGCGCTGCTGGTGGAGCTGCTGCTGAACAAACAGAGTTCGATGTAATCCTGAAATCAGCTGGTGCTGCTAAATTAGGTGTGGTTAAATTAGTAAAAGAACTCACCGGTCTTGGACTGAAGGAAGCTAAGGAATTAGTAGACAAAGCTCCGGCTCCTTTGAAAGAAAAAGTTTCTAAAGAAGAAGCTGCACAATTGAAAGCTCAACTGGAAGAAGCAGGAGCTGAAGTTGAACTTAAATAGTTATAGGACCCTCGGGTTTTAAAGGTTTAGAGTCATTTTTGACTCTAAACCGTTTTGTTGTTATTATTGTTTAGGTTCCAAAAAATTAATAGATGTCTTCAAATCATTCAAATAAAAGAATAAGCTTTGCATCCATAAAAAATCAGTTGGAATACCCTGATTTTCTTGAGATACAACTAAAGTCATTCAAGGACTTTTTTCAATTGGGTACTACTCCCGAAAATAGAAAAAACGAAGGCCTTTACACCGTTTTTAAAGAAAATTTTCCCATTACCGACACCCGGAATAATTTCGTGTTGGAATTTTTGGATTATTTTATTGACCCTCCCCGCTATACCATTGACGAATGTCTGGAACAGGGATTGACATACGGTGCGCCGTTGAAGGCAAAACTGAAGCTGTATTGTACGGATCCTGAACACGAGGATTTTGATACAGTCATCGAGGATGTATACCTCGGAAATGTTCCTTATATGACCCCTAAAGGAACATTTGTTATCAATGGAGCCGAGCGGGTGATTGTGTCTCAGTTACACCGATCTCCCGGCGTGTTTTTCGGACAAAGCGTTCACGCGAATGGGACTAAACTTTATTCTGCCAGAATTATCCCTTTCAAAGGTTCCTGGATCGAATTCGCTACAGACATCAACAATGTGATGTATGCCTATATCGACCGGAAAAAGAAGTTGCCTGTAACTACTCTTTTGAGAGCTATCGGCTTTGAAACAGATAAGGATATCCTGCAGATTTTTGATCTGGCAGACGAAGTGAATGTTTCTAAATCGGGATTGAAAAAAGTCGTTGGCCGACGCTTGGCTGCTCGTGTTTTGAAGACGTGGGTGGAGGATTTTGTGGATGAAGATACCGGTGAAGTGGTTTCTATCGAACGAAATGAAATCATCGTGGACCGGGAAACGGTACTGGAAAATGAACATATCGATGCAATTGTAGAATCGGGAGCTAAAACGATTCTGTTGCATAAAGAAAAACAAAATCTGGCAGATTATGCCATTATATATAATACGCTGCAAAAAGATCCGTGTAATTCGGAAAAAGAAGCAGTGCTCCATATTTATAGACAACTACGTAGTTCCGAGCCGCCTGATGAAGCGACAGCCCGGGACGTTATCGATAAGTTGTTTTTCTCCGATAAACGTTACGACCTCGGAGATGTGGGACGTTATAAGCTGAATAAAAAATTAGGGCTTGCTACCGACCCATCTGTCCGGATACTGACGAAAGAGGATATTATCGAAATTATCAAATACCTGATCAAATTGCTGAATGCAAGGACAGATGTGGATGATATCGACCACTTGAGTAATCGGCGCGTACGTACTGTAGGGGAACAATTGTACAATCAGTTCGGCGTCGGATTGGCCCGAATGGCCCGTACGATACGGGAACGTATGAATGTGAGGGATAATGAAGTGTTTACTCCGGTAGACCTGATTAATTCGAAGATTCTTTCTTCTGTCATTAATTCTTTCTTCGGAACAAATGCTTTGTCTCAGTTTATGGACCAGACGAATCCGCTGGCTGAGATAACCCATAAACGCCGTATGTCGGCATTGGGACCTGGCGGTTTGTCCCGGGACCGGGCCGGTTTCGAAGTACGTGACGTGCATTATACGCATTACGGCCGTCTGTGTCCGATCGAAACTCCGGAAGGTCCGAATATCGGTTTGATTTCTTCTCTTTGTGTATATGCAAAGATTAATGAACTTGGATTTATCGAGACCCCTTACCGGAAGGTAGAAAATGCTGTGGTGGATCTTTCTGCGGAAGGAGTGAAATATTTGTCGGCAGAAGAAGAAGAAGGGCTGGTCATTGCACAGGCAAATGCTAAGGTGGGGGAAAACGGTCATTTCGTAAATAAACGGGCCAAATCCCGTAAGGACGGAGATTTCCCGGTGGAAGAAGTGGAAAAGGTGGATTTGATAGACGTAGCACCGAACCAGATTGCTTCTATCGCCGCCTCTTTGATTCCTTTCCTGGAGCATGACGATGCCAACCGGGCCTTGATGGGTTCTAACATGATGCGTCAGGCTGTGCCCATTATCAAACCGGAGGCTCCGATTGTCGGAACCGGCTTGGAGGGAAATCTGATCAAAGATTCCCGTACGCAGATCGTTGCTGAGGGGAATGGAGTGGTAGAAGCTGTGGATGGTCGCCGGATTGTGATCAAATACGACCAAACGGAAGAAGAACGCTTTGTCTGCTTTGACGGAGATACAAAGGAATATATTTTACCGAAATATAAACGAACCAACCAGAGTACGACAATTACGCTGCGTCCTATTGTCAAGAGAGGACAACGGGTGGAAGAAGGACAAATCCTGACAGAGGGGTATTCTTCAGAAGGCGGGGAATTGGCGCTGGGGCGTAACCTGAAGGTGGCTTATATGCCTTGGAAAGGTTATAATTATGAGGATGCTATCGTGATCTCCGAGAACATTGTGCGGAATGATGTATTTACTTCCGTACATGTGGATGAATATTCTTTGGAAGTGCGGGAGACAAAGCGGGGATTGGAAGAATTGACGGCAGATATTCCGAATGTAAGTGAAGATGCCACCAAGGACCTGGACGAAAACGGAATGATCCGGATTGGTGCCCGTGTAGAACCGGGAGACATCCTGATCGGAAAGATTACTCCGAAAGGAGAGTCTGATCCTAGTCCGGAGGAAAAATTGCTGAGGGCGATTTTCGGAGATAAGGCCGGAGATGTGAAAGATGCTTCTCTGAAAGCTTCTCCTTCGCTGAGAGGAGTGATTATCGATAAGAAATTATTCCAGCGTACGATTGGCGACCGGAAGTCGAAGGCTGCCGGGAAAACCATATTGAATGAGATTGACGAACAATTTGAACGCAAAGTCGGCGATTTGAATACTTTATTGATTGATAAAGTATTTGAATTGGTGAACGGAAAGACTTCTCAAGGGGTTAAGAACTACCTGAACGAAGATGTCATAGGCAAGGGAGTGAAGTTTACAATGAAGAATTTGCAAAATCTGAACTACCTGGAAGTGAATCCGAACAAATGGACGACCGATAAGCAGAAAAATGATATGGTCCGCGATTTGCTGCATAATTATGTCATCAAATACAAGGAAATCGAGGGACAGATGAAGCGTAAGAAATATAATGCTACTGTAGGGGACGAATTGCCTGCCGGTATTATTAAGATGGCGAAAGTTTATGTAGCGAAGAAGCGTAAATTGCAGATCGGGGATAAGATGGCCGGACGTCATGGGAACAAAGGTATTGTTTCCCGTGTGGTAAGGGTAGAAGATATGCCGTTCCTAGCAGATGGAACGCCAGTAGACATTTGTCTGAATCCGTTGGGTGTACCTTCCCGTATGAACTTGGGACAGGTATTCGAAGCTGTATTGGGCTGGGCCGGTAAGGAATTGGGATTGAAGTTTGCTACTCCGATTTTTGACGGAGCCAGTCTGGAAGATATCAACGCTTATACAGATAAAGCCGGTGTACCGAGATTCGGGACCACTTATTTGTATGACGGAGGTACGGGAGAGCGTTTCGACCAGCCGGCAACTGTAGGGGTGACCTATATGCTGAAACTGGGACATATGGTAGATGATAAGATGCATGCCCGTTCCATCGGACCGTATTCATTGATTACCCAGCAACCTTTGGGAGGTAAAGCCCAATTCGGTGGTCAGCGTTTCGGAGAAATGGAGGTTTGGGCCCTGGAAGCATTCGGTGCATCGCATATCCTGCAGGAAATCCTGACGGTGAAGTCGGATGATGTAGTCGGAAGAACCAAGACTTATGAACATATTGTGAAGGGGGAACCTATGCCTACACCGGGATTGCCCGAATCTTTCAATGTGTTGTTGCATGAGTTAAGAGGACTCGGATTAAGCGTTAATTTGATATAAAAAGTTAAAGGGCAAAAGTTAAAGGGCGAAGGATATTCCGGGGCCCTTTCAACTTTCGGCTTTCGACATATAACGAAGTTATAATATGGCCTTTAGAAAAGATAGTAATACAAATAAGCCTAAAAGCTTTACAAAAATAGCAATCGGTTTGGCATCTCCGGAAGAGATTCTGGAACATTCCAGCGGACAGGTACTCAAACCGGAGACAATCAACTACCGTACGTATAAACCGGAACGCGACGGTTTATTCTGTGAACGGATTTTCGGTCCGGTAAAAGATTACGAATGTCATTGCGGAAAGTATAAACGCATTCGTTATAAAGGGATTGTTTGCGACCGTTGTGGGGTAGAAGTGACGGAGAAAAAAGTACGTAGGGAACGCATGGGGCATATTCAATTGGTTGTACCTGTTGCTCACATCTGGTATTTCAAGTCTTTGCCCAATAAGATCGGTTATCTTTTAGGATTGCCGTCTAAGAAACTGGATTCCGTGATTTATTATGAGCGGTATGTAGTTGTTCAGCCCGGTATTTTAGCTGAAAAAGGAATCAATCAGCTGGATTTTCTGACGGAAGAGGAATACATCGATTTGGTGGATGCTTTACCGGCAGATAATCAGCATTTGGACGACGATGATCCGAATAAGTTCATTGCCAAAATGGGAGCTGAAGCGATCGGTATGTTGCTGGAAAGATTGAATCTGGATGATCTGTCGTATGAATTGCGTCACAAGGCAAATACGGAGACTTCCCAACAGCGTAAAAACGAAGCATTGAAGCGTTTGCAGGTGGTAGAGGCTTTCCGGGAAAGCAAAGAAGTGAATAAACCGGAATGGATGATCGTTAAAGTGTTGGCTGTTATTCCGCCGGAACTGCGTCCTTTGGTGCCGCTGGACGGTGGCCGTTTTGCTACTTCCGATCTGAATGATTTGTATCGGCGGGTAATTATCCGGAATAACCGTTTGAAACGATTGATAGAAATCAAAGCTCCGGATGTTATTTTACGAAATGAAAAACGTATGCTGCAGGAGGCTGTCGATTCTCTTTTCGACAATTCCCGTAAATCCAATGCAGTAAAAATTGAAAATAACCGGCCCTTAAAGTCGTTGTCCGACAGTTTAAAAGGAAAACAAGGACGTTTTCGTCAGAATTTGTTGGGTAAACGTGTCGACTATTCCGCCCGTTCGGTTATTGTCGTAGGACCTGATTTGAAAATGCACGAATGCGGTTTGCCGAAAGATATGGCAGCCGAATTATATATGCCGTTTATTATCCGTAAGTTGATTGAACGCGGAATTGTAAAAACGGTGAAGAGTGCCAAGAAAATTGTTGACCGCCGTGATCCGGTGGTATGGGATATTCTGGAAAATGTACTGAAAGGGCATCCGGTATTATTAAACCGTGCTCCGACTTTGCACCGTTTGGGTATTCAGGCTTTTCAGCCGAAGCTGATAGAAGGGAAAGCCATCCGTTTGCATCCACTGGCTTGTACCGGTTTTAATGCCGACTTCGACGGCGACCAGATGGCTGTGCATTTGCCCTTAGGGAATGAGGCCATTTTGGAAGCTCAGATTCTGATGCTTTGTGCGCATAATATTTTAAATCCGGCTAACGGAGCTCCGATTACCGTGCCTTCCCAGGATATGGTATTGGGATTGTATTATATCACCAAGCCCAAAAAAGGCGCCAAGGGAGAAGGATTGAAATTTTATTCTCCGGAGGAAGTCATTATCGCCTTGAATGAGAATGCGGTGGATCTGCACGCTCTGATCAGTGTGAAGATTGACGATATCGATAAGGACGGGAACCCGATCCGGCATATGGTGGAAACGACTGTGGGACGGGTGATTCTGAATCAATATACCCCGAAGAATTTCCCCTTTATCAATACTTTAATTACGAAGAAAGCGTTGAGGGATATCATCGGGGATGTATTTAAAAAATGCGGAGTAGATGTTACGGCCAAGTTTTTGGATGATATTAAGGATTTAGGATACCTGAAGGCTTTCGAAGGTGGTCTGTCGTTCAATCTGGAAGATGTCATTATTCCTGTGGAAAAAGATGCTCTTTTAAAAGAAGGGTATGAACAGGTAGAAGAGGTGATGAATAACTATAATATGGGTTTCATCACCAACAATGAAAGATACAACCAGATAATTGATATCTGGACGCATGTAAATGCTAATTTGACCTCTACGTTGATGAAGCAGTTAGCTGCCGACAAGCAGGGATTTAACTCCATTTATATGATGTTGGATTCGGGAGCCCGTGGTTCCCGGGAACAGATCCGGCAGTTAGGGGGAATGCGTGGATTGATGGCTAAACCGCAAAAATCCGGAGCTACGGGAGGACAGATCATCGAGAACCCGATTCTGGCAAACTTTAAGGAAGGATTGTCGGTATTGGAATATTTTATTTCTACTCACGGTGCCCGTAAAGGTTTGGCCGATACTGCCTTGAAAACGGCTGATGCCGGTTATTTGACCCGTCGTTTGGTCGATGTGGCCAATGATATCACCATTACCGAGGAAGATTGCGGTACGTTGAGAGGAGTGACGATTGCTGCCATTAAGAATAATGAAGAAGTCGTATCTTCTCTGTATGAGAGAATTTTGGGACGCGTGTCTGTACACGATATTTATCATCCGCATTCGGGTGAATTACTGGTGAGATCCGGAGAGGAAATTACCGAAAGTATTGCCGAAGCTATTGAAAATTCTCCGATAGAACGGGTAGAAGTTCGTTCTGTGCTGACTTGTGAGGCGAAGAAAGGAGTTTGTGCAAAATGTTACGGACGTAATTTAGCAACGGGGCGGCTTGTCGAGAAAGGAGAAGCTGTAGGGACCATTGCTGCTCAGTCTATCGGTGAGCCGGGAACACAGTTGACCTTGAGAACATTCCACGTGGGAGGTACTGCAGGTAATATTTCTACGGAAAACTCTCTGCGGGCGAAGTACGACGGAGTGGTAGAATTCGAGGAAATGCGTTCCGTAGAATATGTACAGGAGAACGGACAGAAATGTGATGTGGTTGTCGGGCGTTTGACAGAACTGCGCATGATTGATAAGAATACCAATATTGTATTGGTAACGCATAATATTCCTTATGGTGCCAAGGTATTTGTAAAAAATGGGGCTGAGGTAAAGAAAGGCGATTTGATTTGCGAATGGGATCCGTTCAATGCTTTGATCATCACCGAATTTACAGGTACAATCGGTACGGAAAATTTGATTGAAGGAGAAACCTATAAAGAGGAATCGGACGAAACAACCGGTTTCCGGGAAAAAGTGATTACCGAATTTAGGGATAGAACCAAAGCGCCGGCTATTTTAATTCTGGATGCTAAAAAAGAAGTCCTGAAGAGCTATAACTTACCGGTAGGAGCACATATTGTTGTGAAAGAAGGAGACGCTGTGGTAGCAGGTAATACAATTGTGAAAATTCCGAGAGCAGTAGGTAAGGCAGGGGATATTACGGGAGGTCTGCCTCGGGTAACCGAATTGTTTGAAGCCCGTAACCCGTCAAACCCGGCTGTGGTTTCTGAAATCGACGGAGAAGTTACTTATGGTAAGATCAAACGAGGTAACCGGGAGATTATCATAACTTCTAAAGCCGGAGAAGTGAAGAAATATCTGGTTTCCTTGACCAAACAGATCTTGGTGCAAGAGAATGACTACGTTCGTGCCGGTACGCCTTTGTCCGACGGTGCGATTACGCCGACGGATATTTTGAATATCGAGGGTCCGATAAAAGTACAGGAATATATCGTAAATGAAGTACAGGATGTATACCGGATGCAGGGTGTGAAGATCAACGATAAGCATTTTGAGATCATCGTTCATCAAATGATGCGTAAAGTGCTCATTCAGGATTCCGGCGATACTCGTTTCTTGGAAAATCAGATTGTCGACAAAAATGAATTCATGGAAGAAAACGATGAAATGTTCGGCAAAAAGGTGGTTTTGGAGGCTGGAGATTCTGATCGGGTAAAACCGGGACAAATCATTTCCGCCCGTACGCTACGGGATATCAACTCGCAGCTGAAACGCCGCGATATGAAAATCGTGCAAGCCAGAGATGCTGTACCCGCTACTTCTGCACAAGTATTGCAGGGAATTACCCGGGCAGCTTTGCAGACGTCCAGCTTTATATCGGCTGCATCCTTCCAGGAGACGACGAAAGTATTGAATGAAGCTGCAATCTACGGAAAAGTCGATCCGCTCGAAGGATTGAAAGAAAACGTCATTTGCGGTCACTTGATACCGGTAGGAACCGGAATGAAAGAGTTCAAGGGCTTAGTTGTCGGTTCGAAAGAAGAAATGGAAAAAATGACCAAATAAAAGAAACGCCTCAGCAATGAGGCGTTTTTTTATGATCCCCGGAATCTCCTCAACCTCTTCTTGAAAATCCGGAGAAAAATCTGTAATTTTGAAAGATAAAAGTAAAAATGTTCACAAGAAAGAGGGAACATTCGGAAGACCAGGGCTTTCGTTCCATTAAGCGACAAAGCATCTAGCGGCTTTTGCTGAAAATACCATTCTTATAACAGAACATTTGTACTTTTTAAACGCTTTTACCTTTTCACATTTAAACCAATTTTTATGGAAGAAAATAAACAACAAATAGATATAGAATTGAGTCACGATATTGCTCAGGGAATTTATGCCAACCTGGCGATTATCACTCATTCCAGTTCTGAATTTATCCTGGATTTTGTGCGGGTAGTGCCCGGTGTACCAAAAGCAGAAGTGAAAAGTCGTATCATCATGTCGCCTGAACATGCCAAACGCCTCCTGTGGGCATTGCAGGATAATATCCGAAAATACGAACAGACCTATCGGAAAATTACCCTTCCGGAAGAACCCCAGAATCCTCCGGTATTCCCCTTGGATCTGGAGCCTCACGGGCAAGCCTGAATCCGACAGAGGACGGTTCTTTTGTCACGGAATGTTGTCAGCTACTCCTCAGTTCAGTTCGCATACTAAAGTTTTCGTTCGTTATTCGTCCGGTTTTCCGGACGTTTCTATTTTTATAAACTCTCTCTTTCAATAGTACTTTCCGTATATTTCTTCAAGAGTTCACAACCTCCCTTTTGTATGGGCTTTTCGTATTTCTATAGTTAAAAATTTGCCTTCTAGCCTTATGTAGGTGTAGGAGGGGAAATCGGATTTTCCACCTCTTCCTCTGCTGTATTTTAATATTATTAAAGATTATTTTTTAAAAATTATTTGCAATATTATAATGGAACGTTAATTTTGTTTCAATTTTAAAAATAATATTAAAAATATGAAATGTTTTTATCCAATGTTATTGTTCTCGCTGCTGATCTGTATCGGGTGCAAAGAAACAGAAGAGTCGATTATGGTAGACACATTGCTTCTTTCCAGCAATCGTGTCGCTATGGCTTCAAACGGTGGGCGTACCACCATCGCTATTACTTCATCGTCGCAGTGGAAAGCAACGACGACGGCCGAATGGATAGAGTGCATACCGGATGAGAATTGTTTGATAATTAAAGCGGGACCTAATGTAGAAGATTCCGTTCGGGCTGCGGAAATTTTTGTTGCAACTTCTACGGTAAGCGAAACAATACAGGTTAAACAGGAAGGTTGGGATACAGAATCGTCACTTAAGCTTTTCTACGATGAGGAGGGTTGTCTGTTGGATTCCGAGGGGGACGAATTTACGGTCACGGTAATGGCCGATATGGATTGGGAAGTTGTGGCCGACAATGTTTGGTTCACGGTGGATAAGCAGAAGGAGGCCAATCGTTTTACGGTGACAGTACCGCGAAATGAAGGATCCCAGCAACAGCGGACCGTATTGACTGTGACTGCTGGTTATGCTACACGGCAGATTGAGTTGACTCAACAAACCCGTTCTGAAAATGGTTTTTATGCGCTGGAGGGTTCATGGAACTGGAGTGCTCCGGCATGGTTTTACGGAAATGAGATATTGGGTGGTGGTATAAATACTTCGTGTCGGCTTGAGGCTTATATATACAACCAACAATATAAATTATGGGACTTATTTCTCAATGGAATCGGTCTGTATGTCACTTACAGTCCGGAGACGGGTGAAGTGACGATTCCACTCGGCTGGAGCGTCGGCTACAATGATTCCTATATGTTTTATTTATGCGGGGTAGATGTAAACTCGAGAAATCTGACGTTTGAAGGGGCGTTGACGCTTGTGCCCGATGCCGGTAAGCTTCTTGTCAAAAGTTCCGTAAGTGATCAATATCCTTATGTCGGAATTGTCGGATACAACGGGCAGGTTTATACGCTTTTCAATAATCTTTGCTATGCCGTTATCGAAGGCTCTGTATTGGAAAAGAATGCTGATCAACGTTCTGTATCGGCTATTGAATACGAACAAATCATTCCGGCTACGGGGAGTAATAACAGCCGTAAAAGGGGGAATGCGACTTTCGAAATACGTGAATAACGGAGTCATTAACTGTAAAATACTAAATACTTTATGAAATATACTGTTTTTTCTCTGCTGATGTGCTGTATAGCACTCTGTTCCTGTGAGAAGCATACTGTGACGTATACTTATCCCGAAGGTCCTCAAGCTCCGGAGGATGCGGCGACCCTGCTGATTTCGTCGAAGAATAAAATTTATGTATCGGAGGACGAGCATACGGGTAGTGCGACCTTCAGAAGTCGTGGTGGTGAGCTGGTTTTAAACGTCAGTACTAACCAGGAAAGTTGGGCGTATGAGACAGATGAAGCTACTTGGTTAACGTTTGAAAAGAACGCGTTGGACGAATTGCATATTATTGCCGAAGCCAATACAGAACGGGAAGCGCGTCGTGCTGTGATTACTTTACGAGCTGGAGGAGAGAAGGATGCCCTAGCGGCTACGGCTACGGTCAGCATTGCTCAAAATGCTTTTGGTTCGTTGGAAATTGGCTCTGTGCCCGATACGGCCCTTTTGCCGGCTCGTGGCAATACTATCGCGGAATTTGTGATCGATTGTGGTACCGATGAGTGGTCGTTTGACTGCCCCTGCGCTTGGTTGCTGGTCGAAAAACAAGATAACGATAAACTCCTTATAACGGCTGAAGAGAATGCTGCTTTCGAAGAACGGTCTATCACCATTACGTTGACGGCAGGTTCCGGAGAGCATACCGTTTCCAGTACTATTGATGTCGCCCAACAGCCAGCCGCCAACATTGCTGTGGATCCTCCGGCCCTCTCTTTTATGAATACAGGAGGACAAAATCAGGTAACTGTCGTATCGAATTACGAATGGAGTTATAATTGTACTGCCGATTGGCTTACTATTACCCGCGAGGGCGACTTGCTTCAGGTCAAGGCTTCAGACTATGACGAGCTGGTAAACCGGGAAGCTGCAATTGTTATTACAGCTGGAGACGGGAAGGAAAACCTCACGACCTATCCTATTGCCGTGACTCAGCTTGGTCATGACCCTACGGCTATGGTATTTGTGCTCAATGTGGCAACAGACGGAGCGAAAGCTTATCTGCCATTGGCCGGTAATATTAACTGTACGGTTTACTGGGGGGATACGAATGTTGAAGAAGTTACCACAGTGAATCCTTCTCATACGTATGAATTTGCCGGGGAATATATTGTTACGGTGAAAGGCAAAGTGACGGCTTTGACTTTCCCCTCTTCGACTTCTCCCATCACAGCTGCAATCCGTAAATACATTACGGAGGTACGCCAGTGGGGGACGACCGGACTGACTAGTCTCAACAATGCATTTTACAATTGTGCAGCCCTCAGGCGGATTCCTGCGGATACCGATAATTCGTTTGCACAAGTGACTACCTTTTCCGGAGCCTTCCGCAACTGTGATCTGGAATCGATTCCTGCCGGACTGTTTGTTTCTGCTTCACAAGCCATGAATTTCGATTATACATTCTCTGCTAATAAATCGATACTGGAAATCCCTGCCGGATTATTTGATAATTGCAGGCTGGCGACCTCCTTTGCTTCGACCTTTTACCAGGCTGCAGGTATTACGGCTATTCCCGCCGGATTATTTGATAACTGTCCCGAGGTCATCTCATTTAATTCCGTATTTTCTTCCACCTCTCTCGTGACGCTTCCGGCAAATTTGTTTAAAAACCAGACAAAATTAGTGACGGCCAGTAGTTTGTTCTCCAATACTAAATTGACGGCTATTCCCGCCGGTCTTTTGGATAACTGCCCTGAAATTACGACACTCAACGGGGCCTTCCGCGGATTGGAAATTACGTCCATTCCAGAGGGATTGTTCCAGAAAACCACAAAGTGTACAAATATGGGGTATATTTTTGCTTTATGTCCTAAATTGGAAACTATTCCGGCTCACCTTTTTGATCCGCTTGTCGAATGTTCTCGTTTCGATTATGCGTTTCAAGGCTGCTCTGTTTTAAAGCGGATTCCGAACGCTTTGTTTGCAAACTTTACGAAATGTTCGACTTATGGAAGTGCGTTTGCCGATTGTAGTGCTTTGGAGACGATTCCCGCCGATCTCTTTGCTCATGCAAGTAATGGAACCGGCTCGGTCAGTTTCCTCAAGACATTCAACAATTGCGTGGCCTTGACGGATATTCCGGCAGAACTCTTTGCAACGGCTGATGCGACGACTTTTGAGAAGACTTTTCAGAATTGTACGGCTCTGAAAAATGTTCCCTCGGGACTGTTTGCAGACAAAAATCGAGTGACGACATTTGCTAATGTTTTCGACGGTTGTACTCAGCTGGCGGCTGTTCCGGCCGATCTTTTCTCCGGCTGTACAGGAGTGAAAACGGCTACCTATATGTTCCAGGGGTGTGAGGCTCTTGAAAGTGTACCGGAAGGACTGTTCGATGCTTTTGAACAGGTGACGACTTACGCTTATACCTTTCAGAATTGTACGGCTCTTAAAAGCATACCTGTCAGCCTGTTTGATGCCTCAAAAGGCATTACGGCGGTAAATTTCCTTTTTGCCGGTTGTTCAGGCCTGACTGGTGAATCGCCTTATACGCTTGTGGAGGGGGTGAAAATACATCTCTATGAACGGACGACAACGAATGGTTTTACAAAGGCTATTACTTCCCGGACGAAGTGTTTCAACGGTTGTACGGGCCTGACCGATTATGAGGCTATACCTACGGCATGGAAATAAACTAAAAACGACGATTTAAAACAATTCGAAAATGAAAAAGATAATTTATTCGGTTTTGGTTTTGCTGTTATTTGCAATGACAGCTTGCACCGAGAACAAAGACATATATGGAGAAGGTCCTGTGATGGCGCCGGCACTATCGGTATCTTCTGTAAAGGTGATATTTGGTCCCGATGGCGGTCGAAAAGAGATCATCGTCCTGTCCAATACGGAAGATTGGACGTATGAGACAACCGGCTCCTGGGCAACGGTGACCCGGGAGGGAGATGTACTCATTATTCGGGCAGAGGCGAACGCTGTTTCTGAGATACTCACGGCTACGCTTACTGTTGTCGCACAACAAGAAGGGAATGCCGTGGAGGAACATATCCTTCTCGCTCAGGCTCCTTATAATGCGCAAAACCTTTCGGCTGACGGTACGGCCAATTGTTATATCGTATCGACAGGTAACACTTATCGATTTGATGCAACAGTCAAGGGCAATGGTAATGAGTTGGGAGACGGCACTTCAGGTTATATTGAAACCTGCGGTTTACAAATCGATACGTTGAAAGCTGCTTATGCCGACCTGTTGTGGGAAAGTACTTTTGAGTTCAATCGCTCGTCTTGTGCCAATGTGATTCAGGATATCCCCTATTATGACAATGGGAATATCTATTTTTCAACTGGTACCTATCAGGGGAATGCTGTCATTGCTCTTAAAGATGGCGCGGGCAATATCCTCTGGAGTTGGCATATCTGGGTTTGCAACGAACCCATAGAGGCTTCGGCGGCCAATGGTTATGAATTTATGGATCGTAACCTGGGAGCGTTGAATAATACACCGGGGGATGTCAATAACCGGGGATTGTTGTACCAATGGGGCCGGAAAGATCCTTTCCTGCCTTCCGGTTCTTCTTACGCATCGAAACAGAATGAAGCGAACCGTCAGGTAGGGGATGGTAGTGGAAAATGGATAGTTGAAGGGCAAGCCCCTCTTCCTGTGTCTACTGCGCCGGGCAATATCCCTCATTCGATTCAACATCCTATGACCTTTTTCGGCTCGTATACTTCGGGGGTTTATTCCTGGTATATGGCTATTAAAAATAGTTTGGCGTGCAATAACGATCTCTGGGGTAAGGATGAAAATGCCGAAGGTAGACGGAAAAGTATTTTTGATCCTTGTCCTGTAGGGTATAGAGTGCCTCCGGCTCAAGCCTTCGGCGATCTCAACCAAACGGAAACCGAATATGCTGCTAATTGGGGCAAAGCCGAATCTTTCGGCCGCTATTGGACCGGAGGAAATGGCGATTTCTTTCCGTTCTCGGGTATGATTTTTATTTTCGACGGAATCAATGATACGGGCACGCGCGCTTATTATTGGACGACGACAATGGTACCCGATGACGTTTACAGCCGGAATCTCTATCTGGCATCAGGGCGCGCCGCCATATTCCGGGCAGGACATGCCTACGGATGTAATGTACGTTGTGTAAAAGAATAAATTTTTAGAAATAGAGACCTGTAAAGACCGTCAGAAATTACTTTTGACGGTCTTTTTACTTTAAAAAGAAGAAGACATAACTTTTTAAATCCTTTTCGAAACAAAATTAATAGGCTTGTTGTTTAACCTTTAGGCAAAAGATAGACTGAAATTTTTAGAGAGGCTTTAACAAGGAAAATTATGAAAGAGCGGTTGATACAAGATCTGTCGAAAGTATTTGAGAAAAACCAGATACTGACATCCGATTTATATCGGGAGATCTACTCCAGGGATGGTTCCTATTTCAACATAAAGCCGGAAGTGATTGTACGTCCGGAGAATGCTGCAGAGGTACAGCAATTGTTAGCAATTGCCCGTTCTCATCAAGTGGGTATAACCTTCCGGACGGGGGGAACTTCTCTTTCCGGGCAAACCGTGAATGACGGAATTATCTGTGAATTACGTACGGCTTGGAAAAGAAACGAAGTAAGGGAAAACGGAAAGAAGATTTGGTTTGAACCGGGATTGACGGCTGCTCAGGTAAATAAGTTGTTACGTACTTATCAGACGAAAATAGGGCCGGATCCGGCTTCTGCCGTTGCCGCCATGATGGGAGGAATCCTGTCGAATAACAGCAGCGGGATGCAGACGGGCACGCGTTATAACGCTTATCATACCTTGAATTCTATTGAATTTATGCTGGCAAACGGACATTGGTATAATAGCGGGTCGGTAGAGGACCGGACGAGATTTGAAGAAACGGAACGGGAACTTTGTCAGGGATTGACAGAAATCCGGAGGGAAATATTAAATAAAGAAGTCCTCCGGAATCGTATTGTGGAAAAATACAAAATTAAGAATGTAACAGGCTATAGTGTCAATGCTTTTGTCGATTTCGAACACCCTATGGATATTTTTGCCCATCTGCTGATTGGAGCCGAAGGTACTTTGGGGTTTATTATTTCTGCAGAATTGAATACGTTGCCTTTATTACCGGTATACAGCTCGGCTATGTTGTATTTTGAAAACGCGACCTTGGCGGCGGCGGCAGCCCCGCTTATCGGGGATAGTGGAGCCGTAGCCGTCGAGATGATGGATTATGCTTCTCTGGCAAGCCTGGGGCCTGGAAAAATGGATTTCCCGAGCGGCACAACAGCTCTTTTAATCGACTATGGGGCTTCCGGTTCAGAAGAAATGCGGGGTAAAATCGCAGAATTGAATCCGGCTCTTCGCCGGTTGAAAGGAATGGTACAAATGAAAGATTTTACCCATACGGTGGCAGAGCGGGAGCGTTTATGGGAAATTCGGGATGGGATATTTCCATGTGTAGCAGGTGCTCGCATTCCGGGAGATGCTGTTATTCTGGAAGATGTGGCTGCTCCTGTCGATCGTTTGGATTTATTGGTAGACGGATTACAACAATTGTTTCGGAAATACGGTTACGAAGGGGCCGTATTCGGGCATGCCCGCGATGGAAATTTGCATCCCCTGATTACTTCCGGGATGCGGGATCGGAAAGAAGTGGGAAATTTTGCTTATTTTATGGAGGGGATGGTGGAGCTGGTGTTATCATTAAACGGTTCGCTCAAGGGAGAACATGGAACCGGCCGTGCCGTTGCGCCTTTTGTGGAAAGGGAATGGGGAAGCGAAATATATGGGATGATGCAACGATTGAAAAAACTGGCTGACCCCCAAGGAATTTTGAACAAAGGGGTAATTATAAATTCCGATCCGGAAGCCCATTTGCATCCCTTAAAAGAGATGACACTTTTCGGGGCAGATTTTGATTACGAAAAAGCAGATACTTGTATTGAATGTGGATACTGTGAACATGTTTGCCCTTCCAGAAATGTCACTCTTACTCCGCGGCAGCGTTTACAAGCCCGTCGGATTATCAAGCGGGAAGGAGATAAGGAACTGGAAAAACAATACGATTATATCGGAGAGAAGACTTGTGCCGTGGACGGAATGTGCCAGCTGCCTTGCCCTATGGGAATCAATACAGGGATTGTAACGGATGCGCTGAGGGTAAAGAAAGCCGGAAAAGAAGAGACTAAAATAATGCTGTATGCAGCGGAACATTTCGAAGCTACGGAAAAAGAAATACGGGGAGCTTTAAAATTGGCCGTCGGTACGGAGAAGGTATTGTCTCCCTATCCTTTCATTTGGGCTACCGACTTTTTGCATAAACTTATTCAGCAATTTCCCCATTGGTCAGAACATTTTCCTATGCCCCGGAAATTATCTTTCCGGGAAGAAGCCGAACCGGATTTTATTTATTTCCCTTCCTGCGTCACCCGTATATTCGGAGCTTCTACCTTGAAAAAAGAAGATTTAATATCCGTTATTCTGAGACTTGCCGATAAGGCCGGTATAAAAGTCCGACTGCCGGAAAAAGTCCAGGGCCTGTGTTGTTCGCAGATCTGGGGACATAAAGGGAATCCGGAAGGACAAAAATGGATGGCAAACTGTACAATTGAATCTTTTTACAAATGGACAGATCAGGGACGGATCCCTGTTTTTTGCGACACTACTTCCTGTACTCATACGCTCTTATATGAGACCGGAGAAAAAATACTGACACCTGGAAATTTTGAGAAATACCAAAAGTTGAAAATACTGGATATTACCGAATGGTTGAAAGATTATATCTTACCGAAAGCCGAACAGATACGTCCCAAAAACAGAATCCTTTTACACCCGACTTGTGCTTGCCGGATTATGGAATTGGTACCGGCTATGCTGGAAATTGCCCATCAATGTGCTAAAGACGTCGTGTTACCGGAAAATTGGGGATGTTGCGGGGCTTCCGGCGACAGGGGATTTATTTTCCCCGAACTTTCGGAGTCTGCTACCCGGGAAGAAAGTCACGAAATTACTTCTCAAAAATTTGATGGCTGTTACTCTTTAGCTCGTACCTGTGAAATCGTTATGCAGGACCATATGAAGCAGCCTTATGAGTCGATAGCCTATCTGGTAGACGAAACCGCTATCTTTTAAGGGAAGCTTTTAATGATAGAAAATATCCTGGAAAAAGGATGCGGGAAATTGTTTATAGTGCCCCGGAACGATTGGTGTGCAGAACGTGATAGGTCTGCAAAAGTACAGAAAGCAGAATCAACCCTAAACCTAGATAAAAACTTGTGTTTAATTCCTGGGCTTCGTGAAAAAAGAGCATTGCCAATAAAATACTGTAAAGAGGTTCCAGATTATAACTGAGGTTGACTGTAAAAGCGGAAATTCTGTTCAATACCTGTATTTGTAAAAGATAGAGCCCGATCGTACAGAAGGAAGCCAAGAAAAGTAAATATATAAAATCGGATCTGTCCGGAAAAATGGTATGCACAGGAAAATAATAGAGATAAAACGGTAAAATAAAACTCAAGCCGATAAAGCCACCTCCCATCTCGAATAATAACAACGTATTGGCATCCTCCCGTCCCCTTATTTTTTTGTTGGTGATGGTGAATAGAGCGGCTAAAGCAGAGGAGATAATACCTAAACCGATTCCGAGACGATATCGGGTGTCGAAATGAAAGATCAGGATAATTCCGGCTAATGTCAATAAACTGAACAATACTTCCTTAAAGGAAACGGAATGACGATTCAAGAGCGGTTCTAAGAAAGCAGTGAAAAAGCCGGTAAGTGAAAAACAGACTACCCCTATAGATATATTGGAGGCTTTAATGCTCCCGTAAAAAAATATCCAGTGTAGTCCTAAAAGTAAACCGATACCGCTTATTTTTAAAATTTCTTTCAGCGGGGGGAGTTTTAACCTTTTTTGCAGAGCAAGAAAGGATATAAAAAGAAGGGAGGCGAACATCATTCGATACCATACCAATAGTCCTTCATTGAGACTGATCAATTTTCCAAATAAACCGGTAATTCCTGCCAGTAAAATGGAAATATGTAATTTAATAAATGCTTCTTTCATGTATTTATAGTCCTAGGAAGGAATCGGTTGCTGTTACTTCCATCAGAGAAGCAGAGAACCGGATTTGTTTTTTACACTTTTACCCTTGTTGCAAAGATAGTAAAAAGGGGATAGGGGACGTTTCTTTTATTACCGATTATAAAACTATCTTTCCTGCCGGGTAACTTATACTTGTTTTACAGGGGATAAAAGGAGTATTTTCTGCTGAATCAAAGACAACGAGCAGCACTCCTTTCTTGTTAGCATAGAATAAAGGTACATATCCCATGTATCTGTACCCTTTACCTATCAAGGTGGGGTTTTTGTATCGTTTAGCCGATTCGGATTCCCTACAACTTTCTATTCGATAAACACATTGGCTCCCTGCACTTCTCTTTGATTGAATAGACCCAAAGGAGCCGCTATGGCATATACCCCCAACTCTATGAAATTTTTTTAAATTGACAATCATTACTGTGTCCCTCTTATTAGTTATATTTGTTACTTTAACGGCCAATATTTAATTTAACACCACCGACATCGGAAGGATAATTATGTTGGGCGCCATATTTGCTAGGGAGGATAAGTAGAACAAAAAATCAATATAATCATATGGAAACAATCATCATGAGTATAGTCGTCTTTTTGATTCCGGGGCTTGTATGTTACTGGTATAATCAGCGAAGAGAAAGAAAGAGGAACGAAAGAGAAATGAAAAACAAATGGAAAAATAGATAAGGAGGAAAGGTCCTAAATGTGAATCTATCCACATTATTTGTGTTGATTCTTTTAATAAGCCCGTGGACTTTTTGTGGTTTTGTATGCTGGTTGTGGGGAAGGAGAGAAAATGAAAATGGTGACAAAAGAACCGTCCTTTTGTCACCATTTTGAATTAATTTTCAGGTTGGTAAGGAGTGACTGATTTCCAGACATAATCTTTCCAACTGGTACCGGTTACGTTTTGTATTTCGATACCGTTTGCATTCAGATAGAGGTCGCAAGTTGAATAAGAAGCTTCTGAAAATACCTCGGCACCATTGAATTTAATTTCGCCGGTGGCTCCGAATTTGACGGTGTTTAGGCCGGAACATTTCAGGAATGCTTTAGAATCGATATAGTTGACCCTTGGGAGGGAAATTTCAGATAAATTTGTACAAGACGAAAACATTTGAAATCCCAATGTATCAGCTTTCGGGATATTTACTTCCCGTAGGTTGGCACATCCGTTAAACGTATTTGTCCCAAAGAAAGTCACTTCCGGTAAGGAGATAGATTCGAGTGCTTTATTGGTATGGAAGACAAAATTTCCTACTCGTTTTACATTTGGTAAATTTACCTGAGTCAGGGCATAGCAACGATAAAACATATAGCTGGAGAGATTGGTGAGAAGCGGGAGGTCCACTTCTGTCATCGCGCTGCAATCGGCAAAGCAACGGGGATCAATTGTCTTTACGGTAGTAGATTTGAAACTTTTCAGCGAAGAACAATATTCGAAGCATTCCATGCCTAACCATTCTACTTTGGGCACAGACACCTCTTTTATATTTTCA
This sequence comes from Odoribacter laneus YIT 12061, assembly GCF_000243215.1. Classification (GTDB taxonomy): domain Bacteria; phylum Bacteroidota; class Bacteroidia; order Bacteroidales; family Marinifilaceae; genus Culturomica; species Culturomica lanea. The sequence goes on along the minus strand of NZ_JH594598.1, from coordinate 168,966 downwards.
CATTTGGCAAAAGTATAGTTTCCTATTGACAAAGCCTGAGGTAAATCGATGGATTCTAATTTAGTACAACTGTTGAAAGCAAAATTGCCGATGAATTCCACTTTAGGTAAAGACAGCCTTTCCAAGGCTGCGCAGGAGCGGAATGCATCTGCATCTATATAGCGGGTTGATTCCAGGGTAACCTGCTTCAAGGCTGCACATTGATAAAAAGCGCCTACGCCTACTGTGTCAATTTCAGTTAAAGTTACTTCTGTCAACTCCTTACAGGTATAAAATGCTTTTTGTCCGACCTTTGTGACGTTTTGAAGGCAATCCGGGATTTTCTTTATGGCTGTGTTCGTAAACATAAAGTCGGTAATCTCCTTTAAAACCGGGGCGGATAAAGTTTCAAAAGCCGTACATTGGGCAAACGTATAAGTTCCGGTTTTTTTTAATTTCGGAAATTCTGCTGAGACAAGTGCCGTACAATGGGCAAACGTATAATCATCGAATTCTGTGACTTCCGGAAGGGTAATAGAAGTCAGGGCCTTACAATAATAGAAAGTGCCATAATCTAATTTCTTAACTTGAGGAAGAGATACATTCTGTAAAGCAGAACAGGTATAGAGAGAAGATTTTCCGGCTTCCTGTAAAACCGGAAAGTTTATGGAGACGACAGCTTTACAGTTGGCGAAAGCATAAGCTTCCAGTTTTTCGACTTTTTCGCAGGATATAGTGGATAAATTGTAGCAATTGTAGAAAGTATGGTCACCGACAATTCGTGCTTCTGGAAATTCTATCGTTTGCAGCGATTGACAGGCCCTAAAAGCACTTTCTCCGATAGCTGTTACCTTTAATGCTTTAAAAGTTGTCAGAGAAGTCGGTAAAGTTGTTTTTTTGGTGTCCAGATTGTAAAAACAATTTTCCGGGAGGGTTCCTGTATAATCCTGAATGGTAATGGAAGAAATACGCGGGAATTTCAGCAGAGCTGTCCAGGCTTCCGGACTCATTTCTCCGGTGACAATCAATTCTTTGATATAAGGAGCGGTCACTTCTGAATATGTCGCTAAGGCTTGGCCTTCAATAGTAAGTATAGTGTCTACAGGCAGAGGTTCGTCTTTGCCGGAATCTCCCCATTCTCCGATTTCTACCCGAGTGACAATAACGGATTCCCCTTCTATACTCAACGTATATTGATAAGCATAACCGGCTGTCATGGCTGGAATTCCCTGCAACATCATTTCCTTATCGTCGGCCATAAAAGTGATAAAATTTTCAGTAGAAACCTCTTTTTCGCCGGTGATAAGCAGTGCAGAATAAATAGCAGACTGGTTTTCTCCGGTTTGATAGGGAAGGATCGTAACCGCTTCTTCTACAGGAGTACCATTGGTAATTCCTTTACAAGGAGAAGTGATTTTCACGTCCGTAATGACGCCTTCATATGCTGGGATACGGAAAGTAACTTTTGTCGTCAGACGGGAAAAATGAAGCGTGGCTGTTTTATCGGCCGGACATTCCGATAGCATAAAGGGATCGCAAATCATATAATCTGCAGCTGCCAGATTCTTCTGCTCTTTCTGATCGACCGGCAGTGAAAAGGTTTTCATGGATACGCCGCTTGTTCCTGGATAATAACCACTTAATTCCAGACTTTCTTCTCCCCATACTAAATACATACTGGTGTCTGTAGCTGCCCACGTATTATTCGTATAACGATAAAGAAAACTACTGTCGTTTGTCAAAACACAGATCTGATCGCCTGCCGCCCATTTTGTTCCTTGTGCATCCTCTGGATTTGCTCTGCCTTCCAGACCGATTACAGCATTGATAACGACAGCTCCTTTTTCTACAGGAGGCGGAACAACCTTGTTGTCATCGTCGTCTTTACATGAAAATGTTGAAATCGCAAAAATTGAAATCACCCACAATAAATAAATTTTTTTCATCCCAATGAGATTATAAGCCCTGCCATCCTCCAGCAGGAAATTGATAGATATTCACATAAGAAGGATAATCCAGGGAAGAAATCTTCCCCTAGATCTTATGTTGTTTTTCATAAGTTTTTCTTTTTATAAAATCAATTAACGATTATTTCAGTAGGATAGCGTTTTGTATATTTATGCAATTCTTTTGTTCGGATTTTTTCAAAAAGAAAAAAAAGGAAGGATTTGATTCATATAATACCCTAGAATATTTTAAATTGAAATTATAACTGCATAAAAATACAATTATATTTATATAGAATGCATTTTTTTTAGTTAATTTTAAGAAGAATTGAAAAAATATTTTAATTTTATCTATAAGAAGGCGGGGAAGGAAAAAGAACAAATTGATAGGAGAAACTAAAAAAGCTATACAAAAGAACTTTTTGTACAGCTTTTTATTTTTCGGTTACAGCATTAAAATGCCAGAATAGGACGGGCTATACAGTTGCCCTTATACCATTCGGTCATGCACTCGGCGGGACCAGTCTGCCCGATATTCATAATGCAGGCTTTTACGGTTTGCGTTTCGGTATATCCGTTGACATTGTTGTACCATGTCGAAGCCAATTTAGCACCTTTAAGGCAAGAGAAGTTCCAGTTTTTAATCGTACATTCTGCGGGATCAAGTTTTAAAGTGGTGACAGGTGTTTCGCCATCGTTATCGCAGGCAAATAAACATAGCGATGGAATAAGAGCATTGCAGACTTCCTGAAAAGGGTTTTCATAAGCTTTTAAAATATAATAGTTAATCTAAAATCAGTTTTCTATCCCCATGCTGACAAATGGAAACCTGAGGCACTTCTATTTCTGAAATCTTCAATAAATTGCAGACTATGGACTAACTCAAATCAAGCGAAATATATAAATATAATAAATAGTTATCTTTTGGTAATAGGTAGAATATTAAAAAAATTAAGAGGTATAAATGTTCAGAAAGTTCATATATTCAAGTATTTTTGTTTAGGGGGAACACAAAAAAGTTAAAGAGAAGGAGAGAAAACGTAAACACATAACTTTTAGGAAAGGATTTACGATTAATAGAAAAGACGGAGAAAAAATGAAAAGTATAATTATTGTAATTACATTGTTAATAGCGGGTCATTTCTCTGGACGGACCGGAGGGAATATACCTGCTATTGAAACTAAGCAAAAGAATGTCATGGATCATCAGAGAGAAATTTATTTAGCCGGTGGTTGTTTTTGGGGAACAGAGCATTTTATGAAACAGATTCAGGGAGTAAAAAATACACAGGTCGGTTATGCCAATGGAAATATCGTCAATCCCACTTATCAGCAGGTATGTCGTGGGAATACCGGTTTTGCCGAAACCGTGAAAGTCGTATATGATTCGCAGGAAGTGGATTTACCGTTTTTGTTGGAATTGTATTTTAAAACGATAGATCCTACGAGTTTAAATCGTCAGGGCAATGACCGGGGGACGCAGTACAGGACGGGTATTTATTATACCGACAAGGCCGATCTTCCTGTGATAGAAAAGGCCGTTTACGCTTTGGCCCGTGAATATAAGAAGCCGTTGGCGATAGAAATAAAACCGTTGACCAATTTTTATGTTGCGGAAGGTTATCATCAGGATTACCTGGATAAAAATCCGGGAGGTTATTGTCACATTTCTCCGGAACTATTCGAAATGGCCCGGAAAGCACATCCGGAGCAGAAGAAAGAAATAGAGCCTTCCGAAGCTGTAAAAACCGATAAGACGGGAGATCCGGTCTATCGTAAACCGGACGATGCCCGTTTGAAAGCCCGTTTATCGCCGGAGCAATATGCTGTCACCCAAAAAAATGCAACAGAGCCACCTTTCCGGAATGAGTATTGGAATGAATACAGGGAAGGAATTTATGTCGATATTACGACTGGGGAACCTTTATTTATCTCTACCGATAAATTCGATTCCGGATGCGGCTGGCCTAGTTTTTCAAAACCCATTCAAAAAGGATTGATCGAAGAGCGAATGGATACCTCGCATGGAATGAGAAGAGTTGAAGTACGTAGTAAGACCGGGAACGCCCACCTCGGACATGTTTTTAATGATGGACCCAGAGAACAGGGAGGTTTGCGATATTGTATCAACAGTGCGGCTTTACGATTTATACCCAAAGAAGATATGGAAGCACAAGGATACGGGGAATATCTTCCTTTGTTAGAAAAGTAGAGATTGGCCGTTTTACCTATTTATCCTCCGTGTTTTACTCCGTTTTTATAGAAAAAGAGGAGTTATTAACCGGCTGATCAATACGGGTACAAGGGGGAAATCCGCATCCATAGGTTTCGGCCAAGTAATCTGCCAACTCGTCTGCCCGGGCTGCCATTTGGGTAATATTTTTCTGAATAATACGGTCTGTGTCCGATAAAACATCAGAAAGATGGATCCGATAAGATAGGAAAATCTGATTCCCATTTAATCCGATTTGGTAAGGAGCCAAGTCAGGAACCGTCAACAAATAATGTAATAAAGGTCCGAAATTTTTTTTGGGTAAAGTGTTAATCGGAGAAGTGCAAAACAAGAAGGATTGCTGATAGATAAACATACGGATTTCAGACTTGCCTGAATGGAACGTCCAATTTTCCTGTCCTATACGGGTCAAGAGCGGATTGACCCCCATATCTTCGATCGCTTTTTCACAGTATACGGCAATATCGGTTAGGGGGCGTTCGTGAAATAAATAGAAAGGAATTTTATTTCCACAGCAGGGACAATAATCCTCCTCTTCTGTAATGATTTCATCGCAGCAACTACATTGAATACTTAAGTATTCTAAATTTAAATTACGGCTTTTTTCCAGTAAAGGAAACAAGGTATGAATAGGAATACCGAATCCCATGTTATCTGCATTCGTGAATTTACTGGTCGTAATGGCAATGACTTCCCCTTTTTCGTTTAGCATAGGACCTCCACTGTTGCCTGGATTAACAGCGGCATCCGTTTGGAGCTGGTAGTAACCGTCCATGTATTGATGGGGAGAGGAAACAGTACCTTCCGTAAGGGTAAACGGCATGCCGAAAGGGTAGCCGGCTACCCGGATTTTACTGCCGATAGCTGCTTCTTCCTTTGCAAGCGGTAAATCAGGCAAAAAGGAAAAATCGGATTCTGCTTTAAGAAAAGCTACGTCTAAGGCCGGATGGGCTAATATGACCCGTGCCGGATAACGGTTGCGGTGGTGATCTTCCAGGGCAACCTGCCGAAAGCCTTCTACGACATGGCTGTTCGTAACGAACAAATTGTAATCTTTTAAATAAAAGCAACTGCCGGATCCCCGGGCTTGACTGACTTTATATATAGAATGGTAAATCAATTCTTGCATAGCGTATGTTTTATATTTTGTTTAGGCTGCAATCGGATTCTGAAACTTGGTATTTTTCTGCGGACCTTGCATAATGGCTTCCAATGTCTGATACAAAATAGGAGCAGCTTTGCTCCAGGAACAAGCCGAAGCTTGGGTTAAAGCTTTTACCAGAATGCAATTCAAATCTTCCTGCATGTGATTTTGATAGTAAGTTTCATAAAATTTGTGTGTAATCCGGAGACAAACTGTTCTATAATCACCGGCTTCCAGACAAGCTGAAACTTGCTTATAGCATTTCTCATAATCTTCCCGTATCTTTTGCATATTAGAGCGCTGCTTGTCAGAGATGAATGTTGCTGTAAAATAGAGGCTTTTAGCTAATTCTTCCGGAGAAAGAGCTTGTATCTCTTCCAGCGTCTGCCTGCCGTTGGTGACGATGGCTGCCAAAGGAATATTCCGGTTCATATCCCGGATGGCTTTTTCCAGTGTATCGCGCAAACTACCTTGTGGATGAGCTACGTACATTATTTTCAGGAAAGTAGCCGAAAGAATATCCCACATATCTCCGAATTTCCGGGAGGACTCAAAATACCTCAAACCTTGCAGGCATTCTTTACAACTTTGTTGTATCGCTTCATATACATATTCTACTTCCTCCGGAGTATAAGGTGTAAAGAAAGGCCGGTTTATTCTTTGAACTGCGAACAAATCCTGAAATTCGTAGTCGTATTTGTTCCCTATGGTACAAATTTCTTTCAGAACATAGTGGATTTTACGGGGATGACTGAAAGAAAGAGGACAGTGGTATTCAAAGTAAAATTGATTCCCTTTTAGGACCAGATGAGCCAAGTCGAGATCGTTGAAGTTGAGGCTGCTCACTTGTCTTAGCATAGCAATTTGGTTTTTCTCCGGTAGAATTAAAAACGGAGCCGTAATATGTAATTGTTCCTCGTCCTCCTTTAAGCGGATAAAAAGGGGGCCGTGAGGAATGTGAAATTCGTTCCCTTGCGGATTACTGTAACTAGTTCTCAAATCTTTGTTGATGGAATCCAGTAATAAATGGAGAGATTTTAAATATTCTCCCTGTTCAAAGGCTTCTATACTTAAGTCAAAGATTTCAGCATTAGCAGTACTAGCTGTAGAGGCTATGAGAGAAGGATAAAAAGTAAATGTTTGTTTCATGTAATAAAACTGTTATTTAGATTTTATGTTTAGCACGTATACAAAAATACATCAGCGCTAAAGATTTTGCAAATGTAACTATCTGGTTTTTAGTATTTTTATGTATATATTAGTTGCTTTAAAATTGATTAAGTAAACTTTAGATTTGAGGGCTGGGCATGTTTGGGGATAAGATAAAAAAGGAAAAATAAAATGTGTTTTTATTCGGATAGAATTTGTTTGGGAGTATGGAAATTTATTGCTTCTTTTGAAAACGGTTTTGTAGAATAGCTCAAAAACTAGGGGAATAGAGATTAGGAAAGATTGTAAAAGAGAAAACGGATTTGGTAAGTATTTTGAGAAAATATGGAATGCCGACATAGGATTCGGATGAGTGTAAATTTGTGAAATACAGTTAAAAACAGATGACAATGAAAAAAGGAAAATTACTATTGGGGATAATAGGGGTGATTTTTTTATGGAGTGCTTGTCAAACCCATAAAGAGCAATCTTTAAAAGGAGTGATTACCGAGGCTTCGATGAATACTCTGATGATAAAGACAGCTGGGGGAGATGTCGTGACCATAAGTACTGCAGATGCAGAAAAAGTGGTGAAAGAGGGAATTTTGCTGGGAGATACGGCGACGATATATTATGCGGAAAAGCCGGAAGGGGGGATAATCAGGGCAACCAAGATTATTGTAGTGCCGGGACAAAGGGAGTGTCCGGAAATAATAGGAACCTGGTTGGAGGCTGTTAAGGGAATGCCCGGAGTAATGCAAGGGATCCGGATAGAAAACGGAGGGATAGCAGAGTCGGTGAATATGGCTACCCTGGTGTATGAACATTGGCAAAAGGAAGGAAATAAATTGTTGCTAAAAGGAAAGAGTTTAGGGAATGGGCAAACTATAATTTTTACAGACACCTTACATATTGAAACCCTTTCGGCTGATTCTTTGATACTTTCGGCTGGAGGCTATACAATAAGATATCATCGGGAAACAGAAAACCGGTAAGTCCGTTCTATTTTGGCAAACGTGGGTTGTGCCGGATGCGTGCCTGTTAAGCTGCTGAAGAACGAACCTCCGGTTCTGTTCAAAGGGATTTAATTCGTATGATGTCCACCGGTAACCCCGTATACTTCTGCAGTTGTATAGCTCGATTCGTTAGAGGCCAACAATACATAAGTCCCGGCCAATTCTACCGGTTGCCCGGCTCTTTGCAAAGGGGTTGATTGCCCAAAATGAGCCAGTTTACCTTTGGGCTGGGCTTCGGTTACCTGTAAAGGAGTCCAGATGGGACCGGGGGCTACGGAGTTTACGCGTATTCCTTTTGAAGCCAGTTGTTTACCTAACCCCCGGGTAAAAGCAATAATGGCTGCTTTGGTTGCTGCATAATCGAGTAAATCCGGATTAGGTTGAAATGCCTGGATCGAACTTGTCGTTATAATGGAAGAACCAGCCGGTAAATACGGAATGGCGGCTTTGATGAGCCAAAACAGACTGAATACATTGGTCGTAAAGGTCTTTTTTATATCCTCCGTTTTTATTTTTTCAATGTCATCTACCGATTTCTGGTAGCCGGCAACTAAGGTTAGGATATCCAAACCTCCTAATTTTTTATTGGCTTCTTCTACCAATTGACAACAAAAGTTTTCGTCTTCCAAATTGCCGGGAATCAGGAATACTTTTCGGCCGGCTTTCTCGATATAGCTGGCAACTTCTTCTGCATCGCACTGTTCTTCCGGTAAATAATTCAGGACAATGTCTGCTCCCTCCCGGGCATAGGCTATCGCTGCGGCCCGGCCTATGCCGGAGTCTCCACCCGTAATTAATGCCTTACGTCCGGCCAGACGTTGATGCCCTTCGTAACTCTCTTCTCCGCAGTCCGGTCGGGGTTGCATTTTTTGTTGTATACCCGGAGAGGGCTGGGGTTGTTCTTTATATCCGCCGGTATAATAACCCGTCAGCGGATTTTTTAATTGCTCTTTTGTGTTTTTCTTTTCCATATGTAGAAATTTTAAGGATTGATCTTTCTAGTGAAACGCAAGGAGAGAAAGCTTTGTTCAGAGGTTTAACGCATGCTTCGGATTTTAAATAATTTCTTACTTTTGAAAGGATAAAGGAAGGTCTTGTTTGATTTTTATAAAACAGTTATTTTTAAATTTCCCTAAAGACCAAACAGCAAATAAATGTTTTCTTTGGGAGAGGAAAGACATAAATGTAGCTTTTATTTGAAAAGATGATGTATCGGATTCGGAATGCAGAAAATAAAGAACTCGCCGTTTTAACCCGGCTTTTTCAGGAAACATTGCTTCGGGTGAACAGCAGAGATTATACCCCCCAACAAATCGAGGCTTGGGGACGAAAAGCGGATAAGTCCCGTTGGGAAGAATTATTTGCCAGTTCTTTACAATTTATGGTAGCTGAAACAGAGGATCAGAAAATTGTCGGTTTTACTTCCATCAATTCCCAAGGTTATCTCCATTCAATGTTTGTCGATTACCGTTATCAACGGCAAGGAATTGCCCGTTTATTACTGACTAAAGCAGAAGAATATGCACGTAGATATGGTGCTACCGTTTTAAGTGCTGAGGTGAGTATTACGGCTCTTCCTTTTTTTGAGAAACAGGGGTTTTGCCTGAAAAGGGAAAATAAAGTGAGTTTTGAAAATACGACAATGATTAATTACACTATGGAAAAACAGCTCTGATTTTTTCTTTTGCTGTAAAACAACAAGAATGTTTTGACACTAAAATCAAAGTGATTACGGGATATTTCGAGATGATACAGAGTCTTAGTAGATTTTCTGTTCAGGTAGGAGGTGAGGTATTTTAAAATATAAATCAATTTATCAAAATGCTGGGTACGGCCAGCTTCTGCATGGAGGCAATAATTTTCCATTTGATAGCCGGTTTGGCGTTTTCCAGGAAGGAAGTTTCGTCTACCAAATCCGGAGGATTAATCCTCAACAGGGAGTCCGTCAGAAAGACCGGGCTGTTTGCAGCTGCTTTTAAAGGAGGAATATAATACGTAAACGTGCAAAATCAAGGGGTACCTTGTTCGACTTCAGCGGGTACTGCCCCTAAATCAAGTTCATTTTCTTTTACATTTCTTGTTCTGTATAAAATTATGATGATTAATAAAACACAAATGGCGGCAACGATAGCAAAGGCTGTTACGCTATATTTTTTCTTGTTCATATTTCTTTTTTATTTGCGCGGTTAGAAATAAGATTGACTGTATTTATAACGCAAAAAGATTTGCTGTTGTTGTGTTTTCTGGAAGAGAACCGAAAATTTTAGTTGGGGTAAATTCCCGGAAAATTTTCAGTCCATTGGGTTTCTCTTTCGGAAGCATTTTCGTTTCGGAAGGGAAGAGGAAAGTCTGAAAAATGACAAAAAGAGAAAAACCTTTCGCCGTTTTTAACCAAATGTTTTGAGCGACAGTGTAAAAACAGAATATCTGATTTTCCGGTGATTCTAAGAAGAAATGACCTTAAATATTACGGAATCCAATGGAGAATACCGTTGACGGGGTGGTGTATTCTCCATTTTTCAAAATCGGCGTAATTCCGGATTCCATCCCGGAGTACAGCTTGATAATATTCCACTCCCATAATTTTTTCGCTTTCAGGGGTATCATTTTTCAGTTGCAGAATAAGCTGTTTGGTTTCGGGAGTCAATAGGGCGACAATGCGATCGGCCATTTTTTCGAAATATCCGTCATAAAAAGAACCTTTTAGAATGTGAATCATGTCTATTTGCCACAATTCGTTCGTATGATCCGTATACCAGGCATGCCATTCGATACATTTCTCCTCTGTATCGGAAAGGTTTTTGTATTCGATTTGTCGGATAGCAGGGTTTTTCGCCATTTTTTGGATGGCAGCAAAACTTTGGGAAACCTCCAATGGATCTGAATAGATATGAAAATCGATATCACGGTGTTTCATGAGTAAACCCATACGTAGTGAACCCACTAAATGAGGGTCAGCTCCGACAGATTTCCAAATGGGAATTAGCTGGAGCTCTTCAATAATTTTCCGAGCTTTTTCCTGATTTTGAAGGGCCAGCCTTAAAATGTCGTTCATTGTTGTTTTTTGAGGGCGTAAAGGTAACTATATTTCCATTATGCTCGATTAAAAAGAGAAGGGATTTCAAAGCAAGCAGATGAATTTGCTGACATAGTTAAAGAAGGGCTTTCGTCTTGTTCCGGCTGTTTCTACTGAAACGGGAGGAAAGTTTTTACCCTGGCATCAGTAGGAAGAATAAACTGTAAAGACCTCCTTTGGCTGTTGTATAAGCCGGGAAGGAAGGATTTACACTTTTTGTTTTTGATATTGAAGTACTTTTTGGTAGACTTGCCGGAACCATACCGTGTATCTTTCCGGGTGAAGACGTTCGTCCAACCGGATAATGTCTGAAGATAAATACTTCCAATCCCAAACTTCGAGAGGGTTTACGTCCGGCATATATTCCGTATAGCCTGTAAATACATGTTCGTATTCATGTTCAGTAACTCCATGATCCAGTTTTGCCTTGTAGGTAAAGCAGAATGATTTTTCAAGCGGGCATTTTAGTCCCATTTCTTCTTTTAGTTTCCGCTGTGCTGCTTCCAGTGGAATTTCTCCCGGATGAGCATGCGTACAGCACGTATTGGACCATAGTCCTCCAGAGTGATATTTGAAAGCCGTGCGCCTTTGTAAAAGCCATTCTCCTTTATGATTAAAGATAAAGACGAGTATGGCCCGGTGGAGAAGACCCTGTCGGTGAGCTTCTAATTTGTCTGTAATACCTAGGGGATGATCGTTCGTGTCGACCAGTATAACCTGCGTGGTGTTAGGGGTATTGTATTCCATAATTATTCAACATTTTATTCCTCAACACTATTTCGGAAGACAATAATGCCTTGTGAATTATTTTTCTATCTTTTCTATGTCTCTGTCGGAACGTATCCGATGGATATCCTTGTGCCGAGCGACAGTCCTTAGCTGAAAGATAAATAACAGTTATCTGATGAAAGATCAGAAAGAATAAAAATAGGATTCCGTTTTTAGGAGGATAAGCATATAGATTCCCTATTTTATTCCTATGTCTCCTTTCTGCTGCAGATCTACTCTCCAAAGGTAGTTTACGGAATTGAAAGATAGTTGGTTACCTCCTTTAGAGAATAAGCGTATTTTTTGAAAGAATAATTTTAAATAATAAGCAAATTCTAAAAAGACTTAAAAGTTATCAAACGTGAATTTGTAACATTTTTTCACAGTTATTTTCGATTTAATAACATAATATAGCATTCTTTTTAGGAGCAAAGAAAGAGTGAAATAGATAAATTTGCAGCATAGGTGATCGAATAAGTATGGGTTTATCGTAGGAGCGGGTGTGTTCCGATAGAAAGAAATAATAGAAGTGTTTATCTGCTTCTGTTTTCTATGGGGAAGGGTGTCTGTATTTGATAATGATAAACCGTACCGTTATGGATGTGGAGGCTTTTGAAAAGAGAATAAGTCAATATTTGAAAAAATCGAAAGAAGAGCAAGTCTTGTATTTTGCTTGGCATTGTGCTGTCCGGGCTTTGCCTTTTTTAAGTGTGGAGGGGAGTTTTGCATATTGGGAAAAACAAGAGCGGCAGCAATTTTTATATACTATTTTTTCTACTCTGGATAAAAACATATGGGCTATTCTACAGAGGAAGGAAGAAGGTTTTTCGGATTTATCTGATATTGCTGTAGAAGATACAGAGGGATTAGCTTTTACTGTGCACCGAAATACGGTTGCTTATGCTGTTTTTGCCGTTGCGGATGCTGTTTATTCTTTATTGGATAGGTATTATGCTGTTTATGCTGCGACCGATTTAATATATGCAGCTGAGAATTATTGGGGAATGCAACCGGATTTTACTTCTTTGCTTTTACGGGATTTGAGGGGGTTGAAAATTCCGGGGACGGTAAAAGTACAGGAATTACAAAAGCGGTATGACAAACTGTGGGTGACTTGGGAGAAGGCCTTGCAGGACGAAGATTGCGCTTATTGGGGACGTTTGTACCGGAATATTTATCGAAATGGATTTACGTTTGATCCTGAAGCTTTAAAACGGCGTTTGAGTGTCCCTAAAGAAATCCGGGAACAGGGAGCTGCTGCCGTCGGACATTATCTGGAAGAACTGGAAAAACAAGGAGCAATCCAATTCAACGAAGCCCGTATTATCATTCTAGGAGATAAAGGGGCTGGAAAAACCAGTTTGGCCAGGCGCTTGATTGACCCGAAGGCTCCCATGACGGAAGAGAATGAAAGTACGGCTGGAGTGGATACCTTGCTGTGGGAAATTGAAAAACAAAATGTAAATGTACACATTTGGGATTTTGCTGGTCATACAGTCACTCATGCAGTACATCAATTTTTTCTTTCAGAGCATTGTTTGTATATTATCGTTTATGACGGACGTACAGAAGGAAGAAACCGTCTCGAGTATTGGTTAAATCATATGACAAATTACGGAGAGGATTCGGAGGCAATTATATTGGTGAACGAACGGGATCGGCACAGAGTAGATATTCCCATTAATTCTTTAAAAGAGCAATATCCGATAGCTGCTTTTTACTCTTTTTCTATTCGGGATAATGTGGCAGGTTTGACTGATTTTCGGGAATTTGTCGTTAATTATATCAATAGTCATCCTTCCTGGAACAATCAGGAAATTCCACAGAATTATTATAAGGTAAAAGAAGAGCTGGAGGAATATTTTATTCCAAGTGATCCGGTTAAGAAAAAGGAGCATATTACCAAAAGTGAGTTTAAAGCAATTGCCAGGAAATACAATGTACAGAATACAGAGATATTATTGAAAAATTTACATGCCTTGGGAATTAGTCTGTGGTACAAGGATATGGAAGAGTTTGATACCTTGGTACTGAATCCGGAATGGATCAGTCAAGGGGTGTATAAAGTTATCAACTGGGTACATCAGGAACAGCGGTATTCTTTGACTTTGAAAGATTTTGAAAAAGTATTCCGGGAAGAGACAGACCGTTATCCGATAGAAAAACATTCGTTTATTTTTAAATTGATGATATTTTACGAGTTGGCTTATGAAACCAAAGAAGGAGGATGTTTAATTATTCCTCATCTTTTACAGGAAGACCGTCCTGCTCATTTGCCTGATTTTCCTATCGGAAATAGTCTTATGTTGCAGTATCGTTCAGAACAACCTTTGCCTCCCGATACCGTTTCGCGTTTTATTGTCAGACATAACCGGGAAATTAAACAGGAAAAAGGATTTTACCAGGTTTGGAGGTATGGGGCTATTTTAGAAGACGGGAGTGGTACGATTGCTTTGGTGAGGGAAGAGGACCGGACAATTAGCGTTTCCGTAAAAGGATTCCAGAAAACGGCTTATCTGACTGCACTCCGGAAAACCTTAAATGAAATATTTAGTTCTTACAAAACCCGGCAACCCGAATTGCGGTATGCAATTAAGATATTTGGAGAAATTTCCGGAAAAGAAAACAACATTTTATGGCTTACGGATAAAAAAATATTCAATCATGCGCAGGATAAAGTACCTTATTATGATGATATCAGACAGCAGAATATTGATATGGATAAATATGTTGTGAATTATAATATTAACGCTGAAAATATTATCGGAGGAAAAGGAGTATTGATCAATAAATCTGTACGGAATAATTTTAATTTTTATGATTGTAATATTCGCGTACAAGGATGTTTAAACGATTTGGCCCAGTTGTTGAATGAAAAAGGGAAAAAAGAAGAAGCCCGGGAATTTGAGGCGTTGGCGGGGATATTGGAAAAAGCGGAACAATACAAAACGCCAGAAGAGATGAAGAAAAAAGGTGTTTTAAATCGGTTGAAGCGTTTGATAGAAGAGCTGGGGAATCCGGATTCTCATTTGTCTAAAATAGTCGGTGGGGTAAAAGCCGGATTGGATATTGTCCGCGACATTGTAAAAGGTTATAATGATTTGGCTCGTTGGGTGGGTTTAGACTAAAAATGCAGAGAGAACGAAAAATTAAAAAAATTTTTGGAGACAGGAAAACGACATTTCAAATCTGAGGGACAAGATCTAACCGTTTGATTGGCGAACCAAAAGTTCTGATAAATAGACATCCATCAAGGACTTTCGTTCCGCCAATCCGCCTTTCTCTAATTTATTCCTTCAGGAACATTTCTTTTCAAAAAGTCGAAATTTTGACTTTTGAGGTAAGCTTGTATAGAAGGCTCACTGAACTTGACAAGCAACACCAAAGGATGAGCAATCGAAAGTGGCACAACCGCAACTTATTACAGGGCCTACGGGTGGATGCGGCGGTTCTACACATTTTTCAGATTCACATTCTTTTGATATGGGTTCCATCGTACATTCCAGCCAGGTATCACAATTACCGGAATCTGCACAAGCATAATCTTCCGTTGGACATTTGCCATAACAAGAAGCTGTCATGCCTCCCCGGATTTTTGAAAGCTCGTTGCCCGACAAAGAAGATATCACCTCTTTATGGAATTCTAATTTGATTTTTTTCATATTTTAGAATATTAAAGTAAATAAAAGTAAAATACTTATTTCTTTTACTTTATATTAATGATCGTCGTCGGAAACTAAAAGACAGTAATCGCTAGGGTGCTTATCCATTGCATGATCTAGTACGGGATCTGTATTTCTACTACCACAAGCCAGATCACTAAAACATTTACCTTGCCAGCTATCCTGATCGGTACATTCGCTTGTTGCTGTACAAGGGCCGTCTACTGTCGGACAGCTGTTATAGGAAAAAGCTGTATTTCCTCCCTGTATTCTTGCCAGTTCGCTTTCATTTAAAGTGGATATTACTTCTTTCCGGAATTCTAATTTGATTTTTTTCATAACTTGATTTTTAGTTAGATTTATAAGGGTATATAGGAATCCGAATAAAGTTTTGTGTGATTATAGCTGAACTTCACAGGGCGTAAAAATGGTTGCACATCTTTCGTAAGTGGCACAACCACAAGAATCTTCGACAATAGGAATAGCGTCGGTATAGCGGCTCTCGACGGGGTCTGTCGAGCCTCCTCCACAGGCTAAGTCACTGAAACACTTTTCTTGTATACTATTCTGATCGGTACATTGATTTGTCGCTCCGCACGGACCATCTACGGTTGGACAACTGTTGTAAGAGAAGGCTGTATTCCCTCC
>NZ_JH594598.1:72030-153035 GCF_000243215.1 Odoribacter laneus YIT 12061 | reverse complement strand
CAACTGTTGTAAGAGAAGGCTGTATTCCCTCCCTGGATTTTGGAAAGTTCATTTTCCGATAGAGTCGATATGACTTCTTTCCGAAATTCTAATTTAATTTTTTTCATGACTTGATTTTTAGTTAGATTTATAAGGGTATATAGGAATTGGAATAAAGTTTTGTGTGATTATAGCTGAACTTCACAGGGCGTAAAAATGGTTTCACATCCTTCGTAAGTGGCACAACCGCAGCTGCCGGGTTCAACCGGGCCTACCGGCTTTTCACATAAATTTGTATCGCAAGTTTGAGTGTTATATACATCACTTAAACATTTGGTCTGCCAACTATCTTGATCTAAACATTCCCCGGAACCGGCACAGAGCATATCTACCGTTGGACAACTATTGTAAGAAAATGCCGTATTTCCTCCCTGGATTTTTGCGAGTTCATTTCCGGATAAAGTGGATATAACATCTTTTTGAAATTTTAATTGGATTTTTTTCATAAGATAAACACTAAAAATTATACATTATTCTTATTTATAACTTAAAGGAGAAAGAAAAATGATTCAATATTGCTCGTTTGTTATTTTATTTCTATAGCTGATTAAACACCAATTTGAACGACCTCTGTTAAACTTAATATTTCAACATTGACTTATTTTAGAATAATAATGAAAATATGTTTATATTATAAAACATAATATACCAACAAATTTAGGAATATTATATAAATATCCTAATTTTTAATAAATTATTTTAGAATGAAGTTTCTAGTTAAAATAAGGTTGGTATAAGAAGGCTTTTACTGGAAAACAATAGTCATTTTGTAATAAAATTTTGTAAAACTATTCACTACATTGTTCATTTGTTTTTGCTAAGTTGTTGTAAATAATGTCATTGCCGTTTTTGCAGAATAAGGAGCCTTAAGGAGAACTATAGATATTTATTTTTATGAATGCTTAAATATTCTAGCCTATCATACCTATACCGATTGTAGGAGGTTTATTGGGATCTAAGCAATTAGAGTAAACAGAATAAACATTACAAGGGGTTGAGTCTTTGTACATAGGAGGATCTACATAGGGTTTTTCCTCTGCAGTACCGCCACCACCTTTGCAGACTAGGTCACTAAAACATTTACCTTGGTTACTGTCTTTATCTGTGGAGTTATTGGAAGTATCACACGTATAGTCTACTGTCGGACAACTATTACAAGAAAGAGCTGTATTTCCTCCTACAATTTGTGATAAGTTTTTTTCTGTTAATACAGAGATGACTTTTTTTTGAAACTTTAATTGAATCTTTTTCATGGCTTTAAGTTTTTAGTAAATGATAAAATAAGGCTCCTTATATTTTTATGCATGCAGTAGGGGGAAAACAATTTATAAATAAATATTTAAAATATA
This sequence comes from Odoribacter laneus YIT 12061, assembly GCF_000243215.1. Taxonomy (GTDB): domain Bacteria; phylum Bacteroidota; class Bacteroidia; order Bacteroidales; family Marinifilaceae; genus Culturomica; species Culturomica lanea. Next base: position 151,647 of record NZ_JH594598.1, on the reverse strand, counting down.
AAATATTTATTACAAAATATTTTTTATTTAAATTTCTAAGAGTTGAATAAATTTTTTTCTCTGGAAAAATATTTTTAACATTTACCTTTAAAATCGAATACATATTCCTTAAAATGGAATACTTGTAAAAAGAATTTTGGCATATAGATTGTATAGTTAATCTAATAAAGTATAAAAAATAAAAATTAGCCACCTAAAGAGAAAGATTACTGTAAAAAGAAAACGTATGAAAAATTTGATTTTTTGTTTGTGTATACTGTGTTTAATGAGTTTTAAGGGGTGGGCGCAGAAGGTAGAAGGATATGTTTACGATGCAAAGACGAATGAACCTTTGGTGGGGGTAAATGTCATTTATCAAGTAAAAGGAGAGACCAAGGGAGTTGCTTCGGATGTGAATGGTTTTTATGAGGTTTCTGTCCCAGCGGGAGGGATTGAGTTGACATTTAGTTTTGTAGGCTATACCTCCCAAATGTTGCCTTTGGTGGTGAATCCCAGGGAAGTAGTAAAGAAAGATGTATATTTGAAAATGGAGGCTCATCTTTTGGAAGATGTGGTGATCAGTGCAGGACGTTTTGAACAAAAAGTAAGCGATCTGACGGTTTCGATGGATGTATTGAAAGCAGATGCAATTCTTCGTCAGGATCCCAGTGATATTACGGCTACCTTGAAAACGATACCCGGTGTGGATATCAATGACAAGCAGCCTTCTATTCGGGGAGGGAGTGGGTGGACGTATGGAGTGGGAGCACGAAGTCTTATATTGGTCGACGGGCTGTCGGTTCTTACTCCCGGTTCCGGGGAGATTAACTGGAATACCATTCCGATGGAAAATATTGCGCAGGTAGAAGTTTTGAAAGGGGCTTCTTCTGTCCTTTACGGTTCTTCCGCCCTCAACGGTGTCATTCATATTCGGACGGCCCGGCCGGGGCTGGTTCCTAAAACACGTGTAAATGCTTATTTGGGAATCTATGGGGGCCCGGCTAATAGCGATTATCAATGGTGGGATAAAGGTTTTTGGAAAGAGGGGAAATATCAGGTGGAACCTTTTCTGCGGAAAAATGTATTTTCGGGAATCCGGAATCCGATTTATGAGGGGATTGATTTCTCACATGCCCGTCGCATCGGAAATTTTGACGTGTCGGGAGGAATTAATATTTTTTCGGATGAAGGATACCGTCAGGGTGATTTTAACCGGCGGGTTAGGGTCGGTGGAAATATTACGTATCATCAACCCGGGAAAAATATGGTAAATTACGGGGCAAGCATTCATTTCTTGTCCAATAAATATGGGGATTTCTTTATTTGGCGCTCTCCTAATCAGGCGTATCGTCCTTCTCCTTTTACGAATATGGGAAGAGAAGGGAATCAGTTTCAGCTTGCCCCGTTTTACAATTTTACTAATCCGGACAGAAATATATCCCACAAGGTAAGAGGACGTTTTTTTTACCGGGCAGATAATATTATACAAACCATAGAACCGCCTACTTTACCTGATATCCTGAGTAATATGGGAACAAATGTGAACGAATTGGCCGGATTTATTTCCGAAGTACAGAACGGAGATTGGACAAAATATCTGAAACCCCTAATCGGTCCTGCTTTGACGGGAAATTGGCAGGGGGTAGTAGACGGTCTTGTCGAAGAAGCCGGAAAATTATTACCGGGGATTTTCCCCAATGCGACTACTGCCGATTATTGTGATTTAATTGCTTGGGGAATGAATGCGCTGAAGGATCCGGAAACCGGGAAAATGAATAATATCCCGAATGAGGAAAATCTTATCCCTTGGCTCAACAATGCCTTGAATCCTGTAGAGCCTAAAGTATACACGGATAAGTTTTATAATTATTATTTAGATTATCAGTTCAATAAACGTTGGGGAAATGCACAGTTTACTGCTGGCTTGACCTATGAACAGATGCGGACGACCTCCCATACTACCGGAGATCACGACAGCGACAATGCTGCTGTTTTTGTGCAGTTTGACGATAAGTTCTTCGACCGATTGAATATTTCTTTGGGAGTAAGAGGAGAATATTACCGGGTAGATGATCATAAGCGGGAAGCCGAGACTAAAATATTTGGTTATAAGGTACCTTTTCAACCGGTATTCCGGGGTGGATTGAGTTATAAATTGGCGGATTACAGTTTTATCCGCGCTTCTTTCGGGCAAGGGTATCGCTATCCTTCTCTGACTGAAAAATATGCCCGTAAAGATATCGGAGGAGTAGGGGTTTATCCCAGTCCGGATGTAAAAGCAGAAAAGGGATTTAATGCTGAATTAGGATTTAAACAGGGGTATAAGTTTGGCGGTTTACAGGGGTTTATTGATATTGCCGGTTTTTATACAGAATATAAGAATATGATTGAGTTCCGTTTCGGCTTGTTCGATAATGGGGAGAATGCGATGCTGAATAGTATGAACGATGTGCTCAAGATGATAATGGCTCAGAATAGTTTAGGGATAGGGGCTCAGTTTTATAATGTATCCAAAGCCCGGATATATGGCACAGAAATATCTACAACAGGTGTATATGCCTTTCATCCGAATGCGTTGTTGACCTATAATTTGGGATATGTATTTATACAGCCGGAAGATGCTGATTATAAAGAAAAAAATGCCCGGGAAGCCAACTATACAGATCCTTTACAAATGAAGGAGAAATCGAATACCTCCCGCTATTTAAAATATCGCCAGAAACATACTGTTAAAGCTTCTTTCGATTTTGAATGGAAACGCTTGAGTTTAGGAACAAATTTACAATGGAAAAGTAAGACTTTAGCCGTTGATTATATCATGTTGGATGAGCGGGTGAAGGAGAATCGAGAATTAATGGATTACGTAAGGGGTATTTTGTTCGGAACGGAACGGGATGGTTATAATATGGCTGATTATTGGAGGGAACATAATAAGAATTATTTTATTATGGATGTCAGGGCCGGAGTAAAGGTCACTCAGAAAGTGCAGTTTCAGTTCTTGGTCAATAATTTGCTGAATAAGGAATATAGTGTACGTCCGATGGCAGTGGCAGCTCCCCGTACTTTTGTTATGAAAATGGGATTGAGTTTTTAGTTATGGCAAATACTCTTTCGGAGACCGTTATTCCAAATGAATTTGTTTTCATTCGGAATAATTTTTATTCACAAATGTTTCAGGGAACCGGGCAAGAAGAGGAACGGACCTATTTATAGGATAATTTTCGTAATTTGTGCAGGCGGGAAAGTATAAATCGTTGCTGCTTTCTCATGTTGATTTCATTTTACTGCTTTTACAATAATCTTTTTCTTAATTTTGTGAAAAAGACTTGAGGGTAAAAACGGATAAAACAATGAAATGGAAAAATAATTTCAGTGTGCAGTCGGATTGGACGGATGTTATCGTGAATCGGGAAGCAAAAGAAGCCATTGCCCGGAAATTGGCGGAGCGAGCAAAGGAAGGGGAGACGATAGGAGCCGGTTCCGGTTCTACGGTTTATCTGACCTTAGAGGCTTTAGCAGAAAGAATACGGAAAGAAAACCTGCATATCACTGTCATTCCGGCTTCTTTTGAGAGTACGATGGCTTGTTTACGTTTTGGAATTCCCCTAACTACTCTTTGGGAAAAAAGGCCGGATTGGACTTTTGATGGTGCCGATGAGGTAGATCCGGAGCATAATTTGTTAAAAGGGAGAGGAGGCGCTTTATTTCAGGAGAAATTGTTAATCCGGAGCAGTAAAGAGGTATATATTGTAGTGGATGAATCGAAATTTGTTTCTCGTTTAGGAACAAACTTTCCCGTTCCGGTAGAGCTGTTCCCTGGAGCCTTGGCCTATGTGGAGAATTGTATCTGGGAACTTGGAGCTACGGAGGTTACTTTGCGTCCCGCAAAAGGAAAAGACGGTCCGGTCATCACAGAAAATGGAAATCTTATACTGGATGTCCGTTTTGAACAGTTGTCTGCTGACTTGGAAAGGAAGATAAAGGCTGTAACCGGGGTGATTGAAAGCGGATTATTTATGGGATATTGTTTGAAAATAATAAGCTTAAATCGTTAGGCTGTTAAAAAAGATTGTGCCGATATTATTTGTATAAGAGAAAAGGAAGGAATACTATTGGATAAAGAATTTTTTATTACCGACAGTACAAATTCCAGTTCTGTAAATAAAACCGGCACAATTAGGATAGTGAAGATCTGTATTTAATCGTGACCTTCTGTTTTTACAACTTTATTGTAAAGCCCCATAATTAAAAAAGGAGCTGCCCATTGTCCGACAAACAATGCGGCATGATTACGCTTCATGCATTTTAAAGCCAAGGAAATACCCATAGCTGTCAATGCGGCTGTTAAATAAACTCCAGACGGTATCTTAGACGTCTGCTTCTCGATGGCAATAGTGCCCTTCCCTTCTCTTGGTGTATCTGGATTCATATCAACTAAGTATTTATGAGTTAGTAAATTATCTTTTTAGCTTCTTCCTTCTCAAGAAGTTCTGCCCCATTAGGGGTTAGTTTGTATTTTTACGGTTGGAAGAGAAGGCGGGTTACATAGTTGTTGTTGTATCTTGTTGATAATGAATAAATAATGTTGGTTTTGTTTTACGAATGTTATGGAATGTGTTCTGAAAATGTATAAATATCCACGGGGACGGACCTTTTTGGTTGATTTATTATTTAATTAATTGTACGTGCTAGATAAAAAGATTTTAAATCGAATTTGGATAAATATATTATAATCAATATATTATGAAGAAAAATGCCATTTTTATTTAAAGGCATTCCAAAAGGTTTATATCTTTGTAAAATGTTTTGAGAGGTCGAATAGCTAAAAAGGTCCGTCCCCTTGGGGGATTTAAGGAGAATATAGTTTGTTGATTTTAAATCGAATGTTTTTAAATAAAAAAGTGATAAAATACATTGAGAGTCAATATCCACGGGGACGGACCTTTTTGGTTGATTTATTATTTAATTAATTGTACGTGCTAGATAAAAAGATTTTAAATCGAATTTGGATAAATATATTATAATCAATATATTATGAAGAAAAATGCCATTTTTATTTAAAGGCATTCCAAAAGGTTTATATCTTTGTAAAATGTTTTGAGAGGTCGAATAGCCAAAAAGGTCCGTCCCCTTTGGGGGAATTGGGAAGAGAAGAATCGAATGTGAATATGAAGTTTGTAATTTTAACCGGGATAATGGTTATGGTGGCAATAACCGGTTGCCATACTTTGAAAAAGGTTTATGTGGACGGTTGGTATACGGTGAGCAGTCGTGATCGTATCGTTTCTGAACCTTTTATAACCGTTCGGGATTTTGCTGAGTTACGATTGGATTCGGCTCCAGATCCGAATGGACGGATGATTTATGGTATTATTGGACATGTCCGGGAAGATAAAGTGCAGCTGTGGGCTGATGTTACCGAAAAATCAATCGGAAAAACGATTGCTTTTGTATTTGAGGGGCAGATAATAACTCAGCCAATGGTGAATGCGCGAATTGAATCCGGGTCTTTTTCAATTTTTTTACCCCCTAGGTCACCAGGGGATATAAAACAGATTTTTCGGAAATTGTCCGAAGAAATAGAGAAAAATAAACAGGATACGACAAGTGTTGATTGGGAACGTTTTCACCATTTGTTTGATGCATGGGTACAAAATTACCGGACAAACTCTTTGACTCAATTGAGTAGCAATACAAGTGATGCGAGCAAGTTGGAACAATATCCGCAATTATTACAGATGGGTAAAAAAATTGTCCCCGGAATTATTGTCCGTTTGTCTGACCGAAATTTATTTTTTGCTTTAACTCTTTACGATGCGTTACAGGATGTCGATAGTCTAAAATCGTTTGATTATAGTAAAGGTGAGCAATTCCGGGCCCAGGAAACTGTGCGTAAATACCTAGAGGCTATGTTACAGCGTAAAAAACGCATTTTTCATTCAGATTCAGAAAAAATTCAGGGAATGGAAAATTTAGCGATAAAATACGGTTGGGGAATAGGTACCCTTTTGGGGGCGAAGAGAAAGAGATTCCTTATTTATAAATATGGACTACGAAATTACAGCGGAATTTCTAAAAAATTTTGGTCGGTAGAATGGAATTTTTATTCTATTGGGGTATAGATGTATAAGCATAGTCGTTCCGGTATACTATCTTTTAATTTGTTTGATAACAGAAATCTGGTCTTTGTTTCTTCCCTTTCTCTTTATCTCCAGAATGAGGGATTATTCAGATTATGAGGCATTTTCACATTTATAGGCTTATCGTATTTTGTATTTAGAAGAATGTGTTTTTAAGGAGGAGAAAGCAGTTCACTTGAGAGGAGGACAATCTCTTCTATTTTTCGCATCTTCTTCTCGTTTCTCTGTGTTCTTCCTGGTGTTGATGACCTATGGCGGTGTAAACTATTTTTTAGAGAAATGCATAGCTATGCTGGGACGGTTTAACTTTTCATTGTCCTGATTCCGCTGTGTACTCAAAAGCATTTGCAGAAAGTAATAAATAATAATCCTTCCTTCGTTCCTGGAGAAAAGGTGTCTATATTTTTTACAGGTTTGTCTAATAAATTGACAATTTGAGGGCAATAAGGGGGTGAAGTTTTTTGATTTTTAGCTATTTATGTAAATGGTATAAATATTGTTGATTGACGTATCATAAATTCATTATAATTATGACTATTTCGAATGTCAATTTATTTTTCCGGAATTTGTGGCAGAATAAATTATATACGGGCATTACCGTTTTCGGATTTGCTTTTTCATTGACTTTTGTAATTTTATTGGGAGCTTATATCCGGCAGGAGTTAGCTGTAGATCAGTTTCATAAAAACAAAGACCGGATATTCCGGGCCGTGCATGAAAAGCAATCGAGTTTCGGGACTTTGATCGGAAGCGAATTGCAGGACAAATACCCGGAGATTGAATGTTATACCCGTTTGCATGAAAATGGAAGTTTTGTGGAAAACTTGCAACACGAAAAAGTTTCTTTCAATTTTTTGATGGTGGATTCTACTTTTTTCCGGATGTTTTCTTTTCGTTTACTGGAAGGAGAACCTTCAGAAGTGTTGAGAGAACGAAATTCGGTGGTGCTTACCCGCTCGTATGCTCGGAAATTATTTGGGGAGGAAGAAGCTGTAGGGAAAGAAATTACTTGTAAGGGACATTTTAAATTGATGGTCACGGGAATTATGGAAGATATGCCGGAAAATACGCATTTTAACCCGTGTGATGGCTTATTGCCTTTTCCCTTTCTGGCAGATTTTTGGGATTACCCTACTTTGTTTCAGAATAATGGAAATAGTTCTTTTGGTTTATATTTTATGGCTAAAGCCGGGACGGATTTGAGGGCAAAGGCTCCGTTTGTGTTAAAGGATTTTCAAGAAAATTATTGGATGTACAAACAAGGGTATAAAAAGGAGTTTGCTTTTGAACCGTTGACTGAAACGTATTTTAGTGGCAAAGGAGGCCAAGGAATACATGGGAATAATAAAATGTTGGTCACGATGCTTGCGGCTATTGCTTTGGTGATTTTATTGTTGGCTTTGATCAATTATAATAATTTATCTGTAGCTCAGGCAGGTTTTCGGGCAAAGGAGGCTGCCGTAAAAAAGTTACTGGGAACGGATAACCGGCATTTGTTCTGGCAGTTTATCCTTGAATCGGAAGCCCTCTGTTTTATCTCTTTCGGATTGGCTATGGGGTTAAGTTTAGTGTTTCAGCCGGTATTTAATCAATTGTTGGATACTCATGTTTCTATTGCAGAACAACTTCCCGGAGAGGTGGCTGGAATGGCTTTATTCGGTGTAGCGGGTTTGGGACTGATCGCAGGAGTTACGCCTGCCTATCTGATTACCCGTTTTAATCCTATCGATGTTGTGAAAGGTGCTTTTCGTAAAAAGACCAAAGGCGTTTACAGTAAAGCATTGATTTCGTTTCAATATACGATAGCGATAGGGTTGATTGTGGGTACTATAGTGATTTGGAGACAGACGAATTTTTTACGTAATTACAATCTGGGTTTTGATAAAGAAAATGTGATCTATATCGAAAATAGTGGTGTAATGGGATCGCAAAAAATGGCATTGCGCAGTGAGTTTGCAAAGATACCGGGTGTGGTGGGTGTGTCCTTTGTATGTGGTAGTCCGGTGGATGGAGGGAATAACTCATCTTTTACTTATAAAGAAAGATCCTTGAGTTTTCAAGTGTTTAAAATAGATACGGCTTTTTTCCGGTTGATGGGAATTCAGGTGGAGAGAAACGATGTAGCGGAATCCGAAAGAGGAATATGGCTGAATCAGGCTGGAGTAAAGGCTTTGGAATTAGAAAAAGATCCGAAAGAGTGTAATCTTTACGGAGAAGGTAGCATTCCGATATTGGGTGTCGTACCGGATTTTCATTTTCGGGATCTTACGTATAAAGTAGGACCGGCTTTGTTTGTGCCTCTGCAGGAAAAAGAGTGGCCTTGGTGTGTTTTGGTAAAGGTGGATTCTCCTCACCTCAGTGAAATATTTAAACAGGTGATAGGAACATATGGGCGGTTTGTAGAAGGGAATCCGTTCGAAGCCGAATTTATGGACCAAACCATCAATCAGTGGTATGAGAGCAATGAGCGTACAGGACGTCTGATTGGTTATTTTTCTGTTTTAGCCATTATTTTATCCGTGATGGGGATTTTGGCGATGGCTACTTATTTTATCCAACAACGGGTAAAAGAAATCGGAATCCGGCGGGTAAATGGAGCGACAGTATCGGAAATATTGCGTATGTTAGTGGAAAGTTTTATGAAATGGATTCTGCTGGCATTTGTTTTGGCTTGCCCACTTGCTTGGTATGCTGTGTCCCATTGGTTGGACGGTTTTGCTTACCGGATTGATTTAAATTGGTGGATTTTCGGAATTGCTGGTGGATTTTCGGCTTTCATTGCTTTGATTATAGTTGGATGGCAAAGTATAAAGGCTGCTAGAGTCAATCCGGTACGTTCTTTAAAGAATGAATAATTACGTTGGTATTACCAATGGATCAAAGTAGAAAATGTTCGTAGAGCCAGATCGAAAAGCGGAATATAAGTTTTAAAGTAAATTTATCGGTTATACGAAAATGATTTTTGTCGTTCATTATTTTTTATCTTTTAGAAGAAAAAATGGGGACAGAAGAACCGTTCCTCTGTCCCTTTCTTTTATTTACTTGGACATAACTCCAAAATTTTTTTCTTGAGATTATCTGCGCATACGGGTTTGGGGAAACAACCGTCGAATCCGCTGGAGAGTATTCGCCGCATGTCTTCAGGATAAGCAAAGGCTGTGACGGCAATGATAGGTATATCGGGCGATAATTGGCGAATCGCGGCCGTGGCTTCGTAGCCGTCCATTTCAGGCATTTTAATATCCATCAGGATTATATCAGGTCGGTGTGCTTTAAACATTTCCACGGCTTCGCGTCCGTTCCAAGCGTGGAGGAGGGTGTAATGTTTCTTGAGCATAACCTCGAAAAGTTTATAGTTGGCTGCATCGTCCTCGGCAATCAACAGGGTGGTTTTGTCTGTTTTTATACGAGAGAGAGGGAACTCTTCCTCTTTGATCTTTTCAATAGGAGTAGGCGTAGTAATACATTCGGAAGGCAGCAAGAACCAGAACGTGGATCCTTCTCCCTCGACGGAGGAGACTCCGATTTCGCCTCCTAGTCGTTCGATAATGCTTTTACTGATGGCGAGACCCAATCCGGTGCCCTTGACTTTTGCATCAAGTTTGACGAAGCGCTCGAATACATCGTCGATCTTATCGGTCGGTATACCGCAGCCACTATCTTCTACATAGAAATACCAACGGCCGTCCGATTGTTGGCGGTAGCCAAAGTGAATGTAGCCCTGTCCGGTAAATTTTGCCGCATTATTGATGAAATTGTGGAGTACTTGTAACAAACGTCCCCGGTCGGTATGGATCATACAGCCGGGTATGCGATCCTTACAGACTACTTCTATGGCCGGGTTGAAGATTTTCATGCGGGCGGTTTGTTCCAGTTCTTCCATTATTTTGTTCAGGTCGTGATCGGCAAAGGAAAATTCCAATGTTCCGGCTTCTATTTTCGACAGGTCGAGAATATCTCCGATCAGTTGTAGCAGCAAGGCATTGCTGTTCCTGATGATCTGGAGATACTCTTTTTTTTCCTCCTCTTCTTCTGCATCGGCAAGGAGTTCTGAAAAGCCGACGATTGCATTGAGGGGTGTACGTATCTCATGGCTCATGTTGGCTAGGAAGGCACTTTTGAGTGTGTTGCTGCGTTCGGCCTGTTCTTTGGCTTTACGCAAAGATTCTTCCATTTGTTTCTGGGCAGTGATCACATGAGCTGAGCCGATTAATTGCAGAGGACTGCCGTCGGATCCGTATTTGGGAATGCTGCTTTGGGTCTCTAGCCATTCGTATTCCAGATCATTGTACCAATGGATAGGATATACTTCGTGATATTCAGCTATGTGTCCGGCAATTAAGTTGTTAAATTGTTTAAACGCATGTTCCTGATAGTCTGGATGAATGCGCGAAAAGAATGAATCGAACGAAAGCATGTATTCTCCTTTTTCATTGGGACCGCTGGCCTTTTCGTGATGGTATTCGTTGTAATCGCAGGAAAAAGTGCCTGCTTTCAGGTCTCCGTACCAAGGGATGACATGGGCTATTTTTAATACGGAAGAGAGCATAACGTTCTTGATGTTCAGCTCTTCTTTCGCTTGTAAAAGAGCCTGTTCCGTCTCCTTTTGCTCGGTGATCCGTTGGGCTGATCCGATCAATGAGATCGGTTTCCCCTCTGCACTGCGACGGGCAACGTTACACTGTATCTGCACCCATTCCCATTGTTGTTTATTAAACCAATGTACCCGATAGGTTTCGTGGAATTCCGTCCGTATACCCTCTGTCAATTCCGAGATCATGCGGATAGCTTCCTGTCGGTAAGCGGGATGGATGCCTGTGAAATAGTTATCCATGGGGACGACATAACACCCATGTTCATCAGGCTCCATGGCATTATCGGGATGATAAGCGTTATAATCGCAATAAAAAATATTTTTTTCGATGTCGCAGCCCCACGGGATAACTTTGGCTAAGCTTAACGCTGAAGAAAGTGCCATATTTTTACGTGCGAGTTCATCTTTCGTATGTAGTAGGGATGCTTGGGTTTCTTTCAGTTCGGTGATGTCGAGGGCGCTGGCCATGATTAGCTTTTCGGTCCCGAAAAAGAACAAGGTTCGAGTCACGATGAAGGTATGTTCTTTTCTGTCGCGGACTGTATATTTCTCGATGCCCTGATATTGTTTTTCCTTGTTCTGGGCCAAGCGGCGGTCGAGTTGCTGAATTTGGAATGCTTTGTCTTTTGGCATAAAAAGTTCTTCTGTTCCGCCGATCATCTCGCCGGCCGTGCGACCGAATAATTCCGCTTTCTTATTCCAGTAAATGTAACGTTCTGTATCCATACTTTTGACTGAAATAGGAATGGCGATATTGTCTAACACTTCGGTAAAGAAATAATGCAGGTGTTCGGATTCCATCTGAGCGATAGAGTCTTCGTGCAGGCTACGGATATCTGCCAGTATATGTCCACTTTTCAGGTAAGAAAGAAAAACTTCGTAATAAAGCGTCTGACCACTTTCATGCCCTCTATGCCTGAAAACAGACCGACGGGGTTTTCGGGTATGGAGAACTTCATCGAAACATTCGATGTCGATGCCGAAGACTTGTTTTGAGTTCTTATCAGTCAGACGACAGCCAGTAAGGTCTTTTACCCGGCCAGACAGCAGTTCCTCCTTAGGGTGCAGGATGTCTAGAACTGTAGTGTCTTTATCACAAAGGACAAACATATCGGGAATAGCATCCAGTATGGGACTGCTCAGGTCAGATATTTTAGGATAATTATTGTTGCTCATGGTTTTGTAAATTCATTTTCTCTTGTGGTTTTAACGGAATTTTTATGGTAAAACGGGACCCCTTGCCTAACTGCGAGGAGACGGTGATCTGTCCGTCCATCCCTTCCAGGATGGTTTTGCAGACGGAGAGACCCAGGCCGGCACCCTGTTTAAAAGTATCTATTTTATAAAAGCGGTCGAATATCTTTCCAAGCTCTTGTTGTGAAATTCCTTCTCCTGTATCAGCTACGAACAGACGGACGCCGTCGGCTTTCCCGATAAGTGTGCACCCGAGGTCGATATGGCCTTTTGTCGTAAATTTTACTGCATTGCTGACCAGATTTTCGATCACTTGGCGCAAACGTAAAGCATCCGTATCGACGAGAATATCGTTGGGTGGCAGCAATAAATTGAATGTTACTCCTTCGGGCATCCTTTTTGCATATTTTTCGTAAATATCAGCTAATATCTGTTTGATTGATTGGCGTTTAAAGCTGTATTCCATGGAGCCGGTTTCTATGCGTGATAGGTCGAGAATATCTGTAACTAATGTAATCAGGTAGTCGCAATTCTTATTGATAAGGGTTGCGTATTCTCTTGCTTCCTCTGTGCCCGTGTCGATTTCTCCTCCTGTAAGCAGGTTTGAAAATCCCACGATGGCGTTCAGTGGCGTTCGGATTTCATGACTCATATTGGCCAGGAAAGCCGATTTGAGTCTTTCGCTCTCCTGGGCCTTATCGCGGGCTGCACGGAGGTTTTCTTCAGTGGTTTTATGATCCTGAATACTTTGACAGACTCCCACTACGCGATAAGGTGAGCCGTCGCCGGTGCGGCTGAGGTACATCGATTGTGCTGAAAACCATTCCCAGGTACCGTCTCCGCGCATTAACCGATAAGAGAACGTATCCTGTATCTCTTGGTTGGAGAGTTGCATCCGGAGGGCTTCGGAGAGCATTGCCCGGTCATCGGGATGCACACGAAGAAAAAATTCTTCCTGTGTTATCGTGCCGTCTCCGGTAGGAATACCCAGATAGGAAAACCAATGAGTATCGATCAGCATTTTATTCCGGTCCATATCATAAAACCATGGAAAAATTTTTGTCCGTGCCAATATCATACTTAAGATATGCTCGCGGGTGATTTCGTCCATGATATTACGGAATGAAAACAGATAGCGCCCGCATTCCAATCGGGTGATACTACCGCTGACGAAGAATTGTACATTTGTGAGTCTACACCGGACAATTGTTCCGGCCGGTAGCTTAACCTGATCGGTTTCAGAATCCTCTAAACGGCTCATGAGCTCAGTCAATATGTCTTTTTCATGATTGACGATGGACAACAGTTTGGGAAGATTTTGACTCACAAGGTTTCCGGTAATATGCAGATCTTTACGGGCAAGTGTGTTACTACGATAGATAGTACCGTCATTATTGAAAAAAATTATGCTGGTCTGCATTGCCTCCAGCATAAGATCTGAGTAATAGCTGGCCCCCGGACAGCGACATACTCCTTGTTTGTCATTATCGTCGGGGATTATTTTATTCGGGTTTTGGGTTGTGGCACACATATGCGGGACATTATGCTGATTTGGATTTAATAATATGGGGATCTATATAAGTGTTTCTTGTTTATACAAAGTTAATCTATAAACTATATTTATGATAGGATTGGTCAATTATTGCCAGATATTGGTGAAGATTGGACCAAATTGCGGTTCAAAAATTACTACTTTTGTCGCCTAAGTTATTTATGTTGATGAACGAAAAAATGAAAACAAATATTCATATACCCGAACAACCGGGAAAGCCGGAGTTTCGTATCGGTACGGAATTGGCCGACTTCCCCGTATCGGACTGCCCTGCCTATCTCCGGGAAGGGATTGGCGGGGTATGTATATCCGGTTGCGCATCGATACAGGTATTTGACAATAAATTCAAGATCGTGCCGGCTATGGTCCTGACTTTACTTCCTTGGCAACTCGTGTCCATCAAAGAAATCAGCCCGGATTTCCGTATGGCCTTTTTTTGTAATTCGCAAACGATGTTTATGGATACGTTGAGCGGGTTATGGAGACTGCGTCCGGGATTCTTTTTCTATATGCGCCGACATGTCGTATCTAAACCTAAAGAGGGCAATATCCGGCGTTTCCTGAATTATTGTGATCTGCTGGCATACTGGGATAAAAATTCACCTCCAAATTGCCGGCGTGAGACGATCATTCAGTTTCTCAGAACCTATTATTGGACCGTGTATGCGGACTATATCAATGACCCTACGGAAAACAAGGCCCGGTATTCACACAAAGAAGAAATCGCTTTTAAATTTATGCACTATATTGTTGAAGAACATTCCCCCGACAAGGATGTGGCTTACTATGCCCAAAAACTCAATATTTCCCCCAAATCTCTCACAAACATGATCCGAAGTATTAGTAACCATTCTGCTCATGAATGGATCGTATATTATACGATTTTTGAAATCAAGTCATTACTCAGGGACTCTTCCTTGGATATCAAATCCATAGCTGTCAATACTAATTTTCCCGATCAGGCTACCTTGAGCCGTTATTTTCGCCGTTATACGGGTATGTCCCCTTCCGAATACCGGGAAAGTTTTTTTTTCTGAACATGGCTTTCGGAAACCTTGCCTATTATATAAGAACATTCCAGGCTATTTTATTTGGGCCCCATCCCTTATTCCCGCTAAAATTGATTGCTGTGTCGAAAAGTCATTCTGGAAATCGGCGGATTAATCGAGTGTAGATTTATATAAATCCGTCGTCTTATCTGGGAATGAAGCTGTTTTCTCAAGTTCGGTTCTTTTCATATTATTGAACACCAAGCTTGTTTTCAGGTTCTGGTTGTTCTTGTATATTTCGCCTTTACTTTTTGCGAACCTTTTTATGGGGGAAACTGTTCCTTTAATTCTTTCTCCCAATTTTTTTAGAGATAAGAGAGTATTTAAATAATAGTGGGTAAAAACTCCTATTTTTTTAATTTTTCGCTTTTACTCATGTATTGTATGCTTTTAAAAATATAGAGGGTAAACTCTTTCCTTCAGAGTAGTGCCCTGCTTTCTCTTTTACCTTCATCCCTAACGTTTTTTCGAGCCGTATGATTTTATGTATCCTTATTTTGGTTTTCCCACCGCTATCTTCTAACTATCGGGCAGCTTGCTTTGTTTTGTACTAAAACGGCATAATTTACCATCAGTGCTATTTCATATCCTAGATTTAATTTGCTTGTTTATTTTTCTTAGGTATTCCTCCGCCTTATTTCGGGAAAGAGCTGGAGACTCCGTTCGCTATTTTGTATAGTCAGTCTCCCCTAAAACGCAGATGCTTCCTCCTTTTAGTCACACTTCGTGTGCCTAACGTCGGCGGACAACCCTGCGTTTTTTAACGGTACGACTTCCTGACAAAATTACGCTCTCTCCCGTCATACCTCTTTCCCGAAACAAGGCTCCGGCTTCAAACACAGGAACATTGAGAAAACATTTAAAGAAGCGACGAGGGGAGGGCTTAGCGGTTGTTTGTGTTTTTCAGTTATTGCGGGAAGGAGCGTCTTTCTGTGCGAAAGCGGAGTGTGAAAAGACACCATTTGTCCGCCGACGTTAGGCAGGCAAAGCCTGTCTAAAAGGAGGAAGTTTTGGTGTTTTAACGGAGCTTGAGCTTACAGAAAAGCGAGTGAAGCACGACTGAAAAACGCAAACAACCGAAGAAGAGGAAGCAAATTAAATCTACAAATTACTGATTTGTAGGTTTTTGTCCTCTTACTGTCCTTATTTGTCCAGTAGGTTCTGCGGAGGGACAGGGTACTGAATATAACCATCTAACAGCCTATAAATCAGTATATTATTTTTTTCAAAGTTTCAAATAGGTAAAGAAACAGTAACGATTTCCATTGACGCTTTTGTCCGGCTTTTTCCGCTGTTTGTCTGTCTATCTCACAGATTAAAAGATACAACTCTTTTCCGAATTACGTAAATGTCTGAATATAAATGTTTAGCAATTAGTGCAAGGTGCAAGCTATATATAGATATATACTTGCAACTTGCACTAAATTAGGCATTTATCTTCCTATAGTCCTTTGGTGATACTCCTTCCAATTCTTTGAAAACTCTATTAAAATGCGGAACATCATTAAAGCCTACTGCAAAACAGATTTCCGAGATTTGTTTTTGTGAGTGTTTCAGAAGTTCACAAGCAGTATTCAAGCGATATTGGGTAACAAATTGTGAGAATGTCATTCCTTTGCATCGTTTGAAATAAGAGCAAAACGCAGAACGGTTCATACCCACTTCGGCGGCAATTTCATCTAAAGAGATAGTATGAACGTAATGAGCCATCACATAAGTACAAATTTGCTGCATACGTCTTACATCACGCTCAATATGCATAGGTTTACCTGCAAAAATATGGTCGGATGTATTGAAAATAATAGGTAGTAAGCGGAACATTTCGCACAATCGCCCCAATTCGTCCATATTGTTCATCTGCGATAACATTTTGCGAATGATACGAGAACTTTCTATTCCAAACTTTAATGCATTAACAGGAAATGTAAGACTTGCTAAACGATTTCGCAATTCGGGAAACATCTCCATACACCTCACAATAAAGGAGTGACTGAAAGCAACCATCAAGTAATGAATATATCCATCACTGTCTGCCGATAAGGGTGTATATTCCCAATAATGAGGCATAGACGGGGGGATCAATGCTACATCACCTGCCGAAAAAGATTGTAACGTATCACCTGCCATTCGAGTTCCATATCCATGTAATACATAATATAGCTCCCATGCATCGTGCTGATGCAATTTGGCTTCTATATGAGTATTAACTCGTTGGTTTATAAAGAAGAACGAATGATTTTCCACTTCGGGCAATTCATAAGGGATAATTATTTCTTCCATAATTACATATAAATTAGTCCGATGCAAATATACGACAATTATACAAAACAATACCACAAATATACAACAATAAACAGACGTAACTTTGCTGCCGAAAACAACAAGTATAACTATTAAAATATATTGTTATGGACTTTTACCAAGTATTAGAGAAAAGAAGAACCATCCGCGACTTTTCCGATAAGGAAGTAACGGATGAAGTGCTGAAAAAAGTATTATCGGCAGCCTTTAAAGCTCCCACTAATGACCATTTACGACAGTTTGAGTTAATTGTGGTAAGAGGGCAGGAAAACATTGCTCGACTTATATCGCCTGTGGCAGAAAACACTAAAAACATTCAACAGACTGGACTTGAAGCCGCCGCAAACGTAATGGACAAGGACGAACATGCCATGTTTGTTGATGCATTACCCAAACAACAACGTATGCTGATGCAAAGTAATTGCCTTGTTCTACCGTTTTTTCGACAAAAGGATTGTCCTCTGTGTCACCCGACAGACCAAAGTTCACTCAATTATTTCGCTTCGGCATGGGCGGCAGTAGAAAATATCTTACTGGCAGCAACCGCCGAGGGATTGGCATGTGCGTTTCGTATTCCCATCGGTAACGAACCGGAATATGTAAAACACCTCGTTAATGCTCCTGAAGAATATGAGTTTACTTGTTTTCTTGCTATTGGCTATGCTGCGGAAAATGCACATATCTGTAAACAGAAAGAAATTTGGATAGAGGATAGAATACATCGTAATATTTGGTAATCTCAAAAATGAAAGGACATATCCTGATATTGACAGCCAATATTTATTCGGCATTAGTGTGCCTGTTTTTAAATACCTATTGACATCTAATGTTCCTCCAGAAGCAATCATCCTCATGCGGGCGAGCTTCGCCTGCATGATGTTTTGTTTGTACCTTTTTTCATGCCAAAGGAGAAAGTATTGCTGAAAGATTTAGTAATATTTCTTGTTTTTGCCCTTTGTGGTGTTGGTATCAACCAATGGCTGTTTAAGGATGATTTTAATTTCATCCTCTGACAAATACCCCCTATTCACTTTTTCTAAACGTATTTTATAATTGCGAATGGATCACCTATCAGGATGCCATTATTACGGGCAATCAGGATGATACGCTTGAAAAACTGCATGAACTTGGCGGTCGTATTGTAACCACATTTACAGGTAGTACGCAAATACAACTCAAAGTCTGTAATAAACATCGGAGTGATTTCATTGATGGCAATATCCGCTATATTGTATTTGCTTTGGATAAACTCGGCAAGATGGCGGCGGGTCACTTTATATTTACGGTAGGTGGCAATCGTCTTGGATATACCAACCAACTGCTTTACATCGTCATTGTGCTTTTTAAAAAGGGTAAGGATGGTTTCGTGTTTCTCACTGTGTCCAAAAAATTCATTCTTTACCTTTTCGGCTGTTACCTAGTTGTCACGCCGTTGTTGTTCATGGTAGATCGTGTTCAGGGATGCTTTTATATCATCTAACAAAGCATTGATTTTACCCGCACCCTTACCTTTGACTTTTCCTGCTGTTATATTCCAGCTATCAGGCAAAATGCTTTGTTTTGTACTGAACTGGCAAAGTTTACCGTCAATGGTAATTCTTGCCATAATCATAACCTCACCATTCTTTTTTTTCAGAGCCTTTCTTCAAATAGAAAAGGACTTTAAATGTACTCTTCATAACCTCACATTTTAAAGTTGCAAAACTACTAATAACTTATTAAATGTGAGACAGATAGATGGTGGACAAATTCGGACTTTCTGTGGTCATTTCGGGACAAATCGTTACCGTTTTTGTTCGCTAGGGAAGAGGTAACGATTTAGTAACGAAACTATGTCTTTTACAGTCCTTTTGTTGTCTTGGAAACAAGACTTATAGACAATAAAAAACCTACAAATCAGTAATTTGTAGGTTTTTGTCCTGTTTATCCAGTAGTTTCTGGCGGAGAGAGAGGGATTCGAACCCCCGGAAGCTCTCACTTCAACGGTTTTCAAGACCGCCGCGATCGACCACTCTGCCATCTCTCCAAAAGCGATGCAAATATAGATGTTTTTGAGGGAATAACAAAGAAATGTATTCTTTTTTAGAAAATAATTTGAGAAAGAATTAGCCGATGAAGGTGAAGACAATTTTAGAAAGCAGGGAAATCAACTCCATTTTTTCCTATAAATAAAAAATAATAAGACGAAATTTCTATTTATGGATTATTGTTTTTTAATACTTTGCGGAGAACCAGATAGCCACATATACCGGCAAATATAGAACCGGAGATGATTCCTAGTTTGGCTTGATTTAATAACGTACTTCCGGTCCCGCTGAGATTGGCATAGGATAAATTAGCGATAAAGAGAGAAACAGTAAAACCGATACCTCCTAAAAGAGATATTCCAAAAAGACTTCGGTTGTTCATTTTTTCGGGCATGGTCAAGAGACCTGTTTTGACAGACAGCCAGGTAAAAGAAAAGATGCCGATTAATTTCCCAAATACCAGAGAGATAAATACGGTAAGCGTTACTCCTTCTATGCTACCCAAAGAGAATCCTGTAAAAGAGATACTTGCATTGGCAAAAGCAAACAATGGCATGACGATATAGTTTACCAAAGGATGCAGGTTGTCGTCTAAGGACTGAAGAGGACTGATCGCTTTGTCGGAGGAGGCTTCGATATGCTTTAAAACCGAAAGTTCGGAGTTCGTGAGTATATTGGAAGAAAGTGCTGCTTTTTCCGGTAAACGTTCCAGACTCTGCCGGATATCTGCGATATAGGCCGGAAGATGAATTTTTGGACGGGCCGGAACGGTGAAGGCGACGATTACTCCTGCAATGGTCGGATGAATTCCGGAATTAAGGAAGAAATACCATACAATGATCCCAAAAAAGATATAGAATAATTTACTGCTTATTCCCAATCGGCCTCCTCCCCATAGTAATCCGACAAAGAAAAGGGACCAAAGCAGATATTCCCAAATGAGCTGATTGCTGTAAAAAAGACCGATGACAATGATACCACCGATGTCGTCTACAACAGCGAAAGCAGTTAAGAAAATCTTGAGACTTAAAGGGACTTTTTGGCCTAATAAAGAAAGTACTCCCAGAGAAAAAGCGATGTCCGTGGCCATTGGAATGGCAGCTCCTTTAGCAGCTGGACCTGTAGGACCGATGGCCCAGAATATTAAAATCGGTATAATCATACCCCCACAAGCCGCTATAACGGGAAGTAAAGCTTTGCGAGGAGTGGAAAGTTCGCCTACTAAAATTTCCCGTTTGATTTCCAAGCCTACCGAAAAGAAAAATATGGCCATTAAAGCATCATTGATTAATGCCAGTAGATTCATATTAGACCCGTGGCTGTGAAAAAGACTAAAATCCCCGAATTGAAAGACTACTTCTTTGGCAAACCAGGAATTGTAATGTTCCCGGAAAGGAGAATTGGCAATAATCATTGCAATGATGGCAACAAAAAGTAAAATAGCTCCGCTATTGATTTTATGTTGTATAAAATGGCGGATAGGGTATTTGAAAATATCTTTGTTCA
Organism: Odoribacter laneus YIT 12061; assembly: GCF_000243215.1. GTDB lineage: Bacteria > Bacteroidota > Bacteroidia > Bacteroidales > Marinifilaceae > Culturomica > Culturomica lanea. The sequence continues at coordinate 131,305 of NZ_JH594598.1, read as the reverse complement.
TTACAAATGCTTTCCATTTAGGGAGGCAAATTTATTAAAAAATATTAATAAACTATAAAAGAAGAAGGGTTAAATTTTAAGATTTATACTGTGTAATTTAATTGAATTTTATTCCCCATTAAAAAAAGAAAATTCATTTGATTTTTTTCGATAGTAGTTGGATTGGTTGCTTTTCGGCATACCTGTATTTCAGTTGCTAGTTTAATTGTTATGTATAATAAGCTTTATACCAGTCGGCGAATTTTTTGATTCCTTCTTCCAAAGAGGTCGTGGGTATGTACTGATAATCTTCCTTTAGCCGGGTGGTATCGGCCCAGGTTTGGTATACATCGCCGGGTTGCATACCCACATATTCTTTTTGAGCTGCTTTTCCCAGCTGCTTTTCGAGCAAATGAATAAAATCCAGTAATTTTATAGGAGAACCGTGACCGATATTATAGATTACGGCAGGAATTTCTGCTACTTCCCTGCGGGCTTTTTCCGGGTGTGCCACTATGGTGGTGATGCCTTGTACGATGTCGTCTATATAAGTAAAATCCCGGGATAGATTTCCGTTATTAAAGATATGAATCGGTTCATTACGATCGATCGCTTTTGCAAAAAGCATAGGAGCCATATCAGGCCGTCCATAAGGTCCGTAAACTGTAAAAAAACGAAGGCCGATGGTATGTATTTGATACAGATAAGAATAGGTGTAGGCCATCAGTTCATTGCTTTTTTTAGTGGCGGCGTACATGCTGACCGGATGGTCCACCCGGGCAGTTTCTTTAAAAGGTATCTCCGTATCATTCCCATATACAGAAGAAGAGGAAGCATAAATTAATCGGGTACAGGAATGATAACGGCAGGCCTCTAAAATGTTTAAAAAACCAATGATGTTACTTTCCAGATAAGCATGCGGATTCTTTAAGCTGTAGCGGACACCCGCCTGAGCAGCCAGGTTAATCACGCAATCGAATTTATTTTTTTGGAAAATGGCGTTTAGATTTTCTTTATCACACAAATCTAGTTGCTGGAACTGATAAGAAGGGTAAATAGCAGAAGAAATAATTTGTCCATAGGCGCCCGGAATGATTCCGCATTTTTTTAAACGGGCATATTTTATCGAAGTATCGTAATAATCGTTAATGGAATCTATACCATATACCTGATATCCTTGAAGTAAAAGGGCTTCCGTAAGAAAAGAACCGATAAAACCCGCGACACCGGAAACTAATATTTGCATGATGTAAGAGTTTAGTTGTTTTACCGAACAAAAATATAAAATAAAATTTCTTCCCGTAAGAAGAAAGGAGAATAAAATAAGTCGTTGGCAAAACCAACGACTTATAACTACTAACCCTAAACAGAAACAAACTATGAAAAATTTCTTTTACAAAGATACAGTTTTGTCGAGATCAGTCTAATTAAATATTGTTAAATACCTACAATAATTATAGTATTTAAAGGTGTTAATACAAGTATTTTTGAATCAATTTAAGTTTGTATTGTTTTATAAACAAAACAAATTTAGTTTTCCGGATTTATTCTTTTCTAAAAGTCTCTGTTTTTAGAGTAAAGGGTAAAATTTGATTTTTCCATTCTGCCTGGTAAGGTGATTCGACCCGGATATAATTGTCGGTAAACCCACAAATCATTCCGTTTACCAGATTGTCTTCCCACAGTACAGGGCGGGTTTGTCCGATAAAACGTTGATAGAAGTGAGATAATTTTGCCTCGGAGAGTTTGAGAAGGAGATTGACCCGTCTGTGTTTTTCCTGAGGAAGTACAGTCTCTGGAATTTCCAGTGCTTTTGTACCAGCCCTTTCCGAATAGGGAAAGACATGTAGCTGGGAAATATCTAGATTTTCAATAAAACGATAGGTATCTTCAAAATGTGCTTCTGTTTCCCCTCTCATTCCGGCAATAACATCTACTCCGATAAAAGCATCGGGACAGAGCTGCCGGATTTTATTTATTTTTTCCGCAAAAAGTTCGCGGGTGTATCTCCTTTTCATGAGTTGTAGTACTTCATTATTGCCTGACTGAAGAGGAATATGAAAATGTGGCATAAATTTGCGGGAAGAAGCTACAAATTGTAAAATTTCGTCCGTGAGTAAATTGGGTTCAATGGAAGAAATCCGAAAACGTTCCATTTCTGCGCACTGATCCAGGGCTACAAGCAATTCTCTAAAACTTTCCGACGAACCTCGCCCGAAATCTCCCGTATTCACTCCGGTCAGTATCACTTCTTTAATACCTTTTAAAGCGACGGTTTTTACGGCTTGTAGGACTTGGGCAATAGAAGCGCTGCGGCTTTTTCCCCGGGCAAAAGGGATGGTACAATACGTACAAAAATAATCACATCCATCTTGTATTTTCAAAAAACAACGGGTACGGTCTCCAAAAGAATAAGCTAAATCGAATCCAGACAGTTGAAAAATATCGCAGGAGTGGATTTCTCTTTCGACCGGTGTATTGTAAGCTTCTAAATGCTGACGTACTTTGAACTTTTCGGCAGCTCCCAATACCAGATTTACCCCTGTGATTTCCAGTATTTCTTTCGCTCTTAACTGGGCATAACAGCCTACGACCACAATATAAGCATGCGGATATCGGTGGATAATTTTACGGATCAGCTGCCGGCCTTTGTGTTCTGCCATATCCGTGACACTACAGGTATTGATGATAAAAATATCTGCTCCTTCTTTTTCTCCTACGGTTATTACACCTGCTTCTTCCAGACTGTGTTTAATGGTAGAGGTTTCCGAAAAATTTAATTTGCAACCCAAAGTAATATAAGCTGCCTTTTTCCCTTTCAAAATCATATCCGTCTTAATTTGGGGCAAAAGTAATTATTTTGAGTGTATTTTTTATCTTTGCAAAAGAAAGTTACGGCTGAAGGGCTTGAGGGAAGATAAGTGATTGGGAAGCTGTAATCTGCCTAACGTAAATTCTGATTTACATGAAATATTATATTATATCCGGGGAGGCATCGGGAGATTTACATGCTTCTAATTTGATGAAAGGTTTAAAACGGAATGATGAGCAGGCTCAGTTTCGCGGTTGGGGTGGAGATATGATGAGGGAAGCCGGATGTGAAATCGTACGTCATTATAAAGATACGGCCATTATGGGATTCCTGACCGTGTTGAAAAATCTGGGTAAAATTAAAGAAAATATTCGCTTGTGTTGTAAGGATATTACAGAATGGCAACCCGATGTATTAATTCTGGTCGATTATGCCGGTTTTAACTTGAGGGTAGCTAAATTTGCTAAATCTGCTGGTTTTACTGTATTCTATTATATTTCTCCTAAATTGTGGGCCTGGAATACAGGCCGGGTGAAAAAAATCAAAAAATATGTCGACCGGATGTATGTCATTTTTCCTTTCGAGAAGGAATTTTACCAAAAATATAATTATCCGGTAGATTACGAGGGGAATCCTTTGGTCGACGCTATTGCGTTGCGCCCTCACCAGGCTGAGCGTTTTTCAGAATTCATTACTTGCTATCAGTTGCCCGATAAGCCGATCATCGCTTTGTTGGCCGGAAGCCGTTCGCAGGAATTGAAACATGTATTACCGAAAATGTTGTGTATGACCAGGCATTTCCCGGACTATCAATTTATTATAGCAGGTGCTCCTTCTATGACAGAGGAAGATTATGAACCTTATTTGAAAGGGATGAATGTTCCCGTTATCTATGGGCAAACCTATCGGTTATTGAAACAGTCCCGGGCTGCTTTGGTTACTTCCGGCACAGCTACTCTCGAAACGGCTATTTTGAAAACTCCTCAGGTGGTATGTTATAGCGGAGAAGGAGGAGCCTTTAGTTATTTGTTATTTAAGCTTTTTGTCAAGGTCCGTTATATTTCGTTGGTTAATTTAATTATGGGGCAGGAGGTGGTCAAGGAACTTCTGATGCAGCAACTAAATGAAAAAAATATAAAAAAAGAATTACAGCAAATTCTTCCTGAAGGACCTGTGCGGCAAAAAATGTTAAAAAATTATGAGGAGCTCAATCGACGTTTGGGAGAACCGGGAGCTTCAGAGCGGTTTGCCAGGCAAATCGTAAAGGATTTAAGATTTATTTTAGGAAAAAAGTGAATCCCTGATAAGCCGGAAAAGAATTTTTATAAAAAGCCTCTCTTCTTTCGATATGCTGAAAGTATTAAACAAAAAGTTCAGGGTGTTTTTTAAGTAGTTTGGAAATAGAAAAATAATAAATTCATTTTCAAGTGGATAAGATTTGTTTTGTTTTATTAATATTGTATCTTTATCTCGTATTAATAATAAAATAAGAAGGTTATGAAAATGTTTTTATTTAAAATCGTTTTGGTCTTCTTTTTCTTTTCTTTTTTACTTTCTGCCTGCGTCAAGTCGGATTCTTTGAACGGGACAAAGCAGGATAAAGTGACAGATTTGAAAATTCCTGCAGGATTCGACTGGAAGACCTCGGTAGATATCCGTTGTGATTTTACATCCCAACATGATTCCAGAATATATGTTGCACTCTCTCCGAAGGCAGCTCCTTTTGCCTCTTTTATGGTGGGAGAAGGAGTAGATCAGGTAACTTTAAATGTGCCTGCCGCAGCGAAAACTTTGTATGTGCAATATGAAACAGAGAATGGATTATCTGCTATGCAGGAACTTCCGCTTCTGGAAGGTGTCGTTTCTTATCGTGTTCCGGCAGATAGTAAAGAATGTATAGCGGGTGTAACCGCTATTCCCGGTTCGACGGATGAAAAGCCTAATGCTGACCGTAAAGATAATGTGATTTATTATCCTGCGAACGGATGGGGTACTCTGATGTTTGAAGATTTATGGCCGGAATATGGAGATTACGATTTAAACGATCTTGTCGCTAATTTTAAAGTTCAGTTGTATATAGACAAGAAGAATAAAGTAGAAGCGATCTTAGTCGGTGTGCGTATAAACGCTGTCGGAGGGATCTTCCCTTATGAATTTTATTTGCATTTAATGGGTGTGAAAAGTACGGATATTGACGAAATTGTTCCTTACAATAGCGTGAATGCTTCTCCTTCTTGTGATTTTGTTGCTGTAAAGCCTGCCAATGGGGATGATGCTCTTTTCCTTTTTAAAGAGGTGAAAAATAATGCAAACTGTCCTGCTGGTGGACAATATTTGAATACAGAGCCGGGATATGAAATGGCGGAAAAAGATTTAGTCGAAGTTGCTTATATGCTCTACTTAAAAGATCCTTTGCCTTTAAATAAAGTGTTATACGATTCTTTTGATTTCTTTATTGGAAATTCATCTGTTCGAAAAGAAATTCATATTAACGGTTATAAGCCGGTTCTCTTTGATCAGGTTACGTACGTAAAATATAGAAATGAAAGCTCGAATACCGATAAATCGAATGATTTTTACACTTCGAACACTCATTTAATTTGGGGAATAAAAGTGCCTGCCGCTATTCCGCATGCTTATGAAAAAGTTGAGTTTACTTTGGCTTACCCGAACTTTGCGGCTTGGGCTCAATCCGGAGGAAAACAGTGTCAGAATTGGTATGAGAATACGGGGAACAACCGGGTGAGTAGTAAACTAATCCCATAATCCCCCCTCCAAGGGGACGGACCTTTTTGGCTGATTTTTATCAAATCTTTCTATTTTTTAATTTAAATAAAAACTATTTTCGCTCTAAATTAGAAATTATTCTAATTAACCAGAATAAGTTCCTTTTTATTCTTCATAAAAATCAGCCAAAAAGGTCCGTCCCTCTTTGCTAAAATTTTAGGCGAAAAATTTCGGATACAGCAGTAAAACCGTTTTTCCGGAAAAAATCGTGGGCAGAATGATTATCTATACCCGATTCCAGGTAACAGTTTTGTATTCCTTGTGCTTTGAGGCTGTCTAAGGCTTGGGTCAGTAATTGCTGTCCGATATGTTTTCCCCGGTGTGCCGGGGCGACTCCTAAATCGAAAACGACCCCATAAGGTTCAGCTCCGTCATTTGAAATACCGAATAAGGTAAATCCCACTATTTCCCCTTTTTCTTCATACAATAGGATCGTATTTTCAGGATTGCCGGATTGCCTGTCCAGATATTGAAGCCATTTTGTCTTGTAATCCTGCGCCAGTTGTCCCCGGTCTGTAGCAATTCCCATTTGGAGTTCTCCGTGTGAAATATAAGCTTTGTGTGCTTCTATAAGAGCGGAAAAAAATTCACAAAGGGCTAATCGGTCTGTTGTGGTGTATTTTCGAATCATTTTAAGAATAATTATCGCGTTTATAAATTTTTCTTTGTTTTATATAGCGGACTGTCATTTTCAGCAGGACGATCAGTCCATATGCTATACCAATAGAGGTAATTATAACCAAAACAATGGCTGTCTGTCGTCCAAGAGCTTTGGATAAACCGGCCAGTAAAGGTACATTTTCACCCTGTAAAACTACACTAAAAAGGGAAGCGACAGAAATAAACAGAAGGATATATTTCGTGTCGTTGGATTGTCGTATCTCGATGACATTATTGGCATTATTCAAGGATTTATCTACTCGCCTGAGGATTTTATCCAATTGTTTTTCATCTTCTTCAATTTTTAAATTCCGGGCTGTTTCATAAAACATATGTTTGTGCGACATATACCGCAGGTAGCGGACAGAATCCAACTCTAGCAGGATGTTGGATAATTTTACACTGAGACGTGCATTTTGTTCAATCATATTGTGAATATTTTCATTTCCGGCATTTCTGGAATTATAAATATATTTATTCAACACATAATTGATTGTATGTTTTTTAGCTAATAAAATTTCCAACAAGACAAGATATTCGGGCCAGCTAACATGATAGCGGTCTCTTCTGCCCAAATGTTCTTGCCAGTCGGTGGGAGCTTCGTTGCCTCTTTTTCCATAGGTACCGAAAACGACGCTCATGTTTTCGTTGGTTAGAACCAAGTCGTCGGTGTCGATAGCTATATTTTTGCCGCAAACCTCTTTAAAGCTGGAGTCCATTCGGTAAGGCCATTCTTCAGGATAAAGAGTCATTAATCCAACCAGTTCTGCCTGATGAGCTGTTTCTATGTGTTGGATGATATCGTCTTCCTGCATATGTGAAAAATTGATATCGCCTTGATGACCTATGGATTCCCAGATATCAATAAATATATAATTATGGGCCGGGTAATAAAATTTATTTTCGGAAGATGTATCGAAAAATTTCCGGTAACGTTTTTGTATTTCTTCGAACGTGATTTGGGGCTCTTGTGCAACTTTTTCGCAATATTGTCCCTCTGCATTGAGATGAAGATTGCAGAATTTTACTTTTTTCAGCGCCCCGTCTATCTCTTGTTTTTCGGCTTCTTGATTATACACCCAATGTTCTACATGTTGTATAATGCCTGCAATGACGATTAATTGATCTGTATTAAAGGGTTCACTGATCTGGCAGAAAGAGGTATCGTTAATTTTTCCTCCGGGAGGGACAATAATGCGATAAGAAATTTCAACGGTTGTATTGAAGAATACGGCTGCCCATACGTGTACATGTCCTTTTAAGATGGCTGTATTCGGTTTGTCAATAGTGATGTCAATATCAAAACCTACCAGTTCGTAGCGATTTACGATTTTGTCTTTGTGGGTAAAAAGTTGTTCGTCTATATTCCCTTCTGTTATAGGTTTTATAAAACTTCCCTTTGGAATTTTTATTTCAGGAGAGGTAAAGGTTTGAATCAATAAGATCGAAAATTCGTTATAAAGCAAACCCCATTTGCATTGACCTTGATTTTTCATGACAGCACGATTTTTTACAAATATAGAGAATTGCAAATATTTTTCTGAATACATCGTAGGAAAGTTTGGTACTATTTAATTCCCCGATAGCCTGTTTGGAACCGCGAGAAGATAAAAATTCTTTTAGCCGGTAGCAATCGTAATATGTCTTTAGTTAAAAGAATTTTAAATAATTGTATGCGTTAGATATATTTATTTTCCTTTGTCGAAGAGGTGATAAAGGTTGATCGTATCCTGTATTGCTTCAAATTGATCTGTCGTCTGGGATCATTAAGCCTGTAATCGATTTAATTGTTTGAGCAGAAATAAAAAAAGGAGATCAGTTAAGCTTTTGATTCCCTTAATGGAACACATTATAAATTTTAGGGGCAATACATTATTTTTATGCTTCTGCTTTTCAGGGGAAAGATGCTCCAGGATTGTGGGAATTATTTCGGTATTGCCTATAAAATTTGTTCTAAGGTAAATATATAATTGAATTATCACTATTTTGCGGCGGCTGTAAAATTACCGGATTTACACAAAAAATTGGGGTCAGAAGTAGATTATCAATTGGATTACACTTGGATGAGGGATGTAAAATTAGCTGTTGGTTGAGGAAAAAATAGGTTATAAAAAGAAAGAAGAAATTTTTATAATATATTATTATATCTAATTTTGTAGCATAAATCAAATAATAGGTATGTTTATGCGGGATCCGATAACTAAAAAGATATTGGAAATCTTATTTTTCGGTATTTTTTTGATGTTCCCCTGTCGTTTACAAGCGGTGGTAGCCCCGGTTGATAGTTTACGTAATTTGTTAAAGACTACGCCCGATGTAAAACAGAGGCTTGAAATTTATGTACATTTAGCGGATTTATATGCTGATTCCCTTCGTATTTCAACTAACTACTGGCAAGGTGCTCTTACGGAAGCCATTAAAGCTAATGATGAGTGTACTAAAAAGATGGCATTCATTCGCTTAATGAAACGGTATGCTGCCCGGAATGATAAAAAAATGCAAGAAATTCTAAAACTTGCTAAAGAAGTGCTTCCAGAGCAACATAATGCTTTATTTAATTCTTATCTGCGTGTTTCGGCAATTTGGATAAAAATTAAGGTTACGAGTTCTTTAACCGTTATAGATAAAGAACTGGAGCGTTTAAAAAAAAGAGAAGGAGAACAGATGACTCCGGAAGAGCGGATTGAGTGGGAATTTCTTACCGGCCTTTCCATTGATTATTCTTCGCTTATTACCGGAGCCTATGAAAATATAGCTCAAGCTATCCCTTATATCGAACGGACACTGAAGATGCTGGAGGACTATCCCTTGGAAGAGAGGGTTTACTTTGAAGAGTTGTGTCGCTCTGAATTAAGTGATTTGTATTTATCCCAACGTGACAAACGTGCTGCCGACGAAATCAAGAAAATGGCAAAATTAAGTCAACAAGGAGCGAGGTTGCTTTCTACTTTTCAGCGTCCTTTTTATGATGATTCGAAATATAAAATGTCTATTTATATTAAGCTGATTTTTTTACGTGATTTAATTACCAAGGAAGAAGCGACGGAATATTATCAGGAATTTATGCGGTTGGCCAAAGAAAAAAAGCAAATGCGTGAGAGATATGATGTTAGTAGTCGCTATTATCAATATATGGGTGATTATAAGAAAGCCATTGCTTATATTGATTCGACTCTACTTTATCAGTTGTTCGATTCTGTAAATTTGCCTTCTATTTATTTTGTCCAAGCCAGGTTGTACGAAAAGACTGGAGATTATCGGCGTGCTTACAAAGCTATCCGTAAGTGTGATAGTTTGCGGGTCACTATTCGTGCCAAAGATGCCCAACACAAATTAGCTGAAATGCAGACCCGTTTTGATGTCAATAAATTGCAGCTGGATAAAATCCGTTTGGAAAATCGGAATAAGCAAATAGCATTGATCGGTATGTTAGCTCTTTTACTGGTTTCTCTAGGATGGAGTCTTTATCAACGGAGAGTTGTACGCAAACTTAGGTATATGCAGGAATGTCTGCTTAAGGCGAATGCTGAGGTCTTGAAACAGAGAGAGAAAGCAATGGAAAGTGAAAAAATGAAAACGGCTTTTTTAAATTCGATGTGTCATGAGATCCGAACCCCACTTAATGCCATTAATGGTTTTTCCAATTTAATCCTGGACGATTCTTTTTCTACAGAAGAAAAAATGAAATTTCAGGGGTTGATGCAAAACAATACCATAGAACTGACCTATCTGTTAAATAATATATTGGAATTGTCCCGGCTTATCAGTTCCGAGGAACCTTTGTCGCTGGAGCCGTGTGATGTATGCTCTCTTTGTAAAGAAAAAATAAGGGCCTTGAGGCAGCGATTCACTTTTGAAGAGGTATCGTGTATCGAAGTCATTGAAGAGGAGGAATTTTTATTTTATACTCATCCATTTTACCTTTCTTGTGTGCTTGATAATTTGTTGAGTAATGCTGCTAAATTTACAGAAAAAGGAGAGATCCGTTTGAGCTGTCATTTGGACTCGGTGAAACAACAGTTGATTATTGCTGTTTCAGATACCGGTATGGGTATTCCTTTGGATAAACAGGAATGGGTATTTGAGCGTTTTACGAAAATAGATAGCTTTAAGCCCGGTACTGGTTTGGGATTATATATGTGTCGTATCATTATTTCCCGTCTAGGGGGTACGATTCAGGTAGATTCTGATTACACTTCCGGTTGCCGGATTGTAATTTGTTTACCTTCTCACTGATGGATTTTGAAAATTTATAGCTTGTTTTTGAGTTGATTTCCCGGCTGTTTTTGATTGTTGCTGAAATTCAGAGGGGGAGTCTTTTTCTCTTCTAACAAGCGATTCCATCTTCCATTTTTATGGTCGTAATTCAGCAGCCTATCGTCCGGATTTTCGATTTTTTGTTGCCTCTATTGCCTGGGAACATTGAAGGTTGGAAAGCGAGTGCTCAAAAGTTCGAGCGTGTTTTAAATTTCTGAACGCTTAGGAGCGATTTCTTTTCAATGAGATGGCATTATTTTGCTTTATCGGAAGACAATGTTTTTGACCTTTTGTAAGATTTTGTTTCGTATTTCCTAGAAAATACGATCAGTAAAATACATCCCAGAAAGGCAAAAGGTACGCCGATCAAGGCCGGGTACTGATAACCCAAACCTGCTTTCAGGGGCAAAGCGCCGAGAGTGGCACCCAAGGCATTTCCCAAATTAAAAGCGACTTGTATACAGGCGGCCCCCAGAAGTTCACCCCCTTTAGCGAAATGAAGAATGGAAACCTGCAAAGGACTGGAGACGGCAAACAATCCCATAGTACAAAGGAACATCAGTAAAGCCGTAAGCCAATCGATGCGGGCAGCAAAGAAAATGGACAATAAGGCGAAGCCGATTGTTATTTGGGTAACAGCGGCTACCCGTCCGGGAGTATATTTGTCGGCCAAACGTCCTCCGAGTAGGTTACCCACTACCATGCCGCCTCCTGCCAGAATCATCAGCAAGGTAATACTGTTTGCAGAAAAGCCGGATACGTGGGTCAGAAGCGGATTAATGTAACTATACCAGCAGAACACACTACCATTGCCAAACATCGTGGCACCGAGAATAAGCCAAGGTGCGGTTGTTTTCAGGAAGTGGAATTGTCCTTTAAAACCGGTATCAGGAAGTCCCTCTACCTGAGGCACCCATTTCCATATAAAATAAAGTACGATAACTCCCCAAATTCCGACAAGCAGAAACGTAAGCCGCCAGGATAACAGAGTACTCAGAGAAGTGCCGAGAGGGACTCCGAAAAGGTTGGCTATGGTCATGCCGGCAATCATAATAGAAACCGCTTCCGAACCTTTTCCTTTGTCTGCCAGTTTTTCCGCTACAATAGAAGCCACTCCGAAATAAGCTCCATGGGGCAGACCGGAGATAAAGCGGGCTCCGATCATAAACCAATAATGGGGAGAGAGTGCTGCACAAATGTTTCCGATCATCATGATGGTAACCAATCCTAATAGTATATTTTTTAGCGGTAACTTGCGGGCTAGAGTTAACATCGGGGCTCCTGCACAAACGCCGAGGGCGTAGGCTGAAATTAAATGTCCCGCTGTTGGAATGCTGATATGCAGTTCTTTCGCTACATAGGGTAAGATAGCCATCATGACAAATTCTGCTATGCCCAGGCCGAGAGTACCGAATCCTAATGCAATAAGACTCTTTTTCATAACACTAAAATTTAGATAGATAAAAAATTGGAACACTGTTATGGGAATGTCCAGTTCTTTTATCGAAAAAATGCCGTTTCATGTTAACCGATTAGGTGGGTTTTGTTTATGCTGGAATTGTTTTATTTTGATGAGCCATACCAGGAGATACAGACAGATAACTGATGCAAAGTGAGACTTACAACATAACGGTCAGCAAAACAGCTTTATTGTTTAAGGGAATACACTGATTTTCAGCGTTTTTTCTTTTTCCATAAACCGCCAGTAAGTAAATTATTCAGGTCAGACCAACTCCTTGTCTAAACCGGCGTAAAAATAATTATAATTTTTTATATGTACATCTTGAGGTACTTCAAGAATGCAGGACGTTTCCTATGTGTTTAACATTCATCCAACGGCAGGGGAATGAGTAAACTTTCGGTTCTGTTTAAAAGGGATTCGGGGAAGTTTGAATACCCTTAACCGCTGAAACGTTAATCCTTTTTAGTGAGAATACATTCCTTTGAAAAATGCTACTTTTGTCGTCAAATTTAATTCCTATGAATGTAAAAGCTAAAGGTTATATTTTAGGTGCTATTGCTGCGGCTACCTATGGGATGAATCCCTTGTTCGCACTCCCTTTATACAAAACAGGTATGGATCCGGATTCGGTTCTTTTTTTCAGATATCTGTTCGCTATCCCTCTACTCGGTATTATGATTAAGGCGAGAGGAAGAAATTTCAAATTGAAACGCAAGCAAATCCTACCTTTAATTATCATGGGTTTATTAATTTCAATTTCTTCTCTTGCTTTGTTTCAGAGTTATAATTATATGGAAGCCGGGATTGCATCGACACTCTTATTTGTCTATCCGATTATGGTAGCTCTGATCATGTCATTCTTCTTTAAAGAAAAATTAACGATACAAACCGTTTTATGTATTTTATTGGCTTTGGCTGGAATCGGCCTACTTTATAAGGGTGGGGATGGAGCGACGCTTAGTCTGGTGGGCATAGGTTTGGTTATGGCTTCTTCTCTTTCTTATGCTATCTATATTGTGGGGGTGAATCAATCGGTGTTGAAAGATGTAGCGACATTGAAATTAACTTTCTATGTGTTGCTTTTTGGACTTACGTTGTTTTTGGTACGAGTCGATTTCGGTGTACATTTGTTTATAGTAGACAAATGGTATTTATGGGGAAATCTTCTTGCACTAGCTGTTTTTCCGACGGCTATCTCTTTTCTCTGTACGACCCGGGCCGTACAATATATCGGTTCTACTCCAACTGCTATTCTGGGGGCTTTAGAACCTGTAACAGCTGTTTTCTTTGGGGTTACAATCTTTGGAGAATCCCTGACACCCAGATTGATCGGCGGAATATTGATGATTATTCTTGCTGTTACTTTAATTATCGTCGGAAGCAATATAACTATCTACCTGGTGCGTTTCAGAAAACTTTTCCCCAAACTACCCCTTAAACACAAGACCCGGGGATGAGAGTAGGTGTCATTATCGGTTTCCCTTCTCTTTTTACACAGTAGGGACGTGCCCTAATGTGTAATTTTTGCCCCTAAGAAATTCAGAAGATAATCAAGTTTAAAAGGAGTTCTGTTTTTCACAAAAAGGTCCGTCCCTCTTTGCGCAAAATCTTGTCAAAACATTTTAAACAATTTGTACACAGAATCCGTGTTCAGGTGTATAAATGAAAAAGAGGTACAGCTTCTTGCTATACCTCTAAATTTCTGTTTGTTAACTGGAGCGGAAAACGGGACTCAAACCCGCGACCCCCAGCTTGGAAGGCTAGTGCTCTATCGACTGAGCTATTTCCGCAAACTATAGGTTACCGTTCTACAGAACGGACTCGTCTTGCTTGCCGGTCCGTGAGAAGGAACCAAATAAATCTTAAAGAACGAAAAAGAAATATTTTCTTTTACTAATTTTAAAATTCGTGGGGAGAGCAGGATTCGAACCTACGAAGACATAAGTCAGCAGAGTTACAGTCTGCCCCAGTTGGCCGCTTTGGTATCTCCCCTTTCAAAGAACGCTATTTTCTTTAGCGGGTACAAATATAGGGTAAATAGTTTATTTTACAAATTATTTTTCTAAAAACCCGGAATTTTTCTTTTCTTGCTTAGTTGACTACGTTTGTTGGTTTCCCGTTCAGGTAATTTCGTATATTGTCCAAAGCTTCTTGAGCCATAGCAATTCTACCGTCATAGGTTGCCGTACCGATATGGGGTACTAAAATGACGTTGTCTAAAGAATATAACAATTCCGTGATATGAGGTTCTCGCTCGAATACGTCCAGAGCAGCTCCTGCTATTTGTCGTTTCTCTAAAAAACGACTTAAAACTTCTTCATCTATGACAGCTCCCCGGGCTGTATTGATCAGAAAAGCCGTCTTCTTCATCAATCCCAATTCCCGCTCTCCGATTAAATGGTGGGTAACTTCTGTCAGGGGGGTATGGATAGAGATAAAATCGGATTCTTTAAGTAAAGAATCCAAATCTGTTTTCTTATAGCCAGGAACTTCTGTTTTTCGGTTGTAATAAAGGATATTCATACCAAAGGCTGCAGCCTTGCAGGCTACATTTTGTCCGATATGTCCCATACCGATGATCCCTAATGTCTTGCCTCTCAAACCGTACCCTAAGTTTTTCATGACACCCCACATCCCTTCTCTTTCCGTTCGGATCCTGCGGTCGAATTCTCCGATCCGTCGGGCAATTCCTAGTAGTAAGGCCATACATAATTCCGCTGTAGGATCGCATACCGATTCGGGGGTATTGCAAACGGTAATCCCTTTTTTTCGGGCATATTGGATGTCAATATTATTATATCCTACTCCGTAATTACTGATAAGCTTTAATTTTTTTCCTGCGTCTATTATTTCTTTATCGATAGGGCGACTGAAAATAGCTAACAGAATATCGTATTCCGGAAGCATCCGGATGATTTCCTCTTTTGTCAATTTTTCTCCTTCAGGGAAAGTGATTTCCCAGTCGGTGGGGAGATTTTTGAACGGTTCACGGGGAATGTCGTAAGTGACCAGAATCTTCATGGCTTAAGTGTTCAAATGTTTAAGAGTCCAAATGTTATTCAAGTATGGTTCGGGCAAAGGGGATGGCATCCAAGCCGACGAATTGTCCGGCTAAAAATTTATAATAGCCAGTGACAGCTACCATTCCGGCATTGTCCAAAGAAAAACCCAAGCGGGGGATGAAAACCTCCCAACCGGATTTCTCCGCTTCCTTATGTACGGCATTTTGGAGAGCGGAGTTTGCTGAAACACCTCCGCCGATTGCAATTTGTCGTATACCTGTTTGTCTGGCCGCCTTTTTGAGTTTTGTCAAAAGGATATCGACTACTGTTTTTTGTAGAGAGGCACAGAGGTCATTCAGGTTTTCTGCAATAAAATCCGGATTTTTTTTCAATTCATCCCGGATAAAATAGAGAAAAGAGGTTTTCAATCCACTGAAACTATAGTCTAATCCGGGGATTTGGGGTTTATTGAATACAAAGCGGTCGGGATTACCGGTTTTTGCCAGGCGGTCGATAACCGGGCCTCCGGGATAAGGTAATCCCATCACTTTTGCACATTTGTCGAAAGCTTCTCCGGCAGCGTCGTCAATGGTCTGACCGATCATCTCCATGTCCAGATAATCGTGTACAACAATCAGTTGTGAATTGCCTCCCGACACCAGTAACGTCAAAAAAGGGAAACTGGGTTGACGGCTTTCTACTCCGGGTTCTTTGATAAAATTAGCCAGAATATGGGCTTGGAGGTGATTAACTTCAATCATGGGGATCCGATTCGCTATGGCAAAACCTTTGGCAAAAGAAGTTCCGACCAGTAAGGAACCTAATAGTCCGGGGCCCCGGGTATAAGCTATGGCATGGATGTCCTGAATACCGATACCGGCTTTTCGGATTGCTTCCGAGACTACCGGAATAATATTTTGCTGATGAGCTCTGGATGCCAATTCCGGAACAACTCCGCCGTAAGCTTCGTGGACCTTTTGGCTGGCGATAATATTGGATAATACAACTCCATCTTTTAAAATAGCAGCAGAAGTGTCGTCGCAGGACGATTCAATTCCTAGTATAACAGTCATGATAAATGAATTAAAATTGAAATAAAGTTAAAAGCTTTAAATCGGAGATTTAGCCTTTATCTTTCGTGCTCAATCTCTTTCAAATATTGTGCAATATTAATACTTTTGCCTTCAAACTAAAAATCGTGGGGGTATAAAAAATTTTTTTCGCATATTATTCTATAGTGTGTCGGGGTGTCTGTTGGTACTTCTGATCCTTTATGCTTCCCTGCATAGTTCGTATGTACAAACTTATTTGGTTCGTTTGTTTACGGATAAAATCGAGCAGACGACGGGAGTGAAAATACAGATTGGGGGAGTGGATTTCCGTCCGATGAAATCGCTAATATTGAATGATGTCTTATTAAAAGATTACCGGAACGATACCTTGTTGTATTGTGAAAATTTCCGGGTTAAAATTGATTCTTTCCGTTTTTCCACTCAAAGTTTTACTGTAAGGGATATTACTTTCGAGCGGGCTTACTTTAATTTGTGGATAGTGAGGGGAGAAGGGGAAGAAGAGGCTAAAATGAATCTGGACGTTTTTTTGAATTCTTTGCAGAAAGGGAGTGAGAAGCATCCGGAAACCTTGTCGGGGAGCAGCAACTGGACTGTAAATCTGAGAAAAATTCAAGTCAGGGATTCCCGAGTCGTTTATAAAGAAAACGAGTATGAGCCGGTAGATTATGGTATCAATTGGACGGATATCGAATGTCGTCAAGTGAATGTAGATATTACAGAGCCGGATTTTTCCGGAGGAAAATTCGCTGTACGGATATCCGGGCTGAGCTTGGAAGAAAAATCCGGATTCGGGATTCGGGATATGGGGGGGCTGGTAACAGCTGCTGATTCTAATTTATTGATTCAAGAGTGTAAAATTTATACGGAACGAAGTTTTCTGGATTTGGAAAAATTGGAATTCAATTGGATTCCCGGTCGTCGGTATTGGCGGAATTTTACAACCAAAATGCAACAATACTACCGTTTGGGAAATTCCGAGGTCAGTTTTATTGATTTAGCCTATTTCAATGGCATTTTACGGGGAATTGACAATACTGTGAAATGTCGGGGAATCGTTTCTAACACGGTGAATCGGATTGAAGGACATCAGTTGGTATTTGCTTTGGGAAAGGATTCGCATTTCAGAGG
Organism: Odoribacter laneus YIT 12061; assembly: GCF_000243215.1. Taxonomy (GTDB): domain Bacteria; phylum Bacteroidota; class Bacteroidia; order Bacteroidales; family Marinifilaceae; genus Culturomica; species Culturomica lanea. The sequence continues at coordinate 114,145 of NZ_JH594598.1, read as the reverse complement.
AAGTTTTAAATCTCACGGTTTACCTGATGTGTGGAATACTGTTTTTGAAATTCATCTACAAGATGCCTATTTAAGTCCGGAAGATTTGGAAACGATCTATCTGCCTTGGTTTGAACAAAATATAAAAGTACCTGCTCCTTTGCATCATCTGCCTCGTTTTGAACTTGACGGGACATTTAAAGGGAAGATTACAGATTTTATTTTTTTAGTCAGTAGCCGGACAGAAGGGCTAAAAGGGGATTTGAAATTGGTGTATGCTCCTTATGGAGCAGATTCTCTGGGATGTTCTAAAATTTCCGGGGATTTTGATTTTCCTGTCGTTCACTTTGGAAAATTGGGGGGAACTGATTTGTTGAAGTATGGTTCTATGAACGGAAATTATGAGGGGTATATGGATGATTCGCATACGACGGTTGATTTGTGGAGTAAAATGCCTTTTCTTCAGGTCGGCCAAGGAAAGTTCCGAAATGCTTCAGTGTCGTTGTCGGTAAAGGATGACGTATCCAATATCTTGTATTCCTTGGATAATGACAGTGTACGGTTTACAGCAGCTTTAAACTATAATCCGAGGGGAGGTGTCGATTTTTGGGGAGCTAAAGGATTTGTAGAAGTGAATAATCTTTCCGATTTCGGTTGGGCTTTGACAGAAGGAAAGGAGACTGTAAAAACGGATTTCGATTTGGTTTTTGCGGAGCAGAATAAGCACAATCATTTTTTTAATTTCACTCTTTCCGATTTTTCGTATACGGGTCCGCAGGGGCATTTTTCTTTAGACAATGTCGGATTGGAAAATCGTTTAGATAACGGCTATTATATGACCAGCCTGCTTTCTGATGTCGCTGATGCCCAAATTGAAGGACATTATACCGGTGTATATCCTTTGGCGTTTACAGAAAAATTAATACAGAGCTATCTTCCCGCTTTCCGGCAGAAAAAGAGAAAATTATCCAAAGAAGAAAATATAGATTTCCGGTATGATATTGTAGTAAAAGATGTCCGGAAAGTTTTAAAGGCGCTATATCCTCAGTTTAATATTTCGGAAGGCAGTAAAATTGCTGCTTATTATGGAAAAGACAAGGCCATTCATTTGAAAATGAATGCGGATACCCTTCAATACCGGGATTTTTGCCTGACGGCATCGGAAATAAACATGGAAGGAGATGCGGAACGTTTACAATTGGTCTATACAGCGGATAAATTTGAATACGGGGATATGTCCCGTTTGTATAACGTTCGCAACACTTTGGCTTTAGGAGATAATAATGTAAGTAATAAATTGATATGGAGTAATTGGGAAACCCAGACGTATAGCGGGGAATTATCTGCAGATATAAGATTTGTTCCCCAAGGAGAGGCGGACTATCTGACTGAAATCTGTATTAATCCCGGGGTAATCATATTATCCGACAATGTTTGGCAGGTTGGTAAATCGAGAATCAAGGCGGAGGATAAAGAGATTGACATTGAGGATTTCCGGATCAGTAAGGGAAATCAATTTTTGTCTGTAAACGGAAGTATTTCAAAAAATCCGGAAAAAGAACTTTCCATTCAAGTCAATCAGTTCGATCTGGCAGAATTCAGCCGTATCCTTACGGATAACCGTTTAAACCTGTTTGGAATGGCCAGTGGGGAGGTTATTGTACAGGATTATTATAAAGACAATTTGTTGTATTCAGATGTGAAAGTAGAGAATTGGGGAATTACGCGCGATACTTTGGGTACATTGAGATTATTGTCTGCTTGGGATGTGGATAGCAATGCCGTCATCCTGCGGGCTAAAAATGAAGTCGGGTCTGCCATACCGCTTCAAGTGTCGGGGTATTATCAGCCTTTGACAGATCAGGTCAATGTAGATATTCAGTTGTCAGAAATCGGTTTGGATCGTTTGGGGAGATACGCTTCCGATTATTTTACGGAGAGTAAGGGAGGAATATCCGGTAGAATCAGGCTTTCTGGTCCCAGTGCTCATCCTGATTTTTCCGGTCGCTTGTTTTTGGATTCTGTGTACCTCCACCTAAGAGATATGAATACTTCCTTTTTCATGAACGATAGTATATACATCGATCGAAGCGATTTTATCTTAAAAGATTTTGTGGTAAAGGATATACAGAACAATGTATCCGTATGTTCCGGGCGTTATCGATTTTGGGAAAAACGCTACGATCTGAATATCACTTCCCGTAATTTCCTGTTGTTAAATACTTCTTCCAGCCAGAATGAATCTTTTTACGGGACTGTTTATATCAGTGGTCTGACCAACATCAATAATCGGGAGGATATGACCAATATTACGGTTAATGTTCGTCCGGAGAAAAATTCCCGTTTATTTATCCCCTTGACTTCAGCTTTATTGGAGGAAGACGGTAATTTCCTGCATTTTATTAACCCCAATCAGCCGTCGCGGAGAAGAGGAAGTATACCGAATAACAGTAATAATCTGACCTTAAATGCCAATCTGGAATTAAACGATAACCTGGAGGTTCAGGTGGTCTTTGATCCTACTATCGGTGATATTCTGCGGACCAAAGGAAACGGAGATATAAAAGTTACTCTGGATCAGGATGGATTGATTAATATGTTCGGCGAATATAAAATCTCCAAAGGAGATTATTTATTTACGCTGAGTAATTTATTGAATAAAAAGTTTATACTTACTCCGGGAGGGAGTATTAGCTGGAATGGTTCACCTTACGATGCTACGATCGATATCAATGCGATCTATAACTTGAAGACATCTTTGTACGAATTATTGACTAGTAGTAATTCCAATACCGACCGATCGACTAAGGTACCGGTCGAATGTATTTTGAATCTGAGTGATAACTTAACCAATCCTTTGGTCAAGTTTAATATTAATTTCCCGACTTTGGATACACAAACCAAAGGCTTCGTACAAAGTCTTTTTGCAAGTCAGGATGAAATTAATAAACAGGTATTTTCGTTGTTGATTCTGAATAAATTCTATACTCCCGATTACATGAATTCCACGGACATGGCAGAACGGAATGCTGGTTATCAGGCTGGGGTGACGACGGCAACGGAGCTGGTATCCAATCAACTTTCCCGTTGGTTGTCACAGATCAGTAATAATTTTGATATCGGGTTTTCCTATCGTCCCGGAGATAATATTACGACAAATGAAATTGAAGTAGCTCTTTCTACACAAATCCTGAACGACCGGGTGACTTTATCTGCGAATGGGAATGTGGATGTAGGGGGGACGAAAAATGTGACTTCTAATTCGACCAATAGCAGCAATATAGCCGGAGATTTCGACGTTGAAGTGAAGTTGAATAAACAAGGGACACTAAAATTGAAAGCTTATTCCCATACGGATGAAAAAATTGTTTACAATGCGACGGAGACAATTCAGGGAGTCGGTGTTTCTTATCAGGAAACTTTTGACACTTTCCGGGAATTGTTGCACAGATATTTTGCTTTTCTGAGAAAGAAAAAATAATAAATTATTTCCTTTTCTCTCGTTCTGTTTTTCCTGGATAGCGATTTTCCTCTGTAAAAAATGAGCAAAATAATTTTATTTGTTCTATTTTTTTCTCAAATTGCATTCTGCAAACGATTACGACATTTCCTAAAACTATATAAGTATGAATGCAAAGGATTATATGGACAGAGAGGCCCGTTACGGTGCCCACAATTATCATCCCCTACCTGTTGTGTTGGAGAGAGGTGAAGGTATTTTTGTTTGGGATACGGATGGTAAACGTTATTTCGATTTTTTGTCAGCTTATTCGGCTGTCAATCAGGGACATTGCCACCCTAAGATTGTAAAAGCGATGACCGATCAGGCGCATAAACTGGCTTTGACTTCCCGGGCTTTTTACAATGACGTATTGGGAGAATGGGAAGAATTTGTAACGCATTATTTCGGGTATGATAAGGTATTACCGATGAATACGGGAGCCGAAGCAGACGAAACAGCCCTCAAGCTTTGCAGGAAATGGGCTTATATGAAAAAAGGGATACCGGACGGTGAAGCTAAAATTATTGTATGCGACGGAAATTTTCACGGCCGTACGATTACAATTGTTTCTTTGTCCAACGATCCGGAATCCTATGGGGGATATGGGCCGTTTACACCAGGATTTATAAGGATACCTTATAATGATATTCCGGCATTGGAGAAGGCATTAGAGGATCCGCATGTGGCTGGTTTTTTAGTAGAACCGATACAGGGAGAAGCCGGCGTATATGTTCCGGATGAGGGTTATTTACGGAAAGCCTTCGAATTGTGTAAAGCTCACAAGGTGTTGTTTATGGCAGATGAAGTACAGACAGGTATTGCCCGTACCGGGAAACTACTGGCTTGCGATCATGAGGGAGTCCGTCCGGATGTATTGATTTTAGGGAAAGCTTTGGGAGGAGGAATGATGCCTGTGTCTTGTGTCCTGGCAGACGATGAGATTATGTTGTGTATTCGTCCGGGAGAACATGGTTCTACTTTTGGGGGAAATCCGATAGCAGCTAAAGTTTCCATCGCAGCCTTAGAAGTAGTACGGGATGAAAAATTGGCAGAGAATGCAGAAAACCTGGGAAAAATCTTCCGGGAAAAAATCCGTCAGATCCCTTCCGACCGGATTGATTTGGTGAGGGGAAAAGGATTGTTGAATGCTGTGGTTATTAAGCCTAAAAACGGAAAGACAGCTTGGGATGTCTGTTTAAAAATGCGGGATAAAGGTTTGTTAGCGAAACCCACCCATCAGCATATTATTCGTTTTGCTCCGCCTTTAGTAATCAACAAAGTGGAATTGATGCAAGCGATTGGTCTGATTGAGAATACCTTTGCGGAATTGGATTGAAAATAGCGTAAAAAATAAAGAGAAACAGTTCTTCCTCGTTCAGTATTTATCAAAGGAAGAGCTGTTTTAGTAGAAAGAATCAATATTTAAAACTACTTCCGCCCAGAAATTCCCTTAAAATAGAAGTTGTCGGTATTTCGCGTGTCGGTACGGCTTTTATATAAGAGAAGAATTTTAAAAGCCTTAAAGCTTTGGAATGTTCGGGATACTGCCCCATAACTTCTCTTAACAGAGGTTCTGCTTGCTGCTTCAAAGCTCCTAGTTCATAAATCAGAGCGGAGTTAAAAATAATATCGGCTTCTTCCTGATAGGGGACAATGTGTTTCTCTTCTCCTTTCAGGACACTTTCCCATCGTTTTAAGGTTTCCAGGGCAGAGTAATTGCGGTATTTATAATCCCTTACCATTCTTCGGATTAACCGGTTGTCGGTCGGATTAATCAAATTATGGTTGTCGATAGAAATAGAAGTCAAAGCGGATACGAATATTTTAAATAAAGCTTCCGGTGGTAAAAGTTGTGTCAGCTTCGGATTCAGTCCGTGGATTCCTTCTACTATAATTACATTGTTTTTATTGATTTTCAGTTTTTCGCCATCGTAATAACGTTGTCCTGTCTCAAAGGAAAATTTAGGAATTTCCACTTCTTCCCCTTTAAGGAGGCGGAGTATATTGTCTGAAAAGGTGGCTATATCCAGGGCCTCTATACTTTCGAAGTCTAATTCTCCTTTTTCATCTCTCGGGGTATTTTCCCGGTTTACAAAATAATTATCCAACGATAACATAATGGGGCGGATGCCGTTTACCATAAGCTGGATACTCAACCGCTTGCTAAAAGTTGTTTTCCCGGAAGAAGAAGGACCGGCTATTAAAATTACCTTGATTTTTTTCCCTTTTGCTTTGATTTTATCGGCTATCAATGAGATTTTCTTTTCATGCAAAGCTTCACTGATTTTTATCATGGCTCCGGCATATTTCATCTCGACCACTTTATTGAGTCCTCCGATATCTGAAACGCCTATGATTTTTCCCCATCTTTTATATTCACTGAATATCTGGAAAAGCTTATTTTGAGGAATGGCCGGAAGTAATTGTGAAGGGCATCGGCGATCGGCCAATCGGAGCAACATACCGTCTTTATAAGGTTCTAAGCCAAAAGTGAACAGGCAGCCGGTAGAAGGAGCCAGTGTGCCGTAAAAATAATCAGCTGTGTCCTGAATATAATATACGGAAGTATAAAGTCTTCCCCGGGTTTCCATGAGCTCGGATTTATCTTTCAAGCCTTGTTTCCGGAAGATCCGGATGGCTTCCGGGGTCGGCATCTCCTTCCGGACAATCGGGTAATCGGCTTGGATAATTTCCTGCATTTTTTGGTGTATATTTTCAATCATATCCGGCCGCAGACAGACATCTTTGTTGGCTATCCGGCAGAAAATGCCATTGGAAATGATATATTCTGCCATTAAAGTTTTTTTAGGGAAAAGCGAACGTATGGCTTTATAGAGCACAAAAATTAACGAACGGGTGTAAATGCTATAACCGTCTAATGTGGTGATATCGATAAAGTTAATCTGCATCGGATTCATAATAACGTATTGTAAATCCTGCAGTTGATTGTTTACTAAAGCTCCTAATAAATGCTTGTGATTATTCGGAAATACGATTTTTTTCAAATCCCCTAAATGGCTACCTATTTCAATTTTATAGTACTTTCCGGTATTTTCACAGAATATAGTGACTTTTTCCATGTTGACTTTTTAATATGAATAAAATGAAGGATGAAATCTTGTACCTTTTTTAAACTTCTTACAAATAACATGCCTCTTTTAGTATTTAAAGAGAGAAGATTAAATCCTGAGTACGTTAATCTTCCTTAATGAAAACACAGTATTTTAGCTGACCGGCTTTTTGCTTTTCCCCTACCTTATCTGTAATTTTCGGGTTCTGCCGGAATTAAAATTTCGTAGACTTTGTGTTCGTGATTTTTAAGATTGGATTTTCTTAACCACGGATTGAAGCGTTTTAGTGTTTTATAGGAGATTTTATGTTTGTGAGCAAAATCGGCCCAGCTCTCTATCGGTCCGTGTACTTTTACCTTTTTGGTTTTTTCTATCGGATTAGCTGACTGGACGTTGAAATGATACAATTGCGGGTTACTCATGATTTCCTTTAGGGCCAGGATACGGAACACATATCTTTCGGTTTCCTCTCCTAAGAGTAAATCGTAATAATCGTTTTCCTTTTGAATTCCCATTTGTTTCCGGATCATGTTGTTACCAGCGTTGTAAGAGGCTGCGGCCAGGGTCCATGTTCCAAAATTGTCGTAAGCTTTTTGCAGATAAGCTGCTGCGGCCAGGGTCGATTTTTCCAGATTATATCGTTCGTCAATTTCGTTGTTTACTTCTAAGCCGACTTCCCGGGCCGTACCGGGCATGAATTGCCAAATTCCCACAGCGCCTGCCGGAGAAACAGCCAGAGGATTCAGATTACTTTCAATGACGGCCAGGTATTTAAAGTCCTCTGGAATACCCTGTTCTTTGAGAATCGGTTCGATCCGCGCGAAAATCCGGGGGGCATTGCGGAGTAGTTGTATGGTATGGGAATGTAAATAGGTATTGACGATTAATTCTTTTCGGAGGGCTTCCTGGACATCTATGCGGTGTAAAGGAACTTTCTCTCCGGCGAAACTGATTTCTTGCGGTAGGGGGACGTCTACAGTCAGCGCTTGGGGTATATCCGGCTGATATTCTAACGGAATAGCGTTGGCTTGTTCTGAATTGGCCCGGGCAGAGGAATAATAAAGAATGCCGAGCGCTGTCAGCAGAGAAATTGTAATACTGATATATATTAATGAAAACTTCTTTTTCATTCCGAGTTAAGTTATTTATATGATACAAAGGTAAGAATAAAAAGTGAAAGTACGGATAAAACAGGATAAGGAAGCTATAAATAAGAGATTTAGAGAATGTTCTGAATTTAAAAATGGAGCTAATTATAAATCCACAGATTGTCTACGGAATAAAATCTGTGGAGATTCAGTACATACATCGGGTATTGATAACTCCTATCTTCGTGACAAGTTACAAAACTAAAAACGTATAGCATATGAAAGTATTAGCTCACATCGGTATGGTTTGTCTATGGTTTGTCCTAGCTTATCAGGTAACTACACTACTACTATCCCTTACTGTGTATTACGACGACCGCAGCTTCTTTAGAGATGCAGCTTCTGAAGCATTTATGGTTATTGAATTGGTTTATGACTGTATGCCATTCGGTATTTTGCTTGCATTCGGCATCCTTGTTACCAAAGCCTTGAAAAATCAGGGAAGCGGCAGGTGGGATTATTTCAACCTGTTTACGGCAGGTGGAAGTTTTTTGATAGCCTTCGTCTTGCAATATACCGATTGTAAAACGACCACCCTCTCTCATTTATGGGCAATACCCTCTATTATTTGGTTCTCTATTGGATTGATGATGCTGGTGGCAATGATGAAGAGTCTTGTCAGCAATTCTTTATGCCTTGTACGCTGGGTGTTGGCTGTCATTCCGACCTTTTATCTGATGACGAATTATGCTGGTATCCCTTTTTTTCTGCAACGTACGCTTTGCATTATATTCTTGCTTGCCGCATTGTTGCAGACGAGGAGTTTAATAAGCCAATTAATTACAGAACATTCTTAAAATTCACTGAATATGGACAAGAATGAATACGAAAAAGGATTTGACCGTTTTATACTGAAAAAAGCTTTGGGTATTGTGCTGATACTTGCTGCCGGATTCATGATGGAATTATCCATGGGTATCGATGGCATACTGCATTATATATCACTGGCTGTGATTGTAATTCTTATGTTGATCGGATTTAGAATGTTTTATTTAGGTTTTTAATATTTTAGCGTATGAAGACATTTAGCTTGTTTATTGTTATTGTGTTGGCTCTGTTGACCACAGACATCCATGCACAGAGTCCTGTAAGGAACGTGTTATACACCTTTACCAGAAACGAAATAATGGCGTGTGGTGAACACCACATCATCCAGCATCAATTGGACAGATACAGGTTCGCTTTTTTGGTGAAAGATACCGTCACGGAAAAGCATACACTAATTTTCAACGGGAAGCGCATTCCGCTATATGGTGATTGGGGGTATACTTTATGGAGTATGGGGTACCTCAATGTGAACGAGCCTGACGGATACATCATCATGGATAGTGATGAAAAAGGGTATTATGTCGACAGACGAGGTCAGAAAGAAGGTCCCTATGAATGGGCACGTTGGGAGGAGGACTATGACAGTAGCAATCCTGACATGATATATCACTATGTGCTGGCTGGCAGGGTATATGACAATATAAATGGACGTGTGAGGAAGTCGCAGGGTATTTTTGTGATGATGAGCAGCGGGGATGATTCGGACACGCGCTATATCAGCGTGAATGGCAAGTTGGATCAAGTCTCAGGTTACGGCAGGCTTATCGTCAGGGGCAACCATTATGCCTATATAAATAATAAAGGGATATTATACTTCAACGGAAGGATGATTTATACTGTTTCTAATATTAAGGGAGCCGCCATAAACAAAAAGGGTGATTATGCTTATTATTACAATATGGAACAACAGATACCCGCTCGGTATTATATAGGAAAGAACGGAGTGAAGCTCAATGAGGAAGCGTATTTAGGGATAAATGATTTGTACCTTACCGAAGACGGAGAGGTAGCTTATGCTTACCGAAAAGGGAATTGCTGGTCTGTACATATACCGGGAGTAGAAGAAAGCACAGGTTATGATTATGTAGAGAATTTCATTTACCTCGAAAGCGGAAATTACGCTTACACATACAGGAAGGATGGCAAATACTATGTCAGAATTAAAGGACAAACGGATAAGGGACCGTACGATAATAGGTGTAGAGATTTGCGAATCAACGAAAAAGGACAGTTTATCTATGGTTATCAGCTTAATGAATTAAACCATAACTTTTTTGTCAAGATTAACAATAGTGAATATGGTCCGTTTGATTACGTTACGAATATAAAACTTTCAGAAGAGGGTTGCTATTCGTTTTCCTTTGAGAAAGCGAGCAAGTGCTATACAAACAATAATGGGACAATAACTCAGGTTGATGATGGTAGCTATATCGATATCGATTCGGATGACGGCAATCACAGTTTTTATTCTGACTATACATACGATTATGTCGTGATAGATGGTCAGCGAGTAGGGCACTCTCCGGCCATCAAGGGGTGGTATGACAAGGATAAACATGCGTTTGTATGGAATAGTATAGAAGGTAATGAACTGGTAGCTTATGAATATAAGTTGGATTAAACTTAGTGTTATGGTGCTGTGCCTGTTGTCGGCAATCCTCTGTCCGGCACAAGAGCGAGCGTATCACGAAAGGTATGATGCTGAATGTCAATTGGCTTTGTCGTTTTGGGTTTCTCACGAAGCCGAATTCAAGGCAATAGGTAGTAAGGCCGGGGTATCCGCTCGCTTTCTGTTTGCCCTTGTAGCACCTGAAATTTCGCAATTCGGTTACTTGAGCGACAGGGCACAGACCTATATACTCAAAGTAATGTATGTACAACGAGGCAAAGCATACGCCGATTTTTCGATCGGTAGGTTTCAGATGAAGCCCTCATTTATTGAGCGGTTGGAACAATGTCTGAGAGCCGAAAGTACATTATGCACATTGTTTCCGGAGGTATTGTTTACAGCTGAAAGCGAACGGGCAGAACGGGCGGAACGGATAAAAAGGCTGGAAAGCATGGAATGGCAGCTGGTCTATTTGGCACTATTTTGTCGCGTGGTTCAGCAACGTTTTGAACACATCGTATTTGCAGACGAAACAGAGAAGCTGCAATTTTATGCTAATGCCTACAATGTCGGTTTTCACCTCAATGCTTCGCGCTTACAACAGACACAAGGAGCTTATTTTCCACACCTGTCTAGGCAAAAGTACCGTTATGCAGATATATCGCTCTGGTTTTACCAAAATATCCAGTTAGATTAGAAAATCATGTATAACTAAACGGGGGGTGTCAAAATGCTGTGCTCCCTCGTTTGGTTTATCCCCAAAGCCTCCATGCTTGCCACAACCCTGACAATAGTAGTAAATCCACCATAAGAACTCCATGAATACGGGTTATTTTGTTATATTTATAATATTTTACTCCTTCATCCGAATATGTCTTGCCAAAGGCATAGCTGAGTCCCCAATTCAAACCTCCCACTGCCAACAACACACCGATATCCACAATTATCCGATATATTAACCCACAACGATAATTAAGAAACAAATTGATGCTCTCTATTCCATTTATACCCCCCAACAAACAACAGAGATAACCTAATATAACAAAAACTGTCTTCGCTTTTTTAACAGGATAATTAGTTCCCGAAGAATTCTGACTGTTCCTATTCATTGTTTCCATCGGTTTGTATATTATTTTTTAATATCGTAAATATAATCAACCATATTGAATTAAAGGAACAACTTATCTCCTTTTTAGAGAACAACTCTTGAATAGAGTAAATCATGTTAAAAATATTTGATTTTATTATATTTTTTATAATATTGCTATTACTTTATTTTAACCTTCTATTGTGCTCTTTATGAAACAACTTATCTTGTTTGCCTTATGCTTGCTGATTATAGCCTGTCAAGACCCTTTCCTAATAGGCAATGAATATACTCAGTCCGAGCTGATCAGTACTATTAGCAAAGGGAGAAAGTGCGTCTGGATAGGTTCGGAAACCGGAGCTATTTTTGCTTTTGATCCAGAGACCGAGCGATTCACTTCGCCGCAATGGATTGAAACCGAGCGAATTTATGCCATCACAGAGGTCGCGGACAGCCTGCTCTTAGTGGGGATAAGGAATGAAGGACTAAAATTGATAACATTCGATCAAGGTATACTTAAAACGATAAAAAGCTATCAAATAGAAAAAGGAGATCGCTTTTCGCCTTACTCATTTATTGTGAAGCAAGGTCCTGCGGGAATAGACACTTTACTATGTGCCTCATCCAACGGATTATTTTATACCGTTTTTTTACGAAATAAGCTGTTACAACCTGAAATCGTACAACTGACATCCTTGTATCCTTCGAAAGGCCAAAGTCCCGATTATAAATTTTATTCCGTTGTAGAAAACAGAGAAAGTGGAGAATTGTTTACGGCTGGCAATAAAGGTCTATTGAGAATAAAAGGATTGACCCCTCTCCAAATCGAAATAGTAAAAGGGGAAGTATTCAGCCATCTTTCCTATTCCGACAATGTGACATACGCGCTCTCTGAACAGGGAGAATTGTATGGGGGAAATGAAATGAGCCATCTTATTTTTTCGTTTACGACTTCACCGGTCTTATGTTACTACGATGCTTGTAAATTCTGGGGGTTTTCTGAGAATAAAGTAGAAATATGTCATAGCATGGGAGGTAGCAGAACATACCGACTGACCCATCCTTTGTCCGTTGGAAAGAACAACCCGCGTGGAAGAGGCGCTGTCGCCATGGACGAAAATTTCTTTTATGTGGCTACCGGCCGTGCCCTGCAGCGTTTTCCTCGTGGAACTTATCCCACGGAAAAACAAAGAATCACCTCCCTCTGTAAAAATGAAGACGGGCATACTGTGTATGCTGTCAATGAACAGAATGAACTTTACGGTATAGATTTGCAAAAGAATAACATCCGTTATATCAAACAGCTTAATGCCGGGAACGGTCAGAATGTAAGGAAATTATTAGGTGTGGTGGGTAATAAACTTTATTTTTATACAGTAGACGGCATTTATCAAACGCTGCTTAATTCATGGTCAGGATGCAGCGAGATGTTTTGTCCGGTCACTGGAAAAGAATTGCAGCAAGCAGAGTTCAACGTTTCCAATAAGCAAATTATTTATGCTTATACCGACAGTATTTACTCCTATAATATTGCCAGCCAGAGTTCCGTGACATTAACTCCCGTTCCTGATTTTTACACTTCGGCTATCGCCATGTCTTCCAATGGTTCTACAGCATTTATAGGCACGCTTAACAATGGTATTTACATGACGACCGACTTCCGGTCGCCCTTAAAGCATGTATGCTCAATAGGATCCAACAATGTCAGAGATATTACCTGTATAGATGATGAGAGGTTATACGTGCTTACCCCTTCAAAAATATATCTATTGGAGAAACAAGGAGGAGAATATTTGATAAAAGATAGCGTGGCTGCATCAAGGAATGCCATCAAACTGATTCCTACAAACCGTTACCTGTTTACTCTGTCTGTTACCGGGGGTATAGACAGTTATCACACTGCTACATTACAACCCATAAAAAGGTATCGGGAAAATATACTGTTCGAAAAAAACGGAGTCCTGACGTACAAAGACTCTTTGGTCTTGGCTTCCAACAATGGCTTGGCTATGTACCAGGCAAATACTTCCGACGTGTTGGTATGGAAATCATTGCCCTATCCGTCACTATGGCAAAGGGTGGTTTACTGGAGATTCCCGGTCGGATTGTTGCTGCTCTTATTGGTAGCAATAATCGCCATTTTTTTGACAGTTGAACTGTATCGGGCGCAGAAGCGAAAAAAACAATTACAATTGCTCATTCGACAACACGATAAAGAGAGAAGCCGAAAAAAGGCAACCATGCTTTTTAAGCAGCAAGAGAAAGAATTATCAACAGCCAGTCTGCTGCATGCCATTGTTTATGCCGATGTATTGCATCAAGAATGTATACTTTTGTTTAAAAATGAACAGAGTCCTGTTGAATCGCTGGAAAAAGCAAATCAAAAGATACAACAATGGCTGGGGCTTTATGCCCAATACCAGGAAATTGAAGAGTGGGTTCACAAACTGAAGAAACCTTATGAACGTCTGATGCAAGAAACTGCTTATAAGGATATGAAGCCTGTCATAACCATTCATGAATGGACAAAGGCTATCGGGAACAACCTGGCAGCATTCTGTCATTATAAAAATTTTGAGACATGGATAGCGAAAATTCAAGAGTTAAGAGAACAGTTCGAACAATTGGAAAAGGATGCTCCCTTACTGAAAGAAGAACTGGGAAACTGTATTGAATGCATATTCCATTCTTTATGGCCCGATTCCCACATAGCAAAAGAGGTTCAAGGATATGGTATGAAAGCCATTCATGCCTTAAAGGGCGCAAAAGACATTGAAGCATTGGGATGTATGGGAAACTTTATGACGCAACTTTCTGCCCTCCCTATATTACAGCAAGTATCCGGATTACTTCAGCAGATCGCTCTTATTCCTGCAAAAGCCAAAACAGGTTTCTTGGATGGAAATTTAGGGGAAAAAGAAAATGTGTATAAAACTCTGTTCGGTATACGAGTATCATTTGAAGCGATTGTAAAAGAATTTTACAAGCAACAGAGTGACAAAGAAATGCTCTGTTTAAAGCAAAGTCTGGGCATTAGTCAGAAATCATCACACAAAGCACTGCTTTTTGTAGCTCTTCTGTTTGGGGAAGAAGCCAGGGAGAACATTTATTTACTGCATGGGGATGTCGGGATTAACCGCCAAGAGACTACCAATAGCAGAAAAAACGAGATAAAACGCAGTCTGTACGAACTCAATTTATCGGATTATGGTAACAAGCTCTCGTTCATGTGTATACTTATTCAGATATTACACAAACAAATGATTCATGACAGTTTATAATCCACAGATTATATACAGGTATTTATCTGTGGATATTTAGTATGTACAATGAGTTCTATTCTTGCATACTTTTACAACATATTATTTAACTAAAAGAATGTTGTTATGAAAGATTTACAGAACATCCGCTTGCTTCCCATTACGGTCATCTTATTGATTGCATTCAACATTATGAATCTGATTCAATTTTTTGCCGTTGCGGAAATTATATCTGACTCTCCAGTATTGTTTCTTGTACTTATAGTAATTGCCCTGCTCTTTATCAGTAGCGTATTGTTTGTCTTGCATAAGCCTGTGGGGTGGATTATCTTAAGCAGCTGGTTCTTGGTGGAGTTTTGTTTAAGTATAACAGGTTTGTTTCTATTAGGAACGGAGCTAATCGGTATATGGATTGTCATTGACCTCCTCTGTTACGCATCCTATTTTCACCCATCAGTATGGGGAATTTTCTTCTCTGATAGGCAGAAAATGGGCAAAGGTTTCCAACTCTCGTTTTTAATCGCGTTGGCCAGCATATTGTTGTTATTGTTCTGTCTGTCATTCTCGTACGGGAGCCATCTTATAAGGACCCTACTGGCCGTTTGCGTCTGGCGAACAGTTGTAGGGATCTATAATATGACCAAAAATAAGTAAGGAGTTCTCCAAAAAGTATCATAAAACATCAGGTATTTTGTCAAGGGTTTATTTAAGGTATTTTGTTTTATCAGACAGATAGAATAGCTTAACTTTTTCTCTATGAGGAAGCTCATCTTCCACCCATTCGTTAAAAATAGCTGAGCAGCTATAGCAAGCCGTCAGCAAAAATATATTGCAGAAAATAAGTGATTCCCTAAACTTTACTATTAAGATTAACTCAGTTTATAGGGAAACCTAAAAACGATTGGTAGTAGGGTTGTCAGTGAGATGCCGGAATGTTTAACCATCGGAGATGTGGATGATTTACGGCAATTACATAGATAATTACTTAGCAGGAGGTATATCCGGCGTATTCTTTTAATAAAAATCTCGGATGGAGTTGGTAGGCTTCGTTTATATTATTTTCGGAATCTCCCAGCATATTTGGGATAATTGATTACCTTTGTTAAACAAAAATGAGTTGTTTGATGGTGGTGTAAAATAATGTATTTCAGTATAGTTACATTTTTTAAAATTGTAGTGAAGTTTTACTCTTTTTGGTTGCTATTCAAGGGGATAGAAATAAAGGGGTTATTATTGTTTAAGATAGCATAGATAAAGCAAAAGTGAATGGGTAAAAATAAAACGTGGGTAAATGAAATATAATTTTGATGAAATTATTGACAGATGCGATACAGATAGCGTGAAATATGACGATCTGTACCGGAATTTCGGTACTACGGATGTATTACCGATGTGGGTAGCAGACATGGATTTCAAAGCTGCCCCTCAGATTGTAAAAGCGGCTGAAGAATGTTGCAAACGTGCTGTTTTCGGCTATACCTTTCGTACAGAAGAAGCCAAACAGGCTTTTATCGGTTGGGTGGGCAGGAGATATAATTGGTCTGTTCGGCCCGAATGGATGAGTATTAGTCCAGGAGTGGTAACGGCTTTATGTGTTTCTGTCCGGGCTTTTACAGAAAAAGGAGATAAGGTATTGATACTTACTCCTGTTTATCCACCGTTTTTAGGCGTAGTAAACGATAGTGAGAGAGAATTGGTTTGCAGTAGTTTAATAATTCAGAACGGTCACTATGAAGTGGACTGGGAGGATTTTGAAAATAAATTACGCCAGGGAGTAAAATTGTTTATTTTAAGTAATTCTCACAATCCTGTCGGCCGGGTATGGACGCGGGCGGAATTGGAGCGTATGGGACAATTGTGCTGTAAGTATAATGTAATTATTCTTTCGGATGAAATTCACGCCGATTTAGCTTTACCCGGTTATCAGCATACTGTCATGGCTTCTGTTTCCGAAGAGATTGCAGCCCGTACTCTGACAGCTATGGCTCCCAGTAAAACTTTCAATATCGCCGGCATGATGAATTCTTTGGTGATTGCTTCTTCCAAAGATTTATTGGATCGTTATAATAAAGTGATGTATGCTTTACATCTGGACGTCGGAAATATTTTTGGACATGTGACTTTAAAAGCTGCTTATTTGTACGGAGAGGAATGGTTGAATGAGTTGGTGGTTTATCTGAAAGGAAATGTCGATTTTGCTGCTGATTATATTCAGCGGGAACTTCCTTATCTGAAAATGATAAAGCCGGAAGGCTCTTTCCTGCTTTGGTTGGATTTTCGTGGGACGGGTTTGACACATGAGGAAGTAGGGGATGTTTTGGTGCGCAAGGCGAAAGTTGCCTTGAATGATGGTATCCCTTTTGGAAAAGAAGGTTATGGCTTCCGGCGGATGAATATCGGATGTCCTCGCAGTATTTTACAGGAAGGACTGGAACGGATAAAAAGAGCTTTTTAAAGGTTCAAAGCGGTAAAGGGAGGCTCCCAAAATTTAAGACTATGACTTTTCTTAATTAGCATTCCTTTCAGAAAAGGATCGGCATAATGCGGATTAGCAGAACGAAAGTCCTCACAGATCGGGACTGATCAGGACTGTAGGTCTGCCAATCAAAGAGCTGGAAGATTTTGCTAATCAAGCTTAATAAACTGCTACTCTATCCCAGGAAAACTTTTGGGATAGTTCTTTTTTATATATAGTTCAGACTTCTTTTCCCAAATTTCTAGCCTTTACTATTAATAGGTTTGTACTTTTTAAAGCTTGGAATTTTTAACAAAAACTTCACGACTCTTTCTTGGATACGATAACTATTTAAATGAAATTTATCCCCGAAAAAGAAAAAATAGGGAAGAAATCAAAATGGTAATTTTTAAGAAGATCAGTTGTGTTAAATCTCTTATTTTTAATGATTTGACTTATTAACAAAAGGTTCATTTCTTTTGTACAAAGATAATGTTTTATTTGTAATTATTAAACATTTATAAGTTTTTTAATAGTCTGATTATTAGCACAAATTCCATTCTGACTGACTTTTTTTTGAAGAAAAAAGCACTTTTCGGGCCCAAGTCTAAACGAACGTATTTTATGGATGAAATTTGTTAATTCAGTTTTTATGAAGAGCTATTATCATTACTTTTTTTCCAAACATAAAGCTATCTATCTGCAATTAGCACGACAACATGGGATATCTCCTTATCGTGTTTATCAACTGGCGCATGGAAGCAGGGTAAAGAAAATATTTGAAAAAGATGTATTGCAGGAACTTATACGTTTAGGAATTATAGCGGATATCAAGCGTTGGTAAAAGCTTTTCGTACGGGTTTTCCAGAATTTTCTGTTGTAGAAATGTTTTTTTATTTAGTTAGCTATAAGCAAGTATGTTTATTAAAAATGACAGTCAGCCCAGCAGAATATTATGCGGGTGTCTTGCATATAGTGAGCATCAATGTAAAGGGTAGCGTATAATTTAATACTAATCAAGCGGCAAAGATAGAGTCCCAACCCATTTCCGGGAGTAAACGTATCTAATTTGGTAAATCGTTCGAAAACATATTCTTGTTTGTCTTTGGGAATACCGCAACCCGTATCAGTAATCGTGATGTTGATTTTTTTGTTCTTTTGGTCCGGTTCTGCTTTCAGTTGGATTTCTCCCGTTTGGATAAATTTACGGGCATTATTCAGTAAATGTCTTATTAACAAGGAAAAATATTTTGCATGAGTACAAATAGGGAAGAGCTGGGGTGATAAGTAAAGTTGATAAACGACTTCTTTCTGAGGATACTTTTTTGTATCGCCTCCATTTCTTGTTTGCATAGTTTATTTATATCTACAAGGTCTGTCGGCAGGTCTTTATTTAAATTTTCCAGATAGGCAACTTCCAGCATATCGTCCAGGAGATTCGTCAAATGATCGCAACTTTCCTGTATAATTTCATTGTATTCGTTTTGGTAGCCGGTTGTTTCCAGATCCTCTACAATCAAGGCGGTAAAGCCGGAAATACTATTGGGAGGAGTGCGTACTTCGTGACAGATAGAATTAATAAAAGCGTTTTTTTGTTTTTCACTTTTCAATGCTTTTTCTCGTTGCTGAAGCAGTTTGTTATGCAGTTTTTGGGTACGTTTTAAATTAAGGTAAAGATAGAGAGCAAAGCCGATCAGGAGACATAACAAGGTTATAGCGCTTATCAGGGCGATTGTATGATTCCGGGAAGACAGACGGGCCTTGCTTAATTTTAATTTATCCATCTCGTCAGACACCTGTAGCTCTCCTATTGTTTTTAATTGTTCTTTACGTTGGAGGGAATCTGCGATATGCATGGTTCTTTCATAAGCATTACAAGCATCTTTATATTGTCCTAATGCTATTAATGCTTCTGCCCTGTTTTTGTAATGAGTTACATATTTGATATTGCTTATTTTCAGAAAAGGAAGGTAGTATTTTATAAATTCAGTATCTTCAATTATATAGGCGGTTGAAAAAGTTTATAAATAACGATATACTAAAAAATAGATTGGGGAACTAAAATTTGTAATAATTACTTACATTTGTTGCATCTGCAAAAAATAAAACACTGTTATGGAGCAATTTGACAATAAACGTATTGAAAGTCTGATGAGTAAAGGCCGGATGGGATGGTGGGAAGCGGACTTTGTTAAACAACAATACCGTTGCTCTCCTTTTATCAGTCGTTTATTAAATTTAGGTCCGGAGGGAGTCATTAGTTTTGAAGATTTCCGGAATTTGATCTGCCAGGATTACCGTCTTCGTACGGTTAATGAGTTTACATTCGGAAAAACACAAAACGTATACGATCAGGTTTATCCTATTAATACCCCTCAAGGAGTACAATGGCTGCGGGTGAAACTTTGTTCTAAGGAAACAGATGCAGAGGGCAATTTAAAGACGTACGGTTTTATGGAATGCCTGGATTCGCCTTTGAGTACCAGTTCTGTCGAGTCAACTCTACAACGTGTGAACAATTTGTTCAGCCAACAAAATAGTATTTCTCGTTCTTTGTTTTCTCTGTTTCAGGCAGGGGATATAGGAAGTGTCATTCATAAAATTTTAGGAGATATTTTACAGCAGTTTCCGAAAGGCCGTACTTATATTGTGGAATACGACACGGAAAATCAGACTTGTATTTGCCGTTATCAGGTGAGTAATGAAACTTTTCCTTTTACGATATCTCATGTCGTAAATATACCCGTAAGGAATGATGAATGGTGGACCACACAGTTGATAAAACGAGCGAATCCGATCATACTGGCTAGTTTGGATGAACTCCCACCGGAAGCCATAAAAATAAAGGAAATTCTTCAGGAACAAGGGGTTCAATCAACTTTGGTCGTTCCGATGTTCTCTCGTAATGGGGTTTCGGGTTATGCAGGAATTGATGTAGCCGATAAAAATCATATATGGAAAAATGAAGATTATCAATGGTTTTCTTCTTTAGTGAATATTATCAGTATATGTATCGAATTACGGAAAGCTGAAGAACAGGCGTTGGCAGAAAAACAATATCTGGCTGATTTGTATAAGTATATGCCTATCGGTTATATCCGGCTTGGATTGATTTACAATGAAAGCCAGGAAATAATCGACTATATTTTAAAAGACGCCAATGAAACTTGTCTGCGTATCTACAATAGCAGTACGGACATTATCGGAAAACGGGCTAGTTTGTTGAAAACGGAAATACAGGAGGATCTCCGGATCTTTGAAGATATTCTTCAAAGCGGACAACCTTTGGAAAAGAGTTACTACCTGGAAGTGCAGGATAAATATTGCCATGGCATCATTTATTCGCCTCATAAAGATGAAATTGTAATCTTGTTTTCGGATATGACCGAGACCTTTAAAGCGCATAAAGCACTCGACAAAAGCGAGCGTATTCTACGTAATATTTACCGGAATTTACCGGCGGGGATTGAACTATACGATAAAGAAGGAAATTTGATCGATATTAATGATAAAGAGCTGGAGATTTTCGGTTTACAGGACAAAGAAGCTATTTTAGGTAGCAATATTTTTGAGCATCCTCTTATGCCGGAGGAGATAAAAGAGAAAATGCGTAAGAAAGAAGATGCCAATTTTACACTCGATTACGATTTTTCTAAATTGAATGGTTATTATGTTTCCAATAGAACCGGAAAAATCAATCTACTTACGAAAATTACTTCTTTATATGATTCTCAAAATAATTTTACAAATTATTTAATGATTCATATCGACCGGACGGAAGAAACCGTGGCCTATAATCAAATCCAGGAGTTTAAAGATTTTTTTACTCTTGTTGGAGACTATGCTAAAGTGGGGTATGCTCATTTCGATGCACTGAGTTGTGACGGTTATGCTTTGGATAGTTGGTATCAGAATGTCGGGGAAACGGAAGGTGTTCCCCTGAATCAAATTATAGGCGTATATTCTCATTTACATCCGGAGGACCGGAAGGTGATGTCCGATTTTTTAAAGAAGGTTATTCGCGGAGAAGTTTCCAATGTCCGGCAAGATCTTCGTATTTTTCATGAAGATGGCCGACAGACCTGGACCCGGACAAATGTTTTGGTCCGGGATTATCGGCCGCAGGATGGAGTGATTGAAATGCTTTCGATCAATTATGATATTACGGAACTAAAAGAGATTGAATCCAAATTGATCACTGCAAAGGAAAGGGCGGAGGAATCCGATCGTTTAAAATCTGCCTTTTTAGCTAATATGAGTCACGAGATTCGCACCCCTTTAAATGCGATTGTCGGTTTTTCCACGTTAATGGCTGAAACAGACGATAAAAGTGAGCAACAACAATATCTGGGAATTGTTGAAAAAAACAATGAATTGTTATTGCAGCTTATTTCAGATATTCTCGACTTGTCCAAAATTGAGGCCGGAACCTTTGAAATGAAAATGGAAGATGTTTCTGTCAATCCCTTGTGTCAGGATATCGTTCAGGTGTTAAAATACAAAACTCCTCCGGGGGTGGAACTTCTGTTCGATGAATATCTTCCGGAATTTCATATCCGGAGCGATAGAAACCGGATTCAGCAAGTACTTACGAATTTTATCAATAACGCCCAAAAATTTACGACTACCGGTACAATAACCTTGGGATATCAGGTATATGAGCATGAAATCGAATTCTATGTGGCGGACACAGGGATCGGTATTTTGCCGGAAAAACAACAGGCAATTTTCCAGCGTTTTGTCAAACTCAATAGCTTTATCCATGGGACAGGTTTGGGGCTCCCTATCTGTAAAAGTATCGTAGAGCAGCTCAATGGTCGGATCGGACTCCAGTCAGAACCGGGGAAAGGATCCCGTTTCTGGTTTACTTTGCCCCTTATGTAAAGGAATAAAAAGCTGGAAGGGAAAATCGGAAACGAAGGGATGTGAATTATAAAAAATGTAAATTTTTTGTAATTACCAAAAATATCGTATTATAAAAGGGGTAATTTATATAATTTCGTAGCAGAAAACAATTCATTCAATGGATAGTGAAGATTCAGGCCCCAGGCGTTTTATACATCTTATGTTTGTACTGCTTGTTTTGTTGGTACAATTAGATATTTTGGAATGTTCTGCTTTCAGAGATCAGGTAAAACCTGTAGCAAGGGCTTATTATTCTGCCGATGAGGGGAGGGAGGATGCCGATGAACCGAGGGAATCTTATTACTATAAGGTACGGCCTGTTTTTTCTGCTCCCCGGTTATTTTTTTCAATTGTTCCGGAAATTGTACCCGCGTACTTAGGGACTATTCTGAGTGTTGAAACTCCCTCGTATTTTACGTTGGATAATCGTCATACGCATATGATTTGCTGTGTTTACCTGATTTAGCGGTTCGTTACTTTTTTATTACGGTCATCCTTTAAAAAAGGAGTGAAACCTTACTTCCTAGCCCACTTTTCGGGTATATGCTTTTAGGCATAGGAATATTTTTCTCCGTCCAGGACGGAATCATCAAAATTAATTTTATATGAACGAAATTTTAATCATTATAGCTCTTATTTTGTTGAACGGACTTTTTGCAATGTCCGAAATTGCGTTGATTTCCGCTCGGAAATCCAGTCTTTCCACGGATGCCAAAAAAGGCAGCAAGCTAGCTAGGCTTGCCTTAAAGCTGGCTAACGAACCAGATCGTTTTCTCTCGACGATTCAGATTGGGATCACACTAATCGGGATTTTAACGGGTATTTATTCAGGGGCTACGCTGGCAGATGATTTTGCCGGTATACTCCGGGGCTGGGGTGTTTCTCCAGCCTATTCGCCTATGATTGCTCAAATTGTAATCGTGGTAGTAGTTACTTATCTTACTTTGATTTTTGGAGAACTCGTTCCGAAACGGATCGGATTGAGTATAGCAGAAAAGGCCTCTAAAATCATCGCCCGGCCGATGTATATACTCTCACTGGCGGCTGCTCCCTTTGTATGGATATTGTCGAAAAGTACTTCCGGAATGTTCAATTTGCTGGGATTGAAAGAGGCTGAAAGTAAGGTGACTGAAGAAGAAATCAAATCAATCGTACAGGAAGGAAAAGAAGACGGCGAGGTACAAGAAGTGGAACAAGACATTGTAGAACGGGTATTTTTGCTGGGGGATTTGAAGGTAGATGACATAATGACCCAACGGAATGAGATAATATGGCTGCATATGAATATGACGAAAAATGAAGTAATGAAAGCTCTGGAAAATCAGCTTTTCGATATGTATCCTGTGACAGAGGGTAATAAAGACGAAGTAAAGGGAGTAATTTCACTCAAGGATTTGGTATTGCATCTGGATGCACCGGATTTCAATCTGGCGGACATTGTACGTCCGGCCTCTTATTTCCCGGAGAATATGAGTGTGTATAAGGCTTTGGAAAAGATGAAAGAACAAGGAATCAGCCGGGCGTTGATTTGCGATGAATTCGGCGTGTGCCAGGGAATTATTACTTTACGGGACATCTTGGAAGCATTGTTAGGGACGGTGAATGATACGCACAAAGAACCGAATATTATCAAACGTGTCAATGGTGAAGGATGGTTGGTAGACGGGCAATGTCCTTTTTATGATTTCCTCACTTATTTTCAGCAGGAAGAATTGTTTGAAAATTGTAATTATAATACAGTAGGCGGTTTGATTCTGGAGTTGCTGGAACATATCCCGCAATCAGGGGAACAAGTTCGTTGGTACAATTTTGTCTTTGAAGTAGTGGATATGGATGGCGTACGAATTGACAAGGTATGGGTAAATCTGCCAGATGGTAAAGATCAATAACGGATTTAAAAATAGTCGGCTAATATGGAAGGGGGCTTGAAACATGAAGTGACCCTTCCTTTTTTATTTTAATAAATTAATGGAGCTCTTTTTCCTATCTTAAATGAAAAATCAGTTAAATTTTTTCAAAAACAGTTGGCAAAATCATAGCTTCTATTTAAAGAAGATACAAAAATCAATGTGACTTTACCAACTTGTTTAAATATACCCTCCATGATTCTATATATTAAGCCCCCAACTCCACTAATTTTTTTCTATTGAGAAATTTCAAAACAAAATTTTAATCTTTTCTATTAGCTATATTTCACACAAAATCAACTGCTGATCGGCTAAATGGTCTTCCTTTGTAAAAGCAATAAAATTCAATCAAACACTAAAAGATTACAGAGAATGATGAATCTATTGTGTGATTAAACGTGAGTTATTTGACATTTTTGAGGTAAAAAACGGCACGTTGACGGCACGGTAGGAAATAAGGCATAAAAAAAGCAGCTACATTTTCATGTAACTGCTTGTTTTTCAATCGTCGGGGTGACAGGATTCGAACCTGCGACCCTCTGCTCCCAAAGCAGATGCGCTACCGGGCTGCGCTACGCCCCGTTATTGTGCGGACAAAGGTAATAATAGTAATTGGAAATACAAGAAATGGATTTGAATTTTTAACTAAATTATAGAGGAAGAGATTTCCTCTATAATTTGATGTTGAGTTTATATAAATAGTAGAGTAAGGTTTGTGAATTAGTGCAGGATTTCGGTTTGAGAGAGCGGAATTTCGGTGGGATTCAGCTCCGGTTTAATCAGCTTGTTTTCCTGCGGAATCCAGGTGAGATCGACTGTTTTGTCTTGTTCAAGCCCCCTGTATTTTATCCGTAATAACACGGAATCCTGAGGGGTATCCAGGAGCTCGGCTGCTCGGAAAGAAACGATTCCATGGTATTTATAATTGTAAGGATCACGGAAAGCATTGTGACGGAATTCCAGTAAAATACGGTTGTCTGCCGTTTTTTCGGGATGCAAGGCCAGGTTGATCATGTGTTTTAGGTTCGGAGCACCTGCACCGTAATAGAAATCGAAGTTGATAAATTCCCGACTGATCCATAGGTTATACAGTTGAATCGGGTCGTACCCAAGACTGTCAGAAATTTCGGAGCTGTATTCGATAAGGTCTTTGGTCAGAATTTTATGTATTTCATTTATCCTTACATAGTAATCGAACTGTTCGGTACTGTCGGCTTCTCCTAACAAATTGAAATAAATCAGCACACGATCCTTGTTTTTGAATTCGGCAGGAATATTCCAAACCGAAGGGCATACAAGGGCTCCCCGATCAGTTTGAATGGTCGTAAGCTCTCCGTTTTTGTGAATAATGCCGTAATCGCTGTATTCGTATCTTAAATCTTCGTATTTATCATCACAGGAAACGATAAAGAAACTCAATAAAAAAAGAGGAAATAAAAGAATATGCCCGCTTTTCTTTCGCACGAACCGATGTTTTTCTTGCCGATCTATCAGGAAAGAATTGCCCATAAATAAATGATTTATAATTCCCATAATTATTACTTAGCCCTTGTCCTTTGCCCGGACATTTAAAAGATGTACAAAAATTGAAATAGTTGCGTCGGATTACATCTTTTAACTTTTTTGTTTGAAATACGGGGGATATTAAAAAGGAAAAGCCTGAAACCTATAAATTTAGGCTCAGGCTTTGAAAAAAGAACTTCAAAAATTCTGTGGAGAACAGCATTTTGGGCTCAATAGAGCTTCTTTCGTAAAGAAAAGATAAATTCCAAACCGCCGTCTTTTCTGTTTTTGGCGGAAATCTGCCCTTTATGAAAGAGAACAGCATTTTTGACGATAGAAAGGCCTAAACCGGACCCGCCATTCTTGCGGCTTCTGCCTTCATTGATCCGGTAGAAGCGATCGAATATCCGGTCCAGAAAGGCTTCCTCTACGCCACATCCTGTGTCGTACAAGGAGAAATAATAGAATTCATTGTCTTCTGTATAATTATCGATGCCGATTGTGATATTTTCGCCGGCATAGTTGAGGGCATTGTCGATCAGATTCCGGAAAATGGAATAGAGCAGGGTATGATTTCCTTCGATTTCCACACTTTCATCTACGTTGTTAAGAATTTGGATATGGTTGTCGCGGATTTGATTTTGCAGGTCAGTAGTCACTTCTGTAATTGTGTCGTGAATATTAATACATTCTTTTTCGAAGAGATCGGCCGCTTCTTCCGTTTTAGTAATTAAGGCGACATCCCGGATCAGATCGGACAACCGGAGTACCTGAGTATAGGTACGTTCTAGAAAGAATTTCTGTTTTTCCGGTTTAATATCGGGTTGGTCCAGCAGTGTTTCGATATACCCTCGGATACTGCTTACCGGGGTCTTTAGTTCGTGGGCGATATTATTGGTCATTTCCTGTTTCAGCAACCTGTTTTTTTCTGTATTCGAAATATTGTTTAAGGTTACTTCAAAGCTATTGTCATTGAAAATGATCAACTTTACGGCAAAATGTTTCCCGTTTTTAGAGATCTTTCCCTGATAGATAGGGAGGGTAGTCGATTGTGGATTTACAGGCGTATTTTTTTTCAGAAATATGCGTAAATCTTTGAAGTCTGCTTCTTCCAGGACGGCCTTTACTTCGAAAGTAGGTTCATCGAGAATGATATTCAGGTATTGGATAAAATGAGTATTGGCATAAGTTTTTTGCCCATCGGCAGAAAAAATGCAGATACCTTCGTCGGAATAATGAAAATGCCGGAGCAGCTTTTCCTTTTCTTGCCGGAGTTGATTTTTACTTTCTTCCAGTAATTTATAATTATTGATAATTTTATTACCGATGACGCCCAGTTCGGTATCCGGAAAATGGATTTTTTTATATGCGGGCTGGTTATTTTCGGCAGAGGTGATAAAATCGTTCAATCCCGTGATGGCTTTCCCGAAGCGATCGGCCAGATAAAGCAGAGAAATCAGTGCAATAAAGAAAAGCAGGACGATAAAATACATAAAAATATTATCTCCTTCCAGGTAATCTTTCAGTTCTACGTTATAGGGCAGGGCGACTCTTATAAAATAAGGGGAATTGTGATAGGCGTAATAATAATATTCTTTCCCTTTTGTCGTAGAGAAACGGATAGCGCTGCCGTTGTCGTGTACGAAGGCAGAAGAGATTTCCGGACGGGATAGGTGGTTTTCGATTTCCCTTTCTTCTGGCAGGGTATTATCAAACAGTACTTTCCCTTTCTCGTCCATTATCGTAATCCGAAGACTGTCTGGGAGAAGGGGAAGGAGGTTCCCCACAGAGTTTAGTCCCGTATCCGCCTGTAGAGGATTTTGTCGGATATAGTGGCTGATAAGTTGGGTGTAGGTGTTTAAATTGGTACGTAGATTTTCTGTTTTATATACCTTTTCCCGATTGCGTTGTACCAGAACAATAATGGTTGTAAATACCAGAAATACCAGGAAAAAGTAGAAGAATATTTTCTTTTTATAGGATAAATACATCAGAGGTATATGTTTAAAGTTATTGAGTTCTATTTCGTTGTCCGAAGATTTTTAATAAAGTTTGGTGTCCTTGTCGGGGTTGGCTTTACAATCGTTTGAGATTGTAAATTTGTTTATTTTCAGATTTCGAAACAATAGCCATATCCGGAGCGGTTGACAATGTGTTTCCCAAAATCTCCGAGTTTTTTTCGTAAGCGTGTGATGTGTACATCTACTGTTCTTTCCAACACATATCCGTCGTCGGTCCAGACTCTGGTCAAAAAGTCTTCCCGGGAAAAGATACGATTGGGAGATTTGACCATTGTACTCAAAATTTCAAATTCTTTTTTCGTTAACAATATCGGTTGATCTTTGAGGATAACATTTTTAGAAACCAGGTCAATGATCAGTTCGCCGGCTTCTATTGTTTGTTTGGTTTCCGGCAGGTCCTGATTTCCGGTTCGTTTCAGTACTGCCTTTACACGTGCGCTTACTTCTTTGATAGAAAATGGTTTGGGGATATAATCGTCTGCTCCCAGACTAAAGCCGGTCAGCATATCGTTTTCTGTATCTTTGGCTGTCAGAAAAATAATGGGTATGTTCAGGTGCATTTCCTTTCTGACCTTTTCGGCCATTTTAAAACCGGACATACCTTCCATCATTACATCCAGTAGGATCAATTTATGTGCTTCCGATATGATTTTTAATGCTTGTTCTGCGGAGTTGGCGATATCTACAGCAAAGCCTTCACTTTCCAGGTTAAATTGAAGAATTTCGCATAAATCCTCTTCGTCGTCGACCACTAAAATTTTTTTCCTTTCCATATGTTATTTGTGATTTAAGGTATCTGTTTTTATATTGAGTCTTATATTCTTTTTTCGTCATCCTTCGCTGCCCGCTTGCAAAATATCTGTATTTTCTTTTCCCTGATGTTTGATATTTTTCCCTTCCATCAGATAGATAGCTGCTTCTGCAATGTTGGTTGCATTGTCTCCGATCCGTTCAATGTTATAGGATATGCTACTCAGACTTAAAATGTCTGTCAATTGTTGTTCTTTGAGTGTCTTGTCTGCATTTTGAGTCCTTAATTTCTGGGTTAATTCATGGTGTAAAGTGTCGACTATATCATCCAGGTTAATTGTTTCTTTGGCTAGGTTATTATCTTCACAGGTAAAGGCAAATATAGCATTTTGCACCATGTTTTCTGCCACTGTCCACAATTTAGATATATGATTTTTATATAAGGGAAAAATAGCGCCTCCGATATTGACCTGATTCATGAATATGGAAATATTTATGAGAAGGTCGCCGATTCGTTCCAGATAAGCCGTCATGTCGTAATAAGCCATAATTTTGCGTAAATCGCCGGCTCGGGGACTATAAAGGACGATGGTATTGATAACCTCATCCCGCATTTTTACATCCAGACTATCGATGATGCGTTCATTGTTGTGGATTTCCGTATAAATTTCCGGAAGCGTATTGGTTTCCAAAAGTCGTTGTGTTTGATGGATTTGCTGTATGACCATTTTCGACATCACTTCAAAATCCTGGCTTATTCTCAGAAAGAATTTTTCTCTCAGTCTATTCATAATTGATAAAGATTCTAGATTTGTGTAAATTTTATAAATGGATTGTGCTACTGGTTTTGCATCATCCGAACTGTCCGTTCAGGTATTCTTCTGTCCGCTTGTCTTTTGGATTTGTAAACATGTTTTGGGTTTTGTCGTATTCAATCAATTCTCCGAGATACATAAACATCGAATAATCCGAGATACGGGCGGCTTGGGACATATTGTGCGTGACGATGAGAATGGTGAATTCGTTTTTCAGTTGCAGCAAGAGTTCTTCTATCCGGTTGGTAGCTATGGGATCGAGGGCGGATGTGGGTTCGTCCATTAACAGTACTTCTGGTTTCAAGGCTAAAGCCCTTGCAATACAAAGCCGTTGTTGTTGTCCTCCGGAAAGAAAAGTCCCTTTTTTCAAAAGAGAGTCTTTCACTTCGTTCCACAGGCCGACGTTTGTCAGACAGGTTTCGACCAGTTCGTCTTTTTCTTTTTTGGGGAGGGAAATTCCATTCAGTTTATAGCCGGCTAAGACATTTTCGTATATGCTCATGGTGGGGAAGGGATTGGGGCGTTGGAAAACCATACCGGCCATGCGTCTCACTTCCATCGGATTCATTTTCAGAATATTTCGATTATTCATCAAAATCTCTCCGGATATCCGTATATCGGGATAGAGTTCGTGCATACGGTTGATTGCTCTGAGGAGAGTACTTTTTCCGCATCCGGATGGCCCCATAATGGCGGTAATACATTTTTTCCGGATATCGGCATTGACATTGTTCACTGCATTTTTTCCCGCTGTATAAGAGATCGAAACCTTTTTCAGTTGTAATATCGGATCTTCAGGGATTGCCGTAGACATATATTTTTTGTTTTCAACCGTTTGTTTTTTCAAAGTTATTGTATTTTCCATTTTCGGGCGACTTGTTTAGCTATGATATTTAATAGGAGGATTGAGAGCAAAAGAAAGAGGGAGGAGCTCCAGATCATATCGATCAGATTGGGGTCGTTGTAAAATTCCCAGATCAGTAGTGGAACGGCGCTGGTGGGTTTGAGTATATCCCAGTTGATAGCAGAACTTCCCAAAGCTGTAAGCATAAGAGGGGCGGTTTCTCCCATGACTCGTGAAATGGCCAGCAGAATTCCTGTAAATAATCCTCCGAAAGCGGAGGGAAGCAGGACTTTTAGAATAACACGGGTATAGGAGGCTCCGAGGGCTAATCCTGCTTCTTTCAGACTACCGGGTAACATTTTAAGAGTTTCTTCGGTCGAACGGATGATCAACGGAAGCATCATAATGGAGAGGGCAATACTGCCGGCCAGAGCGGAATAGCTTCCTAAAGGCTTTACAATCCAAGAATAGGCAATGATACCGATGACGATAGAAGGACTGCCTTGTACTAAATCGGTAAGGAAACGAATCAGAATAGAAAACCAGGTTTTCGGCTTTTCTGACAGATAAATACCGCCTAGAATGCCGGTAGGAATGGCCAATAGAGAGGCAATCACTACCATGAGGAGGGTACCGGTAATACCATTGGCAATACCTCCGGGGATTAGTTCTCCGCTATTGCGTGCCAGCATGGCATCCAGTGTACTGGGTGCCGTTTCCGTAAAAAAATTCAGGTTGATTTGTTTGTAGCCTTTCTTGACGACTTCCCAGATAATGAGGATTAAAGGAATTGCCGTCAGGGCGGAGAAAATACAAACCGTCCAAAAGAATAAGCGGTCTTTAAAATGTCGATAGGTTAAACTGCTCATAGGTTTCATTTTCGGGCATGAGTTAACTTAATTTTTTCATAATCAGCTTTCCGATAAAGTTAATGATGGCTGTGATCAGAAATAAAAGCAGACCAATAGCAATCAAAGAACTTAATTTCAGTCCGTCGGCTTCTCCGAATTGGTTGGCGATAACACTGGCCATTGTATTTCCGGTATCCCCAAGGGAATAGGGAATATTATTGGTATTCCCGATCAGCATTGTTACAGCCATTGTTTCTCCTAGGGCTCTCCCCAAGGCTAGGATATAACTGGCAAAGATTCCGGAGCCCGAAGCCGGGAAAATTACGTTCCGGATGACTTCTAGGCGGGTAGCCCCCAGACTATAGGCTCCTTCTTTCAATTCCCTGGGAACCATAGAAATGAATTCAGCACTTAAAGAAGCTGCATAAGGTATAATCATGATGGCCAGAACGAGAGAAGCTGTAAGTATTCCGAATCCCTGACTGGAAAGTCCTAAATCCATGATAAGGGGGCGGAGGGTATAAAATCCCCATAACCCATAGACGATAGAAGGAATTCCGGCTAGTAAATCGATGACGGCACTGATGACGGAGGCTACCTTTTTTCCTTTGAAATACTCTCCGGTAAACAGAGCTACCGGAAGGGAAAACGGCAAGCAAAATACCAGGGCCAGAAAAGAGGTCAGTACTGTTCCGGTGATGAACGAAAGAGCTCCGTATTGTTCGGCTTCGGGATGCGGATCCCATTCTGCCGAAAATATAAAACGGAAAACTCCAAAATGCTCAAAAGCCGGTATTGCACCGCTTATGAGGGAATAAAACATTCCGCCACATATTAGAAGAATCAGTAAGGCGCAAATAAAAAGTAAGCGTTTGAAAATATAATCCCGCATTCTTTTGAGATTTGAAGGTTATGATTTTAAGGGTATTTACTCCCTTAAAATCATAGATAAAGTCGTTATTTCAGAAGGGGTGCTCCGTTAAATGTCACGGACTGCAGTAAAAGTTTTGCATTTTCTTTTGCTGTTTGGGGCAGCGGAGAATAATGTACTTTCGTGGTCAACTGCTGTGCTGCATCACTGAGCATCCAATGCAACAATTTAATATTGGCTTCTGCTTGTTGCAGGGTATGGTTGTTATAAGCTTGTTCTTTGTATAAGATAATCCAGGTGAAACAACTGATCGGATAAGCGTCGGCAGCCTGGGAATTGGTAATCATAGTCCGGGTATCTGCCGGAAGCTCGGTTGAAGCTGCGGCCGAAATACTTTCTGTGCTGGGTGTAATATAATTCCCGGCTTGGTTTTGCAGTAAGGCTACAGGTATTTTCAAAGCGAAGGCATATTCTGAACCGATGTATCCGATGGCCCCTTCCGTTTGACTGATTGTTCCAGCCACTCCCGGATTCCCTTTAGCGGCGATTCCTGCCGGCCATTTCAGCGCTTTCCCTGTACCGACCTGGGTAGCCCATGTCTCATTGACTTTGGAAAGATAGTCGCTGAATACATAAGTCGTTCCGCTGCCGTCTGAACGGTAAACGGCATGGATCGCTTTGTCCGGCAAAGAAGCGTGAGTATTAATTGCTTTGATTCGGGGATCCTTCCAATTCGTTATTTTTCCCAAATAAATATCGGCGATAATTTCCCCGGTAAGTTTCAGATCCTTTACTTCCGGCAGGTTATAAGCCAGCACGACGGCTCCCAGACAAGTGGGAATATGAATCGTCTGGGAAGGCATTTCACTGATTTCTTTGTCAGAAAGGAAGGCGTCACTTCCGGCAAAATCTACAATTCGGTCTTTCAAACTCCGTATTCCCCCGCCACTTCCGATACCCCCATAAGTAACTGCTACGCCGGTGGAATCTTTATATGTTTTGAATGCCAGATTATAATAAGGAAGGGGAAAAGTAGCCCCTGCTCCTGTAAGGGTTATATCTTCAGCATTTGTAGAGCCCGCTTTATTTTTTTTCGAATTTCCGCAGGCTGCTAAGGCCAGTACTAAAATAACGATTAAAAGTTTGTTCATTTTTTTTCTATTTAAAAGATAATTTTTCTGTATGCAATATTACATACCTCTTGTGACGGATGTGTTACATTATTGTTACGTTATTGTTACAGGTTGAAGTATTTTGAAATCAGGGAATTGATGTGCGAAGTACGGTGGAATTATTTATCTGCCGAGCAGTAGTTGATCTATAAGGTATACATAAAATTTAGGCCAAAAATAAGAGTACATGATTTTGTATCCTACAGAGATAAGTTAAAAAATTAAGATTTATTTAAGAAAATAAAATGAAAGTGTTATTTTTGGTTTCAATAATAATCTTTTTAAATACAAGCTTTATGAAATTAGTTTCAATGTTATTGTTATTTACAGCCCTGTTGTTTACAGGTTGTGAAGATGATCCAACTCTTGTACTGGAACCTTCTGTTTCGGAGTATGAAATCGAGGCAGCGGGTGGGGAATTTACCATTGAGGTAAAAGCTAATCTGGAATATGCCGTGAAAATTCCTGATGAAGCGGCGGTGTGGCTTTCTTTGGTCAGTACCCGTACAGAGGAAGGTATCGAATTATTGACTTTCAGTGCTATGGCCAATACGGCAGGGGAACCTCGGGAAACGGAAGTCGGGTTGATAGCTGCTTCGAATCCTTTGGAGCAATGTATCCGT
Source organism: Odoribacter laneus YIT 12061 (assembly GCF_000243215.1). Taxonomy (GTDB): domain Bacteria; phylum Bacteroidota; class Bacteroidia; order Bacteroidales; family Marinifilaceae; genus Culturomica; species Culturomica lanea. The sequence continues at coordinate 80,944 of NZ_JH594598.1, read as the reverse complement.
GTGACTCAAAAGGCCGTGCGTGTAGTAAACATCGAAGAGAAAACTTATACGCTTGCAGCCGAGGGAGAAACGGTATTGGTAGCTGTAACGACCAATACCGATTATACGGTGACGATCCCTGCCGAAGCGACATGGCTCACTCAGGTGAAGGCCCGCAGCGAAATGCATAACGAAACACTGGCTTTTCTGGCTGAGCGAAACGCCGATGGGCAGGAACGTTCGGCAGAGGTCATCCTCACAGCAGAACCTAATATCAAACGTCACATTGTTTTTACCCAGCCTTCGGTAGCGATTCCGCAAGCGCAAGTTGTATGGATGGAGGGTGAAAGCAGTAATCTTTCCGATTGCCTGATAAAAGCCGTATCTACACGGGAATTCCCGGATGGCGGAACGGTTATTGATTTAGGTACAGAGGCGACTGCAAACTGTTATGTGGTACAGGCTGCAGCGGAAGACCGTACCTATCGTTTCCCTGCGAATGTTAGGGGAAATGGGCCGCAAGGGATAGCTGCCATGAATAATGGCAATGCCGTGAGCGGTTCGTTACAGTTGGGCGGAGGTGTGACTGTCCGGGGAGACGCTTCAATCAGTGAAGAATTGGCCGGTTCTTCTATTTACTTTACAGTAAGTGCAGGACGGAAGGGGAATGCCGTTATTACGGTTTATGGAAGCGATGCTGCAGCCGGAGCCCTCTGGACCTGGCATATCTGGGTGGTTGATGCAGCTGACGATCCTACGGAAACCAGTAAACTTCAGGTTTATAAATTTACTGCCGACAATATTCCGACGGCTACGGATCCTTCGAAATGGTTACTGACGGAAGAACAATGGACAGCAATTGGCGACGTTGAAGCGATGGACCGGAATCTGGGTGCGGAAAGAGCCAATCCGGGCGAGAATTCGGCCGATGTTTTGCTTACCACAGGTTTAGCTTATTGCTGGGGATTCAATGTGCCTTTCCCGGGAGCGCTTCATTCCGTAAATGGTTCTCCGACCTTAAACCAGATATGGTCATTGAAACAGGGCGCTTTAGAGGCGGAAGCTGTTACAGAACGCTTTACGGGTGACGAAAATTCGTCTGTTTGTCATTCCATGGACCTTAAAGAAGCTATTGCCCATCCCGGTAGAGGATGCTCGCTTGTCGGAGAAGCTTATTACAACCTATGGGGACAACATACGCCACTTTCTTATACCAATTATTATGGCGATACCCGCAATCCGGGTTATATTTCACTCGATTATACCCATAAGAGTATTTTTGATCCCTGTCCTGCAGGTTACTGCCTGCCGCCTCAATACCTGTATTTCGGTTTCCAGACGACATACACAAAATTCAATAACGGTAAAGCTGCTACAGCGAATGCTGCAAACCTCGAAACTTTGAAAGAGGACGGTGGTTTTTGGTTTTATATTCAGGGACGAGGGACCGGCGAAAAAGCCTGGTATCCCTTAAATGGCTATTACGGTAGCGGTACGGGCAGTTATAGTAGCATCGGCAGCAACGGTTCGCAATGGACATCGGCACCCGATTACGGGTCTACTACCTATGGGGCTAATTTTTATTTCAGCGCATCTGTTTGCTGTCCGCCGACCAATAATGCACGTTATTTGGGATATGCAGTACGTTGCGTAAAAGAACGTTAATTGGGGGAGAAATTTATTAATAGCCGGAAAACTGTTTAAGAAAATGGATTGATGTTTCACTGACGATTGGTTGAGGAAGGAACCTTCGGTTCGGATGAAGGAATTATAATCACTTTAGTTCCTTTGTCAGCGCAGTGTTAATCTATTTTTCTTCAATTTTCCGGCTATTTATATTTGTTTTTTTACCGAACGGGTTCGTAATTTATTCTGGATTTAGGTGCTAATTCAGAAGTACCGGAAAGCGGTACTAAAGTAAAGCCCCACTTATAATCCTGATTGGCCGGAATGTTGTAGCCGGGTTCCGGACGAGCTCCCCAGCTGCTATAACCGGCGACGCCCTGTTGCTTCATATCTACACATACCTCAATATAGTTACGGGGTTTTATGTCATTGATGTGATGCATTCTCCTCAGTTTATTTTTAGCCAGTTCCGGATTATGATTGGCAATTTCTTCCGGTGTGAAATTGGACCATTGGTAATCGTGGGGAAGGGCTTCTTCCGAATCGAAATCTTCGATGGCATTTCGCAGGGCGTTAAATCCGATGGTACTGTCCGCTTTGATCAGTAAGCCGTTCCCTTTATCGGTTGTCAAAGCCAACCAGCGGGTATCGGTATGATGTCCGTTTTCCTGGGGACGTACGTAAGGATAATAAAGTTCCTCAGCTGTCGACTTATAAAGTCCTACGAAAGTCCCGGCATTCCTGTCCACGTAATTTTCTTCCGGTCCTCGTCCGAAATATTGAATTTGGTTCAGCATAAGGGGTAAACGGAAGCGGACTCCTATACGGGGTACTTCCAGTTTTGAGGTTTTTTCCCGGGCGGCTTTTACCTCCGGACTGAAAGTAGCTGTGCGGGTTGCTTCTGAAACTTCTGTCGGGGTTTCTTCCATAGAAGTGGATGTAAATGCTGCATTTACTTTTACAATTCCGTCGGGGAAAATTTTATACTGAATAATATACAGATTTCCGGCAGCTAAGAGGTAGGTCGCTTTGATAACCGCAGCATTACCTTCTTCAGAAATATCGGCATCCGTTACCTGAAAATTTTTACTGGATTGCTTCCACACCTGTAAGCGGGTAGGGGCACCGTTACCGTAGTCATTGTCGCTGGGGGCCCGCCAGAAATTGGGTTGGATTCCGAAACCATCGGAAAAATATTCTGTGCCTTTCACCCGGTAAGAGGTTACAAGTCCGTTTCGTTTATTGAATACGAAATTTACGAGGGAGGATTTCGCAATCAGATTGTCGCCTTCCGTCGCCGTTTCTATTTTAGGGCCTCCCTTAGGAGTATAATTCAATGCTTTTAAAGGGTTGAAGAGTTGGAATTGTTCTTGAGCAATAAGACTTCCTGCCGGAATCCCCGGTTCTGGATTCCGGGTGTAAACGTAAAAATTCAGATGGTATTCCATACCTTTTGCTGCTCTTAGGGCGAGCGGGATATTTACTTTTTTCGTTTGTTGCGGAGCCAATTGCAGGGGAAGTTCTTTTTCAGAGATTTTCTTCCCGTTTGCTGTAAGGACATATTTAATTCTATACCGGGAAAGATCGGTGAAATAAAAACGGTTTGTGATGTCAACCGGGAACGTCTTTAATGTCGTCGTTGCTTTTGAAGGGAACAACGAATCTTGAGGACTTGTGAAAGCGACATTTTGATGTACATATTTCACTTCAGCCATAGCGGGATGAGGAGTCCGGTCCGGTTGGACAATACCGTTGATCAGAAAATTCCCGTCGCTGGGAGTGTTTTCTCCGAAATCTCCGCCATAAGCCCAATAACCGCCGTCTTTATTTACCCAGATTCCCTGATCTACCCAATCCCAGATATAACCTCCTTGTAAATTCGGGTATTTATAAATGGCTTGCCATTGGTCCCAAAGATTACCGGAAGAATTACCCATGGCATGGGAATATTCTGAGGGTACTACAGGACGGTCACTGCCGTTTTTTCCAATATGTTCCAACCATTTGGCGCTGGGGTATTGGGGAACATACATATCCGTATTCCATTCCCATAAGGCGCGTTCGTAACATACAGGACGGTTCATGCCGGCTTTCTCCCGTTCTTTTATCCAAAGATAAGTCTGGTAAAAATTATATCCGTTCCCAGCTTCGTTTCCGAGCGACCAGATGGCGACACTCGGGAAGTTTTTATTCCGTTCATACATATTGATGGTTCGGTCCATATGGGCTTTCAGCCATTCCGGATTATTTCCCAAGGTCCCGCCTTTACGCAGATCGTAATACATACCATGGGATTCAATATTGGCCTCATCGTATACATATAATCCATATTCATCGCATAATTCGTAAAACCGGCGACTTTGGGGATAATGACAAAGACGTACAGAATTCAGATTGTTTTGTTTCATCAGTTCGAAATCTTTCCGCATCAATTCTTCGGTTACATAATGGCCTGTGAGGGGATTGTGTTCGTGGATGTTTACCCCTTTCAATTTGATGGGTTGTCCGTTTACCATAAATACCGAATAAGGGTGTCCATTGGCATCCTTTTCTGCAATCTGACGGATTTCGAATTTCCGGAATCCGACCGGAAAGGGGACAATTTCTATCGTTTGATCGGCTTTTTGCAAGGTCATTAACAACTGATAAAGCTGGGGATCCTCAGAAGTCCAGGTGCGGACATCGGGCAACGTCTTTTGGAAATTCACGGTTTCTACGCTTCCGGCTTTCAGGTGAATTTGTTCGGAAGAGGTAGCTACAACTTTGCCTTCCCGGTCCAACAATTCATAAAGAGCGGTTAACTGAGCCGGTTGGGAACTGTTGTTGCGTAAATCCATACTCAAAGTAAATATTCCGTCTTTATACTGGTCGTTCAGGGTGGATATTACCCGGAAATCTTTCAGGGCAGTTTGGGGTTGCGACCACAGATAAACATCCCGTTCAATTCCGCTCATCCGCCAGAAATCCTGACATTCCAGATAAGAACCGGTACTCCATCGGTAAATTTTTAAAGTCAGGACATTTTTACCTGCTTTTACATAGGGATTGATACGGAATTCTGCTGTATTTTTGGAGTCTTCACTGTAGCCTACTTCCTGACCGTTTATATAGACATATACGCCGGATTTTGCTCCGTCAATGTTTAGGAAGATGTCTCTCTCCAGCCAATCGGCCGGAATTTCAATGTCCCGCCGGTATACCCCTACCGGATTCGCCTCCGGTAATGTCGGCGGTTGCGGATTACGAGGTTTAAATTCATATCCGTGATTGGTATAAATAGCTACTCCGTATCCTTGAACTTCCCAATTCCCCGGTACCTGTATATCGTTCCAGGTGTCGGTGCTGAGGGCGGGGTCTGTGATGTTTTCCGGAAGATCTTTGTAAGAATCAACGAAATAGAATTTCCATGTCCCGTTTAGCAGTTTATAAAACTTGCTGGAAGCATAATCCGATTTCAAGGCATTTTCCCGACTTTCGTAAGTCATAAAAGAAGAGCGTGGATACTCTTTGTTTACAGCTACGGTCTGAACATCCTGCCAGTAAGGTTTTGTTTGTGCTATCGTTTGCTGTCCCAAAAGGGCACATACAATAAAAAATAGGGTTTTTTTCATGAAATTGAAATTGATCGGTGATTATAATAACATTTATTTTGACAACACATAAGACAGCTTATAGCTCTGTCTTTGAATCTATAATGTAAATTTGCAAACCTACTGTCGCATAACAGAGACGAAGATAGTGAAATATTTTACAAAGTAAAAAACTTTAAAAAAAAAGAATTCCGTTTATTTTTGTGTATCGAAAAAGAGGGAGGGAAACGGTAAAATTAATAGTAGAGAGATGGGAAATAAGGAAGAAAAATTATTTATGCGGGAATTTTTCCGGAAAGCCGGTAAGGCTATATATGATTACAATATGATAGAGGAGGGGGAGAAAATATTGGTGGGTGTATCCGGCGGGAAAGATTCTCTGGCTTTGTTGGAAGTATTGGCGTTAAGAGCCCGGGATCCAAAAAAACATTATACCGTAGTGGCTGCTCATATTGCCGTCGAAAATGTCGTTTACGAAACCGATCATATATATATTCAGGAATTATGCGACCGTTTGGGGGTCGAATTAATTGTAAGAACGGTCAATACGGAAGTAAAGGAAAATTCCGGAAAGCCGGCTTGTTTTGTATGTTCCTGGAATAGACGGAAAGCTTTGTTTGAAATAGCAAAAGAATGGGGATGTACGAAGCTGGCATTGGGACATCACCGGGACGATGCGGTCGAGAGTTTGCTGATGAGTATGATGTTTAATGGAACGATGGCCAGTATGCCGCCTAAACTGGCTATGTTCGACGGGACTTTTACTTTAATCCGTCCTTTTATTTATATAACCAATGCAGAAACGACCCAGTACGCCGCTTACCGGAACTTCCGGAAGCAGAAAAAATTATGTCCGCATGAACATGCCACTAACCGGGATGCTGTCCGACGTCTTCTTCAGGAAATGGAAACTTTTTCTCCTCACGTGCGGAATAATTTATTTGCAGCTATGAAAAATATTCAGCAGGAATATCTCCCTTGAGCGTGTAAAAATACCTGTAACTGTCTGAAATTAGTCAGCCTTATCGAGGAAGTCCGGTATTTGGTTCATTTGGGTGATTATTTCAGCCGTTTGGGCCAGCCGATCGCTGCTGTTATGTCCTCTTGTATATAAAAGTACGTCGAATCCCAAGGCTTTTGCGACTTCTGCATCATGGATAGTGTCGCCTATCATCAGCGTTTCTGCGGGACAAATCAGGTATTTTTCTACCATTCGTTTTCCCCGTTCGACTTTCCCTGCGGCGTAGATATTGTCGGAACCGCATACCTGATAAAAATAGTGCTGAATATGAAAATCAACGACCATTTGCTTCAACAGATCTTCTCTTAGGGCAGACAATATATATTGTTTTATTCCCAGTTGCTGAATTTGACGTAATGTGTCGGCCACTCCCGGATTTAAACAAATACCCTTGGCAAAGAGATCGTATGTATTTACGAAATCGACGGAAATTTCGTGTAAATTCTCCCGTTGAAAATCGAATCCTACTTTCCGGTAAAAATCTTCCACCGGAAATCCGAATACATCCCGGTAAGTGGCGAGACTAAGCGTGGGGAGTCCTCTTTTTTCCAACATACAATTTAACGTATTGACTCCTGTCTTTACATCGTCTAATAGCGTTCCATTCCAATCCCAAACTACATTTTTATATTTTTTCATTTTGCACAGACACCTGATTATTGTTTATATTCCACTTTCCTTTACGAATGTTTTTATTCTGCTTTATAAAAGGCTTCTACTCCCGGCCAATCCAATTTTCGTTTGGCTATTTCTTCCGGATATACCATATACACCACATCGGCCTCTGTCGACAATTCTCCGGCCGCATTGAATAATTCAACCCGGGCGGTAACAAGTCGTTTTTCTACTTTTACTACCTTGGCTCTCAAGGAAATTTCGCCTCTATCCGTGTAAACAGGTTTACGATATTTAATCTCCATTCCGGTTGTTACTCCTGCCGTTTGAGCATGCGAGAAGATGGCCCAGCTTGCAATTTCATCGATTAAAGTAGCTTGTATGCCTCCGTGTAAGATATGAAAGAAACCCTGATAGTTTTCCGAGGGCATCCAATGACAGGTAATATATTCTCCTTCGTCTATAAATTTGCATTTCAGGCCAAAAGGATTGGTAGGAGAACATCCAAAGCAATTGTATCCTTCCAAGTCGGCATAAGCATTATGCATTTCACGCTTTTTCATCGTTCCGGGATTTGTTTTCGACGGGTAAAATTAACATATTTCTGGTAAAAAAAGAAGAGTCCCCCTTGGGGACCGACTTTTTGAAAATAGCTATAGATTTGTCCGCAGAAACGGATTCACATTTTACTGATAAATGAAACAAACCTTTTTCCTTTGAGAAAAAGGTTTGTCTCAGCGAATCGTCGGACAAGTCTTTGTCCATAGCGAAAAGAAGTAGAGTCAAAAAGACGATCTTGGGAGACCTCTATCGGATAAATTATTCCGGTTTTCCGGATAAATTACTCCATATTCGAAGCGATAAGATCGGCGCATGCCTGCATTTCTTCTTTTGGAAATTCCTTTTTGGGATTGGAAAAATTCAAATCATTTCCTTGTTGGAGAGGAACCAGATGGATGTGAGCATGGGGTACATCCAGCCCCAGCACTGCTACTCCTATCCGTTGACAAGGAACACTTTTTTGAAGGGCTTTTGCTACTTTTTTGGCGAAGACCATCATCCCGGCTAATTCCTCATCACTCAAGTCAAAAATATAATCTTCTTCCTGTTTGGGAACGACTAAAGTATGTCCTTTCTGTAAAGGAGCTATATCCAGAAAGGCATAATATTTGTCAGATTCAGCTACCTTATAAGAAGGAATTTCTCCCCGAATTATTTTCGTAAAAATAGATGCCATATTTTTGGGTTTTTGAGTCGGTACTTTATCGTCTAACGTATTTTTGCCTTATAAACGAATGTCTAAAATCTCCAATTCCATTTCACCGGCCGGGACTTTTACAGTGACTTTATCACCGATTTTTTTACCCACTAAAGCTTGGGCAATAGGGGTGTGGATGGATAATTTTCCTGCTTTAAAGTCTGCTTCTGTTTCGGATACCAAGGTATAAGTCATCGTAGCTCCCGTTTTGATATTCTTGATCGTGACTTTATTTAACATTTGTACTTTCGACGTGTCTAATTGAGATTCATCAATCACCCGGCAACTGGCAATCGTGTCCTGTAATTGGGCGATTTTAGCCTCCAACAAGCCTTGGGCATCTTTAGCTGCATCGTATTCTGCATTTTCTGAAATATCTCCTTTTTCAATTGCTTCTCCAATTGCTTTGGATATTTTAGCTCTTTCCACATTTTGAAGTCTGTCAAGCTCGTCCTGGAGCTTTTTTAAACCCTCTTTCGTTACGTAAGATACTTTTCCAGTCATAATATATAATTTAAGCTCTAGTTAATACATAAAAAAAATAAATGACACTTATCCTCCAATAAGTGCCTTTTATCTAAAAAAGAATTCCTATAATTTGGAATCCTCACCTCCGATACAAAAATATAAATTTCCCCCGAATAAAAAAAGTTTTTTGATAATTTTATTCAAACGTTTCCAAGGTCTTATTTCCCCGGAAAAATAAAGGTAAAAAGCAAAGTCCGACGGAAAGGAAGTAGAAAAAACAATCGATTATAAAAAATAGGTTGTATAGTTGTAATTTTATGTATATCAATAATTTATGACCTTAAATAACGTCCGTTT
>NZ_JH594598.1:0-71930 GCF_000243215.1 Odoribacter laneus YIT 12061 | reverse complement strand
AAACGGACGTTTTGTGTGTGAACAAGATCGTTCTTACCTCTTAGAAATTCAAGGTTCCTATGGAAAAGAAGGAAAAAAATTCCGTCTTTTATTATAAGAAGGCTAAAGCTGAAAAGCTTTATAATCAAGGTAATTATGAAATGGCGTTTCGGCTTTATTTAGAATTAGCCGGAACGGAAGATCCGGCTGTCCTTTTTATGGTGGGGAATATGTATCATTATGGGCAGGGCACAGAAGTGAATTTTCAACAGGCCAGGGTTTATTATGAAATGGCGATAGAAAGAAAAGATTTAAGAGCCCGTTGTTATTTGGCATTGATGTATTATAAAGGAGAAGGAGTGGAAAGGGATCCGCTTACAGCCAAGCGCTTATTGGATGCTAATTCAGAGATCGATATACATTCTTTAGACGATTAAAACAAGTCTTTTTAGCGGAGAGATTTTCCCCGTTTGAATCTTCAAACCTTATCTTTAAGAGGATGCTCAAGGAAGCACAAAACCGAACAAACTCATGGCGGGTTCGTTCGGTTAAGTTTTGTTAGCTGTAAAATATTTCCCGTTTATTCTTCAGCGGAATATTATCAATTTTTTAGAGTAGCTGCGACTTTTTAACTGAAGACATTTGCGTTGCCTTTGGGTTACATTTATTTTGCTATAATTGATACTGAAGTAGTTGACTCAGTGTAATATAATAATCTTGTTCTACTGTCAGGTAATTTTCCTGGCTATCGTATAAAGTGTCAATTTCTGTAAAATAGTCGATCATGGAAATCTGTCCTGCAGCCAATGCTTTATTTAAAAGTTCTATATTGTGTTGTCCGGACAGAATGCTAGCGTATGCTTTACAGGAAGTGTTTAAGGCTGAGGCTTTTTCATACCACTGTTGCAAGTTGGATTTCAGGTTTTGGGTATTGTCTTCTATCAAGGCATTGGAATATTCGTATTGAGTTTTGGCTCTTCGGACCGTGTTCTTGTTTTCAAACAAAGGAATAGAAAGACCGATTACGAAACCATTTAATGTTTCCTCATTTCCACCATTTCTCCGGTAACCCAAATCGAATTTAGGAAGGGACTGAGCCCGGCTCAACCGGATTTCCCGGCCTGCAATTTCGGCCTGGCTGGTCAGGCTTTTTAAGTTGGGATCCAAGTTCAGGTAACTGGTTTCCAGTTGCTGATAAGCCGGCAGAAGCCAGTTGGGATAAGTCGTATCGCTGAATTCAACCGGAATACCTCCGTTAAGGGTTTGAAGTTGTTCTATTTTGGCCTTTAAAGCAACTGTATTAAGGCGCTCGCTGTTTTGAATGTTCAAAAGTTCTAGTTGAATCTTATTAATATCCAGCTGATTGGCATCGCCTTCTTCCAAACGTTTTTGATACAGATCCGATAATTTTTGTACGTTTTCCACTCTTTCGTTCAGTAATTTTTTTTGCTTCCGCAAATAGATAATTTCCAGACAAGTTTGCTGAGCGGTGAGTAAAATCTGTTGGCGTCCTACTGCATATTGTAAATCGTAATTTGTTGATTTCAAATGAGCTATTTTGTTTTTATGAGCATATACACTGGGAAAATCAAAAGCTTGTACGACAGCCATTTCATTGATGTTACCCCCCGTCTTTTTATCCCCCCATAATTGATTAAATTCGATGGTGGGATTAGCTAAATATTTTCCCGTTTTAGCTTCCAGCTTCTGGGCTTCTGTCAGATAGCCACCTGCTTTCAGGGTCTTGTTATTGAGGGCTATACTTTCCAGAACCTGATTTATATCCGATTGTGCACATACCGGGTAAATATTCAGAAGAAGTAATATACCTCCATATAAATACTTTTTCATATTTTTTATTTTCATGATGAATAATTTTTGTGTTAATGAGACATTTTACCCGAACATTTTCTTTTTCTGGAAAATCCTTTTTTGTATATTTTAACATTTACAACAAGCTTAGTCCTGTTTTATAAAAGAATTTTCTGCCCGATTTATGGTTTTCCGGTCCGATCAGGCCGATTATCGTTTTCCGCTTGATGCGGTTTGATTTATCGGTCTGATCGGGCATATACCGGATAGCTGTTCAGAAAAAGTAAGTTGTCTTCCTTTTTATATTTTTTGTTTGAACGGGTTTCATATGGTTTTCTATTTCATTTTACAAATCTTCACTCTTTTACGATTTCTTTTTTTCTGTTCAATAATTGATATACAACCGGAATCACGAAACCGTTCAGCAAGGTAGAACTGAGTAAGCCGCCTAAAATCACCTGGGCCATAGGGCTCTGTATTTCATTGCCTGGTAAACTACCTCCTACAGCGAGAGGAATGAGGGCCAGAGCGGAGGTTAAGGCTGTCATAAGGATGGGGTTTAATCGGTCCAGGGATCCCTGGAGGATACTTTCTTTTAGCGAGCAGCCTTCTGAGCGTAACTGGTTATAATGGGATACGAGTAATATTCCGTTCCGGGTAGCTATTCCGAATAGAGAGATAAACCCGATGATAGCCGGGATACTGATGACTCCGGAAGTGATCCAGATACTGATGATTCCACCGATGATAGCCAGAGGCAAATTCAACATGATAATACCGGACAAAGAGAGATTCCGGAATTCGTGGTAGAGGATCAGGAAGATGATCAGCAGCGAGATCAGAGATGTCAGAAAAAGGATGCGGGAAGCTGCCTGTTCGCTCTCGAATTGACCACCATATTCGATGTGGTAACCTTCGGGGAGACTTATTTTTTCTCCCACCTCTTTTTGTATATCGTTCACTACTCCTTTTAAATCCCTGCCGGCTACATTTGCCGAAACGACAATTTTTCGCTGCACATTTTCCCGGCTGATCGTGTTGGGGCCGCTTAGGGGAAGAATCTCAGCAACATAATGGAGGGGAACGTTTTTGCCATTGGCGTCCAGCATCAGATTGCCGATAGCTTCCATATTTTCCCGGTTTACGTCGTTGATTTTAACCGTCAGATCAAATACTTTTCCTCCTTCGTTTACTTGGGAAACGACTTTTCCGGAAAGAGCCACATTGACAAATTCCGAGAATTGGGGTAACGTAATCCCATATTTTGCCAATATATCCCGTTTGGGTTTGATTTGGAGTTGCGGACGTTCAATTTGCTGTTCCACATTTAAGTCAGCTATTCCATCGATATCTTGAATCGCTTGTTTTATTTGTGTCCCCAGGTTGAATAATTTATTCAGATCGTTTCCGAATAATTTAATGGCTATATTGGCTTTTGTTCCGGACAACATGGCGTCGATCCGGTGGGAAATCGGTTGTCCGATTTCTACATTCACCCCTTTCAGTGTTCCCAATTGTTGGCGTACGTCTGCCAAAAACTCGTCCCGGCTCCTTTTGTCCAATACAAAAGGGGCTTCAATTTCCGATACGTTTACCCCTAAGGCGTGTTCGTCCAGTTCTGCCCGGCCTGTTTTTCGGGCAACTGTTTGGATTTCGGGAATGTCCATCAGTATTTTTTCCGTTATTAATCCCATACGGTCTGATTCTTCCAGAGAAATGCCCGGCATTGTACTGATATTGATGGTAAGAGAACCTTCATTGAAGGGCGGTAGAAAGCTTCGGCCGAGATTCAGCATGACGATCAAAGAAAAGATAAACAGACCGCCAGTAATCCCCAGTACAATTTTTTTGTGAGAAAGAGCTTGGGATAAGGCACGTTTATAAGCTTTTTTGAGTACCCGGGACACATAAGGTTCTTTTTCGCTTTTTTTCAAGGCTTTTTTGGTCGTTAGCATATAGCTGCTCATCACCGGAGTAAGGGTTAATGCGACTATGGTAGAGGCAAAAAGGGCTACAATAAAAGCAATTCCCAGAGGAATAAGCATCCGGCCTTCCATACCGGAAAGAAAAAAGAGCGGCAGGAAGCAGGCGATGATGATGAGAGTGGAGTTCAATATAGGCATCCGCACCTCTTTGGAAGCTTCGAAGACAACTTCTAAAGTCGTTCTCCTCTGCTCGACAGGGCGTAAGTGATTTTCCCGAAGGCGTTTATATACGTTCTCTACGTCCACAATGGCATCGTCTACAAGTGAGCCAATGGCAATAGCTAGTCCTCCTAAGCTCATGGTGTTAATCGTTAATCCTAAGGCGTGTAAGACCAGGATAGCCACTAGTAAGGAAAGAGGTAAAGCGACCAGGGAAATGATTGTCGTCCGGAAATTCATCAGGAAGAAAAACAGGACGATGATGACAAACAGGGCTCCTTCAAAGAGAGCTTTTTGGATGTTGTCGATGGAACTACTGATAAAGCGGGATTGGCGAAATATATCAGTGGAGATATGCACATCTGTAGGCAGTGTTTTCTGCAGTTCTTGTAAAGAGGCATCCAGCTTATCCGTCAATTCCAGCGTATTGGTGGAAGGTTGTTTGGTAACAGTTACCAAAACTGCTGGTTTCCCTTTTTCAGAAGCTACTCCTAGTTTCGGGGTTTTGGCTCCGATTTGTACTGTTGCTATATCGGAAATGAGGATAGGTACGTCGTTGACTGTTTTGACGACAGCTTTACCCAATTCTTCGGTATGGGTGGTAGACAGTACGCCTTGTATAATATATTCATTTCCATATTCGTAGAGGATACCTCCTGTCGAATTCTGGTTCATGTTTTCCAGTACAGGTAGGATTTCGTCCAAAGCAATCTTGTAGTATTTCATCCGGGCCGGATCGAGGAGTATTTGATATTCTTTGATATCGCCTCCGATGACGGCAACCTGCGCCACACCTCCTGTTGAGAGGAGACGGGGACGGATGGTCCAGTCGGCTATCGTCCGTAAATCCTGTAAGGAAGTAGAATCTGCCGTCAGACCGATGATCATCATTTCCCCAAGGATAGAAGATTGGGGACCTAAAGTCGGTTGACCGACGGTAGAGGGTAAAGCGTCTCCCAAAGTGGCTAATTTTTCGGATACGATCTGGCGGGCTGTGTAGATATTTGTGCCCCAGTCAAATTCCACCCATACCACTGAAAATCCTGTGGTGGAGGAGGAACGGACCCGGCGTACATCTGTGGCCCCGTTTACGGCTGTTTCTACCGGAAAAGTTACTAAGCGCTCTACTTCTTCGGGGGCCATGCCTTGGGCTTCCGTCATGACGACTACTGTAGGGGCATTCAGATCCGGAAATACGTCTACCTCCATCCGGGAAGCAGTATAACTCCCCCAGAGAAGAAGGGTTACGGCTGCGATAATGATCAAGAGCCGGTTGTTTAAAGAATATTGTATGATTTTATTCAGCATAATTCATTCGATGTAAAATGTAGGTAAAAAATGAAATCGGTTTTTCTGCTTTCTTGTCAGCAGTTTCAGGCTTTAATGTTCGTGGCTATGGCCGTGAGGAATAGTTCCGGATGCCGATGCCATTTTTACCTGATAGGCTCCTCGGGTCACCACTCTTTCTCCCGGATGTAAACCTTTTAAAATTTGTACTTGTTTGCCGTCGTTCATTCCTACACTTACTTCCTGTTTGCGATAGCCTTCTTCATCTAGTTGTACATATACGTAAAAAAGACCCATTTCATTTGTCAGTGCAGTGAGCGGTAAGGTAAGTGCCTGTTCTATCGGAGCGGAAATCAGGTATATTTCCGCAAATGAACCGGGAATCACTTCTCCTTTGTTGTCGAATTCAAAGTTGACAGGGATGTGGAAAGCATCATTGGCAGAAGCTTTGCCTATAGAGAGGAGTTTCCCGTTTAAATCGGATAATACATATACTTTATTATCATAGGGCGTTTTAAAGTTAGCACTTCGGATACTGTTTAGTTTAGGGTAATATTTTTCGGATACTTCGGCTTTTAAAATCAATTTTTTATTCTGAGATACCGTAGCAAGGGGTTGGCCTATTGTAATGTATTCCCCTTCTTTGACCAAAATATTTTTCAGATGTCCGCTTAGGGGAGAAGTTACTCCTATTCCGTTAGCACTCTGCTTACCGGAAATGGCCTCGAAGGCAATTTTCGCGTTTTCGTAATCCAAACGACTGGCTTCATATTCTTTTTGGGAGATAATCCTGTCTTTTATCAAAGCCTGAGCCCGTTCATATTCGGCTTTTGCTTTTTCGTAATTGGCTTTTACTTTTGAATAATAATCCCCTTCTCCTAAGTGTTTGGAAGAAATGTGAAACAGGATTTGGTTCTTGCTTACGGGAGCTCCTTCTGTGATTTTGTGGTTGTAGGAAACAATTCCGTTTGCGGTAGCCACGATGACAGATTCGTCTCCGGGAGCTGGTAAGATCTGGCCGCTGGTTTTAATTACGCCATGAAAAGTCGTTGGCTGTATTTGCTGTACTTCGAATTCTGTTTTCGCAGCCTGTGCTTTTGTGAAAATAATCTCATCTGTATGCTTCTCTTTCTCCGGAGAAGGGTGATTGTGCCCTTCACCTTCCGCTTCGTGGTCGTGGTCTTCTGCTTCGTGATCGTGGGAAGCATGTTCTGCTGCACTTTCGTGTCGGTGAGCTGTTGATGCGTTTGGAGTATGATTTTTACATCCGTATAAAGAGAGGGTGAAGGAAATGATAAAAAGTAATATTGTCTTCATATTCAAGTCTGTTAAGTAAATACATGATAATAAATATCCTTCCGATTTTACTCGGACGGAAAGTCACCGGCATTAAAACCGGGTCGGCCTATACTTAACAAACCGGAGGGGCGCGGTTGGCTTTATGAAAAGTAAATAAGAGTGAGGGAAGGGCTTCGTCGGGAGCTTCCGGAAAAAGGCAAGGATCTGTCTTAAAAAAATCCAGGTAAATTTTTTCAGCTATAAGTCCCCAGAGCTGAAAAAAAGGCAGATCGCTTCCTTCGTCTAGCTGCTGCCGGGAAGATTCAGTCGGCTGGGTTTGTAATAATTGGGTAACACAACCTGCGTTATGGGTATGCGGGATCGCATTGGATTCTTTTTCCACAGGGACTGAAACAAGGCAATGTTGTGTATTAAAACAGATAAAATTGTCATGGTGGTGATGAGGAAAAACAACAAAGGCCAGCAAAATACTGCAGGCGAAATAAAGGGGTAATATGACAGTCTGTTTCCTCCTCATTTTTGCAAAGAATGTACAAATATAGACAATCTTGGAAGATATGCAAAGGTTTTCGCTTAAAATTGATGTTACAGAGCCTTAAGGCTTTGCAACAGTTTTCCTCTATTGGTGGGAATGGCAGGCTAAAAATCCCTGAATCATCATTTCAGCGGTAGCGGGATTGGTGGCAATGGGAACATTGTGTACGTCGCATACCCGCATCAACATTTGTACGTCCGGTTCATGGGGATGTTTTCCCAGAGGATCGCGGAAAAAAATTACCATTTCCACTTTGTGTTCTGCCACCAAAGCTGCAATTTGAGCATCTCCGCCTAGAGGACCGGATAGCAGTCTTTCAACTTCCAAACCTGCATCCTGAGCGTGCTTTCCCGTTGTTCCGGTTGCTACGATTTCCGTTCCTACGGATTTTAGAAAATCCATATGCCTGTTTAGAAAAGCTACCATCTCTGCCTTTTTCCCATCATGGGCAATTACTGCTATTTTCATAATTCAAACAAATTTTATAGATTATAAATCGGAATACGAAAATACGAAAAAATTCAGTATAACGAAATGAATAAAAGGAAAACCATCTGTTTGAAAAAAGAAAAAGGTGTTTTACATACCGTGTTTAATGCCTTTCCGGATTAGAAAACGGTTTACCGGAAAAGAGGTCAAAAAACCGGCGCACATTGCAATTTGCATCATAAACCAGTACTCGAAACTGTTTTTAGGAAGGGCAAGGTTTGGAAATAGACCGAACATAACGATAGCCATCCAGCCGTACATTCCGGCTTGCCAGGCCGTTAACGAAAGAAAATCAGCTTTCAGGGCTTTTTGTAAAGCCCGTTTTACAGGAAGATGTTCCATAGCCTGTATGGCAGCATATTGAAAGAATATACCGAAGAAAAGGGCGAGTATGTAATCCAATACCCATTGTCCTGCAAGAATACTTCCGCCGATAAAGAGGGGAATCAGATAAGTGAACCATTCTCCCAGGATATCCGCTAGAGTACATCCGGCTCCGCAATGAAGGGTAGAGAGTGTGACCTGTCGCCAATCCGGAGGAGTAGAACCGGGCATTTGCATAGATGAGGTATTTGAGTGTTTAGGCATGTCCATGTTCATGTTCATGTTCATGTCCATGTGCATGGGCTCGGTTGGTTTTGTCCTCCCTAAGCGGTAATACGCCCAGAGTGCCAGCCAGCTTCCCCAAAGACCGGAGAGGGGCCATACAGCTTCCATGATTTTCATCGATTGTCTGTGCTTCCGGATATCGATGTAGAGAAGAAGAGCTACAATTATACCGGAAATGACAAAAAATAAGGAAATGAATCTGAAAAATGTCATCTTTTTTGTCTTTCTAACGAAAAAAAGAGGAAAAAAGTTTTCCGGCAAAGGAGAGGAAAATAAAAAGAATACCCGAAAAATCTGTTTTAAAACAAATTTTTCGGGTGTTTCTATGGAGTACTTTCTAAAATTAAAGAGTTTTCTTCACTTCTACTTCTTCATAAGCTTCGATCATATCACCGATACGAAGATCGTTGTAGTTGGTGATGTTCAAACCGCATTCAAAACCTTTGGAAACTTCTTTTACATCATCTTTGAAGCGTTTTAAAGATCCCAATTCGCCGGAATAAACTACGATTCCATCCCGGATTACCCGTACTTTAGAAGAACGGGTAATTTTGCCTTCCCGAACCACACAACCGGCAATTGTTCCTACTTTCGAAATTTTGAACGTTTCCAGTACTTCTACTGTAGCAACGATCTCTTCTTTGATTTCGGGCGATAGCATGCCTTCCATAGCTGCTTTGATCTCTTCTATGGCGGTGTAGATGATCGAATAGAGACGGATATCGATCTGTTCTTTCTCTGCCAGTCTGCGTGCTCCCATGGAAGGGCGCACTTGGAAGCCGACGATAATTGCGTTGGAAGCTGCTGCCAGCATAACATCGCCTTCTGAAATCTGTCCTACGGCTTTATGGATGACGTTTACCTGAATTTCGTCAGTAGAAAGCTTGATCAGAGAATCGGACAAAGCTTCGATGGATCCGTCCACGTCGCCTTTGACAATGATGTTGAGTTCCTGGAAATTACCGATAGCGATACGCCTTCCGATTTCGTCCAGTGTAATGTGTTTCTGTGTCCTTAAGCCTTGTTCCCGTTGGAGTTGTTCCCGTTTATTGGCCAACAAACGGGCTTCTTTTTCGTTGCTCATTACATTAAACTTATCACCTGCCTGAGGAGCTCCGTTTAATCCCAGAATCAATGCTGGTTCTGAAGGGCCGGCTTTTTCAAGCTTCATGCCTCTCTCGTTGAACATCGCTTTCACGTGTCCGTAGTACTGGCCTGCCAATACCACATCTCCTACTTTTAAGGTTCCGGACTGTACCAATACTGTGGCCACATATCCTCTTCCTTTATCCAGGGAAGACTCGATGATGGAGCCGATGGCTTTTTTATGAGGATTGGCTTTCAGATCCAATAATTCAGCTTCGAGTAATACTTTTTCCAGTAGTTCGTCGATGTGCAAACCTTTTTTGGCTGCAATTTCCTGGCATTGGTATTTTCCTCCCCATTCTTCAACCAAATAGTTCATATTGGCCAATTCTTCCCGGATTTTATCCGGATTCGCTCCGGGTTTATCGATCTTGTTGATGGCGAAAACAATGGGTACGCCAGCGGCACTGGCATGATTGATGGCTTCTACTGTCTGAGGCATTACATTATCGTCTGCTGCGATGATAATGATGGCGATATCGGTTACCTGTGCACCTCTGGCACGCATGGCGGTGAAAGCTTCATGTCCCGGAGTATCCAGGAAAGTTACAGCGCGTCCATCTGCTAATTTTACGTTGTATGCTCCGATATGCTGGGTAATACCTCCTGCTTCTCCGGCAATGACATTTGTATTACGGATATGGTCCAGCAAAGAGGTTTTTCCATGGTCTACATGCCCCATTACCGTGACAATAGGAGGCCGGGGTAACAGATTATCTTCTGAATCCGCCTCGTCCTCTATGGCTTCTTGAATGTCTATACTTACAAATTCTACAGAGAAACCGAATTCATCAGCTACTAAATTGATGGTTTCAGCATCCAGACGCTGGTTGATCGATACAAAAAGTCCTAAGCTCATACAAGCAGAAATCACATCTGTTACCGGCGTATTCATCATCGTTGCCAATTCAGCAACGGTAACGAATTCTGTCAGCTTCAAGATATTTTTCTCTTTTTCTTCTTGCTCTATCTCCGCTTGCATTTTTTGTTGTACAGCGTCCCTTTTGTCACGACGATGCTTGGACGTACTGGATTTACCTTTATTTCCCAAGCGGGCAAAGGTATCTTTTATCTGTTTGTCGACATCTTCCTCTGTTATTTCAGACTTTTCCTGTTTTTTCTTCTTTAACTTTTTCAGCTTTTTCTTGTTTTCTTCAATTTTAGAAGTTTTGTCGACAGGAGCGACCTGAATTTTTTCTTCCGGCCGATGTATTCTCTTCCGTTTTTTCCGAACGTCTGTTTCGTCTTCAGCGACATCCTTAACATCGGTATTGCTGCTTTCCTTTATGGGTAAAACAGGGTGGTTGTTCTTTTTAAATTCTTTCCGGTCTCTTTCTTTTTCCTGTTTACTTTTCTTCGGAGGACGTGTACGTTGGTTAATAGAATCCAAGTCGATAGAACCGACAACTTTCACGTCCTTTACAGCGGGTTGTACAATTTTGAATGTCTTTTCCGTATCCCTTTCCGGGGTTGTTTGTATTTCTTTTTCCGGCGCAACGGGAGGTGTTTGTATTTCCTCTTTTTTTACGGGTTCTTTCGGGGGTTCCGGTTGGGAAGCAGGTTCTTGTTTTTTTTCTTCTGTTTTTACTTCCTCTTTCTTCATCGGTTGGGGTTGAACTTCTTTAACGGGTTTATGCGGTTGATTTAGATCAATCCGGTCGATGACTTTGATTTTATTTTCAAATTTCACTTCGTCTTTTATAGAAATAAATTCGTCCCCTTCACTTTTTTCCTGGATATTTCCCATGTCGTCAATCGACACCGTTTCTTTTTTCTTTCGGGTATTTTTTAAATCTACCATCGTAGATTCTTTTTTTACCTCACTGTCTGAAGAAAATTCTTTGGCCACCAGGGCATAATCTTCATCAGAGAGTTTGGCATTCGGATCAGAGGATATCTTGATTCCTTTTTCATGCAGGAATTCTACAATGGTAGAAAGTCCTACGTTAAATTCTCTGGCTATTTTACTTAATCTTACTGGCATATAGAGATTCTAATTTTTACAAGTTGTTTGCTTCCCGGTTTACTCAAATTCTGCTTTCAGAATATTCAGAACTTCCCGGATAGTTTCAATTTCGAGATCGGTTCTCTTTTCAAGTTCTGATTCACTTAATTCGAGAACACTTTTGGCGGTATCGCATCCTACCCGTTTTAATTCGTCAATGATCCACGGTTCAATTTCGTCTTCGAATTCGTCCAAATTCACATCTTCTTCTGTCTCTGCTGCTGCGAATTCCCGATAAACGTCGATTTCATATCCTGTTAACTGGCTGGCTAATTTGATATTCAACCCCCCTTTTCCGATTGCCAGGGATACTTCTTCCGGATTCAGATATACGTTTGCTTTTTTATTTTTCTCGTCGATTTCAATATTTTTAATCTTTGCCGGATTTAAAGCCCGGGTAATATAAAGCTGAATGTTGTTGGTATAATTGATAACGTCGATATTTTCGTTGCGTAATTCACGGACGATGCCATGAATCCGGGAACCTTTCATACCGACACAAGCTCCTACCGGATCTATTCTGTCGTCATAGGATTCTACAGCTACTTTGGCTCTCTCACCAGGAGCTCTAACGACATTTTTAATGGTGATAAGACCATCGAAAATTTCAGGAACTTCGTTTTCAAACAATCTTTCCAGGAAAACGGGTGAAGTTCTGGAGAGAATGATATAAGGATTTGCATTTTTCATTTCAACCCGGATAACCACAGCTTTGATGGTATCTCCTTTTTTGAAAAAGTCTGTCGGAATTTGCTCTTGCTTCGGTAATATCAGTTCGTTACCATCGTCGTCCAATACCAACATTTCTTTTTTCCAGACTTGGTAAACTTCTCCCAATACGACTTGACCGACCCGGTCTTTATAGTTGTTGTAAACATTGTCTTTTTCCAACTCCAGGATCCGGGCGGATAAATTTTGACGTAAAGCCAGTACAGAACGTCGTCCAAAATCCTTTAGCTTTACTTCATCTGTAACTTCTTCGCCAATTTCGTAGTCAGCGTCGATTTTTTTAGCTTCGCTCAAAGCGATTTCGGTATTGGGATTCTGTAAATTGCTGTCTTCCACTACTGTTCTGTTTCTCCAGATTTCCAGATCCCCTTTGTCGATATTGATAATAATGTCGAAATTTTCGTCGGTACCATACCTTTTCAAAAGCATATTCCTGAAAATATCTTCTAATACGCTCATCAAGGTCGCCCTGTCAATATTTTTGAATTCTTTAAATTCAGCAAATGATTCAATCAAATTAATGTTTTCCATTTGAACTTTTCAGTTTTATATTTTAACCTATTTCCTTTTTCGTCTTAGAAACTTACGATATCTTTTATTTCCTTCACCTGTTCTAGCGGAATCCGTTTTTCTACTTTTACGAGTTCTTTTTTCTTTTTACCTTCTATCGGACGTTTTTCTTCACAGGCTAACACGATTTCCGTAGGGGTGTAAGATTGCAGTATTCCTTCCAGACGGGAAGCGTCAACTAATTTTACACTTACTTTTTTTCCAATGTTCTTCAGGTATTGGCCCGGAACTTTAAAAGGATAGCCAATTCCTGCACTGGATACTGTCAATTCAAAATCCTCTTTTTCCCGATCTAAGCGGGCTTCCAATTCCCGGCTGATACGACTGCAGGTGCTAATATCTACTCCTTGGGGAGAATCGATAAAAAGTTCAATCACATTGTTTTTCCCCATATGGATATCTACAAAAAATAAATCCGACCCTTCTAATAAATGTTCTACAATGTCTTTAACTTCTTCTGCCGTTTTCATATTTCCTTTCTTTTATACCAATGCACACGACTTCAACTAAAACCATAAGAAAAGGGGACGTCTTCGTCCCCTCCCTTAGTATTACTAATTCGGTGACAAAGATAATACTAAATATTGAAAAACAAAATATTAACACGATAAAAAAAGGATTTTTTCATAGATTTAATGAATTGAGCTTTGTGGTCGTTGCCCAGCTGATGAATGATGCTGCGTGCCCGATTGTCGGAACTTCGTGCGGGATAGAATTTAATATTGAAAAGCAATGACAAATTTCATCCGAACCGAAAATTTGCTCACCGACACTTAGGTGTCTTCGGTACTCCTTAGTAACGCTTATCGTTTACCGGTAAAGTCTGAAAAACTGTTATGTTCCTGGAAAAGCCGAAAAGAAAGAAGAGAGAAGGAAAATTTCAGGAAAAAGATTAATTTTTATTTTTTGTATCGTAAAAGAAAAACGGTTGCTGAAACGTTAGATGATACTTTTTAAAATTTTTATCGGATCTCGTTGGATCCGGAGAAATTTTAAATAGAATACCGGTTTTTAAATGATTGTTTTATAAAGAAGAGAAAGAAAGATAAATTATTGGAGAATAAACTCTTATACTCGAAATGTTGGAACGAAAATGAAACATATTTGTAATAAACTTATTGAGTTACAAATAAAATTTGTAAGTTTGCCGAAATTTTAATTTTATGGAATTTAGAGCAAAAGATATTGCGGTTTTATTGAATGGTGTGGTGGAAGGAAATCCGGAGGCGACCGTGAATAACGTTTCAAAGATTGAAGAGGGGAAACCGTATACATTGGCTTTTTTAGCTAATCCGAAATACGAACATTTTATATATACGACAGAAGCCTCAGTCGTCTTAGTGAATCGGGATTTTGTACCGGCAAAGCCTGTTCCTTGTACTTTAATCCGTGTCGATTCGGCTTATGATGCGATAGCTGTTTTATTAAAAATGTATGAGACTATGCGTCCGCAGCCGACAGGAATCGAACAACCTTCGCATATTTCTGAAAACGCCGTTATAGGAGAAAAACCATATATCGGCGCTTTTGCGTATTTAGGGAAGAATGTAAAAATCGGAAATAATGTCAGGATTTATCCTCAGGTATATATCGGAGAGGGTGTGACGATCGGAGATAATACGGTTTTATATGCAGGTGTAAAAGTATATTATGGTTGTGTGATCGGACGCAATTGCACCATTCATGCCGGAAGTGTAATCGGGGCGGATGGATTTGGGTTTGCCCCTTCGACAGAGGGATACCATAAAATCTCTCAGATCGGGAATGTGGTTATTGAAGATAACGTAGAGATCGGGGCGAATGTCTGTATCGACCGGGCAACAATGGGGGCTACCCGGATTAAAGCGGGAGTAAAGCTGGACAATCTGATACAGATTGCTCACAACGTAGTGATTGGGGAGAATACGGTAATTGCTGCGCAAACAGGAATCGCTGGAACGGCTAAGGTGGGAAGTAATTGTATGTTGGGTGGACAGGTCGGAGTTGCTGGTCATCTGGAAATAGGAAACGGAGTCAGCGTGGCAGCACAAAGCGGTATAATTGGACCTGTAAAGGATAAAACTGTCATCATGGGGGCTCCGGCTTTCGAGGCTGCCAAATATCAGAAGAGTTACGTTTTGTTTAGAAAACTTCCTGAATTATACAGACAGTTCGGGGAAATGGAAAGAGAAATTCAAACATTAAAGTCAAAACAATAATGTCAGTAAAGCAAAATACATTAAAAGCAGAATTTTCTTTAAAGGGAAAAGGTTTGCATACGGGAAAAGAAGTATGTGCTACATTTAAACCGGCAGAGGAAAATTGCGGTTACAGGATTATCAGAACTGATATAGAGGGAAGACCGGTAATACCTGCCTTAGCAGCCTATGTGCAATTTGTGGATCGGGCTAGTTGCCTTGAAAAAGAAGGAGTAAAGATTTTTACGATGGAGCATGCCATGGCAGCTCTTTACGGCTGTGGCGTAGATAATTGTGATATAGAGCTGGACGGGGAAGAATTTCCGATATTAGATGGCAGCTCACGGTTTTATGTAGAGGCTATCGAAAAGGTGGGTTTGCAGGAACAAAATGCTGAACGCCAGTATTTTGAAGTGACGGAAAAGATGGAATTTGCCTGTGAGGCTACGCAAAGTAAAATAACATTACTACCCGATACAGAATACAGTATTAATTTAGTAGTGGCTTATGATTCGCCTTATCTGTCGATGCAATATGCTACTTACGATTCCCGTACTAATTTTGTAAAAGAGATTGCGCCTTGCCGGACTTTTGTTTTTTTACGGGAAGTAGAAGCGCTTTTTGCTAATAATCTGATCAAAGGCGGGGATTTACAGAATGCTATTGTTATTGTCGATAAGGAAATTTCGGAAGAGGAAGTCAAACGTCTTTCTGCTCAGTTCGGATACGAAGGAATTGAAGTAAAACAAGGTATACTGAATAATTTGGATTTATACTTTGACAATGAGCCAGCCCGTCATAAATTATTGGATGTAATGGGGGATTTGGCTTTGTGCGGTCGTTTTATAAAAGGGAGAGTTATTGCAGAGCGTCCCGGGCATAAAGTAAATACAGCCATGGCTCAAAAAATTTATAAGGCTGTATTGAATGCAGAGAAAGAAGACGCCTATCCGGCAGATGTGGATATTATGGCGGAGCCTTTAATGGATATTAATAAGATCCGGATGTTATTACCTCATCGTCCTCCTTTCTTGTTGATTGACAAAATTTATAAGGTAACGAATAATGTCGTGATCGGATGTAAAAACGTTACCATGAACGAACCTTTCTTCGTAGGGCATTTCCCCGACGAACCGGTAATGCCGGGAGTACTTATTGTAGAAGCAATGTCTCAGTGCGGGGGCATCTTAGTCTTGAACCAGGTACCGGATCCGGAAAATTATTCGACTTATTTTATGAAGATTGATGGGGTTAAGTTCAGGAAAAAAGTTGTGCCGGGAGATACACTTGTGTTTAAATTGATCACCCTGGCTCCTGTAAAGCGAGGAATTGTCACCATGAAAGGATATGCTTTTGTTGGGAAAAAATTGGTTTGTGAAGGAGAATTTATGGCTCAAGTCGCAAAAACCAAGAACTAATATTATATTTGCAGGCTGGAATAATAAATAACAGACTAAATAGTAATCATTAAATAATAAACGAATGAAACAACCGTTAGCTTACGTTCATCCGGAAGCTCAGATTGCAGACAATGTGGTGATAGAGCCTTTTGTGACTATAGATAAGAATGTTGTAATCGAAGAGGGTACACGTATCGGTTCAAATGTTACAATTCTGGAAGGGGCTTATATCGGAAAGAATTGTAAAATATTCCCGGGAGCAGTGATTGCCGCCGTTCCCCAAGATTTGAAATTCAGAGGAGAAAAATCCATTGTACGTATAGGTGATAACACGACGATTAGAGAATGTGTAACTGTAAACCGGGGTACGGCTGCTAAAGGTGTGACCCAGATTGGAAATAATTGTCTGATTATGGCTTATGCGCATATTGCTCACGACTGTACTGTAGGTGACAATTGTATTGTTACCAATGCTTGCCAGTTGGCTGGAGAAGTAGTGATAGACGATTACGCTATTTTGGGTGGAATGACTGCTGTACATCAGTTTGTGCATATTGGAAAGCATGTGATGATACAGGGAGGATCGCTTATCGGTAAGGATGTTCCTCCTTATGTGAAGGCCGGACGTTTGCCTTTGTCTTATGCCGGAGTAAATTCTATCGGCTTGCGTCGTCGGGAATTTACAAACGAGAAGATCAATGAAATTCAAGATATATATCGTATCCTTTATCAATCCGGTCTGAATAATTCCGATGCTGTGGAAAGAATTGAGGCTGAGATGCCTGCTTCTAAAGAAAGAGATGAAATTATCATGTTTGTACGGAATAGCAAACGGGGAATTATGAAGGGATATCTCGGATAAAAAGATTCGTTTTCAAAAAGCCGTCGGGGATTTTATTCCCGGCGGTTTTTTTTATCCGTTTTTATACATTTAAATGTTTACAGGCCCAAATAGGCGGAAGGTTTTCGGTCTATTCCCTTGAAGAGCTGACCGGGCCGATTGCCTGGAAATATCTATCTTATCGGAATAGAAATTTTCTGTTTTTTACATCAAAAAAGGGCATCTGTTTCCAGATGCCCTCCGTCTATTTTTCAGCTGAAGCTGTTTGGAAATTATAATTTCGGACCAGCAGCAACTAAGGCTTTACCAATTTCGTTGCCTTCGAATTTCTTGAAGTTTTTGATAAAACGTTCAGAAAGATCTTTGGCTTTTTCTTCCCATTTGCAAGCACAATCGTAGGTGTCGCGAGGATCTAATATTTTCGGATCTACGCCCGGAAGTTCTGTCGGTACGAGGAAGTTGAAATAAGGAATGGTTTTTGTCGGTGCTTTGTCGATTGAACCATTCAATATAGCGTCGATAATGCCACGGGTATCTTTGATAGAGATACGTTTGCCGCTTCCGTTCCAGCCGGTATTTACCAGATAAGCTTTCGCTCCGGTCTTTTCCATTTTCTTAACCAGTTCTTCTGCATATTTCGTCGGATGCAAAGACAGGAATGCTGCCCCGAAACAAGCAGAGAATGTCGGAGTCGGTTCGGTGATGCCACGTTCCGTACCCGCTAATTTAGCTGTAAATCCAGACAGGAAGTAATATTTGGTCTGTTCTGCATTCAGAATAGATACAGGAGGTAACACTCCAAAAGCATCAGCAGACAAGAAGATTACCTGTTGTGCTGCCGGGCCCTTAGAAACCGGTTTTACGATGTTCTTGATATGATAAATCGGGTAAGAAACGCGAGTGTTCTCTGTAACGGACTTATCATTGAAATCGATCTTGCCGTTTGCATCTACAGTTACATTTTCCAACAAAGCATCCTGTTTGATGGCATTGTAAATATCCGGTTCTGCTTCTTTACTCAAATTGATAACTTTAGCATAACAACCGCCTTCGTAGTTGAATACACCTTCGTCGTCCCAGCCGTGTTCATCATCACCGATCAACAGACGTTTCGGGTCCGTAGACAAGGTGGTTTTACCGGTGCCGGATAAACCGAAGAAAATAGCCGTATTCTTGCCTTCCATATCAGTATTGGCGGAGCAGTGCATAGAAGCGATACCGCGTAACGGATTTAGGTAATTCATGATGGAAAAAATACCTTTTTTCATTTCTCCACCATACCAGGTATTCAGAATAACCTGTTCTTTGGTTTTCAGATTGAATACAGTAGCTGTTTCAGAATTCAGACCCAATTCTTTAAAGTTCTCTACTTTTGCCTTGGCTGCATTGAAAGAAACAAAATCCGGTTCTCCATAGTTTTCCAGTTCTTCTGCAGTCGGACGGATGAACATATTGGTTACGAAATGAGCCTGCCAGGCAACTTCCATAATAAAACGTACTTTCAGGCGTGTATTTTCATTTGCTCCGCAGAAAGTGTCTACTACGTATAATTTCTTATTGGAAAGCTCTTTTACAGCCAAATCCTTCAATACAGCCCAAGTGGCTTCAGAAGTCGGTTTGTTGTCGTTTTTGTATTCTTCGGAAGTCCACCATACCGTACTTTCACTGGCTTCATTCTTTACGAAAAATTTATCTTTAGGAGAACGTCCGGTGTAAATACCAGTCATTACATTGACAGCACCTAACTCTGTTACCTGTCCTTTCTCATAACCTGTCAGCGAAGGATCGGTTTCAGCTTTGAACAATTCATCATAAGAAGGATTGTGGATGATTTCTTTAACCCCGGTAATCCCATAAATACTTAAATCTAATTTTGCCATAATTGCAATTTATATTAAATGATTAATTAATACTTTTTTTCCGTAATAACCGTACAAATGTAACAAAGATTTCTCATTTGGGAGATGCAAATTGGAATTAAAAGGGCTGCTTTAACATTAATTAATATTAACAGTTTAATGGTTTAAATCTTTTAACGATAGCGCCGGGCAACCAATTGTACATACTTATCTTTATAATCATTGTGTATCAGATTGTTGAAAAAATCCTTGGAAATTGCAGGTTGGGATTTGAATAAAATCAAATGCCGGGCACAAGCCGTAAGAGCTGCAATTTGCATATACGGTTTTTCTGAATTTATCCATTCTGTGGCGATTTCTGTCAGTTTTTCAAAATTATATAAGAAAAATGAACCCAAATATTCTGCCACTTCAAAATTATAACAGTTCTGTATTAATTGTGTAATTTTTTCTTTATTTATTTTTTTAGGAAGTAGCAAACAGGCTATTATTTGTTCTTCCCGTTTTTGAGTATTCCACAATAAAAAGGCTAGCTGTTCATCAGGAGAATAGCTGGAAGCCAGTTGTTTCAGAGATACGAAACTAGCACCCACTTGGTTGCCAGAAGGGAGGCCCAAATTTTTTAAGCTCGCTATACTTCCCCAGTTTTGAAGTCGGCGGATTCTTTGTTGAATTTCCTGAAATGTTTTTTGAGTATCAGGAGATAACACGGCATATTCCATGAAAATACTATTTCAAAATGTTGGTAATTTATTTAAGAACTGCTGATTTTTGTTGTGCAAAAATAATGTTTTCCCATTGTTTTTGCCTATTATTGTACGTTAACCTGTAAAAAGATTTGCCCCTAATCCAGTAAGAAAATTTATAGTTGTGCAAAAGGGGGAAACAACGGTGGAAAACAAATTTTTAAAGAGAGGATATCGGTAAAGACAGGGGAAGAGAGGCAATAAATATGTGTAAAAGTAAAAATGTTTGAAAAGTCGGGTAGAAAGGTGGAATAAATGCGTGTAGCAGTAAAACGTTCGTAAAGTCAGATAGAAAGGTGAAATAAATATATTTAAAAATTAATCGGAATATGAATACTTGGAAATTAATAGTAGGTTTTGTCATTTGCTGTTGTACAGGGAGTGTTTCGGCACAGCAGGCTAATTTTGTTCAGGCTGAAAAATTCAGGCAGATTAATGCAGAAATCGGTTCTTTAAATGTAATTCCCAATTTTTTAAAAGACAGTGATAAGTTTTGGTATTCTTATAAAACCGGGGAGGGAACAAAATATTATTTTGTAGATCCGGCTAAAAGAGAGAAACGATATTTGTTTGAGAATGAATACCTGGCCGAAGAGTTGACGAAATTGACTGCAAAACCTTATAATTACCGGCAGTTGCCCGTAAAAGATCTGAAATTCAAGGAGGACGAGAAAACGCTCCAGTTTAAAGTAGAGAAGTTCAATTATGAATATGATATTTATACTCACGAACTGATACAAAAAGATTCGGTACAAAAAGAAAAGGAAAATGAATGGATGTCCTTTTCTCCGGATAGTACTTATATTGTGTTTGCCCGGAAGCATAACCTTTATATTATGAAAACCGGAGATAAGGATTCTGTGGAAATCCAATTGACCACTGATGGTCAGCCTTTCTTTTCTTACGCCTATGATCAGCGGGATACCAGTAATAAAAGGCAGTGGGCTCGTGCTCATTGGTTTGAAGATTCCAAGAAATTGTATACGGTGCGTTCGGATGAACGGAAAGTAAAGGATTTGTGGGTAATCGATATATTGGCGGACCGGCCGAAACTGGAAGAATACCGCTATGCAATGGCCGGAGATAAGGATGTGCCCCAATATGAATTGACTGTCATCGATATAGCGACAAAAAAACAGGTGAAAATTCAGACTGAAAAATGGAAAGACCAGTCTTTAAGGGTTGCACATGCCGGGAAGGAGTCTGATCGTATTTATTTTGAGCGGCGCCGGCGGACTTGTGATGAATTGGATATTTGTAAAGCCAGTACGGAAACAGGAGAAGCTCAGGTATTGATTAATGAAAAATCGAAGCCTTATTTTAACGATCAGATGTATCATCTTTCTTTTCTGAATGAAGGAAAAGATATCATTTGGTGGTCGGAACGTACCGGCTGGGGACATTTTTATCGTTATGATGCAGAGGGGAACCTGAAAAATCAGATCACTTCGGGCAGATGGGTTGCCGGGAAGGTTGTCGGTATCGATACCTTAGGACGCACCCTTTATTTTGAAGGATACGGACGGGAAAAGGATAGGAATCCTTATTATTCTTTTATATATAAGGCCAATATAGATGCCACAGGAGCGACCTTGCTGACGGTTGAAGATGCTAATCATAAGACGGTTATGCCTAAATCCTGTCGCTACATTGTGGACAATTATTCTCGGGTAGATTTGGAACCCCGTTCGGTTTTGAGGGATAGTAAAGGGAAGGTAATCGTAGAACTGGCCCGTCCGGATTTAAAAAGGTTGTATGAGACCGGTTGGAAGATGCCGGAACGTTTTACTGTAAAAGCAAAAGATGGGGTAACGGATTTATACGGGGTCATGTGGAAACCGGTGGATTTCGATTCGACCCGTCGCTACCCGATTATTTCTTATGTGTACCCCGGTCCTCAGACAGAGGCACAAACTTTGGATTTTAGTCCTTCCGGTGTGTATAATAACGCCTTGGCACAGGTCGGATTTATTGTTGTCAACTTCGGCCATAGAGGAGGAAGTCCGCAGCGGGATAAATGGTATCATACTTATGGACACGATAATCTCCGGGATTATGCTTTGGCAGACGATAAATACGGTATCGAGCAATTGGCAGACCGTTATCCTTTTATCAATATAGAAAAAGTCGGAATTTTCGGGCATTCCGGAGGCGGTTTTATGTCCACAGCAGCTCTTTGTACCTATCCTGATTTCTATACAGCAGCTGTTTCTTCTGCGGGAAATCACGATAACAATATTTATAATAAGTGGTGGGGAGAAACGCATCATGGGGTGAAGGAAGTAAAAAAGACCGTGAAAGATAGTGTGAACGGGGAACAAGAAGAGATCGGTTTCCAGACGAAGATTCCTACTAACCAAGAGTTAGCGAAGAATTTTAAAGGTTATCTTTTATTGGTTACCGGAGATTTTGATAACAATGTGCACCCGGGAAATACATTGCGTATGGCCGATGCTTTGATTCGGGCCGGTAAGAATTTTGATTTAGTGGTATTGCCGGGGCAAAGACACGGGTTCCGGGGGATACAACAGGATTTTTATCAAAGAAAGATGTGGTTTCATTTTGCTAAATATCTGTTGGGGGATAGCAGTGCAGATACTTATTACCAGATAGACGGGTTTAATCGGAGAAATTAGGTCTTGTCGTAACCCCTATTGGGACCTATCCGGAAAAAAGCGATGGATGGTGCTTCCTGTTTGTTGAGCGATTTGTGGAGGAATGGATTTTCGGTTCTGACGAAAGAAATAGCCAGAAACTTTGTCCTTTCGCACGATTATCCTCAGCTTTTATCAGGGTGCATTTAGCTATACATCGGTTTTTTCCGGATTTTTTTTCTGTTTTCATTCCTACCTGTTTTTGCAACAAAAGCTTGCCGGATTCGTTTATAGGGATAATCAAAAGTGTTTAATTATTAAATAGAATTATTATGGCAGCAAATATTGGATTAGAGCCTAAGGCTGTGAAGGCCAGTAAGACGGTTTTGAATAATTTGTTAGCAGATCATTTTGTCTTGTTGGCAAAAACCTGGAATTATCATTGGAATGTAAAAGGAGTCAGTTTCCATTCTTATCATATTTTTATGGAGGAGTTGTATAATGGATTAATTGAGGATATTGATGATATAGCTGAACGGATCCGTTCTTTAGACGAACGTCCTATTGGTTCTTTGCAGGGGTACCTGGAACACAATCGCATCAAAGAACATTGTGATTCAGAGCCCTTACCTGAAGCAAAAGAGATGCTGGCTATTTTGAGTGAAGACAATGATACGTTGATCCGGGAAATTCGTAAAGACATTGAGCAATTGGAAAAGGAAGAGGATACCGATGATGCTGGTACCACCAATTTCCTGGAAGATATGATCGAGAAAAAAGAAAAGACGGCTTGGATGATCCGGGCTTATTTGGAAAAATAAAAGTTTGACTGCAAGATCGTTTTATGGCAGAAAAAGTAGGGAATACTCTTTTTTCTTTTCATTTTATAAGAACGGAGTCGTTAATGCTCCGTTCTTTTTTCGAGTAAAACGATATTTTCTACATGGTGGGTGTGAGGGAACATATCGACGGGTTGAACCGCTTTTACTTGGTAAAAAGGGTCCATTAATTGAATGTCCCGGGCTTGGGTGGCTGAATTACAACTGACATAGACGATGCGCTCCGGTCCTGCCTGAAGAATCGTATGGATTACATCCGGATGCATACCGGCCCGTGGGGGATCGGTGATAATTACCTCCGGCCGGCCGTGATGAGCGATAAACTTTTCATTTAAGACGTCTTTCATGTCCCCTGCGTAAAAAGTGGTATTCGAAATTTGGTTGAGAGCCGAGTTGATTTTAGCATCCTCAATCGCTTCCGGTACATATTCGATACCGATAACCTGGGCGGCTTCCCGGGAGACGAAATTGGCGATCGTACCTGTTCCGGTATATAAATCGTATACGGTTTCTTTCCCCGTTAATCCGGCCAGTTCGCGTGTCCGTTTATAAAGTTGATAAGCTTGTCCGGAGTTGGTCTGATAGAAAGATTTCGGTCCGATTTTGAATTTTAATCCTTCCATTTCTTCAAAAATATGGTCTTTCCCGCTATAACAGATTATTTCCTGGTCCGTTAAGGTATCGTTGGCTTTTTCATTGATCACATACATCAGGGAGGTAATCTGGGGAAATTGCCGGATTAAAGCCTTCAGTAAATTTTCCCTTTTTTCCGGATCGTCGTAAAAAAATGCCAGAATAACCATTGTTTCTGCGGTGGAAGCTGTCCGGATAATCAACGTGCGGAGAAAACCGTTCTGATTGCGTATATCGAAAAAAGAGAGATCGTTTTCCAAAGCATATTGCCGGATAAAATTCCGGATTTCGTTGGAGGGGTTTCCTTGCAAATAACAATTTTCGATGTCTACTACTTTGTCGAATAAACCGGGTACATGAAAACCTATAGCGGGAGTACGGTCGATCGAAATATCTTTGTCGATTTCTTCCCTTGTCAGAAAACGTTTATTACTGAAGGTAAATTCCAGCTTATTCCGGTATTCTTGTGTTTTTTCAGAACCGATAATGGGATAAATATTCTGCAAATGTACTTTTCCGATTCGTTGCAGATTGTCGATTATTTCTTGTTGTTTGAATTCGAGTTGTTTTTCGTAGGGGAGATTTTGCCATTTACATCCTCCGCAAATTCCGAAATGAGGGCAGAAAGGCTGAATCCTTAGTGCTGATAGCTTATGGGTTTTAACAATAAAGCCTTCCAGAAAGCTTTTTCGTTTCCGGGTTACTTGTACATCTACAATGTCGCCGGGCACAGTGTTCGGAACAAATAAAACTTTTTCATCGATGTAAGCAAGGGATTTGCCCTCTGCGGCGATTTTTTTGATTTCTACTTTTTCCAGTAACGGTTTTTTCCCTCTTCCCATGAAGCAATAAATAAAATGAGTTATTGATGTATTTAGTGAGCTGCTGATAATAAAATTTTCTGTAATTCGGCGACTCCTTCTGATGCTCCTTTTTCTATCAAATGGAAACCGTAATGTCGTGCCTGTTGAGGAATTTTAGGATCGATCACGAAGATCGGAATGTTTTCCGGAGCATAGTTTAACAGGCTTGCTGCCGGATAAACGGCTAAAGACGTTCCGATGACGACGAATATATCGGCTTGTTTTACCAGTTGTATAGCGGGTTCAATGTTTGGAACGGCTTCTCCGAAAAATACCACATGCGGGCGTAAAAGAGAACCGTCTTCACAGCGGCTGCCCGGTTTTAATTCCCAACTTTTCAGATCATATATCAAATCCGGGTTTTTACTACTCCTTACTTTTTTCAGTTCTCCGTGTAAGTGCAATACCCGGCTGCTACCCGCTCTTTCGTGTAAATCGTCTATATTTTGAGTGATGATTTGGAGATCGAAATATTTTTCCAGTTCTGCCAGTCCGGTATGTCCTTTGTTCGGTTGGGCTGCATATAGCTGTTTTCTTCTTTCATTGTAAAAGTGATTTACCAACTCCGGATTCCTTTCTAAGGCTTCCGGAGTACAAACTTCTTCGATCCGATAGTTTTCCCATAAACCGTCGCTGTCCCGGAAAGTTTTGATGCCACTTTCTGCGCTCATGCCGGCTCCGGTTAAAATGACCAATTTCATCCTCATCTTATTTTTAAACACTACAAAATTAGTAAAAAGAAAAGATATTCCTAAGGAAAAAAGGAATTGGTATTCGGGATAACTTCTCTTTCTCTTTTACGTAAGATATTGGGAAAAAGAATCTTATGGGGAAGATTGTCCGGATCGGAGGCCTCGGATTTGTTGGGTCAGCTCTCTGAAAGAAGGTTTTGAGAAAGGAATAGAAGGTAAGCTATTTGTTTCCGCTTCGAAGAAATGAATTCGTTTCATCCTTTAGATAACAGGGGATTGTTAAAGGCATTAAGAAAAAATTAACCGAATTTTAATAAAAGAAAACTTTTGAGATGCTAAACCTTTTGGGTTAAAAAGAGTCATAGGAATGGTTTTTGTAGTGAAATTCTCGAAAGAGGCGATAATAAGTATAAAGAGTAAAATGAAAAATTTAATTTTAGTTGTTTTGTTTTTATTTCTGGCGATTCCTGGTTTTGCTGTTGTAGGACAGTTGGAGACGGTTAAAGGGAAAGTAATCGATGCCAAGACCAAGGAAGCCATGCAGTTTGTAAATGTAAGTGTAAGAAAAGAGGGTTCTACTGTACCTTTGACGGGAGCTGTAACAGACAATCAAGGTGTTTTCCAGTTGGGTAAATTGGAGCCGGGAACATATGTATTGAATATCTCTTTTATCGGTTATCGGACATTTGAAAAGAACTTTACCCTTGATTCTCCGGATCAGAATATAAATTTTCGGATTATTCCTTTAGAAGAAGATTCTCAGATGCTGGGGGAGGTAAAAGTGGTCGGACAGCGTTCACAGATGAAGTTTGAGATTGATAAAAAAGTATTTAATGTGGATGAGAATATTTCTTCTACCGGGGGAACGGCTAGTGATGTGCTAAGTAATATTCCTTCTGTGGATGTAGACAATGATGGAGAAGTTTCTCTGCGGGGAAGTACCAGTGTGACTGTATGGATTAATGGAAAGGCTTCCGGTTTGTCTGCCGATAACCGGGCTCAAATTTTAGAGCAAATGCCGGCTGAAAGCATTGAACGCATAGAAGTGATTACAAATCCCTCGGCTAAGTATAGTCCGGAAGGTACCTCCGGCATTATCAATATTGTATTGAAGGAAAACCGGAAGGCTGGTTATTATGGCAGTTTACAGGCAGGTGTAGATACCCGGGGAGGATGGAATACGAGTGGAAATATAAATTATAATAGTGGAAAAATAGATGCTTATTTTAATTTAGGATACCGCAAAAGGATCTCGGACGGAGGCGGCATTTCAAACCGGACTAATCTGGATGAAGCGGGTAATCCGGTTTCTTATTTAAATCAGACATCCGATAATAATGGACATGGGGGGCCGGTTTTCTTGCGGGCGGGGGGTACTTATCATTTGACTACTCGGGATCATTTAAACCTGGCAGCATTTGGTATATTCGGTAATCGTAAACAGAAAGGATTGATCGATTATGAAAGTAATATCCCGGGTTCTTTTATAAGCAGTCTGAGAGCTTCCAATTCGGAGAATAAAATGCGTGGAGGAAATTTGGAGTTAGGATATAAACACGATTTCAGTAAAACCAGTAATCTCGATATAACAGCCTCCTGGAATCCTTGGAATATGGACGGGAGCAGCATTTATTCCCAATCTTCTCTTTATGAAGATGAACGGGAAGTTTTTTCTTACCAGAGGCAGAAGAGCGATGTTCGTTCAACTAGCTGGGAATTGCAGGCCGATTATGTGAATTCTTTTAGCGAAAACAATAAGTTGGAGGCCGGTTATAAAGGCACTTTTTCCCATCAGAATAGTCCTGTAAAGACTTATTCCGGAGAGACAGAAGAGGAAGCAAGTCCGGATGAAGCGCTCTTCAATCGTTTCTATTATGATCAGGATATTCAGGCTGCTTATGTCAATTATGCCGGTCGGTTCAATAAATTTGGCTTTCAGGCAGGTGTCCGGGGAGAATATTCCCATACCAATACCAAATCGCTGGGATTCGGTCAGGAAAAAGGAGATGTTCCTGCCTATAAAGAGGATTATTTCAGCCTTTTCCCGAGCGTATTTTTGTCCTACGAACTACCGGCAGGTCACGAACTGCAGGTAAATTATACCCGTAGGATTTCCCGGCCTTGGGGACATCAGTTGAACCCTTTTGTCAACATTACCGATTCTACCAATATTTCTTTTGGAAATCCTTATTTGGATCCGGAATTTTCCAACGCCTATGAAATCAATTATATTAAGAATTGGGAAAATCACACCTTATCCGTGTCTGCTTATTATCGCAATACCAATGATGTCATTCAGCGTATTCGTTATTTGGAAGGGGAGGTGATGAAGTCTACCTATGAGAATGTTTCCAAATCTCAATCTGCGGGAGCTGAATTTGTCGCTAAAAATAATTTTTCACGGATACTGGATTTGACGACTACGGTCAATCTCTATTACAATAAATTAGATGGCTTTTCTTACCTTCCTGCAGGAGCAGAAAAAGCGGTTACCGGTAAGACCAATGAGGATTTCTCCTGGAATGCCAAGATGATTGCTAATTTTTCGCTTCCGGCTTCTTTTTCTGTGCAATTGACAGGAAGCTATGATTCCAAGCAATTGATTGCTCAGGGGTATCGGAAAGCTAATTATCGTCTGGATGCCGGAGTCCGGAAGGCTTTTTGGGATCGTAAGCTGAGTGTAAGTGTGAGCGGGCGGGATATTTTAGATTCCCGGAAATGGAAAACCGAAACCTCCGGGGATGGATTCCGGCAATATGCTGAAAACTGGCGCACCGGACGTACTGTTAATTTTACACTGACGTATAGTTTCGGAAATATGAAAGCTTCCCGGAATCGGAACCAGCAACAGCCACGGGAAAACAATAATATGATGAACCAGATGGAAGATAGTTTTTAAAAAACAGGCAGGGGCAATATATTTTTAGCTGAAAAGTAAGCTGACCAGGATACGGTCAGCTTACTTTTCGGATTTTAGGAAGGAATTTTTCTTTTAAACTTGTTGTTGCCAGCGTTTTAGGAGAGGAAAGAATTTTTTCATTTCTTCTATTGCTTCCTTTTTTGTATAGTTTGTATTATTTCCTTTATTGAATTCGTCTGTAAACTGAGCGCAATGTTCAATCATTTCCTCCATGGTGTAGTCTTGTGTGAAGTTACCATTTTGAAAACAATAACTGCAATAATCTTCGTTTATACTTCCGTTTTCGTTTTTTCCGAATTGTTCCGAAGCTATCATAGGCATACCGCAACTTTGACAAAATTTTGTTCCCATAACTTTAGAAGTTCTATTTTAACATTAATTAGGCGTTGCAGGAAGGTAATAAGCTGAAATCAAGGGGGGCAAAATTATTAAATAAGGGGGCTTATTTTAAAATTTGAGTTCCTCTTTCTTGGGGTTTTCCAGTATATTTTATACTTCCAGCGTATTTATTCCACTTTTATCCGGCTCCCCAGACGTTTTGTATTGTAGATTTCACGGAAACAAAGATGATTTTTTCTTTTCTGGAGAATTTGAGGGGAATTCAATCGTTTATTAAATCATTTCTAAACGTTTTTTTTGTGTAGGAGCTGGGAAATAACGGTCTAGTTCTGTCAGATCTTCTTCTGTAAGCCGGATAGAGAGGCTTTTAAAATTTTCTTCTAAATGCTCTAAAGAAGAGGTTTGGGGGATCGCAAGGACATCCGGATGCCGGCAAATCCAAGCCAGGGCAATCTGGGAAGGTGTAGCGGAATGTTTGTCTGCAATTGCTTTCAAACCGCTGTGGTTGAGCAAGCGGCCTTGTTCGATGGGAGAATAGGCAATAAGAGGTAAATGATTTTTCTGGCACCAGGGAAGAAGGTCATATTCAATGCCCCTGCGGGTTAAATTATATAAAACTTCGTTGGCTCCGCAATTGTTCCCTTCCGGAAGAGCATAAATTTCTTCCATATCCGCTGTATCCATATTACTGACTCCCCATTGTTTTATCTTTCCTTCTTTTTGTAATTCTTGCAAAGCACAGATCGTTTCGTTTATAGGAATACGGCTCTTCCAATGCAAAAGGTAAAGATCCAGGTAATCTGTCTTTAGTCTTTTTAAGCTATTTTCACAGGCTATACGGGTCCCTC
Source organism: Odoribacter laneus YIT 12061 (assembly GCF_000243215.1). Classification (GTDB taxonomy): domain Bacteria; phylum Bacteroidota; class Bacteroidia; order Bacteroidales; family Marinifilaceae; genus Culturomica; species Culturomica lanea. Next base: position 42,575 of record NZ_JH594598.1, on the reverse strand, counting down.
TGTGACTGGCATGAGAAGGGGCAATTTTGCTGATTAGAAATACTTTTTCTCTCAGCCCTTTGATCGCTTCTCCGACTAATATTTCTGAACGGCCCTCTCCGTATATTTCTGCTGTATCGATGGCCGTCATACCCAGTTCAATCCCTTTTTGTAAAACTTTTAGTTCTTCGGCTTTTTTGAACGCATTTTCCCCCATATTCCAAGTGCCTTGACCCAATACGGGAACTGTTACCTGATTCCGGAAAATTATTTCTTTTTTCATCTGGATTTGGATAAGTTATAAATAAATCATAGTATCTCCTTTGTACGATCTTATGACGGATATTTTTAATGCTGATTTTACGGGATTTCAGCGGATGCAGTTTCAGGGAACTTAGGGGAAGAAAACGGAAGGGGGGTGTAAGCTTCCTTTCTCGTTAGGATTTGCTTATAAAATTAAGTTAAATTCAGGAAAAGTAAGGGAAATGCTTGACGGATAGCCGGGAGTTTACCGATCAAAATTGTATTTTTGCCGGGATTATTTTAAAGCAGAAAAGAGATGTTTCAAAATCCTGTCATCGCAACTGAAGAGAGGGATGGATTACCCAATCCTCAGCGAATATGGGCAGTTATGGCAGCTTCTTTAGCATTGGTTATGTCTGTGCTGGACGCAAACATCGTCAACATTGTTTTACCTACGCTTTCCCGGGAATTCGGAACCACTCCTTCTACCACAATATGGGTGATGAATGCATACCAATTGGCAATAACTGTTTCTTTGCTCTCTTTTTCTTCTTTAGGTGATATTTACGGTTATCGGCGGGTATTTCTTTCTGGAGTGGCTGTGTTTTGTGTAACTTCTTTGATTTGTGCACTTTCCCGTTCTTTTTGGATGTTGACGGTGGCTCGGGTTTTGCAAGGCTTTGGGGCAGCGGCTATTACCAGCGTCAATACGGCTCAGCTGCGGACCATATACCCCCGCAAGTATTTAGGGAGGGGGATGGGCATCAATGCTATGGTGGTTGCTGTTTCGGCTGTAGCCGGGCCCTCCGTAGCCAGTGCTATACTTTCTTTAGGAAGCTGGCATTGGCTATTCGCCATCAATATCCCTTTAGGTTTACTGGCTTGGGGAATGGGGCAGCGGTTTTTACCCAAACGGGAAGAACGGCAGTATCGTAAATTCGATAAGATAAGTGCTGTTGCTAATGCGCTTACTTTTGGCTTGTTGATTTATTCCATGGAGGGGTTTGCTCATCATGAACGTATGGATTATCTTATCTTACAATTGGTTTTATTGGTGGTTGTGGGAGTATTTTATATTCGCCGGCAGTTAAAACAAGAAGCTCCTTTACTTCCTGTGGATTTGATGCGAATTCCCATTTTTGCCCTTTCGGTGGGAACTTCCATCTGTTCTTTTACGGCTCAGATGCTGGCATTGGTTTCATTGCCTTTTTTGTTGCAGAATATGTGGGGACGTAGTGAAGTCGCTACTGGATTACTATTAACACCTTGGCCGGTTGCAACTCTCTTCACAGCTCCTTTAGCCGGTTATTTGGTGGAGAAGATTCATGCAGGTTTGTTGGGCTGTGTGGGCATGTTGGTCTTTGCAGCAGGATTGTATGCTCTCACGGCCTTACCTTCGGACCCTCCGGATGCCGATATTATCTGGCGTATGTTTGTATGCGGGGCCGGATTCGGTTTGTTTCAGACACCTAATAACAGTACGATTATTTCTGCTGCTCCGGCAAACCGGAGTGGGGGAGCCAGCGGTATGATCGGAACGGCCCGTTTACTGGGGCAGACCTTGGGCGCTACCTTGGTAGCTCTTTTGTTCAATTTGACGAATGCTCAGCCACATACGTTTGCCAGTTTGTTTGTAGGAATCGGATTTGCTGCTGTAGCGGCTGTCGTCAGCTGTCTGCGTTTGTCGCAACAGATGCCTTTAAAGAGGCGTGAACCTTGAAAATGAATCTGGTAGCGTAAAGGAGAAGTGATATACCGGACTAACTATAACCTGTTGGCTCAGTCAGGATGATTTTTTCGGTTGAAGCTCACGATTCCCTCAAGGGTTTACAAGAAAAACACTTTTCTGTTAAACTTCCCCGTTTTTTAGCAATCCGAATTCTTAACAATCCGGGCATTTAGCTTTATTTTCCCTCTTTTTAAAGAATTGATATTTCATTTTATTTCGTTTTTAGGTGAAAAAGTTTCGTTTTTATTTTGAATTATTTCATTTTATTTCTTTCTTTGTGTTTGAAAATAAAATCTTCATCATAAATGAAACAGGACGATATAAGGAAATCATATGATGTAATCATAATTGGCGGGGGAGCTACCGGAGCTGGGGTGGCTAGGGATTGTTCTCGTAGGGGACTTCAGGTACTTTTGATAGAGAGGTTTGATATTTCTACGGGAGCGACGGGCCGGAATCATGGCTTGTTGCATAGCGGGGCCCGTTATGCTGTAACGGATCCGGAATCTGCCCGCGAGTGTATTGAGGAAAATAAGATACTCCGAAAAATTGCCAGCCATTGTGTAGAAGAAACGGACGGTTTATTTCTGAGTTTACCGGAAGATGATATTCAATACCAGGCTCTTTTTGTAAAGGCTTGCCGTGAGGCGGGAATCCGGGCCGATGTCATTGATCCCCGGGAGGCGCTTTTGTTAGAACCTTCTGCTAATTCCGCTATTATCGGGGCCGTGAGGGTCCCTGACGGTTCTGTGGATCCCTTCCGTCTGACCGCTTCCAATATTATAGATGCAAAAGATCATGGGGCGAAAGTGCTGACCTATCAGGAGGTAACAGAATTATTACGGGAGCAGGATCGCATTGTTGGAGTGAAGGTATGGGATCATAAAACAAAGGAAAAGACTACTTATTATGCTTCGGTTGTGGTAAATGCCGGAGGAATATGGGGACATAATATCGCCAATTTGGCGGGTATCACCATCAATATGTTGCCTGCCAAAGGGGCTTTGTTGATTTTTGGCCATCGTGTCAATAATATGGTGTTGAACCGTTGTCGTAAACCCGCTGATGCCGATATTCTGGTACCTGGAGATACGATTTCTCTGATTGGTACTACTTCTACGCAGATCCCTTTTGAAGAAATTGACCATATGTTGGTGACGGCTAAAGAGGTGGATTTGCTTTTGCAGGAAGGTGAAAAATTATCACCTCAATTGGCGCAGACTCGGATTTTGAGGGCTTATGCCGGCGTACGGCCTTTGGTGGCTTCTGAGGACGATCCGAGTGGACGCACGGTGAGCCGCGGGATTGTTTTGTTGGATCATGCTGTCAGGGACGGATTGGAAGGTTTTATCACCATTACAGGCGGAAAGCTGATGACATACCGGTTAATGGCCGAATGGACAACCGATTTGATTTGTAAAAAATTGAATGTGAATGCCGTTTGTACGACAGCAACGGAAAAATTGCCTGGTTCCCGGGAGACAACGGAAGTAGTGGAGAAAAAGATGATCTCTGTCCCTTTAGCACAGCGGAATTCTACTATTTATCGTCATGGCGATCGGGCCGAAAAATTGTCAGATACATCTTCTTTAGATACCAGTTTGGTTTGTGAATGTGAAGAAGTCTCTGTGGGAGAAGTGAAATATGCCTTGAATGAACTGGATGTCAATAATCTGGTAGATCTAAGGAGACGTACGCGTGTGGGGATGGGAACCTGTCAGGGAGAATTATGTGCCTGCCGGGCTGCCGGATTGATGAGTAGTATGCATAAATATTGTACGCGCAGGGCAAAAGAGGATTTGGCTTCTTTCCTGAATGAGAGGTGGAAGGGAATGGCTCCTATTGCCTGGGGAGATACTTTACGTGAAAATGAATATATCGCTTGGGTATACGAAGGGGTATGTGGTTTAACATTAGCTCAAAAACAAGAAGAGTAATATGAAATTCGATACGATTATTGTCGGCGGGGGCTTAGCCGGACTGCTTTGTGGTATACGATTGTCTAAAGAAGGGCAAAGATGCGTAGTTATCTCCGCCGGCCAAAGTGCATTGCATTTTTCTTCCGGTTCTTTCGATCTGTTGAATGCTTTACCCGACGGTACTCCCGTCCGAAATCCTTTAGCGGGAGTGGAGGAATTAATCCGCCAACAGCCCTTGCATCCTTATGCTAAATTGGGGAAAGAAAAATTTGGCGAACTGGCCGTTCTTGCCCGGGAGTTGTTGCTGGAAGCCGGCATAGCTGTAAAGGGGGAGGAGAAAGCAAATCACTATCGGGTGACTCCTATGGGTAATTTGAAACCCACTTGGCTGACATTGAAAGACCTGTTGGCTTGTGAAAGCGATTCCCACCTGCCTTGGAAGAAGATAGCCATATTTAATGTCCTCGGATTTTTGGATTTTTATACACAATTTATTGCCGATGAATTCCGAAAAATGGGAACTGAAAGCAGTATTCATTCCTTTAATTTTCCGGTTTTGGAATGTATACGGAAAAATCCGACAGAAATGAGATCCACCAATATTGCGCGGCTTTTTGATAAGCAGGAGAATCTGGAGGAACTGATTCGTTTGCTGAAAACGGAAAGCGGGGAGGCAGAAGCTATTATACTGCCTGCTATTGTGGGCTTGGGACAGGATGATGTAGTGGAACAACTGCAGGAGAAAGTCGGAAAAACGATCTGTTTGTTGCCGACTCTGCCGCCTTCCGTCCCGGGCATACATACCCAGCAGCAATTGCGGAAATATTTCCAGCACCTTGGAGGGGTGTATATGCTGGGAGATACGGTGCTTCGGGCAGAAAAAGAAGGAAGAAAAGTGGTGCGGGTGTATTCCTATAACCATGGAGATATTCCTTTCGTGGGAAAAAATGTCGTATTGGCAACAGGAAGTTTTTTTAGTCAGGGATTGATCGCAACTTCTGAAAGAATATATGAACCTGTTTTTGATCTGGATGTTTCGTTTTCGAAAGATCGGGAACAATGGTATAACTTGGATTTGTTTGCGGCTCAGCCTTATCAGACTTTTGGGGTGAAAACAGATGACAGCTTCCGGGCGATGTATCGGGGGCAAGCTTTTGAGAATTTATATGTGGCCGGAGCAGTGCTGGAAGGTTTTAATGCGATGAAGGAAGGTTGTGGTGCCGGGGTTTCGGTTTTGAGTGCGTTGTCTGTAGCAGAACGAATTTTAAGTAAATAAGAAAGTCATGAATCTTCAACAACATAATATCAGCGATAATAATTTTGAACAATGTATCAAATGTACCGTTTGTACGGTGTATTGTCCGGTAGCTGCTGTGAATCCGGATTATCCCGGGCCCAAGCAAGCAGGCCCGGACGGAGAACGGCTTCGTTTGAAGCGACCTGATTTTTACGATGAGGCTCTGAAGTATTGTATCAATTGTAAACGTTGCGAAGTGGCTTGTCCCTCCAATGTCCGTATTGGGGATATTATTCAGATGGCCCGCATCAAATATAGTAAGAAAAAGCCGAAAGTCCGGGATTTTATACTGGCTAATACGGATTTGGTAGGAACTTTATCGACTCCTTTTGCTCCTGTTGTGAATGCTACTTTGGGGTTAAAGCCGGTAAAGGCGATTCTGGACGGGGTAATGCAGATTGACCACAGGCGTACTTTTCCTAAATATGCTTTCGGAACATTCGAAAGCTGGTATAAAAAACAAGCAGAAAAGCAGGCCTGTTTTCCGCAACAAGTGAGCTATTTTCACGGTTGCTATGTGAATTATAATAATCCTCCCTTAGGAAAAGATTTGGTGAAAGTCATGAATGCCATGGGGGTAGGCGTACAATTATTGAAAAAAGAAAAATGCTGTGGGGTCGCTTTAATTTCCAATGGATTTATTCATCAGGCGCAAAAACAGGCAGCGCAAAATATCAGTTCTATCCGGGAGTCTGTAGTAGATAAACAGATACCCGTCATCGCTACTTCCTCTACCTGTGCCTTTACTATCCGGGACGAATATCCGCATTTGTTGGGTATTCAGAATGCAGATGTACGGGATCATATCGAGCTGGCTACACGTTATATTTATCGCCTGTTAAGTCAGAAAGAGATCAAACTGAATTTCAAAAAAAATACAAAGATAAAAGTTGCTTATCACACTCCTTGTCATTTGGAAAAATTAGGCTGGGCCTATTATTCTATAGAACTTTTGAAATTGATACCGAATATCGAATTGACTGTTTTGGATTCCCAGTGTTGCGGTATTGCCGGAACCTATGGTTTTAAAAAAGAAAATTATAAAACGTCCCAGAATATCGGAGAATCTTTGTTTAAACAGATCGAAGCTTGTGATATCGATTATGTGGTAACAGATTGTGAGACCTGTAAATGGCAAATTGAAATGTCCACCTCTAAACCCTGTGAACATCCCATTTCTATTCTTGCAAAAGCATTGGAAGATAGAGAATAGAGATTTCGAATGCTTCTTTTTTCAAAAAATAATCGTAAAAAAAACAGCGATTTATTTTTGAAGTGAAATATTTTAATTTAAATTTGTTTCGATTAAGAAAGTAATGCTCTTCGAAACGAAATGTAAAAAACGGAAACGTTTTAGGTCTGAAATGCGTACTTAATTTTAGTTTATTTTAGGTAATGATCATATAATTTTCCATGCTATGAAACAATATATTTTATCGTTAGATCAGGGAACCAGTAGCTCTCGGGCAATCGTGTTTGATGAGAAAGGAGAAATCTGCTCGGTTGCCCAGAAAGAATTTCGTCAACAATTTCCTCATTCCGGATGGGTAGAGCATGATCCTCATGAAATCTGGTCTTCCCAAGCCTCTGTTATTGCAGAGGCAATAGCTAGTATTGATATTAATGGGTTGAATATTGCAGGTATTGGGATTACTAATCAGCGTGAAACGACGATTGTGTGGGATAGGGAAACAGAAGAGCCGATTTACAATGCAATTGTTTGGCAGGACAGAAGGACTTCAGCTTATTGTGATAGTTTGAAAGCGGAAGGGAAAACTGATTTTATCCGGGAGAAGACCGGTTTGATCATTGATGCCTATTTCAGCGCTACGAAAGTCAAATGGATTTTGGACAATGTACCGGGGGCCCGGGAGAGAGCTGAAAAGGGAAAGTTACTTTTCGGAACGGTAGATACATGGTTGATCTGGCGCTTGACCCGGGGAGAAGTTCATGTAACGGATGTAACAAATGCTTCCCGTACGATGTTGTTTAATATACATACCTTACAGTGGGATGAGGAGTTACTGAAGTTGTTTGATATTCCGTTGTCTATGATGCCTGAAGTCAAATCTTCCAGTGAAATATATGGGCATACTAAAACTACTTTATTTGCACACAAAGTGCCCATTGCCGGTATTGCCGGAGATCAGCAGGCTGCCTTATTCGGACAGATGTGTATAGAACCCGGAATGGTTAAGAATACGTATGGGACAGGCTGTTTTTTATTGATGAATAGTGGTGAAAAGCCGATTGTTTCTGAAAATAATCTGATCACGACAATTGCCTGGAAAATTGGTAATAAGGTGAATTACGCCCTGGAGGGAAGTATTTTTGTCGGAGGATCTGTGGTACAATGGTTGCGGGATGGATTGAAGGTTATCAGCTCTTCTGCTGAAGTCGAAGCTCTTGCTGCGAGTGTTCCGGATACCAATGGGGTTTATTTTGTTCCGGCCCTGACAGGTTTGGCTGCTCCCTGGTGGGACCAGTATGCCAGAGGGGCTATTTCCGGTATTAGCCGGGGAACGACAGCTGCTCATATTGCCCGGGCTGCCTTGGAAGGTATTGCTTTTCAAACCATGGATATTGTGAATGCTATGGTCAAAGATTCCGGTTTGCCGTTGAAAGAACTGAAGGTAGATGGAGGTGCAGCTTGCAATAATTTACTGATGCAGTTTCAAGCGGATATACTGAACACTCCTGTCATCCGTCCTCAGGTGATTGAAACTACCGCTTTGGGGGCTGCTTATCTGGCAGGGTTAGCGGTCGGATATTGGTCCAGCATAGAAGATATTAAAAAGCAGTGGAAAATGGATAGACGTTTTGATCCCTCCGGGAAAGCGGAAGATATCGAACGGGCTAAGAATGGCTGGAATAATGCTGTTCGCCGGGTATTGAGTAATTATTGATTTAATTTTTAGAATATGGAAACCTCCTTATTTACAAAATGCCTTTTTGAATTTATCGGAACAGCTATTCTGATTCTTTTGGGAGATGGTGTAGTTGCTTCTAATATTCTGAAAGGGTCGAAAGGATACAACGGCGGTTGGGTCGTTGTGACGATGGCTTGGGGATTTGCTGTGATGTGCGGCGTATTTATTGCCGGGCCTTATTCCGGTGCTCATTTGAATCCTGCCGTTTCTATCGGACTGGCATTAGCTGGTGCGTTCTCTTGGACGTACGTGCCCGGCTATATTGCAGCACAGTTGCTAGGGGGCTTTGTCGGTGCCGTACTGGTCTACCTGTTTTACAAGGATCATTATGATGCCACCGAAGATCCGGATTTAAAACTGGCAACTTTTTGTACCATGCCTGCTATCATGAATAAACCGCGGAACTTTTTTTGTGAAACGGTGGGTGCTTTTTTGTTGGTATTTGTCCTTCTAATGCTGACTGTACGGGAAAATGCACCGGAGATAGGATTGGGTACATTAGGTGCTTTTCCGGTTACCTTTCTGATTATGGCCATCGGAATGTCGTTGGGAGGAGCTACCGGCTACGCCATTAACCCTGCCCGGGATTTGCCACCCCGCATCGCTCATTATCTGTTGCCTATTAAAGGCAAAGGTACAAGTGGCTGGGGATATAGCTGGGTACCGGTTTTTGGGCCGATTGTCGGAGCTGGAGTGGCTGCTTGTATCTATTTGTGCATATTTTAAAAAAAAGCTGTCTAATTATAGTAAGTTTTGTAACTATTTGAGAGAAATTTACGAATTATCATTAAATTAATTAAAAACCAAAATTTATGAAAACGTTTGTAAGAATTCAATGTGTTTTGACGATGACTTTAACGTTCGTCTTGGCTTCCCTCATGTTTGTAGAAGCCCAAACTTTTACCTTTAAACCGATTAAAGGTTTTTCGGATGAGGTAAATGATAAACTGGAAGCGTTTTTTGATTCAACTGTTCCGATGAAAACACGTAAAGTCGCTGTATTTGATTGTGACGGAACGCTTTTTGGACAGGTTCCTTATTATTTGGCAGACGAAGCATTATATGATTTTGCTCAGAAAAATTATGCTGGTAAAACCGACAAGAAATCCAAAGAAAAGATGAAAATCGTAGATCAATTGTTGCATGGGAATAATGTAGGAGTTGATTTTGTTCAGAACCGGGTGAGATTTTTGTCTGGTTTGACGGCGGAAGAAATTCAGGAGATTGGGAATAATATGTTTCAGGAAAAATATCAGAATAAAATGTATCCTGAAATGAAACAGTTGTTAGCGAATTTGAAAGATTACGATTTTGAAATCTGGATTGTTTCCGCTTCTCCGGAATTGTTGTATCAAAGATTTTGTGCTGAGCAACTGGGAATTCCTGAAGACCGTATTCTTGGTGTAAAGTCGCTGGTAACTGCTGATGGTATTGTAACAGACCAATTGGTATATCCGGTATCTCAGGATAATGGTAAAGCAGAAGTCGTGAATACTTTTATCAAGGCAAAACCTTTATTTACAGGTGGTAACAGTCGTGGAGATATGGAGATGATGAATACTTCCGTCGGGCTGAAACTGATCGTAAATCCGGATGATCAGAAAATTGAGAAGGAAATGGATAACAAGACCGTAAAACAATATTGGGAAAATGACCCGAGAGCCATTACGGTATATAGCAACGACGTTCCGGAAGGGAATTACAAATACGTAACCGGTGAATGGGGCGTAAAGAAAAATGCAACCAATGCAAAAGAGGATAAAGCGGTGATAGGATACTGATTTCTACAAGGGTAATACTGTGAAAAAATTAGGAATTGTATCCGCAATGTTATTGTCTGCGACATTAACATTCGGGCAGGCTTTGCCTGAAAAATTGCAGGGCTCTTTTAATGGTCGCGTCTATTTTGATGGTTCGGCATTCTTTAAAGATAAAACTCATCTGGGAAGTGGTGCTACTATCAGTGACATCCGTTTGGGAGTCAGCGGTAAATATGAAAAGTTTGTAGGTAAAATCGATATCGGTTTTGCCAAGAAGACTGTTTCGCTGAAAGATGTGTTCATTGAATATGATTTTAAGAAAAACTCTTATGTAAGGCTGGGACATTTTGCAGAACCTTTCGGTTTGGATTATATGGAAAGTTCCGGTAATATCCGTTTTATCAATGCCGGTTGTGTGACTGAGGCTTTTGCTCCGGGACGTAAACTGGGTTTGGAATACATCGGTTGGTCGAAGAATTTCTGGTATGCCGGAGGTATTTTCGGAGATACGCATTTCGATCAGAAATTGGATTATAAAGGAAATGACGGTTATGCTTTTACCGGTCGTTTTGTATATAATCCGTTCAAAAAAGAAGGACAGATCCTGCATGTAGGGGTTGCAGCCACCTTTCGGACGCCGGATGCTAATAAAGACGGTTCGGCTTCCCGTTCGATTACTTACGGAGCTAATGTCGGGAGCATGGTGAATTCTACTAAGTTTGTAAATGCAGTAGTAACCGATGCGAATAACTCTGTAAAAGTAGCTGGGGAATTGATAGGTGCGTTGGGACATTTTAGTTTGCAAAGTGAGTATTTTTACGCACAGGTAGACCGGAAAGATAATCTGGAGAAGTACAAAGCCTGGGGGGCTTATGGGCAAGTGGGGTTTATTGCTATCGGAAGCGGTTATGAATATGCTACTTCTTGGGCTCGTCTGGAATTACCGAAACCCGGCACACTGGAATTTGCCGTCCGTTATTCTTGTCTGGATCTGAATAATTCTGATTCAGCTATTTATGGAGGCGAACAGCAACAACTTACTTTGGGATGTAACTATTATTGGAAGAAGTTTATCCGCCTGCGTTTGAATTACAATTATGTACATTTGGATAAGCATGCTTTGAATGGAAAAGAAGATTTTAATTTTCTTTCTGCCAGAGTACAGGTATTTTTTAATTAGTAAGTATCGCTAATAATTGTTGTACGGAATGAGATGTCTGGGAAATCGGACATCTCATTTTTAGTTTTCCACTCTCTGTTGTATTTTTTTATTGAGAAGTTATATGCTGAAACGGAAGGATAGCTTTACCCCTTCTGTCAACTTCCTGTTTTTAGAGGCAGCGGTTTGTAAAGTGAGGGAATAAATAGTTTGACCAAGAATAGGAGTTCTACTGGAATTTCTTATATGGAATCTTGGGTTTTATGGAGTTGGGGAGCGATAGTGATTTCTATTCCTCTTTCTTCCAAGTCTTTGACAATGAGGGGCGACACTTTGTCGTCCGTAATGATCTGATCGATTGCTTCCAAACCGCATATTTTTCCGAAACCTCTGCGACCGAACTTGGAGGAATCTGTCAGGACGATGGTTTTCTGGGCCGCCTGTATCATAGCTCGGTTCAGACTGGCTTCCAATAAATTAGTAGTGGTTAGGCCGTAAGTGGGGTCGATGCCATCCACTCCGATAAAAAGTTTACTGCAGGAAAAATTCTCCAACATTTTTACAGCATATTCACTGACTACAGAAACAGAGCTGTTGCGCACCAATCCTCCCAATTGTATGATGTCTATGTTATGCTGGCGAGCCAGGATGGAGGTGACATTAATAGAAGAGGTAATGACTGTTAAATGATCGCTGGGTCTGATTTCCCGGGCCAAAAAAAACATAGTCGTTCCAGAAGCGATGATAATTGAATCGTCAGGGATAATGAGGGAAGCGGCGGCTTTGCCAATGGCTTGTTTTTCCTCTGGATTTAATTTTTCTTTTTCACTGACATTTCTGTCGTTGATGTAAGGATTAATCAAAATTGCACTTCCGTGAGTACGGTAAAGCATTTTCTTTTCTTCCAGTAAGGTCAGATCCTTTCGAATCGTAACCGAGGATACTTTCAGTATTTCTGCCAGATCCGAGACCAGAATAGAACCTCTTTGTTTGAGAAGTTCAAGTATGGTATTATGTCGTTCTGCTAATGTCATGCTAATAATATCTCTTAGACCGGTACAAAGATACGGATTATTTTTGAGGTATAAGGAAAATTCCGGAAGAATGATAGGGGTTTTGAAACGAAATACAGAAAGATAACTTTTGAAATTTTGATGCGTATAAAACGATAAATCAGATGTAATAAAAGTTTTGATTTATGAGGTGTAAAAAAGGGGAAACAAAATTTTGAAAGAGGAATGAAACGAAATGAATTAATAAAACAGATTTCCGATACAACTAAGACCTGGGATGTTGTGATTGTCGGTGGGGGCGCAACAGGTCTTGGATGTGCTGTAGATGCCGCGACAAGAGGCTATAGCGTTGCTCTGTTTGAATGGGAAGATTTCGCTAAAGCTACTTCCAGTAGAAGTACAAAATTAGTACATGGCGGAGTTCGTTATTTGGCACAGGGAGATGTCCCTTTGGTACTGGAAGCGCTTCATGAAAGAGGTTTATTGAAAAAGAATGCTCCGCATTTGGTAAAAGACCAGTGTTTTTTGATTCCGAATTATCGTCATTGGGATAATTTTTTATATACTGTCGGACTTACTGTTTATGATATTTTAGCCGGACGTTTGAGTTTCGGACGTTCCAAATATATTTCTTCCAAGAAAACGGTGGAGTATTTGCCGATAGTCCAGGAAAAGGGGTTGAAAGGAGGGGTAGTGTACCATGACGGTCAATTTGACGATTCGCGTTTGGCCATCAATTTGGCACAGTCTTGTGTGGAAAAAGGGGGCTGTCCCCTCAACCGGATGCGGGTGGTCGGGATATTGCACAATGCCGCAGGCGTTGCCGCCGGAGTAAAAGTCAAAGATTTATTGTCGGGACAGTTGTATGAGGTGAAAGCCAAAGCTGTCATCAACGCGACGGGAATTTTTGTCGATAGCATAATGGAAATGGACGTTCCTACGCATGAACATATGGTAAAGCCTAGTCAGGGGGTACATCTGGTGTTGGATCGGTCTTTTTTACAAAGTGATTATGCCATTATGATTCCGAAAACGGATGACGGACGGGTCCTTTTTGCAGTGCCCTGGCATGATAAAGTGGTGGTCGGTACAACCGATACCGTAAGGGAAAAACCCGAATTAGAACCGCAGGCTTTGGAAAAAGAAATCGAATTTATATTGAATACTGCTGGACGGTATATGAAACGTAAACCGGAAAGAAAGGATGTCTTTTCGGTTTTTGCCGGTCTGCGTCCCTTGGCTGCTCCTAAAAAAGAAGGGAAAAGTACAAAGGAGATTTCCCGTAGCCACAAAATTTTTGTTTCCAGGAATAAAATGGTGACGATTACAGGAGGTAAATGGACGACCTATCGGAAAATGGCCGAAGATACTATTGACAAGGCTATTGATTTAGGATTACTGGAGAAACGAAAATGTGTAACGAAAGATTTTAAAATTCATGGCTATCAACTGAATCCCGATTTAAAGGATCATTTGTATATTTATGGATCCGACATACCGGCGCTTAAGGCTTTAATGGCCTCTGATCCGGCAATGGCTGAAAAATTGCATCCGAAATATAATTATACCGTAGCCGAGGTCGTCTGGGCCATCCGGGAAGAAATGGCTTTAACCGTAGAGGATATTCTGGCTCGTCGGGTACGTTTGTTATTTCTGGATGCCCGTGTTGCCGTAGAGATTGCCCCTGAAGTAGCCCGGATCATAGCTCGGGAACTGGGATATAACCAAGCATGGATAGAGGAACAGGTCAGAGAATTTACAGCTCTTTCCAAACACTATATATTGGAATAAGGAAAGATTCAAATTAAAAGTGAAAATCTTCGGGTGATTTTTATAAAACTCCTTCTATTTCTAAGAGTTTTATTTTTATGTCTAACCCACCTGTATAACCGACCAGTTTTTTCCCACTTCCGACTACCCGGTGGCAGGGAATGAAGATAGGCAGGGGATTTTGTCCATTGGTTCTGCCGACAGCCCGGCAGGCTTTCGGATTACCACTAAGGGCTGCTATTTCTCCGTAGGTAGTGATTTCTCCATAAGGGATATCCTGGAGTAATTTCCAAACTTTTAATTGGAAGGCTGTCCCTTGGAGGAAAAGAGGTAAACTGAATTTTTGCAGGCGTCTTTCGAAATAAGCCTCTAATTGAGCTTTTGCCTCCCGGAGTAAAGGCGTTTCTATTCTTTCCGGCTGCTGAGGTACGAAAGCGATACGATCGCCTACCCACAGGCGGGTTAATTGTCCATCCGTTTCTTGTATACCATAACGGCCGATGGCTCCTTCATAAAAATAAATCGCTTGCATAAGTTTTATTTTTTCGAAAGATAGAAAAAAGAAAGTTGACTTAAAAGTTTTGATTGTATATTCTGTTTAGGCGGAAAGAGAACTTTTAAGGAGGGGTGGAAAAGTGTATAATATCGGAATATTCGGTATTTTTGTTTCGATTTTGAAAAAGAAAGGAGAGATCAGGGAGAATTTTTATGATAAAAATTTCTCCTTTCTTTTTCGTTCAGGCTTTCTGTCTATTTATAAAAACTAAGAGAGGAATGAGCATAGATAAAGAGGCTTTTTATGAAGATGTATACAGTATTGTCCGGCAAATTCCGTTTGGCAGGGTGTGTACCTACGGTTGGATTGCGAGATTGATCGGACAGCCTCAATGTGCCCGCCGGGTAGGGAAAGCATTGGCTGAAGTTCCGCCTGTGTTGCAACTTCCCTGCCATCGGGTAGTGGATAGTGGAGGACGTATCGTGCCGCATTGGCCGGAACAACGTGAGCTGTTGAAACGGGAAGGGGTTCGTTTTAAAAAAAATGGTTGTGTGGACCTTCGGAACTGTTTATGGGAGGTAGAGATTTCGTAGAATACGATATTTCCCCTTTTCGGCTTAATTTTGTTTACCTCCGCTTGGTTTATCTTTGCGTTTATGTTCTGGAATTTTTGAACTTTTAGATTTTTATCCTTTTTCCTGTTTGGGACTTTTTAAGATAATGTGTTCCAGCAGGAGTACAAAGATTACGCCCATTACAAATCCGTTTCCTACGATAGGCCGGATAAAAGCAGGGATCCGGTCAATCACTTCGTGCGGAACAAATGCCAGCATCAAAGCGACCATAAGCGGAAATCCGATAATGATACCGCTATTGAAATCGGACACCGCTTTGCTGCGGGAAAGCATTTGCAGTCCGGCAGAAAGCTGTGAGGACATTAAATAAAGTAATACGCTTCCCATAACGACTCCAGGGATGCAGTTCAATATTTGGATAAAACCGGGAAAGAAAGCACAAATGACGAGACCTAAGCCGGCAGGAATAAGGGTATAACGGGAAGCACAGCCGGTTGCG
Organism: Odoribacter laneus YIT 12061; assembly: GCF_000243215.1. Lineage (GTDB taxonomy): Bacteria > Bacteroidota > Bacteroidia > Bacteroidales > Marinifilaceae > Culturomica > Culturomica lanea. The sequence continues at coordinate 27,206 of NZ_JH594598.1, read as the reverse complement.
GCGATAATACCAGGGCTCATGGAGTAATCCACCGGTCCGATAATGCCGCAGATTCCTGACAATATATTCGATAATCCGATAAATCCGACTCCCCGGGTCGTTCGTTTTTCCATGTTGTCTGCTCCGATCATCTGGCCTACGGCTTGTATGGAACCCAGTTCATTCACGATTAAGGCGATAAAGCAAAAGAAGAAAGAAAGAATAACTCCTCCGTCGAAATGCAGGGGCCAAAGCCAGAAATGAGTTTCTGTAGCAGGAAGGGGGATGAGGGAAGGAAGAAGCGGAAATCCTTCTATGCTGTAATAAATAAAGCTGCCTGCCAGGATGCCGCAAAGGACGACAGTCGATTTCCAGATGCCCCGGAGTAAACGGTTGGCGAGGATCATGCCAAAAGCCAGTAAAAGGGCAAAAAATAATTGAAAGGAGGCTGAACCTGTATTTGTAAAGATCAATTGGAGAATGACCGGCGCTAGGGTGAAAGCAATCAGACAAAGGATTACAATAATGATACGGGGAGTGAAAATGGCTTGCAGATGGGAGAGAAGTCCGCAAAAAGCTAAAAGGGCTACAAAAATTCCACATACGAAAATAGCGGTGTAAATGGCTGCTGTGCCCACGGAAATAGCAGCTAAAATTCCGATGAGCAGTACAGATGCCGGCCCGATAATAATCGGAAGCCGATGTCCCCAGAGAACTTGGGCCGTCATGGCAATACCCATTACGCCGAACAATTTTTGCATATAGAAAATTTGTCCGCTGGCATCAGTCGAATGTAATTGGGCGACAATAATGCCCATAATGACTACACAGGGAATCGAGACAATCCACCACTGTAGCCCATACATAAACATCGGGAAAATACCGGGTTTATCGTTTAGATTGTATTTCATTTTACTGTATTTTTCAGCAGGTAAACTTACAATATAAAAATGGGAGAATCAATAAGCCTGAAAAAGGAAAGTTAATTAAAAGGGATGAAAATATTTTCTTTCTTTCCCCTTAAACTTTTTACGCATTCAAATGAATTTAATTTTATCTTTGTTTGGTGGATGTGTTTTTATAAAAGAAAAAGGATATGAAAAAAGTAATATTTGTTTTGTTATTCGCTGCGATAAGCGGAATGACCTTTGCCCAGAAAGCGGAAACTTTGGTAAAAACGGGAATGACTGTGCCGGATTTTGAAGTAAAAATGTTTGACGGACAGACGATACAGATGAAGGATTTGAGAGGAAAAGTTGTGTTATTGAATTTCTGGGCGACTTGGTGCCCTGATTGTATACGTGAATTGGCTCGTGTACAAACCGACATTATCGATCGTTTTCAAGGAAAAAATTTTGTTTTTTTACCCATCTCCCGTCAGGACAGTTATGAAAAAATCAAAGCTTTTCGCGAGAAAAGAGGACATACTTTTCCTATGGGAATGGATCCGGACCGGAAAATTTATGCTCAGTTTGCTACAGCTATTATTCCCCGGAATTTCATCATAGACCGGGATGGAAAGATTCTTTATGCGGGAGAAGGAGATGATGAGACGTCTTTTCAAAAACTGATTTTAGAAATAGAAAAGGCGTTAAAAACGCCGGCTTCCTTGAAGTCAGAATAAGCGGAAACACCGGTTTGAAGGTCAAGACGTAAGGAAAATTACCGGAATAGAGCATCTGTCCGAAAGTAAAACTTTGTTTTTGAGAAGACAGCGTTTCGGGTAGAAATAAACTGACACGAGACAGATGGGGGGGGACGGAAGCTTAAAAGGCATTTTAAACTAGTTTCGAAGGGATACTCGAACACATAAACCGGACAAACTCCTTGCGAGTTTGCCCGGTTTTTTGTTATTTCGGGAATATCCCTGCTTTACCTCCGTTTTTTACTGGAGTTCTGCCAGTTGAGTTTCGATAGCTTTGATCTTAGCTTCTGCATCCGATTGTTTCTTACGTTCGTTAGCAACGACCTGTGCCGGAGCGCCGTTGACAAAACGTTCATTGCTGAGTTTAGCGATCACAGATTTTAAAAAGCCTTGGGTATACTTCAGTTCTTCTTGTAATTTTGCTTTTAGTTCCGCTGTATCTACCTGGCTTGTCGCGGGAATAAAGTATTCTACGGTATCGACAATAAAGCTCCAGGCTCCCTTTAAGGGTTCTGTTATTATTTCCGCATCGCTGATATTTCCCATTTTACAAATAATACTTTCGAAAGCAGCTGGATAACGGTTGTTTTGCTTTATTTTCAACTCCAAACTATCTTTGAAAGCTATATTGTTTTGCTTGCGGACATTCCGGATTCCGACGATGATGTCTTTTACATATTCAAAATCGCTTAGTAAGGGGGCATCGTATTTTGTATCCGCAGGGAGGAGAGAAACCATAATACTTTCGCCCGCTTGTCTTTCCCGCAGGTTTTGCCAGATTTCTTCCGTGATAAAGGGCATAAAGGGATGTAATAACTGCAGCAATTCTTCGAACAAGCGGATCGTCTTTTCGTACGTTTGCCGGTCAATCGGTTGTGCATAACCGGGTTTAATGATTTCCAGCAACCAGGAGGAGAATTCATCCCGGAATCCGGTATAAATGGTCATCAACGCTTCGGAGATCCGGTATTGTTCAAATTGGGTGTTCAGGGTTTCCTTGAGTTTGTGTAAAGTATTTTCAAACCATTCTAAAGCCAATTTGGAATGAAGAGGTTGCGGTATTTCGGCTGTATCCCACGATTTTACTAAACGGAATGCGTTCCAGATTTTAGTCGTAAAATTACGTCCTTGTTCGGGTAAACTTTCGTCAAATAGCAAATCTCCTCCGGCGGGTGAACAAAGCAGCATACCTACCCGAACGCCGTCGGCTCCGTATTTATCGATTAATTCCAGCGGGTCCGGAGAATTGCCCAGAGATTTTGACATCTTCCGATGTAATTTATCCCGTACGATTCCCGTCAGGTAAACATTTGTAAAAGGTTTCTGTTTCCGGTATTCATAGCCGGCAATAATCATACGGGCAATCCAGAAGAATAGAATATCCGGGCCGGAAACCAAATCATTGGTTGGGTAATAATAGTTAATATCGGCGTTATCCGGGTGATTGATTCCGTCGAAAACGGAGATCGGCCATAACCAGGAAGAAAACCAAGTGTCCAGGCAATCTTCATCCTGACGCAACTGATCGGCGGTTAGGTCTTTCCCGAATTTTTCTTTTACCTGTTTAAGGGCTTCCTCGGGGGTTTCCGCTACCACATAATCATGACCTCCCGGCAAGTAATAAACCGGAATCCGGTGTCCCCACCAGAGTTGCCGGCTAATACACCAATCTTTTACGTTCTCCATCCAGTAGCGATAGGTATTTTTATATTTTGCCGGTATGAGAATTACTTCGTCGTTCATGACAGCTTCCAGAGCCGGTTGTGCCAATGCTTTCATTTTTACAAACCACTGCATGGATAGCTTTGGCTCGATGACAACATGGGTGCGCTCGGAATAGCCTACTTTATTGTCGTAGTCCTCGATTTTTACCAGATTCCCTGCTTTTTCCAATTCCGGAATGATTTCTTTCCGCACTTCAAAGCGGTCGTGTCCGATAAAAAATTGAGCGGCTTCGCTCATCGTTCCATCATCGTTAAAAATATCGATAGTCTCCAGTTGATGTTTATATCCGATTTCGTAGTCGTTAATGTCGTGAGCCGGCGTAATTTTCAATGCTCCGGTTCCGAATTCCATATCTACATATTCATCCTGTATAATCGGAATTTCCCGGTTTACCAGCGGTACAATACATCTCTTCCCGGCCAGATGAGTGAAACGCGGATCGTTGGGATTTACGCATACGGCAGAGTCTCCTAATATGGTTTCCGGTCGGGTTGTCGCTATCGTAATATAATCTTCTTCACCGACGATTTTATATCTCAGATAATAGAGTTTACTCTTTTCTTCTTTGTAGATTACTTCTTCGTCGGAAATGGCGGTTTGGGCAGCCGGATCCCAGTTGACCATCCGTACTCCTTTATAAATATAACCTTTATTATAGAGATCGACAAAGACCTTGATAACGCTTTTAGAACGGGGTTCGTCCATTGTAAAACACGTTCGGTCCCAGTCGCAGGAAGCTCCCAGCCGTTTTAATTGTTGCAGGATAATGCCTCCGTATTTATGTGTCCATTCCCAGGCATATTTCAAAAATTCTTCCCGGCTGATATCCCGTTTGTTGATTCCTTCACTTTTCAGTTTTGCGACGACTTTGGCTTCCGTGGAAATGGAAGCGTGGTCTGTTCCGGGTACCCAGCAAGCATTTTTCCCTTGTAAACGGGCCCGGCGAATCAATGCGTCCTGAATGGTATTGTTCAGCATATGTCCCATGTGAAGTACTCCGGTGACGTTGGGAGGCGGGATGACGATGCAGTAAGGTTCTCTGCTGTTATCTACTTCCGAATGGAAAAATTTATGTTCCATCCAGTACTGATACCACTTCTCTTCGCTTTCTTTCGGATTGTAATTCGTCGCAATCATGGTGTGAATTTGAAAATTTGATAGTTAAAAATTAGAAAACAGAAAACGGGAAATGTATATCTTTCTTCGTTTTCAGATTTTCTCATTAAAAAAAGCTGCCTGAGCAGCCTTTTTTTATTCGTCGGATTTTTTGATTCTTCTTCCTTTTTTCTTTTGGGCTTCTAAGGCTGTTTCCAAGTCTGCTTTCTGCATACTTCCGTCGTAATCACAAATATATTTGTCAATGAGGATCCGGCCGCAATATTCACAGACGATGATTTTTTTGCGGGAACGAATGTCTAATTGCCGTTGGGGAGGGATATTGTTGAAGCAACCGCCGCATGCATCCCTGTCTACAGTTACTACAGCCAAACCATTACGAGCATTCGCCCGGATGCGTTTATATGCTGTCAATAGGCGTTCTTCTATATTTTGAGATAATTGTTCCGACTTTTTGATCAGGTCCTCTTCGTCTTTATGAGTTTCGGCAATAATATCATCCAATTCCGCTTTTTTAGCCTCCAGGTCTGCTTTCTTTTCTTCGTATTGTTGGGAAGAAATTTCCAGTGCTTCCTCTTTTTCAGATTTCGTTTTCAGTGCTTCCCGGATTCGCTTTTGTTGCAATTCAATTTCCAGTTTTTGGAATTCAATTTCTTTGCTTAAAGCATCGTATTCGCGGTTGTTCCGGACATTGTCCAGCTGGTCGCTATATTTTTTTATCAGCTCTTCTGATTTCGAAATTTCCAGTTTTTTCTGACTGACACTTTTTTCTGCTTCGCTGATTTCCGTTTTCAGATTTTCAAGGCGGGTTTCCAAACCGGCAAGCTCGTCTTCCAAATCCTGTACTTCCAAAGGAAGTTCACCTCTTAATGTACGGATTTTATCAATTTCTGTATCGATACGTTGTAATTCGTACAGGTGCTGCAATTTCTCTTCGATTGTCAATTCTTGCAGTTTTTCGTTGTTGTTTGCCATATATTATAAATAATTTATCGGATTTGTATTGATCTTAGAAAACTGAACCGCAAATTTAGATATTTTTTTTGTAACTAACTCATAAAAAATTTCTTTTGTATATTGTTCACTTTCATAATGCCCGATATCGGCTAAAATCATTCGGTTTTCTGTCATAAAAAAGTCGTGGTATTTAAAATCTCCCGAAATATATATGTCGGCAGCTGCCTGCATCGCTTTTTGGGAAAGAAAGGCTCCCGACCCTCCGCAAACAGCTACTCTTTTTACTTCAGGTTTACAAATCGGGCTGTGACGGATAATACCACAGTGAAAAATACTTTTTACTCTTTGCAAAAATTCGTGGGTATTTACCGCTTGCTCTAATTCCCCGATGATTCCAAAACCGGTGACAGGATTCTGGTTTTCTAAAGGTATGATATTGCAAACCGGTTCTTCGTAGGGGTGAACTTCGTTTAAAAGGCGGATACAAGAAGAAAGCAGCTGTTCCGGGACTGTAATTTCCGTTTTAATTTCCGTTTCTGTATGTAATTCTCCCCGTTCGCCACAAAAAGGATGTGTATTTTCTCCGGGTAAAAAAGTGCCGGATCCTTGCGTATTGAAAGAACAATGGCTGTAATTTCCGATGGCTCCGGCTCCGGCATCCAGTAAAGCAGCCCTTACCCTCTCTGCTTCTTCCATAGGCGTATAAAAACAGAAGGTGTATAATTTACCTGCCGGTTGGAGAATTTCCCGCTCAATGAGTTCCAGCTTATCGGCCATTTTTCCGCTTACGCCGTTGATAACGGCGTCCATATTGGTATGAGCGGCGTAAATATTGATATCGTTTTTAATCGCTTTGATAAAACAGCGTTTGATCCAGTTGTCGGGAACCAGGTTCTTAAGGGCTTTGATGCTGAGTGGATGATGACTGATCACCAGGTTGTGATTACCGGCAATCGCTTCTTCTACTACATCTTCTGTTACATCGGTACAGAGGAGTACGGAAGATACTTCATTTTCCGGATGTCCGCAGATGAGTCCCGCATTGTCGTAATCTTCCTGAAGACTTAAGGGTGCGAACTCTTCAATTACTGAAGTCAGATCTTTTACTTGCATAGAGAATGTTTCGTAATACCAACTAATAGGGCTATAAAAGTAAAGTATATTTAGTTTTTTGCTGAAAGTTGTTCTTTGATTTGAATGAGTTCTTCTTTAATGGCTTTCAGGCGCTTGACTACTTCAAAATTCGCTTCTGTTTCGGCTTTGCTTTCGCTGAGCTTCAGCTGGGCCCCTTTAAGCGTCATTCCTTTTTCTTTGACCAGATGATAAATAAGATGGAAATTATCCACATCCGTTCGGGTGAATTGTCTGTTTCCCTTTTTATTTTTATGGGGATTTATGATGTCGAATTCCTTTTCCCAAAATCGGATCAGAGAAGTATTGACGTTAAACATTTTGGCAACTTCTCCGATAGAATAATATACTTTTAAGGTCGGTTTCTCTGAGTCCATCTGAAAATAGTATCTTTTATGGTGATTAAAGCTCCTGAAGATTAATCCATTGTCTGACCTGTGTTGTTGGCTTTGGCTACCAGCTCTTCGTATTCGTCCGGCGTCAGATCATTGAAATAGTAGTTGATGGGATCTACGGGCCGGTCATTTTTCTTCACTTCATAATGGACGTGCGGCCCGAAAGACATTCCGGTATTGCCCATATAGGCAATAATATCTCCTCGCTTTACTTTTTGTCCTACTTTTACATTGTATTTACTCAGATGCCCGTATAGAGTTTTATAACTGAAACCATGGTCGATGACTACACATTTTCCATAACCTCTCTGTATTTCGGCTGCGATGACTTTCCCGTCTCCGGTAGCGTGGATCGGAGTCCCCATAGCTCCGGAAAAGTCCATACCGGCATGCAATTTTACTGTTTTATAAAAGGGATGCATCCGATAGCCAAAGGCAGAAGATACCCGATTCCGCGGATCTTTTAAAGAAATCGGAATAATGGCCGGGATAGAAGCCATCATTTTTAGCTTATCTTTTGCCAAAGCTTCTACTTCATCATAAGATTTACTTTGAATATAAAGGGCTTTCGACAATTCATCGAGCTTTTTACTTGTTCCGATGATCAGGTCGGCATCTTTTAAATCTTTCAGATGTTCGTATTTATTTACCCCTCCGGAGCCAGCCCTGCGGATAGAAGCATCGATGGGCTCCGTCTCAAAAATCACCCGGTAAATATTGTCGTCTCTGGATTCCAGATTTTTCAATATTCCGTCCAGTTTTTCCACTTCCTTGCTGAGAAGCCGATATTGAGCCAGAATTTCCTCTTTTTCCCGTTTCAGTGCTTTTTCTTTGGGAGAGTCAATGAATGCGGCAAAAATAAAAAAGATAATGACAGCTAAAGAGAGGGTAGAAAATAGTTTTTTGGTAAATACCCATAATTTTTTACGCCATGTAATCTCTATTTTATCGTAAGACAGTGTTTCGGGGTTAAATCGATATCCTGTTTTTCGCATTAGCTTTATAAAATTAAAGTTTTCCGATGCAAAGTTAAAGAAATAAACTAATTTTGCAACCTTGTTGAGAGGGCATTGTGCTGGAAATAAAGTATATTTAAAAAATATAAACACAAAATATATAATAAAAATGAAATCTGCAGAAATCAGACAGAAATTTCTCGATTTTTTTAAAAGTAAATCGCATACCATTGTACCTTCGGCTCCGATGGTTATCAAGGACGATCCTACATTGATGTTTACCAATGCAGGAATGAATCAGTTTAAAGATATCATATTGGGAAATGTGAACACTAAATACAAACGGGTGGCCGATTCTCAAAAATGTCTGAGGGTTTCCGGAAAACATAACGATTTGGAAGAAGTAGGACATGATACTTACCATCATACGATGTTTGAGATGTTGGGGAACTGGTCCTTCGGGGATTACTTTAAAGAAGAAGCCATCGCTTATGCTTGGGAGTTTCTTACCGAGGTAATGCATCTGGAAAAAGACCGGCTTTATGCTACTGTTTTTGAGGGGGATAAAGAAGACGGTTTGGAAGCCGATGAAGATGCCCGTAAATTTTGGTTGCGTTATCTGCCGGAAGATCGTATTTTGTATGGGAATAAAAAAGATAATTTTTGGGAAATGGGAGATATGGGCCCTTGTGGTCCCTGTTCGGAGTTGCATATTGATTTAAGGCCGGAAGAAGAACGTAAATTGAAGCCGGGGAGGGAATTAGTCAATAAAGATAATCCTCTGGTCATTGAGATTTGGAATCTGGTATTTATGCAGTTTAACCGTAAGGCAGATGGAAGCTTGGAGAATCTGCCCCACACCCATGTGGATACGGGTATGGGATTTGAGCGGCTTTGTATGGCAGTGCAGGGAAAGACTTCCAATTACGATACCGATGTATTCACGCCGATTATTGATAAAATAGCCGCCCTGAGCGGTCTAAAATACGGGGAGGGAGAGGAGACAGACATTGCCATGCGGGTAGTGGCCGACCATTTGCGGACAATAGCTTTTTCCATTACGGATGGACAGCTGCCTTCTAATGTCAAAGCCGGATATGTCATTCGCCGTATTTTGCGGAGAGCTGTACGTTATGCTTACACCTATCTGGATCAGAAAGATGCTTTTATGTATCGTTTGGTGCCCGTGTTGATAGAGGTGATGGGAAAACATTATCCGGAATTGAGTACACAACAGGAATTGATTGAAAAAGTAATTCGGGAAGAGGAAAATGCTTTCCTGCGGACTTTGGATAAAGGAATTAAGCTTTTGGACCGTATTATTGCCACGACGAAATCGGAGGATTTTCTGACGGTTCCGGGAAATGTGGCTTTTGAATTGTACGATACCTATGGTTTCCCTTTGGATTTGACCGAATTGATTTTAAGGGAGCATGGCTTGGTTGTGAATCGCCGGGAATTTAAAGCTGAACTGGAAGCTCAGAAAGCCCGTTCCCGTTCGGCGGCGACGGTTAATACCGATGATTGGATCGAATTGCTGAACGATGATGAACAGGAGTTTGTCGGATATGATTATACCGGAATGGAAGTTAAAATCGCTCGTTACCGGAAAGTAATGAGTAAAGGGAAAGTACTCTATCATATCGTATTCAATATCACCCCATTTTATGGGGAAGGAGGTGGCCAGGTCGGAGATACGGGTTGGCTGTGTGGAAAAGAGGAAAAAATCCGGGTTATTGACACAAAAAAAGAAAATGGGCTGACCATTCATGTGACCGAGCAACTGCCTGCCGATTTGACACAGAGTTTTATGGCTCAAGTCGATGCCCACAGAAGGGAATTAATTGCCAATAATCATACGGCGACTCATTTGCTGGACCACGCTTTGAGAGAGGTTTTGGGTGCTCATGTCGAACAAAAGGGTTCTTATGTAGGTGAAGAGCGTTTACGGTTTGACTTTTCTCATTTCCAGAAAGTGACCGAGGAGGAACTTCGTAGAGTGGCCGCTATTGTCAACCGCTTGATACGGCAAAATCTGACACTGGAGGAATTCCGGTCTATCCCTATGACGGAAGCCCAGAAGATGGGAGCCATTGCTATTTTTGGAGAGAAATACGGAGATTTGGTCCGGGTTATCAAATACGGGGATTCTATCGAACTTTGCGGGGGAACCCATGTGCGGGCAACCGGACAGATTGGTTTTTTTAAGATTATGAGTGAAAGTTCTGTATCGGCAGGGGTGAGGAGAATTGAAGCCATCACGGCGGATAAAGCGGAGGAATATATTGTCAATAGCTTTGCTTTGGTGGGAGAAATTGAAAAAATGTTTAAGTCGAACCGGAATGTCATAGAAAATATCACCGCTTTATTGCAGGAAAACGAAGGATTGAAAAAAGACTTGGAAAAATTTGAGGAGGAAAGTCTGAAAATCCTGAAAGACCGTGTGAAAAATGAAATTGTAGTGGAGAAAGGGATAAATATGATGTTTAAGGTTATGCCTTTACCACAACCGCGGGTAAAAGACCTGGCTTTTCAGCTAAAAGGGGAATATGAAAAAATAATTTTAGTGATAGGAGGGGTGAACAATGGGAAACCTCATTTGACCGTACTGATCAGCGACACTTTGGTAAAAGAATTCGGCCTGCATGCCGGTCAGATTGTAAAAGAAGCCGCCCGGGAGATCAAGGGCGGTGGTGGTGGGCAGCCCTTTTTCGCTACGGCAGGCGGTTCAGAACCTGCCGGAATTGAGAAAGCCGTAGCTGAAGCAGAGAGAATGATTAAGTTTAAATTAGAGATCAAATAAGGCCTAAAAGATTTAAACATTCGACATTCTTGTAGGGTAGGATTAATTGTATAATATTTTTTATTGAAAGTAGTTTTTTTGATATTTTTTCATACTTTTGCTTTGCCATAGAGGTGACTAATTTAAATTTTTAATATAAATTTTTGAACAATTATGAAAAGGACATTTAGATCAATTGCAACTTTATCGTTGGCAAGCCTTGTCATTGTATCTTGTTCTCCATTGAATAAAATGAAGAAGAGAGCAGGGGAAATGGGATATAAAGTAACTCCGGAAGTATTGGAAGAAAAAGGAGAAATGGTTGATGTAAAAATAGACGTAACTATTCCTGCTAAATTTTTCAATAAAAATGTAACTGTCGTAGCAACTCCTGTGTTGAAATACCAGGGAGGTGAAAAAGCTTTCGAACCGACAACTCTTCAAGGAGAGAATGTTCAGGGAAATAATGTAGTTGTTCCTTACGAAACAGGTAAAACCATTACTTATACCGGTCAGATTCCTTTCGAGGATGCCATGAGAATTTCGGATCTTGTGGTAGATATTAAAGCTTCTAAAGGAGCTAAGTCGGTTAATTTTGACGGAACGAAAATTGCTGAGGGGGTTATTGCTACCGCTACCTTAGTAAATAATGACCCGGCCCTTGCTTTGGGTAAAGACAATTTCCAACGGATTACTCCGGAGCAGAACGAAGCTGCTATCTATTATCTGATCAATTCTTCACAGATCCGGAATAATCAGGTAAAATCGGAAGAGATCAAAGCTATGGAACAATTCCTGAAAGATGCTAAAGCAGATGAAGATGTAAATTTGAAGAATATCGAAATACAGTCTTATGCTTCTCCGGACGGAACTTATGACTGGAATGAGAAATTAGCAAACAAGCGGGAAGGTTCTTCTGATAATTTCTTGAAAAAGAATATGAAGAAAAACAAAATGGAAGAATACAAAGATTTGGATTTCTTCAAAAAATATGTAGTGGCAGAAGACTGGGAAGGTTTCAAAAAAGCCATGGAAGCTTCCAGCATCCGGGATAAAGAATTGATCCTTCGGGTTCTGGCTATGCATTCCGATCCGGAAGTAAGAGAAAGAGAAATCAAGAATATTGCTTCCGCTTATTCTACTATCGCAGATCAGATTTTACCTAAATTAAGACGTTCAAAATTTGTGGTAAATGCAGAACGTATTGGTAAATCCGATGAAGAAATTAGGAGTTTAGCTAAATCTGATCCTTCTGCATTAAACGTAGAAGAGTTGCTGTATGCTGCCACCTTATTTGATAACAATGCCGATAAATTAGCCGTTTATGAATCCGCCATGTCTCAATTCCCGAACGATTGGAGAGGTTTTAACGATGCTGGTATGACGTTGTTTGAAATGGGTAAAGTGGCAGAGGCTAAAGCCGATTTACAGAAAGCCGATGCTTTGTCCGCTAATAATAAAGTAGTGAAAAATAATTTAGGTGCAGTAGAATTGAAAAACGGAAATATTCAGGAAGCTGAAGTATTATTCGGTGCTGCTACAGGCGTTGGAAACGAAGTAAATTACAATAAAGGTATCGTTGCTATTAAAAAAGGTGACTATAAGGCAGCTGTAGATTATTTCGGAAACTGTAATTGTGTAAATGCTGCTTTGGCTAATATTTTAAATGGCAATAACAGTGAAGCTTTGAAGAAATTAAATGAAGGCAAGGATGATTCTGCTTTAGCTTCTTATTTAAAGGCTGTTATTGGCGCCAGAAATAATGATGCTAATATGGTACTTACCAATCTGAAAGAGGCTTGCAATAAAGAGGCTGCGATGAAAGGCTTGGCTAAGACCGATATGGAATTTGCTAAATATTTCGAAAACGGCGAATTCAAAACGATTGTACAGTAATTCTTAACGAATATTAAAAAAGGCAGTCGATAACGGCTGCCTTTTTTATTATATTTTTTTTAACATCAAATAAAGCTCTCTTTTTTTATATTTGTTCATATAAAAACGGGGAAAAATTGATGAAATATTTATTTGGGACAATAATTATCTTGCTATTGTCATTTTCATGCGTCCGCAAAGATTTTGTCTATATAAACGGGAGAATAGAAAACGGGGATTCTGTAGCGACAGTGTGGGTGGACGATAGTGTTTACACTTTCCTTTTAGACGAAAATGGTTTTTTTTCGGGAAAAATCAATCTAGTAAAAAGTGCATTTGCTTCATTTGGATCAAATATCTGGGATATTTATTTGAGGCCCGGAGAGGATTTAACCATCAATATGAATTTACTGAACATTTCTGGTTCCCTCAATTTTAGTGGAAGTTTGGGAGGAATTAACAATTATTTGAAGGAACAGGAAATGGCAGTGTATTTCGATAAGGATTTCTATGCATTGGATGAAGAGGTTTTTGTCGATAAATTGAAAACTCTAATTGACGAAAAGACAGAGTTGCTGAAGGCGAAAAATTTTGATAAGGATTTCACGGAATTGGAAATGCAGAGAATCCGTTATTCCGTGGGAGAACGTCTGCTGGTTTACCCGATTTATAAACAACAATATTCAGCAAATTATAAACCCGGTAAATTTTTTAAAGCATTTTTGGAGACTTTTTCTCTGAATTACCACCAGTTGTTCGTGACCAAAGCTTACCGGAAATTCTTATTGGACTATGCTTATTCCCAAGGAGGGAATAATTATTCTACAGGACCGGATTATACCACCGGCTTAGCCGATTATGTTATGGCGAATTTTGACCGCCAGGACGTCCGGAATTTTTTACTGAAAGAAACTGTTGATCGGTATATCTGGGAGAATAATGGCGTGGATGGTGCCGAGTATTTGCTGGAAATTTTTCGGCGAGAATGTACAGATCCGACTAGCCGGAAATATATTGAAGAAGTAGTCGGACATTTTGAGAAATTATTACCCGGTAAACAGGCTCCTGATTTTAAAGTTTTCAGTCCCCAAGGGAAGGGTATACATTTGTCGGATTTTAGAGGATCTTATCTTTACCTGAGTGTATGGGCGAGCTGGTGTCGTCCTTGTAAAAAGGAATTACCCTATGTCGGTAGTTTGCTGAAGGAATATAAAGGGAGAAATATAAGGTTTTTGTCTGTTTCCATCGATGAAGCATCCGAAAAGAGACAATGGGTGAGCTTACTGGAGAAAAATCACTATGGCGGAATACAGGCTATTGTAGGGGATAAAAACATCTTTAGTAAAGATTATATGATCATCAGCGTGCCTCGTTTTATACTGATTGCTCCCGACGGAAGTATTATTGATTCCAATGCTCCCCGTCCTTCCGGAGATATCAGAACTCTTTTAAACAAATTTATTTGATATTTTTTAGCTTTTACTTTTTGTTTTTTTAAAACTTTTATATATTTGTCTGAAGATTTCCTTAAAAGGGAAAACCTGTAAGACAGAAGTAAAGAATAATGAAAAGTTTTGGGTTACGGATAGGGTTATTCATATTTTTTTTGAATGCCTGTAGCCCGAATGAAATCAGAATAGGGGGAGAGTGTAGAGGGCTGGTGGGAGATACGGTAGTTTTATATGGTTTATCTGCAGAAAATGGGGATACTTTGTTATTGGCTGTCCAGCGTGTGGAGAAGGGGATAATCGATCTCAGAACAGATGAATTACAACTGCCGGCAAAAGTGGGGTTGGGAATAGGGGGGAAGAAAATTTTCTTTATCGTAGATTCCAAAGAAATTGTCTGCTTAGGGAAAGAGGAGCAAGATAGCAGTAAGATCCGGATAGAAAGTGGAGAATTGGAGCGGGAATATCAGGTGGTGTATAGAATATTGAACCAAAAATATGAAATGCCTGCTCAGAAATTGCAGGAAAAGATCCAAGTGCTGGAGGGACGCCAGGAAAAAACGGAATCGGAAAGAAAAGCATTGGAAGAATTATATCGGAATTTAGACCGGTGCAAACGATATAAAAAAGAATATATAAAAAAGACGATACAAGCAAATCCAACACATGAACTGTCTTTGTTTTTACTGTGGGATGAATTAGGGGATGAGGTTGAATGTCAGGATAGTTTATTTAGGGAGATGAAAATAATGAATAAAAAAAGTAATATTTATAGATTATTGGCCCAAAAATTGCTATAAGTATAAACCACGTGAGTGGTTTTGTTTTCCCGTTTTTATTACTTAGTTGTTTTTAGGGGTACCTGCCCGGGTACCCCGTTTTTTATTTTAGACAAATAATATTACTTTTACAAAATCAAGCGAAAGGAAGATTGTGGGAAGAGGGGGCTTGACCTTTTCTGTATTCAGGTGTCGGAACATGATAAAAAAATTAATTATCCGGATATTGCTGATTTTCATGATAACGGCTTTTTCCGCTATTGTCATAGTACAATGGATATGGATAAAGTATGCTATACGGGAGCGGCAATATAAGTTTTCATCCAGGGTATACGATGTGCTGAACCGGGTCGTAAACCGGGTGGAGGAAATTAATTATATGAAATATTTGCTGGAAATGCAGCAACAGTTAGGAGAGATACGGAATTATAACGAGCTGATTTCCTCTTCGGGAGGAAATACTACCTGGCCTTCTACTTATCTGTTCGATTTTCTCGACAATAATGTTAATCGTTTTAAGGAGGACCGTTCTTTTCTATCGGGACACTGGAATGCTTTACCTCAATCGGGAGCTAGAAAAATGAGTAGTCAGGAACTTATTGTACAAGCGATAAAGTCGACAGGGTTTACTCCGGTAGATTCCGTTTCTTCTGCCAATTTTTATGCGCTGCTGAATGAGAAACTGAAGGAGTTTATGATTCGTTTGGTGAAAGAAAAAGATCCTCAGAATGTCTCTATTCAGAAAAGGCTGGCTAGCGTTGATCTCCAGAGTTTGATGACCGGATATTTCCGGGGATACAACATCCGTCTTCCTTTTACTTATGAAATACTGACTAAAAAAGATATATTGGATAAGGTCAAGAATAAAGAATTGCAAAATTTTTATTATGTAGATTTATTCCCTTATGATTACGTGAAAAAAGATTATTACCTGGGAGTGAGTTTTAAATCTGTGCAGTCGGTTATTCTGGAAAATATGGGATGGTTGTTTTTAGCTTCCGGCTTTTGCATTTTTGGTTTGTTGTTTGTATTTGTCATTACGATTTGGATTATCATGAGGCAGCAAAAACTGTCCGTCATAAAAAATGATTTTATCAATAATATGACGCATGAGTTTAAAACGCCGATAGCGACGATATCTTTGGCCACCTCTGCCATTACGAAAGAAAAGGTATTGAACGACAGGGAACAATTGCTGCATTTTAATGCCATGATAAAAAGTGAGAATGACCGGATGAATAAATATGTGGAACGCATATTGGAGCAGGCAAAAATGGATCGGCACGAATTGCATTTGTGTAAAGAAGAAACAGATATGAACAAACTGATTCAGGAGGCGGTAGGACATTTTATGTTGCAGGTACAGAATACCGGGGGGAAATTAGAATGCCATTTTGAAGTAGAACATTTTATTTTGTATGTGGATCAGGTACATATGCTGAACGTCATTTCTAATCTTTTGGATAATGCTGTAAAATATTCTCTGGGCGCTCCGGAGATCGAAGTTTATACTCGTAGAGAAGGAAATGAGCGTGTGATTGGGGTAAGTGATAAGGGAATCGGTATTTCCAAAGAAGCTCAGCGAAAGGTCTTCAAGCGTTTTTACCGGGTTCCGAATGGGAATTTGCATAATGTAAAAGGTTTTGGATTGGGATTGAGTTATGTGAAATCCATAGTCGAGTTGCATAACGGCCAAATACGGTTGATTTCCAAAAAAGGAAAAGGAACCTTAGTCGAAATTATTTTCGGAACAGAGTGATGAGCTGTATTGTTCGCTTTTAAACAGAGTATGTATTAAAAAATTCTAATATAATCAGTATGACACAGAAAATATTATTAGTAGAAGATGATCCTTGTTTTGGTTCTGTCTTACAGTCTTACCTTCAATTGTCCGATTATGAAGTTACCTTGCGTGTAAATGGAAATGAAGGATTAAATGCTTTTCGGAAAGAAAAATTCGATATATGCCTCCTGGACGTTATGATGCCTGAAATGGACGGTTTTACGCTGGGAAAGAAAATTCGGGAAATAGACCCTTCTGTTCCTTTTGTCTATATAACAGCTAAAAGTTTAAAAGAGGATATGAAGTTAGGCTATGAGATCGGAGCGGATGATTATATTGTAAAGCCTTTTGATTCCGAATTATTGATTTTAAAGATAAAGGCTATATTGAGTCGTTGCGAGCACGAAGGAAATGAAGGGAAATTGAAATTAATCCGTATCGGAGAATACGAATTTAATACAGAGCTGCGTACTATTTCGAAAGGGGAAGATATCTTGAAATTGACACCTAAGGAAGCACATCTGCTAACCTTGTTGTATGAACACCAGGATAGCTTGTTAATGCGGGATAAAGCTTTGAATGAAATATGGGGAGCTAATGATTATTTTACGGCCCGTAGTATGGACGTATATATAACGAAATTAAGAAAATATTTTAAAGATGATGCCCATATCCGGATCGAAAATATCCATGGTTCGGGCTTTCGCCTCGTGATAAAATCTTAATAAGGAAGGTCCGAACAAATGGCTGTTCGGACCCTTTTACTTCTTAAAATTTTATCTGACTTCAATTTCCTGACTACGGCTGTGGGATACGAATTCAGGGGCATACATCGATTGAATGGTTGCCAGACCATCCTGATAAATTCCTTCCTGATTAACCCATACCGGATATTCAAATACATAGGTTCCCTTAGGTAAATGCCGGATAAAGAAATTACTTACGCCGTCTTTTATTTCTTCATAGTAAAACGTTCCGTATTTCCATTGATTGCCGGAGATTTGCTGTACCGGTTCAAAGCAGGCAGCGCGTGAATCTTTTAAATGGATGTATTCCATATCCCGGTCCAGGCTAACGGTTAAGCGTACGACAACCTTGTCTCCGATTTGCAAGGAAGTGTTGAGAGGAATGAGTTGGGGCCCGGATTCGCTATTTTTTTCGATAAAAAGTTTTTTCTCGATATTCAGAATGTCCTTTTTCTTTTTCTGAACTTGTTTCAGCTGATCGAAATATTGTAAATAGAGGGCTCCCCAACTGGGGGTATTTTGTTCTTTTGTAATGGTAAGTTGGGATAAATCGGGGGAAATGGCGGTAGCTGGATAGACCGTTTTGATATAGCCCAGCATTTGATCGGCTTTGTTCATATCTATTTTTTGATTTCCCAATGCAACCGTCAATTGCTCTTGACTGTCCAATTGAGTATTGCCGGTTAGGAGTAAGGCATAGATGGCGTCGACTGTACTCGGGGTATTGCCCCAATTTTGCGTTTGTTTCTGACGCAATAACCATTGTTTCATTAAATCTGTATGGGCGGTATTTCCTTCTATTTCATGAAAAGCTTCCATAATCGCCGTATGGACCTGTATGGCAGAATTCAAGGAATAACCTGAGGAGTTATTGTTCGCCCAAAACATACCGAGTTCCGCATTTACTGTGGCATATTCCTGTAAGGAATTCAAAATTTTTCGGGCTGTCTCTGGTTTTCCGTATCGGAACAAGGTCGTTGCCGTCAAGGCTTTTTCGTAAAGAGAAAACCGGTTCCACTCTTTTTCGGCCAAACCGATATAATATTTATGAGCTTGCAGGGCTTCTCCCAGTGGAATGTCGCGGTAAAAACTGCGGACATATAGATAAAGAATTTGACTGTATGTCAGTTTTTTGTTTTTCTTTTCATAATCTTTGAGGATTTCGTTATCCAAGTAGCGTAAGGCCTTGATTTGCATCATTTTTTCTTTTTCTCCTCCTTCGGTTTTTCCGGTTAATGTGGCCATGGAGAATATATTCAAGACATTGCAGGTCATAAAACGGTCGGAGGGCATGCCTTTAAACCAGCTCCATCCTCCGTCTGCTTCTTGCAAGGCTTGTATTTTTTGAAAAGCCGTCTGTTGGAGTTGCTGCAGCCGGTTCTGATCGAAAAGTTGGGCCAGGGACTGTATACGTTCCGTTTCATTTTGTGCGTCTAATACCCAGGGAGAATTTTCCAGGAGAATAGATTTGAGTTCCGGGTTTTTCTCTAGTTGCGAAATATAGTCTGTTGCATTCCCCTGTTCAGCCTGTAGTGTCTGGATTGCAGCTACAATGCGGGGATTGGCTGTTGCGATATAGTTTCCTATTGTGTTTACGTAGAAGGCTGCCGCGATAGAGGAAATGTTCTCCGTTTGGGGTTGTTGCAGGCTGGGGAGAGCCAGCACGGCGTACCAAAGGGGATTGGTAGTGACTTCCAGTGTAAGCCTGTAATCTTCTTTCGTAGGAGAGACGGCGTCCAGGTGGAAAGTCTGAGTCCCTTTCTGATTGATAAAAAAAGGAAGAGCTTCTGTGAGCATAACTTTGTCCGGAACGACGGCAATCAAGTGTTGTTCTCCATCGCTGAAATCCGAAGTGGAGGCGATAATCCGGCAGCCGATGACAGATATGTTCTGGGGGACTGTAAAGCCTTGGGATACTGTCGTATTTTGTTGGGGATTTGCAGTGAAGTCCGTCACCCGTCTTAACTGTACCCGGTTGGTCAAGGGATCGAAAAGTTCTAAAGTGACTTGCCCGGTTTGTAAATTTCCGCTTCTGTTACTAACTGTGGTTTTCAGTATTGTGCTATCTCCGTTTCGGAAATACCGGGGAAGGTTTGGCATCACCATCAGTTGTTTGGAAGTAGTGATTTCTTTTTCTATTAAACCGTGACTTAAGGACCGGGTATGGGCTAAAGCCATAAATTTCCAACGGGTAGTGGCATCCGGCATTGTAAAATGTATCCGGACAATACCGCTGTCATTGCTGACAAGTTGAGGGTAAAAGAAAACAGTTTCCTGAAAATTTTCCCGAAGTGTCAGCTTTTTTTCCGGAGCTGAATTTGTCGTTTCGGAACGCTCAGTATCTTGAGCATATACCGGTAGTGCGGCTTTATGATTGGCTATTGGCATACCGGCATTCCTGTCTTCCAGGGAATGGAGACTCCTAGCCTCATAATAAGCGTATGGTTGTTTATAGAGTTTTAATTCGTCAAACTGGAAAGGAGGAACAGCCTTGTAAGGTATGGGAAAAGACATATAAATGCTTGGGGTGGGGGGATACATCGGTGTTCTCCAAAGGGGATAATTGCTATTCCAGCCGGGGAAAGGATTAAAATACCAGTTGTTTTTTAGAAATTGATCCAACGATTGGTCGTACAGGACTGCTAAAATTTCAGCCGTAACCGGTAAGCCTTGATGATCCCGGATGATAAATTCCCAGTTTTCTTTTTGTCCGGGCTGTAATTGATCCCGGAACACTTTGGTTTGTATGGTCAGGTCTTTGTTTGCCTGTATTTTATGGATTTCAATCTGGTTGTTGAAAAATTTTCCCTCTTTTACAAAAGAAAGCATAAGGCAAAGAGTGTTACCATATTGTTCGGAGTAAGGAATACTGAAGTGTTTAACTTGGTCGGAAAGCTGGAGAAATTCCCGTTTTAGCAATTGATAACCATCATACAGTTCATAGAGTACGTATACATTTTTTGCAGAACTGCCGAATAAAATTTCTGCATTTTCTCCTGGTTTACAAGAAGTTTTCTCTTGGACCAGCCAATTGTAAGTTTGTATTGGAGGCCGTTTGTCCTGTGGAGAATAGAGATAAAATATTTTTTTATGTTCTATATTCCCTCCCCTTACAAGAATGACATAAGCTCCGGAGTCCCAGGTTTTTAAATTCAGGGACGAATCCGTATTCGTCAGTAGAACCCCTTCCGCCATCTTTTTCTCTGTTTTTATACTGTCAGGATGGTAAGTCTGCTCCAAAGAGTTTAAAGGCGCAAGTTTGTAAAAGGTATAACTTATATTTTCTGAAACTTTGTAATCTGAAGAATTACGAGCTAAGACAGAGAAGGCGATGGGCATTTCTTTGTTGACGTATTCAGGAAAACGGATTTCGAGGGAAAAGGGAGAGACATTCATAGGAAGCTGAACGGCTGTCTCCTGAGTTTCGCCTTTGGAATCTGTAGCGGAAAGGATAATTTCATAATAATAACCTTGCAGAAGGACAGGGTTATGGGTCGCAGGGACTTTTGTCGGAAATTTTAGTTGGAAGTTTCCGTCAATGTCCGTGCTCAACTGTCCTTTTATAGAGGAGGGCTCCGGTGTTTGCCACCGATAAGTTTGCTTTAGATAGATTTGATAGTTGATCTTTGAATGATCTAGGGGTACGCCTGAATATGTTTTTAGGCGTCCGTCGATTTGAAGGGTGTCTCCGAAAGCATAAGGTTTTTTTAAAGGATCTATTTGAATTTCTATCTCTGGCCGTTTGTATTCGGCGACTTCTATCTGGGTTTGACCATTTGTCGTGGAAAGGATATAGGTGCCATTGAGGCCTTCTTTCGGAATCACAAAACTACCACTGAAAGAACCCCATTCATTGGTTTTTACCGTTAGTTCTTTCCGGTTTTGGCTGTTGGTAAAGTGATAGAATTGAATAGTATACGTTTTTTCGGTGTTTAAAATGGAGCTATCCGGAGAGGAAGCCCAGGCGATACCGCTGAACAATACCGTTTGTCCAGGACGATAGATTTTACGGTCTGTAAAAAAATTTACATTTTGAATTTGGGCGTTGCTCCTTTCAAAGAAAGAAGCATCGTAATAATAGGAATAAATGTAATTGTTCGGATTTTGGATATCCGTTACTTCGTAATAAAATTGTTTGTATTTTTTATTCCCGCTTGTCAGTTTTAATGTGGCCCTTCCATTTTTATCCGTTTTTACCTGAGTAAGAGGGAGGAGATGGGCCAAAGGTGGATATTGCTTTTCCAAAGCCTCATAAACATTAATTGTCGCATTAGGGATCGGTTTACCGCTTTGTTTATTCCTGACCATAAAATGAACCCGGTTATTTTTTTCGATTTGAATAGCGGTAAAAAGATCGTTGACAATAAACATCATATTATCTGTTTTCTTGCCGTTTGCCTCTATCAAGAGTTCGTACATACCGCTTTTGAGAGCTGGTAAAGAAAAAGAGGTGTCTTGTTGAAGAGGTTCGGAAGGTAAGGTATAGGACTTTGTATAGAGAGATGTTGTTTGGAGGGGAGTTTTATTGTTTTTTTTCTGTTCATAGGATCGGGTTGTCTCTTGGAGCCGGGAAATACTGAGTTTTATTTGCGTGATATTTTTATAATTAGCTTTCAGGGAAAAGGAGGTATTCGGATAAATGATTTCGGAAAGACTTACATGGAGTTCTGGGTTTTCAATTTCATTTTTCAGGTCTTTCAATAATCCTATTCTTTCATAGTCGGGATATTTTTTTAGGCCCAACTCACAATAATATAAGGCTTTTTTTATCTCGCTGAGTGCAGAATCCGAACGGGAAGAATTTGACCAGTATAATCGCGCTTCTTCGTAAAGAATTTCTACTACATAAGGGATGTCAGAAAAGTCCCTTTCTAATTCTTGCAGGCGGCGGAGATAAAGGGAATCATTTTGTAAAATTTCCTGTCCGTAGGTTAACCGGTCCAGGTCTGCTAATAAAAGAGCGGGACGGTTAGCAGCAGATACCCTGAATTTCAATAGGTTTTGGTAAATTTTAAAGACATTTGAAACCACATCGTAAGGTTTTGTTTCCAGTGGTATGGAAATAAAGTGAGAGATAACCGATAGAAAATCAGGGTGGGAGGGTGTAGATTGCGGGAAAAAACGAGCTATATTTTCGGAATTACAATTTCGGAGTTGTTCTATACTGCGATAAGCTAAAAAATCATAGAGGGTCGGGCGTAATTGTTTCGAATCCGAACCGGTTTTCAGGATTAAATTATAGGTACTGGCCGGTGTTTTTTCAAGATCAGTTTGGGCTTCCAAGGCGGCTAAAGCATGATAGAATATCTTTTCTATAAAAAGATTTCCGCTCCATTCTTTTATATCTTCGGGCACGAAATTCGCTAGGGGGGTACGTTGATTGATCTGATAAGCATGCTGATTGTAATAGTCTTGATAATATTCTGCCAGGATGCTATGTAAAATACTTTTCTCTACCGGATTTTTTAAATTCGTAATCAGCTTTTCTATTTCCTGGAAAAGAGGGAGAATGGATTCCGAATCGATTAACGATTGACAGTAAATTCTGATGGTAAGGGCTTGTATTAATTTCGGACCGTTTTTTTCGAGTAAAGCTTGATCATACATTTTTTCGGCTTTAGCTAAAGCTGTTTTCGGTTTCTCATCGCATAATTTTTTCCAGTCAGTTTGAGAAAAACCTGAATACGAAATGCATAATAAAATAAAACAAAGTACTGTTTTCATGATGTTTATTCTTTATTGTTTATGTTTTGCATCTGCCTCTGAATTGTCTTTACGGACATTGTTCTTTAAAGATGTTGCAAACACAATAATTCCATAAAGTTAAAGAATTATTTTGGGAATATCTTTTTCCGGATTTAAAATGATAAAGAGATTTTAGAAAGAAAGGGGAAGGAGGAATTTGTCTGAATGTAAAAACTTTTGGAAGTCCGAGTATCCAACATAGGGGGAATGAATTTTCGTTGATTAACGGTCTACCTGTTCGGAATCCATTTTTAGTCAGAACTGAAAGTCCGTTAATCAACGAATTGTCAGAGAGGCCTCTCTGACAAAAAAATTATTTTCGCATTTCAATTGGCGTGAAAATCACCAGCCTTCAGGAATTCGGTTGCAGCGTCGATATCTTTATACATGACGCGGTCTTCGCTGTTAAAAGGAACGATGCTACGGAATTCTTGGAGAAAATCTTCCAAATAAGGCGACGTTTTGGTCGGGCGTTGTAAATCAATAGCCTGTGCTGCATTTAGAAGTTCTATGGCCAGTATCCGTTCTACATTTTCGCAAACCTTTATTGTTTTGGTCGCGGCATTCCCTCCCATACTGACGTGATCTTCCTGCTCGTTGGAAGAAGGGATGGAATCGACGCTACAAGGCGTGCACAGTTGTTTGTTTTTGCTGACGATAGCGGCGGCGGCATATTGAGGGATCATAAAACCGGAGTTCAAGCCGGGGTTTGCGACAAGAAATTCGGGTAAATTACCCCGGTCTCCGGAAATCAAACGATAAGTACGTCTTTCGGAAATGCTCCCTAACTCTGCCAATGCGATACTCAAAAAGTCGAGCACCAGGGCCAAAGGTTCCCCGTGGAAGTTGCCTCCTGAGATGATTAAGTCATCTTCTGTGAAAATTGTCGGATTGTCGGTGACGGAATTGATTTCCCTTTCGACTACCGAAGCGACATACAGGACCGTATCTTTACAGGCGCCGTGTACCTGGGGCATACAACGGAAAGAATAAGGATCTTGTACCCGGACTT
This sequence comes from Odoribacter laneus YIT 12061, assembly GCF_000243215.1. Classification (GTDB taxonomy): domain Bacteria; phylum Bacteroidota; class Bacteroidia; order Bacteroidales; family Marinifilaceae; genus Culturomica; species Culturomica lanea. The sequence goes on along the minus strand of NZ_JH594598.1, from coordinate 3,132 downwards.
TTTCTTTTTTCTGGAATTCAGATCCCTCTAGCAGGGTCCGTACATTGCGGGCTGTCTCTATCTGTCCCGGATGGGGACGGGCAGCCTGTATCTGGGGTAAAAACGGATCAATACGTCCGTCGTAGGCATCCAGGGAAAGAGCTCCGATAATATCGGCATATTTTATAATTTTGAAAGCTTTTAATAGGGCGTAAACAGCATGAGCGCTCATGAACTGAGTACCGTTTAAGAGTGCTAAGCCCTCTTTGGCCCCTAGGGCGATAGGTTCCCAACCCAGTTCTGCATTCACCTCTTTGGCTTCCCGGATTTTGTTTTTATAATATACACATCCTTCGTTAATCAAGGGAAGGAAAAGGTTGGCTAAAGGTGCCAGGTCGCCAGAAGCCCCTAAAGAACCCAATTCCCGTACGACAGGAAGTACGTCGTGGTTATACATATCGATAATCCTTTCTACTGTTGCCAGCTGTACTCCGGATTTCCCTAAAGACAGAGCGTGTGCTTTCAGGAGGAGCATCAGACGGATGAGGTCTTTCGATATCGGCTCTCCGATACTACAAGCGTGCGACATCACCAGATTGGCTTGTAACTGACTTAAATCGGCTGTGGAAATACTGATTTTACAAAGAGAACCAAAACCTGTTGTGATACCGTAAAGCGGTTTCTCCGAAGTGGCAATTTTGTGGTCCAAATAAGCTTTACAGTCACAAATTAATTTTTTACTCTCTTCTGAAAGAGCTAATTTATAACCTTTATGTAGAATAGTATCAATGATCTCAAACGTTAGCGGAGCTGGAGAAATAAAATGTTTCATAACAAAAGATTTAGAATGATATTTACTATAAAAAAGGAAGCCGGAAAAATTCCGGTTGGGTTTGCTGTAATGAAAAACAGCAATTAAGGACATCGGGTATCAAAACCATGGCTCTTTAAAGGCCTGTGTTCTTTTTTATATAATAGCATAAAATGTTTCAGTGAGATTTTAGATTGTTTCTTTTTTCAGTTCCTCTGCTAATTCATTCAGTTTGATATTTTTCTGTTCTCCTGTAAGCATATTTTTTAAGGAAACAATTCCTGAGTTTATCTCGTTTTCTCCAATAAGGGCTACAAAAGGAATGCCTTTTTTATCGGCATAAGCCATTTGTTTTTTCATTTTGGCTGTGTCGGGATATAATTCGGCGTTGATCCCCTGATTGCGCAGTTCCTGAAGATAGGACAAACAAAACTGCTCTTCCCGGAAACCGAAATTTACAAATAATATTTGAGTGGTCGTGTTGGAATCTGATGGAAATAAGTTCAATTGATTCATGACATCAAAAATACGGTCCGCTCCGAAGGAAATGCCGACTCCGGATACATTTTTTAAACCAAAAATACCTGTCAGATCGTCATAACGTCCCCCCCCTGTAATACTGCCGATTTCTGCATCCAGAGCTTTTACTTCGAAAATAGCTCCCGTGTAATAACTTAATCCTCTGGCCAGAGTGAGATCCAGCTGAATATCGATAGAGATTTTCAACGTTTTCAGATAATTGAATACCTGGTTTAGTTCTTCTATCCCTTTTAAACCCGTTTCACTTTCAGAAAGCACTTGGCGTAATTGTACTAATTTTTCTTCATTGCCCCCTTTTAAATCTAAAATCGGTTGTAATTTTAAAATTCCTTCCTCGGAAATTCCCCTTTCCCGTAATTCTTGCTGAACAGCCTCCCGACCGATTTTATCCATTTTGTCAATGGCCACTGTAATATCGGTTAACTTTTCCGGATACCCAATGATCTCTGCTATTCCTGCTAATACTTTCCGATTGTTGATGAGCAGACGGACATTGATTTTCAATCTTTGATAGACTTCGTTTACGATTTGAATAAGTTCTACTTCATTGAGAAGAGAATCGCTTCCCACCACATCGACATCACATTGGTAAAATTCACGGTAACGCCCTTTTTGAGGCCGATCGGCTCTCCAAACAGGCTGTATTTGATATCGCTTAAATGGAAAACTGATTTCAGATTGGTGCTGAACTACAAAACGGGCAAAAGGAACAGTCAAATCGTAACGAAGTCCCTTTTCTGAAATTTTGTTGGTTAGTTTGGGAATGTTCCGTTCTTGTAATTCCGAATCGGAAACGTCCGAAAGAAAATTTCCGGAATTGAGAATCTTAAAGAGTAATTTATCCCCCTCGTCTCCATATTTCCCCATAAGAGTCGAGAGGTTTTCCATGGCCGGAGTTTCTAAAGGCATATAACCATATAACCGGAAAACACTTTTGATTGTATCGAAAATATAATTTCTTTTCACCATGATTTCTGGTGAATAATCTCTTGTCCCTTTGGGTATCGAAGGTAGTTGTGCCATTTATTTCTAGATTTTAATTGTCGGTTTGTGTGAATTGCTGTCCGGGAGAACCCTGAATCCGCAAAACTAAGCGGACAAATATAACAAAAGTAGAGATAAAATACCAGAACCTGTAGAAAGAAACAGAAAAGAAGATTTTCTTTATAAATCGGATAAAAGGTAGAGAAAAGAAAGTTTTGATTCTGTACGACTGTCGTTTATTTTTCTGTTATATAGTATTTTATGTCGTATTGTGAAATTTTTTCAAAAAAAAAGGGTATAAAAATTTGGAAAAGGGGTAATAATTGTTTTATCTTTGCACCCGCTTTCGGGAAGAGTTGCAGGAAGGGAAAGGGGTAAACAAACCGAAACGCGAGTTCTTAAAAAAAGTTTCAAAAAAGTTTCGGAAAGATTTTGCAGAACAAAAAAGTGGTATTATCTTTGCCGACGCTTTCCCCCGAAATTTTGGGGATTTTTAGAAGCTAAGAAAGTTCTTTAAAATATTGAAGTGACAAACAAGCAAGTGCGAGTCCTTAACAATGAATGATAAGGAATTATAACCTGACACAGGAAACACAAAAAAAACTTTAACTATGAAGAGTTTGATCCTGGCTCAGGATGAACGCTAGCGACAGGCTTAACACATGCAAGTCGAGGGGTAACAGGGTGTAGCAATACACCGCTGACGACCGGCGCACGGGTGAGTAACGCGTATGCAACCTGCCTTTGACAGAGGGATAGCCCATGGAAACGTGGATTAATACCTCATAGTCTCTTTTTCCTTCCTGGGGAATAGAGTA
>NZ_JH594597.1:455219-456264 GCF_000243215.1 Odoribacter laneus YIT 12061 | reverse complement strand
AAATATTATTCCGAACTTCCGTTCTATACCCCGGAAGACCCGACTCCGAAGAAAGAGATTCATCCCGAGTTCACATTGTCGGAAGAACAGCAAAACTTTGTTTACTGTCTGCTTCATTTCCGTCGGATTGAAACCATTCACGAAGGTCTGCGCTGGTTCGATGTAAAACGCTTCGGCATTAAGATCTATCGCCGGTTCTTGGATGAAAATTATGAGGTTATTCTTCAGGATTCTCTGGAAGTAAATGATCCGCGTCGTGCCGTTCAGATTCCGAATGATGTAATCAGCGCAGGCCTCGCTCCGAATCCGAGATAGTACTTACTTAACTTATTAATTAAAGTATGAATATGAAAAAAATAGTAATATATCTGTTAGCTCTTACATTGACAGGATGTCTCTGGTCCTGCGATGATGACAAACCCAGCGGGCACAGTATCTTTGATACCACCGTTGGGCCGGGAAGTGAATTTGACGAGTGGTTACTTTACAATTATGTATATCCTTACAACATCGAAGTGAAATACAAAATGGAGGATATCGAAGCCGATATGAAATATACACTGGCTCCGGCTATGCCTGATAAATGTATTGCTTTTTCTAAGGTTGTTAAGTATTTTTGGTTGGAAGCTTATGATGAAGTGGTCGGATTAACTTTCACCCGGACGTATACCCCTCGTGTAATCCACATGATCGGCTCCGGTGCTTACAATACGAATAATACTGTCGTTTTGGGTACTGCTGAAGGCGGATTAAAGATTACCCTTTATAAAGTAAATGATATCGATCCGGAGCATGTGACGGCAGCACAATTGAATGATGCTTATCTGAAAACGATGCACCATGAGTTTGCCCATATCCTGCACCAGACTAAAAATTATTCTACTGAATATCAGAATATCACCGGTAAAGATTATATCGGGGATGACTGGAGTTCCAATTCCCAGACAGAAGCGCTGGCCCGTTCGAAAGGATTTATCAGCCGCTATGCCCGTTACAGTGCTGACGAAGATTTTGTCGAAATGATTTCAATCTTCGTTACCCGGGA
>NZ_JH594597.1:359976-454648 GCF_000243215.1 Odoribacter laneus YIT 12061 | reverse complement strand
CCCGAGAAAAACCATTCTATCGGTGGTTATAATATGATGGCCAAATTTACGGCTGAAGGGAATGTTACCCTTTCTTCTGAAGTTGCTACCCGTAACTATGAAGCCGGGGACACGCTGACTTCCCAGTATGATATTATCTCCGATATGGGACCGGTATTGACATTCAATACCTATAATGAGATTTTACATTATTTCACAGAACCGAAAGGCTCCAGTGATGTAGACGGTATGGCCGGGGATTATGAATTTGTTTTCATGGACGTTAAACCTGATAAGATTATTTTAAAAGGGAAGAAGTATGATAATAAACTGGTGATGACCCGTCTCGAGGAACCTACCGATCCGAAGACCTATTATAAAAGTATTTTAGATAAAATGGTAGAGTCTTCGCTTTTTGGTGGTTTTTATCTGTTTGTAAACGATGATACCCTATGTATTGCAAATATTGTGGATAGGACAATGCGAATTTCCTATGAAGACCGCGACGAAAAGGGAGATACTATTGTAGAGAGTGAAAGTTTAGCTTTTATTTATACTCCTACCGGTTTTAAATTGTATGAACCTTTTGAGTATATCGCGATGGATATGAAAGAAAGCGTAACCATGGAAAACTTTGAATGGAATAGTGAAAAGAAATCTTTTGTTTGTACGGATGCGGGCGTAAATGTTGTATTTGAAGGTTATGTAGATCCTAATTTCGAACTTTATTATGAGGATTATTTAGGGGAATGGACTTGTGAATATACTGCTGGAAGCACAAAGAGATCGGTTAAAGTACAGGTTGTGGAAGAAGTGAAGAATAAATCTGTTCGCTTGAAGGGCTTAACATTTGATATCCTGATGAATTATGATGCTGTTTTAGGTCGTTTGATATTTTATGGACAAAGAGTGGGAACTTGGAATGGAGCGAGCGTGGATGCTGCTTCATGGCAAGTGACTTCTCCCGGTAATCTCAATACCAGCTCTAATTATGGGATGGTGACTTCTTGGAATAGGAAAGAAAGTCCAATGGTGTTGACTTGGGAAGACCGGGGTACATGGCAATATAAAGTCTTGGGTTTCATACTGTGGGCTAATGGCGGAGAATACAAAGGCGGCGGAGATAGCCGTTTTGCCTATATCTCTATGGAAAGATAAAAGTAATAGGATTAAAAAGATTACATATGAAAAAAATATTTAGTTTATTAATAATGACACTCTGCCTCTTTATGGCAGGGTGCTCCGATGAAGAAAATGATACGACAGTTCCTCAACTGGGTATCGATAATTCCGGAGTAATATTTACCGCTGCAGGAGGAACAGGAACAATTGAACTGAAAGTAGCTGGAGTTACTGCTACAGCCGATAAGGACTGGTTTACCGTTTCTGTTTCCGGTAAGACTATCACTGTAACGGCTTCTCCGAATACTACAATAAGCGGACGTACTGGCCAGGTAATCATTAAACAGGATGGTTTAGAAAGAACCGTACCCGTAACCCAGACCGGAAACAGAGCCCCGGATCCGGAAATTACAGAAGTGATGATGCCAATTGAAGCCAGTGAGACTTTTATATCTGTAGCCAGTGAAATGCCTTTTACTGCTACTACTGATGCTGAGTGGCTGACTACCCAAGTGAAGGGGGATACTTTAATTCTTAAAACTACTTCCAACAAAGCTCAGCCTATCCGGCATACTACCGTAACTCTTAGTGCCGGAACATTCAGTGTTCCCATCACTGTAACCCAAGACGGTATTGTCTTGATTCCTGAGACTACAGACGCTATACTTTCCAATGACGGAGAAACTTTGAAAATAGCCGTAGAAACCTCTGGCAACTTTACTGTTAAATCCAATGCATCCTGGCTAACGGTTGCAAAAGGTAGTAATTATGTGACCTTAACGACTGAAGCAAATCCAACTACTAATCCCCGTAATGCTGTAGTGACTCTGAGTTTGGATGGGTATAACGTTGAAATCAATGTCGTACAACGACTTTACATTTATACGGACTATCTGGGTACTTGGAGACTGGATGCAAAATCTAAAAAAGACGGCAGTGCAGTGATTCTTGAACTGACAGTTGTTGAAAAAGTAAAAGGGAGTTCCTACTTGGTATACGGTTGGGGCGGTTCCAGTTTGGCAACAGACTTCCCGATCACTATGGACTTCACAGCAGCAAACGGTACGATTAAGGTAGATAATCAGGAAAATATAGGTACGGATAAAGACGGTTATCAAGTTGGCTTTACAGGAGCTACTTCACAGTACAGTATAATTACCGGAACTTTTACCTGTATTATCAGCCAGCGGACGGGTAATACTGTTACCTGGATTACACAGTCTGTACAATCAGGCCCGCTTGTGGGAGTCGGATACCATTTCAAAAAACCAGATAGTTGGTATTCTTACAATGTTGACCCTGTAACAACAGATATGAAGATGACGAAAATTTCTTCTTCTACCAGTGGAATGAATATTAAAACAAATTCACCTGTTGCTTTTGCTGTTAATGCGATAAGCGAAGAATAAATTAGGTAGTTTTTATTCGCCCCAGAGAGATTACTTTCTGGGGCAATTTTTTTGTTTTCTTTTGCTTAAGAGGATATATTTTGCTTTTAGTCTTTCCTACTTCTATATGCATTTTCTTTTCAAAATCAGCTTATTTATTTTCCCCTATTTTATCCTTATCAATTCTTTATAATAATATTTATTATATAAATAGATTACTTGCTCTTTCTCCTGCTTTTCTTCTTCTTAATTTTTTGTTTGTAGGGATAATCAAATTTTTAGGTGTATTTTTATAGGTTGTGATTCAGAGGAATAAAAATCAGAAATTTATTTTGCAAATTGTTTTTTAGTTCGATAACTATTATCCGATATAAAAATTAATAATGGGGGAGAAGGCGATATTTCTGTCGGATTTGAAGAAAAAGAACGGGAAACGGTTTCTAACGTTTTTCTAGATTAAGTGGAGTCTTTTTACACATTAGGGCACGTCCCTAATGTGTAAAAAGACGAGAAATAGTTGCGTAGGTAAAAATGAAATCGCCCTTTCTTTAAGGAAAGGGCGGTTTTACTGGGGTGACCTCGGTGGGACTCGAACCCACGGCCCATTGATTAAGAGTCAATTGCTCTACCAGCTGAGCTACGAAGTCATCTTTTAAAAGAATCAACTTACTTCTTTTGCGGGTGCAAATATGCAATTATATTTTTTAATCTGCAAAAAATCGAAGCTCAATCTTCTTTAATGTTGTGATAAACATTGGTTACATCGTCATCTTCATCCAGTTTGTCCAGGATTTTATCTACTTCTGCCCGTTGTTCCGAAGTTAATTCTTTCGTATCCACAGGAATTCTGGTAAATTCACCGCTGACAATATCGTATTGTTGCTCTTCCAGATATTTCTGAATGTTTCCGTAAGCTTCGAAGGAACCGTAAATATTGATAATGCCCTCTTCATCTTCAAAAATTTCATCGGCACCATAATCAATCATTTCCAGTTCAAATTCTTCGATATCGAAATTTTCGGGTTTATTGATTTTGAATACACATTTTCTTTCAAATAAGAAGTCTAAAGAGCCTGTTGTGCCTAAGGAACCACCGAATTTTGTAAAGGCATGACGGACATTTGCAACGGTACGGGTATTATTGTCGGTAGCCGCTTCTATAACAATTGCAATTCCATAAGGAGCGTAACCTTCGTATACAATTTCTTTATAATCGGAAGTATCTTTGGAAACAGCTCGTTTGATGGCACGTTCTACGTTTTCCTTCGGCATGTTTTCTGCTTTTGCATTCTGGATCAGAATACGTAAACGGGTATTATTGGCCGGGTCTGGTCCACCTGCTTTGACTGCTATATCGATTTCCTTGCCTATTCTGGTAAAGGTACGGGCCATATTGCCCCATCTTTTTAATTTCCGTGCTTTACGGTATTCAAACGCTCTTCCCATATATGATTTGTTTATGTCGTTAAAATATTGAGGCGCAAAGTTATATATTTATAAGTAAAAAATGAAAGGTATGGAAAAAAGATTTTTGAATGTTTCGTCTTTTAAAAGAGGACTCTATTAAAAATTTCCGGTTCATTCTGAAGAATATAAATTAATTCTCTGAATGAACCGGAAAGAAAGAATGCTTAAATCTGAAAAATTATTTTAGGGTGAATGTATAGGGATATTTTTGTAGATTTAAAGAAATTGTATAATTACCTGCTTCTTCTACAATGATTTCACTGCCATTGTCTGTCAGCTGACGACCGAAGTAAAGTCCCAAGACCCGATTTCCAGCTCCTGTTTCCTTAAATACAAATTCTCCCGAATTCAAATGAGTTGTTGTTTCCAAAGTATGGTTCTTTTCATTATAAGAAAGGACTATAGAGTTGTTGGAAGTTGCGCTGCCTGTAATGCTCCAGCTCACAGGAATAATAGAATAAGTCAGGTTGTTTGTGTTCGCCATAACTTTGTAAAAACCGGCTGCCGTGACTTTGATATTACCGGCTCCTGCTTGAAGTTTCCCTCCTCCTCCTTCCCCCCAATTGAGCGGGTTCCAATCCGGTTGACCGGTAAATTTGAATTCCGTATTAGCAGGAAAATAAAAATAACCTTCGTAAACTCCGTCCGCTTTGGGAGAACTTACAATCGTCGAGGAATCGGCAGGATTCCAACCTTGATAACTACCGGGAACAAAAAGGATAGGATAGACAACTTCTACATTATAAGCCGTAATCACAAGTCGTATGGATTCCGAGTAAAGGGTTCGGATATTATTATTGATGGAAGCGTTGACTCTGACTTCAATTTCTGTGGGTGTTTCCGGTACCAGACCAGCAATCAATACACTGTTATTTAAATTGGCATAATTAACGGCTGCAGAAGTACCTTTGGTTTCTCCTATTTTTACAGCGGATTCGAAATAAGTGTCCGGTTTTGCTATTTGCACGGCATATGTTATGGCTGCCGGGAAACCAAAATCAGCCCTTTGCCATTTAAATAGGACAGTATCGTTGGCAGAAGTTTCGGTTAAAACGATATGGCTTCCTGTTGCCGGCAGAACGATTGAGGGAGAAATATAATCTCCTGCATAATATTTTTTATTATCTGTTTCGCAGGCGTGTAATGCGAATAGAACAAGTATAATTCCGATATAGTATATTCGTTTCATATTCCCTGTTGTTTCTATTTGAATTTTCTTCTAATATCCTGTATTTTGTTTTAGGTTAGGATTGGCTCCTAAATCGGAGGAAGGCAGTGGGAAAAGATCGTAATAAGCATTTACACTACGGCCTTCTTTTAATCCACCTTTCCACGGCCAGGTATAAGTTGTTTCACTGAATCTGCCGTAACGTATTAAATCGGTTCGTCTGTGTCCTTCCCAGTATAATTCACGGGCTCTTTCTTCCAGAATAAAGTCTAAGGTCAGATCACCGGCGGAGATATTACCTGTGGTATTTCCGTAAGCTCTTTGCCGGATATCCTGAATATAACCGAGAGCTGTAGCTAAACTACCGCCTTGTCCTCCTCTCAGTATAGCTTCTGCATAAATGAGATAAATATCTGCCAAGCGGAACATAGGATAATCTGTATCGACAAAATTTAAGTTGGAACCGGGCCCGCCTGTCGATTTCATATTGGTGAATTTAGTTACGATAACTCCTTGTTTAAAGTCTGATTGCAGATTCACTTCTGTACTGGTCTGTCCTTTGGTAAAGAATAAAGCTCTTTGATCTCCCGGATCGAATTTCGCCATAAACTCGGCAGTTGTGCGGTTTCCTGCCCAGCTTCCGCTTGCTCCGTAATTTTGAGTCACAATGCTGTCTCCTCCCAATGCTGCAAAAATTAAAAAAGTTGTCCCTCCGTACGTTTGGGTATGAATTCCATCGAAGGCAATCGGAAAAATAATACCTTCGGCAGTATGGTTGTCTGCCATAAAAAGGTGTTGATAATTATCGTCTAAATGATAATACGGAGTAATCTTATTACAATATGTAATAGCTTCTGTATATTTGGGCGTACCGATATATACTTCTGCATTTAAATACATTTTGGCTAGAACAGTCCAGGCTGCGGCTTGATCAGCCCGTGCATATTCATTCGTACGGGGTTCTTTCAGAGAAGGGATAACCTCTATCAGATCTTTTTCAAGCCAAGAGAAAAGAGCTGTACGTTGGATTTGTTCCGGGTTAAAAGTTCCTATGCCGCTATTTTCCTCTACAAAAGGTACATTGCCGAAGAGGTCGAGAGCTTGGTAATAAGCCAAGTCACGCAGGAAACGAGCTTCAGCTCTATAATATCCGATGTCGGTGCGGAGCTGTCCGGAAACTCCCCGTTTATCCAATTCGCTGTCAGTTGTCTCTCTTAAATATTCATTTGCTATGGAAATCAGATAAAAAATGCGTTCGTAGGTAATGGTTATATAATCATTTGCAGCGGACCAGCTTTGGTTGTGCAGATCCGGTAGACCGCTATTATTCCAGGCACAAATGGCTTCATCGGTGGTGAGCTCCTGAAGATTCCAGAGCTGGCGAAGGTAGTTGGATGTACCTTCGTCGTTGGTAGACAAATCCGGATTACCATCCGGGCCGATTTGTCCGCTTAAAGCAAAGACAGAATAGATTTTTGCCAGAACTTGGCGATAAGCTTCCGGATTGTCGTATACATTTTTAGAACTGATAATATCTTTATCGATAGGGGTCGTATTCAGATCACCTATACAGGAATTTGCGCCTAAGGCTAATAAAAGCCAGAGGGCGTAAAATCGGAATTTCGGATATTGGATATATTTTTTCATAGCATACAGATTTGTAAATTACGATTTAAAAACCCAGATTGACTCCAACCAAAAAGGTTCGGGGACGAGGATATACATTATTGTCGATGCCGTTGAATATTTCGGGATCGAGTCCTTTGTATCGGGTAATAGTAAACACATTTTGCATAATAGCAAATACTCTTAGATCAATGCGGTTTTTCCATAGTTTTTGAAAATTATACCCGAGAGTGATGTTGTCCAATTTCATAAAAGAAGCATTTTGTACATAATAGTCTGAAAAATACTGGGCCTCCCTGAAATTCGTTTTACTTACAGCAGTCGGAATATTGGAATAAAAGCCTGTATTATCATACATCCGGCTGTATAAAGCTCCGTTGGATTGAACGTTGTTGTATACGTAATTACCGAAACTAAATCTACCGGCTATATTGAGATCCCAGTTTTTATATTTCAGGTAAGAGGAGAAGCCTGCCAGCCATTTGGGTGCCGGGCTTTTATATCGGTAAAGATCGAGTTGGTTGATGATTCCGTCTCCGTTCAAGTCGACGTATACTCCTTCCAAAGGTTTCCCATTTTCATCATATACTTGATGATATACATAGAAAGCATTAGAAGAATGACCTTCACTGTGAATTTGTATCGTACTACCTGTACCTCCGGAAATTCCTCCGGTTAAAACCCCGACATAATTCGGGTCTTTGTTCCGGATCAGTTTGATAATTTTGTTTTTATTGTAAGACATATTGACGTTTACCTCCCAATGCCACGAATCATTGGTAATAGGTATAGCGTTCAAATTAAATTCAAATCCCTGATTGGATAAATCTCCGACATTGGTGACCAGTTTATTGGTCAGGTTAGAACCGGCTGCTACCGGAATTTCGTTGAGTAAATCCTTTGTTTTGCGGTAGTAATAATCGATGGACCCATTTATCCGATTGTTATAAAACCCAAAATCCAAAGCGACATTCCAGGTAGTGGTTTCTTCCCATTTAATATTGGCATCGTAGCCATTGGGACGCAGCGTATATACAAATTCGTTTCCGAACTGATATTGAGCTTTATCGTTACTAATTGTATAATTGGGGAGATAAGGGTAGTCGTTGCCGATAATATCCTGTTGGCCCGTAATTCCATATCCCAGCCGCAATTTAAGGGTAGAAAGATTTTCAAAGCGATTCATGAAATCTTCCTGATCAATACGCCAGGCAAGAGCTAAAGAAGGAAATGTTCCCCAACGCTGGCTTTTGGCAAAACGGGAAGACCCGTCCCCTCTTAATGTGAACGTCAGCAAATATCTATCCATAAAGGTATAATTCAGACGACCGAAAAAAGACAAGAGATAATTTTCCGATGCATCTTCATTATTTTCTTTTACATAGTTGCCGGCTGTATTCGTTGCATAAGAACGACTGCTTTTTTTGAAATGTTGCCAGGAATAACCGGCAACAACGTCGATCGTACTATAAATCTCTTCTATATTTTTATTGTAATTTAAATAGAATTCCAGTAATTCATTGTGTTTTTTTTCGTTGTATTCTTTATGGTATCCGCTCCCGTGTATCTCATCGTAGGTCCAGGAGGCGTCTTCCGGTTCGATAACTTTCCCGTCACTTTTAGAATAGTCATAGGCTAAATTTAAGTTAGCACGCATATCCTGAAAAAAATGGAGGCGGTAATCAAACTGGATGTTTCCGATGAAACGTTTCACTTTGGATTTATCGCTATGTTGTTTTAAATGGGCTACCGGATTTTTGGTAGCAATAATATTGGGGTTACCGGTTGTCGCCTGTGTCCAGGTAAAATATCCACCGAATCTTTCATTTCCATCCATCACCGGACGGGTAGGATCGAAAAGCAGAGCTTCTCCGATAGACTCGGTATTTCCAAAATTATTTTTAATATACATCCCTTTCGCATGTATATTAATTTTCAGGAAATCGTCAAAAAAAGAGGGATTTACATTCAAGGCTCCGGTGACACGTTTTAAATTTGTGGTTTTTAAAATCCCCCGTTGGTTTGTGTAACCTACAGATAAACGAAAAGGAGTATCAAATTTTGATCCGGAGAAATCCAGATTATGATCATTACTAGCAGCTACCCGGTAAATTTCTTTTTGCCAGTCTGTGTTATCTGTACCCAGATTATTGATGATATTGGGATTTCCAGCAAACTGTTTTCTTACGGTTTCTCTGAATTCATCCGCATTCATGACATCAATTTTCCCTTCTTTCCAACTGATACCGACTTGTCCGGAATAGTTTACCCGGAAAGGTTGTCCTTTTTTACCCTGTTTCGTTGTAATTATAATAACTCCGTTAGAAGCTCTTGCTCCATAAATAGCAGTGGAAGAAGCATCCTTTAATACGGTAAATGATTCGATATCCGCTGGGTTTATTGAGTTCAATGGATTCCGCATACCATTGATTCCTGAATTATCCAGAGGCACTCCATCTACAACAATAAGAGGGTCGTTGCTGGCTCGCATAGAAGAACCGCCCCGGATACGGATGGTAGCCCCGTCTCCTGGCGCTCCGCCTCCGGTTGTAATCTGTACTCCCGGTGTCTTCCCTATTAAAAGATCTTGAGGAGACGACATCACTCCCGGGTTAAAGTCATTGGCATTTATAGCTATAACAGAACCAGTGGCATCATTTTTTCGGACTTGTCCATAACCGATAACGACTACTTCTTGGAGTTCCTGTAGGTCTTCTTGTAAAGCAATATCGAGTACGCGTTGGTTAGTAATTGTTACAGTCTGAGGCTTGTAACCGATGAATGAAAATTCCAGCACATCTCCCGGTTTTACCTTTAAATTGTAATTACCGTCGACATCTGTTGCAGTTCCTGTGTACGTACCTTTTATGATAACACTTACTCCCGGTAAAGATTGTCCGTCAGCAGCATCTGTTACTTTTCCTGTAAGATTTATTTCTTGCCCAAAACTGTTCAGGTTCAATAAAAGAATAAATGACAAAATAGGAAACAAAGTTTGCGTCAGTTTTTTTCGTTTCATAATTATCTGGTTTATATGATATAGTTGTCCGAGATTGAAAGATATTTTAGGCTGTATACGTAAACTTTGTTGAAAGTCGTTGGTATTATTTACATAAAAAATATTAATATTTGATTACGTCGCAAAGAGAAGCAATATTTTAAAATAAGTTTTCTTAAAATTATTTTTCCTTATACCGCTCTTTTTTCTTTGAAACTTTCTTATTGAGTGAGCCGTTAAATATTGACTTAAAAAGGATTTATGGAAAGAAATGAAAGGGTTCAAGATCGGGTTTTGTATTTTCTGAAAGGCCTTTAGTGTTTTGTGACTTATAAAAGATTTATTAATTTTATAATTTTCGATTGTTAAGCTCTAATAGAAAGAAGAAATGATGTATAAAATTATTATTATAATGCTCTTATTTTTATCTTTCTGGACCTGTAAAAAGAACGTTGTCCGTATCCCTGAGCATTCTGCAGTATATGATTTAGCAAGTCCGATACAATTGGGGAATGATACCACTCGGGTATATTTAACAGATTATTTTCTTTATCCGGAAAAGATTCGGAAGATTATTCCCCCTTCGAATTTGAAGCTGATTAAAGAAAAAGGGAAAAAGGAAATTTTACTTATTCCGGAAAAAGATATGAAAGCGATGGAAAATATTCGTTTTCAGTACGAAGGTTATACTTATGATATCCCGGTTCTCCGGAGTGTCAAAAAGCCTGTTGTGTTCACATTTGATCCTCAGGGAAAACAGTATCGTAAAGTACAGTTAGTCGGGGATATGAATGCTTGGAACCCGGAGAATACAAATCTAGAGCTGAAGGATGGAGTGTGGCAAACCACTTTATATCTGGCTCCTGGACAATATTCCTATTTAGTAGTTTTGGACGGAAGTAAACAATTGGATCCGGGGAATAAGGAGCGAATCGACAACAATATGGGAGGGAGTAATTCCTTGTTAAGAGTAGGAGAGAAAGCTGGAAAGGTTCCGGAGATTTTTACCGATAGAGTGAGTAAGGATACGGTCTTTCTATTTTACCAAAATGCGGTGGAGGAATGGTTTGTATATATTCAAAATCAGCGACTCGGTGAAAAATATTTAATTTCGTCCGGCAATACATTGGGCATTGTCATTCCTGAAGATGCCCGTGAATTGAAACGTTCTGAGTTGAGAGTCTGGGCAATAAATGAATACGGTGTTTCCAATGATATTTTTGTTCCTCTTGAAAAAGGAAAAGTAATAGAAAAAGCTTCTTTATTGAATCGGTTTGATAAAAGAGCTTCTACGCTTTATTTCCTGATGATAGATCGCTTTAAGGATGCTGAAGCGGAAAATAATCATCCTTTGGATACCGGAGAAGTATTACCTCTTGCCAATTATATGGGGGGGGATATTGCTGGAGTTACACAAAAGTTGAAAGAAGGATATTTCGATTCTCTAGGGATAAACACAATTTGGTTGTCTCCGATTACTCAAAATCCTGAAGGAGCATATGGCTTCTGGAAAGATCCGAAGACTAAATTTTCTGGTTATCACGGCTACTGGCCGGTATCTTCTTCTAAAGTGGATTACCGCTACGGAACTTCGCAGGAATTGAAAGACTTGATAGAAGAAGCTCATAAACGGAATATAAATGTAATTCTCGATTATGTGGCGAATCATGTGCATGAGGAACATCCCCTGTATAAACAACATCAGGAATGGGCTACAGAATTGTATTTGCCAGATGGCTCCCTGAATACGGAACGTTGGGACGATCACCGTCTGACGACATGGTTTGATACATTTTTACCTACCTTGAATCTAGAGAATCCCGAGGTGTACGAGCCGATGACAGATTCTGCCTTATTTTGGATAAAGGAGTACAATTTAGATGGATTCCGTCACGATGCGACGAAACATATTCCGGAGATATTTTGGCGGACGTTGACCTATAAATTGAAAAAGGACGTGATGTTTCCCAAAAACATCACCCTTTATCAGGTGGGGGAAACGTATGGGAGCCGTGAGTTGATTGCTTCTTACGTCGGTTCGGGACAAATGGACGGACAATTTGATTTTAATGTATATGATGATGCTGTTGCGACTTTTGCCCGTCCGGATGTGGGATTTCAGCGTTTGAATAATTCTTTGGAGGAGAGTTTTCATTATTACGGAGTACATAATATGATGTCGTATATTTCGGGGAACCAGGATCGGGCGCGTTTTATTTCTTATGCGGCAGGGGATATCAGTTTTGAAGAAGATAGTAAAATTGCCGGTTGGAAACGGAAAGTTGGAGAGCGTAAACCTTCGGATGAAACGGCTTACGATAAGTTGATACAATTGATTGCTTTTAATGCTACCATACCCGGTATACCCGTCCTTTATTATGGGGATGAAATCGGAATGACGGGAGGTAATGATCCGGATAATCGTCGTATGATGCGTTTTCAGGATTTGAGTGAGGGTGAAAAAATGGTAAAAGAAAAAACGGCTGCTTTGATGAAATTCAGAAAAAGCAGTATGGCATTGATGTACGGCGATTTTATTCCGTTAAGGGTAGAGAATAAGGTCTATGCTTATTTGCGGTCTTATTTCGGGCAGGATGTCGTGGTCGTTTTTAATAAGGAGCCGGAAGAGGTGACATTGAAACTCGATCTTCCCCAGCGGGACCGAAAAGGGCAATTCAAGTCTTTGTTTGAAGGACGTTTCAGTTACGATAATTCGAAGTTGATTGTGGACGTACCGGCCAATGGCATTGAAATTATCTATAATTAGAGAATTGTCCGAATAGGGACAACTTGTTTTAATTTTTTGATTTATAATATTAAATGAGAGCATATGAGAAAATTTGTATTTGTACTTTTTGTCTTAGCGATTGCTTTAACGGCTTGTAAAGACAAGAAAAAGCGGAATAAAGAAGTAGTTACACCGTCAGCTGTATTTAAAACTCCGCAAGTGGTGCCTTGGGCAAAGGATGCCGTGATTTACGAAGTAAATATTCGTCAGTATACGCAAGCGGGAACTTTCAATGCATTTGCCGAACATTTGCCCCGTTTAAAAGAATTAGGAGTCGATATCCTTTGGTTTATGCCGATCCAGCCGATTTCCGAAAAAAACAGGAAAGGAAGCTTGGGTAGTTATTATGCTATACAGGATTATCAGAAAGTAAATCCGGAGTTTGGTACAATGGCCGATTTTAAAACATTGGTTAAAAGAGCTCATGATATGGGATTTAAAGTGATCCTGGATTGGGTCGCTAATCATACAGGTTGGGATAACTGGTTGATTGTGGAGCATGAAGAATGGTATACCAGAATTAACGATTCGATTATTGCTCCGGTTGCAGATTGGACAGACGTAGCGGATTTGGATTATGAACAACCGGGTTTACGTCAATATATGATTGAAAGTATGAAATTTTGGGTAAAAGAAGCGAATATCGATGGTTATCGGTGTGATGTGGCGGCCATGGTTCCTACAGATTTCTGGAAAGAAGCGAGGATGGCTTTGGATAGTTTGAAACCGGTATTTATGTTGGCTGAAGCTTGGGAACCGGAGTTAACGGCTACTGCTTTTGATGCTTGTTATGCCTGGGATTTGTTGCATACGATGAATGATATTGCTGCCGGTAAGAATACTGCAGCAGCTTTACCGGCTTATTTCCACAAGGCGGATAGTATGTATGCGCCCCGTACAATTCTTATGAATTTCTTGACCAACCACGATGAAAATAGTTGGAATGGAACGATTAACGAACGTTTTGGAGAGATGCAGAAAGCATTTGCGGTATTAACATACACAGTACCCGGAATGCCTTTGGTATATAGCGGACAAGAGGTGGGATTGAATCATCGGTTGGAATTTTTTGAAAAAGACGAGATCAAATGGAGTGATGATAAAAAATTGACAGCTTTTTATATGCAGTTGGACCAATTGAAACATCAGAATCCGGCTTTGTGGGCAGGTATAGATGGAGGGGAAATGCGTATTTTAACAACCACTGCTCCCGAACAGGTTTTTGCTTTCACCCGTACCAAGGGAGATAATGAATTATTCGTTTTACTCAATTTGAGCCGGAAAAATGTTTCTTTTAAATTTGATGAAATGCCTTTAAATTCTTATGTGGATGCTTTCACAGGCAAGGATGTAACTTTCTCCACTCATCTGAAAATGCAACCTTGTGAATATAAGATATTTCTGAAGAAATAGAAAGAAAAAACAATAAATCTTTAGCGAAATGATGGCATTTTGTAGATGATTTTAACAGGGCATATGCCGCTGTTCGACATCTGATTTCTGTAGGATGCCAGTGAATTGCTTACTTATCTGCTCCTCAGACGATGCAAATTGCTCAAAAAAGGCAAATGGGAGGTATACGGGCTCTGAAAGATGCCCGGCTTCCCAGGGATGAGGAATTGATTATACAATGTGATAACCAAGCGGATGCTATGATTGGAGGCGAACAATTGATGCGGAGGGTAAATTGTTCGGACCGCATATTTGCCCGGAATGACCTGACAGCGGCAGGCGTTATGTATGCCATTAAACACAGGAGATTTAAGATTCCGGGAGATGTAGCCATATCAAGCTTTACCAATGATTTGGTTTCTACTTTGACAGATCCTACACTGATCACTGTAGAGCAACATGGAGATAAGGTAGGAGAAATTGCTACAGATCTGTTATGGAGAAGAATCTAGTCAGAAGACAAACAAATTTCCACAGTGACAGAAGTGATTAAAACAAATTTAATTATAAGAGGATCTACCCGTCGATAAACCTTACTTTCTACACCCAATGAACACGGGATGTTATTTAGAATAAGTCTAAATGACAGCTGTTCAAACTTTTTTAATGAACTTCCGCAACCGATTGAAATGCTTATTAAACGTTTGTTTCCGCTTTAAATAAAGGATATCTATCTTTTTTAAACGTTTACAAAACGAAGAGATTGTTATGTATTTAAGTTGGCTTAGAATTCTAGATTACTTTTCAACTGATACGAAAAATCTCCGTATAAATAAAAATCGATTTGTATCATTTTATGAGTTTGGAACTGTTCGGTTAGAAATGTAATGAATAAATTTATGATAGAAAATACAAATTTGAATTGTAAGCCACGACTGGGTTTTTGGGCCTTATGGAATATTAGTTTCGGTTTTTTTGGCGTACAGATTGCTTATGCCCTGCAGAGTGCTAATGTGAGTCGTATATTTGCTACATTAGGAGCGGATCCTCATACTTTAAGTTATTTTTGGATTTTACCCCCTTTAGCAGGAATTATTGTACAGCCGATTGTCGGTTCGCTCAGTGATCATACATGGACTCGTTTTGGACGTCGTATTCCTTATTTATTTGTCGGTTCTTTATTGGCGGTGGTCGTCATGTTTTTATTACCGAATGCGGGGAGTTTTACACATTATATGAGTGCCATGATGTTCGGGCTAATTGCTTTGATGTTATTGGATACTTCTATCAATATGGCGATGCAGCCTTTCAAAATGTTGGTAGGGGATATGGTAAACGAAGAGCAAAAAGGCTTGGCCTATTCTATTCAGAGTTTTTTATGTAATGCAGGGAGTTTGGTCGGTTATCTTTTCCCTTTTATTTTTGCTTTATTGGGAATACAAAATATTGCAGCTCCCGGAATGGTTCCGGATACGGTAATTTATTCTTTTTATGTGGGAGCGATTATTTTGATTTTGTGTGTGATTTATACTTCTGTCAAAGTAAAGGAGATGCCTCCCAAGGAATTTGAAAAATTTCATGGGATTACGGCTGAAGAGAAAAAAGAAAAGAGCGATTTTATTTCTTTATTGGTTCATGCTCCTAAAGTATTTTGGACAGTGGGGCTGGTACAGTTTTTTTGCTGGGCGGCTTTTATGTATATGTGGACTTATACCAATGGAGCTATTGCCCAGAATGTCTGGGGAACAGGAGATACGGCTTCGGCCGGTTACCAAGAAGCCGGAAATTGGGTAGGAGTCTTATTTGCTGTTCAGGCGATCGGTTCGGTATGTTGGGCCCTAGTGTTGCCTTTATTCCGTTCCCGGAAAGGGGCTTATTCGCTTAGTTTATTATTGGGAGGTATCGGTTTTATTTCGACTTTTTTTGTGCACAATCAATATCTGCTTTTCATTTCTTTTGCTTTGGTGGGGTTTGCCTGGGCAGCCATGTTAGCCATGCCCTTTACCATTCTGACGAATTCTGTATCGGGTAAAAATATGGGAGCTTATCTGGGCTTATTCAATGGGACGATATGTGTTCCTCAGATCGTCGCGGCCTTAGTCGGAGGATCTCTCTTACATGCTGTGGGCGGAAAACAGATCGGAATGCTCGTATTGGCAGGGGTATTATTGATAATAGGAGCTGCTTGTGTATTTATTATTAAAGAAACTTATTCCCATCCTACGGAAGGATGTGAAGTGGCAAAAACGGAGAATTAAATACAAGAAGTCATGAAAGGTTGCATTTTTGATTTAGACGGAGTAATTGTCGATACTGCAAAATATCATTATTTAGCATGGAAGGAAATCGCTTCAGAGCTGGGGTTTGAATTTACAGAGAAGGATAATGAATTATTGAAGGGGGTAAGCCGGATGGCTTCTCTGGAAATATTATTGAATATAGGAGGAATAAATGTATGTGAGGAAGAGAAGCTGAAGTTGGCGGATAAGAAAAATAAAATATACCTGAGTTATATTACAAAAATGACTTCGGAGGAGGTGTTACCGGGAGTACGGGATTTTCTGGAGGCTTTGCATCAGAACGGAATCCAAATAGCTTTGGGATCGGCCAGTAAAAATGCAAAGACTATTTTGAAACAAGTCGGTATTGAGGATATGTTCGATGCTATAGCGGACGGTACGAATGTGACTCAAGCCAAGCCGGATCCCGAAGTATTTCAAAAGGGAGCAGAGTTATTGCATTTACCGGCGGAAGAGTGCCTTGTTTTCGAAGATGCTGTAGCGGGAGTGGAAGCGGCACATCGGGCGGGAATGAAATGTGTGGGAGTAGGCAAAAGAGAAATATTGAAGCAGGCGGATGTGGTCATGGCAGATTTTAGGCAAGTGAAGATCGAAAACGGAAAATTAAAAATAAACGGAGAAATAATAAATTTTTAAATCTTGGGAGCGGAATATTCGCTTTTAACATTGTAATTATAAAAGCTATGAATAAATATCTGAAAGTAGACGATTGGTGTATCATTGAAGAAGGATTTGATCCGAAAAATCATCGCTCTTCCGAAAGTATTTTTAGTCTGGGAAACGGAAGAATGGGACAGAGAGCCAATTTTGAAGAAAAGTATTCCGGAAACACCTTACAAGGCACTTATATCGGTGGGGTATATTATACAGATAAAACCCGTGTCGGATGGTGGAAAAACGGTTATCCGGAGTATTTTGCAAAAGTATTGAATGCTCCTTATTGGAATGGTATCTATGTGGAAATTAATAATGAACAGTTGGATTTAGGGGTTTGTAAAGTGAGGGATTTTACCCGTATACTGAATATGAAAGAGGGATATCTGGAACGTTCTTTTATTGCTATTATGCCCAATGGAAATGAAGTTAAAGTCAATGCCAGACGTTTTATCAGTATGGCAAATAAAGAAATAGCGGCAATACGATATGCCCTTACGCCTTTAAATTTCAGTGGGGATATTTTGTTTACTTCCTCTATTGATGGGGATATAATAAATGAAGATGCTAATTATAATGAAAAGTTTTGGGATGTTCTGGAGACAGATGCTTTGAATGGCGAAGCTTATCTGCGTTCGCAAACTAAAAAAACTAATTTTCAGGTGGGGGTCGGAATTAAATATGCAATTACTTTGGGAGGAAACGAATATCCGGTTTTGGAGGATGAAACAATTATAGACCAAAATTATGTTGCGAATAAAGTGTCTGTATTTGTGGAGAAGGGAAAACAGGTTTGTTTTTATAAATATATAGCCGTATTGAGTTCGATGAATCATAATGTTTCCGATTTATTGCCTAATGCGAAGATTTTGGTAAACGATGCCTGCTCCAAAGGTTTTGATACTTTATTGGAAGAGCATCGGTTGGTTTGGAAAGAGATATGGGAACATTCTGACATTGTTATCGAAGGAGATGTCGAAGCACAGCAGGGAATTCGTTTTAATATTTTCCAATTAAAGCAGACCTATACGGGGGATGATGCCCGGTTGAATATTGGACCAAAAGGTTTTACAGGTGAAAAATACGGTGGAAGCACTTATTGGGATACGGAAGCCTATTGTGTTCCTTTTTATCTTTCGACTGCAGATGCGAAGGTCACGCGGAATTTGTTGATTTACCGGTATAAACAATTGGATAAAGCTATTGAAAACGGACAAAAATTAGGATTTACAGATGGGGCGGCTCTTTATCCGATGGTAACCATGAATGGGGAAGAATGTCATAACGAATGGGAAATTACCTTCGAAGAAATACATCGGAATGGGGCGATTGCCTATGCCATTTATCGTTATATAAATTATACCGGAGATGACTTTTATTTGGAAGAATACGGTTTGGAAGTACTCACCGCTATTGCTCGTTTTTGGGCACAGAGGGCTACATTTTCAGAAGCAAGGAAAAAATATGTTATTCTGGGGGTTACCGGACCGAATGAGTATGAAAATAATGTCAATAATAACTGGTACACCAATAAGATTGCGACCTGGTGTATGAAATATGCTATAGAATGTCTGGAAAAGGTGAAATCACGTAGTACCGATCGTTTCCTGGAATTAGTGGAGAAGCTGAAGTTGGATTACAAAGCGGAGACTAGAAAATGGCAGGAAATAATCGATCAGATGTATTTTCCTGAAGAGAAAGAATTGGGAATCTTTTTACAGCAGGATGGATATATGGATAAAGAACAAATATTGGCTGCAGACTTAAATCCGGAAATCCGTCCTCTTAATCAACATTGGTCGTGGGATCGTATATTGAGAAGTTGTTTTATCAAGCAGGCAGATGTCCTGCAAGGTATTTATTTCTTTGAAAAGGAGTACGACGATGCTTGCATCAAACGTAATTTTGATTTTTATGAATCCCGTACCGTGCATGAATCTTCACTTTCGCCATGTGTACATTCGATCTTAGCGGCCAGAATAGGCGATATGACCAAAGCTTATAATCTATATTTGCGTACAGCCCGCCTGGACTTGGATGATTATAACAAGGAAGCTCATGAAGGCCTGCATATTACTTCTATGGCAGGTACTTGGATGTCTATTGTGGAAGGTTTCGGGGGAATGAGAATAAAAGAAGGAATATTGAGCTTTCAGCCGGCTATACCGGAAAGTTGGAAATCTTATTCCTTTAAGGTCATGTACCGGAAAAATATTTTAAATGTAAGGGTGCAGCATGGTAAGGTGATTATTTTTAATGAAGAAGGGGGAGTTATGGAGTTGGCCGTATACGGGAAAAAATATAAGATAGTAGAAAATTCTAAAATAGAAATTTAGTGAATAAAAGAGATTGCAGGGGTATAAGGATAAATCCGGAACTGTAATTTTAATTTAATTTTATATGAAAATACTAGGAATCGTTTTATTGTTAATGATAACACTGAGTGCTCCCGCTAAGACATTTCAGCTGAAAAAGAAGCATCCGAAAATTCCGGTTGAGCGGATAGAACCTCTGAGTTGGTGGGTGGGGATGAAGAATCCGGAACTTCAGATTATGATTTATGGTCCACAAATCGCCACGTACCGCCCTGAGATCCATTATCCGGGAGTAAAAATAGAGCGGGTTGTAACGACCACCAATCCCAATTATTTGTTTATTTATCTCTATATCGACAAAACGGCTTTGGCAGGGAAGATGAAAATAGAATTCTGGAAAGGGGACAAGGAAGTTTTTAGTTATCCTTATCTTTTACAGAACAGACGGGAAGGATCTGAGGAGAGAGAGGGATTTTCGAGTGCCGATGTGGTTTATTTATTGATGCCCGATCGGTTTGCAAATGGGAATCCGGCAAATGATAATCATCCGGAAACTATAGAAAAAGTGAACCGAAACGATTTAAACGGAAGGCATGGAGGGGATATTCAGGGAATTATTGATCATTTGGATTATCTGGAAGATTTAGGGATTACGGCTTTGTGGAGTACACCGCTGATGGAAGATAATATGCCGCTTACTTCTTATCATACTTATGCTATTTCCGATTATTATAAAATAGATCCGCGTTACGGCACGAATGAAGATTACAGACGGCTGGCTGCGGAAGCGAAGAAAAGAGGAATAAAACTCATTATGGATGTCGTAACGAATCATAGTGGCACTGCACATTGGTGGATGAAGGATTTGCCTGCGGACGACTGGATTCATCAATTTGATACGTTTACCCGTTCTAATTTTCGGATCGGTACTGTACAGGATCCTTATGCTGCGGATTCCGATAAAAAATTAAATACTCAAGGATGGTTTGATACTTCCATGCCTGACTTGAATCAAAATAATCCGTTATTATTAGATTATTTGATTCAGAATGCGGTTTGGTGGATTGAATATGCAGATTTGGGTGGCTTACGTATAGATACTTATCCTTATAATCATAAGGAAGCAATGGCTGAATTCAATGAGAGAATAATGACTGAATATCCGAATTTTAATATTGTCGGGGAGACGTGGGTACATCAGCCTGTGGAAGTTGCTTATTGGCAAAAAGATGCTTTGAATCCAGACGGATTTAATTCTGAATTACCAGCCGTTATGGATTTCCCTTTGCAGGATGCCTTACAGGTTTTTACCAAAGAGGAACAAGGTTGGGACAAAGGAATTATGCGGCCTTATTTCAATTTTGCACAAGATTATTTGTATCCGGATCCTTATAATTTATTGATTTTTGCCGATAATCACGATACGGAACGGATATGGGAAGTGCTGGACGGAGATATTGATAAATTTAAATTAGTCTTTACTTTACTAGCGACAACCAGGGGTATCCCTCAGATTTATTACGGCACAGAGATGATGATGCGAGGAGTTAAGCAAAAGGGAGATGGAGATATCCGACGGGATTTTCCCGGTGGTTGGCCCGGCGATACGATTAATGCTTTTACTGCGGAAGGACGCACTGCAGAACAGAATGAAGTATTTGATTTTGTGAAAAATTTATTACAGTGGCGGAAGAATAATCCGGTTATTCATAGAGGAGCATTGAGGCATTTCGTACCGGAGAATGATTATTACGTCTATTTCCGTTATGATGATGAAAAGAAAATAATGGTGGTACTCAATAATTCGGAGAAAGAGCCCAAAACGATAGATTTGCAAAGATTTTCAGAAATGTTGTCGGATGTCAGTCGGGGAAGAGATATTTTAAGTGGGCGGGAAATAAAAGATTTACATACCGCTTTTACGATCCCCGCTAAAACGGCTATGGTGATAGAGTTGGAATGAAGGAGAGGGAATATCGGTAAAGTTTGTAGGTTTTATTTATTCAGTGACGATGGAAAAAAGGGGATATAAAACGGAAAGAAAACACGGGAAAAAGTGGGAAGCCGTAGATTGGGCAGGAAATGCTTCTATGTACGAAATAAATATCCGGCAATACACTCCGGAGGGTACGTTTAATGCTTTTATATCTCATTTACCGCGCTTGAAGGAATTAGGGATAAATATTTTGTGGTTTATGCCGATTACGCCTATTTCTCGAAAAAATAAAAAGGGGACTTTGGGAAGTTATTATGCGGTTCAGAACTATCGGCAAGTAAATCCGGATTATGGAACGTTGGAGGATTTTAAAAATTTAGTCAAGCAAGCACATAGGGCGGGGTTTAAAGTGATTTTGGATTGGGTGGCAAATCATACGGGTTGGGATAACCCTTTGATTGAAGAACATCCAGATTGGTATATTCAAAAGGAGGGAGAAATTGTAAGCCCTGTAGAAGATTGGAGTGATGTCGCCGGATTGGATTATAACAACCGGGATTTGAGGGATTATATGATTGAAAGTTTGCTTTTTTGGGTGCGGGAAACAGAGATAGACGGATATCGTTGTGATATGGCTGCATTGGTCCCTGTCGATTTTTGGGAAGAAGCTCGGGAAGCATTGGAAAAAGTGAAACCTGTATTTATGCTGGCCGAAGCTTGGGAACCCCTATTAACGGAGAAAGCTTTCGATGCCTGTTATGGTTGGGATTTACATCATTTGATGAATGATATCGCACAACATAAAAAAGATGGAACTGCTCTGCCCGGTTATTTTCATAAAGTAGAAACACTTTATAGCCGGAATACGATTATTTTGAATTTCATTGATAATCATGACGAAAATTCCTGGCAGGGGTATATTACAGAACGTTTGGGGGAAGCTTTCCGTGTTTATGCTGTTTTGATGTATACGGTTCCGGGGATGCCTTTGGTATATACCGGGCAAGAAGTTTGTTTAAATAAACGCCTGTCTTTTTTTGAAAAAGACGTGGTAGAGTGGGAAGAAAATCCCGAATTATCACTATTTTACCGGAAGTTAAATGAACTGAAACACCAAAATCCCGCTTTGTTGACCGGGAATGACCCGGGCTGTTTTCATATTATCCCTCACTCAAATGAAAAAGAAATTTTTGTTTTTGAAAGATATAAAGCAGAAAATCACATCATTGTCGTTTTAAATTTTTCGGCAGAAAATCAGGAACTACATTTAGAGAGCGTTTTATCGGGTTCATTTTTAGAGTATTTTGAAAATGAAAAAACGGAAAACCTTCATCACCTTATCTTATCTCCCTTTGCTTATAAAGTATATGTGAAACAATTTTCCCCTTATGCTTTTTAATACAATTTTTCTATCGTCTATTCCAAGCTTTTTAGTTTAAAAAAAGAAAATAGATTCCAAAAAAGAAGGGACAATCCACAGTGCCGGATAAGCCATTTGGAAGTGGTTTTTTAAAATTTCCTTCCCTCTATGGATTTGAGAACGGACTGTTTCTTCCCGGATATGAAGAGTGGCAGCGATTGTTTTATTATCCATACCTTGAATCTTCATAAGCATGATATTTCTGCATTTCTCGGGAAGTAACTGTATCTTTTCAATGAGTTTGACAGAAATTTCCTCTTCTATAATGGTATTCAGTAAATTATCTTCTGTGAGATTATCCGGAAAAGGAACAGGAATCAGTTTGTTGTTTCGGATATAATTATGGCAGCGATTGCGGATAGCGATGTAAAAATAATTTTTACAATTTGTTATTTTAGCCATCGTTAACCGATCTTCCCATAATTTACAGAAAAAACTTTGTACCAGATCTTCAGCAACGTCTTTGTCTTTGACGAAAGAATGAGCAAAAAGGACTAACACTTTATAATACTTTTTAAAAAGGGTAGTAAAAGACATGCAATCCCCCTGACGGATCAATTGCAGGAGATAATTGTCTGTTTGCTCTACCTTGTCTTTAGCATTGGATGGAGCTTGTGTCATAAACCAATAAATCAATAAAATTATGTCTGTTTGTGATAATTTTTATCGTTCATTTCATTTTGATTTTGGTTTATAAAGACGTTCAAAATTACAATATTTTGAAGAAAATACTTCTTTTTTTGCACGTTTTATCAAAATAGGTGTCTTTATAAAAAGATGGGAATATTTGTTCTTGAAATAAGTAGGGAGAGGATACTAGGGATAAGAAATCGGTAGAAATAAAAAATGGTGAATGGTATAAATTGGGAAAAATTTGAATAAAATGGAAGACGGAGAGATCTGCAAAATGATCCGGGAATCGCTGGAAGAATTAAAAAATGAAGAGGACGGATCTTTTAGCTGTTGGGCAGTACAAAGGGAAATTCCGGAAAAGCTATATGAAAAACTGATTGGTGAGGATAAATTGAATACCCGTTATCGTTTGTATAAAGAGATAGATATAGAGCGGTCGTGGAAAAAAGTGGAAAATACAATCCGGTATCGTAGAGCATGTTGTTTAAGGGATAGAGAGGGGAAGAAGGATTACAGCCGTTCTCTTAGGTGTAAGTTATCTTTATCTGCATTATTATTTTCTCTTTTAAAATTTTATCCAAGAAGAAAAAAGTTATCGGGAATAGGAGAGGAGAAGCCTGGTGATTTCGTGAGAAAGCAAAAACCTGGAGCTCTCTCTTTGGATTAGTCTTGTCCTTTTTCTACAGAACAGGTGTTAAATAACTAACGGATTTATATTATATTTTAATTCAACCTAAAAAACAATAGTATGAAAATCTTTAAAATTTTTGAAATGTCTGTTTTTGCATTACTTGCTTGGGGTGCGTGTTCAGACGATGATGATTCGAAGAATAAATCGGATCTCCCGGTTTTCAATGTCACTTTTGAGCAGGTTTCGGTTGCCTTTTATCAAGGAGATAGATATAATGCGGGCAGTGGTAATTATGTAATTCGTATGCAGACAGATGACATTATGCTTCAATTGGATTTTGAAAGTTCTTTGTCTGAGGATGTGAATGCTGCATTTCCGGAAGCCGGGAATTATTCCCCTGCAGCGTCAACCGGAAGTCATACTGCCGGACATTACAATCTGGGAGGAAATGCGACTTATTGGACAGCTGAAGGGATTAAATACCTTGTAAAATCTGGTGATTTTACGATTGCTATCAAAGAAAATATTTGTCATGTTACAGGAGAATTTCTTTCAGAAAAAGGTGCTGTACTTCAGTTTTCTTTTCAAGCTGCTTTGCAATTCCGTTATCAGGCCGTATCTGATAAAATAGGGTTTACTTTTGTTTCGGATGCACGATATCAAACAGTACAGGATGGAGAAATCGGAGCGTATCGTTTGGAATTGACAGACGATTCAAAAGAATATACACTCGGTTTAGTCTTTTTTGATCAGCTTGCTGCCGATTCTCAGCATCCATTGCCTGCTGCAGGAAACTATGCTGCAGGAGAAAAGGGGGCTACCGTTGCTGGTACATTCCGGCCTGGGGATGCCGAAACGTTGAGTTACTGGAAGGATAAAGAAGGTCTGCATCCTATTGTTTCCGGTACATTTTCAGTTGCTTATGAGAATGTTTTCGTACAACTGAAAGGAACTTTAACAAGTGAAGACGGAAAAACTTTGAATTTTGGTTATCAGGGTAAACTTGATTTCCCAGGCGAAGAGGCTTCTTATAATTTATATACAAATCTTTCCGGGACCTGGCAAATTCAGGCCACAGACTGGCTGGTGTATAATAAAGATTCAAAAGCATGGGAGTTCGGCGGAGCAGCTCCTGATTATACCGGAAAGCTAATGGGAGATAATAAAAATCGCCTTTTTTACGGAAGCGGATTCTGGGATATGTATTGCGGTTTTTTAATGGATGCAAAGTCTGATAAGTTGGTTATTTCCACGGATCCCACAGAAAATCCTGTAGCTATGGTTACTGCCGGCTTGAAACAATATGTCTTGTTTATTACGCTCTATGATCCTCATACCGGATATCTTTTATCTGCAGGAAAAGAAATTGAACTTTCCTGGACGGAGGATTACGGAAAACTTACAGTTAAGGGGGTGAAAGGTCAGGTAACAGATTCCGAGACCGGTGATCTTATAGACGTGAATTATGAATATATGGGAGTGATCGGGACGGCGAATGGTTCCAGTTATACATTATTTTCCAACTGGTCTTTTGCTTATCTGCCTACCTTGGAAAAAGTTGAAGGACAATCTGAGGCTTCACAACCCTTTGCTTTTGAAAAAAATAAAGAAGCATTTTATGCTATTCGTAATTCCAGCGAAAATAAAATTCTGCCAGTTCAGTTTGATACGTTGGGGGCAGCGAAAATTTCTGAGATATTAACAGCTGATGAGATCGAGCGTATAACTTTTTTGCGTTAATACTGGAATTATTTGTTAATGACGATTTTAGATTTTGAAATGTTTAAAGGAATGATTATGAAAAAACTGATTTCTATAGGAATAGGTCTTCTTGCTTTTGCCTTTTTGGCTTGTTCGGATGATGAAGATAAAATAGCAATGACTTCTTTAAAAATAAGTTCGGAGAATCCGGAAGTTACTGTGCATCCAGAGGGTAACTCCGGGACAGTACAGTTTTTGGCTGCGGGGGGCAATGTGGAGATTCGTGTTTTGACTGATGGGGAAAATTGGACGGTAGTTTCAGGAGAAGAAGGATGGTGTAATTATCAGAAAGAGGGAGATAAATTGATTTTATCAGCTGAAGAAAATACCACGACGGCATTGCGTTCGGAGACGGTTACAATTTATGCCGGTGACGGAGATAGTCGGAGTGTGGTTACATTAGAAGTGACACAGGAAGCAGCAGGAGCCGCGACTTTAAGTATAAACCCGGCTCAGGATACTGTTGCGTTTACGAATGAGGGGGGGATTTATGAAGTGAGCGTGGAGACCAATCAAACCGAGTGGACTGTTTTGTCTAATCGGGAGTGGTGTCAGGTCGCTATCGATAAAGAGGCAGGTAAATTTACTATTTCTTTGGCTGAAAATAGGACGATAAATCTATTGGAGGCTTGGGTTACCGTTGTTGCGGGCGAAGGGGAAAATATAGTTTCGGAAAATATAGTGGTTACCCAAAGTACTGCAGGAGATAATATGATCATTGTATTGGAAGTAGGAGCAACGACTGAAAATGTGGGAGCCTTACCTTTTGAAGGAACGGTGAGTTGTACAATAGATTGGGGAGATGGGACTCGTCCGGAGCGGGTGATTTCCAGTTTTCCGCGGCACACTTATGAGCAAGCCGGAGTATACGAGGTTTCTATTCTAGGACAGGTGTCGAATATGAGGGCAAATGACGGAAATTATTTCGATGACAAGCTAAAAACTTGCGTAAAAGCGGTTAAACAATGGGGAAGATTAGGCTTGACTTCTTTAAAGTATGGTTTTTATAAATGTGTAAATTTAGAATATCTAGCAGTTCCGGAAAAGGATGCTTTTAGTGAGTTGACAACTGTTTACAGTACATTCTACAGTTGTACTTCTTTAAAGAACCTTCCGGAAGGACTTTTTGAAAATGCTCCGAAAGTGACAGAATTTTATGAATGTTTTTCTTCCTGTACTTCTTTAGAGGCTGTTCCGGATCGTCTTTTTGCCAATTGTAGCGAAGCTACCCGTTTTTTCCGGTGTTTTTGGAAATGTGAATCTTTAGAATCCGTGGGAGAAGATATTTTTGACGGATGTGTAAGCGCTACTTCTTTTGGACAGACATTTTTTAATTGTACTTCTCTGACGACGGTTCCCGTAGATTTGTTTGACAGCTGTAAAGGGGTGACGGATTTTAGTAATACTTTTGGTAAATGCTCTAACCTGACCGGGGAGTCCCCTTATACACTGATGAATGGAGTGAAAGTACATTTATATGAAAGAGCGGATCATGCTGAATTTACAGCCCCTACCAATACGAGAGGTTGTTTTTCAGGTTGTATTTCTCTGACGGATTATGCAGAAATCCAAACTAATTTTCCTGCTTGGCTTTAATCCGTGTTTATTCTTGACTTTTTGAAAGATAAGGTCGCCTAAAATCAGGCGACCTTTTTTTGCAAAATATTGATATATAATAATATAAAAATAGAAACGTCGGGTTATTAAAAAAGATTGCTATCTTCTTTTTTGAGTACAAAAGGTTATTTTGATCTTTTTGATTTTTTTTTATCTTTACGACTGCAAATTTGAAGCGGTGGTGATGAAAAAAGTCAATTTTTCTATTCGAAATACAAGGGTGTAATCTGGATATAACAGGGGTAAGAAAAGTATTTTTATATTTTGAGGAGTGTACAGTCGAGAAACGAGGTTTTAAATAGAAAAGGGTAGTGAACTTTTCTGCATAGGGGTTAGTGGTGCTTTGTTTGCATTAGAAATACGACATTTTAATTTAAACCTATATGACAACTCGAAGAGAATTTTTAAAGACAGTGGCTAGTTTGGCAGCTATCACTGTTGTGCCTCGTCATGTATTAGGGCGAGGGTATGTTGCTCCCAGTGATCAACTTACTAAAGGTATCATAGGTGTTGGGGCTATGGGGCGTGGCCATATTAATTATGGCAATACCCGTTTAGTGGCTATCTGTGATGTAGACAAAAACCATCTTCAGCAGGCCGCTAGTTTGGTGCCGGATAAGGTCGCTCAATACCATGATTTCAGAGATCTGATTTTAGATAAAAATGTAGATATTGTGCATATTGCTACACCGCCTCATTGGCATGCTATAATGGCAATAGAAGCTGCGAAGGCGGGAAAAGACATTTGGTGTGAAAAACCGATGACCCGAACGATAGGGGAAGGGAAGAGAGTCGTAGAAGCCATGAATCATTACGGACGTATTTTCAGGCTAAATACCTGGTTCCGGTTTAAGGATTCTTTCTACGGTTTGGGAAGTCCTGTAAAGCCTTTGAAAAAGTTGGTTCAAAGCGGTATGTTGGGATGGCCTTTGAAGGTGACGATTAGTAAACACACAGGATTTGACTGGAAGTTTTATTGGGTGGGAAAAGAAAAGTTAGAAACTCAACCGATTCCGGCCGAATTGGATTATGACTTTTGGTTAGGTCCGGCTCCTTACAAACCTTATAATGCACATCGGGTTCATCAGACTTTCAGAGGCTATTGGGATTATGACGGCGGTGGACTGGGAGATATGGGCCAGCATTATATCGATCCGGTGCAGTATATCCTGGGAAAAGATGAGACAAGCCCGGTAAAGGTAGAGGTCGATGCTCCTCAGCAACATTACGATGCTGCCGGGACATGGCGTTCCATCACTTATACGTATGAAGATGGGTGTCAGATTGTATTATGGGGGGACGATTTCGGTAATCCTGGGACACCTTATATTGCCGGACCGAAAGGAAATGTGTACAAAAATTTTGTATGCGACATTCCCGATTGGGAAAAGAAATTAGCCGGATTCCCGGATCCGGAACCCCAGCATACGGACTTTATGGAATGTATTAAAAACCGGCAGAAATTTGCTTTAAATGAAATGAATGGACATCGTTCTTCTACGATTGTCAATATGGGCGTAGCGGCCCTTCGCTTAAACCGGACATTGCACTTCGATCCGGTAAAGCAATTGTTTATAAATGATGATGCCGCTAATCTCTTGGTGAATCAGCCGATGAGGGCTCCCTGGAATATTTAATTATAAAAGAATAAATCTATGAAAAAGTTACAGATCGTATTATTTTTCTTATTCGTATTGAGTGGTCTGGCTTACGGACAACTGGATGTAAACCGGACTGTGGCGACGAAGTTGGCCGACGCCTTAGCTGTTCTTCCGGCGGAAAAAGAGAAGGTGTTGAATCAAGCAATGGCAGATATTGCTTCAACAGGACAGGCTGGTTTGAGCGAATTGATTGATATGCGGGAGACTTCTACAGGAGAGGCCCGGGTAAGGTTGGATTTTGCCTTAAACAGTATTACTGTGTATGCTACTTCTTTACAGGATCCGGTGTTGCGGAAAGATTTGCAACAAGTGTATATAAAAGCCATTGAAAAATTGAGTAAGCCCGAATCGAAAGCATTTTATATGAATTTATTGGGAATGGTGGGAGACGATGCTTCCGTCGGACTGTTCGCTTCTTTTTTAAATAATGCTTCTCTTTCCGATAACGGGGCCCGAGGCTTAGCGAAGGTAAAAAGTGAAAAAGCAGTGGAAGCTTTAATAAAAGCATTGATGCAGGTAAAGCCTGATTTAAAGAAGAATGTCATGAATGCTTTGGGGGAAATTGCTTCTTCGGAGGCTGAAGATGCTTTATTGGCGCAAGAAGGAAAATTTCCGGCGGAAGATACAGAGGTATGGTATTTTGCTCTGAGTCGTTGCGGAAGTGCAAAATCTTTGCCTGTTCTGACTAAAGCCGCTCGGGAAGCTAATTATTCTTTGGACCGGAAGAGTGGAAATGAAGCCTATATCTTCTTATTGAATAAATTGGCAGAGGGTGGAGAGAAGAAGATTACGAATAAGGCTGCTTCTGATTTGTATAAAAATGCTTTAAAGGAAAACCAGGTGGCTACCCGGATTGCTGCCTTACAAATTTTATTGAAGACAGACGATAAAAACCGGGCAAAATTGATCGTAAAAGCTTTGAACGATCCTGAACGGGAGTATCGGAATGCTGCTTTGCTGTATGCAGAGGAATATAAAGATGCTGATTTGAGTCGGGCAATTGCCGGAAAACTGAAAAAGGCAGATGCCGAGACCCAGATGGATATTATCAATTGGTTGGGGAAAAATAGGATAGCGGCTTCTTTAGAGGAAATTATACCTTATGTGAAAAGTACAGACTCGGAAGTAAGCCGAAGTGCTATAATTGCTGTTGCCCGTATCGGAGGAGATGAGGCTATTGCTTGTTTAGCCGGTTTAGTTGCTTCCGGGGAGAAAAACCAGTTGGAAAATGCAGCTTGTGTATTGAAATCTATGGAGGGAGATATTGCAACTCCTTTGATGAATTTGTTTTCCAAGGCTTCTACAGAAGGGCAAAAAACGATTTTGCAGTTAATCGGTAGCCGGAAGTGTGATCGGTATGCAAAAGCTGTTCTGGAGCTTGCTGTAAATGCTGCTCCCGAAGTAAAAGAAACTGCTCTTGGCGTTTTGAGAGAAGTCGTTACAGCAGAAAACTTACCTCAATTGTATGAGTTGTTGAAAAATGTATCTGCTACAGAGGTGGAAGCTGTTCAGCAAGCTATTATTTCAGCTTTGAATACTCTTCCGGATGCCGAGCGTTATGCTTCAGCTGCTGCACAGATGAAAAAAGAGACAGGGAATAGCCGGGACCGATATTTTAGTATTCTGGCGGCTACAGGAGATCCTGCTGCATTTGAAGTGATCCAACAAGGGTTTGCAGAGGGAAACGCAGAGACACAGCAGCAAGCTTTTAAAGCTTTACTTTTGTGGCCGGGATTTGAAGTGACAGATGCTTTGTATGAAATTTGTAAGAATAATGAAAAGGAAAAATATTTCGATCCGGCTTTTAATGCTTATGTCGCAAAAATCGCCGGAGCTGTTTTGACGGGTGAACAGAAGTTATTGCTTTTGCGAAAAGCTCTGGAGATTGCTCAGACTACTTCGCAGAAAAAGATAGTGCTGGAACAAATCCAGAAAACCGGTACATTCTTGGGGTTAATTGTTGCAGGAAAATATCTGGAGGATAATGATTTACAACAGACCGCTTGTCAGGCCGTAATGAATATTGCTTTAGCAAACAAGGCATATTATGGGGAAGAAGTCAGTCGTTTGTTGAACCGTGTTTTGGAAGTATTGAGCGGAACGGATAGCGACTACCAAAAACAGGCGATTCGGAAACATTTGGCTGAGTTACCAGAAGGAGAAGGATTTGTAAGTATTTTCAATGGAAAAGATCTGACCGGTTGGAAAGGTTTAGTTGGAAACCCTATAACCCGGACGAAGATGTCTGCTACCCGTTTGGCTGCTGAACAAAAAAAGGCAGATAAATTGATGAGGGAATCTTGGAGTGTAGAAGAGGGTATGCTTGTATTCAATGGGAAAGGAGATAATCTTTGTACTGATAAGAAATACGGGGATTTTGAGATGTATATCGATTGGAAACTTTATCCGGAAGGCAAAGAAGCCGATGCCGGTATTTATTTGCGTGGTACTCCGCAAGTGCAAATTTGGGATACTGCTCGCCGGGATGTCGGGGCCCAGGTCGGTTCCGGAGGTTTATACAATAATGAAACGAATTTGCGGAATCCCCTGCAAGTGGCCGATAACTCCTTGGGCGAATGGAATAGTTTCTTTATTCGGATGATTGGGGAGCGGGTTTCAGTTTGGTTGAACGGGATTAAAGTCGTAGACAATGTCATTTTTGAAAATTATTGGGATAGAACTCAACCCGTGCCGTTTATGGAACAAATCGAATTACAGGCGCATGGTAGCAAAGTGGCTTATCGGGATATTTATGTAAGGGAAATTCCGAGAGTAGAACCCTATGAGGTGTCGTCCGAAGAAGCAAAAGAAGGTTTCCGGGCTTTATTTAATGGAGTTTCTATGCACAACTGGACGGGTAATACGAAGGATTATGTAGCAGAAAACGGTTGTATCGTACTTTATCCTGAAAATAGAGGTGGAGGTAATTTATATACCAAAGAGGAGTTTTCAGACTTTGTATTCCGTTTTGAATTTATGTTGACTCCTGGTGCTAATAACGGTTTGGGTATTCGTACTCCGACCGAAGGAGATGCAGCTTATGTCGGTATGGAACTTCAAATATTGGATAATGAGGATCCGATTTATAAAAATCTGAAAAAGTATCAATATCACGGGTCCGTATATGGAATTATTCCTGCCCGCAGAGGTTTCCTGAAGCCTATAGGAGAGTGGAATTATCAGGAGGTCATCGCAAAAGGAAACCGGATTAAAGTTATTTTGAACGGTGAAGTTATTTTGGACGGAGATATTCAAGAGGCAACTCTTAACGGAACGATGGACAAACGCGAACATCCGGGATTGTTTAATAAAAAAGGGCATATCGGATTCCTGGGTCATGGATCGGTTGTGAAATTTAAAAATATTCGGGTTAAAGAATTGAAATAGAAAAATATTTGAACATTTGCACATTTGCATCCGGAAGTTCTGCAAGGACTTCCGGACAAATGAAATGAATTATGAAACAAAGAAGGCAAATTTTATATACGAAAGCACAATTGTTTTTTTTAGTACTTTTGCGCGTTTTGATAGGGTGGCATTTCTTGTATGAAGGATTGAGTAAAATTTTTAATCCCAAATGGACATCTTATGGTTATTTAATGGATGCACAGGGGTTCTTGGGGAATTTTTTTCATGCTTTAGCGGACAATCCAACATCTTTAGGTGTAGTAGATTTCTTAAATCCAATAGGGTTGACTCTTGTTGGCCTATCTCTCGTTTTAGGTATTGCTGCCCGTTTTGGAGCGATTGGTGGAATTTTTCTATTGGCACTTTATTATTTATCCCATATTCCTTATATCGGAGCGGAATATCTTTTCCCTTCCGAAGGCTCTTATTTATGGGTAGATAAAAATGTAATTGAAATCTGTGCTTTGTGTTTGCTGATGACGTTTCCCACGTCCGGTATTATCGGCTTGGATAGATTGTTGAACAGATATTGGAAAAAGAATTGATATGGTAGATGAAACTCAGAGCGAGGAACCACTTAAAGTCGCTCCGGACGAAGGAAGGCGGGATTTTTTGAAATCTTTGGCTACGGTCCCTTTATTGGGAGCAATGGCTTATGGTATTTATAAAAAAGTAAACCGGGAACGTGTACGCCGGAATGTGAGTGATGTATTTAAACTGGAAGGATATTCTCCACAAATCTTACCTATACAGCGGGATGGGAAAAAACTCCGTTTAGGAATGATTGGTTTTGGCATTCGGGGGAAATTATTGTTACGGAGCTGTGGTTTCGCGGAGCCTGAATATATTGAAAAGCTGAAGGAAGAGGCCCGTTTAAATTCCAAAGATACCCGTTATGAGATGTTTTGCAATCAGGAGGACTTAAATATTGAGATTGCTGCTGTTTGTGATATTTTCGATACGCATGCGGAGGCGGCTATGCGGGCGGCGGCCAATGGTAGTAAAGAAGGGGCCAATGGCAGATTGGGTAAATTACCAAAACGTTATCGGAATTATTTGGATTTACTTTCAGATCCTGATATCGATGCTGTCATTATTGCTACTCCGGATCATTGGCATGGAACAATGGCTATCGAAGCTGCACGCAGGGGGAAACATGTTTATTTGGAAAAACCGATGACTTGGACCGTTCCGGAAACCTATGCGGTCCGGGATGCGGTCCGGGAAAGCGGGATTGTGTTTCAGTTGGGACATCAAGGCCGTCAGACAGACAGCTATGTGCGAGCCAAAGAGATTATTGATAAGGGATATTTAGGGCCTGTTAACTTGATAGAAGTTTGTACGAATCGGAATGATCCGAACGGAGCTTGGGTATACGATATCGACGCATCGGCTAATTCACAAACAATCGACTGGAGCCAATTTGTTCCGGATGAAAGACGATTAAAAGAATATTACGCTTATATGAAGGCGAATAAACTGGAGCGCTTTATGGGGCCGGATCCTTATGAAAAATTTAGTTTGGAGCGCTTTTTTCGCTGGAGATGCTGGTGGGATTACAGTACCGGATTGAGTGGGGATTTATTGACCCATGAATATGATGCGATCAATCAGATTATGGAAGTGGGGATACCCTATTCGGCTACCTCCTCGGGAGGGATTTATTATTTTAAAGACGGACGGACTGTACCGGATGTATTACAGACAGCTTTTGAATTTCCGGATAAAAATTTGACACTACTCTATAGTGCCACTCAAGCCAGTAGCCGGCAAAGAGGAAAAGTAATTATGGGACA
This sequence comes from Odoribacter laneus YIT 12061, assembly GCF_000243215.1. Taxonomy (GTDB): domain Bacteria; phylum Bacteroidota; class Bacteroidia; order Bacteroidales; family Marinifilaceae; genus Culturomica; species Culturomica lanea. The sequence continues at coordinate 420,588 of NZ_JH594597.1, read as the reverse complement.
CGATGCCAGTATGGAATTGGGGAATACCCTTACGATAAAAGTAGATAGCGATTCTACCCGTTACAAAAAGAAAATAGAAGAAGGCATTATACAACCGGACGTACCTTTTTATAATTATATCCCGGGTTCTGACGATGTAGATGCTATTACATCAGCTACCGAATTATATTTTGCACAAAGAGGGTTGTTGTATACTTATGTGAACGGTCAACGTTATAATACTACTTATTTACATATCCGGGAATGGCTGGAATGTATTCGGCAGGGTTTGATTCCGAGTTGCAATATAGACAGGGCTTTTGAAGAAGCCATGACCGCTCATATGGGGACCCGGGCCTATTTGGAGGGCCGTACGATGTATTGGGATAAAGAAAAGGAAGAAATCGTCAGAGGGTAGAGTAGAAAATTTATGTAAATTTGTACCGACAGAGCAATCGATACGAAAGAGTATGAAAGCATATATTTTTGAATTGGAAATGAAAGTCCGGGATTATGAATGCGATTTACAAGGGATTGTAAACAATGCGAATTACCAGCATTATATGGAGCATGCCCGGCATGAATTTTTGGAAAAAAGTGGCGCCAATTTCGGAGATTTACATCAACAAGGAATAGATGCTGTCGTAGCAAAAGTTGAGATTGAGTATAAAGTTTCGTTAACCAGTGGAGATCGTTTTGCCGTACGTTTGTATATCGTTCGTTCAGGAGTGAAATTGATTTTTTTTCAGGATATTTATCGTTTACCGGATAATAAACTTTGTGCGAAAGGAAAAGTGGAATCCGTTTGTGTGGAAAACGGAAGATTGACGCGAGGTGATTTGTTTGACAAGATTTTTGCTTCGTATTTAACATAGAAAACTTTTATTCTGTTGTACATTTCACAACTTTGTATGCGTATTTAAACTTTTTCTCGCGATTGAATGTAAATTTTTAAAAAAAAGAAGCAGATTTTTTTGGTTGAAATGAAAAAAGCACTACTTTTGTACCCGCATCCGATAGATGTCCCGGGCGCTTAGCTCAGTTGGTTCAGAGCATCTGGTTTACACCCAGAGGGTCGGGGGTTCGAATCCCTCAGCGCCCACTAGAAAAAAGAGACTTTTTTAAGGTCTCTTTTTATTTTTTGGATGCGGTATCAGGACGATGCTCTCATTTTTTGACCCATACGGCAATTTTCCCGCCGGATACCAGAAATTGCCCATTTCCGTTTTCATCGATTTTAATTTCTTCCGGACGGTTGCCTGTGATTTCATGCCAAGTTTCGTCTTTGTGTTTTTTCCCGATATTCATTATCTTATCCCCGTCTTCTCCATTGGAAAGCAAAAGGATCAGACCGGAATCCGGGTGAGTATTGTCTCCTAGTCTTACGAACCCGACTGTATTGGGATGATCAAAATAATTCTTTTGTTCTCCATAGGCATATTTCTGTCGGGTTTCTAGCAAGATGTCCAAAATGACCCGGTGAGGAGAAGCTTTTCCGGAGACTCCGTAGTAGTCTCCATAGAAAATACACGGATAACCTTTTTCCATCAATAAAATCAAACCATAAGCCAGCGGTTTAAACCAATCTTTTACTTGTGATTCCAGAGAGCTGTTTTTTTGAGAGTCGTGATTATCAATAAAAGTGACGGCTAATTCAGGATGATTCATTACCAAAGTATCTTTGAGAAGATTTTGTAAATTGTAATTTTTTCCTGTCCGGGAAGCCTGAAATAAATTGAAGTGTAAGGGGACATCGAATAAATCAACTTTATAATCGACATGCGAAAGATAGGTCTCTAACGAACTCTTGTCATTTTTCCAATATTCTCCTACAGCATAAAACTGCTTTCCTCGGTTGGCCCTTATCGATTCCAGAAAATGTTTAATAAATTGGTCGTTCATATGCTTAATGGCATCCAGACGCATCCCGTCGAGTTGTAATTCTCGGGAAACCCAAAGTCCCCAATGAATCATTTCTTTTACTACCTCCGGGTGGTCGAAATCGATATCTGCAAACATCAGATAATCGTAATTGCCGTTTTCTCTATCCACATTTTTACTCCAGGATTTACCGTCACTTACGATTTCATAAATTGCTTTTTTTTGATTAGCTTCGTTGTAATCTGTACCTGAAAAATGATACCAATGCCACTTAAAAGAAGAATATTTGTCTCCTCGGCCCGGAAAGTTGAAACCTGTCCAACCTTCAATTTCATAAGGTTCGCTGATGTCTTGCTCTCTTTGTTCCGGATTGACTTCTTTTGTCATAAATTTTTCGGTATAATCGGCTCCGGCTTTATGATTCATCACGGCATCTAAATAAACATTTATCTGATGTCTATGGAGTTCTTCTATCATTTCTTTCAATTCCTGCCGTGTGCCGTATTTTGTACGTACCGTTCCTTTCTGGTCAAATTCTCCCAAATCGTAGAGATCATAAGCGCTATATCCTTGGTCGTTTTGATGGGAGGCCTTGTAGGCGGGAGGTATCCATACAGCTGTTATACCTTTTTGTTGCAGATGGGCAGCATCCTCTTTTAACTGCTTCCATAGCTGGCCATCGTTTGGTAAATTCCATTCGAAATATTGCATCATTACTCCATTATTCATAGCTTTTTTGTATTTTTAATTCTTTTATAAAACGTTAGAGAATACAATTAAGTTTGGTTAAAAAAGAAAAAGCATCGGGTATTAAACTTATATTTTTCAGAGGCGTAATAAGTAAAAACAGAACTTTCTGATATGGAACAATCAGAGAATAAACCTGCTTGGTGGAAAGAAGCCATTGTCTACCAAATTTACCCCCGGAGTTTTCAGGACAGTAATGAAGATGGAATAGGAGATCTGAGAGGTATTATTTCCCGTTTGGATTATGTGAAAAGCTTGGGTGTAAATGTAATCTGGTTAAATCCGATATGTGCTTCTCCCAATGATGATAATGGGTATGATATTAGTGATTACCGGCAGATTATGGGCGATTTTGGAACGATGGAAGATTTCGATCTTTTATTAAAAGAAATCCATGCGCGGAACATGAGATTGGTTTTAGACCTGGTTGTCAATCATAGCAGTGATGAACACCCTTGGTTTAGGGAAGCCCGTACCTCCCGTTCAAATGCGTATTATTCTTACTATCATTGGTGGCCGGTAGAACAAGGACGTCCTCCTTTACGCCTGAGCTTTTTTGATGAAAAGGGTGATGCGTGGCGTTACAATCCCCGCACAAAATCTTATTATCTGCATTATTTTTCACGTAAGCAACCGGATTTGAATTGGGAAAATCCGAAGGTGCGCCAGGAAATGTATGCAATGATGAAATTCTGGCTGGAGAAAGGAATAGACGGATTTCGTATGGACTCGATTTCTTATATTTCAAAAGATATTGATTTCCCTGAAATCGACCAGACCCAGTATCCGGGGATATTTGAATATTATGCACAGGGTCCTCGCTTGCATGAATACTTGCATGAAATGAACCGGACCGTATGGAGTAAATACGATATTATGACGGTAGGAGAAGGTTCGGGGGAAACGGCTGATCAATTGGCTCTGTTCGTGGAACCGGACCGGGAAGAATTAAACATGCTGTATGGATTTGGACCTGCACAGGTACGGAATACTACAAAGCCGGATTCTCCTTATACGGGTATACCTTATAGTTTGATTGCTTTAAAAAAGATGTTTACTCTATGGGATCAGGCCGTAGGAAAGGGGTGGCCTTCCATTTATTTGGGAAATCACGATCAGCCCCGTATGCTCAGCCGTTTTGGAAATGATAGTGCCGAATATCGGGAGATTTCAGCAAAAATGTTGGCTACTTTTTTGCTGACAATGCGGGGAACTCCTTATTGGTATGCAGGGGATGAGATCGGAATGAGTAATATAAAATTTAAATGTATAGAAGATTATAACGATATTAATACCAAAAACCTTTATAAACAAATAGAAGAAAAAGGAGGAAATATATCGGCTTTTTTGGAGGAACAAAAACAAATTGCCCGGGATAATGCCCGGACTCCTTTTCAATGGGATAAATCCCTTTATGCAGGTTTCAGTGCGGTTAAACCCTGGTTAAAAGTAAATCCGGATTATGGTCAGGTCAATGTAGAAGTTCAGGAAAAAGCCCCCCTTTCAGTTTTAAACTATTTTCGAAAACTGGTAAAAATACGACAAAGTTATACTACTTTGATTTATGGTAAATATGTACTGTTAGACCCGGCAAATAAAAAAGTGTATGCTTATCTACGGGAAAAAGAAAGGGAAAAATTTTTGATTACGCTGAATTTTTCTCCGAAGACTGCCTATATAACTCCCGGAATGGATCTTCGCAAAGCTCGGATGATTTTAAGTAATTATGAAGAAAGGAAAGAGAAAAATGTCTGTAGGAGAATAAAACTTCGTCCTTATGAAGCTAATATCTGGAAATGGGAAGAAGCGGATTAATTCTCTATATTTTTCACTTTAATAAGGGATTTGTTATAGGAGCATTATCTTTATATTTGCCGCTAAAAAAATGAGGAAAATGTTACTGGAAACGGATTTGATTGAAAGGCGCAGAAAAATACAGAAACAAATGGGTGAGATAGGCATGGAAGGTTGTTTATTGACAATGCCCCTGAATTTATACTATTTGTGTGGAAGTGTTTTTAATGGTTATTATTATCTACCCACGGAAGGGGAGCCGCAAATGTTTGTGAAACGCCCTTCCAATTTTGTCGGTAAGAGTGTTCATTTTATTAGAAAACCGGAACAGATTCCGGATTTATTACGGGAACGGGGAGGAAAATCTCCGGAGAAGCTTTTACTGGAAGGGGATGAATTGACTTATAATGAACACCTTCGTTTACAACATATTTTTAATCTTGGGAAAATCGGAAATATTACCCCTTTGATATGTCGGATGCGAATGATAAAATCGCCTTGGGAAATTCAACAAATGCAACATACGGCTGAAAAACAGGTATTGGTTTACAGCCAAATCCCGGAATGTTATCGTCCGGGAATGACCGATTTGGAATTACAATATGAGATTGAATACAGAATGCGCCGGAACGGCTCAATCGGTTTTTTCAGAACTTTTGGAAATCACATGGAAATCTTTATGGGAAGTGTGTTGGCAGGAAAAAATGCAGAGGTCCCTTCTCCTTTTGATTTTGCTTTGGGAGGTGCTGGCATGCACCCTTCTTCTCCGTTGGGAGCAAACGGTACTCCCCTTCACAGAGGAACTTCTGTCATGATTGATATGGCTGGTAATTATACTGCTTACCAGACCGATATGACCCGCGTATATGCTGTTGGAAAATTACCAACAGAAGCTTACAGGGCTCATGAAGTGTCCCGTTATCTTCACCAGGAAATTATGGATATTGCTCGTCCCGGAATGGCTTGTGCGGAGATTTACCGGAAAGTAGAAGAAAGGGTTCGGCAGGAGGGGCTGGAAGCTAATTTTATGGGTACTTGCCAACAAGCCCGTTTTGTGGGGCATGGCGTAGGAATGCAAATCAATGAATGGCCTGTTCTGGCGCCCCGTTCGAAAGAGATACTTCAGCCGGGAATGACCTTCGCGCTGGAGCCGAAATTTGTCATTCCTTCTGTGGGGGCTGTCGGGGTGGAGAATACTTTTTTAGTAACAGAATCCGGACTGAAAAAATTGACCAGTTTTCCGGAAGAGATTATTCCTTTGGAATAAAGGGAGATATGCCACATTATCTTTATCTTTACAAAGTTAAAAAAATGGGTTATGGAAAAGTTGATTTATAATGCACGGATATTGACGATGAACCAGAGGATGGAAACGATAGAAAAAGGTTATATCCGGATAGATAAAGGAAAAATAACAGAGATAGGAAGGATGGAGGAATTAGGGGAACGTGAGGAGCATTGTGCTGGGGTAGCTTACGACCTTGAGGGCATGTGGGTGATGCCAGGTTTTGTAAATACCCACACCCACGTCCCGATGACGATGTTGAGAGGATATGCAGATGATCTTCCGTTACACACTTGGCTGACAAAATATATTTTTCCGGCAGAGGCGAAATTAGTTACTCCAGAAAATGTGAGGCTCGCCTCCAGATTGGCATTTTTAGAAATGATAAAATCTGGAACGACTTGTTTTAATGATATGTATTTCTTTGAAGATGTGATTGCGGAAGAGGCTAAAAGAGCAGGTTTGAGGGGGGTAATGAATGAATCGGTGATTGATTTCCCTACAGCCAGTTTTCGGACCGTAAAGGAGGGGTTCGAACGGGTTGAAAAGTTAATCCGTCAGTGGGAAGGAGATCATTCCATTCATCCGTCAGTTTGTGTACATGCTCCTTATACTTGTTCCCAAAAGACATTGCAGGAGGCCAAGAAGTTGGCAGATAAATATTCAACTTTGTTGCAGATTCATTTAGCTGAGACACGTAAAGAAGTAGAGGATATTACGTTGGAAAAAGGTATGTCTCCGGCAGAATATCTCTATACTATCGGGCTGTTGGACCGAAATGTGATAGCGGCTCATTGTGTATGGCTGAATGAGAAGGAAGTGGAGTTGCTGGCAAAAACTGGTACTGCTGTCGGGCATTGTCCGAAAAGTAACTTGAAACTTGCCAGTGGGATTGCCGATACAGATACCTATATAAAAGCAGGAATTACTGTCGGGCTTGGAACGGATGGGACGGCCAGTAATAATGCTTTGGATATGGTAGAAGAAATGCGCTTTGCAGCTTTGTTAGCTAAAGTGGTACATTATAATCCGGAGGCAGTAAATGCCAGAACAGCTTTGAGGATGGCGACTATTGAAGGAGCACGGGCACTGGGCTTAGGAGATATTACGGGTTCCTTGGAGAAAGGGAAACGGGCAGATTTGTTGGTGGTGCATGCCGAAGCTACAAATATGGTACCGGTTTATGATGTTTATTCTGCTATCGTATATGCTATGAATAGTAAAAACGTCCGCTCTTCCATGGTAGAGGGAGAATGGATTATGCGGGATAGAGTTGTACTGCATGTAAATAAAGAGGAAGCAGTGGAAGGCGTAAACCGCATTGCTGCCAAGATAAGAATGAAAAATTCAGATAAACGATAAGTTATTTATATTAAAAGTTTATATCCAGCTTTTCGATCTGACTTTACAACGTTTTTTATTGGAAAGAGGAATAAGTATTTCGGGAAATTTCATAACTTTACCTCTCTATTGGGACTGATTCTTTATTAAACTTTTTAAACGCTGAGTATGGAAAAATTGAATTACGGAGGATTAGATAATGAATTTACGGCTTATGAAAATGCCAGGATAGTTATATTACCTGTTCCGTATGACGGTACAAGTACGTGGTTGAAGGGAGCCGATAAAGGACCGCAGGCCATTCTGGAAGCTTCGGCTAACATGGAACTTTACGACATTGAAACAGACTCTGAAGTGTATACGCAGGGAATTGCTACTTTAGAGGCTGTAACGGAAGATCAATCTCCGGAAGCCATGTCAGATGCCGTGGAAAAACAGGTAGATGCTATTTTAATGGATAAAAAATTTCCGGTGCTCTTAGGCGGGGAACATTCTGTCAGTATCGGCTCTATCCGTGCTTTTGCAAAACATTATGAAAATTTTTCTGTACTTCAGTTAGATGCTCATTCGGATATGAGGGATAATTATGAAGGCTCCGATCACAACCATGCTTGCGTTATGGCCCGGGCTAAAGAGATGGCTACCGTTGCTCAGGTGGGGATCCGGAGTTCTTGTATAGAAGAAAAACACAACATTGATCCGGATCGGATTTTTTATGCCCATGAAATTAAAGAATCTCCTACGTGGATGTATAATGTTTCTGAAAAATTAAATGATAATGTTTATATTACAATTGATTTGGATGTATTCGACCCTGCTTATATGCCTTCTACCGGTACTCCGGAACCCGATGGCCTGACATACCGGGAAGTGATAAACTTCTTAAAATTGATTAACGAAAGACATAATATTATTGGATTGGATATAGTAGAACTTTGTCCCAATGAAATGAATAAAGCTCCGGATTTTCTGGCATCAAAACTGATTTATCAGCTACTGAGCATGAAATTCAACCATGCGTAAAACAGAAATTTTTTAGGAGAAAAAATGATAAATGAATTTGACTGAGTCAGTGGGGTCCTCATATTTGTACCTTACAATGTTTATATTAAAAAATGGAAAAGAAAGATTTATTAAAAGACACGATTAAACACATCGACATCAAGTCTTACGACTCAACCCAGTTGATTGACGCTATGCGCGATATGTCATTCACCTCACGCGATACAGCTCGTGCAGCTGATATTTTAATGAAAATGGTGAAGGAAAAAGAGTGTACGAATATTCTTACCATTGCCGGAAGTACAAGTGCAGCCGGATGTATGCAGGTATATGTGGATATGGTCCGTAATAAAATGATTGATGTAGTGGTCGCAACCGGAGCATCTATTATCGATATGGATTTGTTCGAAGCTTTGGGATTCAAGCATTATAAAGGTCGTCAGGACGTTCCGGATATGCAACTGAGAGATTTGTATATCGATCGTATTTATGATACTTTTATCGATGAAGAAGAATTACAGATTTGTGATCATACGACTTATGAAATAGCAAATGCTTTGGAACCCCGTCCCTATTCTTCCCGCGAATTTATTTGGGAAATTGGGAAATGGCTGACCCAACATTCGGTAAAGAAAGACAGTTTGATTCAGACTTGTTATGAATGCGGAGTTCCTATTTTCTGTCCGGCTTTTTCCGACTGTAGTGCCGGATTTGGTATTGGAAAACATCAATGGGAACATCCGGAAAAGCATGTTTCTATCGATTCTGTGAAGGATTTTATCGAATTGACTATGATTAAAATGAATGCTCCTACTACCGGTTTATTTATGATAGGAGGGGGTACCCCTAAAAATTTTGCACAGGATACCGTCGTATGTGCTGAAATTTTGGGACATGAGGTTCCAATGCACAAATATGCTGTGCAGATTACAGTAGCTGACGTCCGGGACGGAGCTTGTTCTTCTTCTACTTTGAAGGAAGCTTGTTCATGGGGAAAAGTGGATGTAACTTACGAACAGATGGTATATGCAGAAGGTACTACTGTCATTCCCTTGATTGCTAGTTATGTATATCATAGCGACGCATGGAAAAACAGAGAATATAAAAATTGGGTAAAATTGTACGAAAAGAAATAGTACCACCGGCTGAAGTGAATTTTTGAGGGTCCATAAAGTCTGCTGTATTTTCGACATGATCAAAAATGGAGATATCGACAAGACTTTATGGACTTCACTTTCTAAGTTTTAAAGAGAATTCTATGTATTTGTTTTTAGTGAATTATAAAAAGCCACTGGAGGAGGTGGAAAAAAATCTGGAGGCTCATCGGGCCTATTTGGATAAGTATTATTCCTTGAAGAAATTTATTTTTTCCGGACGCCGGAATCCGCGTACGGGTGGATGTATCCTATGCAATGCTTCGAATGAAGCGGAAGTAAAAGCAATTATCAAAGAAGATCCTTTCTATTTTAAAGGAATTGCTGATTATGAGATTTTGGATATTTCCTTGACGAAATATGCGGCAGGTTTTGAGAAATTTCTGTAAAGACAATGAGACTATGATAACTTATGTGATTATCGGATTGACGGTTGTAATTTCTCTGATGTGTTTTAGTAATCATGCTTTGCTTGGGAAATTGTCGATGAATCCTTATAAAGTGATCCATTCTGGAGAATGGTATCGGCTGATTACTCATGGATTTGTCCATGCAGATATGACACATCTGTTTGTCAATATGTTCACTTATTGGTCCTTTGGAACTTATATAGAATCTGTTTTCCGATACAATGATTTTGGAGCATGGGCTTATTTGGGGTTGTATTTTGGAGGAATGATTGTAGCCTCTCTTTACGATTTATTTCGTTACCGGAACGAACCTTATTATTCTTCTATTGGGGCTTCCGGAGCTGTAGCAGCTGTTTTATTCAGTTGTATCTTCCTGAATCCGTGGGATAAAATTCTTTTATTTGCTATAGTGCCTATACCTGGAATTTTGTTTGGAGTTCTTTATCTTGTTTATTGTCAGTATATGGCAAAACAGAGAGGGGGGCATATCAACCATAATGCCCATTTTTATGGAGCCGTGTTCGGTTTTATTTATCCTATATTTTTAGAACCCCGTTTGTTTCAGGTATTTCTGAATCATTTTTAGTATTGTTCAAGCCTTATAAAGAAAATAGTCCTTAAGCATTTTAAGGGATTACTGAAGGTCTTTTATTGAAAAGCAATACACTTCAGCAAAATGCTTAAGGACCTGAATAATATAATGTGATATTTATTCCAAATAAGTGTAACCGTATAATCCGGAACGGTAATTGGATAAAAATTCCCTTCCTTCTTCGGCCGAAATAATGCCTTTCTTTACGGAAGTTGTGACCCAGACTTCTACCGTACGGGCCATCTTTTTGGGAGAGAACTGTACGTATTCCAATACGTCTGCTACGGTTTCTCCTTCGATGATTTTGTCGATGACGTATTCGTTCCCCTTTACCTTGATGTGTACAGCATTTGTGTCTCCGAAAAGATTATGCAAATCTCCCAGGATTTCCTGATAAGCTCCTACCAGGAACACTCCCAAATAATAAGGTTCTTTATCATTCAGTTCGTGAACAGGTAAATGGTAAGAGAAGTTGCGTGTAGAGATAAAATTGTCTATTTTACCGTCAGAATCACAAGTAATATCTTGAATAGTAGCCGATTTTGTCGGTTGTTCATTTAATCGGCTAATGGGTACAATCGGGAAAATCTGATCGATCGCCCAGGAATCCGGAAGCGATTGAAACAAAGAGAAATTACAGAAATATTTATCTGGTAACATCTTTGAAATTTTCTTTAATTCATCCGGAGCATGCTTGGTCGCTTCAGCCATTTGATAAACATCTCTGGCGACGGACCAGAACAGACGTTCTACTTGTGCCCTTGTTTTTAAGTCGATTAATCCCAGATTAAAGAGGCCTAATGCATCTTCCCGGCATTGTACGGCATCGTGCCAAGTTTCTAACAGACGGGGCTGATTCAAATTTTCCCATAATTCGTAAAGTTCCTTTACTAATTCATGAGCATCCTCGGAAATTTCCTCGTTTTCGTCAAAAGCCGGTAAATGGGTACTTGCCAGCGCTTCGAATACCAATACGGAATGATGAGCCGTGAGAGAACGTCCGGATTCGGTAATGATATTGGGTTGCCGCAGATCGTTCTTTTCGCAGGCATCCACAATGGAAGATACCGCATCGTTTACATATTCCTGTATGGAATAGTTCATACTATTTCCTGAAGTGGAAGAGCGGGTTCCGTCGTAGTCCACTCCTAATCCTCCGCCTATATCTACGAAATTTATTTCGTAGCCCATATGCTGGAGTTGTACATAAAATTGAGAGGCTTCTTTCAGGGCTGTTTTAATGCGACGGATATTGGTGACCTGGCTGCCAATGTGGAAATGGATAAGTTGGAGGCAATCTCTCATTTTATATTTGTCGAGAATTTCTAAGGCTTCCAGTAGTTCGCTGGAGTTGACTCCGAATTTGCTAACGTCACCTCCCGATTCTTCCCATTTTCCGCTACCGGAACTGGCAAGTTTGATCCGGATTCCGATATTTGGCCGGATATTCATCTTTTTGGCCAACTTAGCAATGTTGCGAAGTTCCATTAATTTTTCGACAACCAGAAAGATGCGCTTCCCCATTTTCTGGGCCAGCAAAGCCAATTCTATATAACTTTCATCTTTATAGCCGTTACAAATAATCATCGCGTCGTCGTCGATATCAATGGATAACACGGCGTGTAATTCCGGTTTAGAGCCGGCTTCCAGTCCGATATTGAATTTGTTGCCATGGCTTACGATTTCTTCCACCACGGGACGCATCTGATTGACTTTAATAGGATAGATAATGAAGTTTTTTGCTGTATAACCGTATTCCCGCGCTGCGAACTCAAAACAATTGGAAATCTTTTCTATCCGATTATCCAGAATATCCGGGAATCGCAACAACATGGGGGCTTCTACATCTCTTACCTGTAATTCTTCCATCAACTCTTTTAGATCGATAGAGGGGCCATCGGCTTTAGGAGTTACTGCTACATGTCCCTTCTCATTAATCGAAAAATAGTTCAGCCCCCAACCGTTGATATTGTACAGTTCTGCTGAATCCTCAATACTCCATTTTCTCATTTCTGTCTAGTGATATCGATATTTTAGCGTTTTGTATTTGCCTGCAAAGCTACGGCAATTAATTGAAAATTGAAAGATGAAAATAAAAATATATAGGGTAAAAATCGGTATAGTAAATTTCGTATGAATTTTTTCCTAACTATTTGGAATACTTTTGAAAAAGAACAAGAAAATCGTCTTCTTCTTTTTCTGCATTGGAGACCTATGAAGAAGGCTATAGTAACTTATTTACCGCTGTTTTAATTCTAAATAAAAAATATTACTTTTGTAATAAGTTCATTCTCCAAGGGGGAAAGGAAATCGAAAAGCGGTAAATCTCCAGTATTTATCGCTTTTTGCTTTAGAATATCCCTTCTAACTTCCTGTTTCTTTTCTTTTCGATTTTATACCGGTTTCTGCCTTTTATATAAAAAGCCGTAATCAAATAGTAAAAGTGAGGATTTTTAGGTTCCAGAACGACAATATACGATTCTTTTTCGTCGTAAATATAAGTTCTGATAGCTTGCTTATCTTTGACAGAAAAGACTTCAATGGACTCTGACTTTTTTTCCTGAAGGTGGAATTTTATCCAATGAATCCGGATCGAACGATCCCGGTCGTATACCCGATGATGATATTTGCCTTCGGAACGGGTGGTCAGGTGGTGAAAGAGAACTTCTATCGTCGTCTTCCCTTCTTGAGGAGTCGGTTTTACCGCTTTGTCTCTGAAGGAATTAGTCGTTTCGATAAAATCTCTGTAGAAGATTCTACTGAGTGAGGTATACCGTTCCGATTCATTGAAAGAATCCAATTCCAGTAATGAATTATATGTTTTAAGTAAATTCAGAGGCATAATGACTAAAAAATAAAACAGTATATTTCTTATATGTGTATTCTGAAAATATTGAATTTGGCAGCGCTTTTATATGTTGTTTCTTCCAGTGAAACGCCGGAACGTTGCCGGATTTTCTCAATCAACCGTAATTTAGGGAGGGCTTGTTTTACGATATTATTTAAATTATAAGAGAGGGCTCCGATAAATAAATCGCATAATTGTAACAAATCTACTTCATGTGAACGGACATGTTGAATTTTTTCGATAATTCCCATATGTACATTGAGAATTTTTTTGAGTTCTTCTATGCGGTATGAACTGAGATCATCTTTTATATCCAAATAAATATTATAAGTAGAAGTTGTATCCAACAAATGATAAATCAGTTGGTAATACATCAGGTAATAAAAGCGGTCATAATCGTGATTACACTTTGCTGCAATATATCGTTTCTTGTCAACAATAATGGCCCTGAATCGAATATCGGAGCGGTCGAAAAAAAAATTCACCAAATCAGCATAAAAAGTATAATTCCAGGCATTGAGATTACTCCATTTTACTTCCAGTGTATTTTTATATTTTTTTCTCAGCTCTTTAATATCCTCTTTTAATTTTTTAATGCGATCGTACGGAGCAGAAATATAGCCCAGAATCATATATTGTTTACCGTCATTTTTCAAATGACAGCTTTCATCGCAATAATAATTATAGGCAGCATGAAATTCCATAAAATTACGATTAGAATATAATACGAGAATCAGACAATTATCCCTGTAATGCTCTTAAAAAGAGAAAAAAGGATTTTTTCATTTCTGTACACTTTATACAAATTTACAAAATTTTTTCAACTAAAACAATTACACACTAGGGACGTGCCCTAATGTGTAATTTTCAGTTCATTTATTGTCTGTTGTGACTAAAAACGTAATTTCTGTATTTTCATCTAATTCATGGTCGTTTTTCATCTGATAAAATAAAAATGTCTCTAAAGTTGGTTTGACCACTAAAATACAAGGATATAAAATTACACATTAGGGCACGTCCCTAGTGTGTAATTGTTTGATTTTTAGAAGGGGTAGGGTAGACAAAAAACAAGAAAGGCACTGATTTTCAGCGCCTTTCTTGTTAGTCGAGATGACTGGACTCGAACCAGCGGCCTCCACGTCCCGAACGTGGCGCGCTACCAACTGCGCTACATCTCGTTTTGTTTGCGGTTGCAAATGTAATAAAATAATGAATTTATTGTAGTATATTTGTAGAAATTTTTTATTCTATAAATGATTAAGTGATGGATTCGATTAGACAAAATAAGGTTTCTCGTTTGATACAGAGGGATTTGAGTGAGATGTTTCAAAAAGAATGTAAAGAGATAATAGTGGGAGCAATGGTCACTGTGACGACGGTAAGAGTCAGTCCTGATCTTTCGTATGCTAAAGTATATGTGAGTATTTTCCCTTCTGAACGGATAGAGGCCACAATGAATAGTTTGAACGATAAAAATAAAATGATCCGTTTTATTTTGGGTAAAAAAGTGGGTAAACAAATGCGGATTATTCCGGAATTGCGTTTTTTTGTAGACGATAGCTTGGATTATATTGAAAAAATAGATGAACTTTTAAAATAAAAAACGTTCGTAAAGTCAGTTTGAAAGGTATAAGGTGAATTTTTAAAATAAAAAATATCCGTAAATCCAGTTAGAAAGGTGGGATATAAACTTTTAAAATATAAAACGTCTGTAAAGCCGTCGAGAAAGGTGGACATTGGACTGATGGAAATATTTTACGATTTTTGTCTTTGTATTTCTTTTAAACGGAAGTGAAGTCGAGAAATAAAATTGCTTGTAAACTCAGTGTGGGTTTAAAAATCAAACCCAATCAAAAAAAACGGAAATGAAGCTGTCCTTTTTTATAGCACGGCGTTATCTTTTTTCCAAAAAGAAGCAAAATGCCATTAATATTATTTCTGCCATTAGTGTGGCAGGGGTAGCCATAGGTACGACGGCTTTGATCGTAATCCTCTCTGTTTTTAATGGTATTGATTTGATTTTGCAGAAGAGTACAGACAGTATGAATCCAGATTTGGTTATTTCTCCGATAAAAGGAAAATTTACAAATTTTGATAGTTTGTCTTACAAAGCTCTTCTTATTCATACTGATATTGCTTATTTTAATCCTGTAGTAGAAGAAAATGCTCTATTGAAATATGGAGATCGTTTGAAACCTGTAGTGGTGAAAGGCGTACTGTCGGATTACGGTGTAACTACCGGTTTGCAAAAAAACATGGTACAGGGAGAGTTTCAATTGCAGGAAGGAGATCTTTATGCTTCTGTGGTAGGACAGGGGATAGCTGCGGAATTAGGAATAGGATTAAATTTTTTAACTCCTTTGGTGTTCTATTATCCCAATAAAGAAGCTTCGTCTTTAAATGCTGCCTTAAATACGGAATCTTCCTATCCTATAGGTTTTTTTTCTTCCCAGCAGGGAATAGACAGCAAGTACATTCTTACAGACATTCATTTTGCCCGGAAATTATTTCGTTTACAGAAAGAGATTTCAAAAATTGAAATCAAACTGAAAAATCCTGAAGTCTTAGAAAAAGTAAAAGTTCAGTTGCAAGAAATAAGTGGTGAGAATTTTAAAGTAGAAGATAAATACGAGTTGAATCGTTCTTTCTATGCTATGATGAAGTCTGAAAAACTGGTCGTATTTTTGGTCTTGCTTTTTATATTATTTATTGCATCTTTTAATATTGTGGGATCAATATCGATGCTTATTTTAGATAAAAAAGAAGACTTGGCTACTTATAAAGCTTTAGGAATGACGTCTGGAAAAATTATTTCGGTATTCCGGACGGAAGGAAACCTGATTACCTATGTAGGAGCTTTTATCGGGTTGATTTTAGGGGTTTTAATTTGTTTTTTACAACAGACGTTCGGTTTCATTAAATTGGGGGAAGGAAATTATATCATAGAAGCTTATCCGGTCAAATTGGTTTTTGGAGATATTGCATTTATTTTATTAACTGTTTTACTGATCGGTTATATTGCTTCTTATTTCCCGGTCAAATATTTGGTGAAAAAATTGCTATAATCGGATGTGATTTTAAGAGAAGAACGTATATATTTTAGTTATGAAAAAATGGATATTTTGTTTGTGGCTTATATTCCCGATTTTTTTACATGCTCAGGAAAAAGAAGTAATGGCTTTAATCGAAACAAATTTGGGGAATATGAAAATAAAATTGTATAACGATACCCCTATTCACCGGGATAATTTTATTCGTTTGGCAAAAGCGGGTCATTATGATGGAACTTTATTTTATCGGGTTATAAAGAATTTTATGATTCAGGGAGGATCGTCTGACAGTCGGGAGGCGATTGCCGGGCAGTTTATTGGATTTGGAAAACCGATGACAATAGAGGCCGAAATCAAACCGGAACATTATCACAAAAAAGGTGCTTTGGCGGCACCTCGTCAACCCGATCGGGAGAACTTTTTTAAGGAATCCGATATTTCCCAGTTTTATATTGTACAAGGGAAAAAATATACCGAACAGGAACTGGAAATTATTGAAAAATCAGTTAATGTGCCGATAAAAAATGCGATAAACCGTAAATATTATACTCCTGAAAAAAAGGTAATTTTAGATTCTCTTCGTAAATTGAAAAAAGTAGAGGAATTTCGTGAGATAGCCGGTAAGATAAAAAAAGACATTGCTTTTGAATGGAATGCAAATGCCGATAAAATTTATATGTCGGAACAGAAAAAGCAGGATTATATAAATTTGGGAGGTGTACATCATTTGGATAAAGAATATACGGTTTTCGGAGAAGTTGTAGAAGGAGTGGAAGTCATAGATAAAATAGCCGCTTTACCAACGGATGAAAACAATCGTCCTTTTAAAGACGTAAAAATGAAAATAACGATATTGAATGAATAATATGGCAGAGAAAAAGAAGAACCATATTTTATTGTTCCGTAATATTATATGGGCATTGGTTATTTTTGTTTTATGTGCCATTCCGGGGAAAGATATACCTAATCCCCATTGGGTTTTCCCGCATATAGATAAAATTGTTCATTTCGGAATGTTTTTTGTCATGGCTATTTTACTTTGCAGTGAGTTGGAATACCAGACTCGGCTTTCGTGGAGAAAAATATATCTGACCACCATCAGTATTGCATTTATTTATGGAGGAATTATAGAATTGTTACAGGAATATTTTTTCAATCGGAGTGGGGATATACTGGATTTGTTAGCCGATGTTTTCGGTGCGATTATCGGATGTTTGATCTATCCTTACTTAAAGCGATGGAGAAATAATTTGAAAAAAATAAAATAAAAAATATCTGTAAAGTCAGCTAGAAAGGAAAAATCCAGACTTTTAAAATAAAATTAATTTGTAAAGCGTAGGGGGCGATTCGCTAACGAATCGGTTAAGATAAGCTTCCTTTGACATTTTGCGGCTCCCGTCTATTTAAAGTAGTACATTTTCCATATTTTTTCTAACTTTGTGGCCTCGGTAATTAAAAGAAGATACAATGTTAAATAAGATTAAAGAACTGACGTCGGAAATAAATGCTTTCACGGCGGAGACACTGGAGCAAGTAGAGCAATTCAGAATTAAACATTTGAGTAAAAAGGGAACCATTGCTCTTCTGTTTGAGGATTTTAAGAATGTATCTGTAGAGCAGAAAAAGGAGATAGGCAAGGCTCTTAATGAATTGAAAACGGCTGCACTGAATAAAATTAATACGTTAAAAGAGCAGTTGTGTGACTCAGATAAGGGGAAATCCGGTTTAGATCTTACCTTGCCGGGAGATCCTATGCATTTAGGGACACGGCATCCTTTAGCCATTGTGAGAAATGAGATTTTATCTATATTTGACAAATTGGGATTTACCATTTCAGAGGGGCCTGAAATTGAAGATGACTGGCATAATTTTTCAGCTTTGAATTTTCCTGAAGAGCATCCGGCCCGGGATATGCAGGATACTTTTTTCATAGAAAAACATCCGGATATTGTGTTGCATACGCATACTTCTTCTGTACAGGTCAGAGATATGGAGACCCATGCGTTACCCATTCGGCTGGTAACACCGGGAAGAGTTTTCCGAAATGAGGCCATTTCTGCCCGGGCTCATTGTATTTTTCACCAGATAGAAGCTCTTTATATTGATGAAAATGTATCTTTTGCCGATTTAAAACAGACGTTGACTTATTTTGCCAAAGAGCTTTTCGGGTCAGACACACAGATTCGCCTTCGTCCTTCTTATTTTCCTTTTACAGAACCTTCAGCAGAGATGGATGTTTCTTGTACACTTTGCCATGGGCAGGGATGTAATGTATGTAAAGGGACCGGTTGGTTGGAGATTTTAGGTTGTGGAATGGTAGATCCTAATGTATTGGAGCTCAATGGGATCGATAAAGATAAATATACAGGGTTTGCTTTGGGAATGGGTATTGAGCGAATTACTATGTTAAAATACGGAATTAAAGATTTGCGTTTGTTCTTTGAAAATGATATTCGTTTTCTGGAACAATTTAGTGCAGCTATTTAATCCGGGTGGAAGGCTCATTCATCGGTACGGTAGTTATCCCAATTAAAGAAATGTTTATCCATGGACGAAGATAACTTAACCTTTATCTTTTTCTGGTAAAGCCGGGAAAACTTCTCTGTTTCAGATCAACAGGCTGTCAGAATTTAATTTCTGGCAGCCTGTTTTTTCGGGCAAAAAGAGGATTGTTGTAAATGAACAGGGAATTGCTATAAAATAATCGGGAACTTGGGGAACATTCTCTTTTTCTTTATATTTGTAAAATAGTTCAGGGATAAAAATTTTGCAATGAAAGAGATCGAGCGGAAGTTTTTAGTGAAAGGAGAATTTAAATCTTTTGCCTATCAGGTAATCCCCATTCTACAAGGCTATTTATCCTCCCTGCCGGAAAGGACTGTGAGAGTGAGATTGTATGGAGAAAGAGCTTATCTGACCATCAAAGGAATTTCGGATGCGAAAGGGGTCAGTCGTTTTGAATGGGAGAAAGAAATTTCGCCTGAAGAGGCCCGGGAATTGATGAAAATTTGTGAACCGGGAGTAATAGATAAATCGCGTTATTTGATTCGGGTAGATGCTCATCTGTATGAAGTAGATGAATTTCATGGGGATAATACAGGATTAATTCTGGCAGAGATAGAGCTTTTATCAGAGAATGAAGTATTTGTAAAACCGGAATGGTTGGGAGAAGAAGTTACGGGAAATCCTTGTTATTATAATTCTTTTTTGGTGAAATGTCCCTATACGAAATGGATGGATAAATGATATGAAGAAAATATTTTGGCTGATTCTGGGTGTGTGGATGGGAGGGATAATAGAATTGAAGGCGGTCCCCTTACAGACGGCAGATAGTTCCGTTTTAGCTGCTTTTTGGGATTATGCCCGTATGCAAAATCTGGCTCATTTACCGGTTAATGAACGAATACCGTTAATCGGAACATTTTTCTTAGGAAAACCTTATCAGTCTGGTACCTTGGAAAAGGGGAGTCAGGAGGAGTTAATTGTTGATTTGAGGGAGTTCGATTGTGTGACGTTTCTTGAAAATACTTTGGCTTTAGCTTTTTTAGAGCGTTATGATGCAGCGGCTGTTCCTTTGTTTCTGGACAATCTGAAAAAAATACGATATCGAAATGGAAAAATTGAGGGGTATACTTCGCGGCTCCATTATTCGAGTGATTGGTTATACGAGATGCAGCGACAAGGTTTTTTAGAGGATGTGACCCGGGAATGCGGGGGGATTCATTTTCCTATAGATGTATTTTTTATGACAAAGAACGCTTGCCGATATCCGGCATTTGAAAAGGATTCGCTTTTAATATTTCAAATGGAGCAGATTGAAACGGCTATAGGAAAGAGGAAATATTTTTATATACCCAAAAAGGATATTGGAAAAATACAAGAAAAAATACAGGAGGGAGATATTGTTTTACTTACCACCGACATAAAAGGATTAGATACCTCTCATGTCGGAATAGCGGTAAAAAAAGGAGAGAAAACATATCTTTTACATGCTTCCAGCAGTGCTGGGAAGGTCGTTTTATCAGCATTGCCTTTATCGGAATATATGGAAAAAATACCGAGTCAGACTGGGATCATGTTGGGAAGGGTGAGATGAGCCTGTTGGTTGTTATTGCTGGAAGAATAAAGCTATTTGGCATAAAAGTTGTAAAATCAGATAATAAAATAGAAGAATAAACGTATTAAAATCAGAGAATATGAAAAAAATAGCATTTATTGTTTTAGTATTAGGGGTTATACTTTCGTTTATGAGTTGTAGTGCTAACCGGAAAGTTGTTCGTATCGACAGTAATGAGGTAGTGGATTTAAGCGGCAGATGGAACGATACAGATTCCCGTTTGGTGTCTTCGAATATGATTCAGGATTTATTGTCCGGCAGGTGGATACTGAATTATGAAAGTGCGCATGGGGGAAAACTTCCGGTAGTGGTTGTAGGAACTGTACTAAATAAAAGTCATGAGCATATCGATGCGGAGACTTTTATCAAAGACATTGAAAAGGCTATTTTAGATCATGGAAGTGTGCGTTTGGTGCAGGCGGGTGCAAAGCGGGAAGAATTGAGGGCTGAGCGGGAAGATCAGAATAAGGGATATGTTTCTTTGGAGACAGCTAAAAGATGGGGACGTGAATTGGGGGCTGATTTTATGCTTCAAGGGACGATTAACAGTATTGTAGATACTTATAAGAAAAATAAAGTTGTTTCCTATCAGATTAATCTGGAGTTAACGGATCTGGAAACGAGTGAAATCGTGTGGATGGGGGATAAAAAAATTAAGAAGACCGTTTCCGATCGTTTTTAAATAGTTGTATTTTAAAAGTTTGCATTTCACCTTTCAAACGGGCTTTACGGACGTTTTTAATGTTAAACTTAGGATTATTAAGGATCTTAGGGGGTAGAAGGGGTTAAAATGATCAGTGAAGTTCTTGGGCGGAGGGAAGCGATGCGAAGAGCCTTGTAATAACTTAGGGATGGAAGTTTTCGAAGTAGATTCCTACAGAAAAACTTTAGTATCCGATAAATATCGCTGAGGGTATGATACGTCTTTTGGTTGGAGTGTTTTTATGCAGTTTGTTTTTCTTTTCATCTTGTGCAACCTGGTATGAAAGGACGTCGGAATTTCAGCAGACGATTGAAACTGGAAATTTTGAAAAAGCGGATAAGTTACTGCGGAAAGATAAAAGGATGGCCAAAGGGAAAAATAAAATCCTGTTTTACCTGAATTTAGGCTATGTAGAATTTATGGCTGGTCATCCGAAAGAAAGCAATCAGGCTTTTGAAACGGCGGAACAGCTCATAGACGAACAAGTGAGAAATCCGGCGCTGCAAGCGGCAGTTCTGTTGAGTAATCCGGAGATTCTTCCTTATAAACCGGAAGACTTTGAAGTTATCATGGTAAATTTTTACAAATCGATGAATTATCTTCAGATGGGCGATATGGAAGGAGCTATGGTGGAAGTCAGAAAAATCAACATCAAATTACAGCAATTGAATGATAAATATCCGGATCATAAAAATCGTTACCAACGGGATGCGTTTGCCCATTTGTTAATGGGATTAATTTACGATGCTTCGGGAAATTATAACGATGCTTTCATTGCTTATCGGAATGCGTTTGAAACCTACCAGACGGATTATCAGAAAAATTTTGGATTAGGAGCTCCGGATCAGCTAAAACAGGATTTGATGCGTACGGCTTATTTATGCGGTTTTACGAGCGAATTGAAGCAATACGAAAGAGAATTCGAAGTGCAATATCATTATACGGCTCCTTCTCCTTATGGACAATTGGTTTTCTTTTGGCTGAATGGATTAGGTCCTGTAAAATCCGAGTGGGGAATTAACTTTGTAAAAGAAAGAAGAGGAGATGGGGCGATTGTATTTCACAATGCAGAATACGGATTGACTTTTCCTTTTTTCTGGGGATCTGCTTCCACTGAAGAACAAAATTCTCTGGCGGATTTAAAAATTGTACGGGCTGTTTTTCCCAAGTATGTGGAGCGTCCTCTGACTTATACTCAGGCTGATTTACGCTATAAGGGACAGCGTTTTGGATTGGAGATGGCAGAAGATATCAATCAGATTGCCTTTAAAACCTTGCACGACCGAATGGTGAGGGAATTGTCGACTTCTTTATTACGGGTAGCTACAAAACAGGGGATACAATATGCTGCTTCCAAACAGAACGAATGGGTCGGATTTTTTGTAGGATTGGCGAATGCAGCGACAGAAAAAGCAGATACCCGGAATTGGCAGACGCTTCCTTATTCGATTTCTTACCGACGTATTCCATTGCAGGCACAGGAAAATAAAATAGTTTTAAATTGCTTTGCCCCTAAGGGAGGAAAAATGACCCAAGAATTTACGTTTATGGGGCAACCGAAAAAGACGGATTTTTTTGTTTACTCTACGTTATAGGTTAAATATTTACCGGTATTTTTCACCACTTTCTTCCATCATACTTAAATAGCTCCAATACCGGCTATCGCTGATTTCTCCGTTTTGCAACGCTTCTATAACGGCGCATCCCGGTTCATGAATATGTGTACAGTTGTAAAAACGGCATTTTGCTGATGTACGGAATATTTCCGGAAAAAAATGGGAGATTTCTTCTTTTTTCATATCGATCATTCCAAAACTTCTTAAGCCTGGAGTATCAATGATAAATCCTCCCTTCGTTAAAGGAAACATTTCCGCAAAGGTTGTGGTGTGTTTCCCTGCATTATGGGCTTCGGAGATAAAGGCTGTTTTCAGATGAAGTCCAGGTTCTATATAATTGATAAGGGTAGACTTCCCTACTCCTGATATACCCGAAAACACACTTGTTTTATCTTTCAGGATTCGTTTTAAGACATTTATGTTTTCTCCGGTGACAGCAGAAACGGTTAGGCAAGTATAGCCGATACGGGTATAGATATCCGTATAATAATTCAGCTTCATCCGGTCTTCTTCCTGATAGAGATCGGCTTTATTAAAAAGAATAAGGGCCGGGATATTGTAAGCTTCTGTAGTCGCTAAAAAACGATCGATAAAAACCGTTGAAGTTTCAGGATAATTAATCGTTGCGATCAATAGAGCCTGATCGACATTAGAGGCAATGATATGGGATTCTTTGGAAAGGTTGGTGGATTTGCGGATAATATAATTGTGACGCTCTTCAATATGCGTAATTACGTATCCTTCATTGCTTTTTTCAAATTCTACCCTGTCGCCGACTGCAATAGGATTGGTGGTACGGAATCCTTGGAGGCGAAATTTGCCCCGGATCCGGCATTCTGCGAATTCCCCATTTTCTTTTCTTACCAGATAGTTATTACCGGTTGATTTTATTACAACTCCTTTTTCCATTCCGATTGCTTTGTGGTTTACAAAGGTAAGGGATTTAAAATATATTTTGGACGATTGTGCCGAAATTATAACGGAATCCTGCAAGTGAAATCGAAAAGAAGAGCAGGACGGATAGTATCTGTTGGAAGGGAGGACAACATTATTTTTTATCTTTGTCAAAAAATCAGGAATAGAACAAGACGGGATATGAAATACAATTTCAAGGGGAGAAGTGCCGATGGCAGCAGGCCGTGCTCGACCGGTAATTCCTGACGGCTGTATGTCGGAGGAAATCCTGCCCGAGGGGTTCCCTTCGGTTGTTTGCATGACGAGCATGTGGTACCTCTGTGGTGAAAATCCATTCGGGGTGTAGTTGTCGACAAACTCCAGAGAGACAGGCAAACGGAAGCATAGCCTAACTCCTGTTTCACTTGGCTGCGTCCTCGCAGTCCGTTTTCCTCTAAAACCCTTATTGACAACCTTCTTGCGTTCATCTGCTCTCATTCTCATTTTTTATCTTTACCTTTGTCTGAAAATAGATACAAGATGAAGTTAGTATTTGCTACGAATAACCGGCATAAATTAGAAGAAATTACCCGTATGCTGAAAGATAAATATGAGATTATTTCTTTGGAAGAGATTGGTTGCCGGGAAGAAATACCGGAAGATTACGAGACATTGCAGGAAAATGCTTTAGAAAAAGCCCGTTATGTAAAGGAACATTACGGCTATGACTGTTTTGCCGATGATACAGGATTGGAAATTGAAGCTCTGGGGAATCGTCCGGGGGTGTATTCTGCCCGTTATGCGGGGCCTGCAAAAAATTCAGAGGATAATATGCATAAAGTGCTGGGTGAAATGAAAGGTGAAGAAAACCGGAAAGCCCGGTTTCGTACAGTTATTGCTTTACTTTTAGGTGGAGAAGAACACTTTTTTGAAGGAATAGTAGAAGGAAAAATTTTGGAACAGCAGCAGGGAGAAATAGGATTCGGATATGATCCTATTTTTTGTCCGGAAGGATATCGGCAAAGTTTTGCGGAAATGCCGATGGAGCAGAAGAATCAGATTAGTCATAGGGGACAGGCAGTCCGTAAATTAGCGGAATTTCTCAGTCGAAGGTAAAATAAGGAGCAGAAGAGGATGGAGGTTGTGCAAGCAATTGTATTGAAGGTATTTAATTTTTCTGATAACCAGAAAATTGTACATGCTTTTTCCAAAGAGTGGGGATATATTTCTTTGATTTCTCCTTCTTCTTTTTTCAGAAAAAGAAACTGCACAGTCCACCTTATGCAAGTTGTGGAAGCAGAGATTTTTTACACAGAAAAATCGAGTTTGTATAAACTGAAATCCGTTACTCCTTTGGTAAACCTCTCGGCGGTATATTTCGATATTTACAAAATGAATATTGCGTTGCTCTGGGGAGAAGTTTTGGATTTAATATTGAAAAATGAGCAAAAAAATATTGATCTTTTTAATTTTATTTTTCAATCAGTGGAATATTTGAATGAGACAGTAAAGGATATTGCTAATTTTAATTTGTTTTTTCTATATCGTTTGGCGACTTTAATCGGTTTTAAAATAGATACTTCGACATATGAAGAAGGCTATGTTTTAGATATAAATGGGGGCGTTTTTATTCCTTGCGGAGGGAAAGAAGCTTATGTTTCCGGACCTAATGCGGCTCAGGTGATACATAAGCTGTGTAGCTGTCAGGTAGAGGAGTTAGCCGATATCGTTTTGGACCGTAAGAGTAGGAGTATACTCTTAGATATTATCTTGTTGTTTTTCAGTATTCATCTGAATACGGATTTTAATATTAAGAGTATAAAGGTAATTCGGGAAGTTTTTGATTAATTTTCAGATAAGGGATTTTACCTCCGTTTCTTTCCGGGCAAAGCAATCCTCTCGGGTGATTATTTTTTTAATTTTCTCATATCAAGCTAAACCAGTTTAGGTCTTTTCTGTCAAACTGTTATTAATATATTAAAAGACGTAAAAATGGTAGAATATGCTTTATAATTTGCTATTTTTAGGGCAATTGATGAAGTGGTGCTAAATAATGAGAATAAAAATCGAGAATCTCAGTAAAATTTATGCTGACGGACATAAGGCATTGAATGGGTTAAATCTGGAGATTGAGCCGGGAATGTTCGGTCTGCTCGGTCCTAATGGAGCCGGCAAGACAACTTTAATGAGAATTTTAACCTTATTGCAAAGTTCTACTTCAGGTACTGTATACTTTGACGATTACGATATTGCCCGGGATAGAAAAGCCATTCGTTCGTTATTGGGATATTTGCCTCAGGATTTCCGTTTTTTTGAAAAACTGAAGACTTGGGAATTTTTGGATTATGGAGCGGGTTTGGCGGGTATTCAGGGCAAGCGGAAGCGGGCAGAAATTGTAGATGAAATGTTACGGAAGGTGGGTTTATATGAAGTCCGGGACCGTTGGGCCAATAAATTGTCGGGTGGGATGAAACGGCGGTTGGGTATTGCCCAGGCTATTATTGGTAGTCCCAAAGTAATTATTGTAGATGAGCCCACGACGGGTTTAGATCCGGAGGAGAGAATCCGATTCCGGAATATTTTATCGGATGTAAGTGATAAGGATGTGATTATTATACTTTCCACTCATATCGTAGGCGATATTTCCAGTACCTGTAAAAAATTAGCTTTATTAAATAAGGGGGAACTGCGTTTTGAGGGTTCGCCAGACGAAATGATTAGGATGACGGAGGGAAAAGTATGGGAAATCTTTGTAACGGATTCGGAATTTAAAGAAATCAAAGAAAAATATCCTATTATCTCTACTATTCCTTCGGACGGAGGATGGGATATACAGATTGTTGCTGAACATCCGGAAGGTTTTGAAGGGAAAACGATTCCACCGAACATAGAGCATGCCTATGTATATTTTATGGATTATCTTTTACAAGATAAAATGAATATGTATGCTGATAGGGAAGAGGACGGGGAATTATTTAAATAAAAAACGTGGTCAAAACGCTGGAGGGAGGGGGTTAAATAAAATTGGAAAAACGGGCTGATACTTGTAAAATAGAATTGAGGAAAAAGAATTTGAATGGTGCAAACAGATAGATTATGAATATTCATGCCGTAAATGTAATTGCCAGATATGAAGTAAAACTTCTGAAGAGAAGTTGGTTATTTCGTATATTTGCAGTATTGGCTTTATTTATTCTCACTATTGCCCAATTGAGTAATTTTACTCCTTTGTTCTGGAAATACGCGGAAACTTGGAATTATGTAGGGGCAACTTCCCTGATTCCTTTTTTTACGGTTTACCTATATAATATTGCTCAGTCTGTAATCGTAATTTTTTTGGCCGGAAATTTTTTAAAACGGGATAAAAAACTGGATACAGCAGAAGTGATTTATGTCCGTCCTATGAGTAATGCCGATTATATCATAGGAAAAGTTTGGGGAATAACCCGTGTGTTTATCGGATTGAATTTAATTACTTTATGCATCGCTTTATTTATTAATCTGGTCATTAGCCGCTCGCCTTTCAGTATATTCCCCTATCTTTTTTCTTGAGTTCAACTTATAAATGCAACTTTTTGGGTGCGGATAATAAGCAATAAAAACATTTATTTTTCAGAGAGGAAAGAGAGACAATGTCCCCCTTTCTCTCACTCTGAATGGATAAAGTTTGCTATCTTTGCTTTAATTGTCCGTCCAAAGAAAAAAAAGTTGCAGATGAGCAAACATATAACCGAGGAACAAAGGTATGCAATTTCTATGATGTTGCAAATACCGATGAGCAAAAAAGCAATAGCGGAAGCTATCGGAGTAGATAAAAGCACTGTTTACAGGGAGATAAAGCGCAATTGCGACGCCCGAAGTGGTAGCTATAGCATGGAGCTTGCCCAGCGAAAAGCAGACAGGCGCAAGCAGCAAAAACATCGCAAGGAAGTGCTTACACCGGCAATGAGAAAACGGATAATAAAGCTGTTGAAGAAAGGATTCAGCCCGGAGCAGATTGTCGGCAGGAGCCGCTTGGAGGGAATTGCGATGGTATCTCACGAAACGATATATCGCTGGATTTGGGAGGATAAGCGGCGGGGTGGCAAACTGCACAAATATCTTCGCAGACAAGGTCGCAGGTATGCCAAACGTGGTTCTAAAAATGCAGGGCGAGGATTTATCCCAGGCAGGGTGGATATTGATGAGCGTCCCGAGATAGTGGAACTGAAGGAGAGATTTGGTGATTTAGAGATAGATACAATTATTGGTAAGAACCACAAAGGTGCCATTCTTACCATTAACGACAGAGCAACAAGCAGGGTCTGGATACGCAAGTTGTCGGGAAAAGAAGCCATCCCGGTAGCTAAGATTGCAGTATGGGCACTGCGGAAAGTGAAAAACTTAATACACACAATTACGGCTGACAATGGAAAGGAGTTTGCAAAGCACGAGGAAATTGCGCAAAAATTGGAAATAAAATTCTATTTTTGCAAACCATACCACTCATGGGAACGTGGTGCCAATGAAAACACCAACGGGCTTATCAGGCAGTATATCCCAAAGGGTAAGGACTTTAGTGAAGTAACCAACAAACAGATTAAGTGGATTGAAAATAAACTCAATAATCGACCTCGTAAAAGACTTGGATACCTCACGCCAAACGAAATATTTAAACAAATTATTAATCAGAATTCTGTTGCATTTGCAAGTTGAATTCAGCTTTACTTATTTACTCTTTCTATCCCTTCTCTGTGGTTTGTGTTGGGGCTTTCTTTTACAATCATGTGTTTGGTGAAAAATCAAGCCGTAACTTTTATCGTTATGTTGGGGATTACCGGGACTGTTTTCTTTTATTTACAGGATCGGCTATACGGTGTTTTTGATTTTTTTGGCGTTACGCTTCCTGCCATTTTCTCGGATGTGGTAGGTCATCCTTCCCTCTCCTTATTTTTGCTACAGCGGTCGGTTTATTTATTAGGAGCGATCGGTTTTATTTGTTTGACGATTACCTTGGTAAAGCGTTTACCCCATCGTCCCTGGAAAACACTTGTGATAAATATAATTGCTTTATTTTTAATATTGACGAGTGGAGGTTTAGGTGTTTTGTATGTGTTACATTTTAAAAAGATAGAGGCAGAGAGGGAAGTATATGTTTCTGTCTTTAATACTTATGCAGAGCGACCGAAAGTAGATATCTCGGCCTATGAGATTGATATTACTCCCCGGGGAGAGCGATTAGAGGCAGAAAGCAGACTGAGGGTCCGGAATAAACAGAAAAATGAGATAGAGTCGGTGATTTTATACCTGAACCCGGGTTTAAAGATAATCACTATAGAACAGGCAGGAAAAATATTAGACTTTCATCGGGAACAGCAGGTCATTGAAATTTTTCAAAAATTGCGAGCGGGTGAAGAAGCTGAATATGTATTAAAATATGAAGGAGGAATAGAAGAGAATATTTGCTATACCGATGTGGAAGAGAAGGATTTTATGAGTCACCCTGCCGGAAAAACTTTTTATTTCCGCTATGGGAAAAGATATGCTTTCTTGAGTGATACCTATACTTTGTTGACCCCAGAGTGTATTTGGTATCCGGTAGCGGAATCTCCGGTATCTCCTGCTAATCCGTATTCTATTCGGAAAGATTTTGCAAACTATAAGCTTACTGTACGTTATACCGGTAATAAAGTCGTTTTATCTCAGGGAAAAAGGGTATGTGGAGAAGGGAAGGTGATATTTACCGATACCATTCCTTTTTGTGGAATAAGTCTGACGATAGGAGCGTATGAAACAAAGGCGGTTTCTGTCGATTCTACGGATTATGAACTCTATTATTTCCGGGGACATGATGATTTTATGGTTCATTTTGATGCTTTGCAAGATACGTTACCTGCAATAATTCGGGAGATTCGGGCAGATTTGGAAGTGGTGAAAAATAGAAATTATCCTTTCCGAAAATTTTGTATGGTAGAAGTTCCTTTGTCTTTTACCGGGTATATCCGGAATTGGAAAGGTTATAGTGAACATGTCATGCCTGAATTGGTGTTTATTCCTGAGCGGGGATTAAGAACCCAGGCAGATTTCCGGGCGATGGGCTTTCGGTTAAAGAATTGGCGGGAAGAAGGGGAATTATTGGATGCTAAAGATGTACAGGCCGGAATGATAAAGAATTATGTCAAAACGACTTTTGTAAATGAGAATTCTTCAGACGAAAATGGGTGGGGACAGTCGACGGAGGTAAATAAGTTGAATATTGGGGCAATGTTTTATGGCTTTTGCGGTTATTTGTCAGATCCGGACTTTCCGGTAATAGATATTGCTTTCAGTACCTTGCAGAACATAACTGAAAATATACAAAGAAGGTGGTATTTTGGACCTCTTATTACAGATCAGCAACGAGCTATTATTTATTTACAGGATCATAATTTCCAGACAGCTTTATCAGATAAAAATCTGAAGCCTCAGGTACTTTATGAAATATTGAAATTGAAGAGTAACAATTTAAAGTATTTTATAACAGCACAGGTAGCGCCCGGGGAATTTGAGGCTTTTTTAAAATCTTTCAATGAAACTCATATTTTCGAAGAAGTTACCTTTACTGAATTCGCCCGTCAGTTTAACAAGCGGTTTGGAATAGATTTGCTTCCTTTTGTTCATCAATGGTATACTACGGACCGTCCGGCTGAGCTCATGCTGAATAATGTAGAGGTCAATAGTGTCGTCGTAGATGATTTTACAAAATATCAGGTACGTTTTAAGGTATATAACCGTTCGAAGGTGGAAGGTATTTTGACGGTAAAGATAGAAGAGGGTGGGGGAGGCCAGAGAGGATTCCGTCCCGAGAGGAGAGAGGCAGAAAGGAATAATAATCTTCATAATTATATTATTCCGCCACAAAGTGCCTGGAAAATAAAAATAATAAATGATGAACGGCCGGGACGTGTCAGTATAAATACAAATGTTTCGGCTAATTTGCCGAGTGAATATATGTATAACTTTTCGAAAGTAGATCGGGAAGTCACGGATACCTTATCGGGCTTATTTCCGGTGGATACACTTCTCTTTACTGCGGGGCCTGGGGAGATAATCGTTGATAATGAAGATCCCGGTTTCCATGTTTTGGAAACGAATACCCGGCATAAATTAAAAGATTTGTTCCGGAAGGAAGAGGAGGATAAATATCAAAATTTCTTTCCCTGGAAATTTCCGTCCCGATGGACGGCAGTGATCAATAGTAATTGTTATGGGAAGCCCGTTCATTCTGCTGTTTATAAGGCCAAAGGTGTAGGAGCGAATAAAGTGCAGTGGGTAACGACTATTCCGAAAGACAATTATTATGAGGTTTTTATATGGAATCCCAAATTTGAAAATTGGAATTGGAGGAGGCGTAACCGGGGGCATGAAGGGCATGCGCAGACCTATGTTGTAGGGTATGAAGAAGAGGAAGAAAATATCACGGTAGATTTGGGACAGGAAGAAAATGGATGGGTGTCTTTGGGAAATTTTTATTTCCCGGCTGGTAAAGTTTCAGTGACGCTTTCCGATAATGTTTCGGCTGGTTTTGCCATGGCTGATGCGGTGAAATTTACGTTGATAAATAAAAAGTAATCGGTGGGGAATAAATGATGAAGTAAGAAAGATATGTTCGGCGGAAAATAATTTAATAAAGCATTAATGAAGATGGAGAGGTATAAATACACTTTATTGGTTGCCATTTTTTTGATGGGAGGAAGTTTGGTTGTTGCACAAGAGGTGTTGACATTGGATAAGGCATTGAAGATTGCCTTTGAAAATAGTCCGGCATTAGTACAAAGTAAATTGAGTTTGCGGCAAAATGAATTGAATTTGCAGGCGCAAAAGGCTTCTTTAAAATCCCAGTTTTCGCTGGATGTGAATCCGTTTTCTTATTCGCGTAGCAGTAGGTACGACAGCTATAACAGTAAATGGTATGATAGTAAAAGCATGTCTTCTTCTGCTTCTTTAGGGATTGTGCAACCGGTCAAATGGACAGACGGGACCATTTCTTTGATTAATAATGTTTCTTGGCAAGACGCTTCGAATCGTTCTTCGGGAGGAAAAAGTACGGCGTTTAATCACAATATTTCGTTGCAGATCGAACAGCCGATTTTTACTTATAACCGGACTAAAATGAGACTGAGGGAATTGGAATTAAGTTTGGAAAGTGCCCGGTTGAATTATGCAATGCAGCAATTAAATATAGAGAAAAGTGTGACGGATAATTTTTATTCCGTGTATCAACGGTTCAAAGATTTAACGATTGCCCGGGACGAGTATGCCAATCAGAAACAGAACTATGAAATTATAAAAAACAAAGTAGAGGCGGGTTTGGTGGCCAGAGAAGAATTATTCCAGGCGGAAGTTAACATGGCGAATAGCGAATCGTCTGTTTATTCGGCAGAAATTGCCTATGAAAATGCGAAAGATAATTTTAAACTTTTGTTGGGAATGTCTCTGGATGAGGATATTGCGGTGTTACCGAATACCGAAATTACTCCTATTTCAGTCAATACAAATGATGCGGTTAAATATGGCTTGGATCAGCGAATGGAACTTCGCGAACGGCAGATTACTTTAGAACGGGATGTCTTTTCGATTATAGAAGCAAAAGCAGAAAATGAATTTAAAGGAAATATAGCTGCCCGTGTCGGGCTGAATGCTTTGGGGGATAAAGTAAATAATATCTATAATAATCCCACGGATAATGAAGAGATCGGACTAACTTTGACTATTCCTATTTTTGATTGGGGAGCTAAAAAAGCCCGGGTGGAATCCAGTAAATTGGCGATGCAGTCGGATGAAGTAGAGCTGGAGGAACAGAAAAAAGAAATTGTGATTAATATCCGGCAGATATGCCGCAATTTGCCCACTCTGATCAATCAGATCGCAATCAAGAAAAAAAGTATAGAAAATGCAGAACGGACATATGAAATCAATTTAGAAAAATACAGGAATGGAAATATGTCCGGTATGGATCTGCAGCAATACCAATCTCAGTTAACGCAGGCAAAACAGGATTATACCAATGCATTAATTCAGTATAAATTAGAATTATTGAATTTAAAGGTACAATCCCTTTGGGATTTTGAAGCGAATAAATCTTATTTACCGGTAGACCTGTTAAAGTGAGAGAATGAGGGGGAAATTGAACTGTCTGTTAGTTGTTGTGGGATTCTTTTACAAGGGAGAGAAAAATTACAATACGATATAAAATAAAACACTATGAATAATTATTCTAATCTTATGGTTGTTATTACGTTAGTCCTTGCTTTTTATGCTTGTGGAGGAGACCGGAGCAACCAATCGGCAGAGACCACGACTCCTGTTTGGGTAGAGGATGTACATTCGCGAACGATAGAGGAGTATGTTACAACGACCGGAACGGCTAAAGCCGTTAAAACCAGTGAGGTGAAATCCGAGATGAACGGTGCTTATCGGTTACAGCTGAATCCGAAGACAGGCCGGCCTTATCGATTAGGGGATATTGTGGAAGCCGGTGCTGTCATTATCCGTTTAGAAAATAAGGAATATGAGAATAATGTGCAGCTGGAGAGTAAAAAATTACAGATACAGATTACCGAAAAAGAGTGGGAGGGGCAGCAGAGTTTATTGGAAAAGGGAGGAACGACGGAAAAAGAGGTAAATAATGCCAAGACGTCTTTTATAAATGCCAAACTCGATTTGGAAAATGCCTATATCACCTTGGGAAAGATGGAGATCAAGGCCCCTTTCCGAGGGGTAATTGTCAATTTGCCTTATTATACTGAAAATGTGGAAGTTGCTTCCGGGTCGGTGATGTTAGGCGTAATGGATTACAGTAAGATGTATTTGGAAACACAATTCCCGGAAAATGTAATGACAAAAGTAAAAGTAGGACAAAAAGTAAAGGTGACGAATTATAATATTAAAGCGGATACTTTACAGGGTAAATTAACACAACTTTCTCCTGCTGTAAATGAGGAGACCCGTACATTTGCCGGATTCATTGAAATTGAAAATCCGGATTTGAAATTACGTCCGGGAATGTTTGCCAAAGCGGACGTGATTACGGTGAAAAAAGATTCGGTTCTTGCCGTACCCAAAGAGATTATTACTACCCGTCGGGGAAATAAAATAGTCTTTGCTGTAGATCGTTCTTCTGCTGAGGAGAAAATTATTGAAACCGGTATTAGCGATGATCAATATACAGAAGTTGTAAAAGGTTTGAATAAGGGGGAGAAAGTGGTTGTCAAGGGATATGAATGGTTAAGAAACAGAAGTAAGGTAAAAGTTATGAAATAAATAGGGAATTTTTTATAGAAAGCCAGGAGAGAAGGAAATTCAGAAAATCCCTATAAAGATAAGTATCAGACGATGAATCCTATTACGAAATTTGCAGTAAAATATCCTGTAAGTGTATTGATGATTACCTTAGCGGTGTGTTTGTTGGGGATAATTTCTTACAATAAACTGGGGACAGATTTGTTTCCGGATTTAAAAAATCCGGCTTTGTATGTTGATGTTCAGGCGGGGGAAAGGCCTCCCGAAGAGATGGAAAAGCAATTTGTGGAGAATATAGAAGCTCTGGCCGCCCGTCAGGATGGGGTAAAAAATGTAAACAGTGTATGTCGGGCAGGAGCGGCTACGATTACAGTGGAATACGATTGGGATCAGGATATGGATGCTGCCTATCTGGATTTACAACGCAGTTTGTCGTCGGTTTCTCAGCATGCAGAAATTACCTCTTTTCAGGTTTCCCGTTACGATGTAAATGCTGCGCCGGTGATGACGGTAGCCTTAACTCATAACGAAATCAGCGATATGAATGAACTCCGGAAAATTGCTGAAAATTATATGCGGAGTGAATTGGTACGTTTGGACGGAGTGGCCGACATTCAGTTGAACGGACAGGAAAATGCTTATATCGAAATAAAGACAAATCCTTATATGCTGGAGGCTTTTAATCTTACAGCAGATGCAATTGCCAGTAAGATTGAAAGTGTCAATCAGAATGTTTCCGGCGGAACAATTGTAAATGAAGATATTCAGTACAGTGTAAAAGGGGTTCATCTGCTTAAAAATATTGAAGATATCAGTAATATTATTGTGGCTTTCAAACAGCCTTCTGCGGGCCAGACGGAAGAAGGACAAGCGTCTTCCAATGTAAAAGCTCCGGTTTATTTAAAAGATGTAGCGACGATACGGTCTATAAATAAGACTCCGGACAATATCGCTCGTTTTGACGGAAATCGTTGTTTAGGGATTAGTATATACAAAGAAAATAAATACAATACAGTAAAAGTGGTAGAAAATATCCAGCACAAGTTAGTAGAATTACGAAAAAGTATGCCTGGATATGAGTTTAGCATTATCAGTAATCAGGGAGAGTTTATCGGTGCCTCCATCGGGGAGGTAAAAGACTCTGCTTTGCTTGGCATTTTTTTAGCCGTTATTGTTTTGTATATCTTTCTGCGTCGTATGAATACTACTTTGATCGTAAGTGTTTCCATACCTATTTCCATTATTGCCACATTCAATTTAATGTATTTCAATGGATTGTCAATGAATATTATGACGTTGGGAGGATTGGCTTTAGGAGCGGGGATGCTGGTCGACAATGCCATTGTGGTCATGGAAAATATTTTCCGGAATCTGGAAAATGGATTGACGGCCAAAGAAGCTGCTGTAAAAGGAGCTTCGGAAGTGTCCGGAGCGATTACCTCTTCCACTTTAACTACAATAGTGGTATTTTTGCCGATTGTTTACATACAGGGAGCTGCAGGGGAGTTATTTAAAGAACAAGCTTGGACAGTTACTTTTTCCTTACTGTCTTCCCTTTTTGTAGCCCTTTTGTTTATACCCATGTTATCTTCTTATTTTGTCAAACAGAATACAAAGGAAATGAAGTCGATCCGCATCAAAGGATACGGACGTTTTGTAGGGAAATTACTAAAATATCGCTATCGGGTAGTTTTGGCAGCTTTGGTGTTAATTGTATGTAGTTATGCAAGCTTACCTTTAATCGGCATGGAGTTTATGCCGAAAGCCGATTCAAAAGAGTTGAATGTAAAACTTACTCTGGAACCGGGGACCCGATTACAAAGTACGGATTACGCTGCAGCATCGATAGAGCAGATGATCCGGAATCTGGGAGGGGAGGATATAGCATGGATGTATACATTAGTTGGTCCTTCCCATACCGATACGGAGTCCGGAACTCAGGCAAAAGAAGAAAATCAGGCGGAAATTAAAGTAAAATTGAAGCCGGCGGCAAAAATAGATGCTGATTATTTGATAATGGCTTTGGGTAAGCATGTGAGCATGCCTGAAGGAGTGGAACTTACTTATGAAAAAGAGCAATCTGCTTTGCAGACAGCTTTGGGAACGGAGGGGGCTCCTTTGGTGGTGGAGATCCGGGGAGAGGAAATCGAAATATTAGAAGAGCTATGTGTGGAGCTAAAGCAGAAATTGGGAAAAGTAAAGGGATTGTATGAAATTAATACTTCGATGGAAAAAGGTTCTCCTGAAGTGAATGTGGCTTTGGATCGTTTACGGAGTGGTATTTACGAAGTAGATATTGCTTCCGTTACTCAACAAATCAGTGAACAATTAAATGGTAAAAAGGCAGGGAGCTACGAGTCTCAGGGCGAGCCTGTAGATATTGAGATTCGGGTACCTGAAATTTCTTTGGCCGATTTACAGGGTATCGAAATTCGTCAGGGGGATAAAAAATATCGTTTGGGTGAAATTGCAGAAATTGCGGTTACAACAGCTCCTAGGGAGATGATCAGAAAGAATCAGAATCGGGTGGGGGAGGTGACAGCGATGTTGGAGAAAGATTATTCGTTAGGACGGATTACACCGGCTGTACGTGCTTGTATTGCAGAAATGGAATTTCCGGCTAAGTATTCGGCTAAAATTACAGGAGAGGAAGAAAAGCGGGCGGAGTCTTTTAATGGTTTAGGGTTTGCTCTGATCTTGTCCATTGTATTGGTATATATGGTCATGGCTGCACAGTTCGAGTCTTTGAGGCATCCTTTCACTATTTTATTGACGATTCCTTTGGCAGGAGTAGGAAGTATATTGGCCTTTTGGATTACAGGCCAAACGTTAAATATGATGGCTTTTATCGGTATTATTATGTTGGCTGGTATTGCTGTCAATAGTTCGATTATTTTGGTAGACCGTATCAATCAATTGAAAGCACAAGGATTCGCTTTAAAAGAGGCCGTTATGCAAGCTGCGCAACAACGCATCCGTCCTATTATCATGACGAGTTTGACCACCATTTTGGCTTTATTGCCCATGTGTTTCGGTTTTGGAGAAGGAGCTTCTCTCCGTTCTCCTATGGCTTTAGCTGTAATCGGAGGCTTACTGACTTCTACCTTGTTGACGTTGATTGTTATCCCTTGTGTATATTATATTTTTGACCGGAAACCCGAATCTCTGAAAAGAGAAGAGGTTTAATTTTAGGGCTTTGTGCTATTTTAATTTATGATATGAACAGATTGATAAAACGGCGGGTGCTGATTTCAATGCTTTTCATCGGATTGACACTGATGGGATATTTTTCCTATCGTTTTCTTCCGATGGAATTATATCCGAATGCTGAGTTGCCTGAATTAACTGTAAATATCGGAGCTTCTACAGAATTGGACCCAAAATATATTGAAAATCAAGCGGTCATTCCGGTAGAAGGGGTAATCAGCACGATGGAGGGTGTAGAAAAGATAGAAACCCGTATATCTCCCCACAATGCGGAAATAAGAGTTACTTTTTTGAAAGGGACGGATATAAAATATGCCTATCTGAAACTGGAAGAAAAGATTAAAGCGATTTCAAAAAATATTCCGGAAGAATTCAGAACGATTGTCAACAAAGCTCCTGCCGGAATGATTAGCTCCCAATTTATGTCCCTGTCTGTATTGGGGGAGGAGGATGTAGACTATGTCCGGAATATTACAGACCAGGATATTGCTCCTGTATTGGAGAATGTAGACGGAGTCGCTGCAGTGGCGGTGATGGGGGGACGCCCAAAAAGTGTGGAGGTTATCGTAGATCAGGATAAATGTGAAGCGTTGAAAATTACCCGGTCTCAGATTCGCTCTCTTATCAGCAAAAATATGGCTGAAAAAACGTTTGCCGGTCCGGTCTATGAAAATAATAAACGATATTTTGTCAATGTTACTGCCGAATATCTGAAAACGGAGGATTTGGGAAACATTGTCGTGGCTCAAGGACCTGTCTTACTGAAAGATATTGCTGAAATAAATTTTGGTATTAAAGAAGAGGAGTCTTATTCCCGTACGAA
The DNA here is from genome assembly GCF_000243215.1 of Odoribacter laneus YIT 12061. GTDB lineage: Bacteria > Bacteroidota > Bacteroidia > Bacteroidales > Marinifilaceae > Culturomica > Culturomica lanea. The sequence continues at coordinate 382,885 of NZ_JH594597.1, read as the reverse complement.
CGGTAAGGAGGTAATCACTTGTGTTTTGGCAAAATCTCCTCAAGTAAATGTAATTGAGCTTTCGGAAAAAGTCCGGAAAGAAATCAATCAGTTGAATGAAGAGTTAAAGTCTAAAGGTGTCAGTATTCAAGTGGATATGGATGTTGCAGAAACGATGAGTGACAATATCGACACGATTGTAAATTTGGGAATTACCGGGGCAATTCTGGCTATATTTATTCTTTATTTGTTTTTGCGCAACTTCAGGATTGTAACCATTATTGCTTTTGCGATACCGATTTCCGTTTTTTCTTCTTTTTATTTTTTCTATTTAGCCGGAATCACGATAAATACATTGACTCTTACGGGGATTGCTTTAGCTGTGGGGATGTTACTGGATAATTCTGTGGTGGTCATGGAAAATATTTTTCGTCTCCGGGCATCGGGAGTTTCGGGAGAAGAAGCTGCTGTGAGGGGCACAACGGAAGTCTGGAAATCGATTTTTGCGGCGACTCTCACGACCATCACTGTTTTTCTTCCTTTTTTGTTTGCCGATAATTTTATGATCAAATTAATCGGAGAACATGTGGGAGTTTCTATTATCGCTACCCTTACGATTTCTTTAGTTGTAGCTTTGTTATTGGTACCGATGGCGATTCATTTTTTTATGACCCGTCGGGAAGACCGGGTGAATTTTAGTGCGCTTTCCATACATAGTCGTCCGGTACAAGTTTATATTGCTATTTTGAAGATTTGTTTGCGCAAACCGACCCAGGTCGTTTTGATTGCTTTGCTGGTTTTAGCCGCTACGGTTGCTTTATCATTGACCTTAACTTTAAATACTTTAAAGGAAATAGAGACGGATACTTTTGATGTATATATCACCTCTCCGGGAGGCTATACTTTAGAACGTACAGATGAGATGATCCGGCGGTATGAAGCGGTTTTGATGGAAGTTCCGGAAATTGACAAGATTACTGCAAAAATTTATGCGGCAGAAGCCAATATAACGATAAAGCTAAAGGAGGACTTTGAAAAGTTAGATCATAGGGACCTCAAAGAACTGAAAAATACGGTGTTGACAAAAGCCAGACAGCTTCGAATACGGGATATCAGTTTGGAAGCCAAGTCCGGAAGTGAGAATTTCCGGGGTGACGGAGGGAATGCCATGATAGGAGGAGGACAAGAGTTATTGAAACTCATGGGGTTGGGAAATCAAAGTGAAAAAATTGTAATCAAGGGACAGGATTTTGAGAAGATGGAAAATCTGGCTGAGTATTTGGAATATCAGCTTCATGATTTAGAAAATGTCAGTTATGCCTGGGTGAATACTTCCCGGGGTAAACCGGAATCCCGTATACAATTCGATCAGTATTTAATGGGTATATATGACGTTACACCAGCCGGTGTCATTACGGAATTGACCAATTTTGCCCCTGAAAATACGACGGAAATAAAATATAAAGCAGGAGAAGAAGAGTATGATATTTTGATCAAAGACAAAAAATATGCAGAGGCGGAAAAAGAAGATAAAAAGCCGGAGCGGACACTGGAGGAGTTGCGTAATTTAGTGGTCCGGAATGAGAAGGGGGCTTTGATTGAGTTGAAAAGTTTTGGAAGTATTAATCTGACGCGGGGACAAGGAAATATCAGCCGGGTGAATCAGGATAAGGAAATAGAAGTCAGTTACCGTTTTACCTCGGATGTAAATGAATCCAAAGAGTTTTTAGAAACTGCCCGGCAGGAAATTGATGAATTGGTACAACGGACGGATATTCCGGCAGGTTTAGCCATAGAAGTAGTACACGAAGAAGAGGAAACACAGGAGTTTACTTTTTTAATACTGGCAGCTTTCGTCGTGATATTTATGATCTTGGCTTCCGTTTTTGAATCGCTCAGTGCTCCTGTCGTTTTGATGTTTTCTATTCCTTTAGCCGCTATTGGTTCTTTGTTGGCTTTGCTTTTTACCAGTAATTCGGTCATGAATGCGAATGTCATGACAGGTTTTATCATATTGATCGGTATTGTGGTAAATAACAGTATTATATTGATTGACTATACTTCCTTATTGAGACGGCAGGGGAACCGGAGACAGCGGGCTTTAATTATTGCCGGGATTTCCCGTTTGCGACCTATTTTGATTACGGCCATCACGACTATTGTGGCCATGCTACCTTTAGCTCTTGGTAAGGGGGAATTTGTCGCTGGATTAGGAGCTCCTTTTGCCATTACAGTGATAGGAGGATTGACCATGAGTACTTTGTTGACTCTGGTGATTATTCCAACTTTATATTCCGGTTTGGAAGATGCCTTGAAGCGTTTGCGGAGCCAGCGTATCGGCATGAAGGTTTTGCAAGGAATCTTGTTTCTGGGGGCTGTTTTTGTCATTTTTATATTTGTTGATGCTTTATTGTGGCGCATTGCTTATCTCGTGATAGCAATTATTCTAATACCAGGAGTGACTTGGTTCATGGAAAGCAGCCTCAGGAGAGCCAACAGTCATATTATTCCGGAAAAAGAAGAAATACGGATACAAATACGAAATCTGGTCAAAATATACGGAAGGCCGGGGGAATTTAAGAGAGAATGGAAGTCGGGTTTACGTATCCGGCAGCGTTTGGGATTAGAAAAACATTTTTTGCATTGGAGAGATATGCGGGCATTGATTTGGCTGGTGCCTTTCAGTATCTTTTTATTCTATTTCGTTTATTGTTATCAAACCCTTATTTTCTGGGCGTTGTTTTTTGCTGTAGGAGCTTGGTTATTGGTCCTTCAAATCGGGCGGATGTTTCAGGAAATGGTCTATTTTCATTCCTTAAAGAAAACCGGACGCATTTTGGATATTTTTTTCTTTGGGTGGTATTATATTTCCCCTTTTATTTCCCTGTGTTGGGCTATTGTAAAATTTCAGAACAGTGGAGGAGCGATTTTGTTGGGTATAGTATGGTATGCTGGAATTTTAGTAAAATATTTATCCGATCGCATTCATAAATATAATATCAATATCGATTTGATTGAGGGGAGCTTCAGGGGTATTCGAAAAGGTTTTTACCGTATGGCAACAAAGGTTCCTTGGATAGGTTACCGGAAAGAACCATTTAAGGCTTTAAATGCGGTATCTTTGGATATACAGACAGGTATGTTCGGTTTGTTGGGACCGAATGGAGCCGGAAAGACGACATTGATGCGTATTATTTGCGGTATTTTTGAACAGAGTTACGGAAAAATTTTTATCAATGGCATCGATACGCAGTTGAAACGGGAAGAATTACAAGGGCTGATAGGATATTTGCCTCAGGAGTTCGGAACTTATGAAAATTTGACTTCCTGGCAGTTTCTGGAATATCAGGCGCTTTTAAAAGGAATTTATGATCAGGATGTCCGGCGAAGGCGTGTTCGGGAAGTATTGGAAGCTGTACATATGTATGAAAACAGGGATAAGAAAATCGCCGGCTTTTCCGGAGGTATGAAACAACGGATCGGTATTGCTCAGACTTTGCTTCATCTGCCCCGGATTTTGGTTGTAGATGAACCCACTGCCGGCCTTGATCCCAGGGAAAGAATACGCTTTAGAAATCTGCTGGTAGAATTGTCCCGGAACCGGATTGTGATTTTCTCTACTCATATTATTGAAGATATTGCCAGTTCTTGTAATCAGGTGGGTGTCATTAACAAAGGTTCCTTAAAATATTGTGGTACTCCTTCGGAAATGGTACGGATTGCAAAAGATGTGACCTGGGTATTTGAGATTCCGACAGAGGAATTTGCTCAGTTGCCCGCTGATTTATTGATTGTACACCATATCCGTTTAGGAGAGAACATCCGGGTGAGATGTCTTTCAGAGACACAGCCTGTTCCGAATGCCGTACATACGAATCCGGTGCTGGAAGATTCATATTTATGGCTTTTGAGAGGCGTAAAGCTCGCAAACCGTGAAGAAATTATCACACAGTAGGGAAAAATGTTCAGGAAATTGAATCTGTTAATTGGAGAAAGATGAAAAAATATTTTTGGAATAATCTGGCTCGTTTAACCTATTATAATATCAAAATTATTTTTGGGAATAAGTTTGTATATTTTATGCTCAGTGCGGTGTTGTTTTACGTGTTGACTGTATTTATTAATTTATTGACTGAAGCCGATATTACAGAAGCTAAGGGATTTAATATGCTCTTGATTCCTTCGGTGCTCTTAATTTTTTATCCGATGTGCTTTGGTATACAGAACGATCAGGATGCTAAAATTATAGAGATTATTTTTGGAATACCGAATTATCGCTATAAAGTCTGGTTGTTTCGTTTATTAGTGGCTTATGCGATTTGCTTTGGCATTACTTTAGGCCTGGCTTTTTTGACCGATTGGTTACTGGTAGAAGTCCCTCCGGTAGAATTGACCTTACAAGTGTTGGTGCCTGTCTTTTTTATCGGGATGCTTTGTTTTTTCTTGAGTACCGTTATAAAAAACGGGAATGGTACAGCTGTCGTCGTTATAATTTTAGGATTGATCTTCTTTATTCTGGACAAGGTGTTGGAAGTCAGTAAATGGAATATTTTTTTAAACCCTTTTGATATTCCTTTGGATAAGAATCCTGCTATTTTTTTTCAAATTTTATGGTATAACCGGATTATTTTAGGGATTGCTTCTCTTGTTTGTTTATTGGCAGGTCTTTATAAAACCCAAAACCGGGAAAAATTTATCTAGCTGAAGCTGAAGTTAAAAATTTTTATTTTATACCTGTGCGTCCGAGTTTTTCATTGAGTTTAGCCCGGATGCGGTTAATCGTACTTTTTTTGATAATCCAAGGGAGGATTTCGTTGCTTTTACCACTATTCTGGAGTTCAAGAATTTTATTGTCGGCTTCCCGGGTCATAATTTCCAGGCGTCTCATTTTGTAATTGTCGACAATCTTGGGTAGTAATTCCGACAATACCGTTTCTTCTTTGAGAGCAGTGCTATCGCCTGTCCACATTTTACTTAACTCATAAGGTTCACTGAGGATACTTGCTACGGTACTACTGATTTGCGGGTTGGTGTGGCCGCTGAAGAATTTTGCAGGAATAAATCCGGCCGTTTTGTAATGTATCCGGTATTCCTTTTGAATTTCACACAAACCGGGATGAAACAATTCCAGGTCGTCTTCCGCCAGTTCTTCTATAATGTATTCTCCTACGCTTACAGAATAAGGAAATCCGTTACGGGAATCTTCATAAAGTTCCTGATTTCCGAAAAGAAGTAAATAACGGATCAGTACCATTTCCTCTGTTTCGCATAAATTATCGGTAGACGCCGGCGGGGGAGGTGTTTTTTTTACACTGGGGTTTAATTCATGCCGTACGATGTAATTGTAATGAGCCGTTTCTGCATTTTTACCTGTCCGGATCCGGGCGATTTCGTTGTATAATATGCTTTCTTCCACCTGCATTTGAGTGGCTGTTTCACGAATATACACAGAACGGGTGATATTATCGGGAATAAGGGATATACTCCGGACGATATCGGTAATGAGACGGGCTTTTTCGATAGGATCGCTTCCGGCTTGTCCTAAGAGTAAACGGGTTTTAAAATTGATAAAGTCTGTTTCGTGTTGGGCAATATAATCTGATAATTCCTGAGGCGAACGGGATTGGGAAAAAGAATCCGGATCTTCGCCATCCGGAAGGAGCACCACTCTTACATTCAACCCTTCTTCCAGTACCAGATCAATTCCCCTTAAGGAGGCTTTTATTCCGGCAGCATCTCCATCGTAAATAATCGTCACATTCGGAGTAAGCCGTCGGATAAGCCGTATTTGTTCTATTGTCAGAGAGGTGCCGGAAGAGGCTACCGTATTCTCTATTCCTTTGCGGTGAAAAGAGATAACATCCAGATATCCTTCTACCAAATAACAACGATTGTGTTGCACAATGCTTTTTTTGGCAAAATAAATTCCGTATAAAGTACGACTTTTGTGGTAAATTTCAGATTCCGGGGAGTTCAGGTATTTAGCACTTTTTTTGTCATTCGTCATAATCCTGCCTCCAAAAGCGATAATTTTTCCGGCAATATCCCGGATAGGGAAGATCACCCTAGCCCTGAAGCGGTCGAAAAGTCCTTTTTCAGATTCAATTGTCAAACCTGTCTTTACCAGATATTCCTTTTTATAGCCGCTGGAAAGAGCAGATTGAGTAAGACCGTCCCATTTTTCAGGACAATATCCCAGACCGAATTTTTCTATGGTAGGGAGGTCCAAACCTCTTTTATGTAGATAACTTAATCCTACCGATTTCCCTTCATCAGTATGGAGCAATTGATCTACGAAGAATTGCTCGGCATAATTCGTGACGATCAGCATACTTTCCCGTTCGCTTTTTTCTTTTTTCTCTTCCTCGCTCAGTTCCTTTTCTTCTATGGTGATGTTGTAACGGGCAGCCAGATAACGTAAAGCTTCCACATAGGACATTTGCTCGTGTTCCATAATAAAATTTACGGCATTTCCTCCTTTACCGCAACCGAAACATTTGTATATACCTTTGGCCGGAGATACGGTAAATGAACCCGTTTTTTCATTATGAAAAGGACAACAACCGACATAATTTACTCCTCTTTTTTTGAGATGTACGAAGTCTGAAACAACTTCATAAATGTCTGCTGCATCGAAAATTTTCTGTATGGTTGCCTGATCTATCATAATGCAAATTTATAATAAAAAACGTAGTATTGTATTCATTCAAAAGTTTTAATATTCAAAGAATGTAAGGAGAGAAGGGAGCTTTGCTTTGGTAGAAAACCTCTTTTACCCGTAAAATAGGTATAGATTTATACTTTTGAATATCCGGGTATTTTTTGGCTTAATAGCTATTTTTAACACTTAAGATGATATTGTGTACTTTAATTTCTTTAATTTTGCGCCCTAGGAAACGAAAAATATGAAAAACGTTTCCATTTCTAAAATGTTTCATTTCGATTAAGAAAGGAGAATAAGGTATGAATTTTTCCAAAGAAGAATTATTAGCGAATATTTCAGATTTGTTTCTGACTTATGGTTTACGCAGTACTTCTATGGAAGATATCTGTAATTATTTAAAAATATCGAAAAAGACTCTTTATCATATTTTCGAGAACAAAGATGATGTAGTAGAACAGGTGATGTTGTATCGGCTTGAAAGTATTCGAAAAAGAACTACCCCCAAAAAGATTTCGAAAATAGGACCGGTTCTGGTGGTATACGACATAAAGAAGCATATTATAGAAAACTTGAATAGCCGTATGCCTGCAAATTATTTTGATTTAAAGAAATATCATCCGGAGGTAGATAAAAAAATCCGGACGGAAAAAGATAAAATAATGAAATCCGTTTTGAAAGGTGTACTATGCGTGGGGATAGAAGAGGGTTTTTTTAAAAAAGAGGTGGATATGGAATTGCAGATGTTGCTTTTAAATAGGCAGCTCAGTTTTTTAGAGGAGTTGGAACGGCCTTTGGATACAGATTATCCGGTTCCCTTGCTGATCTCAACCATTGTGGATAATTTTATTTTATCTATATCGACAGAACGAGGAAGAAAAGAATTTGAAAATATAAAGAAAGAAGAAAAAATTTAAAGAAATAAAAAAATGAAGGTATAAAAGGTTGAAAAAAACAGCTTATGAGAAGATGGCATAAATTTTGTCAGGAGTTTAAAGTATTTTGTGTTTGCTTGTAATTAACATAAATTGGTGAGATGAAAAGATTTATTTTAGTTGTAATGATTGTTTTTATGATACCTTTTTTAGCGGGAGCTCAGGAGGTACAAGAATTATCGCTTCGGAAAGCGATAGAATATGCGGTAGAGCATAATAAACAGTTACAAGTTTCCCGGAAGGATATTGATTTATATAGACAGAAAGTTCGGGAATCTGTTTCGCAGGGGCTTCCTCAGGTAAATGGTAGTTTGGATTACAGTACGAATTTCGGGTATAAAATGAATTTCGGTGGGTCTGCCATCAAAATGAAGGACCAGTCCAATGTGGGGGCAACCTTGTCACAATTGATTTTTAGCGGACAGTGGATATTGGGCATACAGACCAGTAAGATTGCCGAACAGATTGCAAATCAGCAAGTGAATATTACGGAATTGGATATCAAAGAAAACATATTCAATACGTATTACGCTATTCTGGTGAGTGAGCGTTTGCGGGATATTATTAAGCAGAATCTGGAGAATATGGATCAGATATACCAGCATACTAAAAATATGTATGATGCCGGTACAGTAGAGATTACAGATGTCGATCAGATCCGGATCAATGTAGGGCAATTAAAAAACAATTTGTTAGCATTGGACCGGAATGTAGAAGTGAATTATAATCTTTTGCGTTTACAATTGGGATTACAGGCAGAAAACCCGGTTCGGTTGACAGATCCTTTGGAAAGTTTTTTAGGACAAGAAGATTATGTAAAATTAGCGGTAAAGCAATTTGAAATTAATAACAACCCGGAATTTCAGTTGATGCAGACTCAGGAAGAACTGAGTAAAAAAATGGTCGGTTTGCAGAAATGGACTTTTGCTCCGACGATCACGGGTACTTATTCTTATAATTATAAATTATTGAAACCGGATTTTGATATGAGCCCTAAGCATTCGGCTGTGATATCGATGGATATTCCTATTTTTTCCGGTCTACAGCGTAAGGCTCAGTTAGAGCAGGCTAAAATAGAACTGGAACAGACTTCTCTCAACAAAAGTTTGCTGGAAGATCAGTTGTATGTAAATGAAAAACAGTATAAATACGAATTAAAAAATGCTACTGAAAATTATTATTTGCAGAAAGAAAATATTCAGGTAGCCAAACGGGTTTTAGAGAATATTCAGCGAAAATATGAATTTGGAGCCGTATCCAGTCTGGATTTGACGCAAGCGAATAATAATTATCTGGAAGCAGAAAATAATTATACCAATGCTTGCTTGACTTTATTACAGGCAGAAACGCAATTAGAGAGATTATATAACAATCTGACTTATTAAGAAATAATAATTATAAATACTATGATAAGGAATATCATTTTTACGCTATTGGCCATTACACTGGTGATGGGATGCTCGTCGAAAAAGAAAGACATGCAAAAACAAGAAACTGCAGAGGCTATCCCGGTGAAAGTAATGAAGTTGGAAAAAAAGAATATTGCGAAGACATTGGATTATACTGCTACTTTGCAGGCGGATGAGCAGGTGTATTATGCTCCGGCTGCCACAGGGCGTATTGGAAAGATATATGTGGAAGTCGGGGACCGTATTAGAAAGGGACAGTTATTGGTTGAAATGGATCCGACAAATTTACGTCAGGCAGAAGTGCAGTTGAAGAATTTAGAGACAGAGTATAACCGGGCGGTTAAATTGAATGAAACCGGGAGTATTTCGAAACAAGCTTATGATGCGGCGGTGACGAATTATGAAGTTGCAAAATCCAATTTTGATTTCTTAAATGAGAATACAAAAATGTTGGCTCCTTTCGACGGCATTGTAACCGGGAAGTATTTTGAGGATGGGGAACTTTACACAGGTGTAGCTATGGGAGGTGCTGCGAAACCTTCTATCATTGCTATTGAGAAGATTAATCCCTTAAAAGCATATGTGAATCTTTCCGAACAGTATTTCCTTTCGGTAAAGAAAGGTACTCCGGTAGAATTGAAGAGCAATATTTTCCCCGACCGTACTTTTAATGGAATGGTTAATATTGTCTATCCGACAATAGATCCTGCTTCCCGTACTTTTACGGTTGAGGTAAAGATTCCGAATAAGGATGAGGCTCTTCGGCCGGGAATGTATGGAACGATTAATTTCTTTATCGGAGAAACGGAAACGGTAGTGGTTCCGGCTCTTGCAGTGTTGAAATTGCAGGGAGCAAATAACCGCTATGTATTTTTAAACAAAGAGGGGAAAGCTAAGCGGGTGGATGTTACACTGGGACGTCGTTTTGAAGATCAGGTGGAAGTCATCAGCAATGAGATTGGGGAAGGAGATGAATTGGTCGTTGTGGGACAAGGCCGGCTTGTAGATGGGAGTTTACTTTCTATCGTAGAGTAGAAAGAATAATCTTTAATTTTTAAATTTTAATTCAGAAACATGAGTATATATAATACAGCGGTAAACAAGCCTATTTCCACACTGATGGTTTTTTTGGCTATACTGGTGCTGGGCGTGTTTTCCTATGTTCAGTTGCCTGTAGATCAATATCCGAAGATGGATCCGCCTTATATTACGGTAATGGCTACTTATCCAGGGGCTAACGCCTCGGATATTGAGGAAAATGTGACGAAAATATTGGAAGACCAATTGAATTCAGTGGATGATCTGAAAGAATTGACTTCTACTTCCTATGATAATTTGGCTGTCATCTCCTTGGAATTTGAGTGGGAAGCTAATTTGGACGAAGCTTCTAATGACGTACGGGATGCTGTCGATAAGGCTATGAGTAATTTGCCCGACGATATCGATCGGCCGACTATTATGCGTTTCAATACCTCTATGATGCCTATTTTGATTTATGCAGTGACGGCACAGCAATCCTATCCGGGCTTGAATAAGATTTTGGACGATAAATTAGTGACCCGTTTGAACCGGGTGGATGGAGTTGCCTCCGTAACTTTGGCCGGAGCACCGGAACGGGTGGTATATGTGGAGGTCGACCCGAATCAGATGGATGCCTATAATTTGACACTGGAACAGGTCGGTAATAAAATTTTAGCTGAAAATAAGGACGTTCCTTCCGGTAATGTGAAGATGGGATTGTCAGACTATACCCTTCGGGTAGAAGGAGAATTTGAAGAGAGCGACCAGATCAAAGATATTGTATTAGGGACTCAGAACGACAAAACTATTTATCTGCGTGATATTGCTAAAGTACGGGATACTTTGAAAGATATTACTTTGGAGCAATCTATCAACCGGGGAAGAGGCGGTGTGTTGCTGATTACCAAGCAGACCGATGCCAATGCTGTGCAAATTGCGAAACAAGTGAAGAAAGAATTGGCTATCGCTCAAAAAGATTTACCTACAGATATCAACTTTGAGATTATTGTGGATAATTCCGATTTTATTGTGAAGTCTATCAATAATCTGCAGGATTCTTTGATGTATGCCTTAATCTTCGTCGTATTGGTGGTATTCCTCTTTTTAGGACGTTGGCGAGCTACGTTTATCATTGCTTTGACTATCCCGATTTCGTTGATTGTTGCTTTTATTTATTTGTTTGCGACCGGAGAGTCGTTGAATGTGATATCGTTGTCTTCGCTTTCTATAGCGATCGGTATGGTCGTGGACGATGCCATTGTAGTGTTGGAAAACGTAACGAAACATATTGACCGGGGAAGCCGGCCGCGGGAAGCTGCTAAATACGGTACAAATGAGGTATGGTTGTCCGTAATTGTGACGACATTGGTGACAGTGGCCGTATTTTTCCCACTGACATTGGTAACCGGAATGACGGGTATTTTGTTTAAACAATTAGGGTGGATCGTATGTATCACCGTGTGTACTTCTACAGCTACAGCTATTTCCTTAACTCCGATGTTGTGTTCCCAGCTGCTGAAGATACAGGAAGTGAAGGATAATGGGAAGTTTAGTTTTTATGCGTTTGTTACCCGTTCGTTGGATAAACTGGATGCCTGGTATGAACGGTTAATTCGTTGGGTACTTACCCATAAAATATTCGTTATTTCATTGATGTTGGGTATATTTATCGGTTCTTGCAGCATGATGCGGTATATCAAAACAGACTTTATGCCTCAGAACGACCAGGGATCTATGTCTGTTTATGTAAAGATGCAGACCGGTCAGCGGGTGGAGGAATCGAAACGGGTAGCTTTCGATATTGATTCTGTCATACGGACTGAGATTCCGGAAGTTACCATTATCAACCTTTCGTATGGTAGCGAGGAGGAAGCTTCTTTTGCTTCTATGATGAACTCTACCGGTAATAATATTTTAAATATGCGGGTGAGGGTGAAAGACGTGAAAGAGAGAGACCGGGATATATTTGTAATTGCCGACCAATTGCGGGATATATTGAAACGTTTTCCCGATATTCTGGAATATACGGTTTCTACTTCCAGTAATTCCATGACCAGCAATACGGTAGATATTGAAATAATGGGTCACGACTTTGATATGACAAGTCGTTTGGCAAATGAGATTGCAAATAAAGCGCGTCAGATTCCGGGGGCAGAAGATATTAAGATCAGCCGGGATAATGATAAACCCGAAATGCGCGTCTATTTGGACCGGGATAAATTGGCCCGTCATGGTTTGACTACTACGGAAGTCGGAAATGCTTTGAGAAATCGTATTTATGGTTACCGGAACAGTAAGTTTAAAGAAGATGGGGAAGAATACGATATCATTGTCCGCTTTGAAGAAAAATATCGTTCGTCTTTGACGGAGTTGGAAAATATTCTGATTACCGACGGAAAAGGAGAAAAAGTCCGTCTGAAAGAGTTAGGAGAGATCAAGGAATATTATTCTCCACCTAATATCGAACGGAAGAGTAAGCAGCGGATGTTGAAAGTATCTATTAGTCCTAAAGCAGGAGTAGCCATGGGAGAAATTGCAACAGCTGCCCAACAAATGCTCGATAATTTGGAAGATGTGCCGCAGGAAGTAAGCTTGTATATCGGAGGTGGATATGAAGATCAGCAAGAGTCGTTTAGCTCTTTGTTTATGTTGTTGTTGCTTTCTTTGATGTTGGTATATATTGTGATGGCCGCTCAGTTTGAATCGTTTAAGATGCCGTTTATTATTATGTTGTCTATACCTTTTGCATTTTCCGGAGTGATTCTGGCTTTGCTGATCACTCGTACCACCTTGAGTGTAATTGCAGCTTTGGGGGCAATTATGTTGATCGGTATTGTGACGAAGAACGGTATTGTATTGATAGACTTTATCAATTTGATGAGGGAGCGGGGTGTTCGGCTTTACGATGCTATTGCTCAGGCTTGTCGTTCTCGTTTACGTCCGGTTCTGATGACTTCTTTAACCACCATTTTAGGTATGGTGCCTATGGCATTGAGTGTAGGGGAAGGTTCTGAAACCTGGCGTCCGATGGGTGTTGCCGTAATCGGAGGTATGGTATTTTCTACCATTATTACCTTGTTGATTGTACCGGTGGTATATGCTAGTATGGATAAGAGCGGTAGCCGGGATAAGAAAAAGGCTCTCAGCAAGCAGTTTAAGTTTATGAGTGATTTTGATCCGGAAAAGGATCTGCCTAAAAAGTAAAATAATGGTGAGGTTGTCTAAAAGGGGAAGTATTCCCTTTTGAGACATCCTCATTTTCCATCTTTGGATGATTCAAAAGAAAATTGTAAAATATGAAAGCAGTATTTATCGTATATAATCAAGCCCTTACGGAGCGTGTCGCTTATATATTGGATCAGCTTCAAATCAAAGGTTTTACACAATGGCCTTTGGTAAATGGAGCCGGAACAATGACGGGCGAGCCGCGAATGGGATCTCATACCTGGCCGGAAATGAACTCTGCTACGATGACTATCGTAGAAGAAGAAATGGTGCCTTTGATCTTAAAATATGTCGAAAAATTAGATAATGTAAATAAAGAAAACGGTATCCGGGCTTTTGTCTGGGATATTACACAGATGTATTGATTTTTTCTTTTAAAAGAGAAAATTGTCAATAGAGCCTGTTTTTGAAGATGAAAGAATTGTGCTTCGGGAATAAATGGAAATTTGGGATTAAATTTTATTAGTCGCAACCGGAGACTTGCCAATCGGGAATTGTCAGATAAACGTTAATCGGACACAGACCTTTCATCGGAAAGACAGGCTTTTTATGGGATTGTTTTCTGCCGGAAGATTCTCTTGCTGGAGTTTCCGGAAAAGCACAATGCGGTAATTGCCGCAATCTATGGAATGATCTTGGGGAAGTAGCGGGGGCAAGGCAGGATTACGGCGTATGTCTTTATTACGAAGAAATAAAATGAAATTTTCTCTTTGAGCTATTTCCGGAATTTCGTAAATTCTTATTTCTTTTACTTCTGTTTTTAGGTAAACATCCATATTTTCTCCGCTGCGGAAATTGTAATAATAGTAGTGATCAATATTTTGTTGGGCTGCTATTTGGGCTGCTTCCCGACATATTTCCCGGAAGCCGATATAAGGATTGAGATGGGGAATATAAAACCCTCCGATAAAAATAACCAGAATAATTCCTCCGGCCAGACTTCTGATGGCGTATAGTATTTTTTTCCGGTACAGGTAATACAAAGATAAAAGGGCTGCTGCTGATAATAAGAAAATAGCGATTTGTAAAGAAACGGGATAATGCCATTCTGTCTGTGTGATAAAAAAATAAGAAGCTGGAAGTGACAATGCGAACAAGAGGGCCGGTACGGCGATAGTAAAAGAAACGGTCCGTTCGAAAAAACGCTTTAGTAATAGGATCGTTAATCCGGCAAAAAAGGGGAATATCGGTAAAAGGTAAATATCTAATTTACTGCTGAATAAAGAGAGGAGAAGAAAATTTGCAACAAGAATTGTCAGAAAGAATTTTTCGATATTGCTTTTCAATTGTCTTTTCCACAGAGCGATGGCCGGAACAAAAATATAAAGTAACGACCAAGGGGCTAAGGCATACCAGATCGTGGTGAAATAATAATAAAAAGGTTCCTTGTGGTGAAACGAATCCATCGCCCGGTCTAATGTTTGGTGAAAAACGAGGTTGTAAAGATAATTTGATCCCCCTTCCCAATAAACTCCTAAAAACCACACGCTGCACAGGCCGACAAGAATAAACCATTGCAGAAGACCGAAATAGCTGAAAAAAGTTTTTCCTTCTTTTTGGTATAACAAAAAGACTAAAATGGAGAAGAAAGGAATGATAAGTCCGAGAGGACCTTTGGTGAAGAGAGCCAGAAATATATAAAGAGGTAAAAGTACTTTTGCTCCTTTACCGGCTTGACCGGTATACATGCGATAAAAAGTATACAGGGCAAGGAGGATAAAAAGAGACATCAGCATATCCATTCGAAGCACAATAGCGGAGCCTGCGAATAATCCCGTAGTTATAAGCATTAAACTGAAGGTAAATAAATAATTTGAGGGAATATAAGGGCTTAACCATTTTTCCATAACGTATAGAATGAGGAGAGCCGGTATAAACGAAAATAGACCGAGAAGAAGCATACTATGATGGCCCAGAAGTTGTTTACAAAGCATGATAAGCCATAAATACAGAGGGGGTTTATCCGTATAAATTGAACCTTCGTGTGTAAAAGTTAAATAGGTTCCGGATCGTAAGGCTTCGTCAGCAATACTTAAGTATTTGAGTTCATTATTCGGAGTAAAATCTCTGAAATAAAGTAAGGGTAAAAATACAATAATCAGCAGAATATATTTTGAAACTTTTTTCATGCCTTTCTCATCAGGTTCAAATAAGAAGACAAGCTGGGCGGATTGTAGATAATTTCTATTTTATCTTTCTTCTCCCTTACAAGGATCTATTTTGTCTTCTTATTTTTAATTATGCTTCTCATATCATAAACAATATTAAAAGGCTAACGAAATTGTAAGGTGAATGTTGCAAAAACTTTGCCTTAAATAAATTTGTTTTTGTTAAATTATGAATAAAAGAGTAGACTGGTTTTAAATTGATTTCCTGAGGAAATGCCTATCTGCTGCGTATAGGTAAACCTTTGATTCGGGTAAAATAACTGTTCACTATTAAATTTTTGTCAGGAATAAATTTTCAACAATGGGGCACTAAGAAAGGTTGTTCGGCAATGCATTGTTCACCAAGGCCGGTCTTTCAAATCTACCTTTATAATAAAATAAACATTTTCTTCATCTGAGGGTGTTGAAGAATAATTTGTAGCACTACAGATTTTTTATACTTTTGTTTTATCTATCGGAAAGAATAGAACCTGCGCTTGAAAAATTTATAAGGAATTGAGTATGTTTGACAAAAAAGGTTTTCATTTTCTGTTTATAGGAATAATTTGTTTTTTTACCTTCTTCATTCATAATCCCGTCATTTATCCGGATATTATGGAATCCCGTAATTTGGTTACGGCTCGTGAAATGGTGGAATATAATAATTGGTTAGTACCTACCATGAATGGGGATTTGCGGTTGGAAAAACCGCCTTTGCCTACCTGGGTAGCCGCCGGCATGGAATTTCTCTCCCCTGATAATATCCTTTTACAACGGGCTGCTGCGGGGATTATAGCTACTTTACTAGTCTTTTTCCTTTATTTCCTATCCGTAAAACTCACGCGTAGCCGACTTTATGGCTTAATGGCGGCCTTGATTTTATGTACTTCTGTCAATATTATTCTTATGGGACGGACCGCTACCTGGGATATTTATTGTCACAGTTTTATGCTGGGAGCCATTTATTTTTTATTCCGGGGATTTGAGGAAGAGGGGCCTCGCTGGAAAGATTTTATCGGAGCAGGTGTCTTGATGGGGCTTTCCTTTCTGGGAAAAGGACCGGTTTCTTTTTATGCCTTACTACTTCCCTTTTTGATTTCTTACTTTGCCATTTACCGGCCTTCTGTGCGGAAAAAAGGAGGACCGATTCTGATTATGGTACTGCTTTGCCTGGTGATCAGCCTTTGGTGGCCTGCATATTTGTATGTATACCATCGGGATATGGCACTTTATATCGCCGATAAGGAAAGTACTGCTTGGTTGCAACACAACGTGCGGCCTTGGTATTATTATTGGAAATTTTTTCTGGAATCAGGGATCTGGTCTTTGTTTTTATTGACGGCTTTAATTTGGCCGTATTGGAAACGGCGGATGAGTTTAAAGAAAGAGTATGCACTTACCGTAAGTTGGACTTTAACTATCTTGATTCTATTGTCTTTCTTGCCCGAAAAGAAAAGCCGTTATTTACTGCCGATATTGATACCCGGGGCTATGGTCGTGGCCCATTTATTTTACTTTTGGGTGGAAAAAATCCGAATGCATTTGTTATCCCGTAGCGATAAAATCATTTTTAAAATCAATGCATTTTTGATTTGCTTAGCTGTTGTTGCTTTACCGGTGGCTGTATATTTACTGTTTTATTCAGAAGGGTTAATGAGCACGGCTTTATTCATCGTGATAACATTGCTTTTTATATGGGCGTTGTGGTTTTTGATCCGTTCTGCCTGGAAAGTACGTCCTTTATCTTTTTTATGGGGAATCGTTTTTCTCTTTTTGATGGTCGAAATAAGTTTAATGCCTTTTATTGCTCATCTATTTAATAACCGGGAAATGAAAAGTATCCGGGAAGTGCGTAATATCGAAGAATTGAATACTTTGCCTTTTTACTATCCTTTAGGCGAGGAGTTGAGGATAGAATTGGTTTATGAGGCGGGAAAACGTATTTTACCTTTGGATTTAAAAAATGATTCTCTTGTACGGGAATGTCTTCCTTTTGTGTTAGTATCCCGGGAAAAAGCAGAGAATATTTTGAAGACAGATACGACAAACCGGTTGCAGCTGGAGCAAATCGATGTATATGATGACAATCATCGTCCCAAGGGAACCCGTTGGTACTCCGATTTGTTTGTACGCTATGTCACCAAAATAGAGGCAACTAAATAAGACGCTCAGGGAATACGCCTTCAATTCCCCCCCAGAGGGACGGACCTTTTTTGCGAAAAACAGAAAGCTCTCTGCATACAATCTTCATCATAATATGAAAATTACACAGTAGGGCACGTCCCTACTGTGTAAAACGAAAGAAATTTTTCTTGGGTTTATGTATGACACCTTCCTTTGTCGCAGGGAATAAAAAAGCACCTCATTGAGGTGCTTTTCTTTTAAAATTCATCACTTACCAAACTGGTTGCGGGTATTTTATTTCAATACTTTCCGGACAGCCTTGTTTAGTCGTTCAAAGTGTATCTTACAAAGCCTGTAACAGTCAAGTCTTTGTCATTACTTTGAATATACGCTTTTACTGTTTGTTTTGCTTCTTTAATGAAGGCTTGATTCATCAAAGTGGATTCCTGGAAGAATTTATTCAAGCGACCTTGAGCAATCTTTTCCAGCATGTTTTCCGGTTTACCTTCTTCGCGGGCTTTTTCTTTACCGATTTCCAGTTCGTGAGCGATAACGCTTTCCGGTACATCATTTTTATCGATAGAGATAGGGTCCATAGCGGCAACTTGCATTGCTACATCTTTTTTCACCTGCATATCGGTCGGTTTGTTGAAACCGACAATAGTAGCCAGCTTATTTCCGGGGTGGATATAGGCTATAGCATCTTCGGCTTCTAATTTTCCGTAAAAACTCAATTCCAGTTTTTCTCCGATGATACCGGTTTGTTCTGCTATTTGATCAGCGATACTTCTGCCGTCTAATTTTAATGCCAGTAAGCTGTTCAGGTCGGCCGGCATATTTTCCAGAGCGGTTTTCAGAATTTGTTTTGTAAAATTGATAAAGTTTTCATTTTTAGCCACAAAGTCTGTTTCGCAATTAAGGCTTACTAAAACACCTTTTTTCCCCTCCACTACTGCCAGAACGCAACCTTCTTTTGCTTCTCTGTCAGCCCGCTTGCTAGCTACGATAAGACCTTTTTTGCGGATGATATCAACTGCTTTATCGAAATCGCCTTCAGCCTCCTGAAGCGCATGCTTACAATCCATCATCCCTGCATTTGTTGCGTGACGCAACTTCATCACATCAGCTGCTTTTATTTCCATTTTAATACGTTTTTGAGTTTTTGACTTTTGATTGGATTATCACAGTAATCTGAAATCTCAAATCGTAAATAGTTTATTCTTCAGTAGCTTCTTCTACTTCTTCATTCTTTTCTTCTGCTACTGTTTCTTCCTCTTCTTCTTCTGCAGTTACTTTTTCTGATTTTTTAACAACAGGTTTTTTGTCCCCTTCTTTTTCTCTTTCAGCTTTCCGTTCGTTCAGACCTTCTTTAATCGCTTCGGCTACTTTGTCTATAATCAGTGAGATAGAAGTAGAAGCATCGTCATTACAAGGGATAACGAAATTGATATTGTCCGGGTTAGAGTTGGTGTCTACCATAGCAAATACAGGAATTCCCAGTGTATTGGCTTCTTTGACAGCGATGTATTCTTTCATAACATCTACTACAAAAAGAGCAGCTGGAAGACGGGTCAAATCAGCAATACTTCCTAAGTTTTTATCCAGTTTTGCACGTTGACGGGCAATCTGCAGTTTTTCTCTCTTTGACAAATGATCGAAAGTTCCGTCTTTTTCCATCTTATCGATGGTGGTCATTTTTTTCACAGCCTTCCGGATTGTCGGGAAGTTGGTCAGCATTCCGCCCGGCCATCTTTCTGTAACGTAAGGCATATTAATATTGGAAATTTTTTCTGCAACAATGTCCTTAGCCTGTTTTTTTGTTGCAACAAACAGAATTTTTCTTCCTGATTTAGCAATTTGTTTTAAAGCTGCTGAAGCTTTGTCCAACATAATCGCTGTTTTATTCAGGTCAATAATGTGGATATCGTTTCGCTCCATAAAAATATACGGAGCCATTTTAGGATTCCATTTACGGGTGAGGTGTCCAAAGTGACAACCTGCATTTAATAATTCATCAAAATTTGTAGACATACTAATTTTTTAAAAGTTTACATTCTTCATTTAAGCAATTGCCGGGTAGTCCTGAGTAGAAGTCCCGTCAATTTAGATACTAAACTGCTATTAACGTTTAGAGAACTGGAATCTCTTACGAGCTTTCGGACGTCCTGGTTTTTTACGTTCCACTTCACGCGGATCGCGGGTTAGGAATCCTGCAGCTCTCAGTTGAGGTTTATTCTCTGCATTAATTTCGACCAAGGCTCTGGCAATACCTAAGCGTAAAGCTTCTGCCTGCCCATTAAAACCGCCTCCGTCCAGGTTAACCCGGATGTCATATTGGCCACTTACGCCCAATAATTCTAAAGGTTGTTTTACAATATACTGAAGTGTAGGTAATGGGAAGTATTCTTCCAGACTTCTTTTATTAATCGTGATATTACCTTTCCCTTCGTTTACATAAACGCGAGCTACTGCTGCTTTTCTTCTGCCGATAGCGTTAATTACTTCCATACCTTATTAGTTAAGTGTGTTTAAATCGATTTTTTTCGGTTGTTGAGCTTGCTGGGCATGCTCTGTACCAGCATAAACATAAAGGTTTTTCATTACGGCTCTTCCGAGACGGCTTTTGGGAAGCATTCCTTTTACGGCGTGTTCGATCACTCTTTCCGGATGACTTGCCAATACGGCTGCCGGGGTAGTGTGTCTTTGTCCGCCGGGATATCCGGTGTGACGGGTGTACTGTTTGTCGGTTAATTTATTACCGCTCAATACAATTTTTTCTGCATTGATAATGACAATGTTATCTCCGCAGTCTACGTGAGGAGTGTAGGACGGTTTGTATTTGCCTCTCAATAGTTTCGCAACTTTAGCGGCAAGACGTCCCAAAACCTCATTTTCTGCGTCAATCAAAACCCATTCTTTTTTTACCGTGGCATTGTTGACGTAAGTTGTTTTGTAACTGATTTGATCCACTTCTTTTTTTAATTTAAATTATACATCTGTTTGTGTTCTGAAGTGATATGTCCTTGCATTTCACAGGATTAAAAGAAACGCGGTAGTCGGGCAGACTCATTAACTTTTTATTCCGGAATGTGCCTGTAAGGTAAATGGCTAAGGTTCAGCCTTACAGTTTAAAGCACAGACCACTTCAAAATGAGGGACAAAAATACATAAAATATTCTTGTAATCAAATCGTTTCATGAAAAACTTATAGGTATAATCAAAGAAGGTTGTCTTGAATATTCATTTTCTTTTTTCATTTTCTTTTTTCTTTCTACTTTTTCTGCTATCTTTGCGCCGTTTTACTTCAAGAATTGTGGATAAATTGAAAGAATATAAGGTAGCTCACAGGGGCTTAGGAGAGGGACGGCATACATTTCATTTCGTGTTGGAGGACAGTTTTTTCAATTGTTTTGAAGCGACCAAAGGTACGGAAGGGAAGATAGAAGCTGTAGTCGAAATCATTAAAAGTTCGCTTTTGATGGAAGTAAATATGAAAATCGAAGGGAGTGTGAAAGCAATTTGTGACAGGTGTTTGGAAGTTTTCGATCTTCAAATAAAAGGAGAGCTGAGTTTATATGTGAAACAGAGCGGCAGAGAAGTGGATAATGAAGATGATTTTATTATCTTGGCTCCGGAAGATGATTTTTTGGATTTAAGTTCATATCTTTATGAAATCTATATGCTGAATTATCCGATGCGGGTTGTACATGAAGAAGGGCATTGTGATCCGGCGATGGAAAGAGTATTGGATGAATATATTACAGATGAGAAAGAGAAACCTACTGATCCGAGGTGGGATGATTTGAGAAAATTAATTAATAACTAAATAAAAAAAGAGAAATGGCACATCCTAAACGCAAGATCTCTAAACAGAGAAGGAATAAAAGAAGAACTCATGATGCACTTACTGTAAGGGCGATTGCAAAGTGTTCGAATTGTGGTGCTGCTGTACAGTATCATACCGTATGTCCGGAATGTGGATATTACAGAGGTAAATTAGCTATTGAAAAATCAGTAGTTGCATAATTTTACGCTATACGGGATTGTTTTATTATAACAAAGCCTCCTATAGTGTAGGAGGCTATGTCTGTTTACACTAAACCCGTTTTTGTACGTAAAATCGTTGATTTATGAATTGGAATCTGATATTTTAGATTCTCCGGAAAATAAAATATCGAAAGTCAAAGTAAATTATGGAAAGGCCAAAGGCAATAATAACAGGAGTGGGAGCCTATTATCCCGACTATATTTTGGATAATAATGAGTTAAGTCGGATGGTGGATACGACCGATGAATGGATTATGACCCGAGTCGGAATTAAAGAGAGGCATATTTTAAAAGATAAGGATAAAGGAAGTGCTTATCTGGGAAGTAAGGCGGTAGAAGATTTATTGCAAAAAACAGGTACAAGTCCAGAAGAAGTAGATTTGCTGATATGTGCGACGGTCACTCCCGATATGCATTTCCCGGCGAATGCTCAAATCATAGCGGATATGGTGGGGATAAAAAATGCTTTTGGATTTGATTTGAATGCTGGCTGCTCCGGTTTTATCTACGGTTTGGTAACGGCTTCCCAGTTTGTTGAAGGAGGACGTTATAAAAAAGTGGTTTTTGTGGGAGCTGAAAAAATGTCCGTCATTACTGATTATACAGATCGTAAGACTTGCCCTTTGTTTGGAGATGCCGCCGCTGCGGTTTTGTTGGAGCCTTCTGATGAGCATTTAGGCGTTATAGATCATATTCTTCGCTCAGACGGAAGCGGTCGCTCCCATTTGTATATGAAAGCGGGTGGATCCTTGAATCCGCCTTCTATCGAAACGGTTACAAACCGGGAGCACTTTATCTATCAGGACGGACAATATGTATTTAAACATGCTGTATCGAAAATGGCAGATATATCGGCAGAAATTATGGAGAAAAACCATCTGTCAGCAGAAGATGTTGCCTGGCTAGTACCTCATCAGGCTAATCTGAGGATTATTGATGCTACAGCTCACCGGATGGGGTTAGATCCCTCTAAAGTAATGATCAATATTCATAAGTTTGGTAATACTACTTCTGCTACTATTCCTCTCTGTCTTTATGAATGGGAGAATCAGTTGCATAAAGGCGATAACCTGATCTTATCGGCTTTTGGGGCCGGTTTTACCTGGGGAACCATTTATTTAAAATGGGCCTATGATAAAAAATAAAAGGAATACATTTTTCAATTTCTAAAATGTTACCTTAATTATACAGTAGCTTACTACTGTTACAAATTTTGACCAAAGGAATGTTCCGTTTTTGCGAGCTTTCCCATACACAGCCAACTATAAGAAAACCGCAATAGGAATCTTCTTATTGCGATTTTCTACTCAAAATTTGAAAAGTCAATGCAAATAGCTAAAAATCAATGAACAAAAATCAAAT
>NZ_JH594597.1:358410-359465 GCF_000243215.1 Odoribacter laneus YIT 12061 | reverse complement strand
GATTATATAATTCGGAATTGTGTCTTTATAATGAATTTTAGTAAGTAATAAAGAATCCTCGGGAATTCTTCTGTACTTATTTAATAGCTCATCCTGTTCTATCATTTTATGTAGGACAGCACGACTCATAGAAGTATCTTCTGTAATTTGTTCTTTAATATTTAGTAAGGAATCTTTTTCTACCTGTTTTTCCTTATTCGATGTAATTTTAGAATTCTTACAACCTGTTACAAAAAAGAGTACCATTGATAAAATCAATAGTTTCATAATGATTATGCCTAATTTAGATATGATTTTCTCCATATAATTATCTTGTATAGAATAATTCATTAAAAATTTAGATAACTTTTGCTGATTATTCCCTGCTCCATTATTTTATTGCGTTTTAGCAATAGGATACGGTACATAAATCTCTATTTTTGTGTAAATATAAAAATATCATGGTTATTTATACAATTCAAATAGAGATAATGCGTAATAAAAGAACTGTTCTCTTATGATTTCCTTATCAAGATTAAAAAATAATTTTAATAGAGATGTAAAATTTCTATTATAATATGAAATTCAAATCAAATTCAAAATATTTTTCTGGTGTCAGAAAATTATTCTTCCTTCTTAAAGCTGTCATAAGAAAATAGATATAAAGTTTAGTCTTTCGTATTCTCTATTATCTTCCTTAGCTATCTAAGCTGGTTCGGTTATTGTTCCGTTTGCACATCCACTTATTAAAGCTTTAATGCACTTGAAAGCTTTCTATCCAACCGTTTTTGTAGGATTACTAAAGCTTGTTGTAAATTACCATTTCGTAGTATTTATAAGAATCCTCGGTCTTTATGATGTCCTTTTTCCCTCCGTTGTGTAAATATACGTAATATTTCGGCATCTAAAAATTGAAATAAAGACAGAAAATCCATCTCTTTACAAACGATTAAAAAGAAAACCGCAATAGGAATTCTCTTATTGCGATTTTCTACTTAAAATTTGAAAAGTCAATGTGAATAGCTAAAAATCAATGAACAAAAATCAAATCTCTTTAGCTATTCTATTACATCATC
>NZ_JH594597.1:180254-358034 GCF_000243215.1 Odoribacter laneus YIT 12061 | reverse complement strand
GATTATATAATTCGGAATTGTGTCTTTATAATGAATTTTAGTAAGTAATAAAGAATCCTCGGGAATTCTTCTGTACTTATTTAATAGCTCATCCTCTTCTATCATTTTATGTATGACAGCACGACTTATAGAAGTATCTTCTGTAATTTGTTCTTTAATATTTAGTAAAGAATCTTTTTCTACCTGTTTTTCCTTATTCGATGTAATTTTAGAATTCTTACAACCTGTTACAAAAGAGAATATCATTAATAAAATCAATAGTTTCATAATTAATCTATTATTATTTAAATATAATTCTCCAAATAGTATCATCACCATAGAATAATCCGCTTAAAACGCCTTGAGTTTCCGCTGCTCTTATTGTTTCCACAAAAGCCATAGGGAGTGGCTAGCTGAAGGGCTGGGTCAATGTTAAACCAACGGCCGGTTTCCGGATCGTAAGAGCGAGCCCCGAAATCGTACATCGATAGCATCCGGCCTCCTAAGGAAACGTTCTGGAATTCTTTACCGATGTATGGATATTTGTTCCGGTTTAGGTTGTTGTTTTCAAAGGAAAGGCTGAAGGGATAACAATCTGTTGTCTGAACGGTTCTTAAACTGTCTTCTACGGCTTCCAGCAACACTCGGGTATTGCCCAGATGAGCTTTTAAGAAGTAGTTGTAGGTGTAATAGGGGCTGTCTTTGCGGATAAGGCTTTCCGGCTGTTTGATATAGGAAAGGGTATTTCCTGCGTAAATTATCACTCCCCTGTAATATGTATAAGAACTCCCTATGCGCTGCGCCAGTTTTTCTCCTCCTGCAGTGTAAATATACGAAATATTATCCGAACCCTGACTGATGGTATCGGGTAAATTTAGTAGATTGTATGAAAGGTAAATATCCCTACGGCCGTCGTATAGCATATTTCCCAATTTGTCGTAGCGGTATAAGGGAGAGTTTATTCCCTTGTTTGTTACCTGGGATAAAGCATTCCGGCTGACAGGGTTAGAATAATGATAGGTGAAATCATGCTTTACGCTATCTTCTCCGTCAAATCGTTTCAAGCTTTTTAAGTTTCCGTTTCCGTCGTACGATAAACCGGAAACATTATATTTCCCTGAAGAATTGTTCCAGAATAAACCATTATTTTCTTTAAAGGAAGCAGAAGTCAGGCGTCAAAAAGGGTCGTAATTATATAAATAAGCCTGTTCCTGTTCGTTGCCTTGTTTTCAGCACAGGGTATTGATATTTCCGTTAACGATGGTGCTTGTTGGAGGAAAATAGAGGGAAAGGATAGAAGCGGATCTGACGGATTTGAAGGAAATAACAATTCCCTTAAATGTATTCTTTGGGTGTAGAGGGTAAATCTTTAAATTAATTATTTGGATTTGCAGGTGTTTTTTAGTTAATTCGTATTTGTTTTGGAGTAAAAATGGGTCAAAGTGATTTTAATATAGGAAATAGCGGTTCGTTGATACTGGAGGGAACCGTGGTAAAAGGAGATATTTTTTCGGATAAAAACGTCTGTTTAAAAGGGACATTGACGGGTAATGTTCATTGTAAAGCTACTTTTTTTCTGCCTGCGGGAGCAAAAGTGGAAGGGAATGTGAGTTGTGCTGATTTGTTATCTGCCGGTTTGATTACAGGGGATGTACAAGTGTCCGGAAAGGCTTGTTTAAAAGAAAGTGCAGTGATAAAGGGACATTTGGTAACTTCTTGTCTGCTTTTACATCCGCGTACAGTTATTGAGAAGGGATTGAAACTGCAAGACAGAACTGTCAAATAGGAAGAACCGGGAAGCCTGCGAGGAAAGCCTGTGGCCGACTTTTGAAAAACAAGGGCGGTAAAGCCGGAAAATAGGAAAATGTAAATATAAAAATAGAAGAATATGGGGAAAGAACCAAACAGTAATGCTGTAAACTTGATTTGTGAGGGTACTCATATTGTCGGGGATATTAAGACCAAAAACGATATCCGGATAGATGGGACAATTAAAGGAAAAATCCACACTTCCGGCCGGCTAGTAGTGGGAAATACAGCAAAGATAGAAGGAGATATAGAATGTGTCAATGTTGATGTGATAGGGGTGGTGATCGGAAATATCACGGCGGAAGCTGCCGTGACCTTAAAAGCTCCGGCCCGGATTGTCGGAGATATTCTCTCTTCTGTTTTGTCGATAGAAGAGGGTGTGTTTTTCGATGGGAAATGCCAGATGGTAAAAAAGGACATACGCGAAACAAAGGAAGTTCAGAAATAAAGATGATGAAGTTGTTGATAATTATTCCTGCCCGTTATGCTTCTACCCGTTTTCCCGGTAAGCCTTTGGCTGAAATCGGGGGGAAACCGGTTATACAGCATGTGGTCGAGAAAGCTGCAAAGGTTAGCTCAGATGTGTTTGTGGCGACGGATGATGATCGGATATATAGGAAGGTTATGGCTTTTGGCGGACGGGCGGTCATGACTGCTGTCGCTCACCGAAGTGGTACAGACCGGTGTTTTGAAGCTTATTGTAAAATCGTCAGTGAACGGGATCTTTCTTACGATGTAGTCATCAATATTCAGGGAGATGAACCCTTTATATTGCCTGAACAAATTCGGGCTCTGGCGAATTGTTTTGAAGATCCGGAGATACAAATAGCCACATTGGCTAAACAATTTGACAACAATACAGATATTTTTGATCCGAACAAAGTGAAAGTGGTGTTTTCCGGTGACGGAAAGGCCTTGTATTTTTCCCGTTCCCCTATACCGTATTGCAGAGGTGTGGAAACACAGGATTGGTTTGCAGAAACTGCTTTTTATAAACATGTAGGTATGTACGCTTACCGTCCGGAGGTGTTGAAAGAGATTACGGCTTTATTGCCGGGAAGATTGGAGAAAGCGGAATCCCTGGAACAGTTGAGATGGCTGGAAAATGGTTATCATATTGCTGTAAAAATAACAGAACACGAATCAATCGGTATAGATACGCCGGCTGATCTCGAAAAAGCCAAGCTGATTTATCAAAAATAAAAAGGATGGTCCGAAAAATCGAAATTTTAACTTTTTGGACCATCCTTTCTATTTTTAATGGGATACTTATTGAGAGTTTTCCGGAAGATTAAATTGTCATAATATCTTTTTCTTTCATAGCCAGCATATCCTCAATCTTTTTGCTGTAAGCATCTGTCAATTTTTGTACATCTGCTTCTGCATCTTTGGCTGCATCTTCCGGTAAACCTTCTTTCGTCATTTTTTTAAACTGATCGATGGCATCCCGTCGGGCATTGCGTATACTTACTTTGGCGGTTTCGCCGATGGTGCGGGATTGTTTTACCAGGTCTTTTCTGCGTTCTTCGGTTAAAGGAGGAACGTTGATACGGATCAGTTCCCCGTTATTATCGGGATTAAAACCGAGATTTGCATTCCGAATTGCCTTTTCGATGGGGCTGATCATCTGTCTTTCCCAAGGCTGTACGGTGATCGTGCGGGGATCGGGTGAAGTAATATTCGCAACCTGAGCCAGGGGAGTCGGCGTACCGTAATATTCGACCAACACATCGTTCAGGATTTTGGGATTCGCTCTGCCGGCTCTGATCTTGGCCAGTTCATTTTCCAGATGATTTAACGCATTTTCCATTTGCTCTTTGGCATCATCCATGAATAATTTTACTTCCTCGTTCATAGGTTTGTTCTATTAATTATGATGAATTGATATCTATAAATTTTAACCTCCTTAAAATAAGGAGCTAAAAAGACAGTTTTGAAATAGACGAATTTCTTCGCCTAGCCAAACAAAGATAGAAATTTTTTTCACAATGGAAAATTCGTTTTATCCTTTTCCGTCGGGATACCCGGGGGAGTTATTGAGAAAGTTAATGGGAAGAGTATAGGATACATTTACGGGTTTGCCTTCTACTTTTCCCGGACTTTCCCATCTAGGCATAGATTTTATAACCCGAATCGCTTCCTGATTGAGTACTTCATGGGGGCTTTTATGGGTTAATTCTACCTCTTTGACATCTCCGTTTTTATCTACTATAAAATGAACGTACACTTTGCTTTTGTAGCCGGCAGCTTGTGCTTCGGCTGGGTATCGGATATGTTTGTTTATCCATTGTGTCACATCTTCCCCGAATCGGGGCATTTCTTCTGCTTTGGAGAGGGCTTTTTTTTCTGGAACAGAGGTTTCGGAAGATTGTGCCGGGGAAAGCCGGAAATGAATGGGGATAGCAAAAGAGGAACTAACCCTTTTCCCGTCTTTAACGGCGGATTTCCAGTCCGGCATGCTTTGAACAAGTCTTAGCGCTTCGGCATCCAGCGATGGAGCTAAACTTTGTGAGATGCTGACGTTTTGCTTTTTTCCTGCTTCATCTATAGTAAAGGCAACAATAACAGTGCCCTGTAATTTTTTTTCTATGGCCTCTACCGGATATTTTATATGTTGGTTAATCCAGTTCCTGACATTTCCCGGCGGAAAAACAGCTTCTGTATCCTTCGTTTCTCCGGTTTGCAACGGAAGAGAAGCCGAAGCTGTCTGATCTTTTACAACAGGGAGAGAAGAAGAAAGATCGGTTGCCGGAGATTCCGAAGTTCCGATAGCGATAGAAGTAGAGCAAAAGAATAAAACACTACTTATCAGGAAAACCGGAATATAATTCCAATATTTAGATTTCTCGGGTTTAGCGTGAGTAATCATCTTTACCCTTTTCTTTAAATTTGAGCAGGAAAAATAATTCCGGAAGGAAGTATTTCCCTTCAGCGTTTGGTAGACAAGTAATTGCAGGTAACCGCTTGCCTGAAATTGCTGCACGACCTGTTGATCTGCAATATATTCGTGATTTTGTATTATATAACGTTTGAAAATCCAGACAAGCGGATTAAACCAGTTGAAAATACAGATGATTTCGCTTATTTGTATATCCAGGCTATGCCATTGTCGGATATGAATTTTTTCGTGTTCGAAAATTTTCCGTCGGTTCTTTTTATCCAATCCTTGGGGATTAAAAAAGAGATGGTGGAATAGAGAAAAAGTCGGAATGGTTGAAGAAAGCAGGTAAATGTGTAAGCCCCGGATTTTTTTGTGGGGTAAAATGGAAAACAGCTTAAAAATATGATACCAAAAATGGAAATAACGAATCGAAAAAATAATTACTCCGCATAAATAGAAATAAATGAAATACTGTCCCCATCCGACACCGGTCTGGGGAATTACGCTTATCTCTCCGTCAATCAGGACATTTGTCACCGGGGAAGAAAGGATATTGATGGGAGAAACCTCTTTAAAAAACGGATATGAAATATGTATAAAAGGTATTCCTGCTGCAAATAATAATGAACCCAGCAAATAAAATCTGTTTAATTTGAAAGAAGTTTGCCTTTTCAATACTATTTCGTAATAAATCAATAAGACAATCAGTATAATTCCCGATTTTACGATATAGGAAACAAATGCCATAATAAGAAATTAATCTTGTGAATGCTCTTTAATGTTTTGCAGAATTTCTTCTAATTCCTGTAAGTTAATATCTTCTTTTTTAGCAAAGAAAGAGATCATCCGGGAAAAAGAGTTATCGAAATAATTGCCTACAAAATTCCGCATAAATTTATGGGTGTACGTTTCTTTGTCCACCAGGGGAAAATAGCGATGACTTTTTCCGAAGGCTTCATGACTGACAAATCCTTTGTCCTGTAAAATACGGACAATCGTAGAGACGGTATTATAGGCAGGTTTGGGTTCCGGTAATTTATCCCGGATTTCTTTTACGAAAGCTTTTTCCAAGTCCCATAAGACTTGCATAATCTGTTCTTCGGCTCTGGTTAATTCTTTCATTTTTTTCAAATTAGTCTATTTCTTTCCGGCAGAGGTTTCCCAGGCATTTCTGTGGGGATCCTTCCTCATCTGTTACTTTTTCTGGATGGGTATTCCCTCTTTCAAACAGAGATTGAATACCCCAAAAATATAACTAAATTTTTAAGTTATCCAAATCTGCTTCTTCTTTTTCGCGTTTTTTCAGAAAAAACATTCGTAAGGCCGGATAAGGGGTGGAATAAATACTTTTGAAGGAAACTGACATTCTTCTGGAAATCGTATCGGTTTTTGAAGAATAAGTCCTCCGACGGATGTGGGAATTTTGTAAACTCCTTGATTCCGGCTTATCACATTTCTGAAGTGTATCAGCAATTTTAATGTTGTACTTATAAAAGTATTATTGCATAAGGTCTGGAGTGGTTTCAACCCATTTGTATAATTTGTCTCCGCGGCGTACCTTCCGGGGAACGGGCATGGAGAATAAGGTTCCTTTTTCTATTTTTTCCACCGGGATCAGGTCTACCCGCATTTCGGGTACCTTCATTTCCAGCACTCCTGTCGTTTCTCCTGTGATGAGTATTTCGTCATTTTTCTGTAAATCTGCAGATTCCAATTTAAATTCTCCCACTTTTAAATTGGAAAAATAATTCGTCACTTTTCCCAAGGCTATCTTTTTCCGGGTGGCTTTTGAACCGTATACTTCGCTCCATTCCCCTAAGCGTTTTCCCAAATAATAGCCATCCCAGAATCCGCGGTTGAAAACGGTGGACAGTTGGGCTTTCCAGGCTTGGATTTTTTCAGTTGTATAGCTTCCCTGAAGACAGGCATTTAAGGCCTCATTATAGCAACGGCATACCGTAAGCACATATTCTGCCGGCCGGGCGCGGCCTTCCAGTTTGAAAACTCTCACTCCTGCCTCGATCATTTTATTCAGAAAACCGATTGTGCATAGATCTTTGGGTGACATGATATATTCATTGTCGATTTCCAGTTCGATTTCTTCCTCTTTGTCTTTTACGGTATAGGCTCTGCGACAAATTTGAAAACATGCTCCCCGGTTGGCTGAAGCATTTTTCTCGTGCAGACTGAGGTAACATTTTCCAGATACGGCCATACAAAGGGCACCGTGGGCAAACATTTCGATGCGTATTAATTTTCCGTGAGGACCTCGTAAGTTTTCGGCCTGAATTCTGCGGTGGATGTCTGCTACCTGGTTCATATCCATTTCGCGGGCTAACACGACAACATCCGCATATTGCGCATAAAACCGGAGAGCCTCGTAATTCGTGATATTGCATTGGGTACTGATATGAACTTCTACCCCTATGGAGCGGGCATAAAGGATAGCTGCGATATCGGAAGCAATGATGGCTGTGACACCGGCTTTTTTAGCACAATCTATCACTTCATGCATTTTTTGCAGTTCCGTATTGTAGAGGATGGTATTGACCGTCAGGTAGGTTTTGACTTTTTTCTTGTTGCAAAGCTGCACAATATGTTGTAAGTCGTCCAAGGTAAAATTAGCAGAAGAACGGGCCCGCATATTTAAACCTTCTACTCCAAAATAGACAGAATCCGCTCCTCCTTGCAAAGCCGCAGATAAAGATTCGTAAGAACCTACCGGAGCCATAATTTCAAAATCCCTTCTTTCCATATAAGAATGTTTCACTGAATGTTAGCTGTAAATAAAACCCCTTCCGAATTGTTTGGTCATTCTATGGGGGTTGTGTTTGCAAAGTTAGGGTTTAAATTCGGAATAAAATTTATAAATACTTAAAATACTCTTTTTTATAGCGAGTGGAACTGTTGTCCCTGTGGGAGAAAACGAAATTATTATAACTTTGCCTTTTTGATAAAATGGGTTTGTGCGTCATCTGGCGTTGTAAATATTTGTGTTTTAGTAAATTTTAAGACCGCCTTAAGGACCGGCCTTGTTAGTATTTTTATATTTTAAGTGATCTGAATGACAGTTTCAAAGAATCCAACATTTTTACAATCCCTTATCCCGGTGATTGTTTTAATCGTGCTGTTGTTTTTCAATGTGATGTATTTCGATGAAACTTTGGGGGGAGCCAATCAGACGGCTTTGATCATTGCAGCAACCATCGGAGGAATGATCGGGTGGAGAAATGGGGTACGTTGGGCAAGCATGCAGGAAAAGATTTTGCATACGATACATGCTGCAATGCCTTCGATATTGATTTTGTTCTTAATCGGAGCGCTGAGTGGGAGTTGGATGATCAGCGGGGTGATTCCCCTGATGATTTACTATGGTGTGGATATTATGCATCCTGCTTATTTCCTGTTGGCTTCCGTTGTGTTATGCGGTATTGTTTCTCTGGCTACCGGCAGTTCTTGGTCGACTATTGCAACCATCGGAGTGGCGATTATTGGGATCGGGAATGCTTTTCATTTTCCTGCCGGTCTGGTGGCAGGGGCGGTTATTTCAGGCGCTTATTTCGGTGATAAGATGTCGCCGCTTTCGGACACTACCAATCTGGCACCTGCCGTTGCGGGGACGGATGTTTTTACCCATATCCGTTATTTGGTGTACACGACGGGGCCTACTTTTCTACTTACCCTTCTGATTTTTGGAATAATCGGTATTTTTTATGTAAACAATGCTTCGGAAATAAATACAGGATTTATCAAACAGGGAATTGCTGCTACTTTTAATACCAATCTAGGGTTGTTATTCGTGCCTGTGCTTCTGATTTTTCTTATTATCAAGAAAGTGCCTCCTATTCCCGTCCTGTTGGCCGGTACTGTTTTAGGCATTTTATTCGCTTGTATCTTTCAGTCGGATTTGCTGAATCAGCTCTTGGCTACTCAGCATTTTCAGAATAAATATCAGTTATTGATGCAATCTGTTTTTGGAGGAATGAATTTGGAAACCGGACTAACGGAGGTGGATAAACTTCTTTCGACAGGGGGGATGGAAGGAATGTTGAATACCGTATTCCTGATTTTGACGGCTTTGACATTCGGGGGCGTTATGGATGCCTGCGGTTTTTTAAAGAAAGTGACAGAAACCTTTTTAAAATTTATTGTCAATCAGACCTCTTTGGTCGGTTCGACTCTGCTGACCTGTATCTTTTTTAATATCACGGCTTGCGACCAATATCTGGCGATTGTCATTCCCGGGAAGATGTTACAAAAACTTTATCAGGAAAAGGGACTCAAGCCGGAAGTACTTAGCCGGGCCTTAGAGGATTCTGCTACGGTTACTTCTGTATTGGTGCCTTGGAATAGTTGCGGGGCGACTCAGGCTAAAGTCTTGGGAGTGGCTACCTTGGATTATTTGCCTTATTGTTTTTTTAACCTGATTTCCCCTTTGATGAATTTATTGATTACCGCTATCCATTTTAAAATAAGAAACATTCGGCCATCCAGGTAAAGGTGCCTTACAAATTTTTAAAATATGCAAAATCAATTTTCTTAGAAAACCCAAAGGTTTAAGCCTCTGCTATCCTTGTCTGTTTCTGGGTGTCCCGTCGCTTTTTTATTGTCAGCACAACGGCTATTCCCAAGAGAAGTAGCAAAATTCCGGTACATATACGGGAGATAACGGCTCCTTCATAGTAGGAGGCAGGCTTGTATTCAAAAGTGATAGTATGTTCTCCGGCCGGAACAATCATGCCCCTTAATATATAGTCTGTACGGAAGAGCTCGGAAGGTTGCCCGTCTATACTGACTTCCCAGCCTTTAGGGTAATAAATTTCACTGAACACGGCCAATTGATCTGTAGTGGCCTGAGATTTGTATTTCAGGCGGTTGAGAGAATATTCCTCTAATTTTATTATTGCCGTGGAATCGGGGGAGAAGGTTTTTCCTTGAACTGAAGCAGCAAAATCTTTTCCGATGACAGCTGTTTCCCTCGGATTTATCCTGTTGAGGCTTAAAATTTCTTCATCCGGGGAGTTTACGATTTGGTAGTTGTTCACAAACCAAGCATTTCCCAGGGCGGAGCGATTTAAAATCGGAGCTGAGTTCGGATCAATAACAATGTATTTAGCATTTAGCATATTCAATACATGCTGCTTGTTCAGACTATTTTCGACATCTTCCAAGGTAGTGCTTTGTTGCAAATCTTTTATAAAAGACTGCATTTCAGGTAAAATATGATAGTCGATTAAATCCTGATAACGCTGTAATTTTACGGCGCTGTATCCTCCGATCGTTTTGTGGTGGAAACTGGTATGGGAATCATTAAACGTATTCACGGCTAAGTCTAATACCCTGTAACTTTCCGAAGCATCCTGCAATATGGCTTTGTCTACCGGGCGGAGAGCGAAATTATTGTTGAATTCCCGGGGTGTGACAAAATGTTCATCGTTCAAGTAACGTTTATTGATGGTCCACATATCGGCTAGTATCAATAGACCGAGGCAGCCTATGGCCAACGGTAATTTGAGTTTTTGAGTATAACCCAGCCATACCGTAAGAGCGCCCAGTGCGATATAGCTCAGAGATCTGAAGGCGTCGTACCGAAGCAGACTTTCCCGGTCCGCAGGCAATGTTTTCTGTAACCAATCCGGATATTGGGCGTCGGCAGGGGAGGTAAAACTACCGGCAATCCCTGGGAAAACCAGGAAGAGGGCGCAGAATCCAGCTGTGATTCCCAGGGCTATTTTAAAATTTCTGGAAAAAGTTTTTTTATCGTAACATCCTTTGAAAACCTTACTCAAGGAATAGAAACCTAAAAGAGGAATGGTAATCTGCAAAATAACCAGTATCATCGAGGGGACCCGGAATTTATTGTAAAGGGGCACGTAATCGAAGAAGAGATTGGATACCAAAGGGAAATGCCTTCCCCATCCCAATAATAAAGCCAGGGCAGAAATAGCGGCTATCCACCATTTCATAGGTCCTTTTACCAATAAAAGACCGAGGACGAACAAAAAGATAGAGATAGCTCCCATATACATCGGTCCGGCGGTAAAAGCCTGGGGGCCCCAATAAGTGGGCATTTGCTTAATCATCTGATCGGCATTGCTTACTCCTCCCCGGCTTAAGGTTTTATAGGTTTCCGAATTTTTACCTAAAGGTCCTCCGGAAGCGCCTCCCCTGAAATTCGGAATTAATAAATTGGCTGATTCTTCAATTCCATAACTCCAGGATGTAGCATATTCTTTGTCTAATCCGTCTTTGTTGACAGTTGTCTGGGGAGAGTTTTGCATACTCAGTTCCGACCCTCCCCGCATCGTATACTTTCCGTATTCCCAGGTGGGCCACAGATAGCTAACATTTGTTCCGGCCCCGAGGAATGCTGCAACGGCCAAAAAGACAGAGGTTTTGATAAATTTAGGTAAGGTCTTGGCTTTTAAGGCCGTGTAAAATTGTGACAGGGTATAAGCCAGCAGGATAAAAATCAGGTAATACGTAATCTGCGGATGTGCGGACATGATCTCAAAGGCTACAGCAAGTCCGAATAAAGCTGATCCGAGTAAATAATTATTCCGGTAAGCATATACCAATGCTGCAAAGACCATCGGTGCAAAGGCGATTGTATTGACTTTTGTACTGTGTCCTACCTGAATAATTTCGAAATTATAAGAACAAAATGCAAAGGCAATGGCTCCCACTATACTTAACCAGGGATTGACCCGGAAGGCCAGCAATAAAAGATAAAACCCGAACAAAAGTAAGAACAAATCGTTGGCGGGGCGGGTCAACGGAAAGAAAAGGTTATAAAATTTCTGGACGACGGTATATTGTATTCCCCCGCCGATAGATACGGCAGGCATACCGCTGAACATTGAATTTGTCCATAAAGCATTTTCTCCGGTTTGGCTTTCGTACTGGCGAATTTCTTCGTAAGCTCCTTTCCAGGAAGAAATATCCGACTGGTTAATTACTTTCCCTTCCAATAAAGGACTGAAATATGTCAAAGCGATGCCCAAGAATAATACAATAGCAATGGCATACGGCCAAATGGATTTTATATCGATTTTTTTCACAACCCTGATTGATATTAGATGAATAGATGAACAAAAATAGAAATTAAATATCTGATTCAGCAAATAATTCCTACTTTTGTGTAAATAGGAGGTGGAAAAAGGAGGAGATTTTAAAAAGAATGACGAATATTTCAGAAGTAGGTGGGAGAAAATTGCAGGAATGTTTTAAGGGGAATAATCGGTATGAAAGTGAATCAGTTGAAAGCAGGTGCTTTTTTGTCTTATTTTTCATTGCTTTTAAGTAATGTGATCACATTACTGTATACTCCTTTTATGATGAATACCATGGGGCAGTCCCAATACGGGTTGTATGCCGCTGTTTTCAATGTAGCCGGTTTTTTAGGAATATTGGATTTCGGATTTGGGAATGCGATTGTGCGTTACACGGTAAGCTTTAAGTCGCAAGGCCGGATAGACAAGGTTTATTCTCTTTTCGGAATGTTTCTGATTCTGTACAGTTTAATCGGTTTACTTGCCTTCGGGGCAGGCCTAGGGCTTTATTTCAATGTCACTTCATTTTTTGAAAAATCTCTGACTTTACAGGAAATCGAAGAAGCCCGGATCATGATTTTTCTCATGATACTCAATGTAGCGGTTTCTTTTCCATTAGGGGTATTTGGGTCGATCATTATCGCCTATGAAAATTTTGTATTCCAGAAAGTGGTAAATATTATCCGGATTGTATTACAGCCTTGTATTATGATTCCGCTTTTGCTGATGGGTTATAAGGCTGTCGCTATGGTGGTGGTGTTTACGGTTTTGAATATTTTTTGCTTATTTTTAAACTGTTGGTATTGTTTTTTCCGGTTACATATCCGTTTCTATTTTAAGAAACTGGAATGGGGATTGACCCGGGAAATTGTCAATTATTCTTTTTTTGTATTTATCGGAATAATTGTCGATAAAATTTATTGGGGTTCCGGTAATTTTGTAATGGCTTCTATTGCCGGGGCTACGGTAGCGGCTGTGTATGCAATTGTGATGCAGCTTACCAATTATTATATGAATTTTTCTTTGGCCGTATCGGGCGTTTTTCTTCCCAAACTGACGAAGATGGTTACTCAGAAACAATCTGATTCTGAAATCTCGGATTTATTCGTCAAACTGGGAAGAATCCAGTATTTGGTGATGGCTTTAATTTTGAGTGGATTCGTATTGTTTGGGAAATCTTTTATTTACCTTTGGGTAGGTCCGGGATTTAAAGATGCTTATTTGATCGGATTAATTATCCTGATTCCTTTGACGATTCCTTTGATTCAAAATTTAGGAATCACGATTTTGCAAGCCCGTAATCAGCAGAAATTCCGTTCCTTGGTTTATATTGTGATAGCTTTACTCAGTTTGGCGATAAGTATACCTCTGGCGAAAGAATACGGAGGAGTGGGATATGCCCTCGGTACATCCTTTGCTTTGATCGTAGGAAATATCTTCGTCATGAATATTTATTATTATAAAAAAATACATTTGAATATTCCTTTCTTTTGGAAGGAAATTATTCGTATGACCTTTCCCATTGTTCTTGTGGCGATTGTCAGTGCTTTTTTAAGTAATCTATATGGGGAGGACAATTGGTTTTCCTTGGGCGTAAAAATTCTTTTGTATATTTTGTCCTATGGGATAGTTGTATGGAAATTTGTCATGAATCCTTATGAAAGGAATTTATTCTGGTCGCCTGTACAAAAAGTTTTTTACCGTTATCGAAGGTCATGATTTCATTGATAGATAAAAAGAAATGTGTCGGCTGTCATGCCTGTGTGCAGCGTTGTCCGAAAAGTTGTATCCGGATGAAGGAGGATGAAGAGGGATTTTTGTATCCGGAGACGGCTGTTTCCTTATGTATCGATTGTCATCTCTGTG
The DNA here is from genome assembly GCF_000243215.1 of Odoribacter laneus YIT 12061. Lineage (GTDB taxonomy): Bacteria > Bacteroidota > Bacteroidia > Bacteroidales > Marinifilaceae > Culturomica > Culturomica lanea. Next base: position 344,447 of record NZ_JH594597.1, on the reverse strand, counting down.
AAAGGGTTTGTCCTGTCCTTTCTCCGAAAGAGGAAGGACGGCAACCGGAAGTATATGCCATGAAAAACCGGGATGAAGAAGTTCGTTCCCGGAGCTCTTCCGGGGGAATCTTTAGTTTGGTTGCTGCAGAGATTTTAACGGAAGGAGGAGTGGTTTTCGGTGCCCGTTTAAACGATCGCTGGGAAGTTGTGCATGATTATACGGAGCAATTGCAGGGGTTGCCTCCTTTTCTGGGGAGTAAATACGTACAAAGTAAGATTGGTAATAGTTACCGGCAGGCAGAACAGTTTTTGAAAGCGGGCCGCTGTGTTTTATTTAGTGGCACTCCTTGTCAAATTGCGGGTTTATTGGGTTATTTAGGGGAGGAAAAAGGACATTTGATCACCCTGGATGTGATTTGCCATGGGGTTCCTTCTCCCCGGATATGGGATAGCTATCTGCGGGAGCTTTTGGGGAAAAAGTTAGCGGTGGGAGAGGAGGCTTTGGTGAAAGAGGTTTCTTTTCGGAACAAAGAACAGGGATGGAAAAATTATAATTTTGTAATTCAGGGGACGGCAGAAAATTCGGTCGGGATAAAAAAATGGATATCGGAGCCGTGGAAAGAGAATAGTTTTATGCGGGGGTTTCTGGGGGATTTGTATTTGCGCCCTTCCTGTTATGCCTGCCCGGTTAAATCCTTCCGCAGTGGAAGTGATCTCACATTGGGGGATTTTTGGGGGATAGAGGAGGTTTTACCGGAATGGGACGATGACCGGGGTATTTCGGCTGTTTTTGTCCATTCTGAAAAAGGAAAGGAAGTTATTCAGAGGATCAAGGACAAATGTGAGGGAGTAGAATCCCGTTATGAGTATGTTGTAAGAAGGAATCCTTCTTTGGAAAAATCAGTTACAGAACCCCGGAACCGGCAATATTTTTTTACCCATTGGAAAGAAAAACCGCTTATTCCTTTTATAGAAGAAATGGTAAAACCTGTGTCTCAGGGGAAATGGAAAAGACTGATCCGAAAGCTTGTCCGTCTATTAAAATCGGGGAAAAGATATGAGTAAAAAAAAGATATTGATCGAACATTTTTCCAATTTGAACAATTATGGGACAGCCATGATGGGGCTGGTAACGATTCAACGGCTGGCCGAGCGTTGGGGAGCGGAGCAGGTCGAATTTTATTTTTATCCGGATGAATATACGGATAAGGCCCAAATTTTATCCGAATTAAGACCGGGAATCTGTTTGTCTGAATTCCGCAATGAAGCGAAGGAAAAATGGCATAAAGCTCCTCCGGGTTTGTGGAAGAAATGGTTGAAATGGAAAAGTATATTTTTTAATAACTATAGTAAGGCGTTCGATATGATCATTTCTTTGGGAGGGGACGATTTTTCGGAATATTATTTTAAAAAGGCGGTTTTCTTTGACATTTTGGAAAAATGGAAAAATTCTTTTCACACCCAAGTTGTGCTTTTGGGGCAGACGATAGGTCCGTTTCAGCTGAAGTTAAACCGCTGGGGAATAAAATATTTATTGCCTCGTTTGGCCGTTTATGCGCGGGATCCCTGGACTGTTACTTATTTACGGCAGGAGTTTGGGTTGTCTGTCCGGCAAATAGCGGATCTCGCTTTGTGTAATTTGCCTTTACAGGGGGATAAAAATATAGAAACAAATATATTGGACCGCTATCGGCTGGTAGCCCGTGAATATATAACTGTTATTGTTTCCGGCATGCAAGCCGATGGCTATTATTGTCGGGATAGGGACCTTTATCTGAAGCGTTTTGTGGAAATACTGGAGATGATAGCAAAGGAACATTGTCCGGACGAACGAAAGATAGTGTTATTGGCTCATACTTTTCCTCCCTATGGAGATGAGCCGGGCTACATTACGGATTTGTGGAAGCTGCTTCCTTGCGGATTGAAGTCTAAGATAGTGGTCGTCAAAGAAAAAATTTTGCCGACCCGGGCCCGTTTTATTTTGGGCAATAGCCTCTATGTGCTTACAGGACGTATGCATCCGGCTGTATCCGCTCTCCAGATGGGGACTCCGGCTATTTGCCTTTCCTATAGTGTAAAATACAAAGGAGTGATTGGGGAAAGTCTGGGAAGGGAAGATTTAATTGTAGAAGCGGGGGAAGAACGAATTTGGCAAAATGGAGAAATCGTGTCAGAAATCCGGGAAAAAATGTTGTATTTATCTGCTCATTTGGAAAAGATAAAATCAGAAATCCGGGAAATCGTAAAACGGCAACGGGAATTGCTGGATGGAGTTTGGAAAGAACTATAGAAAAAAGACTTATGAGGTTATCTGTAATTATACCTGTTTATAATGCGGGTCGTTATATTGGAACATGTTTGCAATCTCTGTATCGGCAAGGACTGAAAGAGGAGGATTTTGAGGTCATTGTGGTGGATGACGGTTCTCGGGACGATAGCTTGATTCAAGTCGGCCGTTTGTCAGCCTTTCATTCCAATATACAGATAATGACCCAAAAGAATCAGGGAGTTTCTGCTGCCCGGAATAACGGAATGAAAAAAGCCAAGGGGACCTATATTTATTTTATGGATGCGGATGATTATTTGATGGATGCTACTTTAGGGCAGTTATTAGCGGTAGCAGAAGCCGAACAATTAGAGGTGGTGAGGGGGGAGTTGGTAGAAGTGGATCAGGAAGGCCGTTTTTTGCGGGATTCCCTCCGGTTTGAACAACGAAAAGCTTATGCCCGTCAGTTAATGAATGGCTTTACATTTTATGAAAACATTTTTCAGGGTGCTTTTTATTGCTGGTTACTTTTGTTAAAACGGGATTTTCTGGAACAGTCGTCAGTTGTTTTTAATGAACAGCTTGCCTTTTTGGAAGATGAAGATTTTATCACCCGTTTGATTGTATTTGCCCGGAAGGCGATGTATGTTCCGGTTGTTTTTTATGCCTACCGTCAGCATTCAGCTTCGGCAGTAGCTACGATGAACCTGAAAAAATTGCAGGATATTCTGCTCGTTTTAAAGTCGCTGAAAGCATGTGCAGAGCAAGAAAAATGGGAAATACATTTCCGGAAAAAAGTGAGGACGGAAATGTCGGAAGTATTCTATATTTTACTTGTCTGTTTAATTTCTCCGGCTTTTTATCCCGACCGGAAAATTTTTTTGGAACAACTCCGGGCGTTAAAAATACGTCCTTTGGTTTTAACTGGCAATTGGAAAAAAAGGGAGCGTTTGTGTTTATTTAATTTTGGGGGGAAAAGGGCTGTCCGTTTGTTATATTTTATCCGTTGTATGATCAATAAATTACTACATTCCCGTTAACGTATGAAGATTGTCTATTGTATACAGTCGCTGGCGACAGCAGGAGGCATGGAAAGGGTCCTGGTAAATAAGGCCAATTACCTGGCGGATGTCTTCAAAGAAGAGGTCGTCATTATTACGACAGACCAGAAAGGGGATCTGCCTTTTTATGCGATTTCTGAACGTATAAAGTGCTTTGATCTGGGAATAAACTACCGGGATAATCCGGGAAATAAACTCATTCCCCGTTTAAAGAAAAAGCGGCTTCATCGGAAGAGATTAGAGAAATTATTAATGGAGTTACGGGCGGACATTGTTATTTCTTTGTTTAAAAAGGAATCCGATTTTTTATATAAGATCAGAGATGGAAGTAAAAAAGTATTGGAATTTCATTTTTCCCGTTTTTATCGGCTTCAAAATACGCTGGGTTGGCGTATCCTGCTCAAAAAGATGTTGTTGAAAAAAGACAAATATCTGGCTTCGAAATACGATAAGTTTGTGGTGTTGACAGAAGAAGATCGTCGGTTGTGGGGGAAAGCCGATAATATCTGTGTGATCCACAATGCCTGTGACTTTAAGGGGGAGGAATATGCCAATTGGGCTGCAAAGAGAGTAATAGCTGTAGGAAGATTGGATTACCAAAAAGGGTATGATCGTTTGATTGCTATTTGGAAGCAGATCAGAATTGCTTTTCCGGATTGGACCTTAGAAATATTCGGGGAAGGTAGTGAGCAGGAGTTCTTAATGCGACGGATCCGGGAGAGCGGTTTGGAAAATGTCGTAAAAATTCATCAACCGGTGTCCGGTATCCGGGAAGAATATTGTAAAAGCTCGGTATATGTGATGACTTCCCGTTTTGAGGGAATGCCGATGGTTCTGATTGAAGCTATGGCGTGTGGCTTGCCGGTAGTTGCCTATGCCTGTCAATGTGGTCCACGCGAGATCATTCAGGATGGCAGAAATGGTTTTTTGATAGAAGAAGGGAAGGAGGAAGCATTTATTCAGAAATTATCTCTTTTATTACAGGACCGGGAATTACGGGAGAAGATGGGCAGAGAAGCTGCCGATAGTACGGGACGCTTTTCCAGGGAAAAAATTATGGAACAATGGGAAAAATTGTTTTATCGTTTAAAAGAGGGAGGGGAGAGCGTATGAATAACGTTATACTTTTCTCTGGCTTAATTTATTCAAAAGATAGCCCGTCAGAGGAGATAAATTGAGGTGCTTTTTAAAGAGAATTAAATAAAATGTTGCAGCTTTTCCGATAAAGCGATTGCTCCTGGCAATGGAAAAATAGTTTTTATAAATTCGTTGAATAAGAGGGTGACGGGGATTTTTTAGTTTCCCGGACAAAAAAGAACCTTTCAGAAAGATAAGATTCACGGCAGCAATGTATTCCGGATCAAATGCATGTGCTTCTAAAAGTTGGGATATGTATTGGGCAGCCAGAAGATTATTCAGGGCTTTTTCAGCAGTGTAGGTATGCATGACCGACGTTCCTTGAATCAGGTAATAGTAACCCGCTAAGTCTGTCGCAGCAATGCTTTTGGCATAAAAGAGAAGTTGAAGTAAGAGATATAGATCTTCTCCTATTTTTAGTTCTGCCGGCATATCCAGTGTTTTTTCAAAAAGAGAACGGTGGAAAAGTTTTCCCCAAATGGAAAAATCCCGGGTTTCAATCAGCAGCTTGATATAGGTTTCGGGCGAAAGTGTATCAAATGTATTTTTCCCCCGTTTTTTTTCCCGCTTGGCAAAAACCCGGATATGATTGCTGACGACCACTTCTGATTTTGTTTGGAGGGCTTTTTTCACTAGTTGAGTAAAAAAGAAGGGATGAAGGTAATCGTCTGCATCGAGAAAAAATAAATAGGTTCCTTTTGCTGCCTCTATTCCTTTTTTACGGGCGGCTACTACTCCTTGATTGGTTTGTTGTATTAATTGAATGCGTTTATCTTGTTCCTTTAATTCCTGTAGTTTATGTTTTAGGGCCGGTTTACTTCCGTCGTCGATAAGGATAATCTCTTTTTCGGCGTATGTTTGTACAAATACGGAGTGTACACATCTGTCGAGATAAGGCAGGGGGGTATTGTAAACCGGGATAATAACGGAAATAAGGGGTCTGGCGTCCATAGATGGTTATAATTTAGAGGTGAAGAACAAGCCTCGGGAAACATACCATCTGAATATGACGAGTCTCCAACCTGCCCGGAATCGCAGCCGGAACATATATCCCAGACAAAGCAGAAAAGTGGCGCCCCATTTCCCTATTTCTAAAGTGATGCTTTTTAAATATTCCCGGGAAGAATGGCGTTTAGCCCTTACTTTCTCACTGTATCCGATACCGATCGCCTGACGTTTGAAATAGTCAAACTCCAGACGTTTATCCGAAACAAAATGATAGACAATCGCCTGGGGGATATAATATATTTTTTCTCCGTTTCTTCTTATCCTGTAGAAAAGGTCTTTTTCTTCGGCTCCTTCCAGTTTGTTTCCCCGCCGGCCTAATGCCACGTCAAAATCTCCGTATTTTTCGATTGTGGAACGTCTTAGGATCATATTGGCCCCGATGGGGTATTTTTTCTTAAACAAACGGACATGCTCTCCCAGGTTTAAGGTGGAAGCTAAAGATAGCATAAAGTGGGACATCCATGGAGGTCTTTGTGTTTCGAATTCCGGATAAATGCGTCCTCCCGCCGCTGCTGCATCCGGATGGGTTTTAAAAAATATTTGTATGTTTTGAAGGTATTCCGGTTCAGCAAAAGCGTCGTCGTCCAGAAATACCAGGAGATCGCTATGGGATTCTTCAATTCCCCGGTTGCGGGCATAAGAGAGGCCTTGCTGTTTTTCTTTAAAATAGCGGAAAGGAAATTCAGGATGCGTTTGCTGAAAATGCAGACATATTTCTGCCGTCTGGTCGGTGCTGTTATTATTGATTAATATAACTTCAAATTCATGGGTCGGTAAAGTTTGCCGGACCAAAGCTTCAAAAGTACGGTTTAAAAGTTGTCCCCGGTTGTAAGTACAAATGATAACGGAAATGCTGATATCCATACGAATTGGTTTTGAATAAGCGAAGATAATGATAATTATGCGGGAATTTTTCTCTGAGAGGAAGAAAAACAATTTTCTGCACGAAATTAGGTATATAACTTAAATTAAGCTTACTTTTGTAAGAAGTTTGTTCCAATTCTATTTATTCCGCATGAAGATACATTATATTATTTTAGTGCATAAAAATCCAGAACAACTGTGCAGATTAGTGGAACAGTTGGAAACCGAACAGACGGATTTTTACATTCATGTGGATCGGAAAACTGATATTTCCCCTTTTCAGGAAAAATTGAGTCGTCCGAATGTATGTTTTATTTCAGAAAGGGTGGATATTCTTTGGGGGACAATTTCTCAGGTAAGTGCCGTACTGAATTGCATGAGAGAAATCAGCAGGAAGGGAGAGGAGGGGCATGTTATTTTGTTAAGCGGGCAGGACTATCCGTTGAAGTCGAATCGTTGTATTGCTGCGTTTTTGGAAACGCATCGGACAACTGATTTTTTGTTTCATTTTTCTCTGCCTTCCGATATATGGCCGCGGAAAGGCTTGGACAGACTGGAGGCTTACCGGATCGGGCTAAGTAAAACGGAGGGGAAAAAACAGGTTAAAATTGAGCCTTGTGCTTTTACGCTCCGGAATTTTTATCATTTCCTGGTTTTGCTGTGTCATAAACCGGCAATGTTGCCTAAAGCCATTCGGTTTTTTTTCACCAAAAGGAAACATCCTTCCGGTATAAAGCCCTTTGGAGGAAGTTTTTGGTGGGGATTGAAGTTGAGTAGTGTAAATTATATACTGGACTATCTGGAGACGCATCCGGCTTACTGGAAATATCATCAGTATACTGCTAACCCGGATGAGATTATGTTTCCCTCGATTCTCTGTTCCGCTCCGGAAATTGCGAAGAATATCTGGAACAGTGATTTGAGGTATATCGATTGGGGAGAAGGGAAAGAAAGTCCCCGGATTTTTACAGTAAAGGATTGGGAAACTTTAATCAGGCAAAGTGAGCTTAGGGAGGATTTCCTTTTTGCACGGAAATTTGATCTGGAAGTCGATAGTGTCCTTCTGGATCAAATAGAGGAGAGAAGGCGGGAAACGGAGTCGTGAGAAGAGCTGAGTTAAAATAGATGACATAAATCGGAGAGAGGCGGGAGGAAAATTTTTAAATGAATGGAGGTGGTATGAAAATAGTTATATTGGGTCCGGCTCATCCCTACCGGGGAGGAATAGCTGCTTTGAATGAAAGACTGGCCATTCAGTTCATACGGGAGGGACATGAGGTGACCATTTTTAATTTTAAGTTGCAGTATCCGGATTTTCTTTTTCCCGGGAAAACCCAATACACAGACGATGCTGCTCCGGAAAATATTCCGAATGTACGGAAAGTAAATTCTGTGAATCCTATAAATTGGCTTTCGGTAGGGAGAGAGCTGAGAAGATGTCAACCGGATTTACTAATTGTAAGGTATTGGTTGCCTTTTATGGCTCCGGCTTTAGGCACGATTTGCCGGATTGTCCGTAAAAATCGCCATACGCAATTAATTTGTATAGCGGACAATATTATTCCCCATGAAAAACGAATCGGGGATCGTTTACTTACCCGTTATTTCACGGGGAAAATAGATGGCTTTATTGCTATGTCCCGGGAAGTATATAAAGATTTAGAGAAGTTTGTCCGGGAACCGGTGAGAAGATACGCTCCTCATCCTATTTACGATCATTATGGGGAGATTATTTCCCGGGAGAAGGCGTTGGCACACCTGAATCTGTCTCCGGAGTACCGTTATCTTTTATTTTTTGGTTTTATCCGGAATTATAAAGGCCTGGATTTATTGTTAGAAGCTATGGCCGATAAGCGCTTGCAGACGGGAAAAGTAAAATTGATTGTGGCGGGGGAGTATTATGGGAATGAAGCTTATTATCAGGAACTGATCCATAAATATGAATTGGAGGATCGGTTAGTTTTACATACGTCCTATATTCCCTCTTCGGAAATAAATAATTATTTTTGTGCGGCTGATCTGGTTGTTCAACCCTATAAATCGGCCACTCAAAGCGGGGTGACTCAGGTCGGTTATTATTTCGATAAACCCATGTTGGTCACAAATGTCGGCGGTTTGTCGGAAATTATTGCCGATAAAGTAGCAGGTTATGTCGTGGAGCCGACGAGTGAAAGAATTGCAGAGGCCATTGTGGATTTTTATGAAAATTCCCGGGCAACTGCTTTTACGGCAGAGATGCAAAAATTGAAGCAGAAGTTTTCCTGGACGAATTTAACTCAGAATATTTTTTCAATTTACGAGGAATTGCAAAAGGTATAAGCCGGGTTTCAAAATGCTGTGGATTTGATGTCATGGATTAATATAATAAGAGTATGCAAGAGAGACATGTTGATGGGGAACGGTATTTTAAGGAATTAGCGTATTCGACGGAAAAATATTTATTGCCTTTTATGGAGGGAGTCCGGAAGGTCGTGCCCGGAATGAAGGTTCTGGAGATCGGTTGCGGAGTAGGAGGAAATTTATTGCCTTTTGTAGAAAGAGGTTGCCGGGTTACCGGAGTCGATTTGGGAAAAGAGCGGATCGCACAGGCGGCCCGTTTGTTGGATCCTGCCCGCTATCCCGGGGTGGAATTAATTGCAGCCGATATTTTTACCGTAGCCCATTTGAAAGGTAGTTTCGATTTGATTCTGGTGCATGATGTCATTGAGCATATTCCGGATAAAGTTCGTTTTTTTGAGTTAATCAAAGAGTTTTTACGACCGGGAGGAATTATATTTTTGGGTTTTCCTGCCTGGCATATGCCTTTCGGAGGGCATCAACAGATTTGTAAAAGTCGTTTTTTGTCCCATTTGCCATTTTTCCATTTACTTCCGCGTTTTCTGTATAAAGGTATATTGAAAGCGGGAGGAGAAGAACGAGGAACTGTAGAGGAACTTTTATCCATAAAAAGTTGCGGGATTACAATCGAAAGCTGCGAAAAATTTCTCAAGCGTTACCATTATAAAATAGAACGCCGGAAATTTTATTTTATCAATCCGCATTACGAAATAAAATTCGGGTTGAAACCTCGGAAATTGACTCCCTGGATAGGAAGAATTCCTTATGTAAGAAATTTCTTTTGTACCTCTTGCTTTTTTATCGTCAGTGACGACCGGTCATAGGATCTTTTTAAAGTAAGCAATGGTTTCTTTTAAGCCATCTTCCAAGGCAATACGAGGTTCCCAATTTAATTTTTCTTTCGCCAGACAAATATCCGGTTTGCGTTGAACGGGATCGTCCGGAGGAAGAGGCAGAAATTTGATCTTGGAACGGGAACCGGTAAGCCGTAAGACTACTTCCGCTAGTTCCAGCATAGTGTATTCTCCTGGATTGCCGATATTAATAGGACCGGTAAAGTTGTCTTCTGTAGCCATCATTCTGATCATTCCTTCCAGGAGATCGTCTACATATTGGAAACTTCGGGTTTGCTGGCCTGTTCCGTATACGGTAATCTCTTTTCCCTGAAGAGCTTGTACGATGTAATTGGAAATAACCCTCCCGTCTTTCGGATGCATGTTCGGACCGTAAGTATTGAAGATACGGATAATTTTACACTTTATCTTGTATTGTCTGTGATAGTCCATGAATATTGTTTCCGCACATCTTTTACCTTCGTCATAACAGGAACGCAATCCTATGGGATTGACGTTTCCCCAATAGGATTCCGGTTGCGGATGAATTTTAGGATCTCCGTATACTTCGCTGGTAGAAGCCTGCAATACTTTGGCTTTTACCCGGTGAGCTAAACCGGATACATTTATGGCGCCCAATATGGAAGTATTGATGGTACGTATCGGATCGTATTGATAGTGAATAGGGGAAGCCGGACAAGCTAAATTGTAAATTTCGTCTACTTCTGCATAGTAGGGATTCATGATGTCGTGCCGGACGAGTTCAAAATAAGGATTTTTTAAAAGGGGTAAGACATTTGTTTTTTTTCCTGTAAAATAATTGTCCAGGCACAAAACTTCATTTTCCTCTTCCAATAATCTTTTACAAAGATGTGAACCAATAAAGCCGGCCCCGCCTGTCACCAAAATTCTTTTTTTCATAAAAATTTTATTATTGAGGTTGTTCCAAAAATTCTCTTTGGGCCAGTTAGCGACTTTCCAAACCTGATAGGCAAAGCTTTTCAGATTTTTGATGCACAATTTCCTGTTTTGATCAACCCATAGGAACAGGAAACTCTCATTGCACCGATTGCGTTCCTAAAACACATCCCTTTTGAAAAGTCAGAATTTTAGCTTTTAGGACAACCTCAAAATTTATGCAAACGTATTATAAAATTGTGAAACATACAAATATGTAGGACAAAAAACAGGCGAGATCTCAAATCTCGCCCGCAATAAACATAAATTTGTATGGATAGTGAATTAGTAGAATTTATACCGGGTATCTTTTACTTCTGCATTTTTGATTAATGCTTCTATCGCTTGATAATTGGCCCTGTATAAATTAGACTGCAATAAAGCATTTTTCATCTGAGCTATTTGTTCCGGAGTAACTTCTTCCTGTGTACGGCTGTTTACCATAATCACATAAACTCCTTGGTTACCGGCTATAGGAGCTGAAAGTTTTCCTTCTTCCATTTGAGTGGCTGTGGCAATTACTTTCGGTTCGATACCTGCACCGGCTATTTGGAAGGAATTGAAAGAAATTTCAGGAGCTTCTTTTACTTCCAGTCCTGCTTTCTGAGCTACAGAAAGTAAACTTTCGCTGCCGCTGATAGATTTTTCTAATTCTTGTTTCAGAATTTCTCCTTTCTTTTTCTGAATCAGTATATTTTTAATTTGCGGTTTTACGCTTGTCAAGGGAGCAATTCCTTCTTCGTTAATTTCGGTAAGGACAGCAATGGTATATTTATTGCCGGTTTCGAAAATATTCAGTCCCTCGTTGGTAAGAATGGCATTTCCGGTTTTGTTTGTCAGGTAGGTTTGACGTACCAATTCTCTGGCGTTGTCCATACCGGCAATGCTCTTATCGTTTTTGTTAAGAGTAGCGATTCGCTTGGTCAGCCCCACTTCGCTGACTTTTTTGTCAAAATCGGCAGAAGTATGAATGTTATTGGAGAAATTACGAGCTTCGTTATAAATTTTATTCGTCGTTTTCTGGGAAGGAATAACCTCTTTCTCAATCGTAGCAATTTGTACTTTTTGTACGGGTTTTGATTGTCCGGTTACCTGCACGATATGAATGCCGTATTGCGTTTTTACCACTTTAGTGGTTTTCGGTTTCGCAAAAAATACGGTGTCACTGAACGGTTGTACCATCATACGCTGGCTGAACCATCCCAAATCTCCTCCATTTACGGCAGAATTCTGGTCTGCAGAATATTGTCTGGCTAAGACTTCAAAATCAGCTCCTTTCTTCAATAAGTTTACCAGGCTGTCGGTGAGCATCTCAGCTTGTTTAAGATCGTTATTCTGCGGAACGATCAAAATGTGACGGGCTCTTACGGAATCCGGCAACATTCTCAAATCGGAAGCACGGCTGATCCGGTATGCATTTTTTTCCAAATACGGTCCGAATACTCCTTTATTGCCGCTAAACAGAAAATCAGCCAAACTATCGTTCGCAATTTCTTCTTTCTTCAAATAAGAAGCGTCAAATTTTTTATCGGAAGAAGACAGTTCAATAAATTCTGCCGGGTTTTTGGTTTCCGCAAATTCATTCACCATATCAGTTACCCACTTTTCTGTTTCTTGATAGTCTTCCGGAGAAGCTTCTATGTCAAAATTGACGTATACTATTTTTCTGGATTCCGGCTGCTCAAAAAGTTTGGAATGGGAATTATAATAATCTTTTATCTCATTATCGCTTACTTTGACTGTAGAATCGTCTATACTGGAATAACTTTTTACAATATAACTGATGTCGGATTTTACGGCATTGTTTTTAGCTGTTTCTTCAGCTTGTTCGTCCGTAATATACAAAGCTTTTGACATCAGTTCATTGTATTTCTCCTGTTTCCGGGAAGTTGCAATTTGTTCTTCCATGTTCAACCAATACCTTTTCTGAGGAGTATTCGCCGGAGCTGCAATGAGTTGCCGGATAATTTCATGGGCACGGTTTACATCCACCGTTCCTGTATTCGGATCTGCAAACATTTGGCGAATTGTCGGGCTCATATTGCTTCCCAGCAACATATCGTATAATTCTTCACTGCTTACGTCCAAACCCAGCTCTTCATACTCCTGGTTCATAATTTGTTCCATCACCATTTGCTGCCAGGTATTTTCTCTCAGCATAGATTGCTGTTCATCATTTAGGGCAGAAACCCCATTCATCATTTTGACGATTTCTTCGTTCTTATCTACCTTGTTCTGGAAGTCGGTAATCGATATGGCTTCGCCTGCAATTTCTCCCACCTGGTTGCGGGAACGGTTAAATATACTTGCGCCTGAGCTCAATGCATCGCCGACAATAAAAGCTACAAGTGCTAAACCGATTACAATACTTACAAGTAATCCACCACGATTTCTGATGTTTTGTAATGTTGCCATTTATTTTGGATTTTTTAATTTTTACGCTATTTTTTGAGGGTACGAATATAGGCAAAACCCTTATGTTGTGCAAATATTTACCTTAATTTCTCGGAATGTCCTTTTAAATTGTTTCTCCACGAACAGAAGATAAACCACTATGCTGTTTTTCTATCGGAAGGGATAAAAAATCAGCGATCAGTCGTATCTTCTTTTTTCGTTTTTTTCGCTTTTGTGGCCTTGACAGTTGTTTTAGTATTCGTTTTTTTACTTTTTGCTGAGGCTTTTGTTGTGCGGGATTTTACTTTGGAAGAAGTCGTTTTTTTCGAATTTTCTTTTTCAATAATTGTCTGACATTCTTCTTGGGTTAATTCTTCCGCTTTCAGGGTCTTGGGTATTTTGAAATTCTTTTTTTCATAACTGATATAAGGGCCGAATCTACCGTTCAGGATCATGATGCCGTTGGCAAATACTTTGATTTGTTTATTTTTATCGCTTTCCCTTTTTTCTTCGATTCGTTGAATCGCAGTCTCCAGGGAAATGCTGGCTGGGTCATCCTCTCCTTTTTTCAGAGAAACGAAAGAATTGTTGTGTTTGATATAAGGGCCGAATCTGCCGATCCCGACGCTGACTTCTTTGTCTTCAAACATACCGAGTTTCCGCGGGAATTTAAATAGCTCCAAGGCTTCTGCCAAAGTGAGGGTTTCCATTAGCTGGCCTTTGCGCAACCCAGCGTAGCGCACCTTTTCTCCTTCACCTATTTGTGCCATAGGCCCGAACCGTCCGATCCGTACAGATACCGTTTCGCCGCTGACCGGGTCCGTTCCCAAAACTCTTGCTCCCGTATTACGCTCTGAATTTTTAAGCGTTTTTTCAATATTGTCGTGGAAAGGACTGTAAAACTGGCCGATCATTTTCTGCCATTCTATATCCCCTTCTGCGATATCATCCAGAGCTTCTTCTGCCTGCGCAGTAAAATTGTAATTCATAATATTGGGGAAATGGCTGTCCAGAAAGTCAGTGACCACCATACCCATATCGGAAGGGAATAATTTTTTCTTTTCAGTACCAAATGTTTTTTTCAGCGTAAATACCTGAATACTGTCTTCTTTCAATTCCAGTTGCTGGATTTGTTTCTCGACGCCTTCTCTCGATTCTTTGATAATATAGCCACGGTTTTGAATAGTCGTAATCGTGGGTGCGTAAGTAGAAGGACGGCCGATCCCCAATGTTTCCATTTTTTTTACCAGACTGGCTTCTGTGTAACGGGGAGGGTGTTGGGTATATTGTTCGGTAGCTGTGATGAGCTTACGGTTCACGACATTTCCTTTGTTGATTTGCGGGAGTAAGGTCGTTTTTTCATCGTCGTGTTCGTCGTCATGTGATTCTCTGTACATACGCAGAAATCCGTCGAAAATGACTACTTCGCCGCTGGCCATAAAAGGTATTTCGCTTCCGGATACCCGGATAGTGATGTTTGTCTTTTCTAATTCTGCATCAGCCATTTGGGAAGCAAGCATCCGTTTGTAGATTAACTCGTATAGGGCTTGTTCGTTTCTGTCTCCTTCGATAGCAGTTTTGTCCATATAAGTCGGACGAATGGCTTCGTGAGCTTCCTGGGCGCCCTTACTCTGGGTAGTAAACTGCCTTGATTTGGAATATCTCTCTCCCAATGTCTGGCATATCACTGCTTTTGCACTTCTTATGGCGAGGTCCGATAAGTTTACGGAGTCCGTTCGCATATAAGTAATATATCCTCTCTCATAGAGTTTTTGAGCTACAGCCATCGTCTGCGAAACAGAAAATCCCAGTTTCCGGGAAGCTTCCTGTTGTAAGGTAGAGGTGGTAAAAGGAGGGGAGGGTTTGCGAACCGAAGGTTTTGTCTCTACCTGACTGACAGTAAACTGCGCTTTTTTACATATTTCCAGAAATTCCAGCGTGTGTTCTTTGGTATCGAAGCGTTCTTCGACATCTGCTTTGAATTCTGCTTGCTCTGCAGCGGTTTCGAAAATTCCGTTTACTTTATAATACTGTTGTTCTTTAAAAGCATTGATTTCTCTTTCCCGTTCTACGATTAGTTTTACGGCTACGGATTGCACCCGGCCGGCAGACAGAGAAGGTTTTACCTTTTTCCAAAGTACGGGGGAGACCTCGAAACCTACTAACCGGTCCAGTACCCGACGGGCTTGCTGGGCGTTTACCAAGTTACGGTCGATATTGCGGGGATTTTGAATAGCATGCAGGATCGCATCTTTCGTGATTTCGTGGAAGACAATTCGCTTTGTATTTTCCGGCTTTAATTTCAGTGCTTCGAAGAGATGCCAGGCAATGGCTTCTCCTTCCCGGTCCTCATCGGAGGCCAGCCATACCGTTTTAGCTTCTTTGGCTAAAGCTTTCAGTTCCTTTACGACAGCTTTTTTGTCGGCAGATATTTCGTATTTAGGTTGAAAATTATTTTCAATATCAATGCCGAGATCTTTTTTTTCCAAGTCCCGGATGTGCCCAAAACTGGATTTAACGGTATAATTACTACCCAGAAAACGCTCAATTGTTTTGGCTTTTGCCGGGGACTCCACTATGACCAGATTCTCAATCATGCCTTTGTATTAAATCAGCTATATATTTTGCGTATAGTCTACGTCAAATTTATAATTAAAATTTCGGCTGCAAACCTACGGAAAAAAAACTAAAAACTAAAAAACAATGAACTAAAACTTGAAGGCAAGCGAATTAAGAAGTTGTCCGGAAAGGATAAAGTTTGCTTTTCGGGAATGCAAGTCTATTGAAAGACAGAAATCCTGGGTTTAAGCTTTTTTACCGGTAAAAAATTTACGGTAAAATAAAATTAAAAGGATAACGCCTATTGTAATATAAGAATCGGCTATATTAAAAATCGGTCGGAAAAATACAATATAATCGCCTCCCCAGATCGGTATCCAGTGGGGTAAAAAACCTTCGTATAAGGGGAAATAGAGCATATCTACGACTCTTCCGTGTAAGAACGGGGCATATCCTCCTCCTTCGGGCAGAAAAGAGGCTATCTGGCTGTAACTGTCATTAAACAGCAAACCGTAAAACATACTGTCGATAATATTTCCGATGGCTCCGCAGAAAATAAGTGCAAAAGAAAAGATTACGCCGGTAGGGGCTTTTTCTTTCAATAATTTCAGTATATACCAACCAATTCCGGCGACGGCAATGATCCGAAAAATACTTAAAAGCGTTTTACCGGTTTTTCCGCTCTCCGATGCCATTCCGAAGGCCATTCCATTATTTTCGATGAAATGAATTTTAAACCACTCGCCGAAAACATTGAATTCGTCTCCGATCATCATGTGGGTTTTTATCCAGATTTTCACCACTTGATCTATTGCCAATAAAGCAATGATAAAAATAATCAGTTTTTTTTGCACGCTCATCCCTGATAATTGAAAATTTAGAATCTCAATCGCTAAGCGATCAAGATTCTTGTCCTTCTTTGGCTTCCATGCTTAAAGTGGCATGCGGAACAGCCCGTAATCTTTCTTTGGAAATCAGCTTTCCGGTCACCCGGCAGATGCCGTATGTTTTGTTTTCGATTCTGACTAATGCTGCTTCCAAATGAGAAATGAACTTCGCCTGTCTTTGAGCCAGCCGCCCTGCTTCTTCCTTGGACAATACCGAAGCACCTTCTTCCAGTACTTTAAACGTAGGAGAAGTGTCGGCTATGTCGTTCCCATCACTACCGGAGATAACGGCCTTCAACGTTTCATAGTCTTTTTTGGCCTTACTGAGTTTTTCAAGAATTATTTCTTTAAATTCCTGCAGCTCCTCATCTGAATATCTGGTTTTTTCTGCCATAGCTTTTGAATTTTTATCCGAAAAGAGAATTATAAGGTGTCATTAAAATGTCATTCTTATACTTTTCTTCTTCTCCGGAGGTTACACTTTTTCAATTTTAATATAAGTCGTCATATCGTCTATTTCGACTTCTTTTGCATTTGTATCTATGGTATCCGTTAGATTCACGCTTTCGGCCAGCACCTGACTGGCAATATAGGTTGAAAAATTCTCTACAGCTTCGTTGATCTGAGCATGTTTTCCAATGTATAAACGGATTTTATCTGTCACATCAAAGTTACTTTCTTTTCTCAGGTTTTGAATCCTGTTGATGAATTCCCGGGCGATACCTTCTTCTTTTAATTCTTTCGTGATATTGATATCTAAAGCGACTGTCACTTTTCCTTCGTTGGCCACTAACCAACCCGGTATATCTTCTGAGAGAATTTCCACATCTTCCAATCCCAAAGTTAATGTTTCATCGTCGAATTGCAATTGAAATTCACCTTTTTTCTCAAACTGGAAGATATCATTTTGATTCATCCCGGCGATAGCGGCCGAAATCTGTTTCATGTATTTCCCGTATTTCGGTCCTAAGGTTTTGAAATTGGGTTTGATTTTCTTTATCAAAACGCCGCTCGTATCTGTAATATACTCAATTGCTTTTACATTTACTTCTGAAAGTATGATGTGTTTCACGGCTTCCAGTTGGTGTTTCATGTCTTCGTTCAGAAGGGGAATCATCAGTTTACTCAGCGGTTGTCTGACGCGGATTTGTACTTTCCGGCGTAGCCCCAATACCATGGAGGAAATCTGTTGTGCCAATTGCATGCGTTCTTCCAGCTGAGTGTTGATTAAACTCTCGTTGGCTGTCGGGAACTGGGCCAAATGTACACTGCTTTTATAATGTCCGCTGACTTTATTCAGGTCTGTAAAGAGTTGCTCCATATAAAAAGGTGCGATAGGCGCAGCTAATAAAGCAACGGTTTCCAAACAAGTATAAAGGGTTTGATACGCTGAGATTTTGTCGGTAGAATATTCTCCACCCCAATATCTTTTACGGGACAGGCGTACGTACCAGTTGGATAAATTTTCGATCACAAAATCCTGTATCGCTCTTCCTGCCCGTGTAGGTTCGTATTTTTCATAGGCTTCTGTCACTTCTTTGATTAAAGAATTGAGCAGGGAAAGTATCCAGCGGTCTATTTCCGGCCGTTCGCTAATCGCTATTTCTGCCTCGGCATAATGAAAATGATCTACATTGGCATAAAGGGCGAAAAATCCGTAAGTGTTGTATAAGGTGCCAAAAAATTTCCGTTTTACCTCATCTACTCCGGCAATATCGAATTTCAGATTATCCCAGGGTTGAGAATTGGTAATCATATACCATCTGAGCGGATCCGAACCGAATTGTTCAATCGTAGTGAAAGGATCGACGGCATTGCCCAGACGTTTGGACATTTTATTGCCTTTCGCATCCAGCACTAACCCGTTGGATATAATATTTTTGAATGCTACGGAATCAAAAGCCATCGTGGCGATGGCATGCAACGTAAAAAACCATCCCCGCGTCTGGTCGACTCCTTCTGCAATAAAATCTGCCGGAAACCGACGGTGTTCGTCTATATCTGCCTGGTGTTCGAAAGGATAATGCAATTGTGCATAAGGCATCGCCCCGGAATCAAACCATACGTCGATCAGGTCTTTTTCCCGGATCATTTTTTCTCCTTTGGAAGAAACCAAGATGATATTGTCAACATATGGCCGGTGCAGATCGATCTGATCGTAGTTTTCTTTAGAATTGTCTCCGACGGTAAAATTCTTATAGGGGTTTTCTGACATAAAACCGGCCTTCACCGACTTATCGATTTCCGCTATAAGTTCTTTAACGGAACCGATGCATTTCTGTTCGCTCCCGTCTTCGCTGACCCAGATCGGCAGAGGAGTTCCCCAATAACGGGAACGGGAAAGATTCCAGTCCACCAGGTTTTCCAGCCACTTCCCGAAACGTCCTTCTCCTGTGCTAGCCGGTTTCCAATTGATGGTACGGTTCAGTTCCAGCATCCGCTCTTTTACAGCTGTAGTGCGGATAAACCAGGAATCCAGCGGATAATACAATACCGGTTTATCGGTACGCCAGCAATGCGGGTAACTGTGAACATGTTTTTCTACCTTGAAAGCTTTGTTTTCTTTTTTCAGCATGACGGCGAGGTCTACGTCCAGGGTAGCATCTTCTTCCGTCAGGTTCGGATCGTAAGCATTTTTGACAAAACGTCCGGCATATTCCTGGTATAAGGTTTGATTGACATTTGTCTTTAAAAAGTCGGGATCTATCTCCTCCAGAAGATAGAAACGTCCCCGTTTATCTACCATAGGTTGTTTATTGCCCTCTTTGTCAATCAGCAACATCGGTGCAATTCCGGCGATCTTAGCTACCCGGTCGTCATCTGCACCGAAAGTCGGAGCAATGTGTACGATACCCGTACCGTCTTCCGTGGAGACATAATCTCCTGTGATAACCCGGAAAGCATCTCCTTCCGGACGCATCCAGGGTAAAAGCTGCTCGTAACGGATGCCTTCCAATTCCGAACCTTTGAATTCACCAGTTATTTTATAAGGGATCAGTTTTTCTCCGGGCTGATAATCTTCCAGGGGAATTTCAGCCGCTTTCGGATTGAAAAAGGCATTGAAACGATCTTTTGCCAGTACGACGGTAACCGGATTAAACGTATACGGATTATAGGTTTTTACGACCAGATAATGGATGGCAGGCCCTACCGCTAAAGCCGTATTGGAAGGTAAGGTCCAGGGCGTAGTGGTCCAGGCGATAAAATGTACGGCATCGGTTTCTTTGAATAATTTTTCCGATACTTCGTTTCGTACGATTTTAAATTGAGCCACGCAGGTTGTATCTTTTACATCCCGGTAACATCCCGGCTGGTTCAATTCGTGGGTACTTAAACCGGTACCGGCAGCCGGGGAATAAGGTTGGATGGTGTAACCCTTATACAGAAAACCTTTGTTGTAAAGTTTCTGAAGGAGGAACCATAATGTTTCGATATAACGGTTGTCGTAAGTGATATAAGGATTATGCATGTCTACCCAATACCCCATTTTCTGGGTCAATTCTTCCCATTCGCGGGTAAATTTCATAACATCTTCCCGGCATTCCTTATTGTAATCCGCTACACTGATACTTTTTCCGATCGCTTCTTTGGTGATGCCCAATTTCTTTTCTACTCCCAATTCCACGGGCAAGCCATGAGTATCCCAACCTGCTTTCCGCTCTACATAAAATCCCTGAAGCGTTTTATAACGGCAGATCACGTCTTTAATTGTCCTGGCCATTACATGATGAATACCCGGCATACCGTTTGCAGAAGGAGGTCCTTCGTAAAATACGAAAGAGGGATGTCCTTCCCGGGTTTTCAAACTCATTTCGAATGTCTTGTTTTCTTCCCAAGTTTTTAAAATGTCTTTGTTCACTTGTGAAAGATCCAGACTTTTATATTCAGGGAATTTTTTCTCCATGTGTCTCTATTTTTATAATTTCTGATATCCTTTGTATATGTTTCTACAGGTCATTTTATGACCGGTTCCTGTTATATTAAAAATGATTTTTGCAAATAGGTTGCAAATATATGATTTTTAATTGAAGATCATATAATACCCTCTCTTTTTTCCGTTTCTGCCATTTTAAATAACAGGGAAAGATATTGAATGTCCGTCTTCCGTTTTTATTCTTCTTTTCTCACGACAAAACGCGCTGTAAGTCTGCTGCGTTGCTCGACTAGAGTAGGGGTATCTCCGATCAATTTGTGAATAATTTCTTCTGTATAATGACGAATTGTGATTAAGCGTACATTTTTATTGTATAAGACTTCATATTCGTCTTTCAGTTCATGGATAAAACTGTTGAAGATCGCTTCATTGTTGTCGATACAGAAAGAAAAACTGATAGCAGAGTTTTGCATCAGATTTAATTTTAAGCGGTATTTTGCTAAAGCTCCGAAAATGCGGCTCAACTTTTCTTCTGCAATAAAAGAAAAATCGCGGGGAGTAAGGGTCAATAAAAGCTGATTATCTTTATTGATATAAATCGGGGGTAATTTTAATTTCTCTTCCAATTCCCGGATAACGGAGCCGTGTTCTTCTTTATGCAGAAAGGATTTTACAAATAGAGGGATCTTTTTATTTTGTAAAGGTTTGATGGTTTTAGGATGTATGACTTTTGCACCGAAATTGGATAATTCTATTGCTTCCCGGTAGGACAATTTCGGTAGGACTTCTGTATCTGTATATAGTTTGGGATCAGCGCTCATGATGCCCGGTACATCTTTCCAAATGGTTACGTTTTCTGCGTCTAACAAATTAGCTAATATTGCTGCCGTATAATCGGAACCCTCCCTTCCCAATGTAGTTGTTTGATTGGTGGAGGTTCCGGCAATAAATCCTTGGGTAAGATACATAAAAGTATCCTGAAAAGTAAACGTTTTATGACAGAGAAGATTCGAAAGTTCGATATTTACGTTCGCATTCCGATAGGTTTCGTCGGTTTTCAGGCATTTGCGGATATCAATCAGTTTTATTTTACGTCCTTGTTTATTTAAATAAGCTCCCACTATTGCGGAAGAGAAAAGTTCTCCGAAAGAGACAATACGGTCGTATTCATAATCGTAACTCAAAGAGGGTTCGCTGTTGAGAATTTCTTCTAATTCCTGAACGAGCGTATCTAAACGGGTATAGATTTCTTTTTCCTGATCTCCGAAGAGTTGAGAGACGATATTCCGATGAAAGTTTTTGACGTCTTCCAAGGCCGTCCAAGCCTCTGCGGACTTATGAAAATAATAATTGCATACTTTTTCCAGGGCATCGGTCATTTTACCCATGGCCGATACGACAATGATCAGATTTGTTTTTTGGGTATTCAGTATTTGTAGGAGATTTCTCACACCTTCTGCGTCCCGGACAGAGGCACCTCCAAATTTAAAGACGTTCATAAGATAGAATTTGATGACAAAAGTAAGGATTGTTTTGGAATATGAAAAGCCGAATTTTTAAAATCGCTTTTGTGGGTCTAGGCGATTGTATCTGTTGACTTTTTTATAAAGGAAGAGGGGAAAAATCGAAATAAAACTAAAATTCTTTGTGTACAAACGTTTGCACTTTAAGACGGGTAATTATATCTTTGTTTGCTTTAAGTTCATTGACTTATTTAGTAAGTAGGTAAATGATTTAACGACAGATTATTCATGTAGTGAAGAAAGAGTCAACCGGGAACGGATATTTATTAAAAAATACAAAAATATATGATCAACGAACAATTATTGAATCCTTCCGGCATAGTGGTCGTCGGCGGGTCAGACGACATCCAGAAACCAGGAGGGAAAGTGTTGAGAAATTTATTGGATGGAGATTTTAAAGGCAGGTTGTATGTCGTCAATCCGAAAGTGGATGAAGTGCAAGGTGTAAAGTCTTATCGGAAGGTAGACGATTTACCACAGGTGGATTGTGCTATATTGGCCATTGCGGCAAAATATTGTCCGGACGCTGTTGAAGTGTTGGCAAAACAAAAAGGAACGAAGGCTTTTATTATTTTGTCAGCCGGTTTTAGTGAGGAGAATGCGGAAGGTGCAGCCTTGGAATCCAGAATTGTAGATACGGTGAATTCAGTCGGAGGGGCTTTAATCGGTCCGAATTGCATTGGGGTATTGACAACCCATTACAATGGTGTTTTTACAACTCCTATTCCGGCCTTGGATCCTCGTGGTGTAGATTTGATTTCCGGTTCCGGAGCTACAGCTTTGTTTATTATGGATGCCGGTATGCAAAAGGGAGTGAAATTTTCCAGTGTGTTTTCAGTAGGAAATTCAGCCCAGCTGGGAGTAGAGGAAGTTTTGGAGTATTTAGACGAATCTTTTGACCCGGAAAAGAGTTCCCGGGTAAAATTATTATATGTGGAAAGCATTGCTAAGCCTGAAAAATTATTGAAGCATGCTTCCTCTTTGATTCGGAAAGGTTGTCGCATTGCGGCTATAAAGTCGGGAGGATCGGCGGCGGGTAGCCGTGCAGCTTCTTCCCATACGGGGGCTTTGGCCAGCTCGGATGTAGCGGTGGAGGCTTTGTTCCGGAAAGCCGGTATCGTCCGTTGTAATGGCCGGGATGAGCTGGCTACGGTAGCGGGAATTTTCATGTACCCTCCTTTACAGGGAAAAAATATGGCGATCGTGACTCATGCGGGAGGACCTGCTGTTATGCTGACGGATGCGTTGTCCAATGGAGGGATGGAAATTCCGCACTTGGAGGGAGAGAAAGCCTTGCAATTGTTAGAGCAGTTATTTAATGGATCATCCGTTGGGAATCCGATCGATTTTTTAGCAACGGGAACGGCGGAACAGTTAGGGATTATCTTAGATGCCTGTGAGCGGGATTTTGATGCGGTAGACGGAATAGCGGTCATTTTCGGAAGCCCCGGCTTATTTCCGGTTTTTGATGTTTACGATATGCTGGACCGGAAAATGAAAACGGCTCGTAAACCGATTTTTCCCATATTCCCTTCGTATACGATCGTAAAGGAAGAAATTAAGGCTTTTGCAGACAAAGGGCGGGTCTACTTTCCGGATGAGGTACTTTTTGGGAACGCTTTGGCCAAAGTATGGCATACAGCAGCTCCCCAACCGGAAAATCCGGTATTGCCGGCAGTAAATGTTCAAAAAATCCGGGCGATTATAGATCAGGCCGGTAACGGTTATCTGGCCCCTGAACAGATTCACGGTTTATTGGATGCAGCAGGAATTGAAAGGGCAAAAGAAGGGGTGGCCGATCAGGAGGAAGATTGTGTGAGGTTAGCTACTGAAATCGGCTATCCGCTGGTGATGAAAGTGGTGGGTCCTGTTCATAAATCGGAAGTAAACGGAGTGGTCTTACATGTGAAAGACGAGCAAACGGTTCGGAGGGAATTCCGGCGTATGATGCAAATTAAAGATACCTATGCCGTGATGCTGGCGCAGCAGTTGAGTGGAACGGAAGTCTTTATCGGGGCCAAACGGGAGCAGAAATTCGGGCATATGGTATTATGTGGTCTGGGAGGAATTTTTATTGAAGTACTCAAAGATGTAAAGGCCGGTTTAGCACCTCTTTCTTGTACAGAAGCCCGGGAAATGATCCGGCAGCTGAAGTCGTATAAGATCATTCAGGGAGTAAGAGGGCAGGAAGGTGTGAATGAAGCTAAATTTGCAGAAGCTGTGGCCAGAATTTCGGTATTGGTGAAAATAGCACCGGAAATATTCGAGATGGATTTAAATCCTTTATTGGGAAATAAAGCGGGGGTTGTAGCTGTAGATGCAAGAATAAGAATAGAAAAAGAAAATTAGTATGAAGAAGTGGAGAGAGTACAGTGCTTCGGAAAAAAGAATGCTGGTCGTGTTGGGGATATTGATCCTTTTGATCCTCCTCACTTTTGGAAGAGTAAGCCAGGGAGTGCAGAAAGGAATGAGTCGTTTTTTTTCTGATTCGGCCGATACGGTACAAGTAAAATAAGAAAATCTTCTGTTTTATAAAGCCGGGAATTGGAAAAGATCTCTTCGAGAAGAAGAGTGTCTTTTCGGATTCCCGGCTTGTTGTTTGGGAAAAATTTTGCAACCGTTTTCATTGGATTGTCGTATGAAATGTAAGTTAAATCTTTTAAAATGACGGATATTTTCTATAAAAAGCAGATTTGAGAATATTCATAAATTTAAATGTAAAAAGCAGAAGGAGGAGGACCTAAAAGTTCTTTTACCTTTATACTTCATCCGGGATGTTTTAACTTTATAACTTTAATATACAGAACTATGCAAGACAATCAAAAAGAAGAAAAGCCCCAATTGACAGCCGATTTGGAAGGAAATTACCTATTAGATAAAAAGAGCCGCGATTTAAAGGGGATCGGATTATTTTATGCTCCTTCAGGTGGGAATGTGCATAAAGTGGCAAAGCGGATCAAACAAAGAATAAAAGATCAAGCGGTAGATATGTTTTATATTCAGGAGATCCGTCCGGAGAAATTTTTGGATTATCAAAACTTAATACTGGTTTCTTCTACTTTGGGAAAAGATGCCTGGAACAATGATGAAACAGATGAGTGGGCTGCTTTTTTACCGGGTTTACAAAAAATAAATCTGGAAGGCCGGCGTGTCGCTTTGGTCGGATTAGGAGATCATATAAAATATCCCAATAATTTTGTCGATGGAATGCAGGATTTAGCGGACTTGGTGAGAAAAAATGGGGCCTTGTTAGTCGGTAAAACTTTGCCGGATCACTATACGTTTACTATGTCCCGGGCCGTTGAAAAGGGGCAATTTGTCGGTTTACCTTTAGACGAGGACAATGAACCGGAAAAAACAGATGCACGGCTTGACAGATGGCTGAAACAGGTTTTGCCGGAATTGACAGCATAAGGGAAAGAAGAGAAGGATGATTTTATATTTGTATATCACTTCTGCCCCCATAAGGAATATCTTTGCTGAAAGCCTCTGTAAAGGAAATCATTCCGGCATAAATATGGGCGCAACGGATCGTACCACTATGGACAAAAAGGCAAACATGACGAAAAGGCTTTTGCCTGAGTTCATCCAAAAAACGTCTTACCCGTTGGTATTGATTCATAAAACTTTCTCCTCCTCCTGCAGGAATGTGAATCCAATTAGAATACCATTCCTGTAGGAGAGGGTCTTGCAGAGTGGCCCAGTTTTGCATTTCCCAGTTTCCAAAATTTAGTTCTTTTAGCCGTTCATCCAGGATAGGATGCGGATATCCACAATAGGCGGATAATTTTGTACAGCGGGACATAGGACTGCTATAAACCGCATCAAACTGTTCCTGGGCAAGATTTTGTGCAACTTCTCTGGCTTCTGTCGGGAAGGAGTTCGCTACGTTCACGTCGGTAAAGCCGTAAATTGTTCCCGTTTCCACAGCAACGGAGGTATGACGGATAAGTGTAACTTGCATGACTTACCAATAATAAATAATAATACAGCCTAAATAGAAAGATTGTTCGATAATCAGCACACTGGCTCCACAACAATCTCCGGTATATCCCCCGATCTTTTTTTTCAGATAAATACGGAGTGCTATAGTTACAAATACAGCAGGAAATAAAGCCAATAAAAAAAAGGGGTCTCTTAAAAATAAAAAGGGAATCAGGCATAAAAAGGCTATAAACAAGTATTCTCCCCAATGAATTTTCCGGTAAATTAATTTTGTTTTACTTTCTTCTGCTTTACGTACATAACCCAGAGTACCGATCATGATAGAAGCACATAATTTGGATAATACATCGGCGGCCAGGATGACGGGTAAAATGAGGTAAGGGTCGAAGGAAGCCAGGAAAGATACATAGGTCAGGAAATAGAGGATCAGCCCGATTGTCCCATAACTTCCGATGTGAGAATCTTTCATAATGGTTAAAATTTGCTCTTTACTGTTTCCTCCGCCGAAGCCATCCAGAAAATCTGCCAGTCCATCTTCGTGTAAGGCCCCTGTGAGTAAAAGGCGGGAGAGTATAGCGATAACGGAAGCCGGTAAAAGGGGCATACACAAAGATGCAAGCCAATACGTGCCTAGGGTGGTGAAGCCTGTTACGAATCCCACTAAAGGCCAATATTTAAGGGTATCCGAATAATAGCGGGGATCTACTTTTATGATTCTCCATAAAGGCAGGCGGGTGAGCATCATCAGTGAAGCCAGAAATCCTTTCATGTTTTTAATCGAAATATTTGGTAACGGCCGCTTTTTTAAAATCATTCATTTCGTTGATCATCCGGATTGCCGAATCAATAATGGGATAAGCGCAGATAGCGCCTGTACCTTCTCCCAAGCGTAAGCCTAAAGAAAGCAAGGGACGGGCATTTAAATATTCCAATACCATTTTATGACCGTATTCATCTCCGCAATGTCCAAAAATGCAATAATCTAAGACTTCCGGATAAAATTGCCGGGCTGCTAAAATACAATTTGTCATGATGAAGCCATCTATGATAATTACCATTTTCAGCTCGGCGGCTTTTAGCATACCCCCTATAGCTGCCACCATCTCATAACCGCCAAAATAACGTAAAATGTCGGTAACTTCCCCACTGCCCTTGTAACGATCCACCGCTTGTTTTAGAACCTTATATTTGTGTTGTATTCCCGCATTGTCCAGTCCGCTTCCGGCTCCTACACATTGTGCCAGAGGGATGCCTGTGAGGTAATGCATCCAGATAGAAGAAGTGGATGTGTTGGCAATTCCCATTTCTCCAAAACTGAGAATATTCGTTCCTTCCCGGTAAATTTGTTCCGTGATTTCTGCACCGATGCCGATGGCCTGGTCGAATTCTTCCGGCGTCATGGCAGCTTCGTATAGGTAGTTGCGTGTTCCTTTACGGATTTTTCGGTCAATCAAACCAGGCAAGTCTTTATAATCGTAATTTACACCGCAATCGACAATTTTTAAAAGAAAGCCGTGTTGTCTGCAAAACATATTAATACCCGCTCCTCCTTTCAGAAAATTAGGAATGGCTTGTGCTGTTACTTCCGGAGCCGAAAAACTTACCCCTTCTTTGACGATGCCGTGATCTGCTGCGAAAATAATATTCTGCGGTTTGTGAAGTGCGGGGGAGAGCGTTTGTTGTATCCTGCCGACCTGAACGGCGAGTTCTTCCAGACGCCCTAAGGAGCCTTTCGGTTTCGTGAGATTGTTGATTTTATCGATTAAAAGAGGTACAATAGTTGTATCGGGAGATTGAATATTAAATTTTTGCATGATGTTTGTTTTTAAGATTCAGGATTCGTCTTTTATTGGGAATCTACGGATGTTTTTATTTTTACGGGAATACCTGATACCATAAATATGACTTCATTTGCCTGTTGAGCTACATATTGATTCATCCATCCCTGTAAATCTGTAAAACGACGCTGGAGCAGATTGTCGGCAACTCCTCCCATCCCCAGTTCGTTCGTTACAAAAATAAACGTCGCTTCCTGGGCTGTAAATTTATCAAATTCTGTTTTTAGAGCAGAAAGAGATAAGTCGATATCGGAATTCAAGTCAAAAAAGAAATTGGTACTCCACAAAGTAAGACAGTCGATCACAATTACCCGTTGGGGAAGCGAATGCCGGCTCAGGTATTTCTCTTCTTCTATATTCGTCCATTGCGGCCCGCGATCTTCTTGATGCCTTCGGATTCTTTCGCGATACTCTTCGTCCCATACCCGCGAGGTAGCTAGATATACCGGATTTTTTGACCATTGCAAAGCCAATTTCTGGGCATAACTACTCTTGCCGGATCGTTGTCCGCCTGTAATGAGGATGATTTTTTTATCCATTTTTTAATGAATTTTTCAGGTAGTAAAGATATAAAATCATTTCAGAATTGGTGGAATTGTAAAAATGTTTAAATGTGAAAATGTAAATGTGTCAACAGAATGGATATTTTCTGACAGAAGCGGCGGAATATTTCCGGGATGAACAGAACGAAAATCATTAATTATTCTCTTGCTTCTTGGGGCTGTAAGGGTGTTGACCAGCGAGCTGCGGGTGGATGTCCTTCAGTTACTGAATATCGTTCCTCCCAGTCTTTCTCGTATATTTACACCTTTCGAAGAAAATTTCTGGAATTTGAATTAAAATGTTTGTTAACTTTGCCTCCGATAAATTAAAAATCATGATTCAAACGACCCATTTAATTCTGACCCGTCATGGGGAAACGCTGGAGAACAGACAGGGAATTATGCAAGGACATATGCCGGGTACCCTGTCCCCCTTGGGTATTCAGCAGGCTAGGGATTTAGCTGACAGATTAAAGGAGGAAAAAATGGATGCAATTGTTTGCAGTGATTTGGCGAGAAGCTATGATACGGCGAAAATAGTGGGTGACAGCCGGGGATTAGAGCCCAGGCCTGTTGCTTTGTTGCGGGAAATTGATTGGGGAAAATACGCCGGAGGAAAATTAGCCGCTATTGATTGGACACGTTTACCGGAAGGATGTGAGACCTTGGAGAATTTAATGGGAAGGGCCCGGAAATTTATGGCTTGGGTTTGTAAGGAATATCCGGGCCGACAGGTATTAGTGGTAGGGCATGGGGCAATCGACCGGGCGATTCTGGCTTGTTGGGAAGGAAAAACGGCTATGGAAATGGCAGAAATGCCGATTATGCAGAATACTTCTTTTATCAGATTGAATTTAAAAATCGGTTATGATACACGGACATGGGGATGATGTTTATCGTTTTGAAGAGAAAATTCAGGCCAATTTCTCTACAAATGTTTGGTATGGTACAGATGTAAAACTTCTACGTCAGGTATTGAATGAAAATGCGGACGCTGTTTTACATTATCCAGAACCGGATGCTGCATCTTTCCGGGCGATTGTAGCAGCAGAACATCGGTTGGCTCCGGAATCCGTCCTGGTGGGAAATGGAGCCACTGAATTGTTTTACCTGATCGCCCATGCTTTTGCCGGTGTCCATACAGTGATACCCGTACCTTCTTTTGCAGAGTATGAAGACGCTTCTTCCTTATATGACCATCACATTTGTTTTCTTTCTGGTGAAGAAGTAGAAAATATACCTGTACATACGGGATTGATGTTTATCTGTAATCCTAATAATCCGGATGGCCGGATTTGGGAAAAGGAGAAAATCCGGTTTTTATTGGAAAATTATCCGGATATGACGCTGGTGGTGGACGAATCTTTTATTCATTTTGCTCCCCTGGCCCAGTCGGCTTATCCCCTTATTGAAAAATATCCCAATTTATTGGTCGTAAGATCGATGACGAAAAGTTTTGCCATCCCCGGATTACGATTAGGGTATTTATTGGGAGAAGCGCGTTTGATTGAATTTATCGCTTGTTATAAACAGCCGTGGTCGGTCAATGCCTTAGCAATTGAAATGGGAAAATATTTGTTACAGCATGCCGGTTATTTTTTGCCGGATGCCGGAAAATTGAAAGAACGCCAACGGGCTTTTGCTGCGGAACTGGCTACGATTCCGGGATTTTATCCTTTGGATTCCGCTACTTCTTTTTTTCTGGTCCGGACGGATTACGATTCCCGTAAATTGAAAGAAACCTTATTAAAAGAAGGAATTTTAATCCGGGATGCTTCTAATTTCAGGGGATTGGATGCTCATTATTTTCGGATAAACACCTTATCAGAAGATAAAAATCGATTGTTAATCCACGCATTGAAAAAATATGCAGAATAGTTTTTATGAGGTAATCATTCCTTTAGTGGCAGGTTATGGTTTGGATTGGGTGCTGGGAGACCCGCGCAAACTACCTCATCCGGTTGTACTTTTCGGAAATACGATCGCTTTTGCTGAAAAAACGTTGAACAAAGGAAAGTGCCGGAAAGGAAAAGGAGCATTGGTTGCTTTGGGATTACCCCTTTTGACAGCCGGAATTTTTTGGGGAATAATGGGAGGATTGAAAAATGGGGGAATAGGTTGGTATTGTTTTGCAGCAACTATTTTTGTATTTTACGGTTTGGCGAACCGGAGTTTAATCCGGGAAGGACGAGAGGTTATTGATACGTTGGAAAAACAGGGACTGGAAGCCGGACGTCGGCGGCTGTCGTGGATTGTGGGACGGGATACTTCTGCTTTATCCCCCAAACAGATTTATACGGCAGTATTGGAAACCATGGCGGAAAATTTAAGTGATGGAGTGGTGGCACCTCTGTTTTATTACGCTTTAGGAGGCGTTCCTGCTATGATGACTTATAAAATGATCAATACGTTGGATTCGATGATTGGCTACCGGGATGAGCGTTACCGGGATTTCGGTTGCTGGGCTGCCCGTTTGGACGATGTGGTGAATTATATGCCGGCTCGTTTGACGGCCTTGTTGATGATTCTGATAAGTCATCGCCGGGGATTATTACGGTTTGTATTCCGCAACGGTAGTAAACATGCCAGTCCGAATGCCGGTTATCCGGAAGCGGCAATGGCAGGCATTCTCAATTGTCGTTTTGGGGGGTCACATCTCTACCACGGTTTACTTATCAGAAAGCCCTATATAGGGGAAAACAACCGGAATCTTTGCCGAAGGGATTACGCACGGGCTGTCCGGATAAATGAAGGGGTGACTTTTTTGACCGTTTGCCTGATTGTCATGAGCTATTATCTGATTTATTTTTAAAGGTAAACCCTTGGAAAAGAGAGAAAAATTGATTTTAACCACTTATAGGCCCTTTGTCTGGTTGGGAAAAAAGGGGCGGAGGATACTTAACGAAATGAACTTTTATAAAAAATAGTCGTATTGTATGTTTAAATATATTCGGAAAACATTGGAAACGGCTAGGCACCGTCCTCGTTTTGGAGGGTTGGAAATATTGAGATACATAGGTCCGGGATTATTGGTGACAGTAGGGTTTATCGATCCCGGGAATTGGGCGTCAAATCTGGCAGCTGGTGCGGATTATGGCTATGCTCTTTTATGGATGGTATCTTTGTCCACTATTATGCTGATTATCTTACAGCATAATGTCGCGCATTTGGGGATTGCCACAGGGCTTTGTTTATCGGAAGCAGCTATGACTTATTTGAAGCCTCGTTATGCCCGTCTGACCTTGATTTCTGCCATGGGGGCTTCTATTTCCACTTCTTTAGCTGAAATTTTGGGAGGTGCTATTGCTTTGGAAATGTTGTTTCGTATCCCGGTACGGATAGGGGCGATCCTCGTTGCCATTTTTGTCGTCATCCTGTTGTTTACGAATTCTTACCGGGTGATTGAGAGATGGATAATCGCTTTTGTTTCCATTATCGGCTTATCTTTTATTTACGAACTTTCTTTGGTACATATTGAATGGGGAGAAGCGGCTTGGGCTTGGGTTACCCCCTCTTTCCCGGAGGGGTCTATGGTCGTGATCATGAGTGTATTGGGAGCTGTGGTGATGCCGCATAATTTATTTTTGCATTCTGAAGTTATTCAAAGCCGGCAATGGAACTTGGAAGATGACAAAATTATCCGCAAACAGATGCGCTATGAATTTTGCGATACATTCTTATCCATGATGATTGGTTGGGCCATTAACAGTGCTATGATTCTGTTAGCTGCTGCTGCTTTTTTTAAGAACGGAACCACTGTAACTGAATTGCAGCAAGCGAATACCCTTTTACAACCTTTGTTGGGGAATAATGCAGCTGTGATTTTTGCCGTGGCTTTATTATTTGCCGGAGTGGCTTCTACCATTACTTCAGGTATGGCTGCCGGCTCTATCTTTGCCGGTATATACCGTGAACCATACGATATTCAGGATACTCATTCCCGTTGGGGAGTGTTGCTGTCCTTGATAGCGGCATTGCTGATCATTATGGTGGTTTCGAATCCTTTTATGGGTTTGATTTATTCTCAGATGATACTGAGTATCCAATTGCCGATTACTATCTTTTTACAGGTGTATCTCACTTCCTCGGAAAAAGTGATGGGTAAATATAAAAACCGTACTTCTACAAAATGGATTTTATATTTTTTGGGAGGAATTGTGACATTACTGAATCTTATGCTATTGATTAGTTTCTTTTGATGTTGTAAAATTGCTTTGAAGTCCCTTGTTCTGTTCCTGGCCGGAAGCAGTAGTCCGATAATAAAAAAGAGCTTTTCCGTGTTTTTTTTCTTTTCCCGGAATCTTTTTTTATTCTCTTTTTTGTTTTCTTTTTTTTCCTTATCTTTGCCGCTCCTATCGGGTATAGGAAAGTATTCATTTAAAAATTAGAAAAATGTCAACTAAAATCAGATTAGCGAGACACGGACGGAAAGGACGTCCATTTTATCATGTAGTGATAGCTGATAGCAGAGCGCCACGGGATGGCAGGTATATTGAAAAAGTAGGAACATATGATCCGAATACGAATCCGGCTGCTATCAATCTCAATTTTGACAGAGCTTTGTATTGGCTGATGGTAGGTGCTCAACCGACGGATACAGCTAAAAGAATTTTATCCTACAAAGGGGTTTTGATGAAAAAACACCTGTTGGAAGGAGTAAAGAAAGGTGCTTTTGACGAAGCTGCTGCTGAAGCGAAGTTTGAAGCCTGGATGAAATCAAAAGAAGCTAAAATCCAAGAAAAGATTAGTAAATTAGCCCAGGAAGGGGATGCTGCTGCTAAAGTAAGATTAGAAGCTGAAGCTAAAGTTCGGGCTGCTAAAGAAGAAGTTGTAGCTAAAAAACGGGCTGAAGCAGAAGCCGCTGCCGCTGCCAAGAAAGCAGAAGAAGCTGCTGCTGAAGCTGCTGCCGCTCCCGCAGAAGAGGCTGCTGAAACAGTTGCTCCTGAAGCTCCAGCTGCAGAATAATAGTTCTATGATCCGAACAGAAGATTGTATTCCGGTGGGGAAAATTATAAAATCCCATAATTTACAAGGAGAAGTTGTAATTTTTACCGAAAATGATCTTTTGGAAGAATATGCAGAGGAACCGGTGTTTATTTCCTTGGAAGGAGCACCGGTTCCTTTTTTTATAGCAAATGAAGGAATATCGGTGAGAAACCGTAATACTTATATCGTTAAATTTGATTTTGTCGATACTTTGGAACAAGCAGAACGCCTGATTGGACACGAAGTACTGCTTCCGAAAAATTTATTTCCGGAAATAGAAGAAGACGGTGAAGCTGATGTCGACATAGAGACTTTGAAGGAATTTGAGGTGGAAGATGAAAGGAGCGGCCGAACGGGGCGGCTTCTGGACGTGGCCGATTATTCCGGTAATGTTGTTTTTACAATAGCTATTTGGGATAAAGAAATTCTTTTACCTTTTTCTGAAGACTACATAAAACGGATCGATTTCGAAGAAAAAAAGTTGATCGTTTTTATCCCCCAAGAAATTATAGATCTTTATTAAATCCTCTTTTATTTACTTTTTGTTTACCTAAAGTTGCAAAGAATAAGGACAAATGACTTGATCTGCAACGAATAGGATATTTACTGCTGTATATAAAGAATTCCATTTTTTTTGTTTTACTTTTAAATGCCAAATATTTTTTTGGAAAACTTTTTTGTAGTTAAAAAATGTTATATTCATGATTAATAAATACTTATAAAAAATAATAGAAAACTTTCAAAAAAAATATCGTTATTTTATTATACGAAATAGAACTTTTTATACCTTTGTTCCATAGGCTATAACTAAAAATATTATTAAATATACGACCATGAACGAGCAGGTGGCAACTAAAAAAAAGACTTATACTCAAGAAGAAGCGTTTAAGAGTTCTCTGGACTATTTCAAAGGGGACGAACTGGCAGCACGCGTATGGGTAAATAAATATGCGTTGAAGGATTCTTTCGGAAATATTTTTGAAAAAAATCCGAATGATATGCATAGACGTTTAGCAAAAGAGATATCCCGTATAGAGAAGACGTATGCAAATCCCCTGACGGAGGATGAAATATTCGAAGTTTTAAGGGATTTTAAATACATTGTTCCTCAGGGAGGACCGATGACGGGTATAGGGAATGATTTTCAGATTGCCTCTTTGTCGAATTGTTTTGTAATTGGTCACGATGGTCCTTCCGATTCTTATGGAGGAGTAATGAAAATAGATCAGGAACAGGTACAGCTGATGAAACGGCGGGGAGGAGTAGGGCATGATCTTTCTCATATTCGTCCGAAAGGATCTCCTGTAAAGAATTCCGCTTTGACGTCGACGGGTATTGTACCTTTTATGGAGCGTTATTCCAATTCTACTCGGGAAGTAGCTCAGGATGGGCGTCGCGGAGCTTTGATGTTGAGTGTATCCATCAATCATCCGGATTCAGAGAGCTTTATTGATGCGAAGATGACGGAAGGAAAAGTGACGGGAGCCAATGTCTCGGTGAAGATTGACGATGCATTTATGCAAGCTGTTGTAGAGGATAAATCCTATGTTCAAAGCTATCCGGTTTATTCAGAAAACCCTAAGAATGTAAAAGAGATTAATGCCCGTCAATTGTGGAATAAAATTGTACACAATGCCTGGAAATCGGCTGAACCGGGAATTCTTTTCTGGGATACGATTATCCGGGAAAGCGTACCCGATTGCTATGCCGATTTAGGATATCGTACCGTTTCAACCAATCCCTGCGGGGAAATTCCCTTATGTCCCTACGATTCTTGTCGTTTATTGGCTATTAATCTGTATTCCTATGTGTTGGATCCTTTTACGGATAAGGCTCGTTTTGACTTTGAGTTATTTAAAACACATGTTGCTATTGCCCAGCGAATCATGGATGATATTATCGATCTGGAATTAGAAAAGATCGACACTATTTTAGATAAAATTGATGCAGACCCCGAAGATGAGGAGATCAAAGGGGTGGAAATCCGTCTGTGGCAGAAAATCCGGAGAAAAGCCAAGGAAGGCCGTCGTACGGGGGTTGGAATTACTGCGGAAGGAGATATGCTGGCTGCTTTAGGGTATCGTTACGGAAGTGAAGAAGCCACTGATTTTGCCGTGAAAATTCAAAAAACTTTGGCGGTAGAAGCTTATCGCTCTTCCGTACATTTAGCTAAAGACAGAGGAAGTTTTAAAATTTTTGACGCCAAACGGGAAGAGAATAATCCTTATATTTTGCGGCTAAAAGAAGCGGATCCGGAAATGTATGAAGAAATGTTGCGGTATGGCCGCCGGAATATTGCCTGCCTGACAATTGCTCCTACCGGCACTACCAGTTTAATGACCCAGACAACATCGGGTATTGAACCTGTTTTTATGCCGGTTTATAAACGAAGAAGAAAGGTAAATCCGGGGGATCAGAATGTTCGGGTGGATTTTGTGGATGAGTCCGGCGACAGTTATGAGGAATTTATCGTTTTTCACCATAAGTTTGCTGAATGGATGAAGGTGAAAGGATTCGATATCAATAAACATTATTCCGATGAAGAAATAGACGAGCTGGTGGCAAAATCTCCTTATTATAAAGCTACTTCGAATGATATCGACTGGGTGGCCAAGGTGAGAATGCAGGGAATGATTCAGAAATGGGTGGATCATTCGATCAGTGTAACCGTTAATCTGCCTTCAGACGTAACGGAAGAGCTGGTTGGACAGTTGTATGTTGAAGCTTGGAAAAGTGGCTGTAAAGGTTGTACCGTATATCGGGATGGATCTAGGGCTGGTGTATTAATTTCAGCCAAAGAGAAAAAAGGACCGGAACAATTCTCTATGCCTTCCAAACGTCCGATGGAACTGGATGCTGAAGTTGTCCGCTTCCAAAATAATAAGGAAAAATGGATTGCTTTTGTTGGTTTATACCAGGGACGGCCTTATGAAATTTTTACCGGTATTGCAGACGATGAAGAAGGAATTATGCTTCCCAAATCCGTAGTATCCGGAAAGATTGTAAAACATTATGATGAAGAGGGGAATTCCCGTTACGACTTCCAGTTTTCCAATAAAAGAGGTTTTAAGACAACGGTAGAAGGGCTTTCTTATAAATTCAATAAAGAATATTGGAATTATGCCAAATTGATTTCCGGGGTGTTGCGTTATGGAATGCCGATTCATCAGATCATCGGTTTAATCGGTACGATGGAATTCGATAGTGAAAATATTAATACCTGGAAAAATGGAGTGGAACGGGCTTTGAAAAAGTACGTTCCTGACGGGACAGAAGCAGCCGGAGAGGTCTGTGAAAATTGCGGTTCTCCTGTTGTTTATCAGGAAGGATGTCTGATTTGTAAGACTTGTGGAACTTCTAAGTGCGGATAAACAGCATTATAAATTGAGTCTTTTGTAAAATGGATGAAGAAGGGGACTATCTGGATTTTCAGGTAGTCCTTTTTCTGTATAAAGTCTTAAAATAGAAGAAAGAGTTAACTTGTGAACTGCCGACTATTTTATATTTTTGTAAAAACTATTGATAGATGAAAGTTCATTACGGATTAGCTCCTATACATATCGTGAATCCTGTGGTCACGATGGGAAGTTTTGACGGAGTACACAAAGGACATCGGCAAGTAATAGACGGATTGAAACGATGCGCTGAAAAACTGGAAGGGGAAACAGTCATTATTACTTTTGACCCCCATCCCCGGGAAGTGTTGTAT
Organism: Odoribacter laneus YIT 12061; assembly: GCF_000243215.1. Taxonomy (GTDB): domain Bacteria; phylum Bacteroidota; class Bacteroidia; order Bacteroidales; family Marinifilaceae; genus Culturomica; species Culturomica lanea. The sequence goes on along the minus strand of NZ_JH594597.1, from coordinate 307,746 downwards.
CCTTTGGAAAAAAGACCGGGAATATTGACGACTTTGAAAGAAAAAATCCAAATTCTTTCTTTTTATGGAATAGACCATTTGATTGTATTAAAATTTACCGAGGAATTGGCCGGGCATACTTATTCCGATTTTGTCAAACATATTCTGGTCGACAGAATGGGAATAAAAGGACTGGTTGTAGGTTATGATCATCGTTTCGGGAAGGACAGAAAAGGAAATTTTGACACCTTGAAGGAATTAGCAGAGAAATACCATTTTTATATCGAACAGGAAAATGTATATACCTGCGATCAGGTGAATATCAGTTCGACTAAAATACGAACGGCCTTGGAACTGGGTGATATCGCTAAAGTGAAAGAATTTTTGGGTTATGATTATACTATTTCCGGAACAGTTGTACATGGAGATAAAATAGGGAAGAAGATGATCGGATTTCCTACTGCTAATTTGAAAATAGACGATGAGAGAAAACTGTTACCGGCTGTAGGAGGTTATGTAGTAAGAGTTTTGTGGGAAGAAAAAGTGTATTATGGGATGTTGAATGTAGGAGTCCGCCCAACCGTCAGTCAAACCGGTATCATCCGCCTGGAAGTGAATATTTTTGATTTTGAAGGAGATCTCTACGGGAAAGAGATGAAAGTCCAGTTGCTTTCCCGGATAAGAGGCGAACATAAATTCGATACAATTGATGAATTGCGGTTACAATTACAAAAAGATAAAATAACGGCTCAGCACTTTCTGGAAAAAGATCAATTAAAAGGGAATATATAACTATAAATTTAGTTTATTTTTGTAAGTTTGTTTTTATTAAAAATCAAGCTTATGAAAAAGATTGCTATTTGTATTTGGGGAGCTATATCGGGTACGATATTGCTAAGTCACTGTACCTTTTCCGACAAAGGTGTTCGGAAAATAGATCAGCAGGGAGATAAATTGTATGTTTGTGTGCATCATGAAGTAAAAGATTCGGTTGTTATCCCTTTAAGTGAGTTGGTAAAAGAGGTGCATATTGTGAAGCTGGATACAGCCAAGGAGGCATTGATCGGAGGAGGAGAAGTGGTAATTTCTGAAAATTATATCGGGATTAAACCTTGGGGGTCGGAGCCTTTTAAGTTATATGATAAGCGGGGTAAATTTTTACGTAATATCGGACAGATCGGCCGGGGACCAGGTGAATATCTGAATTTATACTGTATGCAACTGGATGAAAAAAACGACCGGATTTATCTTTTACCTTGGCAAACCCGTAGGCTTTTACGGTTTGATTTTGAGGGGAATGCTTTGGAACCCGTACGGTTGGTTACGGGTTTGCCTAAAGGGAAGTTTTTTGTCCGGGAAGATAAGTTGGTTGCGGCAGCCCTTCCTTTTAAGGGGATGCAGGGATATTTTGTTTTCCAGCAAACACTCGAGGGAAAATTAGTGGGAGGAATACCTCTGGAGAATTATGCAATTCCCCCGGATTACAGTAATGAAATATACGGAAATTATCAAAATAATCAGTTTGGGGTTTATATTTTTCAGTTTTTCCATCCCGAACAGGATACCTTATATTATTATAATATGACAGATAATCGTTTAATTCCGGCTTTTACGGTTGATTTTGGCACTGCAGCGGTACCGATGCATTCCTTGGGGGAATTTTCTCATTATTATTATGTGGAAACAATGGAAGCCGTTCCTTATAAAGGAGGTATGGTAACGGATAATTACAAATATATAGCAGTGGATAAGGAGAGGGGAACAGCCCGTTATTTCCGTGTAGAAAATGATTTTTGGGGAGGGTTGAAGGTCAGCGTATCCGATTTGGTTAATGGAATATTTGTTCAGAATTATCCGGCAATAGTTTTGAAAGAGGAATTGGAAAACATAAGGCAGAAAAAAGACTTGAAGCCCGAGGTGCTCCGGAAAATAGATAATTTATTAGCCGGATTAAGCGAAGAAGATAACAATGTCATTATGTGGGGTGAATTTAAATAGATTCCGGTTCCGTTTAGGAAGGGAATTAAAAAACCTCCGGTTTCAAAAGATTTCAATTGATATGTTGAAATAAATGAAAAATCGGAGGTTTTTCTTTTAGTGGGATGAGCAATCTTTATTTTCCAACTTCAAAAATGCTGTTAGAATCGGTATTGTACCATCATATTGATCCGGTTGGCGTTTCCATAACTTTTGTCAAAATTATTCCGTCTTCCAAATACATATTCTATCCCTGTTGTGCCGTATTCCGTAAAATTCCATAACAGATTGGCAGCGGCATATTGGGCAAATTTGTAATTCGTACGGGCCATACTGCCGATGTTTTCCATCCGGGCATAACTGTAAACAACGGTAGAATATAAGTTCGGACGCCAGTTCTGTTGGATAGCGCCGAAAAATCCCCACATGGAGGAAGCTTTTAAACGTCCGCTTTTGTCGGGGTTGGGTATCAGGTCATATCCCAAGGCGCTGATATCCTGGATGTAGTTGGCAATCGCTTTTCCATAAACCCCTTGGAACATAAAGCTGGTTGTTTTGGTGAAGTAAATATCCCCGCTAAGAGTGGTTCCCCAGCCGGTAACAATTTTGTCTTTATCGGTCAGGTTGTCTTTGTAATAGATATTCCGGAGGATTGCACCGGCTTGTAAATGCCCTCCATTGTTAAAGGAATATTTGGCAACCAGAGGAATATCCGGGATTCTTTGCCGTATTTTGGCTGTATAGTTATCCGTTTGGTTGGTATAGTCCGGAATGTCATATTCCAAAGCCAGAGAAGCCTGCCAGTTTTTGTTGAATTGATAGGTATATCTGATTTGGGGTTGTCTGACTTCGATACCGCTGGAAGGTCCTTCCTCATCGATAGTGGTCGGGACAGCCGGCATATCACAAAATGTACTCCATGCTTTTCCGATCAAAAAACCTTTAAATTGTACAAAAGCCTGATTGAGACGGGGAGTATTGTCGGGACCTTGGAATTCCATCTCAATATAAGAAACTAACCGTCCTACATCTGTGTCACCGACTAATTTAAAGAACAGACGGGATTGGTTTACTGTGATGCCGTAGCTGCTGCCCGGTTGATGGCCTTTCGGGGCGATTGTAGAGGTAGTAAAGAAGTCGTAGCTTTCTACGCCGTTGAAGTCATAAACTCCGTTTACTTGTACATATCCTCCTACTCCGAATACAAAACGTCGGTCGTTGTCAAAAAAGATGAAACGCGGGGCGGTCGGGTCGTTGTAAGCTAAAGGAAATGCTTCTTTCATTATGGTATAGAAATTGTGCAAATCCTTTTTTTCAGATATCGACGCTACCTGTACTTTCTGTGCTTTCAGCCCTATGCCGAAAATGGAAAGAAGACAAGTGAGCCCAACAAGTGTGGAAATTTTTTTCATAGCTTGTACAATTAATCGTTTTTATTTTCATTACAAGCTATATACGGACAGGAATAGAAAAAGTTGAAAGGGATGAAGAGGTACGAAATCAGAATTTCGAAAAGTCCTTATAGGGAAATATCCGGATATTCAGCCGAAAACTATTCCCTTGGTAAACGAACGGGATTCCGGATGAAAGTTAATGCATCAGAACCGAAAGTGCATTTATCAGAGAAACCGGAAGTTCTGCTTCCAATATGGGACATTGTTCCTTTAAAAGGACTTTTCGAAACCTGTTTTTATTTACCGATTTGTCGGAGCAGATTTCCTAAATCTGTTTTTTCTTTTAAGATGTCGTACAATTGGGCAATGGGAATACGTTCTTGTTCCATCGTATCCCGATGACGTATGGTAACGGCATTGTCTTGTAGCGTTTGGTGATCTACCGTGATGCAAAACGGAGTTCCAATGGCATCTTGCCGGCGGTAGCGTTTCCCGATGGAATCTTTTTCGTCATACTGGCAATTGAAATCATATTTGAGCAAATCCATAATTTCTTGTGCTTTTTCGGGAAGGCCATCTTTTTTTACCAAAGGCATGACGGCCATTTTGACCGGAGCCAATGCTGCCGGTAATTTGAGAACGACGCGGGAATCTTGTTTACCGTCTTTGCTCAGATCCTCCTCGCAGTAAGCTGCAGAAATAATTTGCAGAAACATACGGTCCACTCCAATGGAAGTTTCGATTACATACGGAACGTAAGATTCGTTTAGCTCTGTATCGAAATACTGCAATTTCTTGCCGGAGTATTTTTGGTGTTGGGATAAATCGAAATCGGTACGCGAATGTATGCCTTCTACTTCTTTGAATCCGAAAGGAAATTTGTATTCGATATCGGTGGCGGCATTTGCATAATGGGCTAACTTTTCATGATCGTGAAAACGGTAATTTTGTGCTCCGAAGCCCAGTAACTGATGCCATTTCATACGGGTTTCCCTCCATTTTTTAAACCATTCGAGTTCCGTACCGGGACGTACAAAAAATTGCATTTCCATTTGTTCGAATTCCCGCATCCGGAAGATAAATTGCCGGGCGACAATTTCATTCCGGAAAGCTTTTCCGATTTGTGCAATCCCAAACGGAATCTTCATACGGCCGGTTTTTTGCACGTTTAAGAAATTGACAAAAATACCCTGAGCTGTTTCAGGACGCAGGTAAATTTTGCTTGTGCCTTCTGCCGTTGAGCCCATTTCGGTGGAAAACATCAGATTGAATTGACGTACTTCAGTCCAATTGGCTGTACCGGAAATGGGACATACAATATTGTTGTCGATAATGATTTGCCTTAATGCTGTCAGATCATTTGCATTCAGGGCCTTGGCCATACTTTCCCGCAAAGCTTCGCGCTTTTCGAGATGAGCCAAAATCTGTGGATTGGTTTGCCGGAATAAAGTTTCGTCGAACTTATCTCCGAAGCGTTTCCGGGCTTTCTCCACATCTTTTTCTATTTTTTCATCGTATTTGGCAATATGATCTTCTATCAGCACATCTGCCCTGTATCTTTTTTTGGAATCTTTGTTATCGATAAGCGGATCGTTAAAGGCATCCACATGTCCGGAAGCTTTCCAGATCGTCGGATGCATAAAAATAGCAGAGTCAATGCCTACAATATTTTCATGCAAACGTACCATGGATTCCCACCAATATTTTTTTATGTTATTTTTGAGTTCAACTCCATTTTGCCCATAATCATATACAGCTCCCAGACCGTCGTATATATCGGAGGAAGGGAATACATAACCGTATTCCTTACAATGTGCTACTAATTTTTTGAAAATATCTTCCTGTGCCATATTATCTGTATTTTAATCATTTTACTATCCGGTTGATTGAAGAAGGACTCCGTATCGGTTACTATCCATTCGCCGGAAATTTTATTCTTTCCTCTGAGTTTTTCTGTCCCGACCGACAGGTTATACAGAAGGCGGAGAAGGGCTGTGTCTGAATACGGAATCTCTGAATGGGTTGTCTTTAGTTATCTGTTCCGATTTCTTTAATCGCCTGGGTCACATTAATCGCATAATCTCCTATCTTTTCGCATTCAGAAAACATATCTGTATATAAAATTCCGGTAGGATAATTATACCGTTTTTCTTCGATAGCGATGAGGTGTTCTTGCTTCAGAATGGTACGGTAATCATTGATGGCGTGTTCCAGTTCGTAGGCTTTTTTCGCATTCACTTCTTTATACTCCATGGTCAGATTGTCGCACATTACTCCTAGAGTCTCGTCTACCAAAGCAAACATACTTTTTAGTTTGTGATTCAGATCTTCCGTAAACGTCTGATTTTGTTCTATTTTACGAAGCATTGCTTTCGCTACGTTGAGGGAGGAATCTGCAATGCTTTCGATTTCTGATACTATTTTAAACATGGCCCGGATCCGTTGGGAGTTTTCAGTGGATAATTTGGATTCGGATACTTTTGTCAGATAATCTGCAATTTCGACTTCAATTTTATCACTTTCGTCTTCCAGTTTGACCAATTTGTCAAATTGTTTTTCGAAATCCTTGGACGTCATATTCAGAGAGGCTGCTACTTGCTGGAACATATCCCGCGTATTTTTACCGTATAAGGCAATTTCCTGTTTGGCCTGAAACAACGAAGCATCGGGAGTAGAAAGTAGGCCGATTTTGATATGTTTTAATTTGAATACATCTTCGTTGCTTTCCCGGGTAGGAATAATTTTGGTCACTAAACGGGCAATCAGTTTTGTAAACCAAATGAGCAATAATACGTTGGAAACGTTGAAAACGGTATGAAATAAAGAGAGCGACATGGGCACTGCTTCTATATTGGTAGAAGGATCTCCGATACCCACGAATACGCTGAGTTCTTCTATCCATTTCAAAAATACCGGGAAGATAGCCAATACCCATGTCACGCCAAATACATTGAACAGAAAATGGGCGAAGGCCGCTCTTTTAGCGGTTGTGTTGGCGACCATAGCGGCTAGATTGGCTGTGATTGTGGTTCCGATATTTTCCCCTAAAACCATGGAAGCGGCAATATCATAGCTGATCCAGCCGTTTGCACACATGACCAGTGTGAGGGCCATAGTGGCTGAAGAGGATTGTATCAGGATCGTAAGAGCAGTTCCGATAAGCATGAACAGGATATAGGAACCGTAGCCCATATCGGTATAGTTTTGCAGAAAAGTGAAGATTTCCGGATTTTCATTCAGATTGGGCATGGAGTTTTTCAAAAATTCCAAACCGATGAATAATAATCCGAAGCCGATAATCAACTCTCCCCAGCTTTTACGGGAACGTTTATTCGAAAATAAAAGCGGAAGACAAAGACCGATGAGGGGCAATGAAACTTCCGCCATACTTATCTTGAAACCGAGAATAGAAATCAACCAAGCCGTGACGGTTGTTCCTACGTTCGACCCCATAATGACTCCAATGGATTCTACCAGATTTAACAGTCCGGCATTTACGAAGCTGACGACCATTACGGTGGTTGCGGAAGAACTTTGGATGATAGTGGTGATAAGAAGACCTGTGATTACTCCCTTCACCCGGTTGGAAGTCATGGCTGCTAAAATATGCCGCATTTTATCTCCCGCTACTTTCTGTAAGGCCTCACTCATTAATTTCATGCCGTACAAGAAAACTCCCAAAGAACCGATTAGTTTCAGGAAATCGAAAATTCCGTAATCCATGTTGTATTTGTTAACGAATTAAAATTTGCGAGTGTAAAAGTAAAAAACTCCCTTTAAAAACGAAAATATTACGATATTTAAATGGGGTAGAAAATTAAAATACTTGAAAAAGTGACTGAAATAAAAAAGCGGTAAAGAAAGATAGAAATCAGCTAATAAAAAAGCCCCTTTTTGAGGGGCTTTTATAAAATGAGAGAAAAGGATTACATCATCCCCGGCATGCCACCGCCCATGGCAGGAGCAGCGGGTTCTTCTTTTTTCTCTTCTACTAATACGCACTCGGTGGTCAGGAACATACCGGCGATAGAAGCTGCATTTTCCAAAGCAACACGGGTCACTTTTTTCGGATCGATGACTCCAGCCTTTTTCAGGTCTTCGTATATGTCTTTCCGGGCATTGTAACCGAAATCTCCTTTCCCTTCCCGTACTTTATTTACGACAACAGCCCCTTCTACTCCGGCGTTGTAGGCAATCTGGCGCAAAGGCTCTTCGATGGCCCGTTTGATAATTTCGATACCTGTCGTTTCGTCCTCTGTTTCTCCTTTCAGGTTTTCTAAAGCGGCCTGAGCCCGGATGTAAGCAACACCGCCTCCGGCAACAATACCTTCCTCGATAGCAGCTCTCGTAGCACTTAAAGCATCGTCTACACGGTCTTTCTTTTCTTTCATTTCGACTTCAGAAGCGGCACCGACATACAATACTGCTACTCCCCCTGCCAATTTAGCAAGTCTTTCCTGTAATTTTTCTTTGTCGTAGTCGGAAGTCGATTTTTCAATCAATTTTTTGATTTGAGAAATCCGGTCTGCAATAGCTTGTTTGTCGCCTAATCCGTGTACAATAGTAGTGTTTTCCTTATCAATTGTTACTTTTTCGGCTCTACCTAACATTTCAACAGTAGCGGTTTCCAGTTTCAAGCCTTTCTCTTCTGAAATGACGACACCACCTGTCAGGATAGCGATATCTTCGAGCATTTCTTTCCGGCGGTCTCCAAAACCCGGAGCTTTTACAGCGGCGATTTTCAAAGAACCTCTCAGACGATTTACAACCAAAGTCGCTAAAGCTTCACTTTCCACGTCTTCTGCAACGATTATCAAGGCACGTCCGGCTTGAGCTACCGGCTCCAGAATCGGCAGTAATTCTTTCATCGTACTTACTTTTTTGTCGTAAAGTAAGATGTAAGGATTCTCAAATTCTGCCACCATTTTGTCACTGTCGGTGACAAAGTAGGGAGAAATGTATCCCCGGTCAAATTGCATACCTTCTACCACTTTCACTTCGGTTTCCATGCCTTTGGCTTCTTCTACGGTAATCACTCCTTCTTTCTTCACTTTTTCCATAGCCTCAGCAATCAGATTCCCGATAGTGTCGTCTCCATTGGCAGAAATACGGCCTACCTGACGTATTTTATCATAGTTGTCACCTACTTCTTCTTTTTGTTCTTCCAGGCTCTTCACAACGGCAGCGACGGCTTTGTCAATACCTCTCTTTAATTCCATCGGATTGGCGCCGGCAGTTACATTCTTCAAACCTACATTAATAATAGATTGCGCTAAAACAGTTGCAGTGGTGGTTCCGTCTCCTGCATCATCTCCGGTTTTAGAGGCTACTTCTTTCACCATCTGGGCACCGATATTTGCATAAGGATCAGATAATTCAATTTCTTTTGCTACTGTCACCCCGTCTTTGGTAATCTGAGGGGCACCGAATTTCTTTTCAATGACTACATTCCGGCCTTTCGGACCAAGCGTTACTTTCACTGCATTAGCCAGTTCATCTACACCTTTCTTCAACAGGTCACGAGCTTCAATATTGAATTTTATTTCTTTTGCCATAATGTTTTTATTTTTAATGTTTTAATTTTTAAGGGTCTTTTTTGTATGGACCTTGAATTAAAGAACAACCAAAATATCGGATTGGTTCATAACTAAATATTTTTTGTCGTCGATATGGATTTCCGTTCCGGAATATTTCCCGAATAAAACGGTATCACCGGCTTTTATTTCCATCGGTTCATCATTTTTACCTTTACCAGTTGCAATTACAACTCCTTTCTGAGGTTTTTCTTTAGCAGAATCCGGAATAATAATCCCACTAGCAGTTTTTGTTTCTGCTTCTACAGGTTCAACAATTACTTTGTTAAGAACGGTTTTGAGTGCCATAATCTTAAAATTTTTAAAGTTTATAATATATTAATTTCATTTATCCTGCAATGTTACAACGGGAACGCCCGCAGTAATGTTTCATCTTTCACCTTTATCATTTTTTGTGCCAAAAAGCAGTTATTTTCTTTTAAAGAAAAGTTGTTAAAAGATAAATCATTGAAAATGAAATAAAAAGAAACGGAATAATACTTTTTTACAGAAAATTTATTAAATGACAGGAGGACAAAAAAATGTCAGTATGACTGACATACTGACATTTTTTATAAAGGACACGACTTGAACTTACTCTTGTGTATTTTCAGCCGGTGTGGTTTCGTTACCTGTTGGTGTCTGGTCTCCTTGTGGTTGAGTGGTAAAAGGAGGTATTACCTGATTGGAGGGTGCTTTTTGCACTTGTTCTTGTATAGCCGATTTTCCGCCGATTTCCCCTCTGGGAATAGCTAAAGCAGCAATAACACATAATAATAACATAGCGCCTGCCAATGTCCAAGTAGCTTTTTCCAGAAAATCTGTTGTTTTTCTCACACCCATAATTTGGTTAGAAGCTGCAAATGATGAAGCCAATCCTCCGCCTTTCGAATTTTGCACCAGCACAATTAATATCAGTAGAATACAGATAATTACAATTAAAACTGAGATTGCAGTATACATAGTTACTCGTTATTATTGATTTGATCTTTAATTTTTTCAATTCGGTTTGCAAAGTAAACACTTTTTTCCGGATATTTCAAACTTAATTTTATATAAGTTGTAATCGCCTTTTCGTATAACTTCTGTTTGATGTAGATTTTAGCCAGTGTTTCTGAAAAAAGATCGTCGTTTTCCTGGTCGCTCTCTTCCGATAGATCCCGATTGTCTACCATATCTAATTGTCCCTTGGGGATAGTGGGTTGTTCTAATATGAATTTATCGATCAGGGCTGTTTTTGAGGTTTTGTCCTGAGGGGAAGGAAGGGGGGCTTCTTCTGTTTTTTTCTTCTTTTTCAGTTCTCCGGCGAGTTCTCCCAGTGAAAGAGCTTCCTCTTCCGGAAAAATATCTTCTAAGCGGTAAGTGCGAAAAATATCTTCTGATTCTACCGGGTGAGGAGGAAGCGGATGAATCTCTGGAACAGGAACGGACGGCTGGGAAACTTGAGCAGTTGCATGATTCTCTTCTTCTCCGAATAACTCAATGGGTTGAGTAAAAGTGCTTGTGACATTTTTAAGGGAAACGGCAGAAAGAGGTACTTCTACCGGAGAAATCGTATCCGTTGTGTTTTCTTCGGTCCCTTCTGGGGAGGCTTCGAAAACTTCTTTAAACTCGGACCAGTTATTCAGATATTTGTAAAATTGTTTGTGGTTGGGGATATATATACTTCTGTGCTTTAATTCTGGTGAGAAACGATTCTTTTTCGAAAGGTAAAGGACTTTTAAAAAAAGAATTTGAGCCGCCTGGAAATAGGGATAACGGTTGAGCAGGGCTTCCAGCTCTGTCAAATCCTCTTCCTTTATCTTTTCAGGATGAGAAAAGAATTCAATCCATTTATCCATTTTCATCTGTGCGTATCCTGATTGTATCCCGGTTTCCTGTCTGATTTTTACCAGTTGACTAAAGCTTTGTTATAAATATCTTCAATAATTTTATCCAGGATCTTTGTAATTAATCCTTCTTCTGCAGAATCGAAATCGACATCTATACTGTAGTCTTCGTAATTAGAAAACCGGGAGTCGAAATCGTATTTGTCATCTTTGATATTCGTATATTTTACACGTATTTCTATGGTAAGACGATTCGAAGAGGCAATTTCATCCCTTTGAATGTCGATAGGTTTTTGATAATATCCTACAATCTCTCCCTCAAAGCGAATATCTCCGTTATTATCTGTCATTTCTTTCAGACTTGTTTTTGTCCGCAGGTACTCGGTTAATTTTTCCCGGAAAAGTGTACTCAGATAAGGAACCACCAATAGAGCACGGTTCGGAAAATAGTCGACGGAATAGGTCTTTACATCCGGTGAAATAGAAGCTCCCGTCATAGAATATTTGACACTGGCCAGTTTACAGGAATCGCAAAAAAGAAGGATAACGAGAGTACAAACCAGTATTTTCAATGTTTTCATAGAGATAAATTTATAACATACAAAGATAGTAATTATTGTAAAACTGAAAGTTAAATGTGATTCCGGAAATTTTAAATTTCAATATTGTATTCTTTTAATTTCCGGTAGAGAGTTCTTTCAGATATTCCCAAGTCGTTGGCGGCCATTTTACGTTTACCATGGTTTTTTTCCAAAGCTTTTATGATCAGTTCTTTTTCTTTTTCTTCAATCGAGAAGGATTCTTCTACCAGAGCTTCTGTATCCTGAATTTGTTCTTCCGGACTTATAACAGAACGTTTGGCGACGGTTTTATTGGAGAAATCAGTTTGGGGTTGTTCATAGGGATGATGGATAACCAGGGAAGTGGGAGGAGGAGTAGGCACGGTGGAAAGATCTTCTTTTTCGATCATCCCGTAAACGAGTTGTTTTAGATCGTTCATGTCTTTTTTCATATCGAAGAGAATCTTGTAGAGAATTTCTCTTTCCGAGGCGAAACTGTTTTCCGAGGAATCGTGATTGCCCGTCAGTACAGGTAATACTGTGTTTTCTGCCGGTAAATATTTTTTTAAAGTGGAGGCATCTACCGTTCTTTCCTGTTCGATAATGGAGATTTGTTCGGTAATGTTTTTTAATTGCCGGATGTTTCCAGGCCATCGGTAAGCTTCCAGCAACTGGATCGCTTCTTCGGTAAGCCGGATGGCTGGCATCCGGTATTTTTCTGCGAAGTCTGCCGCAAATTTCCGGAACAGTAGCGGGATATCTTCTTTTCTTTCCCGTAAAGGAGGTATATATATAGGTATGGTATTTAAGCGGTAATAAAGATCTTCCCGGAATTTTCCGTTTTTAACAGCTTGCGGAATATCCAGATTGGTAGCAGCGATAACCCTGACATTGGTTTTCTGGACTTTGGAAGAACCCACCCGAATAAATTCACCGGTTTCCAGTACCCGGAGTAAACGAGCTTGGGTGGAAAGGGGGAGTTCTCCTACTTCGTCCAAAAAAATTGTTCCTCCGTCTGTTACTTCAAAATATCCTTTTCGATCCGATAAGGCTCCGGTGAAAGCTCCTTTTTCATGTCCGAATAATTCAGAATCAATGGTGCCTTCCGGAATAGCTCCACAATTCACAGCAATATAAGGGGAATGCTTACGGCTACTGAAAAAATGAATGATACGGGGAAAAATTTCTTTTCCGACGCCGCTTTCGCCCGTAATCAAAACGGATAAATCAGTCGGGGCTACCTGACGGGCGATGTCGATCGCCCGGTTCAATCCTTCATTGGTTCCGATGATTTCAAAACGTTGCTTTATAGCTTGTAAATCTTCCATAGTAAGGATAAATAATTAGAAATATATATGAAATACTGCAAAAATAGCAGTTTTGCTGACAAAATTACATTTGTTTCCTGTATTTTTATTTTGAATTCTTTGTTTTTTACGGTTATATTTTCGCTTTGAGAGAGGAAAAATCCTTTTTTTCAAAAAAAACAGCTTTTCCCTTTGGGGGATTTAATTCGCTGATGCTCTTTACTTTTTTCCAAAAAAATGTCATAATTGTTTGGTAGTTAGGAAAAAGGTCTGTACATTTGCACTCCATTTTGAATAAAAGTATACTAATTAAAACTATTGTAATGCCTACTATTCAACAGTTAGTAAGAAAAGGAAGAACGAAAATTGTGGACAAGAGCAAGGCTCCGGCTTTGGATGCATGTCCGCAGAGACGTGGGGTTTGTGTACGTGTTTACACGACGACTCCGAAAAAGCCGAACTCAGCGATGAGAAAGGTAGCTCGTGTGAGATTAACCAACGGAAAAGAAGTGAATGCTTATATTCCGGGAGAAGGTCACAATTTGCAGGAACACTCGATCGTAATGATCCGTGGTGGACGTGTGAAGGATCTGCCGGGTGTACGTTATCATTTGGTACGTGGAACATTGGATGCTGCCGGTGTTGCTGAAAGGAAACAAGGACGTTCGAAGTACGGTACGAAGAGACCGAAGCCAGGCCAGGCTGCAGCAAAAGGCAAAAAGTAAAAAAGTGATTAACAGGAATTTGTTTATGAAGCGTTCCCGGAAAGTTGAGTAAATAGTTGTGAAACTATTGAAGACCAAACGGACAGCTGATCGAACCAATTCGTAAACTAAAGAAAATGAGAAAAACAAAACCCAAGAAAAGAATCCTGTTACCGGACCCGAAATTCAACGATGTACTGGTGACGAGGTTTGTAAACGACCTGATGATAGATGGTAAAAAGACCATCGCTTTTAGAATTTTCTATGATGCATTAGACATCGTTGAGGAGAAAATGGCTAAAAAAGAAGAAAAGACCGCTTTGGAGGTTTGGAAGCAAGCATTGGAGAACATTACTCCCCAGGTGGAAGTAAAGAGTCGCCGTGTAGGTGGTGCTACTTTCCAAGTGCCGATGGAAATCAATCCCAACAGAAAAAGAGCAATTTCTGTGAAGAATATGATTTTCTTTTCTCGTAAGAGAAGCGGTAAAAATATGGCAGAAAAATTAGCTGCCGAAATCATGGCTGCTTATAAAGAAGAAGGTGCAGCTTTCAAGAAGAAAGAAGATACACACCGTATGGCAGAGGCCAACCGTGCTTTTGCACATTTCAGATTTTAATGAGGAGAGATAGATAAATGGCAAAGAGAGATTTACATTATACAAGAAATATCGGTATCATGGCCCATATTGATGCCGGTAAGACAACTACAACAGAGCGTATCCTGTATTTTACCGGTGTGAACCATAAAATAGGCGAGACCCATGACGGTACGGCTACTATGGACTGGATGGTACAGGAACAGGAAAGAGGTATTACCATTACTTCGGCTGCAACGACCTGTTATTGGAAATATCAGGATAACGATTATAAAATTAATATTATTGATACTCCGGGACACGTTGACTTCACGGTGGAAGTGGAGCGTTCTCTACGTGTATTAGACGGTGCCGTAGCGTTGTTCTGTGCTGTAGGAGGAGTGGAAGCTCAGTCCGAAACAGTATGGCGTCAGGCAAATAAATATGGAGTGCCCCGGTTGGCTTTTGTAAACAAGATGGACCGTTCCGGTGCTGATTTTTTCAAAGCTGTCCGTGAAATTAAAGAAAAATTAGGAGCTAATCCCATTCCCTTGGAGCTTCCGATTGGAGCAGAAGAGAATTTCAAAGGCGTAATCGACCTGGTTGAAATGAAAGCTTATCTGTGGGAGAATGGGGCGATGGATGCGACGATAGAGGATATCCCTGCCGATCTTATGGCTGAAGCTCAGGAATGGAGAGAAAAGCTGGTAGAAGCAGCTGCCGTTCAAGACGAAGCTTTGATGGAACGTTTCTTTGAAGATCCGGATGCGATTACCGTAGAAGAATTGAAGGCTGTCATCCGGAAAGCGGTGATTGCTATGGATTTCTGTCCGGTGATGTGCGGTTCTTCTTTTAAGAATAAAGGGGTTCAGAATTTGCTGGATGCAGTGATCGCTTATCTGCCGAATCCGCTGGATATCCCGAATAGTAAGGGAACAAATCCCCGTACGGGAGAAGAAGTATATTTCCCGGTAGACCCCGAAGCTCCGCTTTCTGCATTGGCCTTTAAGATCGCAACCGATCCTTTCGTAGGACGTTTGTGTTATACCCGGATTTATTCCGGTAAAATAGAAGCCGGTTCGTATGTATACAATCCGCGTACCGATAAAAAAGAACGTATTTCCCGTTTGTTCCAGATGCATTCCAATAAGCAAATGCCGAAGGAGGTACTGGAAGCCGGAGATATTTGTGCTTGCGTAGGATTTAAAGATATCCGTACCGGAGATACTCTTTGTTCAGAAGAGAAACCGATTGTATTGGAAAGCATGACCTTCCCCGATCCGGTAATCGGAATTGCTGTGGAACCTTTGACACAGAAAGATACTGATAAGTTGGGAATGGCTTTGGCCAAATTGGCCGAAGAGGATCCGACATTCCGGGTAAAAACGGATGAAGATTCCGGTCAGACGGTTATCAGCGGTATGGGAGAGCTCCATCTGGACATTATCTTGGATCGTTTGAGACGGGAGTTTAAGGTGGAATGTAACCAGGGAGCACCTCAGGTAGCTTATAAAGAAGCGATTACTCAGCCGGTGGAACATCGTCATGTATTCAAGAAGCAAACCGGTGGTCGCGGTAAATTCGCCGATATTATTTTCCGTATGGAACCTGCGGAAGAGGGCAAGGAAGGTCTGACTTTTGTCAACGAAGTGAAAGGTGGTAATATTCCGAAGGAATTTATACCTTCTGTTGAAAAAGGCTTTAAGGAAGCTATGAATAACGGCGTATTGGCCGGTTATCCGCTGGAAAGTCTGAAAGTAACACTGATAGATGGATCTTTCCATCCGGTAGACTCCGACGCTCTTTCCTTTGAGATGGCTGCCAAAATTGGTTATAAAGAAGCTGCGCAGAAAGCCAGACCGGTATTGCTGGAACCGATTATGAAGCTGGAAGTGGTCACTCCGGAAGATTATATGGGAGATATTATTGCTGACTTGAATCGTCGTCGCGGACAGGTGGAAGGGATGGAATCCCGTACAGGGGCCCGTGTAATCGATGCGAAAGTACCGCTGTCGGAACAGTTCGGTTATGTAACCGTTTTGAGAACATTATCTTCCGGTCGTGCTAGTTCTTCTATGGAATTCGATCATTATGCCGAAGTTCCGAAGAATATCGCCAAAGAAGTGGTAGAAAAAAATAACGGGAGAACAGAATTAGTGTAAGAATTTTCGATTGTTGATTTGCGGTGAGGATTTCCTGCCGCAAATCTGAAATCATAATCATAACTAAAAACATGAGCCAAAAAATCAGAATTAAGTTGAAATCTTACGATCACAACTTGGTGGACAAATCGGCAGAAAAAATTGTTAAAACGGTAAAAGCTACCGGAGCTGTAGTCAGTGGTCCTATTCCATTGCCGACACATAAGGGAATTTTTACAGTAAACCGCTCTACTTTCGTGAATAAAAAGAGCCGGGAACAATTTTTGGTATGCACTTTCAAAAGACTCATTGATATCTACAGTTCTACTGCAGGTACCATTGACGCACTGATGAAACTTGAATTGCCAAGTGGTGTTGAAGTAGAGATTAAGGTATGATAACGGCGAATACCTTATGTCGTTATTAAGAGAAAAAAAACCTATTAAAAAAGTAAAAGAAAAATGCCAGGTTTAATTGGAAAAAAAGTCGGAATGACTTCCGTATTCAGTGTTGAGGGGAAAAGTATCCCATGCACTGTGATTGAGTGCGGTCCATGTGTCGTAACCCAGGTCAAAACAACAGAGACCGATGGTTACGAAGCACTTCAGTTGGGTTTTGAAGAAAAGAAAGAAAAACACACAACGAAGCCGCTAAGTGGACACTTTAAAAAGGCAGGCACAACTCCGAAAAGGAAGCTCGTAGAGTTTTCAGGATTTGAGACTGAACACAAGTTAGGAGATGTAATTGATGTTACTTTGTTCGAGGGTACAGCTTTTGTGGATGTCATCGGTACCTCTAAAGGAAAAGGATTTCAGGGCGTTGTGAAACGTCATGGATTCAGTGGTGTTGGCGAAGCTACCCATGGTCAGGACGACCGCCAGAGAGCACCGGGTTCTATTGGAGCTTGCTCCACCCCCTCACGTGTTTTCAAAGGGATGAGGATGGCCGGTAGAACAGGAGGTGACAGAGTTACTGTTGCAAACTTGCAAGTTTTGAAAGTAATTCCTGAAAATAATTTGTTGTTGGTGAAGGGATCCGTTCCCGGAACGAAAGGTTCATTCGTAATTATTGAGAAGTAATGGAGTTAAGTGTATTAAACATTGCCGGAAAAGAAACAGGCAGAAAGATAGAGTTAAATGACGCTATCTTTGGAATAGAGCCTAATGAACACGCCATCTACCTTGACGTAAAACAGTATCTCGCCAATCAGCGGCAGGGTACCCATAAGTCAAAGCAGAGGAATGAAGTGTCAGGTAGTACTGTAAAGCTGAAAAAACAAAAAGGTACCGGAGGAGCACGTGCGGGTAGTATCAAGAATCCTCAATTCAGAGGAGGGGGACGCGTATTCGGACCCGTGCCCAGAGATTATCGTTTCAAATTAAATAAGAAACTGAAGAGATTGGCTCGTAAATCAGCTCTGGCTGTAAAAGCAAGTGCAAACGCCGTAACGGTAATTGAAGATTTCAGCTTTGAAGCACCGAAAACAAAACAGTTTGTGGAATTGGTTAACAACTTGAAAGTAAATCAAGGAAATCTGTTGTTGGTTTTAAGTGACGTAAACGAGAATATATTGTTATCGGCTCGCAACTTACAGAATGTTGAAATTAAGAGAGTCAACGACTTGGCCACTTACAACATCATGAAGGCTAAAAACCTGGTGCTTGTTGAGAGTTCTGTGAAGGGCCTGAATGAAATGTTCAATCTTAACTAATCAAAGAAGAGATGGAAATCATAATGAAGCCCATTCTGACAGAAAAAATGTCAGCGTTGACCGACAAAGAACACAAGGTGGCTTTTGTCGTAGCAAGAGATGCGAATAAGATAGAGATAAAGAAGGCAGTTGAAGAAATGTACGGAGTAAAGGTAAAGGCTGTGAACACTCAGCGCTATCAAGGCACTGTGAAGTCCAGATACACCAAGGCCGGTGTAATTACCGGAAGGACTGCGGCATTCAAGAAAGCAATTGTAACTTTAGCAGAAGGTGATAGTATTGATTTTTTTAGCAATATTTAAAGAACATGGCTGTAAGAAAATTAAATCCTGTAACTCCTGGTCAAAGACATAAGGTAGTAAATACCTTTGAACAGGTGACTACAGATAGACCTGAGAAATCATTGTTAAGACCTGTGAAAAAAACCGGTGGCCGTAATAATACCGGTAAAATGACAATGAGATATATAGGTGGAGGTCATAAACAAAAATACAGAGTGGTGGATTTCAAACGGGACAAAGACAATATTCCTGCAAAAGTAGCGTCTATTGAGTATGACCCGAACAGAACCGCCCGTATTGCTCTGTTAGTATATGCAGACGGAGAAAAGCGTTATATTATCGCTCCGATTGGTTTGACTGTTGGTCAGACTGTTGTGAGTGGAAAAGAAATTGTTCCTGAAATAGGAAATGCTCTTTTCTTATCTGAAATCCCATTAGGTACAATTATTCATAACATTGAATTGAGACCGGGACAGGGAGCTGTGATGGCTCGTAGTGCTGGTTCTTATGCTCAATTGGTTGCCAGAGAAGGGAAATATGCTTCCATCAAGTTACCTTCCGGAGAAATCCGTATGGTGCTTGTAACCTGTAAAGCTACCGTAGGTACGGTGTCCAATACCGATCATGCTTTGGAACGTTCCGGTAAGGCTGGTCGTAGCCGTTGGTTGGGCCGTCGTCCGAGAGTGAGAGGTGTGGTAATGAACCCGGTTGATCACCCGATGGGTGGTGGTGAAGGCCGCGCTTCAGGAGGTCATCCGAGATCACGTAAGGGCTTGTTGGCTAAGGGTTATAAGACCAGAGCACCGAAGAAAGCTTCAAGTAAGTATATTGTAGAAAAAAGGAAATAATAACCGATAAATAGTAATGTTATGAGTCGTTCGTTAAAAAAAGGCCCTTTTATAGATGTGAAGCTGGAGAAGAGAGTGTTGGCAATGAATGAGTCCAATAAAAAATCGGTTGTTAAAACCTGGGCTCGCTACTCTATGATTTCTCCGGATTTTGTAGGCCATACAGTAGCTGTACATAACGGTAATAAATTTATTCCGGTATATATCACCGAAAATATGGTGGGACATAAACTGGGAGAATTTGCACCGACACGTACCTTTAGAGGTCACGCCAATAAAAAATAAGCGTGATTAAGTTGAACCAATGAAGATGTATTAAAATGGGTGCAAGAAAAAGAATAAGAGCAAATCAGATAAAGGAGGCCAAAAAGGAGAAAGCTTTTGCGATCCTGCGTGGTTGTCCTTCGTCACCTCAGAAAATGAGATTGGTGGCAGACTTGGTACGTGGAAAGGACGTACAGAGAGCTTTGGATATACTTAAATTTTGTCCTCGTGAAGCTGCCCGTAAAGTGGAAAAACTCTTGCTTTCGGCTATTGCCAACTGGAGTGCCAAGAATGAAGGTAAACGGATCGAAGATGCTTCTTTGTTTGTCAAAGAAATTTTCGTTGACGGTGCTGGCATTCTGAAAAGACTGAGACCAGCCCCACAGGGGAGAGCTCACCGGATCCGCAAGAGATCAAATCACGTGACTATCGTCTTGGGTAGCAAGACAGCAGTTGAAAATGTTGTAAAAGAATAAAATCGCATGGGACAAAAAGTTAATCCAATAAGCAATAGATTAGGAATCATCCGTGGATGGGATTCTAACTGGTTCGGCGGCAAAAAATATGGCGATAAACTGGTAGAAGATTATAAGATCAGAAAATACCTGAACGCCCGTTTAGCGAAAGCCGGAATCGCAAAGATTGTTATCGAAAGGACCCTTAAGCTGATTACCATCACCATCAACACCGCCCGTCCGGGAATTATCATCGGTAAAGGCGGCCAGGAAGTGGATAAGTTAAAAGAAGAGCTTAAGAAAATTACCGATAAGGAAGTACAAATTAATATCTTCGAAATTAAACGTCCTGAATTGGATGCCGTTATCGTAGGCAATAACATCGCTCGTCAGCTGGAAGGACGTGTTGCATACCGTAGAGCTATCAAAATGGCTGTTCAGTCTACCATGAGAATGGGGGCTGAGGGAATCAAAGTTTTGATATCCGGTCGTTTGAACGGAGCTGAAATGGCACGTGCCGAAATCTTTAAGGAAGGTAGAATTCCACTGCACACTTTTCGTGCAGACATCGATTACGCACAGGCAGAAGCATTGACGACTTACGGTTTGCTGGGTATAAAAGTATGGATTTGTAAAGGTGAAGTTTATGGGAAACGGGAATTAGTACCGAATTCAGTTTTGGCTTCCCGCGAAACCCGTAATGCTGCTAATGCAAATCCCGCTGGTAAGAAGAATTTCAAAAAAAGAAAAAAGTAGTGAGTTATGTTACAGCCAAAAAGGACTAAATACAGAAGAAGTCAAAAGGGAAGAATGAAAGGAAATGCCCAGAGAGGACATGAACTGGCATTCGGATCTTTCGGAATAAAGGCGTTGGAGTCCATGTGGATCGAAGGACGCCAGATTGAAGCAGCCCGTGTTGCTGTTACGCGGTATATGCAACGTCAGGGACAAATATGGATACGAATATTCCCGGATAAACCGATTACCAAAAAACCTGCGGAGGTACGTATGGGTAAAGGTAAAGGTAATCCCGAAGGTTTCGTGGCTCCAGTAACTCCGGGGCGTATTCTTTTCGAAGCAGATGGCGTGCCGTATGCAGTAGCAAAAGAAGCTTTACGTCTTGCAGCCCAGAAATTACCTATTACGACAAAGTTTGTGGTTAGACGTGACTATTCCGAATAGTCGTCAGACTGTTGATTGTAGAACTAAATTAATTTGACAGAAAGATGAAAAATTCAGAAATTATAGAAATGACCACAGACGATCTTAAAGAAAGAGTAACTGCTGAAAAAGTGGCTCTGAATAAGATGAAAATGAACCATACGATCACTCCTCTGGAAAATACGATGCAAATCCGTGCCAAGAGAAAAGATATCGCTCGTATGTTGACAGAATTACGTAAGAGAGAATTAACGGTAAAGAAGTAAAGTAATGGAAGAAAGAAATCTTAGAAAAGAACGTATTGGTCTTGTCGTGAGCAATAAGATGGAAAAATCCATCACGGTTGCCGTTCATTTTAAAGAAAAACATCCGATCTACGGAAAATTCGTGAATAAGACCAAAAAGTTCACCGCTCACGACGAAAAAAACGAATGTAACGTCGGAGATAAAGTGAGAATTATGGAAACCCGTCCCTTGAGTAAAATGAAGAGATGGAGATTAGTGGAAATCATTGAAAGAGCGAAGTAATCATGATACAACAGGAAACCAGATTAACAGTAGCAGATAACAGCGGTGCCAAAGAAGTACTGTGTATCCGCGTTCTGGGAGGAACCCGGAAAAGATATGCACGCGTGGGCGATAAGATCGTTGTATCTGTAAAAAGCGCCTTACCGGGCGGTGAATTGAAAAAAGGAACGGTTAGTAAGGCTGTCGTCGTTCGTACCGCTAAGGAATATCGGCGTCCCGACGGTTCCTACATCCGCTTTGACGACAACGCTTGTGTGTTGTTAAATAATGCAGGAGAAATGAGAGGAACCCGTATTTTCGGACCGGTTGCCCGTGAAGTTCGTGAAGGTTATACGAAAATTGTTTCGTTGGCTCCCGAAGTACTTTAATAATTTTAGATTTAGAATTCAGGAGCGGGGGGGACTACAAGTCCGATAACCGGTTTTGAAATCATAAATCGTAAATAAAAAAATGCGATGAACAGAAAGTTTCATATAAAGAAAGGTGATTTAGTTTACGTGAATGCCGGAGTCGATAAGGGAAAACAGGGCAAAGTCCTGGAAATGTTTCCTGAACAGGAAAGAGCGATCGTCGAAGGCATCAACATGGTAAGCAAACATACCAAACCCAATGCGAAAAATCCGCAGGGAGGGATTATTAAAAAAGAAGCTCCGATTCATATTTCCAATCTGAACGTAGTAGATCCTTCTACCAACAAACCTACTCGTGTCGGCCGCAAGCTGAATGACAAAGGGAAATTAGTCAGATATGCGAAAAAATCAGGAGAAATCTTGAAGTAAGATAACAGTACGGTTGTAGTATAGTCGGAAAGGACAAGTTGCAAGTTACCTCAGAACTTGTAACTTGTCAATAGACGACTTGCAACTTTTGAATTAAATTTGTAGCTTTGCCGCCGCAAATATTTATGCTGTGGGATACAGCCAATTAATAAAATAACGAATGAAATACGTACCAAGTTTAAAAACAAAGTATAACGAAGAAATTGTACCGACCTTAATGAAAGAATTCGGATACAAGTCAGTTATGCAGGCCCCTCGGTTGGAGAAGATAGTAATCAATCAGGGCGTAGGTTCCTCTATTCAGGACAAAAAAATTCTTGAATTTTCAGTGAACGAAATTGCGGCTATTACAGGGCAGAAGCCTGTGACAACGAAATCCGTAAAAGACGTATCTAACTTTAAATTGCGTAAAGGCATGCCGATCGGCGTACGGGTTACATTACGTAAAGAACGTATGTACGAGTTCCTGGAAAGGCTGATTACTTCAGCTTTGCCGCGTATCCGCGACTTCAAAGGAATTAACAGTAAGCTGGACGGCAGGGGCAACTATACATTAGGACTCGATGAGCAGATCATATTCCCGGAAATTGTGCTCGACAATGTGCATAAAATTATGGGTATGAATATAACATTTGTGACTTCGGCTAATACCGACGAAGAAGGTTTTGCTCTTCTGAGAGAATTTGGATTACCATTTAAAAAGAATTAAAACCAGAGAAAATGGCAAAAGAATCAATGAAGGCCCGTGAAATGAAGCGTGCAAAATTGGTAGAAAAGTACGCAGCAAAACGGGCAAAGTTAAAAGCTGAAGGCGACTATGCAGGATTGAGTCTTCTTCCGAAGAATTCCAATCCTATCCGTTTGCACAACAGGTGCAAACTGACCGGCAGACCGAGAGGTTACATGAGACAATTTGGTATCAGCAGAATCCAGTTCCGCGAAATGGCATCTGCAGGTTTGATACCGGGAGTGAAGAAAGCTAGTTGGTAATATTTAAAAGTAAGAAAGAAATGACAGATCCAATAGCAGATTACCTTACGCGTTTGAGAAATGCGATAAGAGCCGGTCATAAAGTAGTAGATGTTCCCGGTTCAAATATGAAGAGGGAGATCACTAAGATCCTGAAAGAAAAAGGATATATTTTGAATTATAAGTTTGAACAAGACGGAGCAAAAAGTAATATTAAGATTGCTCTTAAATATCATCCGGAAACGAAATTACCTGCCATTCAATCTTTGGTGCGGGTATCTAAACCGGGTTTAAGACGCTACACCAATGTCGAAGAAATGCCGCGTGTATTGAACGGCTTGGGGATTGCCATCTTGTCTACTTCTATGGGATTGATGACAGACAAAGAAGCTCGCCAGAAAAATGTAGGCGGTGAAGTATTGTGTTATGTGTATTAATTTAAAAGTGAAGAAGAGATGTCACGTATAGGAAAATTACCGATTCATATACCACAAGGAGTTACGGTAGCCGTAAGTCCGGATAACACCGTCACAGTAAAAGGTCCGAAGGGACAGCTTTCCCAGCAAGTAAGCAAAGATCTTACTGTAACAGTAGACGAAGAAAATGTGCATGTAGCACGTCATACAGAAGATAAGGAACATAAAGCAATGCATGGTTTATATCGTGCTTTGATCCATAATATGGTAGTAGGTGTTTCTGAAGGTTATACGATCAAACAGGAATTAGTCGGCGTCGGTTACAGAGCGAATGCTGACGGACAGATTCTGGAGTTGGGTTTGGGATATTCCCACTCGATTTTTCTCCAGTTGCCGGATGAAGTAAAAGTTTCCGCTGTTACGGAAAAACGTGCGAATCCGATTATTACCCTGGAAAGTTGCGATAAACAACTGATCGGTCAGGTAGCTGCTAAAATCCGTTCTTTCCGCCGTCCGGAACCTTATAAAGGTAAGGGTATCCGCTTCGTAGGTGAACAGGTACGCCGTAAAGCAGGTAAGTCAGCTAAAGTTTAATCACCTAAAGTAAGTAAAAGTTATGGCTTTAACGAAGGAAGAAAGAAGATTAAGAATAAAGAGGAGAATTCGGAAGATTGTCTCCGGAACAGCTGAGAGACCCCGTTTGAGCGTATTCCGTTCAAATGCGCAGATTTCCGTACAGCTGATAGATGATGAAGCAGGTAAAACGCTTTTATCTGTCTCATCCTTGAGCAAGGAAATTGCTGAAAAGAAAGGCACAAAAACAGAACAAGCTGCTTTGGTGGGTGCTGCTGTTGCAGAAAAAGCAAAAGCAGCCGGTATTGAAGTAGTGGTATTCGATAGAAACGGTTATTTGTATCACGGAAGAGTGAAAGCTTTAGCTGACGCTGCCCGTAACGGAGGTCTTAATTTTTAAAAGTTAGCAGGAATGGAACAAAAAATTAATAATACTGACTTGGAATTGAAAGACAGATTGGTGGCTATCAATCGGGTGACCAAAGTTACTAAAGGAGGTCGTACCTTCAGTTTTGCGGCTATTGTCGTTGTCGGAGACGAAAACGGTATTGTAGGCTGGGGACTGGGAAAGGCAAATGAAGTCACTACAGCTATTGCCAAGGGTATAGAAGCAGCTAAAAAGAATTTAGTGAAAGTACCGGTGTATAAAGGGACAATTCCTCATGAACAGGTGGCTCGTTTCGGAGGTGCTGAGGTATTTATGAAACCCGCTTCTTCCGGTACGGGAATGGTTGCCGGAGGTGCTATGCGTGCCGTATTGGAAAGTGCTGGTATCCATGACGTATTGGCGAAGAGCAAAGGTTCTTCCAATCCTCATAATCTGGTAAAAGCCACTATTGCTGCTTTGAAACAGATGAGAGATGTCCGTATGGTGGCTCAGCAAAGAAATGTGAGTGTGGATAAAGTGTTTAACGGTTAATGAGATGAGTTATGGCAAAGATTAAAGTTACATTGGTAAGAAGTAAGATCGGTAGCGATAAACGTCAGGTAGGCACTTTAACAGCTCTGGGTTTAAATAAAATCAGCAGCAGTGCTGAACACGAAGCTACTCCTCAGATACTGGGTATGATCGCTAAGGTGAAACACCTGGTAAAAGTGGAAGAAGTAAAGTAATTGTCAAACGATTTTAATACATATAGAATGGATTTAAGTAGCTTAAAACCGGCTTGCGGTTCCACTCACCACGAAAAGAGAATAGGCCGCGGACAGGGTTCGGGAAAAGGAGGTACTTCTACAAGAGGACACAAAGGTGCCAAATCAAGATCCGGCTTTAAACATAAGATCGGTTTTGAAGGAGGTCAGATGCCGCTTCAGAGAAGAGTGCCTAAATTCGGTTTTAAAAATATCAACCGGATTGAATTCAAGGCTATAAATATCAGTATGCTTCAGGAATTGGCTGAAAGAGACAATCTGACAGCTATCGATAAAGATATATTGATTAAAGCCGGCCTGCTCTCAAAGAATGATCTTTTGAAGATATTAGGTAATGGTGTACTGAAAGCAAAGCTGGAAGTGAAGGCGGATGCTTTCTCTAAAAAGGCTGTAGAAGCTATCGAAGCTGCTGGAGGTGCAGCAATCGTTTTGTAAAACAAAACGGGTCCATAAAGTCCGTAAGGTCTGTAAAGAGCTAAGGTCGCAGACTTTCGACTTTTTGACTTCCGGCTTTATTGACTTTATGAACTATTAATAAGGAAGAACTTATGAAGTTATTTGATACATTAAAGAACATTTGGAAAATTGAGGAACTCCGGACCCGGATTCTCATGACGGTAGGGCTGATAGCTGTATACCGTTTGGGTACAGAAATCGTACTGCCGGGTATTGATCCAGCTGGGCTTGCTGCTTTGAAGGAGCAGACTGCGACAGGAGTAATGGGTTTGTTGGACATGTTTTCCGGAGGAGCATTTTCGAATGCTTCGGTATTTGCATTGGGTATTATGCCTTATATCTCAGCTTCTATTGTGGTTCAGTTGCTGGGAATCGCAGTGCCTTACTTCCAGCGTATGCAGCGGGAAGGAGAAAGCGGAAGGCGTAAAATCAATCAGATTACCCGTTATCTGACTCTGATCATCCTCGTATTACAGGGAGCAGCGTATCTGACCAACTTACATGCACAGATTCCAGAATGGGCATTTGTGATCAAAGGAGCTTTCTTTACAATTTCGTCTGTCATTATTCTGGCCGCCGGCTCTATGTTTGTGCTGTGGCTGGGTGAAAAAATTACGGATAAAGGTATCGGTAACGGAGTTTCCATCATCATTATGATTGGTATTATTGCCCGTTTGCCTTTTGCTTTCTTTGCGGAAGGAGCTTCCCGTATGTCTCAGCAAGGCGGCGGAATGGTCGCTTTATTGGTGGAATTGATTCTGTTGTTCCTGGTATTCTGCGGAACAATACTGTTGGTACAAGGTACCCGTAAAGTTCCTGTACAATATGCGAAACGTATTGTAGGAAATAAACAATATGGCGGGGTTCGCCAGTATATACCTTTGAAAATCAATGCGGCCGGTGTAATGCCGATCATCTTTGCCCAGGCTTTGATGTTGCTGCCGATTTCATTTGTCAATTATGCAGCTTCTGAATCTTTATCGGGATTTGCTGCTGCTTTTTCCAATTTTACCGGTTTCTGGTATAATTTTACGTTCTTTATTTTGATAGTATTGTTTACTTATTTTTATACTGCAATCACTATCAACCCTCAACAAATGGCGGAGGATATGAAGAAGAACGGTGGGTTTATACCGGGAGTGAAACCAGGCAAGAAGACTATGGAATTTTTGGATACGATTATGTCACGCATTACTTTGCCCGGGTCTATTTTCTTGGGGATCGTTGCTATATTACCGGCTTTTGCAATAATTGCCGGAGTGAATAATCAGTTTGCACATTTCTATGGAGGTACTTCATTGCTGATTCTGGTAGGAGTGGTATTGGACACCTTGCAACAGATTGAGTCCCATTTGTTAATGCGTCATTACGACGGATTGATGAAGACGGGAAGGATCAAGGGAAAGACTCCGGGAGGACCTGCTGCATATTAAGAAACAGAAGTCGTAAAGTTGCTGAAAATATTCGGGGCTTTGCGACTTTTTTACGCTCATCTTCCACTTTTAAAAGCTTGGAACTTTGAGACTTTTAAAAAAAGTATTACTTTTGCGGCATGATTTTTTTAAAGACAGCAGAAGAGATTGAGTTACTGAGGGAGAGTAATCTTCTGGTTGGAAAGACTCTGGGTGAAATGGCAAAGCATGTTCGTCCGGGGATTTCAACTTTAGAACTGGATCGTATCGCAGAGGAATTTATCCGGGATCATGGAGCCCTGCCCGGCTTTTTAGGATACGGCGGATTTCCGAATACCTTGTGTATTTCCATTAACGAAGAGGTGGTACATGGAATTCCTTCCGCCCATCGTATTTTGAAAGAAGGAGATGTCGTTTCCATAGATTGCGGGACGTTGAAGAACGGGTATTATGGAGATAGCGCCTATACCTTTGAAGTGGGAGAGGTCCGGGAAGAAGTCCGGAAATTATTGCGTACCACGAAAGACGCTTTGTATCGGGGTATTGAAAAAGCAGTTGCCGGATTGAGGATAGGAGATATTGGCTATGCCGTACAGAGTTATTGTGAAGCAAACGGTTATTCGGTAGTCCGGGAGTTGGTCGGACATGGTGTCGGACGGGATATGCACGAAGAGCCTCAGGTGCCGAATTACGGACGTCGTGGACAAGGGACGAAATTAGCGGAGGGAATGGTCATTGCGATCGAACCGATGATCAACCTGGGAAAGCGTCACGTCTATCAGGATGCCGACGGATGGACCATACGGACACGTGACAGAATGCCTTCGGCTCATTTTGAGCATACTGTAGCTATAGGCAAACACGGGGCCGATATTTTGTCTTCGTTTGAATTTGTAGAAAAAAATTTAGAGAAAAAATCCCTGAAGGGAGAGAATACCTCTGAACAATTTGATAATCAATTAAATTAAAGTATGGCAAAACAGCCGTCAATAGAGCAAGATGGAGTTATAACCGAAGCGTTGTCGAATGCGATGTTTCGGGTAGAGTTGGAGAACGGACATATTATCACCGCTCATATATCCGGGAAAATGCGGATGCATTATATAAAAATTCTTCCTGGGGACCGGGTGAGGGTAGATATGTCGCCCTATGATCTGACGAAAGGCAGAATTACGTTCAGATATAAAAATTAAATTCATCGATACGTTTAAGGAGCTGAGATTTTTTCGGAGGTTTCAGGGAGGTGAGCTGTCGATGTATTATTTGTGAATATTCAAATTTAAAAACCATGAAGGTAAGAGCGTCCATTAAAAAACGTAATGACGATTGCAAGATTGTAAGAAGAAAAGGCGTTTTGTACGTCATTAACAAAAAGAACCCGAAGTTTAAACAACGTCAGGGTTGATTCATTAATCTGTAAAATTAAAAGAGATTTATGGCAAGAATCGTAGGTGTAGATTTACCCTCAAACAAAAGAGGAGAAATAGCCTTGACCTATATCTTCGGTATAGGTAGAAGTAGTGCCCGGACCATTCTGAGTAAGGCCGGCATCGATTTTGACACTAAGGTAAAAGACTGGAATGACGACCAGCTCGCAGCTGTACGAAAAGTGATCAATGCAGAGTACAAAGTTGAAGGAGAGCTGAGATCTACCATTCAGATGAACATCAAGCGTTTGATGGATATCGGTTGTTACCGGGGTATCCGTCATCGTCTGGGATTGCCCGTAAGAGGACAAAGTACAAAGAACAATGCCCGTACAAGGAAGGGTAAGAAGAAAACTGTTGCTAACAAGAAAAAAGCAACTAAATAATTGAATTGAATTATGGCAAAGAAGTCTACATCAAACAGAAAACGGTTAGTTAAAGTAGAAGCCGTTGGACAAGCACACGTTCATTCATCTTTCAATAACATTATTATTTCGTTGACGAATCAAACCGGTCAGGTTATTTCATGGTCGTCAGCCGGTAAAATGGGATTTAAAGGATCGAAGAAAAACACTCCTTATGCTGCACAGATGGCAGCCAGCGATTGTGCAAAAGTGGCATTTGATCTCGGAATGAGAAAAGCCAAAGTATATGTAAAGGGTCCGGGTAATGGTCGGGAATCAGCGATCCGCGCTATTCATGCAAGTGGGATTGAAGTATCCGAAATTATCGACGTAACTCCGCTGCCGCATAACGGTTGCCGTCCCCCGAAACGCCGGAGAGTGTAAGGAAATAAGAATCATTGGAGGATTTTTATTTTCAATTTATTGTAACGTGTAAATATAATTCGAAGTAAAATGGCTAGATATACAGGACCTAAGTCTAAAATAGCAAGAAAATTCGGGGAACCGATTTATGGCCCGGATAAAGCACTGGAACGGAGAAATTATCCCTCCGGACAGCATGGTTTGGCCCGTCGCCGGAAGAAAATTTCGGAATACGGAGTTCAGTTAAAAGAAAAACAAAAAGCAAAATATACTTACGGTTTGCTTGAAAAACAATTCCGTAATTTATTTGAAAAAGCAGAACGCAGCGGAGGTGTTACCGGTGAAGTGTTGTTACAGATGCTGGAATGCCGTCTGGACAATACCGTTTATCGGTTAGGGATTGCGCCGACCCGGGCAGCTGCCCGCCAGTTGGTGTCCCACCGTCATATTACCGTTAACGGTACCGTATGCAATATCCCGTCCGCCGCTGTAAAGCCGGGTGATATTGTGGCCGTTCGTGAAAAATCAAAAGCATTGGAAGTTATAGCAGAAGCGTTGAGAAGCAACCGGGTGATCAAATATTCCTGGCTGGAATGGGATGCCGCTTCCATGAGTGGTAAACTGCTGAATGTTCCGGAGAGAAGCGATATCCCGGAAAACATCAAAGAACAGTTAATCGTAGAATTGTATTCTAAGTAATAAATAAAATATTTATGGCAATATTAGCTTTCCAGAAACCGGACAAAGTAATCATGCTCGAGTCGACAGACAAATTCGGTAAATTCGAATTTCGTCCGCTGGAGCCGGGTTACGGAATCACCATTGGTAATCCGCTGCGCAGGATTTTGCTCTCTTCCTTGGAAGGGTTTGCGATTACCGGTATAAAAATTCATGGCGTAGAACATGAGTTTGCTACCATTCCGGGAGTAATCGAGGATGTGACCGAGATTATCCTGAATTTGAAGCAAGTTCGGTTTAAGAGAAAAGTAGAGGATGTGGAGGATGAAAGGCTGACTGTTCTTGTTTCTGGGCAGGAAACTTTTACTGCAGGGGATATCAACCGGTTCCTGACAGGTTTCGAGGTGTTGAATAATGACCTGGTCATTTGTAATATGGACCCCAGCGTTAATTTCCAGATGGAAATCACCATCCAGAAAGGACGCGGATATGTACCCAGCACTGAAAATATGCCGATAGATGCCGATATGGGATTTATTCCGATCGATGCAATTTACACCCCTATCAGAAATGTAAAATATGAGATAGAGAACTATCGTGTGGAAGGTAAAACGGACTATGAACGACTTTTACTTGAAATAGAAACCGATGGTTCTATTAATCCTACCGATGCTTTGAAAGAAGCTGCTAAAATTCTGATCCATCATTTCATGTTGTTTTCCGATGAAAAGATTACCCTGGAATCAGAAGATAAATACGGAAATGAAGAATTTGACGAGGAAGTGTTGCATATGCGCCAACTGTTGAAGACAAAACTCGTCGATATGGATCTTTCTGTACGGGCTTTGAACTGCCTGAAAGCAGCTGAAGTGGAAACTCTGGGAGAATTGGTAAAATTCAATAAGAACGACTTGTTGAAATTCCGTAATTTCGGTAAGAAATCTTTGACGGAATTGGAAGCTCTGCTTGAAAATAACAACCTTGAGTTCGGTATGGATGTATCTAAGTATAAATTAGACAAGGAATAAGTAAAATGAGACATTGTAAGAAATTTAATCATCTGAATAGAAAAAGCGCTCATAGAAAAGCATTACTTTCTAATATGGCAGCTTCTTTGATTCTTCACAAAAGAATCTATACTACAGTTGCCAAAGCAAAAGCTTTGAAAATATATGTTGAGCCCCTGATCACCAAAAGCAAGAACGATAATATGCATTCCCGCCGTGTGGTGTTCAGTTACCTTGGACAAAAAGAAGCCGTTACCGAATTGTTCAAAGAAGTAGCCCCGAAAATTGTAAACCGTCCCGGTGGATATACCCGTATCCTTAAAACAGGAAACCGCATTGGGGATAATGCCGAAACTTGTATGTTGGAATTGGTGGATTTCAATGCTACTTATACCGAAGTAAAACAGGAAGTGAAGAAAACGGCTACCCGCAGAAGAAGATCTTCCTCTAAAAAAGCAACTGCTGACGTTTCTGACGCTGTAGTGGAAGAAGCTTCCCAATCTGCTGCTCCCGAAACAGAAGCTCCTAAAGCAGAATAACCTTATTCAACTCTTTATAAAAACCGTTTTGCTCAGACAGAACGGTTTTTTTTATGTCCGGCTGCAGACAAAAATGGGGGTTATTTATTTTCTTTTTCTTTTTTTATAGAGGCTTTTATTTAGAATTGTATCCTATTCCTGTTAATTTTTATAGGAATACGGAGTACTTTAAAATGACATTTTTTCTTCAGAAATCTGACGATTTAAACAGTAATTTAAAAATAGATAACAGTCGTGATTTGAATTATCAATATAATTATTTAAGTTTGTTGAATAAGGCCAGCCGTTCGGGAGTTCCTCAAGTCCGTTACCGTTATACGGCTGGAGGAGAGAAGTTGGGCGTAACGGATTATTCTGGCCGAGATTACGATTACCGGGGTTCTTTTTACAGAAGGGAAATTCGTTAGAAAAAAATTAAAAAAGAACTGAAGCTGTGAAATGGAGCAGAAAATTATTGGTAATTATGAGTAAAATATTTTTGAAAAGCTCTTTTTTATATTATTTGTTTAAATATCATTAGCCGTAATCGTTTATGAGATAATATTTAATATAAGTCAAATGGTTCATATTAAGTATTGTTTTAATGACGGTCTTCCGAATGGTAATATGGGATGTTTGTTACCTATTTGTGAACGAGAATATTTTTATGAGTTAATTATAACTACAAAGGTGATAGTTGTTTATGCTATTTTTGGACTGATTTTATCCGTTTATTGTATAAGAAAAATAGATCATTATAATGTGTAATTTTGATAGTCATAAATGATAATAAAAAGTCCTGTTGACTAAATTACTTTGGTTAACGGGATTTTATTCTGCATTTTTGAAACGATGAAATCGGGTAAATTTGCTAAACCTGCAGGCAGCGGTATCGGAAAGAATACTCTTTAATAAGAATCTTAAAGGTCCGGATTCTTTCCGTATATCTGTCAATCAGGGGAATAGTGGTGTACAGAGGGATTTTACACTGGTTGAACAAGTGGAAAATATATTAGGGGTTCACGAGTATACCGGTCATGGGGTTCGTAAATACGGTGATCATAATAAAACTCATTATATGGCTTATGACTTGCAGGTAGATCATCCCAGTTGGCAAAAATGTACGCCGGTATTCAGGGGAGATATCATGCGGCGATATAGGCATACCGTAACAGAAGAGAATCCTGATTATTATTATAAAGTATATGATAAATTTTTAAAATATTGGTATAAATGAAACTTTTCAAGATTTTGTTTTTGATCATTCTGTTTTTTCCGGAGCGTGAAATAGTTTTCGGAAAAAGTCATAAGGATGGCATAACTATTACCATAGATAGTGCCTACAGTAATCAGTATCCGGAAGGTAATTATTTTATAGGTATGGTCTTTTTGAATATAACTGTGATCAATCGAAGCGATAGTGTTGTAACTGTTTATATGCCAAATATACCTGCGCCACAATTGCCTCATGGCTTTGATTGTTACGGAATATTTCGTTCCGATACGCTGGAATTAGGTACGATTTTTTCTTCACTGATCTTAGAACCGAATACTTTGGAGAGCCGCCAATATATCTATGGTAATGGAAAGTTATATACGCTTTATGAAAAATACGGTTATCCTTCTCCTCAAAAATTTTTGCAGGATTTGGTTCGTGAAAGTCGTTACTATTTTATATTCGATCGTCGTGATACATGTATGGTAGAATCCGATTCGACCTTAGAAATCCAATTTTTAGGACGTTTTGGAGAAGAAGGAGAATGGATAGAAGTGCGTCCGCTTCGCAAAGAGAAACTTCGTGACTAATAAGGCTTTTTTTCTTATTCCTCTTCTGTTTTGAAAATAGGAGAGGAATTTTTTTATAGTTATTGAACTGATTCCCTATACAAGAGGAGGAATATATTGCCGACAAATGGTTATGCCCTCTTTACTGGGTCAGGAAAAAGGAATGATCTTTATTTTAAAAGAAAAGAATGGTATAGAATATTTCTATAAGGTGATGTTGTTTATAGATGACTTTTATTTTTTTCGGTTTTCTTTTTCGTTTTTCCGTTCTTTTGTCGTAACTTGGATGAATAAAATAGCGTTAAATTAAAAAATATAAAAAATTATGACACATATTGTAGAAATCGTTGGCCGGGAGATTTTAGACTCCCGTGGTAATCCCACTGTGGAAGTGGATGTTTTATTGGAATCGGGCGTAATGGGAAGGGCGGCTGTGCCCTCAGGGGCTTCAACCGGAGAGAATGAGGCTTTGGAATTGAGGGATGGAGATAAATCACGGTATATGGGAAAAGGTGTATTGAAGGCTGTTGAGAACGTAAATACCGTTATTTCGGATGCATTGTTAGGAATGGATGTTATGGATCAGGTGGGAATCGACCGGATGCTTATCGAATTGGACGGGACGAGGACGAAGTGTAATTTAGGTGCCAATGCGATGCTGGGAGTATCTTTGGCTTGCGCTAAAGCTGCTGCTAATGTATTGGAAATACCTCTGTATCGCTATATAGGAGGATGTAATGCGAAGTTATTGCCTGTACCGATGATGAATATTATTAACGGAGGCTCTCATTCGGATGCCCCTATCGCTTTTCAGGAATTTATGATCCGGCCGATCGGCGCCTCCTGTTTTAAGGAAGCTTTACGGATGGGGGCAGAGGTGTTTCATACATTGAAAAAAGTATTACACGACCGGGGATTGAGTACAGCTGTCGGTGACGAAGGCGGGTTTGCTCCTGCTTTGGAGGGAACGGAGGACGCATTGGATTCTATTATGAAAGCGATAGAAAAAGCTGGATATAAACCTGGTAAGGACGTTATGATCGGTTTGGATTGCGCTTCTTCGGAATTTTATAAGGACGGGGTGTACGATTATACCAAGTTTGAAGGTTCTCACGGGGCTCGTCGTACTTCTGCCGAACAGGTACTTTACCTGGAAGAATTGATTTCCAAATATCCGATTGATTCCATAGAGGACGGGATGGCTGAAAATGATTGGGATGGCTGGGAAATGCTTACGGCTAAAATAGGAGATCGCTGCCAATTGGTGGGAGACGACCTGTTTGTAACGAATGTAGAATATTTACAAAAGGGAATTGAATTGGGTTGCGCGAATTCCATCCTCATCAAAGTGAACCAGATCGGTACGTTGACGGAAACTCTGGATGCCATTGAAATGGCTCAACGCGCTGGGTATACTACAGTTACTTCTCATCGCTCCGGGGAAACAGAAGATGCCACTATTGCGGATATAGCTGTGGCTACTAATTCCGGACAGATTAAAACGGGCTCTCTGAGCCGGTCCGATCGTATGGCGAAATACAACCAATTATTACGGATTGAGGAACAACTGGGGAAAGATGCTAAATTTTGTGGAAAGAAGTTTAGTAAGTAAGGAAATATTTCAAATAAAGAAGGCCGTCGAATGAAAAATTTGACGGCTTTATTTTTTTATAAAAAGGATTACTTATAGAATTTTAAATAATATTCTTTTTCTTTTTAAAGATTTTGCAAAATTCACCTACTGTTTTTATCTATTTTCTTCTTTGTAAACAATTTAAATATATATTTAATATCTATTTAAGTTGTTGTGCATTGTTAATCAATGTGTTAATTCTTGAATTTTACTTTTTTAGGAATAATAATGGGGATTAATTCCCCTATTTTTTTCTGAATTTCTACAAAATTCTACACTTATTTTTTTTGACAAGAAGGGAAACGAACCTAGTTTGCTCTTTATCAGTTAGATAGAAATGATAGGAATTCCATAAGTATTTTTTGGTATAACTTTTTCAGGTATAAGAAAAGAAAGCGGGGAGTGATCACATTTAAGAAAGACGATTGTTAAACTTTAAAATTTTTGAGTCATGAAAAATCTAGTAACAAATGTATTGGTGATGGTATCATTGAGTTTATTTTTCGTACCGGCTTCGGCTGCTGTAACAGCTGAGGGAGGACCGTTTATGTCGAGAGATACGATTAGAGAAGATACTTTGAAAAAAGATGTACCTTCACAAAATCTTTATTTTGCTCAGCAAGAAAATGTATATACAGCCGTGGAAACAGCTACTCTTCCGGAAGCCGTCACGAAAGCTGCCGCAGCAAAATACACCGGTTATACGATAGAAGCGGCTTATAAAGGAAGTGCAAATGATTACAAATTAATCTTGAAGAAAGATGATGCGAAAGTAACGGCATATTTCAGTGAAGCAGGAGAGTTTGTAAAAGAGGAAACTGTTACTTCGCCTGCAGCTATGCAAGGCTGATTTTCAGATAACCTTTTTTGAAAAAGCTGCCAGTACGAACTGACAGCTTTTTGTTATATAGAAATATCGGTTGTTTCTTTTTTACCTGTTCTTTTCGTTTCCCTGTCGTTTTGTATTTAAAAATTTAAGCTTTCCACAAACTCTTTTAATTTCAGAGAAGTTATTTTATCTTTGTGCTGTGTAGTATGAAGGTGTAGACTGAAAGCAATAAAAAGAGATTTATATTTATTCTTGAGAAAAAATCCGCCAGATTTTAATGATACAGGAATAAATGCAGGTGATATTTACGTTCAAGCGTGGATTCTTGTATTTATTTGTATCGGGGCTTCTGGCGGGGCCTTTTCTCAGATAAATGCAGATCCACGTTTTTTGTATCGGTAAATGTTGATTTTTTTAATCCAATGTTTGTAAAATTGGATGTTATATCGTTCTATTTTGAAAATTTTAGTATATATTTGTGTCGTTAGGAGCCTGTTAAAAAGGTTCTGTAATGACCAGTTTATCACTTATATTATTCTTATAGTGAAATCCGCCAGATTTCTACAAAACACGGGAATAATACTTTATTCCTATATGCGTGGACTGCGTTGTCTATGTTTGTGTTTGGGCACCTGGCGGAGCCTCACTATAAACAGACGGCGAGTCCACGTTTTTGTGGGGGGAAAGAAGGTTTTAGGAGAGGGTGTTTCTCTTCGTCGTTAGTATAAGTAAAGGAGAGCCGCAAGGAAGGTAAAGAAAGGGGAGGGCTCTTGACGTAAGCTGAAAAGTTACGGTATATACTTACAGATAAAAGGGCAGGGGAAGCGGTTATCTTTCCTGAAATAACACACACAAATCACTCATGCTGCTTTCCTGCCCTTCTTTTATAAAATTATATCCATTTTTTTCTTTTAAAGAACAGTAGCATAATAATAACGATGACAAGCATAACGGCCCATAATATAAAATAAGCCCAATGATATTTCAAGGCCGGAATGTATTCGAAATTCATCCCATATACTCCAACGATGAAAGTAAGAGGGATAAAAATGGCCGAGAAAATTGTCAGGATCTTCATGACATCGTTTACATTATTACTTATATTACTATTGTATATATTTTGTTGGTCGGCTACCATCATATAATAGATTTCAATGGTTTCTAAAGCTTGAGTAACAAGGCTTTTGAGGTCTTTCAGGTAATTCAGCGTCCTATCGTTAATCAAATCTGAGTCGGAGGTCATAAAACGGGTCATTACTTCCTTGACAGGACGGATATTTTTACGGATATAGGATAGTTCTGTTTTGTAACGGTAGATATCTTCTATGATTTTCTTATCGGCAGTCAGCAATTGTTTCTCCTGAGCTTCGATATCGCTTCCCAGATTTTCAATTGTCAAGATATAACCGTCTACCAGTGTATCCATTAATGCATAACAAAGGTAATCCGGACTATAAGACCGAATCTTGGAAAGTCCGGAAGCCAGTCGTTTGTCTATATCTTCAAAATAAGGAGAGGCGGATTCCTGAATCGATATCAGATAATTTTTACCCAATATAAAAGAGATCTGATCGATTTGAATTTTTTGAATGTCCGGATTGTAAGACAACG
Organism: Odoribacter laneus YIT 12061; assembly: GCF_000243215.1. Taxonomy (GTDB): domain Bacteria; phylum Bacteroidota; class Bacteroidia; order Bacteroidales; family Marinifilaceae; genus Culturomica; species Culturomica lanea. The sequence goes on along the minus strand of NZ_JH594597.1, from coordinate 270,447 downwards.
TTTTGAAGATGATAAAAATATGTTTTTCATCTTCTGCGAGTTTAGGTCGTTCGTCTGTATTCAGAATATCTTCCAGGATAAGGGAAGGAATGTCGAAGATTTTCCCGATTTGTTCGATATATTTTGTATTGTGAAGCCCGTAGAGAGAAATCCAGGTGACGTGATCGTCTGCTATATATTTTTCGATGCCCGTCAGGGATTTCGGATGTTCCTCTTTCAGGCTTTCATTATTATATTGCACTACTCGCAGCAAAGGATCTTTCATTTTTTGTTGGCCGATAAATATCAGGGATCCCGGGGCAGCTCCTTGCGATTTCGATTTGTTTTTGAGAAAGCGAGCCATAATTTGGTCAAAAAAGTTAGTAACCCAAATGAGAAATAAAGATAATAAGTAAAAAGAAAATGCAGACGATTTTGAGGTGAATTTTATGTTTGTTTTTATTTCTTATCTTCGGTTTCTTCCTTTGTAAGAGTGATGGGCATCGGTTTTGTTACTTCTCCTGCATACAGGCTAAGATGTGGGAAAGGTATTTCAATGTGGTGGCGTTCAAAAGCTTTTTTGACACGACGGCGGAATTCCCGGCTGATACTCCATTGCTGACCGGCTTTGGTGGTCAATTTGACTTTTAGAATGACGGCACTATCTGCAAATTGATCGACTCCCCATAAGTCAACTCCCAGTATATTCGGGCCGAAATCCGGATCTTTTTTCATGTCTTCTCCTACTTCTTTCAGAACGGTATTTACCTGATCCGTATCTTCTTTATAGGCGACTCCGATTTCCACTACCATGGCGGACCATTCTTTTGTCATATTGGAAAGCGTATTGATTTTGCCGTTTTGGAAAATATGTACTACCCCGGAAGCATCGCGGAGAGTTGTCGTACGGAGTTCTATTTTTTCGACTGTGCCTCCCGTTCCGTTGATGATGGCTACGTCGCCTTCCCGGATTTGGTCTTCCAATAGCATAAAAAAGCCGGAAATAAAGTCGCGAACCAATTCCTGAGCTCCAAATCCTACGGCTAATCCTACAATTCCGGCACTGGCCAGAATGGGAGCGATGTTGATGTTGAACTTTTCCAGAAGCATTAAGATAAAGATGGTCCAAAGGAAAATTCGTCCGATTCCATAAGTAATTTCTGCGATTGTATTGATCCGTTTTAAACCTTCGCTATCGTCCTGTTTCAATTTCTGAAGCCGTTCGGTAGCAGATTCTCTTATCTTTTTAACGATAAAACGAAGTAAACGCAACAAGCCGATAAAGATGAGAATAAGCAGGAGAATGGCTGGAACTTGGGTGACGATCCAATTGACGAGATGATGAATCAGATCATTCCAGAATAATTTGTCCGTAATATTGCTGGCATCATAAGTCCAGACAAGGGTCAGATCGGTAATTTCGGTAGAGGCGGGAATACTGTCGATTTGGATGTTGCCTGTCGTGTCATTCCAAATTGTTGGGGACAAATAGCGTTCATCTAGTTCAAAGTTGGCGTCCAGTTCCCGGACATATAAAATAATGTCGTTTATGGAAGGAACGATTTTACTATCGGGATAAGCATTGCGGATTTCTCCTACCGTTGAAGTTAGGCCTATACCAGAACGTGTTGTAAACCGATGGTCTTTGATAATGACCTGGCTGATACGGGAGGTTTCATCGTTTTTACGCCGGGGACTGACAATGAATAATAATCGGGTGCTGTCGTCGTAAATGTAATAATTGTCTGCTGTTTCTGCAGACAGTTCAGAACGGCTGGCCAGCTTTTTCATCTGATCGTCCGGTAATAAAGCACGCAATTGCTTGATAGTCATCCCCTTTTTTACAGGCCCTACTTGATTACGAGCAATGAGAAACGCTTCTTCCGGATTTAGGGTATCTGGGGAAGAGGAAGAGGGACGGCAAGCTCCCAGGCTTATGAGTAAAATGAATAGAAAAAAAATTTTCTTCATCGGTTCGTTTTTTAACAGTCATACGAAAAATAGAAAAACTTGTGACAGTAAGGGAGCAAAATTTGTTTTCTGAGAAAAAGTAAAAAATGGTTCGGATTTTAATCTGTAGTCAGCATCTTCGTTTTCCCTAATTATTCCGCAAACGTAAGCGGTAATTTTGCAAAAAAAAGCTGTTTTTTAGGTAGTTATTTAGAATGAGTTTATTTTATAAGCTTTAAAAAGAACGGAAAACGTTTGCGGAATTATTGATAATCAAGCTACTTAAGGGGTGGGAAAAATTGTTCGGCTTAAACTTGTTTAGTCTCCACGATTCGCTACCTTTACCATGTTTTACAACATAAAATTTTCGCTGAAAACAAATAAAATTAAAAATTTAAAGGAAGATTATTTTGTCATGAATCAAGAGACAGAAGTTATCGAAAAACAAGATGTTGTCATCCGTTTTTCAGGTGATTCCGGAGACGGGATGCAGTTAACCGGGCAGCAGTTCTCAGATACGGCTGCGTTGTTTGGGAATGATGTATCGACATTCCCGGATTATCCCGCAGAAATTCGGGCTCCGCAAGGTACGGTCGGTGGTGTATCCGGCTTCCAGGTTCATATTGGTGAAGAACATATTACTACTCCGGGAGATTTCGCGGATGTATTAGTCGCCATGAATCCGGCAGCTTTAAAAGCAAATTTACGCTGGGCTAAAAAAGCGGGTACTATTATTTTGGATACGGATGCTTTTACAGATAAACATCTGGAGAGAGCAGGTTATACGTCTAATCCGTTGACGGATCATTCTTTGGATGATTATAATGTCATTGCTGTCAATATCACGAAACTGACGATTGAAGCATTGAAGGAGACTGGATTGGATCAAAAGTCGGTACTTCGCTGCAAAAATATGTTTGCCTTGGGTATGACTTATTGGATGTTTGAACGTTCTGTTGAGCATACGGAGGCATTTTTTGATATGAAGTTTGCTAAAAAACCGAGCATTGCTTCTGCTAATAAATTAGTGTTACGGGCTGGATACAATTATGCTGCTAACGTACATGCTTTAGCGGTACATTTTAAAGTGGCTCCGGCTCATATTGAAAAAGGAAAATACCGGACTATTACCGGAAATAAGGCTACGGCTTGGGGGTTATTGGCTGCTGCAGAAAAAGCAGGTTTGCCTTTGTTCTGCGGCTCTTATCCGATCACTCCAGCTACGGATATTTTGCAAGAGCTGGCTTTGAGACGGGATTTAGGAGCAAAGACCTATCAGGCAGAAGATGAAATCGGAGGTATTTGTACGGCTATTGGTGCCAGTTATGCCGGTAATTTTGCCGTAACGACGACTTCCGGACCCGGTTTGGCCTTGAAATCGGAAGCTTGCGGTTTGGCTGTAATGGCGGAACTTCCATTGGTTATTGTCGATGTACAACGGGGAGGACCTTCTACGGGTTTACCCACGAAGACGGAACAATCCGACCTGATGCAGGCTTTGTACGGAAGAAATGGGGAGAGTCCGATGCCTGTGATTGCCGCCAGTACTTCTGGTAATTGTTTTGATTATGCTTTTATTGCCGGTAAGATTGCTTTAGAGCATATGACTCCCGTTATTTTGTTGACCGACGGATTTCTGGCAAACGGTGCTCAGCCTTGGTTGATTCCTTCTATGGCTAAATTACCGGAAATTAAGATCAGACGAGCAAAAGAAGGAGACAATTATCAGCCTTATGCTCGCGATCCGGAAACTTTGGCCAGAACATGGGCTGTACCGGGAACCAAAGGTTTGGAACACCGGATTGGTGGTTTGGAAAAGATGAATATTACCGGTACGATTAGTTATGTTCCGGAAAATCATCAGGTAATGACTGATCTTCGGCAAGAAAAAGTAGCCCGTATTGCTAATTATATTCCCCAACAGGAAGTATTCGGAAATCCGGAAGGAGGAGAAGTATTGGTTGTCGGCTGGGGAGGTACTTACGGACATTTATTCTCGGCAGTGAAAGAATTGCGGAAAGAAGGCAAGGATGTGAGCCTGGCTCATTTCAATTACATTAATCCCCTGCCCAAAAATACCCAAGAAGTATTGGCAAAATTTAAGAAAATATTGGTGTGTGAATTAAATCTGGGCCAATTTGCGGCTTATCTGAGGAGTAAATATCCTGAATTTACTTATCAACAATACAATAAAGTGGCAGGATTACCCTTTACCGTGCTCGAAATTAAAGAAGAAGTTAATAAATTGATGAACGATTAATAATTGAAAAAGGCAAGTTTACCTTACTGAAATTTCAAATTTCAATTTTAAAGCTATGTCAGAAGAATTAAAATATACTCCAAAAGATTTTAAAAGCGATCAGGAAATCCGCTGGTGTCCTGGTTGCGGTGATCACGGGATCATCAATGCCGTATGGAAAGCCATGGCTGAGTTGGGCTATCCGAAAGAATCCTGGGCTGTGATTTCCGGTATCGGATGTTCCTCCCGCTTTCCCTATTATATGAATACCTATGGTTTCCACACGATTCATGGTCGTGCAGCTGCCATTGCTTCTGGAGCGAAGAATGCCAACCGGAAACTGAATATCCTGCAAATTTCCGGGGATGGAGATGCTTTAGCGATCGGAGGAAATCATTTTATACATGTGATCCGGAGAAACGTAGATATGACCTTATTGCTGTTCAATAATGAGATTTACGGATTGACAAAAGGTCAGTATTCTCCTACGACCAAATTAGGTACCAAAACGAAAACTTCTCCTTACGGAACGATAGAACATCCGTTTAACCCGGGAGAGTTAGCTATTGGTGCCCAGAGTAAATTCTTTGCCCGCTCTTTGGATACGAATGTTGCCTTGACGGCTGAAGTATTGGAAACAGCTGTAAAACATAAGGGGACTTCTGTAGTCGAAGTATTACAAAATTGTGTGATTTTTGCCGACGGAGCTCATGCTGCTATCACAGATAAAGAAGTCCGGGAAGATCGTCAGTTGATTTTACACCATGGAGAACCGATGATTTTCGGTAAAAATAAAGATAAAGGTTTGGTCTTTGACAAGAGTGGTAAGTTAAAGGTAGTGGAAATCGGAAAAGACGGAATTACGGAGAACGATATTCTGGTTCACGATGCCCATGATCCCAATCCATTCCTGCATTGGATGCTGGTCAATATGAAAGCTCCTGAATTCCCTGTAGCCTTAGGAGTTATACGGGATGTGGAAGCTCATACTTATGACGAAGCCTTGGATGAACAAATTGAAGAAGTGAAGAAAATCTCCAAGATTCATTGTATGGATGATTTGTTGAATAGCGGAGATATCTGGGAAGTGAAATAGATTCCAATTTTCTTTATACGAAAGCCGTCTGAATGTTCAGGCGGCTTTTTTGTTTGTGAGTAATCTTTCCCGAGGAGAAGAGCTTTGAAAAGGGGTATAAAAAAAACTGTCAGAAATTAAATTCTGACAGTTTTCCTATATTTTCCTTAGTGTTTTATTTCTTTAAATTCATTTGTGCTCTTGCGATATATTTTTCAACATCCCGGGCTTCCGGAGTATTCGGAAATTCTTTTTCAATCTGTTCGTAAATTTTTAATGCAGAAGCATAATCCCCGGCTTTTTCATAAGCAGAAGCATTTTTCATTAAAAAGAGAGGAGTTGTAAAATTATTGATCTTGGAAGCGCTTGCTTTTTTGTAATATTCAGCAGCTTTTTTATAATCTCCCAATTGCATATAAGCGTCGCCGATATTGGCTATTGCCATATTGGAAAATAACAAATCGTCTGAAGAAAACTTTTCCAAGTACTGAATGGCGTTTTTGTAATCTCCCGTATATAAATAACACAAGCCTGCATAGTATTTGGCTAAATTGCCAGCCGGGGTAGAACCGTAATTATCTGCAATTTCCAAGAAACCTGAAATATTACCATCTCCGTTTAGAGCCAGGTTAAAAGAATCTTTGGCGAAATAATTCTGAGCTCCGAAAATCTGCTGTGAAGCTTCCTGAATGCGAGGATTTTTGATAAATTTATTATAACCTAAAAAAGCTGCGATGATGACCAGAACCACAATTACAATGTTAATCAGCATTTTTTGGTTTGATTCAATAAATTGTTCCCCTCTGGTTAATGCATCTTCAATGTGTTCGAATTTGTCCTCGTGTTTTTTTTCCTTTGACTTTGACATAGTTATTTTCTTTACTGTTAAGGGATTTGATAAATTACGACGCACGCTGACGAAATAATTTTTCCTCCTCCAGAATTTGATAAACATATTAATAACGTGCAAAAGTAGCTTTTTAATTGGAAAGAAGAAATGAAAAATTGAAATTATTTTTTGTTTTTCTTTTCCTTCCCTTGAAAAGTTACCGTATTGTTTTTTGTATCTTTGTATGCGAGAGAAAGAAGAATGGAAAAACAGGTTTTTAGGGCAGATCGTAAGGTTTATGAGACTGAAGAAATTAAATATCGTCAATTTTAAAAATATTGCGGAGGCAGAGGTGGTGTTTTGTGCTGGTTTTAATTGTTTTATCGGCAATAATGGAGTGGGGAAGACGAATATCCTGGATGCGATCTATCAATTGTCGATGTGTAAAAGTTATTTTAACTTACCCGATTCTCAGAATATACGCCATGGCGAGCCTTTTTTTGTCCTGCAGGGGAAATATGAACAAAAGGGAGAAGAATTGGATATTTATTGTGGGGTAAAACGGGGACAGAAAAAGATTTTTAAAAAAAATCAAAAGGTTTATACGAAGCTATCGGAGCATATTGGTTTATTGCCGCTGGTGATGATCTCACCGGAGGATGTGACTCTGATAGAGGGAGGCAGTGAAGAACGTCGTCGCTTAATCGATCACATTATTTGCCAGTGCGACCGCACGTATTTGCACGCTCTGATCCGTTACAATAGAGCTCTTTCGCAACGGAATGCTTTGCTGAAGGCTTCTGCCGGCCGTGAATTGGACCGGGAGGCTTTGGAGATTTGGGATGAACAATTGATCGAATGTGGACAGGAAGTGCAGCAAAAAAGGCTTGATTTTCTGGAAGATTTTAAGGAAGTGTTCCGGGAATATTATGAGTTGATTTCTGCCGGGAAAGAAAAAGTGAGTTTACATTATTGCAGTTCGGTAAAAGAAGGGGATCTAAAAAAAGCTTTGAAGGAAGCTTTTGAGCGGGATCGTTTGCTGACGTATACCACAGTTGGAATACACCGGGACGATATTTCCCTGGAAATTGAAGGGTATCCGGTGAAGAAGATCGGTTCCCAGGGACAGAAAAAGACTTTCTTAATTGCTCTGAAGCTGGCCCAATACGTTTGGTTGTACCGGATGAACCGGTTAAAGCCGATGTTATTGTTGGACGATATCTTCGATAAGTTGGATGCCGAACGGGTGGAGCAAATTATCAGAATTGTGGGAGGAGATATTTTCGGACAGATATTTATTACGGATACGAACCGGGAACATATCGATGAAATGCTGAGAACACAGGGGAAAGAATATACATTGTTCCGGGTAGAAGGCGGAACTCTTTTTTAATTTTAAACCTCCAGAGGAGGGGGACGTATGATTTATATTATATTTGCAATTTAAAGAGAGAGTCGGATGATCAATCAGGGAAAAACGCAGAAGTTGGATGAGCTTGTAGCACTTGTGCTGAAACAGATGGGGTTGGACCGGAAGTTCAAGGAATGTGAAGTTTCCGAACTCTGGCCGCAGGTGGTTGGAAAATTGATTGCTTCGAAGACAAAAAATATTTATATGACGGAGGGTAAATTGTTTGTGAGCTTTACTTCTTCAGTAGTAAAAAATGAAATTCTGATGGTGAAAGAAGGGATTATTGCGGCTTTAAATGACCGTTTGGGAGAGAAGGTGGTGAAGGAAATGATTATAAAGTAAAAGATATCCGGAAATCCGGTAGAGAAAAAGAAGTTGTGCGGGTGACAAAGAAGAGTGTGCTACTGAAAGTATCCGGTATTAAAGTAAAAACCAGAATAGTTGGGAAAGAAAGGGGTAGGATAAGGAGGTAAAATTATGAATTTGATAGAATCGAGTGATTTATTAAAGGCATCGGAAGGGTTGAATCGTTTCGGAGGGAGTTTTGCGGCGAAAATGGTGATGCATATTATGCGGTTGAATAAAATCAATAAATTGTATTCGGATGTATACGATGAGGATCCGAATGCATTTTTAGATCGTTTAATCAATGCGCTGGGAGTAACGATCGAAATCAATGAAGAAGATTTACAGAAAATTCCAAAGGAAGGGGCTTTTATTACTATATCCAATCATCCTTTCGGAGGATTGGACGGGATTATTCTGATTAAGCTATTGAGTAAAATCCGGCCGGATTATAAAGTTATGGCAAACTTTTTGCTAAAAAAGATCGTACCGATTAAAGATTATTTTCTGGGAGTAAATCCGTTTGAAAGTCAGAAAACCATATCGAGTACGGCAGGTATTAAAGAAGCTTTGCGCCATTTGTCCGAAGGAAAGCCGCTGGGATTGTTCCCCGCGGGGGAAGTTTCTGCTTATCAGGCGGAGTCGAACAATATAGAAGATAAGGAATGGGGAACTTCCGTATTGAAGATGATCCGGAAGGCAAATGTGCCGGTGATCCCGATTTATTTTAAGGGGTCGAATAGTTTGTTATTTCATCTGCTGGGGTTGATTCATCCGATGTTGAGGACGGTGAAATTGCCGTCGGAATTATTAAATAAGAAAAATAGAATCGTGAAATTGAGAATCGGAAATCCGATCAGTGTCGAGACACAAAATTCTTTTGCAGATATTATCCAATACGGAAAGTTTTTGCGGGCGAAAACGTATTTGTTGGGTTCTTCTTTAGAAGTGAAAAAATTCTTTTTGAAGTCGCAGAAAGCCGAACCCAAGGCCGAACCGGTGATTTCGGAAGTGGATGTAGCGGTATTGAAAAAAGAAGTGCAGAATATTGCAGAAGATTATCTGTTGTTTAACATGAAAAACTACAGTGTCTATTGTGCACCTTCTATTAAAATACCCAATATCCTCAATGAAATCGGCCGGCTCAGGGAAGTGACTTTCCGGGCTGTCGGGGAAGGAACCAACCGGAGTATCGATCTGGACGAATATGATTTGTATTATTATCATCTTTTTATCTGGGATAACGATACCGATAAGATTGTTGGGGCTTACCGGGTGGGAAAAGGCAAAGAAGTGATTGACCGTTATGGTTTAAAGGGATTTTATATTCATTCGCTTTTTAAAATCCGGAAAGCCATGTTGCCGATTTTATACGAATCGATCGAATTAGGGCGTTCGTTTATCATTGAAGATTACCAGCGGAAACCCTTGCCTTTGTTTTTGTTATGGAAAGGTATTCTGTATTTCCTGATTAAGAATCCGGAGTATCGCTATCTGATTGGACCGGTGACCATTAGTGGAAAGTATACCGATGTTTCCAAAGAACTCATTATGAAGTTTATCATTCAGAATCACTATAATAATGAACTGGCGCGTTACGTATCTTCCCGTTGTAAATATCGGGTGGAAACCAAAGATCCGGATGTGGACGTGATGCTGGAAGCTTCTCAGAATAATCTTGCTTTATTGGATAAGATGATCGGGGATATCGAACCGTCGAGTGATAAACTTCCGATTTTACTGAAAAAATATATTTCGTTAAACGCAAAAATTATCGGGTTTAATATCGATCCTAAATTTAATATGTGTCTGGATGGGCTGTTGATCTTAGATTTGTTTGATGTCCCGATGAATACAATTGAATCTTTGTCGAAAGAGATCAATGACGAAACCATTTTAAATCGTTTTACGTCAGATAATGTGGTTTTGTAACGGCAGAGAGTAAAAACAGAACAGAAATGTACGATATCGTATACATTTTCAGAGGGATGTTGATCGGACTGATGGTGTCTGTTCCCTTGGGGCCTATGGGTGTGCTTATTATTCAGAAAACATTGCATAAAGGAGCACTTTCCGGATTTATTGCCGGTATGGGGGCTGCTTGTGCAGATCTGTTTTATGCTACTGTAGCAGCTTTCGGTCTGGGATTTGTCATTAATACGATACAAACCCACGAATTGATTCTGCAAATCATAGGGGGTATTTTCCTGATTATCGTAGGCTTAAAAATTTATTTTGATAATCCGCTGAAACAGATTAAGGCCAAGAGGCGGGTGACGAAAAAAGGTTTACTGGGAGATTTCTTGTCTTTGTTTTTTCTGACGGCTTCCAATCCGGTTACTGTGATTGTATTTATGGCTGTATTTGCCGGAACTTCTGTCTTTGGAGATGCTCCCAATGTGGTGACGGAGGTGATGGTACTCCTGGGAGTATTGGTGGGGGGAAGCGCTTGGTGGTATGTATTGTCGACGGTGGTCAATATATTCCGGAAAAAATTTAAGTTACGGGTATTGATCACGATCAACCGGGTGTCGGGTATCATCATTACGATTTTAGGGGGATTGGTTATTTTGGCTGTTTTCGAGCCGTTCCGTTCGATGTTGCCTTCTGCTGCCTAATCGGAGGAATGTTTTTTGTGCCAGTGCCGGGAGTCTCCCCATGCTCCGAAAGCGATACGGCAGCCGTAGTGGGAAACGCTTTCCACCAATTTTTGCATCACTTCTTCGGCTCCTTCTTCGGAAAATGGTTTATTTTGGTAGAGCGTATAATTTTTACGTTGCAGGGCTGGCGTAATGTTTGGCATAATGACATTGGCTCCGGCAGCCAGGGCTTTTTCCCGTCCCAAGGGGTCGATGGCCTGAAGAGCTGTGGTCGCGGCGATGTTGATGTCCGGCATTAGTAACCGCAGACAGGCCACCATATGCAGGCCTAAACGTAATCTTTCCGGCAGAGGGATCAATTGTTTCCGCAAGGCATAAAGAGGCGTATCCGGATGTTCCAGATAAGGGCCCATACCTACCATATCGATATCCAGGGATTTTAAAAACAGGAGATCGCGGGCGAGCATTTCGGTTGTTTGGAAAGGCAAGCCAATCATGATGCCGCTGCCGGTCTGATAACCGCATCGCTTTAGCGCTTCTAGACATGCCCGGCGGGTATCGAAAGCGTGCAGGGCATTGTTCGGGTGGAGTTTTCTATAAAGTTCCGGATCGGAGGTTTCAATCCGCAGTAAATAACGGTGAGCTCCGCATTCAAACCAATGTCGGTACGTATCTTCCGTCTGTTCTCCCAAAGAAAGGGTGATTCCCAGGCGGTTCTGGCTTCTCCTTTTTATTTCGCTCAGTAATTTACCGATGCGTTGTACAAAGGCCGTGTCGGTTCTTTCGCCTCCTTGTAAAACGATGGAGCCGTACTGATGTTCATCTGCAAAACGAGCGGTTTCGAGAATTTCTTTGTCACTAAGGACATAGCGTTCTACGGGAACATTCGATTTCCGGATCCCGCAATAGAGACAATCTTTGCGGCAAACATTGGATATTTCAATCAGGCCGCGAAGGTGAACGGTATTACCCAATCGGGCATCCCTTAAACGTGCTGCTTCTGCAAAAAGCTGACGTTCTTCCTCTTCCCGGCAGTTCAACAGCCGGATTATTTCGGTAAGGTCCATTTCTCAGTGCATTTAAAAATGCAATATTAGGAAAAATCCTTTACTTTTTCCGATCCGATTCAGCATATTCCGGGCTATGCTGAAGTCTAAATTTTTTCCTTGCCGTTCATCGTGGCCTTGGTACACTTGCCCGTAAGTACAATACTTACAATTTAAATTACATTTATCAGTTACTTCAAAGGTCAATACCTTTAAATTTTCTAATTGTTGCTGTATCATTTCAGCTGTCAGTTGTCCGAATGTTGTTTCTATTTCCGGTTCTTCCGACCAGAAATGTTGATTTTTTAAATATTCTATTTTGTGGAGATAGTATAAAATATCTGCTTTTGTCTCCCTTTCCAGCTCTTTCTGTTTCCAAATATCTTCTGTCTTTATTCCCGATTCCAGCAACATAATGATTTTACGGGCTAGAGGAGGTAAAAGTATATATTCTTTATTCGATATAGAATACCAATAGGAAAACCTGTCAGGTGTTGAAAAGAGAATATTATTTTTCATATTGTTCTATTCCGTTTTTAGTTTTCCGATCATCATGACATCACCGTCTTTTTCTTTTAGTTGTCGGAGAAGATTGCTTATACGAGTTCGTACTTCGGGCAACAAGTCCGGATTTTCCAAAGCTTTTGTCAGTTGTTCCCTTAGGGTCATCGCGTCTTGGGGATAAGCGAAATAGCCGTTTCTGAAGCTATTAAAAAGAGTAGAAGGTACAAAATCTATTCCGCCGAGATAGTCATTAACAATTTTAACATATTGAGATTGTTGCGTTTTTTTGTTTACTTGGACAAAAGAGGTATTACTAATATCTGTATAAGGATTATTTCCCATTTGAATTGTTGAGAGTATAATAAAATAATCTAAAGGTAATTCCAGATAGGAATAAATTATTTTTCCTGGTTGTCTGGGAGCATTTAAAGTCAGTTTGGGAATAATTTTATTATTCTTACTATCATAATAATAAAGGGTATCCTGTTGTTTTTGAAAAAATGCAGATATACTAAAATCGATTGCCTCCGTATTTCGAAATGTAGATATTTCATTGCTGTAATCAGGTCTTAGGGCTAAATGTTTCGCTGCAATTTTTTGATAAATATTTCCCTTAAAGTCTTGTACCCAAGCAATCGGTTCCTCTTTACTAAAAGGTAAATTAATAACAGTAACTCTTTTTTTATCGTGATCTACATAAAAATAATTTTTAGGACTTAAATACGAGAGTTTGATACATTCTTTCGGTAAGAATCTTCCTTTTAAATTATAAGTGAGGATTTGCTTTGCAGTATAAGGAGCCAGATATACTCTTTGGGCTTTTTCATCTAACTGAGCATGATATAAAGCTTGATATTCTCCTGGTCCATATCCCTCATTCCCTATGGAGGTAATAAATTTTCCCTGACGATTGAAAAGTAAAAAATTGGAAGGATCAGAAAGCATAATGCCAATATAATGGTCTGTAATAATTCTCATGCCAATGAATCCTTTTAAGATGCTATCCAGTTGTATGATTTCCAGAGAATCGGTCAGCTCTGAAATCGGTAGCTCAACTTCTTCTTTTATATTTTGTATATCTACCGAAATAAATTTGGTAATGCTATCCTTTCCTGAAGTGCAGGAAAGAATGAATACGTGTAAAAAAAGCAATCCAATGTAAAATTTGTATTTCATAAAAGAAAAGATTAGTTATTCAATCCGGTTCAGGCAAATAAAGCTATGCTTTATGAAGGAAGATAAAAAAATGTCAATAATGTACAATTATATAAAATAAAAATAAAAAATGCAAATTTGAAAAGAATTATAAAGCAAAAAAAAGGAAAATAGAAAAGCTATCCGAAGGAGCTATCGTATTTAACATCGATAAAAAAGAGGAGTACATTATTTTCTTGTTATTATTTTCAATAATTTACTAATTTTGCTATCTAAATGAAATTGTTTTTATGAAAAAGGGGGTATGGTTATCCATTCTGGCAGTATTGTTATCGGGCGTGATTGTCTATAGCATGTGGTATATTTATCGACGTGGAGAATTACAAAATAATAGCAAGGATTCTTTTATTCCTTATAATTCAGCCTTGGTCGTTCAGATAAATGCTGGTGTTTCTTTGCCGGAGAAAGTAGGTTTGGCTTTTCAGTCCAATATTCCCGATTTTCAGAAAATTTTGCTTTACCAGGTAGCTTCTTTATTGGAAAAAAAGGGTTTTATTGCTCCGACTTCCCGGGTTCTTGCTCTGCGCAAGGAAGGGAAAGGGAAGATTGTATATTTGTTTGTAGGAGATAACAGTGACGTTTTATCGGGTAAGGAAGTTTTCGATTGTTTGAGAGAGAATATGAGTTGGAGGGCTATTATACCGCGAAAATACGATCAGTATAAAATTTATACGTTAAAATCGGGGGAAGAGGAAATCTTTTGTACGGCAGAAGAAGGGAAAATTTTGCTTTCCGACTCGGAGTTATTTATTGAAGATGCTTTAAAGCAATTTGAGCAGGAGGCTGCAAATGAGGGTAAACCCACTAAATTCCAAAATATTACGAAATATTTTTCTCCCCGGGCAGGAGTGAATGTGTTTTTGAATACGGATTGTTTTTCGGAGTTACTACCTTTGTATATACAGACGAATCGTCTTTTCCCTCATTTGAATATTTCTTCTTGCTTCAAATGGGGAGCTTTGGACGGAGAATTGCAAGAGGAGGGGATCAGTCTGAACGGTTTCATGGATTACACGGGATTGGAGGCTTCTTATATGAAGACCTTCAGCGGGCAGGAACCGGAAGAGACGAATCTGGCCGGAATGCTTCCTGGCAACGCTTCTTCTGTGATGTTTTTAAATATCAGTCAGTTGGACTTATATTTAAAGAATTTAGAAGAATACAGACGGGATGCCGGGCTGATAGGAAATGTACGGAAACGGAAACAGGAGTATGCCTGGGCTTGGGGAAAAGGAGCTGAGGCAGAGTTGAAAGAACTGTTGCAAGGCAAGTTTGCTTTGGCCAATATGAGTTTTAACGAAGCTACGGGAAAAAATGAAGGACTGATCGTAGCGGAAGTAAAATCGGGCGGTTTGTGTAAAAACTGGATAGAGAAAATTGTGACACAGCGGGCGAAACAGCTTCAGCTGAATCCCGGAAATTTTTATTTACGTTATACCGTTGACCGGGAGAAAACGATCCCCTATTATAAATCGCCGGTGGAAGATTGGGCGGCTGTGTACTGGGGGTATATTTTTGAAGGTATTCCTGCAAAATATTTATTGGTCGTAGACAATTATCTGGTGTTGGGATCTTCTCAGAAGGTGATGGGAGATTTTATAAAAGAGTATATACACGGAAACTTTATAAAAAATACGGATTGGTTTAAGAAGGCCAAAACAAAACTTTCAGCAAAATCGAATTTAGCTTATTTTGCTAACGTCCGCAAGATGCTTCCTTATTATACCTATGTGACAAAAGGCGATTGGAAAAAATATCTGGCTACCCATGAGGAAGAATTAGCTGTTTTTTCCACCTTGGCAGTTCAGTGGTCGAATGAGGGAGAGATGTTGTACAGCAATCTATTTCTGAGTACGGAAGAGATAAAGCAGGAGAATTTGCCTCATCAGGTATGGCAGACAAAATTAGAAGCAAAGGTGAGCATGAAGCCGGTTCCCGTGATTAACCATATTACGAAAGAGCAGGAGATTTTTGTACAGGATGATCAGCAGACGATTTATTTGTTGAACAATTCCGGTCGTATTTTATGGAAATTGAAGGTAGACGGGCAGATTAACAGCGAGGTTTATCAGGTAGATGCTTTTAAGAACGGTAAATTGCAATATTTGTTTTCTACACCGGACAAATTGTATTTGGTGGATCGGAATGGCAAGTACGTAGATCGCTTTCCACTTGCTTTTGAAGCGAAGTGTGAAAGGGGAATTGCCCTGTTCGATTACGATCAGAACCGGAATTACCGCATCTTTGCTCCTTTACTCAATCAGCAGGTAAGTCTGTACGATATAAAAGGGAATCTGATTCCGGATTGGAAAGGGGTGAAAACGGACAAGGAAATTGTGAGCCGGGTCTATCACTTTCGGGTAGGGAATAAAGATTATATTGTATTGGCAGACCGGTATCGTTTGTATATTTTGGACCGTAAAGGAAAAGAGCGGGTAAGAGTGAGTGACGTATTTGATCTCGGAGAAGGTACGGAAATCTATCTTACTCATAAAGGGGGAAAACCTTTGCTGGCTTTTGCCAATTCGAACGAGCAATTGAATCTGGTCGATTTCAACGGTAAAAATCAGCCTTTAAAATATGAGAATTTAGCTCCGGGCTGGCATTTGAATGTGGCGAACATCAATAAGGATAATGAAGATGAATTGATTTTCACCGCAGGGAAACGGTTGAAGATTTATAATTTATCGGGGCAGGAGATTTATTCCAAAGAGATTGAGGCAAACAGCCTTGATTTCCCATATGTATACCGTTTTTCCGGCAATGATATCCGGATCGGGTTATTGGATAGAGACCGGCAGCAAATGTTGCTGTGGAATTTAAAAACCGGAATGTCGGCCGGATTTCCGATTCCGGGAGATTCGCCTTTCTCTATTGTATTTTCAGACAATGGTAATTTTTATCTTTTTGCGGGAGTGGATAATGGAAGTTTAATTAAATATAAAGTACAACGGTAAATGTTCGAATGTTCAAAATTTTGAGTAATGGAGGAAGTTGTCTGGTGATTGATGGCCATACGCCCCAAGTTCATTTAATATTTCGGTACTGCCGAAAGGAGAGGAAACGAAGACTTTAATTTTATTTTTTCAAGAAAAATGTTCCTCGTTGGAACGGAGGCAACACACTTTTCCCTTTACACATTCGAACATTTTCCCGTTTACATCATTTCGATGTACACTCCTCCTTCTTCTTCCTTCTTTTTCCCTTCTACGATCAGAACGATTTCTCCTTTGACTCCTTTTTCGGTGTAGTAGTCGGCCAGTTCTTGCAGATTTCCTCTTTTGAATTCTTCGAATACTTTTGAAATTTCACGGGCGACGCAGGCCTGACGATCGGGTCCGAATATTTCACTCATTTGCTGGAGTGCTTTTACCAGACGGTAAGGAGATTCGTAAAAAATCAGGGTACGGCTTTCCTCGCTCAGGCTTGTCAGCCGTTTGAGGCGACCTTTTTTCTGGGGCAAAAAGCCTTCAAAACAAAAGCGGTCGCAAGGGAATCCGGAATTCACCAAGGCAGGGACAAAGGCCGTGGCTCCCGGTAGGCATTCGGTTTCAATACCGTGTTCGATGCAGGTTTTGGTGAGCAGAAAACCGGGGTCGGAGATACCGGGAGTACCGGCATCGCTGACAAGTGCTATATCTTCCCCTTGAGCCAGCCGTTCGGCAATCTTTTCCACTTGTTGGTGCTCATTGAACTTATGATGAGATTGCAGAGGGGTTTTGATGTCATAATGTTTTAATAAATTGGAGGTGGTGCGAGTGTCTTCCGCGAGGATCAAGCTTACCTCTTTTAGGAGGCGCAACGCCCGAAGTGTAATATCTTCCAGGTTTCCTACAGGCGTTGGAATCAGGTACAATTTTCCCATTTCAGTTTTTTTGGATATTTCCTTTGCTATATTTTGTGTTGCCCAAAGATAGATTATTTATCTTTATTCTTGAAATAATGTAATCGTTTATTTGAATAAACGATTTATTGTCAGAGTTTTGCTGTTGTAAGCATTTGCATTTTGAAAAAAAATTAGCATTTTTTTGGAGTGAAATAAAAATGTCGTATATTTGCATCCGCTAAAGCAAAATAATGGTCCGTTCGTATAGGGGTTAGTACGCAAGATTTTCATTCTTGTAACACGGGTTCGATTCCCGTACGGACTACAAGAAAAAAGGATTTATGGTCCGTTCGTATAGGGGTTAGTACGCAAGATTTTCATTCTTGTAACACGAGTTCGATTCTCGTACGGACTACGCAAAAGAAGTTGAATTTTTATATTTGTAGCGATGGCAAATCATCAATCATCAGAAAAAAGAATAAGACAAACAGCAACGAGAAATGCTCGGAATCGTTATTATGCAAAAACGACAAGGAATGCCGTAAAAAAATTGCGTAATACTACGGAAAAAGCTGTAGCTGTTGAATTATTACCGAAAGTTTCAGCTATGTTGGATAAGTTGGCAAAGAAAAACGTGATCCACGACAACAAAGCTTCTAACTTGAAATCAAAATTGGCTTTATACGTCAATAAATTGTAATTGATCTTCATATGGATATAGGGAGAGAGTGTCAGAGACGACACTCTCTACTTCTTTTTACACATTAGGGACGTGCCCTAATGTGTAAAAAGCTAAAAGATTCGGATTAGTTTCCCGATGAACACTTGAATTTTTTCTAGCAAATTTAGGTTTGCTTTTTTATTTTGTAAAAAAGTCGTAACTTATTTGTTCAAAACTTTCGGTGTTATGGAGAAGCTATATCTTTCTATAAAAGACTGGGCGGATGACGATCAGCCCCGGGAGAAACTTTTGAAAAAAGGAGTCTCCGTTTTATCTACCAATGAGTTGTTGGCTCTCATTTTACGTTCCGGAAAACCGGGGGAATCAGCTTTGGATTTAGCCCGGCGTATTTTAGCCGATTGTGGATATGATCTCAATGTTTTAGCTCGTTTAGGGATGAGGGAGCTGATGAAGAATTACAACGGGGTGGGATTGGCGAAGGCTGCCGGAGTCATTGCAGCGATTGAGATCAGCCGGAGGCGTCCTTTAGAAACGGAAAAGCCAATCTATTCCATACATTCCAGTGTAGATGCTTATCGCTATATTGCTCCGATATTGAAAGATTTGGATCATGAAGAATTCTGGGTGATTTATCTGAATCGTTCCAATCGGGTGATCGATAGTGAAAAAATCTCTTCCGGAGGGATGGCGGGGACGGTGATCGATATCCGGATTCTTTTCCGGAAGGCTTTGGAGGTAAAAGCCTGTGCCATCATTGTTATACACAATCATCCAAGCGGGGCTTTGTGGCCTAGTGACCAGGATAAGCAAGTAACGGAAAAAATCCGGGAGGCTGGTGAAATCGTCGATATTTTATTACACGATCATTTGATTGTCGGAGGAGGTTCTTATTTTAGTTTTGTGGATGATGACATTTTAGAGAGTACCTTCAAAAAGACAAAAAAAATTAAATCCTGCCGGAAAAAGATGTCAGATTGACAACGACAAACTGACATCTTTTGTATTGGCAAAGTTTTTGCTTAATTTTGTTACGTTAAATGGAAAATAAACATTAAAAATATAAGACATGGCAGAAAAAGAGAAGGCGATGAAAGCAGAAGAAAAAGCGAAAGCCGAGAAGCAAAAGAAGGAAGTTGATCCGGAAGAATCGGAAAGAGCAGTAAATTCGGAAAAAGAACAGGACGTTCAGGCAGATGCAGTAAAAGAGCTGGAACAAAAATTGGCTGTAGTGAATGATAAATATCTGCGTCTTTCTGCTGAGTTTGATAATTACCGGAAACGTACTTTAAAAGAGAAGATGGAGCTGACGAAGAATGCAGGGGAGCAGATTTTGTCAGGGATTTTACCTGTTGTGGATAATTTTGAGCGAGCTTTAGCCAGTATGGAAAAGTCTGATGATATGCAGGCTATCCGGGAAGGAGTGAAGTTGATTTATAATAGTTTTAAGGAATTTCTGACCCAGAATGGGGTGACGGAAATAGATTGTGTAAACAATACGTTTGATACGGATGAGCACGAAGCTGTAACAAAAATTCCAGCGCCATCGGCTGATCTGAAAGGGAAAGTTGTCGATTGTATTCAAAAAGGATACAAATTGAATGATAAGGTGATGCGTTTTGCAAAAGTAGTGGTTGGAGAATAGAAAAAAGCGAAAGAGACCGTTTATAACGGTCCGTTTGGGTGTAGCGAATAATAACAATTCAGATTTCGGTTGGAAGCTTTCCGGCCGAATCTGAAATACAAATTAGGATAATGGCAGAGAAAAGAGATTACTATGAAGTGCTGGGTGTATCGAGGGGTGCTGATGCTGTAGAGATAAAGAAGGCGTATCGGAAGCTGGCTATACAATACCATCCGGATAAGAATCCAGGTAATAAAGAAGCGGAGGAAAAATTCAAGGAGGCGGCAGAAGCTTACGATGTACTGAGTAACGAAGAAAAGCGGAGGAGGTACGATCAGTTCGGTCATGCCGGTTTAGGCGGTGGAGCTGAAGGATTTGGGGGAGGGATGAGTATGGATGATATTTTTGCTCATTTCGGAGATATTTTCGGTAGTTTTGGTGGGTTTGGTGGATTTGGCGGGGGAGGACGTCGTGCCCGCAGAGTGAACCGGGGATCGAATCTGAGGGTGAAAGTCAAGTTGACATTAGAGGAGATCGCTACTGGAGTGGAGAAAAAAATCAAGGTAAAGAAATATGTTGCCTGTCAGCATTGTCAGGGCACGGGAGCGAAGGAGGGTTCTTCGTATTCAACCTGTTCTACTTGTAAAGGAAGCGGGCAGGTAACGCGAATACAGAATACCATTCTCGGGCAAATGCAAACGACTTCTACCTGTCCGACTTGTGAGGGAGAGGGGAAAATCATCAATGAGAAATGTACTTATTGTAATGGAGAAGGAGTGGAGTTGTCGGAGGAAGTGATTACTTTGGATATTCCAGCCGGAGTAGCAGAAGGGATGCAGTTATCTTTGAGCGGCAAGGGAAATGCAGCTCGTCGCGGAGGTGTGAACGGGGACTTGATTGTGTTGGTGGAAGAACAGGAACATCCTCAGTTGGTGCGGGACGGAAACGATTTGCTCTACAATGTATTTGTCAGTTTCCCGGAGGCGGTATTGGGAGATTCGGCTGAAATCCCCACTTTGGAAGGAAAGGTGAAGGTGAAAGTAGAGCCGGGAACTCAGCCGGGGAAGATCCTTCGGTTGAGAGGGAAGGGTTTGCCGGATGTAAACGGGTATGGGAAAGGAGATTTACTGGTAAAAGTGAATGTATGGATCCCCAAGAGTTTATCCAAAGAAGATAAAAAAATAGTGGAGAAGTTGAAAGATTACGATGTATTCAAGCCCGGAAAAGCTGACAATAAGACAGGTTTTTTCAAGAAGATGAAAGATTTTTTTGAACAATAAATAGAGAATTGTGATTACTCTCACTCAATTGGAATATATTGTAGCTGTTGACGATTGCCGTCATTTTGCAACAGCTGCGGAAAAATGTTTTGTCACTCAGCCAACGTTGAGTATGCAGATAAAAAAGTTGGAAGATGATCTGGGGGTAATTATTTTCGACCGAACCCGTCAGCCGGTAGTGCCGACTGATATCGGAACCCGGATCCTTACACAGGCTCGTGTAGCATTGGCTTCAGCCAGTCGGATAAAGGAAATCATAGTAGAAGACAAACAGGAAGTCGCCGGAACCTTAAAAATAGGGATTATTCCTACGCTAGCTCCTTACTTATTGCCAATTTTCATTGGAGACTATATTCGTAAATATCCAGCAGTCAAAATAGAAGTCGAGGAAATGGTATCGGAAGATATCATCCGTCGTTTGAAGCAGGACGCTATTGATGTGGGGATATTTGTAACTCCATACGGAGATGATAAAATTGTAGAACAGCCTGTATTTTATGAGGAAATGCTGGTATATGCTAGTCCGGGGCATCCTTTATTGCAAAAAAAAGAAGTCAGTGTTTCGGATATCGCTACTCCGGATATCTGGATGTTGGGAGACGGGCATTGTTTTCGGGATCAGGTGATTAATCTGTGTGAGATGAGAAATTTCCAGCACCGGAATCTGCCTTTTGATTTTGAGAGTAATTCTCTGGAAACGTTGATGAAAATTGTCGATAAAGAGGGAGGATTTACTCTGATTCCGCAATTGGCTGTGCTCTATATGGCAGCTGAGCAGCAAAAGCAGGTGAGAAAATTCCGGGAAAATGTACCGTTGCGGGAAGTAAGTGTTATTTATTCCCGTTATTATATTAAACACAAACTGATAGAATTGTTGTGTGAGGAAATTCGTGCTGTCGTTCCGAAAGAGATGTTGGATAAAAAGAGAGGACAGATTGTCGAGTGGAAGAATCATTAAGGATTGTCTGAAAAAAGAAAAAGTCCTGAAGGGCTTTATAACACATTAAATTATGGGAAATAAAATCAATGACCCGATAGCGCGTTTGATGGGGTTGCGTTATAAATCTCATCCCTGGCATGGTTTGGAAGTTGGAGAGGAAGCACCGGAAGTGTTGACTGCTTTTATTGAAATGGTACCTACGGATACCGTAAAGTATGAATTAGACAAAGTGAGTGGTTATATTAAGATCGACCGCCCTCAGAAATATTCCAATGTAGTACCTGCTTTATATGGTTTTATTCCGCAGAGTTATTGCGGGGATTTGGTGGCCGAATATTGTATGCAGCAATCTCATCGGACCGGAATTATAGGGGATAGCGATCCTTTGGATATTTGCGTACTGACGGAGCGGACCATTGCTCATGGGGATATTATTGCCAGGGTACGTCCCATTGGCGGATTCCGTATGTTGGATGGAAATGAAGCGGATGATAAAATTATTGCGGTATTGCGACACGATGCTACTTACCACGGGTATGATGACATTTCGGAGTTGCCGGTGGTTATTGTAGACCGGTTAAAGCATTATTTCCTGACCTACAAAGATATGCCTGGAGAAGACGGACAGCGGAAGGTGGAGATCACGAATATATATGGAAAAGAGGAAGCGCATGAAGTGATACGCCGTAGTTTGGAAGATTATAAGAACCATTTTGAAGGTTTGGAAGATATTCTGAGCCGGGTATAATGGAGTAGACATTTCAAAAATCCTTCTATCCAAAGCAAATATTTTTACCTTATTTCCCCCAGGAAGCTTTATCCAGACTTCGGTATTGGATAGCTTCTGCAATATATTGGGGGAGGATTTGTTCGTTTCCTGCCAAGTCGGCAATCGTCCGGGATAATTTAATAATTCGGTCGTAGGCCCGGGCGGAAAGTCCGAATTTTTGCATGGCTATTTTTAATAAAGCTGTACATTTTTCGTTTAGGGGGCAATATTTTTTTAATAGAGCTGAATTCATCTGGGCGTTGCAATATATGCCGGTATAATTTTTAAAACGTCGGTTTTGTATTTCCCGGGCGCGGATAACTCTTTCCCGGATGGCTTGGCTGCTTTCTTCTTCCTGATTTCCGGTTATTTTTTCCAATTCTACGGGAACCACTTCGATATGAATATCGATGCGATCCAGAAGCGGTCCTGAAATTTTGGAAAGGTAACGTTGAATTGCCCCTCCGTTACAGCTGCATTCTTTTGTAGGATGAGTATAATAGCCACAGGGGCAAGGATTCATGGAAGCAATCAGCATAAAATTGGCCGGGTAATCGACGCTTGATTTGGCACGACTGATTGTAATTGTCCGGTCTTCCAAGGGTTGGCGCATCACTTCCAGTACGGCCCTTTTGAATTCTGGTAATTCATCCAGAAAAAGTACTCCGTTGCAAGCTAGGGAAATCTCTCCGGGGCGGGGAAAAGAACCTCCTCCGATGAGGGCTATGTCGGAAATGGTGTGGTGTGGTGCCCGGAAGGGACGTGTCGTAATCAAAGAACTATTGCGTTGTAATTTACCTGCTACGGAGTGAATTTTTGTCGTTTCTAAAGATTCTTCTATTGTCATGGGAGGAAGTATGGAAGGTAATCTGCGGGCGAGCATAGTCTTTCCGCTTCCAGGCGGACCGATCATCAGCATATTATGTCCTCCGGAAGCAGCAATTTCCATTGCTCTTTTTACATTTTCCTGTCCTTTTACATCTTTAAAATCGTAAAAAAAACGGGAGTTGTCGATTTCATTTTTAGGGGAATGAAAGAGCATGGGGGAATATGTCTGTTCTTTTTTGAGAAAAGAGGTGACTTCCCGGAGGTGAGAAAAACCATATACTTTCAATCCTTTCACTACGGCAGCTTCATTTGCATTTTCATAAGGAACAATCATATGGGAAAAACCTTCTGCTTTGGCATTGATAGCAATAGGGAGCACCCCTTTGACGGCTAGCAGGCTGCCATCCAGGGACAATTCTCCCAGCATAGCGAAATGCGGAAGTTCTGTTGCCGGAATTTCTTCATTGGCCGCCAATATCCCCACCGCTAAGGGCAGATCATAAGCAGATCCTTCCTTTTTTACGTCGGCGGGAGCCAGATTCACAATAATCCGCTTCCCTGGAATTTTGGAGCCGATATTTCGCAGGGCCGAATCTACCCTTTGCTGGCTCTCTTTTACTGCATTATCGGGAAGTCCTACAATGATAAATTTTGCTCCCCAAAGGATGTTTACTTCGATGGTGATGGTTGTCGCTTCGATACCACTGACAGCACCACTAAAAATCTTAACCAACATGGTGACTGTAATTTAAATAAACGCAAAAGTAAGTTAAGACTTTTTTGGCAAAAAAACAAATGGGTCTTAAAGAGGAAAGAAAGGCAGAAAAGTCAGTTTCCTTCTTTTTTTACCGGATTTTCAAAAGTTTTTAATTCTAATTTCTGACCATCAAAAACAGCATAAGTATACCAGGTGATCCAGTCTCCTGTATTTATGTAACGGCTGTTTTTCGTTAAGAGAATATCCAGGGGGAGATGCCGGTGTCCGAAAACGAAGTAGTCGAAATGTTGGGTTTCGAGCATTTTCCGGGCATAAATTTCGATATCTTCCTGTTCTGTTCCTTTGTAACAGTTTGCTGCCGGATTTTCGCCTCCTTTCAGGCGGGAGTGAGAAGACCATTTCCGGGCCAAAGCGATTCCCCAATCCGGGTGAACCAGTCTGAAACAGCGTTGGAGAAAAGGATTGTGGAAAATACGATAAATAAATAGATAGCCTTTGTCTTGGGGATTCAGGCCGTCTCCATGTCCGATGTAAAATTTTTTTCCTCTGATATTGAAAATTTCATCGTGAGTATGAACACTCATACCGCATTCCTTATTCAGGTAATCGAAAGCCCAGATGTCGTGGTTACCTGTAAAGAAATGCACTTCTATGCCGGCGTCCGTAAATTCACAGATTTTAGATAAAAAACGGACGTATCCTTTAGGTACTACCCATTTATATTCAAACCAGAAATCAAAAATATCTCCCAGTAAAAAAAGGACGGAACAATCCGGTCGGATAAAATCCAACCATTTTATCAGTTTTATTTCCCGTTCCCGGTTATTGTTTAAAGCGGAAGCTCCTAAATGAACGTCCGAGAGGAAATAGATTTTTTTATGGGCGATATCTTTTTTTAGATTGAGTTCCTGCATCCTTTTTTGAAACTGCTATTACTTACTGCCAGTAGCTTATCTTTTTTCCGGAACTTATATTTTCTGTGTAAAATCCCGGAAGGAAGGTTATTTATTTATAATGTCCTGCAGTCTGTCTTCCATACGTTTTCCGTAAAGATTTTTGCCTGCAATATCAAAATCTTTGTTTATGATGTAATTGGAAGGAATTTCCTGTATATTGAAATCCCGGGCAGCTTTGCTTTTGAGGGCTTCCGGATCCCGGACACATTTCCATTTTATGTCGTATTTCCGGACAAGTTCTTCCCACAAAAGCTTGTTTTGGTCCAGGCATACCTGATAAATTTCTACTCCTTTGTGGTGGAATTTGTTATATACAGCTTGCAAGGCTTTGATGTATTCTACGCTTTCCGGGCTTGCAAGTACTGTAAAATCCAGAATAATGTATTTGCCTTTTAAAGCATTGAATGAAACCAGATTTCCGTTAATATCCGGCAAGTTGATTTCCGGCAGACTATTCTCTGAGTGGAGAATCAATGCTCTCATTTTTTGTGCTTGCAGATCTTTCTGGATTTTTTCGTAATGCGCATTTAAGGCTTTTGTATATTGAGATTCCGGGTACATCGCTAACAGGGAAGAAAGCACAATCTTATACGACTGGAGGTCTGTTTCCGGAGTGAGGATGAAATTGTCATTATTTATTTTCTGGTACAAGGCATAATAAGAGGCCGGCGAAATGGCATGTTGTACTATAAAATTCCGGGAAAAACGCACTTGATTTATCAGGACAGAATCCCATTCCGCAGCAACAGTTGTCCGTTGGATATCGTATTCTTTGTTTTCCGGAAGAGCATTATAGACGTTTCTCAAAGAATCAAGGGCAGACTGAGTCCGGTTCAACTGAAAGTTCAATAATTTGATCCATAGAGAACCTTCGGAACCTTCAACCCAATAATTACTTTTAAGTTGGTCCAGTGCCCCGTTTATTTTTATTTTTTGGTCCGGTTCAGCCAGTAAAGTAATTGCTTGCTGCTTCCCTATCCGGATCATATAAAAAGTGGGTAAAGAAACATTCATTTTAAAAGAAAATTGTCCGGCCCGGTTTGTCTTTGCCGAGTCGATGGTTTCTATACCCCCCACATTCAACTGGTCCAGATAAATTTGTTGTTTATCAGCACCTTCGATATTTCCCTCTATCTTTACATTGTATTTTTGACAGGCGGCAAGCGTTAGAAGTATAAATCCTGTAAAAAAAATATTTTTAATCATCATGATAGGCTATAAATTTGAAATTGTGAACGTACAAAGGTAGAAAAATAGCCATTAAAAACTAAAAGGGACTGCTTAAATTTGTAGTGGATTCTCTTCTGAAGGGGGAAAAAAGAATTTTAAGGAAGGGGAAGGGATATTATTTCTTATTCCGGAATTTTGTAATCCAGAATTTAAAGGATATTTTTGTGAATGATGCGGAAGTGGATGATTAAAATAGGAAATCTTTTTATATTGCTTATTGTCTTGGGGGCAATGATTGGGGTAAATATTTCCCAGTTCCGTTGTGCTCCTTGCAATAGAGATTACGTGTTTGTAGATATTTTTCCTCAAGAAGAGCTGTGTTGTTGTCAGCGGGTGAAGACTTGTCCGATACAGAAAACGGCTGTATCTTCTGATGAAAAATGTGGTGCGAAAAAAAAGAATGCCTGTCATCATACGGATAGTCGTCATTCTTTTTACCGGGTTTCGGATTTATTTCAGGTAGAGAGGGGTGTTACTTTCTCCTTCATTGCCGCTCTTCCGGAGGAAATTGTTTTTGATTTTTCTTCTGGCTTCGTTTTTAGAGAATCGTTGTTTTTGTTTCCGTACGATTTTTTTACGAAGGCTCCTCCTTTGGAGTGGTTGTGTACTTATCTTTGTTAAATATGGGCAATAAGCTATTTCCGGAAGAAATAGCCGGGAGGGGTGTGTCGTTTTGAAATGTGTTATTGCTAATATGATTCGTGATGAAATTCTTATGTATTTTATTTTTTTGTTGTATTGGTCGGTTGGCCTATACACAACAATTAGAAGGACGGGTTTGGGAAGAGAATGCAGGAGTAAAAAATGTTTTGCCGGGTGCTAATGTATATTGGGTAGGTTCGACAGTTGGGGCTACTACGGATCAGGAGGGACAGTTCCGTATAGAAAAGAGAGTCGGGGCAAAACTGGTGGTGAGTTTTATCGGTTATCGTTCCGATACGTTGACAGTTAGAGCGGAAGATAATTATGTCGAAGTGGTGTTGAAAAGCGGGCAGGAATTGGATGAAGTAAATGTGGTAAAACGGGGACCGGGTACCATTATCAATACTCGTAGTCCTTTGATTGAACAAGTCATTACGGGAGAGGAATTGTGCAGAGCAGCCTGCTGTAATTTGGGAGAAAGCTTTACGACCAATGCTTCCGTAGACGTATCCTATGCAGATGCTGTTACGGGAGCCAAACAAATTCAGCTATTGGGTTTAAATGGGAAATATGTACAGATGATGACGGAAAATATGCCCAATTTCCGGGGTGTTTCTGCTTTATATGGATTGAGTTATATTCCGGGGCCTTGGATGAGTGCGATATCCGTTTCTAAGGGAAGTGGTTCGGTGATTAATGGATACGAGGCCATTGCCGGGCAGATCAGTGTCGATTATAAAAAACCGCAAGATTCCGAAAAATTATTTGTAAACTTGTATGGAAGTGATGAAGGTATGGTCGAGTTTAACATGAATACCGGAATTCGCTTAAATGATAAGTGGAGTACAGCTATTTTGGCTCATGGGGACTGGATGAATCAATCCCACGACGGGCATCGTGATGGTTTTTTGGATATGCCTCGCAAGACTCAGTATAATTTGATGAACCGATGGGCTTATAAAACTGATACCTGGTTTTTACAGTTTGGTGGAAAACTTCTGGATGAAGATCGTTTGGGAGGGCAGAAAGGATTCCGGAAAAATATGCGATCAAAAATAGGAGAGGGTAATTTGTATGGAATAGGGATAACATCCAGACGTTATGAAGGATTTCTGAAAATAGGTTATCTGATGCCGCAATATGAAAATACCAGTATGGCCTTGTTGATAAATTATACGGATCATACACAGGATGCATACTACGGAGCCCGGGAGTATGATGCCGGCCAACGTTCTCTCTTTGTCAACTATATTTATCAGTCTATTTTCGGAAACAATCCGGACCAGAAATTTTCTACCGGTTTTTCTTTCAACTATGATCGGTATAAAGAAAATTTCAACGACTATGTGCTGAGGGGAATGGAATTTGTCCGGACGGATCCGGTATACTGGACCCGGGAGGAAAAAGTCGGAGGGGCTTTTTTCCAATATACGGGACATTTTTGGACAAAATTGACATTAATGGCCGGTTTGAGGTATGATTACCATAACATAGCCGGCAGTTTTGTAACTCCTCGTTTTCATATATCGTATGCTCCGGATGAACTGACTACTTTAAAATTTTCTGCCGGTCAAGGGAGTCGCTGGGCGAATGTATTGGCTGAAAACAGTTATTTGTTAGCTTCCGGGCGTTCTGTATATGTAAATAATAAATTATTGGTGAGTCATCCGGAAGAATTAAAACAATTGAAAATGGAGAGGGCTTGGAATTTTGGAGTTCTTTTCAACCGGAAATTTATTCTTTTTGACCGTATATTAAATATTAGTTTAGATTATTACCGGACGAATTTTTCCCGTCAGGTTATGGCCGATAATGAGACTTTTCCCGGTAAAATTAATTTTTACAATTTGCAGGGGAAATCTTATTCAAATTGCTATCAGGCGGAAGTCCGGTACGAATTGATTCCCCGTCTGGATATGCTATTGGCTTATCGTTACAACGATGCCCGGGTAACGTATGTCGGAGAAAATGGAGAACGGCAGCTCATGCGTACCCCTCTTCAAAGTAGGTATAAAGGATTGATCAATTTTTCGTATTATACAAATATGAAAAAATGGCAGTTCGATTTTACGATGCAACTGAATGGTTCTGGGAGATTACCTGGTGAGAGGGGAAATTTTGAATCTTATCAGCTGATGAATGCTCAGGTCACGAAATTTTTCCGGAAATGGAGTATATATGCCGGTTGTGAAAATATAGGGGATTTTATGCAGGAACATCCGATAATAGCGGCAGATGCTCCCTGGAGCCAAGAATTTGATGCTTCCCAGATTTGGGGACCTATACATGGACGTAAATTTTATATCGGATTACGTTTTGCCATCGATCGGGAATAGAAAATGTAAGTTACAACTTGAATAATAAATTTGACTTGAATGATGAAAACACTAAAAATTGTATGTTTATTGATGTTGGCTTTTTGCTGGGTGACAAAAGCAGAAGCTGCGAATAAAGAGGTAAAAACCATCGTTTATCACGCTACTTTACATTGTGAATCTTGTAAAGCGAAAGTGGAAAAGAATATCCCTTTTGAAAAAGGCGTAAAAAATTTAGATGTAAATCTGGAGAAACAAACGGTTACTATTACTTTTCGGACCGATAAAAATACCCCGGAAAAATTGCAGAAAGCAATAGAAAAATTGAATATTCCGGTGTCTGGTTTTGAAGAACAGAAAACTCCTTCTGCAAAATAATCTTCAGGGACGGAGGGAAGGCGTTATTTCCGGAACTACTCCCTTCCCCCCTTTCCCGGGATTATTTTATAAGTTGCTGTATTTGCCTTCTGCGTCGAAAGCGGCTAATGCGGCATTCACTCCGGGAGTATCTTCTTTATAAGTTATCCCGAACCATTTGGCATCCGTTTTCAATACTTTTACTTTAGCGGCTTTTTCCTTTAATACCTGATCGACAACTTTCGGAATATAAAATTCGGATTTCAAGTTGTCTTTGTTTTGAGGATAAAATTCCTGGAATTGTTTTTCAATTTCTCCGAAAACCGTAGGCATGAATCCCCAGAAATTCATAGAAACTACATCGTCAGGGTTAAGCACTCTGCCTAGTTCTTCGTCTTTAATGGTGCCATCCGGCAATGTACCGATTTTGGTACACTCTGTGACGGCTGTCAGATAATAATCTTTATCTACTTCGCAGACACCTCTGGAGACTGTACCGTTTTCTGATAAGGTAGAGGCTAAGCGGTAACCTATCAGGCAATATTCTTTTTCATTTTGATTTGCTGCTAAAAAATCATGGGCTTTAACGAATGCGTCGCTTCCGTAAAAGTCATCGGCGTTTAAAGCGGCGAAAGGTTCGTGAATAGCGTCTTTGGCGCACCAGATCGCGTGGGCTGTTCCCCAGGGTTTTTCCCTTTCAATCGGGGGTAACCCACCGGGGAGTTTATTCATATCCTGATAGCAATAAACCGTTTCTACTAAATTTTCGGCATATTTCCCGACGAAATTTTTGAATTCTTCAGCAAAACTTTCCCGGATGATAAAGACAATTTTATCAAATCCAGCTTGTACTGCGTCGTAAATAGTGTAATGTAATAGGGCTTTTTTATGAGGCCCCAAGGGAGTAATTTGTTTTAGGCTGCCGAATCTGGATCCCATGCCGGCGGCCATAATTAATAGTGTAGTTTTATTTTTCATAATGTTTAGATTTGAAAATTCCTTATTTAGAAATTATTTGCTTTAAATGGAGAACCGGAAAGGATCGCCTTTATGAAGGCCCTTCCTTTCCGGTAGTAAAATTATTTGGTTCCTTTTTTATGTATATAGCGGGCGAATACCTCCATAGCTTCGTATTCCGCCATTCCTAATTTGTTATAGATATCGGCTGTATTCCGGTTACGGTCTTCCGCTCTTTGCCAGAATTCGCGGGGATCATCACCGGGGAAAGCGGGGCCATTGTTTTGAGACCCGTGTTTATAAATGGATTTCCGTTTAATGGATAATTCAGACGGACTGATCGGCACTGCCATATCCACTTTTTCAATTTCCCATTCCATCCAGGCTCCTCTATACCACCAGGTGTAGCAATTTTTAAACCATTCGTCTTCACATACAATGTCGTAAGCTTTTAAAATGGCATCAAGGCATACGCCATGTGTCCCGTGAGGATCTGCTAAATCACCGGCTGCATAGATCTGGTGGGGTTGTACTTCTCTGAGTAATTTTACGATGATATCGATGTCTGCCTGGCTTAAGGGTTTTTTCTTCACAGAACCGGTTTCATAAAACGGTAGATTCAGAAAATGTACATGATCTTCAGGGATACCGAGGTACCGATCTGCCCCTCTTGCTTCTGCCCGGCGAAGAGCTCCTTTGAAAGGGAGTAATTCTTCCGGTTCATCGTCTTCCGGTTTACGGTCAGCTATAATTTGTTTTACTTTTTCAAAAGCGGCGTCCATCGTTTGGGTATCTCCTCCTACCAGATGAGTAAAAGCTGCGGCAATATCCATTTGCTGATAAATATAATCGTCCAGTACGGCGATATTACCGGAAGTTTCATAAGCTACATGTACATCGTGTCCTTGTTCGACTAAGCGGGCAAAAGTTCCGCCCATCGAAATGACATCGTCGTCCGGGTGGGGGCTGAAAATCAATACCCGTTTCGGATAGGGGAATGCTCTTTCCGGACGCGTTGTGTCGTCTGCGTGAGGTTTCCCTCCGGGCCATCCCGTGATGGTATGCTGGAGATCGTTAAAAACCTGTATATTCACTTTATTGGCAGAACCGAACGTTTTGATGAGGTCACTCATCCCGTTGTCCATATAATCTTTGTTTTCTACTTTCAGGATAGGTTTATTTACCTTTTGGCATAACCAGATAACGGCTTTCCGAATCAGTTTGTCGTTCCATTTCACCTTGCTTACCAGCCAGGGACGGTCTGCCCGGGTTAATTCTTCTGCGGCTTTGATATCGATGAAAAATCCTACATTCGGATGGGTTTGCAGGAAGGTAGCGGGTACTTTGTCTGACACACTTCCTTCGACGGTTTCTTTAATGATAGAAGCTTTCTTTTCGCCCCATGCCAGTAAAACAATTCTTTTTGCTTTTAAAATAGTACCGACTCCCATGGTAATTGCCCGGGTCGGAACTTTATCTTTTCCGCCGAAATCTCCTGCTGCATCTTGTATGGTCAGATCGTTCAGATAAACCATGCGGGTTGTGGAAGTAGGTAGGGAGCCCGGTTCATTAAAACCGATATGTCCGGTTCTACCGATTCCCAGGACTTGAAGGTCTATGCCTCCTGCGCTTTCTATTTGCTGATCATAAGCTTTGCAGAATTTTTCAATCTCTTCGGATGTTAGTGTCCCGTCGGGGATGTGAATATTAGCTGGGTCAATGTCTATGTGGTCGAATAGATGGTGATGCATGAAGTAGTGATAACTTTGTTCAGATTCTTTAGGCATCGGCAAATATTCGTCCAGATTAAAGGTGATGACATTTTGGAAAGAAAGTCCTTCTTCCTTATGCATTCTCACCAATTCCTCGTATAACTTTATCGGAGATGAACCAGTTGCCAGTCCCAGTACACATTTTTCGTTTTTTTCTGCTTTAGAACGGATTAAATTGGCAATTTCTTTCGCAACTGTAACGACGGCTGTGGCCGGTTCTTCGTAAATCTGTACGGGTATCTTTTCATACCTGTTGGCTCCTTCACCGGTAGCGATGTATGTATTCATTAACATAGGTTGGATATTATATAAGTTTTTATTTCTACGGCTATTGTATTCTCTTTAATAGAGTGAAAAATTGCTTTCCGAATCGTAATAAAGATTTTTCATGACGAGCATCAAGGTACCCATAATGGTGGAATGAGAGTTCAAATCGCTCAATTTAATTTCACATTGATTTTTTAGACGAGTAAGCGTATATTTGTTCAATATCTGTTGGATCGGTGCGATGATAAGGTCTCCGGAATCGGCCATTTCTCCTCCGATTACCAGTACTTGGGGATTGAATAAATGAATCAGGGTAGAGATTCCTTCTCCGATTTTTTCTCCCGCTTTTTGAAGTAAGTCGATGGCAAAGATATCGTCTTGTTTGGCTGCTTTAATAATCATACCTAAGGTGATTTCTTCGTCTTTGGCAAGCGTCTGAATAGCTGTTTTGGTACCTTTTTGTATAGCTTCCCTGGCGTTTCTGACGATAGCTCTTCCGGAAGCTACTGTTTCCAGGCAACCTACTTTCCCGCAATAACACTGTCCGTTTAATCCGGATATCCGGATATGGCCGAATTCCCCGGCCATTCCTTTATAACCGGTATAAGGCTGTGAATTTAAAATCATCCCTAATCCGATACATTCATTTACGCTAATACATAAGGCATCGGAAATACCCTTTGCTACGCCGAAAGTATGTTCGGCCAAGGCCATCACTTTGGAATCATTGTCAATGAATACGGGGATACCCAGCATCTTTTCCAGTACTTTTTTAATATTGGTATCTTCGTATACAAAATAAGTAAATGAATTACCATCGCTATCAATGAGTCCGGGTATGGCAAATCCTGCCACTTTTATTTTTTTATAGGAGATATTGAGCTCGGAAAGAGTCTGGTTAATTTTATCCTGAATATATTGTAAGTTTTCTTCGTTTGTTTTTTCGTCTTCCAGTACGGAACGGTATATTTTTATTTCGCCGATAATTTCTTTCCGGAGGTTGAAAATAGCAATTTTTAAATGTTCCCGTCCCACATCTACACCCATGATATAGGCAGCATCCGGATTTAATGAAAAAATGTGAGGTCGTTTACCTCCGATAGACATTCCCTGTCCCTGATCAGTTACCCAACCTTCTTCAATTAGTTCGTCGATCATTCTGCTAATTGTCGGAGTCGTCATATTTGTTAGGCGGCATATTTCAGGCTTGGACAATTCTCCCATTTTGTAAAGAAAGCCGATGATATCTTTTTTTTGTTGGTATCTTTTTTCTTTTAAACCGGGTAATGAATTTTTGTTTGTCGATAGCATTTTCTTTTGTTTAGGAAAATAATTGATTACAAAAGTAACAAAACTTACTAAAAAAATTATTAAAGAAATGAATTATTTTAGAAGCATTTAATAATTTTTGCATAAAACGATGGGTGGGTAAAGAGATGGCGGGGAAAGTAGAAAAAGAAGGAAAAGAAAAATGTGAATTAAAAAACTCATAGCAAGGATAAACCCTGCTATGAGTGAGGAAAAGGATTCGTTATTTATTCACCCGTGACAGTAATAAGATAAGATACGTCTCCGAATCCTCCTCCGGCGTCCGGCACATCAGCACTTAGCGTAAATGAAAGTGCATTATCGCAGGTGGAAGCTTGAGCATTCGTGGCAGGGGTATAATAACCCAGCCAGAAATCCAGTCCCTGATACCAACCGGCACATACCATCTGTGCGGGGATAATGAGGGAATAGTCTACTTTGTTGATCCACACTTTTAGCGTTCCTCCTGTATCCCAGATATCGGTAATCAATACTCCGAACAAATCGCTTTCAGATATCCCTTCCGGAAGGGATTCCGGTAAATCGCCGTCCGCTAAAGCCGTTACGTTTACGGGATATTCTGTTCCGTCTTCATTACATATGGCCGGACCAATAAAATTTTCTTCTATAAAAGGACAGAAAGCGGTATAACTTACCCGGTAGGAATATGTGCGGCTGCCGATCTGCCAGCCGGTAAATAATTTATTGTTATACCCCATTTCTGAAGTCCAGCCCGGCACGACAAAGCCATTGTTTAAAACAACATTGGCAGTAAAGCTCATATTATCACCTAATTCCGGACTTGCTATGCCGAGTTGTTGACAGATTTTTTCCATATTCAGGGTAATTTCCACCGGAAAAGTAGTGATCTGATCTTCTACGATGACCGTTTTTATTTCTTTAGCGGCGTTGGTGTATACACACATCAGCTCTGCATTTTTCATATAACTGTAATCTCCCTGTTGAGAAGGAATTTGCAGCTTAATTTTGTAATTCCCTTCAGTTGTACCTGCATTTAGTACGCCATCCGTGCCTTCTACGCGAGTGACATCGATAGCGACTCCTCTTTTAACATCGTCCAGTGGATAAGGAAGATCCCTGTCGCAACTGCTAAAAGCGATGGCAAACAAACCTATTATGAATATTGTTTTTATATGTTTC
Source organism: Odoribacter laneus YIT 12061 (assembly GCF_000243215.1). GTDB lineage: Bacteria > Bacteroidota > Bacteroidia > Bacteroidales > Marinifilaceae > Culturomica > Culturomica lanea. Next base: position 235,625 of record NZ_JH594597.1, on the reverse strand, counting down.
ATATCTCTGGTATTTAATATTATTAAAAGCTATTTATCCCAAAATACATTTGAACTAGAGACATTTCGTCCGGTATTTTTAATATTGGAATTCCGGCTGATTTCACTATTTGGATACCACATAATTCTCTGGAAGGCGTTTAAGCCTTTTAAAGGTACTATTTGTGGACCTACAGTGGGCGTTTTGTCTTTCAAATAAGGAGAAATGGCTTCTCCGTTTTCCGGAGCAAATAATTTGGGATAACCGGTCCGGCGGATGTCATTGTAAGCTTCTACGCTGTTGAAGAAATTAGCAATCCACTTTTGCGTCATTACAATTTCCATTTTGCCTTCTGCTGAGGCAGCGTCGTATTTTTTCATGATGTTTTCCAGAAAGGTCGTTAACGTTTCACCGCCTATTGTCGGTACAGTTGCGTTGCTGGCTACCGAAACACTGTTTACATGGTAAACGGATTTCTCTATTCCTTCCTGTAAATAGGCTTTGGCATCTCCGGCAATTTCTCCGGCAAGAACCAGTTCTGCTAACATAAAAGGCACGGAATAAGCTTGGATCATTTTTTCCGGAGCAATCCCATTCCCTACACTCTGGTCGCATTTTCCGCCTTGCCCGTCGTCATATTTCCCGCCACAGGGATAAATACCGATAAAAGTAGAGGTGGCTCTTTGGTCATTACCTGCCGCAGAGGAGTTAGAGGCCATAAGTATGGAAATAAAAGCTCCGTCACGGTAATCTGTTTCGTTCTGAGCTTCATCTGTCGCCCTTTTCTGATTTACCCAGTAATAAGGAATTCGGGGATCCGTGATACCGGCAAACGGATTTTCTTTCGCATTATAGGTTTTGCCAGACATAATTTCGTAAAACCAGGGGTTGATATAATAGGTGCTTTGTCCGCCTAAATATTCATCCACATACGCTTGATTTCGTTCATCCGGATTATCTTGTGCCGAATGTTTTAATTCGAAATCTTCTCCATTTTGCAGGAAATTGTTTTCGTTCAGTAAAGCCGTCAATTTAGCGGACCAATCGGTAATTTCCCCTTTTGCTTTCCGGGATTGAACTAACAGTCTCAGTTCAAGGGTGTTGGCCATGCGGATCCATTTTTCGACGTCACCTTTATAGATAATATCCGCATCTTTGGGTTTTAATAAATTGGCTGCTTCTGTGTCGTTCAGGTTCGCTTTGGCTTCTTCAATCAGACTGATGAGGTTGTTGTAAATATCCTGACTGGCATCTGCTTTGGGGGCTGTAATTGCTTCTACGTTAAATTCACTATAAGGGATATCTCCCCACAGATCAACCAAACCGGCAAACACATAAGCTTTGATTAATTTACCGATTCCTGCATAAATCATATTCTCTTCCGCTTCGGCTGACATAATTACGGCATCGGCATTTTTTAGCGTGGATACATATGCTTGCAACCAGGTGTTGCCTAGGTTTGCAGCAGTGGCTGAGATTCCGTAATTATCCACTTCCCGGGAAGTCAGGTGGTGAACGTAAGAAGGAAGTATAGAACCCATATAATATCCCGGAGCAAACGTCATGCCGGCGTTGTATTCTACGTTCGTGAGCAATTTCGGCAACTCTGCCGTGGTCGGCAGATTCGGGTCGGTGTTAATATCCAGAAAATCTTTCTGACAACTTGTGGCAAGCAATATTAACGTTCCCGTAAATATTTTGGTAAAATATCTTATTTTCATATCGTCTCGTATTTAGAATGTCAACTTCAGGTTAAACCCATAACGTTTGGCTGAAGGTGCTGAGGTATAATCGATACCCTGTACATTTCCTCCGCCATAACTACCCGCTGTCGGATCGTAATTGGTATGTTTCGGTACATTCGGTGCATAGAACCACAGGTTGCGGGCGACAAAAGAGAGGCTGGCACTTCCTAAAAAGGTTTTTTTCAGCCATCTTTTAGGAAAATCATAACTGAGGGATAATTCTCTCAAACGAAGTACTGTCGCATCGTAGGTAGCAACTTCGTCTACACCGTTGATAGCAAAGGTGGAAACCGAGGAACTGCTTACAAAGTATAAATCACTTTCCGTCATTTGTACATAATTCGGAATCTTTTGGCCCTGGGAATTCAATAAAGGTTTTTTGGTCGTCGGATCTCCTAATACTCCCGGAAGAATACGGGTGCCCAACCGGTCTTCTGTGTCCTTGGTAACCCCTCTTCCCAATAGGTCGGTCACATAAGTACTGTACATACAACCGCCATATTGTAAATCAAACATGATATTAAATGAAAATCCCCTATAAGAAAAAGTGTTGCTTAAACTGGCTTTAAAATCGGGATTCGGATCGCCTATAATGCCTTCTTCATCCGCTATCAAATAAGCTCCTGAATTCGGGTCTACCAGCAAATTTCCTTCTTCATCTCTGGCTAATTTAGTCCCTTTTAAAATTCCGTAAGGCTCTCCTACCTTCAATACCGGTTTGGGAGTGGAAAAAGCTCCGCCGACAGTAATTTCTTCTACTCCGTTGATTAATTCTTTGACTTCACTCCAGTTTTTAGAGAAGGTTCCGTATAAATTCCATTTAAAGCCACCTGCTATGACAGGAGTAGCATCCAATCCGATTTCCAGCCCGTGATTGTTCATCTTACCGAAATTGGTGTAATAACTGGTATAACCTGTAGAATAAGGCAGACTTAAAGGTGCAATCTGGTCGGTACTGTTGCGGTTATAATAAGAAAAATCCAGGTTCAGCCGGCTGTTAAACATTTGCAGATCCAGTCCGACTTCTACTTCCGATGTAAACTCCGGTTTTAATTTCGGGTCGAATCTTACATCGCGTAGTGCCATTTGAGCTTGTCCCAGATAAGGTTGTCCTAACAGATAAGTGCCATTATTGTAATAAGGACTGGCATCATTTCCTACTTTAGCCCAACTTGCCCGAATTTTACCAAAATTCAATGCATTGCTATTGATATGGAAAGCATCCGTAAATACAAAAGAGGCTGTTACGGCAGGATAGAAATAACTTCTGTGGTCTTTGGGCAGGGTAGAGGACCAGTCGTTGCGGGCACTTACTCCCAAGAACAGATAGTTTTTGAAGTCGAATGTTATATCAGCAAAAAGGGCCCATAAACTTCTGCGGGAATAGTATTCCTCGGCTGTTTGAGATTCTGTATTTTCCAGATTATATACCCCCGGGGACATAATATTCAGACCGCTTATTTTTCTTTGGGTTTCGGTTAATTGATTGACATTATTCCCGAGGGTGGCTTTAAAGCCGATATCTTCGGTGATGTCTTTATTAATATTGATCAACAAAGTAGATTCGATTTCCTGTGTAGTATATTCATCTGTCAGGATACGGCCTTTTCCTCCTAATGCCCGGGATCCCAGATTTAAAACTTCTTTACGGTCCATTTTGTAATCGTTGATACCCAAAGTGTAATCTACAGATAGCCAGCTTAAAAAATCATATCCCAGATTTATCTTAGCAACGGTACGGTCCATCGTGGTTTCAATTTTGTTATTTTTCCAGGACCATAAAGGATTATCGGCTTGATCTCCTACGAAAAACAGAGAGCCGCCGGAAGGAGTTTCATAAGGGAGTGACATATCCCAGCTGCGTCCGAGAATGAGGGCGCGGGCGAAAGAGGAAGCTCCGATACCGCTGGACTGGTTATTTCCGTACATCGGACCGTGTTGAATAGTCCGGGAATAAGATAAATTACCGCCTACACGTAATCCGTTTGATAATTCGTAGTTCCCTCCTACGCCGATAGAATATCTTTCGAAATCGGCATGTGGAATATAACTATCTTGTTTCATTCGGGAAATAGTAGTGTTGAAATTGCCCTTTTCTCCTACTTGGGAAATATTCAAAGATCCTTCGTAAATACCTCCGATACGGAATAAATCTTTTACGTTGTTCTTATAGGCTTTATAAGGAACCATTTCCGGTAAATCCGGATAATTGGCTCTGTAAATGCCTCCTCCGTATATATCCAAAGGTACTTCTGTTACCTCTGCAAAATCTGCTCCCCAAGATCCGTTGGCACCTCCTGGAATAAAATTATTACCTGTTCCGTACTTGTTTTGATAATCCGGTAACTTACCTATGGTTTCAATAGTGTAAGAGCCTGTAAGCGTCACTTCAAGACCTTTTTGTGCATTGGTTTTTTTGGAACCGGATTTAGTCGTAATTAATACTACCCCATTCGCAGCACGCGATCCGTACAGAGCAGAAGCTGCCGCTCCTTTTAAAACACTCATGCTTTCAATATCATTCGGGTCCAGCGTAGAAAGTCCGCTTCCGTATGCACCTCCGGCCTCACTGGCCTGATTTGAGGATGTCGTTTCATTATTACTATAGGGAATTCCGTCTACGACATAAAGAGGTTGGTTATTTCCTAAAAAAGAAGAATTTCCTCTTATTGTAATTCGAGTGGCACTCCCTGCCGCTCCCGAAGGAGCATTGATGACAACTCCTGGAATTTTTCCATCCAAAGCCCGTAAAATATCCGGTTCTGCTTTCTGTACTCCTTCGTCGGCATCCACTTTTGCAACGCTATATCCCAACCCCCTTTCTGCTCTTCTCAATCCCATGGCGGTTACCAAGACTTCGTCCATACGCATGCTTTCGTTTTCCAGTTTTACGTCAATCACCTTTTTTGTCCCAATAGCAATCTCCTGAGATTTCATGCCGACGAAAGAAAATACTAACACTACATCTCCCGGAACATTTAAAGCATAATGACCATCGATGTCAGTCGATGTGCCTGTGCTTGTTCCCTTGATAACGATAGTTACTCCAGGGAGCGGCGTACCATCAGAGGCATCTGTAACCGTACCGGTTACCTGCCTCTCCTGGGCCATACTAAGCTGTATTCCCAACATCATCAGGAATACACATAGTCCGATTAATTTTCTCATACATTGTAATTTTAAGTTAGACATCATTTAGGCGGTTTGTTTTTAAGATTAAATCATATTGTGTATATTAAATTTAACAAATGGAAATATTTTTTAATGCATACTTGCTTAGTAAGCAGGTGACAAATTCAAAAGTAGTTGATTATATGCTACTTAGTTGTTAGTATACTATTGTCGTTATGTAAAGAAAGACTTTTTAAGAAAATATTAATTCAATATATATACAACAATACAAATATATGTAAAATATTATCAGTTCCAACATTTTTGCTGAAAATTTTCCATATTTGAATAATTATGTAATTTATTTAGGCTGGATAAGCCTTGTATTTTTTATAAAATAGGTTTTTTTGATAAAATTAAATTGTTTCATTTTTATTGAATAATAAATCTAAATATAGATAAATTATTTTTCTTTTAAGATGTTGTTTTAATAGGAGATTTATTACAAAAAAATAGTTCTATAAATGACTGTAAATAGTATATTTACTGGATTTCATTTGTGATATTGTTTGATAATTTAATTCATTTTAATTATTATATATTACAAATTTATGTAAATAATTAATTAACTATAAATTGTAATTATAATGATTTTATAATTATCATATTAATTCATATTGTACAATTAAATTGAAAATGAATATTTATTTTCAAATTTGAAATAAATAATGATGAATTTCCCCTAACTATTATCTCTTAAAATTCTAAAATTCATATTGTAATAGGATTTTTTTGAATTTGTCACCTGCTTACTAAGCAGCTTATCTTTTTCAGTAAATCCTCAAAATATTGTATTTATTTAATATATTTTATAATAAATATACATATATGTTTTTTGTTTACTGTTCTTTTTTTATTTTCTGCACCCCTGCTTACTGGACAAAAATCGATTAATACTCTTAAACGGATAAAATATGAAAATGAAATTGATATATTTTTATTTTTCCTTGCCTTTCTATTCTCTGCTTGTGAGGATGATTTCGATTATTTATATTCCGGCCCGTATAATGAGAGGGAAGAGTGGGTGCCCTTAGATAGGACAATAGCGCCGTATTTACCATCCGGACCTCTAATACAACCGCCGATATCCCGGGAAAGAGGTTGTTTACCGATGCCGGTACTTTTGGGGATTTTGCCGTTGCAGTGAATAATGATCTCAATACAATGTTTATTTAAGAATATATAGGGTGTTTTGTATCCTTCCGGGTCCGTCATTTTGTTGCGGGTTTGCTTATCAAAAGGTAGAGTCCTAAGGAGTTTATCCGGTGAGCATTTTTTATGGGTGAAAACAGAGTGACCCTGGATTTCTGAGAAAGGGTATAAATACAAAAAGTATTTACACCATTTTTAATAAATGAATAGGTGAATATTCTTTCAAGGCTTTTTTTCTGGAAAAAGTTTGTACTTTATTTTTCGGTTTAGCTTTATAAACGTTTTCGTAAAAAATTGTTTCAGGTCCTTTTATCCGATTTTTCTTTTTTAAAAAATTGGATGGTTTTAGTATATTTTCGATAATAATTGTGTATAATTGCGAATTAAAAAATAACAAACTTAAACCAATATTAATACTAAAGTATGAAATTTAAATTATTTGCCGTATTTATTCTTATTTTCCTGTTTTCGTGTCAGGACGATGAGTTTAGGGAAAACGATCTGCAAAAGGAACCAGGAGAAGTGGTTTTGAATGAAGATGCTTACCTGAAGGGTTGTATAAGAATCCGTTTGAAAACCAGTGCAGAACCGAATATACAATTGTCTTCGGTGGATGGTAAAGCACAAACCGGAATTGGGCGTCTGGATGAAATTGCGGCCCAATTAGGGGCTTCTAGGATTGAACGATTATTTCCTGATGCGGGAAAATTTGAAGCCAGAACTAGGAAAGCGGGTTTACATTTATGGTATAATGTTTATTATGATGAAGAGATACCCACAACGCGTGCAGTATCGGATTTTTCCGATATTCCTGAAATCGATTACGTAGAACCGATTCGCAAGATTGTACAGATAGGAAATACGAATAAAATTGTGCCGGCAGAAACGTATAAGGCGATGGTGGCGAATTCATCTTTGCCGATGAACGATCCGCTTTTACAAGATCAATGGCATTATCAAAACGATGGAACTTTGGCTTATTCCAAGAAAGGAGCGGATATCAATTTATTTAAAGCGTGGGAGATAACGCATGGTTCTCCGGATGTGATTGTGGCGATTGTAGACGGAGGTATTGATATAAATCACGAAGATTTAGCGGCTAACATATGGGTAAACACGGCCGAAAAGAATGGGACGTCCGGGAAAGATGACGATGGCAATGGATATAAAGATGATGTTTATGGATGGAATTTTGTCGATAATAGCGCGACCATTGTCCCTCATTCGCATGGTACCCATGTTGCCGGAACGGTTGCTGCTGTGAATAATAATGGCAAGGGAGTATGTGGGGTTGCAGGTGGAAGTGGCCATGGGGATGGGGTACGTTTGATGAGTTGCCAGATTTTCAAACCAAATCCTTCGAATCCGGAGAAAGATTTGGGTTCAAGTTTGCTACCTGCTGCTATAAAATACGGAGCGGATAACGGTGCCGTTATTTCTCAGAACAGCTGGGGATTTCAATATCCGGATAGAAACCATACCAGCATGGACGGAGCTACCCGGGCAGCTATTGATTATTTCATTAATTATGCGGGTATAGACGAAAACGGAAATCAGGTAGGTCCTATGAAAGGAGGAATTGTTATTTTTGCTGCGGGAAATGAAGATGACGATTATCTGGCTTATCCGGCTTCTTACCAGAAAGTACTTTCTGTAGCTTCTATTGCTCCGGATTATGTAAAAGCTTGGTATTCAAATTATGCCGATTGGGTAGATGTTACAGCTCCTGGAGGGACACAGGGATTAGGATATAAATATACGGATAAATGTATGGTATTGAGTACTCTTCCGGATAATGGTTATGGGTATATGCAAGGAACTTCCATGGCTTGTCCTCATGTTTCCGGGATTGCAGCTCTGGTGGTTTCTAAAAAAGGAGGGCCTGGTTTTACTCCTGATGCTTTGAGGAAGATGTTAGTAGAAGGAGTGAAAGATATTGATTCTTATAATCCTGTTTATCAAGGCAAAATGGGCTCTGGCTATATCGATGCGGCTTTGGTTTTAGGGGGAGGGGCCGGGATTCCTCCTCAGCAAGTGGGAAATTTGCAGGTAGCTTGGCGAGCTACTTCTGCTGATTTAACTTGGACTGTGCCGGAAGATGAAGACGATGGCAAACCATCTGGTTTTGAAATTTATTGGAGTACCACTTCTTTGTCTGGAGTGAATTTAAATACGCTTCCGTCAGAACAGAGAAAAACGGTGGATATCGAAGATCGAAATGTAGGGGATAAGGTAGAAGCTACGGTCACTGATTTGAAGGTGGGAAATACTTATTATATGGCGGTTGTTGCCGTGGATGCTTGGGGAAATGTTTCCGAGGCTGCTTATATAAGTGGAACTACGGTGAATAATCCTCCTCAGCTTATAAAAGAATTCAGTAATTTGTATTTTGGAAAATTAGGTTCCCGTCAAGAAATCACATTGGCTGAATATTTCGAAGATAAAGACGGAGAGAGGTTAAGCTATGAAGTGAGTATGGATAAGAGCGGAGTTGTTAAAGCGGAAGTCAGTGAGGAAGGAATATTGACGATTACTGCTTTAAAATACGGAACCGTAAAAATTACGGTATCGGCTAAAGACTCTCAAACAGCTTGTACTTCAAGTTTTATGTTGACTTCTCGCGATGACTCCAAAGAAATAGAATTTTATCCGAATCCGGTAGCAGATAAATTGAATATCCGGATGGGTAAAAATGTAGAAGGAGCGATAAAGGTTAATATTTATAATGCTGCCGGTGTAGCAGTGGTGAAAGAAAATACCGCTATTAATCCTTATGCCCCGGTAGCTGTTGATATGAGTAAATTGAGTGGCGGTTCCTATTTGGTCGTTGTTAATTATGGAGGAAAAGAGTATAAAAATAATGTAATTAAATTGTAAAAATTATGTGGTGTAAATTTCTATATATTAGTTTATGTATTTTTGTTTTTTCCGTTTTAAAGGTATCTGCCCAGCAAAATGATTCGGGAGCTGTATCTTTTCTGAAAATTACTCCGGATGCACGTTCGGGAGGGATGGGAGAAATAGGGGTTGCTCTGCCGACAAATGCTTTTGCTTTTTATCATAATGCGGCAGCTGTTGTGTTTGCTCGTGAAAAGGCTGCTATTGCCTATTCTTATATTCCTTGGATGAGGGATAAAGTATCGGGTTATGATTTCCATACAGGAGGTGGATTTTTTAAGATTGGAGAAAAACAAGGGATTGTAGCCGGATTTCGTTATCTAACGTATCCTTCGATAGAGACTATAGATGAGGATGGAAATTCGGCAGGTAAGGCAGAGCCCAATGAATGGGCAGTAGATCTGGGATACTCCAGAGTTATCGTTAAAAATTTTGCTCTAGCTCTTACTGCACATTATATTCATTCGGATATGGGTATGGCGGATGCAGCTTCTGCTGTGGCTTTTGATTTGGGTTTGTATTACCATCGTAAAACTTCTTTATTAGAAGGGGCTGTGTGGACAGTTGGTTTGCAGGTAGCCAATATTGGAACGAAAATAAAATATGCCGATACGAAATATGATTTACCAGGGGTAGCCAAATTAGGCGGTTCTCTCTCTCTTCCGTTTTCAAAGAGTCATCAGTTGTTATGTGGAGTCGATCTGAATTATCAGCTTATTCCTTCCGGCAGCGAATTATTTAGTGGGGGAGTAGGAGCTGAGTATACTTTTAAACAATTGGTATCCGTGAGAGGAGGTTATCATTTTGCCGATGAAGATAAAGGTGGAGAAAATTATGCGACTGTAGGTTGCGGATTGAATATTTGCAATATTACGGGAGATTTTTCTTGGTTGTCGGCTGATTCCGACAGTGCACTGAAAAATACTTACCGGTTGACTGTAGGATATCGTTTCGGGGCTAAGCGGAAGTAAATAAATTGGTGGAGAGAAACATCCTTCTACGAAAGGATCTGAAAGAAAAAGTGGATTTAGGAATAAATTTCTAAATCCACTTTTTTATTGAGAAATCGTGAAATGACTCTGGCGTATTTTGAAGATTAGCGTTCTTTGCTGGAGCCGGATCCGTTCGATGCAGATTGGCAAAACAAATAGCCTTAATTTATAGTTGTGTAACAGAGCCGAGTTTGCCCCTCGAAAGACTGAAAAATTTTGCTACTGAGGTTGGAGGAACGCTAACTTATACAAAAAATCCTTTTACACAGGTTCTTATAAGATTGCTTTTATTCTTTCTACCAAGGCTGTTTTAGGAGTAGCACCTACTTGTTTTTCTACTACTTCTCCGTTTTTAAAAAAAAGAATAGTCGGAATATGACGTATGCCGAAGCGTGCTGCTGTACCGGGACTACTGGCTGTGTCGACTTTTGCAACAACAAGTTTACCGGCGTATTCGGTAGCAATTTCTTCTACGATAGGCATCATCATTTTACAAGGGCCGCACCATTCTGCCCAGAAATCTACTAAAACCGGTAGTTCCGATTGCAATACTACTTCTTCAAAGTTAGAATCATTAACAATTATAGCCATAATAATTATTTTAAAAGTTCATATTTGTCTTAATATATAATGGGAAATGAGCTTTGGGGTCATTTCCCAGCTGAATGGTATTTTATGGTTCGTTTTGTCTTGTTATTTATTTACAAGATCTGACGGTTTTGCCCTGCGAAATTAATTAATTTTCATTTTAATAGCATCATTATTTTCAAAATATTCGTATAATTCTCTCGAACGTTCTATTTTGCAACTTCTTGAGAACATTTTTACATTATACCCGTTTTGATCGTAAAGTATAAAATTTAAAGGAACAGCGTCCGTGTTTTTATCGGTAGCATGTTTCCGGATAAATTGATTGTTTATTTCATTCAGCGTTTCTAAATTTAGCTGACTGATATCCACCATTAACGTAATGGATTTAATCAGTTTTTCTCCAATGACATTTAATAAATCGATACTATTGATATTAAAAGTAAGCTCGTTCGGATCATTGCTCCATTTTTTGGCTTGAACCTTTCCTTTGATGTATATAGCGGTTTCCAGAATAAAATAGTTGCGATATTTAATATAATCTTCTCCAAAAAATGGTAATTCGTAGGTTCCACTAAAATCTTCTATTGTCAGAATGCCGAAATCATTTCCTTTTCGGGTTTTGCCTTCCCGCTTATTAATGATGATTCCGGCTATTGTGATCTCTTTTTCCCGATAAACATTTAGATTGCTGCTGAGTTCCTCCAAAGGGGTACACAGTGCTTTTATTTCCAGTTTAAAGGGGTCTAAAGGATGTGATGTTAAATAAATCCCGATTAATTCCTTTTCTTTTTTCGATTTCTCCAGCTCTGTCCAGGGTTCGCAATGCGGAATATTCGGGCGGGCTACTTCATAGCCTTCCATTCCCCCAAAAAGGGATACCTGCAGATTCAGACTGTCTTTCTGGTTTTTCTGTCCGAAATTAATCAGAGTATCCAATACCGTCGTCGTAGCGTCTACTTGCTGGAAATATTGAGCCCGGTGGTAACCAAAACTGTCCAGTCCTCCTGCTACAACTAAATTCTCCAGTGTCTTCCGGTTTACGCTTTTGTAATCAATCCGCTCGAAGAAATCAAATACGTCTTTATAAGGACCGTTTTTAGTCCTCTCTTCGATGATTTTATCTACTGCTCCTTCTCCTACTCCTTTAATGGCTGCCATACCGAAGCGGATATCTCCTTTACTATTCACCATAAAATCGTTAAAGGATTCGTTCACATCCGGTGCCAATACCTTCAAACCCATCCTTTTGCATTCGTCCATGAATACCGTAACTTTTTCAATCTGGGAAAGGTTATTACTCAAGTTGGCCGCCATAAATTCTGCCGGGTAATGTGCTTTTAGGTAACCGGTTTGATAAGCGATATAAGCGTAACATACCGAATGTGATTTATTAAAAGCATAAGAGGCAAAGGCCTCCCAATCCCCCCAGATTTTGTTTACTAAAGTATCTACATCTTTCTCTTTCTCCTGGCAACCTTTGACAAATTCCGGATTATTTCGGCAACCTTGAATAAACTGGTCTTTCAGCTTATTCATCGTATCGATTTGTTTTTTACCCATGGCTTTTCGTAAGGTATCCGACATACCCCTGGTAAAATTACCCAAAGCCCGGGATTGCAGCATGACTTGTTCCTGATAGACCGTGATCCCATAAGTGTCTTTCAGATAAGGTTCCATCATGGGATGGTCGTAAACAATCGGTTCTTCCCCATGTTTCCGCTTTATAAACTGGGGTATATATTCCATCGGCCCCGGACGGTAAAGAGCATTCATGGCGACTAAATCCTCAAAACGGTTGGGTTGTAACGCTTTGAGGTGCTTTTTCATACCCGGCGACTCAAACTGGAACAGTCCGGTCGTTTCTCCCCGGGAGAAAAGTTCGAAGGTGGCTTTATCGTCCAGCGGAATTTGATTTTCGTCTATTTCTAAATGCTTGGAAGCTTTAATATTTTCCAAACAAGTCTTGATAATAGAAAGGGTTCTTAAACCCAGGAAGTCCATCTTGATTAAGCCGATCGGTTCCACAAAATGTCCGTCGTATTGGGTAGTCATTAAACTCTCTCCTTCAGTAGGCATAATCGGAATATGTTCTGTGAGAGGGTCTCTACTGATCAGTATACCGCAAGCATGTACTCCTGTTTGACGTACAGAACCTTCCAGGATTTCTGCCAACTGAATGGTTTTAGCAATAAGGGGATTCGGTGAGTTTTTTTCTTTTTCTAAATCCGGATTTTCCTTATAGGCTTTTTTTAAGGTCATTTTAGGTGCTTCGGGAACCATTTTTGCCAGCCGATTGGCTTCTGAGAGGTCCAGTTTCAATACGCGGGCTACGTCTTTAATAGCCATTTTGGCGGCCATACTGCCGAAGGTAACAATGTGGGCGACTTTGTCTGCTCCGTATTTTTGGGTTACCCATTCCAATACACGCTGGCGACCGTCATCGTCGAAATCTACGTCAATATCCGGTAGTGAAATACGGTCCGGATTCAGAAAGCGTTCAAATAGTAAATCGTATTTTACCGGGTCTATGCTGGTGATCCCCAGACAATAGGCTACAGCACTGCCGGCTGCTGATCCCCGGCCAGGGCCTACGATTACCCCCATATCGCGGGCTGCCTGAATAAAATCTTGAACGATTAAAAAATAGCCTGGAAAGCCCATCGTTTTCATGATGTGAAGTTCAAAAGTCAAACGTTCCCGTAATTCCGGCGACAGCTCTTCCCCATAACGTTTAACGGCTCCTTTCATCGTTAAAGCTTTTAAATAGTCCGCTTCCAGCTTGATTCGATAAAGCTTTTCATAGCCGCCTAATTTTTTTATTTTCTTAGCCGCTTCTTCTTCAGACATCACGACTTCTCCTTTTTCATTCCGGGTAAATTCCTGGAATAAATCTTCCGTCGAGAATTTCTTCCGGTATTCTTCTTCTGTACCGAATTCCAGTGGAATGGGAAAAACCGGCATAATGGGATCAGAATCGAGTTGATACTCTTCAACCTTATCGGCGACCTCCTGAGTGTTTTCAATAACCTCAGGCATATCTTTGAATAATTCTACCATCTCGCTTGTCGTTTTAAACCATTCCTGGCGGGTATAACGCATGCGATTGGGGTCATCGACATCTTTTCGGGTATTCAGGCAGATCAGCATGTCGTGCGCTTCTGCATCCTCTTCGTTGAGAAAATGTACGTCGTTGGTGGCAATGACTTTAATACCCAGTTTTTCACCAATTTGAAGAATATGCTTGATGCAAAGTTCCTGATTTTCGTATACTTCAGTTCTTAATTTGGGATCCGTTGCCGGATGGCGCATCACTTCCAGATAATAATCTTCTCCGAACAGATCTTTGTACCATTTTGCAGCGGCTTCTGCTCCGGCGATATTTCCGGCCATAATCTTTTGGGATATTTCACCTCCCAGACAGGCGGAAGAGACGATCAGTCCTTCGTGATGTTTTTCCAGTAAGGCCTTGTCTATACGGGGACGATAATAAAAACCGTCAATAAAAGCAACGGAACAAAGTTGAACCAGATTGGTATACCCCTGTTGGTTTTTGGCTAGTAAAATAAGGTGTTCTCCAGAGCGGTCGATGGGTTTTTCCTTATGATATAAAGATTCCCGGGCCACATAAGCTTCGCACCCCAATATGGGTTTAATCCCTTTTTTACGGCAAGTATCGTAAAAGAGCTTAATTCCGAACATATTGCCATGATCGGTCAGGGATAAAGCCGTCATACCGTCGGCTGTCGCTTTTTCAATCAAACCGGGTATACTGGCGGCTCCGTCGAGAATGGAATATTGGGAGTGGACGTGAAAATGCGTAAATTTCATACAGATGAATTTAGAAAATAGAAGCCGGTAAATTTAATGACTTCCCTTTGTTTTTAATGCTGTTTTCAGCTTTTTAAATTTTGGAGGATTTCCTCTATTACCCGGGGAAAATGTGCGTATTCCAATGCATGTACTTTTTTCGCCAGGCTTTCGGGGGTTTCTCCGGCTTCAACCGGGCAGCGGGCTTGAAAAATCGGATCCCCTTTGTCGTATTGATTATTAATATAATGAATGGTAATACCGCTTTCTTTTTCTCCGGCAGCAATAACAGCTTCGTGTACTTTCATGCCATACATGCCTTTTCCGCCATGATGGGGGAGTAAAGCCGGATGAATATTAATGATTCTGTTGGGAAAAGCGGATACGATAAAAGAAGGCATCAGCCATAAAAAGCCGGCTAATACGATAAAATCAATTTGGCGTTCCTGTAAAATTTGCAATACTTTTTCTTGATTTTTCAAATCTTCCCGGTTGAATAAGAAAGTAGGTATATTGTATTTTTCAGCTCTTTTCAAAACGTAAGCCTCCGCTACATTACAAAAGACCGAATCCACGGATATTTCAGGCTTAGAAAGGAAATATTGGATGATATTTTCGGCGTTAGAACCTGATCCAGAGGCAAATATTGCTATTTTTTTCATCTTGTAAAACGTTAAAAATCAATTGCATAAAGGTAATAAAACTTATATTCCTGTCAAAAAATTTTTTAGAAAAAAAATAAACTCTAACTTTGCGACGAGTTTTGATAAATATGCGTATGGAAAAATACGTGTGAGAGTAAAAATTAAATGTCTAATTAAAATTTAAAGTTATGTCTGACATTACAAGTAGAGTTAAGGCTATCATCGTTGACAAATTAGGAGTGGATGAAACAGAGGTTACTCCGGAAGCTACATTTACAAATGATTTGGGAGCTGACTCTTTGGATACAGTAGAATTGATTATGGAATTGGAAAAAGAATTCAATATTACGATTCCGGATGATCAAGCTGAAAAAATCACTACTGTAGGTGATGCTATCTCTTATGTAGAAGCTAACGCAAAGTAAAAAACCAATAACAATTCTATGAATTTGAAACGAGTAGTAATTACAGGTCTTGGAACAATCAACCCTCTTGGTCATAACGTACCGGAGTTTTGGGGCAATTTAATAAAAGGTGTCAGTGGCGCCGGTCCTATTACTCGTTTTGATGCATCAAAATTTCGTACACAATTTGCCTGTGAAGTAAAAGATTACGATCCGATTTCTTACTTTGATAAAAAAGAAGTTCGTAAAATGGATCTTTATACGCAATTCGGGTTAATTGCAGCCCGGGAGGCGCTTCAGGATTCAGGTCTGGATAAAGAACAGGAAAATGTTAAGAGAATTGGTGTAATTTGGGGGGCTGGAATTGGCGGTTTACAAACATTTTTTGAGGAATGTCGAGATTTCGCAACAGGAGATGGGACGCCAAGATTCAACCCTTTTTTTATACCTAAGATGATTGCCAATATGGCGGGTGGTATGATTGCTATAGAGCATGGATTTAAAGGTCCTAACTATACAACTGTATCTGCTTGCGCCTCGTCGGCTCATGCCTTGGTTGATGCATTAGACCTTATACGTTTAGGAAAAGCTGATGTTATTGTCGCCGGTGGTTCCGAAGCTGCTATTACAGTTCCGGGCGTGGGTGGTTTTAGTGCTATGAAAGCGATTTCTACGCGTAATGATGATCCGAAGACTGCTTCTCGTCCTTTTGATGCGGACAGAGACGGATTTGTTATCGGAGAAGGTGGTGCTTGCCTTATCATTGAAGAATACGAACATGCCGTAAAGAGAGGAGCTAAAATTTATGCGGAATTAGCCGGAGGCAGTGCAAATTGTGATGCCTATCATATGACAGCTCCCGATCCCACAGGTGAAGGGGCTTGTGACGTAATGCTCAATGCTCTTGAAAATGCCGGTCTCAAGTCTGAGGATGTAGATTATATTAATGTTCATGGTACTTCCACCGGTTTGGGAGATGTAGCCGAACCCAAAGCCATTCAGAAGGCATTTGGAGAACATGCTTACAATTTGAATATTAGTTCTACGAAATCAATGACAGGTCACCTCTTGGGGGCAGCCGGAGCAATAGAAGCTATTGCTTGTGTCTTGGCTGTGAAAAATGATGTGATTCCTCCCACCATTAACTTCCAGAACCTCGATCCTGAGCTGGATCCTAAATTGAATTTCACATTCAATAAAGCTCAACAACGAACAGTTAATGTGGCCATGAGTAATACTTTTGGTTTTGGTGGACACAATGCCTGTGTCGTTATTAAGAAATAATCACTTCTAATTTTTTGGGCAGTGGTTAGGAAAATCATTCAATCCATAAGACTTTATCTTCACAGGAACGATAAGTTTTATGGATTGTCTATTTCTCAAATTGGTTTTGTTCCGGGCAATCGGAATTTGTATAAATTGGCTTTGCTTCACAAGTCCGCTTCCCGGTATACGAAAAACGGTACCGTTTTGAATTACGAGCGGCTTGAGTTTTTGGGAGATGCTGTATTGGGCGCTATTATCGCTGAATTACTTTATAAGTTTTTTCCGATTAAGGACGAAGGTTTCCTGACCCGCGTCCGTTCGAAAGTGGTGAGTCGGGAATCTTTAAACGAACTGGCTATCAATATTGGCTTGGATAAGGCTGTGGTCGCAAAATCCGACATCTCTAAAAATAAACACGTGTACGGAGATGTATTCGAGGCTTTTATCGGTGCTATGTTTTTGGATCAGGGATTTGTCAATACTAAGAAATTTATTGAGAAATTTATTTTTCCGAATTTTTTTAATATCCGGGAATTGGTGACAGTCGACCGGAATTATAAAAGTCGTTTAATCGAATGGGGACAAAAAAACAGAAAGGAACTGTCCTTTGATGTTCGTGAGAACCTGAAAAGTCATAAAAATCGTTTCGAATGTGCCATTTCGATCGGTGGAACGGTCATGGGGAATGGAAATGGAGCTTCTAAAAAAGAAGCAGAACAAAATGCTGCAGAACGAGTAATTGAAAAGCTTACCGAAGAAGCAGAGGGGGAACTGGAAATATAATCCTGAATTTTAAGTAAAGAATAAAATAATTATAGCTGAGAACGACGGGTCGATCTCAACTATAAAAGTTGCTCTTTATCTTACTCTTTCTACATAGGTTCCTTCAGCCGTATTGATGCGGATTTTTTCTCCCATTTCGATAAAAAGAGGTACCATCACTTTCGCTCCTGTCTCTACTTCTGCCGGTTTTAAAGCTGTAGAAGAAGCTGTATCACCTTTTAAGCCCGGTTCGGTATAAGTGACTTCCAATACAACAGAAGGCAATAATTCTACATACAGGGGTGTTTCCGTATCTGCATGAACCACCATTTCTACGGCATCTCCTTCTTTTAAAAACTGGGGTGCATTGATTAATTCTTCCGGAATATTGACCTGATCGTAGGTCTCGGTATGCATCATTACATAATCCTCTCCGTCTTTGTATAAGAATTGATACGGACGGCGTTCGATACGGGCTGTATCCACTTTAATTCCCGAAGTAAATGTGTTTTCCAGCATTCTGCCGGTTTTTACATTTCTGAGTTTTGTTCTTACAAAAGCAGGACCTTTACCGGGTTTTACATGTTGGAACTGGACAATTGTGTATAAATCGTCTTTGAATACGATACATAATCCATTTTTGAAATCAGCTGTTGTTGCCATGTATTTGATTTTATTTTGATTAATTTTTTTCCTGTCGGCAAAAATAATAAAACTTTCTGTATTTTGTTCGTATAAAATCAGTTCAAGTGTATAAAATGGGAATACATTTCTATTTTCTGAATTGTTTAAATATAATTGTATAAATATTCAGCGAATTCAGCAACGAAGAGGATCCCTATTGCATCTTCTTTGATAAATAAATATCCGCTTTGTCTGTCAAAGGCCTGGGAGGCCATCGGGATCAATAGTATCTTTCGGTTTTTTTCGGAGAAATGTTTCTTTCCCTGAAAATATTCGTCAATTCATCTAAAATAAGCCTTTTAGGTTTAGAACACTATACAATTTTATGTTTGGGCGTGGTAGCGATAAAATCTTTTAGATAAAAAGGTTCGAAATAAGCAACGCTTTCAAATTGCTGCGCTGCGAATTTTTGTTCTGCTATTTCCACCAGATGGGCAGCGGAAGCCGCTTTATCGTTTAAGTAACAGGCATGAGGAGAAACCAACGTATTTTTTACTTTTTCGCTTCCGTCACCAAAAAAGTAAACTTTATGGGTGGCTAAAATATCGGAAAAAGAATGTTCGTCGATAATTTCAGCTTTTGTATCCAGCATGGTCCGGTTGTGGGAATCGAAAAAAGCTGTATAGACTTCCATTCTGCGGGCGTCAATCATCGGGCAATACCAGACATCTTCTTTTAATTGTTCGGAGACAGAACGGGCAAGTGCCTGAAGCGTGTTGATAGCGATAAGGGGTTTGGATGCACCAAAACAAAGTCCTTTCGCCATAGAGACCCCTATTCGTAAGCCGGTATAGGATCCAGGCCCCATGCTAACAGCAACGGCATCCAGATCATGTGCCGTTAGAGCACATTCTTCGAACAATGCTTGGATAAATGTACCTAATAAAAGGGAATGATTCAAACCTTCTGTGTTTTCTTTTATTCCCAGTATTTTTCCTTCTTTAGCCAGAGCTACAGAACAAACGGAAGTTGCTGTTTCTATGTTGAGAATGAGTGCCATGTTTATATGAAATGATTCTGTTTATTTTCCTTTCCGGCATCCGGATTTATTTTCGGAGTATTTGTATACTTCCGTCCATTCCTAGTTTAATAATGCTGGAAGGACTGCAAGGTCGGGTTTCTTGCCGGCGGAAATCCACTATATAATCCACAGCATTTTTAATTTCTTCACTAATATCGGCAAAACAAGCGGGAGAAGGCTGCCCACTGATATTGGCAGACGTGGAAACCAAGGGTTTACGGAACCGGAATAAGAGAGCTTTACTGAATGCCTCCTCCGTAATCCGGATCCCGATTGTCTGATCGGCATTGATGAGATTCGCAGCTAGATTTCGGGCATTCGGATAAATGATCGTAGTGGGTTTATTGCTGACTTCGATCAGTTGTAGTGCTATTTCCGGGACATCGGCATAAGAGGCAATCTTTCCGGCATCATCCAGTAAAACTAACATAGATTTATTATCTTCTCTTTGCTTCAGCTCATAAATCCGTTGTACGGCTTTGGCATCTGTTGCGTCGCATCCGATACCCCAGATTGTGTCGGTAGGATACAGAATAATCCCTCCTTTTTTGAGGATTTCAGTGGCTTTAAAAACTTCTTCTTTTAACTTGATTTCCATAGACTGGTTATAAACCATTCCCGGATAAAATCTCCGGATAATATTCGTACTCCTGTTTTGCGAAAGTACTAAAGTTTCTCAGATAATAAAAATGTTCTGAAAAGAATCCGAGCCTATTTCTGAAAAAGTAACCTGGAGGTTTATAGTCCCTAATTCCAGTCAGCCAACACGGCTGGGGAATTAGGGATAAGGGGTGAGTTTTGATTACACCAGGTGCTTTATTAATTCGCTGCGTTCGCCATAAAGCATATCGATGACGGGAATTTCGATGAGCGTATAGCATCCTGGTTGTTGGCGCATGGCCGCCCGGGCTGTCGAAACCAGAATCTGGCCGGTAAGCGCCGGGTTATTGATTTTCATATCGAATTCAAACAATTGATTTTGAGTTTTTCCGGAAACGCCTTTACGCGTCAGATTTACACCGTGTCCCATGTCTAGCAAAGCATCCACACATTCTACCTGCAGTACATGGGTTTCGTCGTTTACAAAATAGGGATCTGTTTTAACTTTTTGGGCAATCTCTTCGAAAGAATGGCCTTTTTCTATTTCTACATATACCATGCGCCTATGTATTCCTGTTCCCGTCGGAATCGTCATAGACAGGGCAGCTTTTACTCCTTCAATGGCTTTTACAGCAACGGTATGCCCCATGCTCATGCCCGGTCCGAAATTGGTGTAAGTAATACCTTTGGGTGCACAGGCTTCCAATAAAGCACGTACGACAGAATCACTACCCGGATCCCAGCCTGCAGAAATAATAGATACGGTATTGTATTTTTGGGCCACTTCATTTAAATAGCGGTGTAAATCCGGGATTTGGGTGTGAATATCAAAACTGTCTACGGTACGAATACCTTGTGCTAATATTTCTGCAGCGTAAGTTTTTATACTGCGGGTAGGGGTACACAGAATAGCGACGTCTACTTTGTTTAATTTCCGGATATCGGAAACGACCTCGAAATCTTTCAATTCTTCCGGTATATCCTGCGCGTTGCGGCGTACAATTCCAGCTACTTCAAAATCCGGCGCTACGAGAAGCGCTTCCAATACATATTTCCCGATATTGCCATATCCTACAATGGCAGCTCTGATTTTTTCCATATTGTCAGTGTTTTATTTAGAATACAAATTTGCGAATATTTCATTATATGACAAAATCCCTCTTCCGGATTGTTAAACTTAAAACCAATTCCGGAAACAATGTTTAAAATTTGGATGAGAAGAAAAAGTACATTTGCAGTCTTTTCCCGTTTTTTGGCTTTTTTTAATATCTTGCAGCCTCATTTAAATGACCTGTGTTATGGCGTTGTTAAAAAAAATTCCGCATACCTATACCATTATTGCTGTCCTTATTCTTGTTTGTGCAGTTCTTTCCTGGATTATTCCGGCCGGCGAATATGAACGGCATGTAATAGAGGTGGAAGGGGTAAAGCGAACCGTTATTGTGGATCATTCTTTTCATCGGGTAGAGCAGTCTCCTCAAACCTGGCAGGTTTTTGGAGCTTTATTGCAAGGTTTTGAAAAGCAAGCCGGCATTATCGCTTTTCTGTTAATTATTGGAGGGGCCTTTCAGATTTTGAATAGCGGAAAAGCGGTGGATGTAGGTATTCTTTCTTTTTTACGTTTTACTCAAGGACTGGAGCGGTATCGTTTTATGAAACGGATAGGGGTGAATAATATCATTCTGTCTTTCATTATTATTTTGTTTAGTCTTTTTGGGTCAGTGTTTGGTATGAGTGAGGAGACGCTGGCTTTTGTAATTATTATTGTTCCGTTGGCTATTCGGATGGGATACGATTCGATAACGGGACTTTGTATGGTATATGTAGCAGCTCATGTCGGTTTTTCCGGAGCAGTGCTCAATCCTTTTACGATCGGAATTGCGCAAGGATTATCGGATTTACCGTTATTTTCGGGTTTTGC
Source organism: Odoribacter laneus YIT 12061 (assembly GCF_000243215.1). Taxonomy (GTDB): domain Bacteria; phylum Bacteroidota; class Bacteroidia; order Bacteroidales; family Marinifilaceae; genus Culturomica; species Culturomica lanea. The sequence goes on along the minus strand of NZ_JH594597.1, from coordinate 213,988 downwards.
TTACCGGTTGTTGTGTTGGGGGATACTTACGGCCGTATTGATTGCAGGGGTTTTGCTATATGCCCGTCGGGTGAAACGAAATCCGGCCTGTTCTCCTATGTATGAGGCGGACAATTATTGGCGGAGCAGAAGCGTGGAAGAAGGAGAAAGGTTCACCTATGTGACTCCTCTTTCTGCCCGGGTGGTATATTTTTTAATTCTGGGAGCTTCGATCTTATTTTCCGTATATTATCCGGTGATGACTTTGCGCATAGGGGGTGCTGGGGTGACGACGTATGCCGTGCCGCTCCTGACGGGTTTATATGCTTTTATAGGATGGTTGGGGTTACGAAAGTCCTTCCATTTTTTTGTATTGACTATTTTGGGATTTACGATTATCTTTTTAGTTGTGGGAGTGATGGGCTATGGTTGGTATTTGACGGAAATTTCGGCTTTATTTCTGGCCATGGGAATTATGTCGGGATTTGCTATGGGAAAAAATGCGAATGAATTAATTCAATCTTTCCTGGAGGGGGCCAAGGATATTTTATCTGCGGCAATTGTCGTCGGATTGGCAGGGGGAATTATTCAAATCCTTCAGGATGGCCGGATTATCGATCCCATTCTGCATGGTTTGGCATCTTTTATGAATGATGCCGGAAAAGTAACCGCTATCGGTGGAATGTATTTGATCCAGACCTTTATAAATATCGTTATCCCTTCGGGTTCGGCTAAAGCGGCCTTGACAATGCCGATAATGGCTCCTTTTTCGGATGTAATCGGTATCTCCCGTCAGGCCACGGTGATGGCTTTTCAGTTCGGAGATGGATTTACCAATATGATTACTCCTACTTCCGCCGTATTGATCGGAGCGTTGGGGATAGCGCGTATCCCTTATGAAATTTGGGTGAAATGGTTTTTCCGTTTTTTGGTTGTTTTCATTCTCTTGGGTTTTATTTTACTTATTCCTACGGTAATTTTTCCGTTGGACGGGTTTTAAGGAAAAGAGATTTCCAGGCTTCGGCAGATTTTGCTACATTTATTGTCCAATGTATTAAAATTTACGAAAAAGGGACGTATGACTTTAGGGGATAAATACAGAGGGGATTTTTATGTGACGGGTACAGGATACGGGATAGAGGAAACGAACAGGCAAATATTTTCGCCGTTTTGTAAAAATAAATAACTTTGCTCAAAGATCCGGATTAGGGCTTCCGCTCTGCGAGAGTATTGTCAAAAATCTGGGAGGGCAAATAGGACTTGTTTCGGCTTTGGGAAAAGGGACCACTTGGGGGTTTACCTTACCGACGGGAAAAAATATATCATCTTGAAAAAAATGGACAAATTTGCAGCGATTGATTTTGAAACGGCTAACTGGCAGAGAACCAGTGTTTGTTCTGTAGGGGTGGTGGTGGTAGAAAAAGGGGAGATTGTAGATAAATTTTATAGTTTGATTCATCCCCGGCCTGATTTTTATTCCCGTCGGAATACTCAGATTCACGGTTTGACGCGTGCCGATACGGAAGAAGCTCCGGAATTTCCTACTGTATGGCGGGAGGTCATTCCGATGATAAAAGGAATGCCTCTGGTAGCTCATAATAGTCTTTTTGACGAAGGGTGTTTAAAAGCCGTGTATGCTCTTCATGAAATGTCTTATCCGGATTATAAATTTCTCTGTACTTACCGGCAGGCCCGGAAAAAAATAAAAGGATTGGCGAACTATCAGCTTCAGACAGTTGCTGCCAGTTGTGGTTACAAGCTGTTGAATCACCACCATGCTTTAGCGGATGCCGAAGCATGCGCCTGGATTGCAAGGGAGATTCTGTAATCCTTCGCCTCGTTTCGAGAGAATATTTAAAGATATACAAAACCGAACTAACTTGTAATAAGCTAGTTCGGTTAAGTTTGGCTTGGGGAAAATATTCCTGTTCATTTACATTTTCCGAACCATAAATGCCGGTGATTATTCCTGGTAAAGGACTTTTTAATTACCTGCAGATTGACTTTTAACTTGCATGCCGGAACCTTCATATACGGGCGTACCGTTATTATATCCGATGATGCGTCTTCGTCCTTTTCCAGAAAGAGCACCTCCCACAGAATCGTCAACTTTCCCAAAAAACATGACAGCAACCATTGCTATGACGGATGGTAGAATAATATAAATTAACCAGCTTGCCAGAATTACCGCCGATACGATCAATACTCCTATTGCTATTTTTGCCGGATAATAAATGATTAACCAAAGTGTTCTGTATTTTATAATCATTTCAAATAACATGGCTATGCCCATGATGATCCATAATCCGCCAATAAACGGTAGCATTTTTACGATTAACGGATATTCGGACCAATGGGCAAAGAAATCCGGGTTAAATCGCAAAGCATAGGTGAGTGGTTTACTAAAATCGATAAAAAAATACATCAAACCGACTAATACAGATGAAAGGTAATAGAAAGGGACGGTCTTTGCTTTGGAATATTGCCAGAAACAAATCTCTTTCCTGATTTTTTTTACGATTATCCAATAAATCAGTTTCCATACAAGATATAAAACGATAATCCCTAAAGCAATGATTATGAAGCTGAGGATATTCTCCATCCGTTCCGTGGAATCGCTTGAAAAAATACTTGTCCAAGTGGTGTAAGGTAATGCCATCTGGCTAATGTGAAACCAATTCCAGCCATCTGCGACAGTCTTTCCATTCCTGATGAGGCGGACCTGTATAAAATCACAGTCTTTCCCATTTTTCAGGATTTCTCTGTGAAATCCGCCCAAAATCTGTAATGTATCCCCCTGTCGAACTCTTGCTCCCCTGTAATCATCAACGGCCATTTCAAAATCCTTGATTCCTTTGTAAGTGATTTTTTCTTTTTTCCCACTGAATTTTGATTTCGCTTGTGTATTGATGTAAAAACTATCGGTAGCTACGACTAGATAACCCGGTTTCAGACCATAGTAATAATAAAGCAAAGCAGAATCTTTAGCAGGTCCGTTTTTCATATCTTGTATGGCTTCTAAATTTATTCCCCGTTGGCAGGAAGAAAGGGAAAATAGAGCACAAACACAGATAAAAGTGGTTTTTAATAATGTTTTCATACTTACTTTTTATGGTGAATAGATTTTATGCTGTTCCATTTTTTGTTATGGATTCTTCTTCTTATCCATGCTGTTCCGTTTAATAACTATAAATGTTGGAATAGAAAACAAATAATTTAGCGTACTAATATATAACTTATTTTGATGATTTGAAACATTTTTACATATTTGTAGAGGGTGGAAAAAGTCTTGCGCTTACAGGCAACCGGGAAAGTAATGCTTTCGTTAAACCGTAAATAAGTGAATAATCTGATGATAAATATAAGGATGGATATAAGAGAAAGTATACGTCAATTTTTAGTTTCCAGTGGTTATGGCAGAATTCGGCTGAAAGCGGTATTATTCGATATGGACGGCGTGTTATTCGATTCCATGAAAAATCATACGTTGGCTTGGCAGAAAGCAATGGCAGCAAGAGGAATTTCTGCAGATAGGAATGAATTTTATCTGTATGAAGGGTGTACGGGAAAGGGGACGATCGATCAATTTTTCCGGCGAATTTATGGAAGGGAGGCGGATGAAAAGGAGGTAGAGCAGATTTATCAGGCAAAAAGTCGTTTTTTCAATGAAATGCCTACGGTTGAAATTATGCCTGGTATCCGGGATATACTGTTTGATTTAAAGAAATACGGCTTAAAGGCTATTTTGGTGACGGGATCGGCTCAGCATTCCTTATTAGATCGTTTGGAAAAAGAGTTTCCCGGTGTATTCTTGCCGGCATATCGGGTGACGGCTGCCGATGTAAAACAGGGTAAACCTTCTCCCGAACCTTATTTAAGGGGATTGGCAAAAGCAGGTGTACGGGCGGATGAAGCCCTTGTTATCGAAAATGCCCCAATGGGAGTCCAGGCTGCCGTGGCTGCCGGAATTTTCACCATAGCTGTAAACACAGGACCTATACCTCCTCAAAAGCTTTATGAAGCCGGAGCCGATATTTTGTTTCCGGATATGCTTTCTTTAGCGGCAGTTTTTGGAGAAATCGTCGGCTTATTTAAAGAAGAATACCTTTGCCAGGAGAGGAGGAGTCCCACCACTTCGGAATAATTTTTCAATCCCGAAGAGATCCGGTTGCTTTTTAAAAAAAGATTGTAAATATAGTTTTGTATTTTACCTATGCCCGGACTGTATTTTTGTTGCCAGTATTCTTGACGGGATTTGTATTGTTCCAGAATTTCGGGACGGATTGTGGAAAGGAAATATCGGTATTCTTCTGGGGGCAGGAGACGGGATGCATTGCCTAAAATATGTCCCATTACCATAAAATTACCACTGTGCCGGATTTGGGGAATTTCCGACTGGGTACATATCAGCCAGGCATAAAAGTTTGCCTCGGCCTCGCTGGAAACCCCCAGACGATGCGCTGCTTCGTGAGCGAATACGGAAGGGTATTCTTCTGGCCGTAGTTCTCTGTTTAAGTTGAATTCTGTAAAAAAAGGTCCCATATAGCCGGAAACTCCTACTTTCGAAAACAGAGAGCTAAAAAGCATTGTTTTAGGTTTCAAGACAGAAGGTGGGGTAGTTAATTTGAAGGTGTCTTTCCAATTCGTATATCCTTTTCGGATTTCCTCTGAAACAACAGAAGGCGGAAGAAATTGTGCTGGTTCGTAACCGGCATTTAAGCGGGTAATGTAATCGGCCAAGAACCGTTTGAAATCTTCAGCCGTATAAGTTGCAGGAGATATAGTTGTCCGGGCGTAATAATTTTCCCGGAAATAATTCAACCCCCAGGCAAAGTAAAACCACACATAAATCCAGCCTAAAAATAAGGCGATATTTCCCAACCGCCTTTTTCTCTTTCCCTTTTTCCACAATGTCTTTATAAAATACCCTAGAATACCTGCGGAGGCTATGAATAGAAAGCAGTCTCCGATAGAAAAAGGAAAGAGAGAAGAAAAAGCGGAGAGAAAAGAAGCAATGAGGGGATAAATATGCTGTGCATAAAATTCACCGGCAGCCGGAAAGTGCCGTATAAATTGGATGAGCAGGATACACAAAAGGAGTACAGTGAGTTCTATAATTTTCCGTTGCTTTTTGTTCATCTTTCTGTCGCTAGAGAAAAACAATAATACGATAAATTTCAGAGAGTCGCAACAAGGAGAAGGATTTGGGAACCGGATTTATTTCCAATAATTGTAAAGGAATTTTTAAGATTGAAAATCTGGCATTTACTTTTCCTTTTTGATGGAACATTGCAGAGGCCAAGCCGTATAATTGACAGAATGGAAATAGGTAAAAACAATAAAATTAAAATGTGATGAAAACAAAGGTAATTATCTTTATGTTATTCGGGATTGCGGGCCTGATATTGACTGGATGTAATAACAAAAAGCAATATAGACCTGATGCGAATATTGTTTCAGCTATGAATGCCAAATATCCCAAGGCTACAAAAATAGAATGGGAAAAAAAGCACAATTACGAGGTGGCTGAATATTATGAAAATGGAGTTAGCTCCAAGGCTTGGTTTGATAAAAACGGTAAATGGGTAATGACGGACAGCGACTTAAAATATAGCGGGCTGCCTGGTGCTATCCGGAATACTTTTGAAAAAAGCATGTATGGCAACTGGAAAAAAGGCGATGTAGACAAAATCGAACGGTATGGAATGCAGCCCGTTTATGTCATTGAAGTGGAGAAAGAAGGGCAAGATGTGGATCTCTATTATACGGCCAATGGTATGTTGGTGAAAACGGTAAAAGATGGAGACCGGGGGCATGACAGTGATTTTATGCCTTTGGAACCGGCTGTGAGAGATAATATTATGCGTAAATATCCCGATGCTTCTGTTATTGAAATGACGGATAAAAGGGGGAAAAGATATGTGGATATCTTGGATAACGGACGTGTGAAAGAAGTGGTTTTTGATAATGATAATTGGGTTTCTACTTCCTGGAATGTAGATAAGGCAGATGTGCCTTCAGCTGTAATGACCGCATTGAGAGGATCGGAGTATAAAAATTATACGATTGATGATATAACATTCTATGAATCGGCTGATCATTCTTATTATCAGATAAAGATGAATGAAGGGAGCAAAGAGAAAAAAATAAATGTAGATGCTTCCGGGAAAATTGTCAGTTAAAGACAGAAATCTTACGATAAGGCCGGATAAATCGTCCGGATAGATTTTAAAATTATTCAAGAAATAAAAAGGAAACGGTAGGGAAAATGCCTATCGTTTCCTTCTTTGTAAAAAGAAATAAAGCGAATGAAAAAGAAAACGGAGGAGTATATTGTAGAATTTTTTGAACAGGAGATTCGTTCTTTTTGGGAAGAAGAAGAGGGGAAACGATATTTTGCTTTGGTTGATGTCTGCGAAAAATTAGCGGATACATCAGATCCGAAAGGATATTGGAGAGATATCAAGAGAAGATGGCGAAAGAAAGAGCAATCGTTTTTGGAGCGACTCCGTCGTATAAAAATTCTTTCAAAAGACGGTAAGCAAAGGTATACCGATATGGCTGATTTGGAGACCGTTTTCAGGTGTATACAAAGAATTCCTTCTGATAAGGCAGAATTTTTCCGAATTTGGTTGGCCACGACAGGACAAGAACGGATTCGGGAAATAAAGGATCCGGAAAGAGGGTTGGACCGGGCTTTAGAAAATTGGCGAAAAATGGGAAGAAATGAGAAATGGATTTTACAACGCATGATGAGCCAGGAAACCCGGCATCGGTTGACGGAATATTGGGGATCCCACGGAATAACCGAAGGAGAAGAATATCGGACACTGACGAACGCTGTACATGAGGCTTGGAGTAATATGACGGTACAGGAACATAAAGATTTGAAAGGTTTAAAAAGTCAGAATCTGCGGGATCATATGACGGAAGCAGAGTTAATTTTTATGGCTTTGGCTGAAATGGCTGTAAGGCAGATTGCTGAAGGCCGGGAGAGCAATGGTTACGAAGCCAATATCGCTTCTGCAGAATGTGGAGGTAAGATTGCTCGTAATGCCCGCAAGGAACTGGAAGAAAAAACAGGTAAAAATATATTGTCAAAAAAAAATTTTCTCTCTCCTTCACCTGCTAAAAAAGAGAATAAAAAGTAGAGAGAAATAAGTTAAAATACCCTGATGTGTAAAAGTATAAGAGGTTATACTCTTTTGTACCGGGTAAATTCCCGTTTTCTGATTCACTGAGGAACGTATGCTCAGTGTTGGTTGAGCATGAATCCAGAGACATTTGCTTCTGGGATCAGCAAGATTGAGTCGGCTTTCCTAGGATAGCTTTGTTTTTTAATGAATAATAAAATCTTTAGACTCCTGCTTTTATTTCCTGTTTCGTAAAGAAGGCTATTGTTCAGGACAGGAATTTAATCGTTTACATATAAAAGTATGGATAATTTCAACGGTTTCATCTGCACCTAAAATAGAGGAATCAATGCAGAGATGATAGGACATTGCTGCACCCCAGGTTTTGTCTGTATAGTAATTGTAATAACTGGCTCTTGTCTTATCCGTTTTGCGGATAAGTTCCAAAGCTTCTTTTTCAGATATAGACATAGAATCCTGAATCCGCCGTATGCGGTCAGAGAGGCAGGAATGTATAAAAATATTTGTACAGTTTTTTTCATCCTGCAAAATATAATCTGCACATCGGCCTACGATAACGCAAGATTTTTCTGTACCTAATTTCCGGATGACATCCGACTGTACTTGGAAAAGAGTGGCATCTGTAAAATAATCGTTTGGCTGGTAAATCGCTCCGTTCATCGAAAATCCCATAGCCAAGGCTTGCAAAAAACTTCCGGATGTTTTTTCATCCGCTTTTTCGAATAGTTCCGAGCATAATCCGCTTTCTTTGGCTGCCAATTGCAATAATTCTTTATCGTAATAGGAAATTCCAAATTTTTCAGCTAATTTTTTCCCGATCTCCCGTCCTCCGCTTCCAAATTGCCGACCGATGGTAATGATAATTTTTTCCATAATATCTTGTTTATCTACTGCAATAATAACAAAAAAAGAGATAAAGAGGGCTATCGGAAGGATCTAAAAATAGAATAAATTTTGGAAAAAATTCTTCAGCAGAAAAAATGAATATTGAAAGCGATTCAGAAGAGTAGATTTTCTTAGGCTCCGAAAGGGATTAAGTTTTTTTATAAATCTTTAGAAAGTAAACTGCCGTAATAGACAGAAAAAACGATGTGGCAGGAGTTAAGTGATTTGAGGGCTTCCTACAGGCAGAAACGAGAGATAAACCCTGATTTCTACGAGAATCGGGAAATGCTGGTATTTTTATATGAAGTTTTGAAGCTCACTGGTACGGCGATACAGAAGCAAACTTTTATCGATATTACTTCTACGGGCAGACGCCCTTTGGGAAGATTGGGAACGAAGGCTTACGATTTGTGGCAAGCTTATCTTTATGTGTGTCAGAATGCCGGGACAAAAAAAGAACTGGATTTATCCTTTGTACAGACTACGGCAGCCAAAGTAATGAAACATACGGGGGGAGAAACCAATACCACTATCGGTAGTTATGACACTTCTTTGGGAGATTTTCGTTTGGGGGAAGATTATGATGAAATTTATCCCTTGTCGGATTTCCGTAAAATTCCGGATCGGCTTCAAGCTTTATGTCAGGATATAAATGTCCGGATCAATAAAGTCAAGGGAGTCCAGACGATCCATTTAGCCGCTGATTTTATGTATGAATTTGCACATATTAAACCTTTTGGGGCAGGTAATCTGGAAATTGGATTGTTGTTGATGAATTATATTCAGCTTTATCATCAGGAACCGTTGATTATCCTTTTTGCCGAGGACCGCTCTCAACTATTGAATGCTTTAAAACGGGGTGAAATCAATCAAACGCCTGCTGTTTTTGAAAATTTTGTAGCTTCTCAGCAGATAAAATTGCTGACACATCCCTCTTTTTTTAGTTTATAAAATTTTTTCAGGGCTATAAAAGCAGAGTGGTTTGGGGAATCACCCAGAATCATTCGTTTTGTATTTTTTCCTTCTGTCTTTTCTTATTTGTTTTCTTACAAAGAGGTGGCCTGTTGTAAATTTAACGGATGAATAAATATTCGTTTTTTCAAACGTTTCCACAGGATAAAACAGTTGTTCTTTTACAATTCCTTTTTTATTAAAGCATTAATTCTTAATATTGTGCTGCTAAAGGAATTGGATATTATGGTAAATAATAGAAAGTTTATGTATGATGTGATGAAACGCGGGATCGCGTTGCGGGCTTCTATTATCTTACCGAAAAGATCAGACAGGAATGGAAAAGCTCGCTGAAAGGCGGGCTTTTTTTTTGCAGAAGGCGCTTTAGGAGGACTGCTATTCGGAATATTAAGCTATAATTTGTAACCAGAACGATAATGTACATAAAAGGAGAACCCAAGGCATTTTTGAGTAACGAAGCTCAACAATTATTAAATCTTTATGAATTGCTCGGGGAAAGGGCGGAAATCTTTTTACCGAGACATATATATGATAACCTGACCAGTTTTGTAAAATTGTGTTTTGAAGAGCCGGACGATCCGGTTGCCCAGCAGGCGGAGATTAACCGTTATTTGCTGAAATTCAGAGAAGATATACCGGGCTATACGGATGTATCATTGATGCTATGTCCGCATACCTCTTCCAAAGCTTTTGAACTCAGTGGGCGTCGCAGGGAATTTATCAAAAAGTTGAACAATTTTCTGGATACCGAGACCGTATCTCCCGATTACAAGTTTTTGTTGGGTAATATTAAAGATACTCATGATTTTTCTGTGGGGACGCCTCCGGTAAAAAGTAGTCATATCGATTTTATTTCTCAGGTACAGTTAGGCGGGCAGGTTAGTGAATTGCGTAAATACAGGGACGTAATCGGAGTAACGGGAGATCTGAACGAGGGGCATTGGAACTATCTGATGGATACCTTGGAGCAGATGATCAGTCAAAGCACCCATTATACGACTAAGGCAGAGGTGGCTGATTTTATTAACCGGACCCGTTGGACGGTGAATTTTAAAGGTTTGAATGGTATGATCCGGACGGTTGTTTCCGGAAATGCAGATAAAGCTGTCAGTTTAATCCGGGGAGATGTATTCAGTAAAGCCAGTGTACAGGTTTTGGAAAATCCTGCTGCGGAAGATCTGTATGAGCAAATGTGTGTGGATACCACTTCTATTTTTGCGGTGAAAGTAAAGCATATGCGGGTAAATTTATACTCCGGTGAGAGGTGGTTTCCTTTATTGACCCGCTTGGTGATTGTGGATGATTCTAAAGAATCCCGTAGTTCCAATACTTCCTTGGTATTTTGTTTTCATAATGGAATCATCAATACCCTGAACAAGGTTCATACGAAAAAATTGGGTTCTCCTGCAAATACCCAATTGAATTTGCGTTTGATATTGGAAAATGTCAATCCCTTATATCTGACGGAATTCCGGGAAAAAATAGAAAGACAGATCCGGGTGTACGAAAAAGAAATCAGTAAGATATTAGAAGAACAGCTAGGCACGGCTGAAGATGCTGTAAAACGTCTTCAAGTATTCAAATTGGATATGTTTTCCCGTAAGATTATACAGGATAAATACTCACTCGAAAAATTGCGTGATTTTATTTATTTTCTCGAAAATTGTCATAAAGAGGAAAAACGCCAGGTACAGACGCAGGAATTAATAGAGGAATTTGAAACCCGGATTCGTCAATACTTTTATTCCGGCAATACGCATATTGAAGTATTAAGTGTTCTGGAAGGAGGAGGACGAAACCAGATTCGCACCTATGGGCAATATTTGTTACAGAAACCCTTTATTCATTTGAGTGAACAGGTTCGGGAAGCTTGTCGTTTGATTCTGGATATTATTCCCAGTAATTATGAACGAACTTTAAAAAACCATTTTCATAAAAATTTCGGTATCAACCTGTTTTTAGAAAAATACCAGGCTTATATCACCAAAGTCGATAACGAGTCCAATAATAAAGGACGTTTTGACAATTTCTTGATTGATTTAGGAATTCGGGAAAAATACGATAGCTTGAATAAAAAGGAACAGGATATTGTCAAAAATTTTCTTTCAGCTCTGGGTAATTTAGAGCAGACCTCTGTTTCCGATTCTGTACAGATGATTATCCGGGATTTGTTGTTTAACCCGGGTGGACGGCCTAAGCCTTATATCATCTATAATGCCATTCAGGCCTGGGAATATAAAGATTTATTACCGGATGATATTTTTGATATCAACCCTTTTGATATTGAGATCGAAAATTTGGAAGACGGGCGATTGGCCTACGAACGGCTGACAGATAAATTATTACGGATAAAATCTACGTTGGCTTTATTTGACGATAGCGGTAGCTTATGGGATTTGTTTTGTGAAAATACGACCATCTTGATCAATGATCCCAATAACCCTACTGGTTATACGGATTTCAATACGGAAGCATTGAATAATTTTTTGCGGCTGTTGAATACTTCTAAGATTACTTTGTTTTTGGATGAGGCTTATGCGGACAGTGTGAAAGTTGCAGATCAACAAATGCCGAAATGGCGGACCCTTTCCCGTTATATTCTGAATAATATTACGGCTCAGGCAAATATCCGGGCGGTATCTTCCCTGTCTACGACAAAAAATTTGTCGGCTACGGGCGACCGTTTAGGGGCTTTGGCCGTGACCCCTCAAGCTCATGCCGTGGCGGCTTTTGTGCGGCAGCATAATTCCAGTTCCCATGGAAATAACAACTCGCTTTTGATGTTGAATAATCTTTTGGAAGTAGCCCAGGTCGCTAAAAAAATTAAAGATACCCTGGAAAGCGAACTGCCAAAAAATGCTTCCCGCTATAAGATTAAAGAGACCTTAGTCCGTTTTATAAATGAACAGATCGGACGTACAGAAAAGATGAATCAGAATAGCAGAACGAATCGGCAATTGCATAAAACTGCCGGCTTTGAAGGAAGTCCTCTCTATCTGTTTTTGTTGGATGAGCTGGTTTCTTTGGATAAACTGGATATATTGGCTTTACCGGATGATTTCAAATACAAAGAAGAACCGTTTTTTGTCTATTACCAAAACCGTTTGGTCAAGAATCTGAATCGCTTCCGGGTAAATAAAAATTTTCGGACCGAGTCTTTAGAGCGGATGAAGTGGGCTAAAGAGGCAGCAGAACGGGCTTTGGCGAAATTCCCGGAAAGTGGCATAACGTATCTGCCTTCCGACGGTTCCTATTTATTTAATTTCCGGGTACAGGGGCATTTTTCCTATGCAGATGTGCTTTGTTTTTGCCGGTATCTGGCTCAGAACCGGGGAATAGCGGCGGTTCCTTATTCTACAGGCGTTGTCCGGTTTGCTTTAGGTGGATTTTTATCCGATACGGAAGAGAGTAGGCGTGTCTTTCAGTGTGAGTTGGAAGATGGATTTACCATTTTTCTGAAATATTGGTTGTTATTTGCCGCAAAACGTGATAATCCCGCTTATAAGGAAGTGGAAAGCCAGGTGATAATAGAGGAAATTTTTGCTTATAAGAAAGATAAAGAGTTGATAGAGAAGATTATTGCTGATTATTCTCTTTCCGCTCCCTATAAAAAAGATAAGGCTCCTTCTTTACAAATACGGGATATTCGGACCTTATATCATGCTTCTCCGGAAAAAAGCGGTATAACGATTACCACAATCGACCGTTCGGTAAATTCTGTCATTGAGTTACAGGGAGATAGGATCGGTACTTGCCGGGATGTTTTGGAATTTATCCGGAGTGCGGCATTTACGAAAGTATATGAAAATCTCCTGGCTCAGATTTATAAGAAAGTACCGGATATTGCCGATCTGGATTTCAATACGGTCAGTTCGAAATACAGTAAAGCCGTTATTTTGAAATACATTACCAACAAGCGGACCTTTCAGCCCCATCACAACGTTTTGGACGACCCTATGGAAAAGAATATTATGCGGGAGATATTGATAGAAATGGAACATATTCTTTTCTCAGACAGTAAAGTAAAAATATTGACGGTGGAAGCGACGGGAACTCCTGAATTAGATAAGTCGAAGTTGGAAGGAATAAACAGCATTCTCAAAAAATACATTCGGGAAATTTTGCTTCATTTTAATTTGCCTTTTGAAAAAGAGAGCCTGGAGCCCAGCCGAAGTGAAATTATTAAAGTCGCTGGGGAGACTTTTGAAGAGATAACCGGTATTCAGCTAAAGGATTTGAATCTGAACATCTGGATTGACGAATTTGTAGGACGCTTGCGGGAATTGTCGGAATTCAAGGAAATTACTTTATCGCAAAAATCGATAGGCTATATTATGGATGCGATTTCTGCCGGGATTAACGATGCGAATACGAGTATTACGGATAAAATTCTCTACCTCTATCTTTTGCGCAATGACGATTCGTTTTATGAATTGGTCATTCGTAAACTAAAATATTTTAGCGAAAAGATTGAAAATTGTGAAGATAATGAACTCCGGATGTTTCGGGAGGAATTTATCAATGAAATCATGCCTTCGCAGTTGAATGAGATCAACGAATATATCATGCGTAAAAAAGATATCAAGGTGGCGGAAAGCGAGATTCACCGTGTAAGCCGCCGGGTTGTCTTGTTTTATATCAGCCTGGTTAAGCGAACCAAAGGAACGGATTATTACAAGCGGTATACCCATATTATGGTGCGCTTGGTAGAGACTGCTTTCCGGAAACAGAATTCCAGTGTAAATGAAATGGTTCAGCATGGGATTTCTATTTACAAAGATTTTGAGATGGAAAATAAAGTGCTGGAGACCTATCAAGGAGGAAAGCTTAGCTGGGTGAACGAATTAATGCAAAAATGCGGAGTAATTTCTTCTGAACAACCTGTACAGGAGCACACCCGTATTGTGACAGACGCGAAAAAGCGCGAATATCCCTTTCATAAAATCGATCGGCTGGAATCGAAAGGAAAGAATTTTACTGAGGAAGCCGGGGCGAATGATTATTTGAAATTATTGGACCTGCGACCGGATTCTTCTTTTTTTGCCGATCGGTTGGCCCGGTTTATTGCCAATATGGATTCTGACGATTACCGTTGTAAAATAGTGAAACATGGGATGGTAAAAGAGCTGGTAATTTTTCAGAAGGGGTATATGAAATACCTGACGGATAATTATCGGTTGAATTATACCGAGGATATAGCTTTGTCGGATATTCAGTGTTTCGTACCGGATGTAATCAGTTTTCTGGGAGCTCCGGAAAAGCTGATCTCTTTTCCTCAAATTGGATATTTTGACATTAAAGGGCCCTCTGGAAACATCAAGACTATTGTGACGCCTTTAAAGCAGAAAGTGGATTATTTCGGAGATGTCAAGAAACCTCGTTTGACTGTTATCAATGAGAAAATCAAAGAAATCGGAGGGAATCCCCGGCACGGTTCTTTATTTGCTGTGGAGGAAAATGACGGTAGTATATTTGTGATAGAGATCAATGGAGACAGTGGCGTCGGGAAATCGGAGATGATTGCTGCTTTTATATTGAAGTGGCTGCGGAATAATTTACAGGGGGTACGTTCGGTAAAATTGATTGCCGGGGATATGTTTCATGAATTTCAGGATGCTCAGGGAAATTTATATGGTATCGGAACGGAAGTAGGTGATTTTTCGCGTACGACGGATTTCGATCCCGATTATATCAAGTATTACAAATACCTGTTTGAAAGTAGTGCCGACAGTAATGTGGAAGATTTGAATTCCCGGAGTACCGTCAGTGGAATGTGTGATATTACGATGCCTTATAAGATTGATATCATGTTGAGTGCCAGCAATTATTCCAAAGAAGAGGCCGGCATTATCCGGGTCGATAATCCGGAAAATTTTCTGCTGTATATGGATTCTCACGGGGAACGGAAAGAAAAAGCTACCAGCCAGGACGGACCGAATTTCCAGCGTACCTTAAAGCGATATACGGCCGATAAAAACATCGTAACTGTAATGGCTCGGCATGGAAACTATCTGGATGATATCTTGGATTGGGATTACAGCACGACAGAAAAGCAATATTATTTGGCTTCTTCTTATAAATTGCTGGATAAAATTGATATTACCGAAGTCGTGAATCTGATTTTTGCCGGTAAACAATTCAGGCGGGAGGAAGTGCTATATACTATAAATACGGTGACTTTTGATATGATCCGGAACCGTTTTGCTGCCCGGGTATCTGTGAGGGAAGGGGAAACGCAGGAAATGTGGATCGACCGGAAAATGTTCAGTTCCATATTCGATTCGTTGGCCAGTACTCCTGGAGGCCAGCCTTTTATTGCGGAAGAGGGGCAATTGGTTGCTGTGCAAAACCTGATTCGGATTATGCGTGGAGGAGAGGACAGAAAGGGCGGGGCCCGGAACATCCAATGTGGTATACTTTCCACAGAAATCGGGAAAAAAGGACGGGAAATCACAGGGCCTCAAAAAGCTGCCATGGAATTGAAAAAATTGATTCAGGAAGTTCGCGTCACCCGTCCTGAAATCAATGAGGGAAAGATAAAGGTAAAACGCTTATTGAATGAGAAGTATCAGCATATCTTTCAAGGAGAAATGAACAGTTCGGAATTATGGCGTTATAATTTCTTCATATACCAATTGGAAAATATGCGGAAAGCAGATTATCGTCGTATGGACGATATTACCCGAAAAGTCGATATGAGTAATTTGGTCCATTTTGTTCCGGTAGATCCGAAAAAGGAATTTAGCCCCTTATTAGTCAATCCTAATCTGAACATAGAACTGACTAGTTTCAGTGAGACTTTTGAAGAATTGATGAGTTTACCGAATTATGGGGATTTTGCCCGGGAATTTGCTGAAAAAGTGGAGCAGTTGTATCAGGTGGAAGGGTATAGTGAGGAAACCAATATCAACAATATGATTGTTCAGTTGCTGTTGATGGAAGGGTATATTACAACGGCGGATGTCGCTCGGGGAAGTGTTATTCAGAAAGTAAACCGGGAGACGATAGCCGCTGCTAAATATGCTGTCGTCCAATATCTGAATACTTTGCGAAAAAGCGATTCTTCACAACCTTTTGCAGAAGAGCAGAAAACATCTTCTTCCTTAAAAGAAAATTCTTCCGGGAGGAAAAGGCAGACGGGAACAAAAGGGAGAAAATAACTTTTATTTTATTCGCCCCCCCTCAAAATAAAGTGAAACACAGAATTTTGAGGGGGATTTTTGATTTCGGGAATGATTCTTTTTTCGAAAAGAATAGGAATTCACAGAAGGAATAAAGACGTTATATTCTTTTACACAATGGATCACGGCTCCGTATACGCGGGCTCCGCTTTCGTAATAAATATAATTTGCCTTAAAATACAAACGATATGCCTTCCCGAAGGACTCTCCGGTCAGAAAAGATAAGTTGTATTAAATCCTGATCGTCATAGGCCGTAATAAAAGTGCTACTTATCCGCGTCCAAACCGATCCTTTGTTTTGATGAAAAACACATCAAAAAGATGTTATTTGTATATATAAAAATGAAAAGGATGATAAGAGGCTAAAACATTTTAATATATTTTTCTGAAATTTATCGATAGAGCGTACTTATCGATGATTTTCCCGAAAAAAAACCGTTATTTTGCAGTTTCTAGGTGTAAGAGGTATATTTTAAAATTTGTGTATTAAAACAAAAAGGGATATGAATTTTTCAGAATTATTTCTTCAGTTTCAAAATTACCTGAAGGGGATTTTCGATCCTTCGGAAGATCGGGAGAGCGAGGTCGAAACCATTGAAAATATTTGTAAAGGGATCAATTTCCGGGGAAGTAATTTGTGGGTATTGATTTTTGCTATATTCATTGCTTCTTTGGGATTAAATGTTAATTCTACGGCTGTCATTATCGGTGCCATGTTGATTTCTCCTCTGATGGGGCCTATTATGGGAATCGGATTAGGTTTGGGAATCAACGATTTCGAATTGATTAAAAAAGCTTTTCGGAATTTAGCTATTGCTACGGTATTCGGTATTCTGACCTCTACCTTTTATTTTTTAATTTCTCCTTTAAATGAAGCCCGTTCGGAATTATTAGCCCGGACAACCCCCACCATATACGATGTCCTCATTGCTTTTTTTGGTGGTATGGCGGGTATTGTGGCTTCCAGTACGCGTTTAAAAGGAAACGTAATTCCGGGAGTGGCCATTGCTACGGCTTTAATGCCTCCATTGTGTACGGCGGGATTTGGAATTGCCAGTGGAAATTTTTCCTATTTTTTCGGAGCCTTTTACCTGTATATGATTAATTCTGTCTTTATTGCTTTTGCTACGACCCTTGGGGTAAAATTAATGCATTTTTCCAAAAAAACTTTTGTAGATAAGGCCCGGGGCAAAAGAGTACAGCAATTGGTGTATACCATCCTTTTTTTAACCATTGTACCGAGTGTATACATCACTTATAATATGATCCGGAAAAATATCTTTCAAACAAGTGCGGATCGTTTCATTGTCAATGAAATTAACTTCCCCAACACTTTTGTGGTGAATAAATATATAGATGCGGAAGCACCTGATCGTAAAATCTCAGTATCATTAGTAGGGAAAGAAGTACCGGAGGAATCGATTATCATGTTGCGACAAAAAATGGAACAATACGGTTTAGAAAATGTGCGGTTGGACATTTCTCAGGGGTTTGGTAAGAAAGAAGAAGATGCTGGGAGAGAGGGGTTAAATAACTTGGTATTGCAGGATTTTTATCGTCGCAATCAGGAAAAAATGAAGCAGCAAGTTCAGGAAATCAATTATTTGAAATCCCGTTTGGAGAAATATACCGTATATGATTCTGTAGCACTTTCTATTTCTCCGGAATTGAAAATATTATTCCCTTATATCCGCTCCATTGCTGTATCCCGTTTAGTACGTACAGAAGTTGAATTGCAGCGTAGCGATACCTTAACCGTTGCTTTCTTATCCTATCAGAAAGCGCCGGTAGCGCTGGAGGAAGAACGTTTCAAATCCTGGTTAGCGACCCGTCTAAAGGTTCCCAACGTTGAAATAATCCGCTACTGACAGCCAGCAATAAACCCGAATGCAGATTTATTCAAAAGACATTCAACTGTGCAAAAGTTCGGAAAAGCCACGAGTAGAGTAAACTTTCTCTGCCGCGAAATACTCCTAACCATTTTGAACATTTGAATGTTAAAAAACATTTTAGATTCACCTTTCCTCCTCAAAATCCAAAAATCGACAGATTGTCATAGAGACTTCATGGTTTTGTTACATTTTTGTAACAACCTTCCGTTAGTTTTGCAACGAAGAAATTCAAATCGTTTTTTCATAGGTTTTGGTTAGACAGACTAAAGTTCCCGATTTCTCTATCGGGAACTTTTTACACATTAGGGACGTGCCCTTTTGTGTAATTTTTAAACTTTTCTCCTTTTCCCTTTCTGTTTTTCCAGATGTTTGCTGCTTTCAATTCATTTTCCACCTTTCATTTGGATTTTCAGTATCCCGGATATATACTTTAACAATACTACTTATTTCTCTTCATTCTGAGATTCCGGAAAAAACGAGGAATATTGTCAATTAGATTCTGGTGGGCCTTTACAATTGATTTTTCTAAGAAACAGAAATAAAAGCTCCCCGGGTATTTTCGTGAATTTAAAACTCTATTTTTATGATAAAAAGATCCCTACCGACCTTTTCAGGGGGTATGATACTTTTTTAACTCTTTAGTTGGATCCGGTACAGAAAGGCAATTTTATTCCCTTACTTTATCTGGATCAGTCCGAGTTCCCGCAACGACGAGATTACCTGACAAATAAAGAAAAACCCCTACTCAGAGAAAACAAAGCTATAGAACTGAAAAATAAAATGTTCGGTTGGCTTCATTTTAATATTTTTATTCGTATTAATCAGATTAAATTTTGGCTAATCCAGCATAGTATCCCTTCACTTTCAATACATATCCCTTTTTCTTTAGTGAAATAATGGATATCAATTGATCTTCTTCGAGAATGCGCCGGAGATAAGTAATTTGAACATTCAGGGCCAAAGAGTTTGCATGACTATCATCCCCCCAAATTGTCTTGAGGATATATTCTCGTTCTACCATAGTTCCTATCTTCTGTGACAACAATAGAAGAATGTCGGTCTGTCTTGCAGTTAAGGTACGCGAAATCCCGTTATGTGTAACAGAGGATAGATTACTGTCAAATAATGTTTTACCAATGACAAATTCATGTTGTGCTTCTACGGTCCTATGCTCGAAACGTTCCTTTATTTTAGCAATAAGTTCTTCCGGGTAAAACGGCTTGGGGATGTAATCGTTACCCTTTAGGCTAAAACCTTTCAGTCTGTCATCTTTTTCCGTACGGTCTGTAAGGAAGAAAATCAACACTTTCCGATTGACTTCACGAATCTTCTTTGCGAGTTCGAATCCATTCATTTCGGGCATATTTATGTCCAGCAGGATAAGATCCGGATGTGTTGTTTGGAAAAGTTCCCAACCGACGCAACCATTGTTGGCGTAGGTCACACCATATCCTTCTACCTCCAAAAACCTCTTCAGTAGCATGGAGTTCTTCAAATCGTCATCCACTAACAATATGCTTATCTTATCTCTCATTGCGGTAACTTAATCGTGAAGACAGTGCCGAGACCTTTTTCGCTTTCTACTTCAATGGAACCTTTGTGTGCCAAAACTAATAATTTGACATACGCCAATCCCAGTCCCATGCCTAATATGTTCTTATCAACAATTGTCTGACTACGGAAAAATTTGTCGAATACATATCTGCACTCTGATTTAGGGATACCGAATCCATTGTCCTTGACAGATATAATTATAGATTCCCCATTGCTTTCGCAGTAGCTAATTTCGACTCGGACTTTATTCTTAGAGTATTTCAATGCATTCTCCAAAAGATTACTGAGCATATTAATAAGATGCATTCTGTCGGCTGTAATCATGATATCCGCATGGGAAACGACATCGATTGTCGCCGACTTACCGCTTGGGATGGTAAGTTTTTCAATACATTCTTCAATTGCATCCTGGAGGTTAAATGCTGATAATGTAAGCGGAATTTCTGTTACGTCATTGAAGGTAAGGTCACGCAATTTCGAGAAATAAGAGGAAAGGTTATCCAGTTCATGATAAGAGTCGGAAATGATGGCCTCTTTGCTTTCCTTATCTTGCATTAACTTATCGTTACGCATAAACGACACGCACATTTTCAAAGTTGAGATAGGTCGTTTCAGTTCGTGTATCATTATATGAATAAAATCCTGACGCAGTTTTTCCAATTTGCGCTGTTTACGGATTGTCGCAATCTGTACAATAAGGCAGGTAATCAGCAGGACAGACAGTACAAGTGAAATCAACAGTGTATCCAGCATTTTCATTATGACAGGAGACATTCCAACAGCTACTGTGACATTCACCACCTCTCCTTCGAAAATGTCATACGGATAGGATACCGTTATTTCCGGGTGCCATTTTGAGGGATGATCTGTTCGTGATACAGACCACACCATTGAATCGGCCTGTTCAACTGTAATAGCTTTTGCTTCTACGTCTCTTTTGTTCAATAGAGAGTCTATCTTGGCTGCATTAAACGGACTACGCACATCTACTTGGAAACGTTCCAGCGCATCGTAAGCATCCCGTTCATTAGGTGGATTATCCACTTCAAAACTGTATTTGGTTATCCCTTCCGGTTTTTCTTGCTCATAAATACGGGTTATATTATTCATGTCTGTGGTGTCGTTGATAGTGTACGTATTCCTATCCACAACATAGACCTCAAATGTCATTGTCAGGAAGCCTGCTTGATCAGCATTAGAGGAAACTTTCATCTTTGAACTGGTCAAAATGCTGATATCGGGTGTTTGTGTTGCACGCCGAATTTTATAATCCTCATGCATTACCTCTAAAACAGTATCATATAAATTGTTTTCGTAACCGTTCCGGGCATCTTTAAAGCGGTTATACAGCCAATAACATTGTATTGTGCAAAATGCAATGATTGTGGCGATGGTAAGTCCGTATAATGCTTTCATTCTTTTCCCCATATTGCAAAAGTAATCCATTTATCCTATCAGCGAACTTCTATAGGGACAAAGTATATCTTCAGTAATAATTTAGTAATAATCGCTAATCGTTGGGTAATAATTATTTTTTCGCTTAAGGCTCCTTACCTGTACTTTTGGAAAAAGTTAAACTAAATTATGGGGAGTATGAAAAAAATGTCATTTGTCTTGGTATTTGTCTTTGGTTCCATTATGGCAGGCAATTCTCAAAACAATCAGATTATTAGCATCAAAGTAGGCGAGCAGATGTCAGTGAATTCCGGTATGCCTGTAGAGCATAAAGAAATCGGTACTGCAGTTATGGAGTTTATGTACGACTATCGTTATCTGCGCGATACGGCGGATATAAATTCAGCCGTAACAGACCGTATGGTGCTTCAAGTAGGTTACGGTTTGTCGAAGTTCACAAGCTATCGTGTTATGCTGATTGATTCTCTTATCAGCGTGTCTACCCCGGATCAGATAAAGGCAAATCCGGGCCGTTATGTCGGTGGAGAAACATTCTCCCTTTATAAGAATTATCCGACAGGTAAATTTACCACTACAGATAAGATTGCAACAGATTGGTTCCTCATAGAAGAACTTATCCCCACTCAAGAGTGGTCTATGACAGAGGGTACGAAAGAGATACTTGGCTATAAATGCCGTCGTGCCACATGTAATTTCAGAGGTAGGGATTATATCGCCTATTATACAGATGAAATACCCGTTGCTGACGGTCCGTGGAAATTCGGCGGCCTCCCTGGTTTTATAATGGAAGTGCGGGATATCCATGATCATTATTCGTTTGTGTGTGTGGGAATCAATTCTAAAGCGAATCGTCAGATTACAATGCCGGAAGTCGAGTATAACAAAACTTCACGGGAAAAATTTTATCGGACTAAGTATAGATACGACATCAATCCGATGGGATATTTGGAAACGGTAAGCGGAGTAAAAGTCCATATAATTACACCTGAGGGGAAATCTCGCCCGGATTTGGCGCAGCCCCGCAAATTGACCTATGATTACATCGAAACCGATTGGAAGAATTACTAGATAGATTTGTTTTATGAGAACCATTACCACGATCATTATGATATTGCTGGGGCTGGCCATTGCCTATGGACAGGATGCAGAGGTGAGTGGTGTGGTCCTTGATAAGGAGGATAATTCTCCTATCGCAGGAGTAATAGTACGGATCAAAGACTCTTCCGATGCAACGATTCAGTATGCTATCACCGATGATAAAGGAGTATTCAATATAAAGTATAAAACTCAAAATTCGGATTTTATCTTGAGTTTCCAATGTATGAGTTATCGTCCTTACAAATTAGCATTGAATAAGGTTATTTCTCCAGTAATTGTCCATCTTATTCTTCAGCCGACCCAATTAAAGGATGTCATTGTCAATGCTCCGGGTATTGAGCAACGTAGTGATACTCTGACTTATTATACGAGCAAATATGCGAGGGTTCAGGACAAGAATATTGCCGATGTACTCAAGCGATTGCCAGGTATAAAGGTGGAGGAGAATGGAGAGATAAAGTACAATGGAGAGCCTATTAACAAATTCTACATAGACGGGGTTGATTTTATGGATGGACGCTATGGATTAGCGACGGAGAATATAGCTCCTTCGGATGTCGCAAGTGTGGAAATACTGGAAAACCATCAGCCTATACAGGTCTTGAGGGGGGTAGAATTCTCCCAACAGGCTGGACTGAATATAAAACTAAAGGAGGAGGCCAGACATAAGTGGGTAGGCATCTTTAAGGGGGGAGGAGGCTTTTCTCCTTTATTATACGATGCTTCACTGTTTGCAATGCGTATGGCCGGTAATTGGCAAAACATGGAAACAGTCCGTGTAAATAACGACGGTTGGAATCCAGCATCCCAGAGTCAGAGACAGCTGGAGGATAGAATTTTCAGTGTCGGTTATACTGATAATTTAGGAGAAGATCACATTTCTGTGAGGCCACCCTCTTCTCCGATTGATGAGCGGCGTACGCGTGATAATTTCTCCGTTCTTGCAAATACATCAAACTCATGGCGTGTGGGAAAAAGTAAAGATATTAAATTCAATCTTATGTATGAAAGCGACAGGCTGGATTACAGGACAGGATACGAAACGGACTACTTTGATGCAAGTATAGCATCCTTTACAGAAAGCAACATTATGCGGACGCAAGCCCATCATTTGGGCAGTCTGTGGGCATATCAACTCAATCGTCCGACACTCTTTCTGAAAGATAATTTTTATATCGATGTCCACTGGAATAAGACAGTATCAGACATAGGGGGTACTCTTTCTCTTTCACAGAGGGCTAAAACACCTTCTTTCGGTGCTACGAACGATTTACAATTCGTAAAGCGTATTGATAATAATTTGGTTACGGTTTCTTCACGCAACAGGTACATTTATAAGCCACATTCATTGGATATCATTACCGGCAAACCAATTTTACAAGGCATTACGACAGATGATTTCCGCTCGGTAACAGAGGCACGCTATGGTTGGTTTATCAACCGATGGAACATTTATGCCCGGGCCGGAATAGATTTCAACTACTATAGCATCCATAGTAATTTACAAGGGTTGGAAATATCATACCCGACACAAAACGATATGCATTTCTCCTTGGTGAATACTTATATTTCGCCTGAAGCATCCTATACCTCGCAAAAATGGCTACTTACTTTGTCAGCTCCTGTATACTATCATCTGTACGATGTGAGAGACAAGTTCGCAGGTGAAAATCTGACAAAGAACTATATAGCCCTCTCTCCCTCCTTTTATCTTCTTTATCACATTAATGCAAAGCTGGATTTTGCAGCGCGGCTCAAATATTCGCTGACACCTCCGGAGGCCGATATGTATATGCAGAATATCTTTATGACGAATTTCCGGAACTTGTATAGGCCCCAGCTTGTTTCTGCATACAAGGAAGAACGGTCTGCAACCGTTAATTTGAGGTATAGGAATCCCCTCACTTCACTCTTCTTCAACCTAACCGGAGAATTCGAATGGAATCATAACCCATGTATGCAAAACCAATTATTTATTGACGATTATATCCTTACCACCTTTTCACCAGTGGATAATGATAGCAAAACTTTTGCTATTTATGGAAGCAGTAGCAAAGGTTTAATGTCTGGAAAAATCACATTCAGTCTGGATGCTGCTTATCAACAAGTCTGGACTACATCAATGAGGCGGAATGTAGAATTACCCTATATCTTGAAGATGATTTCTGTGCAGCCTTGTCTTAAAGGATATTTCACCAATTGGTTTTCTGTAGATTATCGACTGCTGTATGTAAATAATGCATTGAATATTGACCAAGTTGAGAAAAGTAATTATACTGTATTGAAACAAAACCTGACTTTTACCTTCGTCCCGAATAATGATTGGCAGATAGCCGCAGGTGGTGAGCATTATTATACCCAGTTCAGTTCGGGAAACTCTGTCCACCTGATACTACTTGATGCCTCTGTCCGATGGACGGTATCAAAACGGGCGGACCTTAGCTTAGTCGCCATGAATCTCTTAAACAAACGCGAATATCGGTATGCCAGTTATGGTATGTTGAATGAAACAAACTATAGGTATGGGATACGGGGCCGCAGCGTATTAGCAAGTATACAAATTCGGTTATAAAATGTAGGACTTTCCGGCAAGCATATATCCCTGTTTATTTACATTAAAATCTATGCTGCCCTGAAAAAAGATGGAAACTTTATAAAAAAGGGAAGGCCCTCTGTAGCATGCCCAATAAACCATCCTTCCTCCTTTCTTTTGAAGTAAAGATAACTTTTGTGAATCTGGATATTGACTGAGACAGGTTTACAATAGAAAAATCTCCCTTCTTTTTTAAGATTCGAGAGGAACCATCATCTGTGCATAATAATATTTTGAATTAATAAATGTGTTTTTTAATTAACAATGAAAATTTCTTATTAAATGAAAAAGAAAAACTATATTTGTAAATATTGAATAAACAAAGTGTATGTGGCATTATCCTGTATATACCCAATTAGACAGAATGGACTGTGGTCCGACCTGTTTGAGGATGATTGCGAAATATTACGGTCGGGTGTATAGTTTACAAACCTTGAGGGATAAAGCTTTTATTTCTCGTTCGGGGGTTTCTTTGTTGGGTATTAGTGAGGCAGCGGAGTCAATCGGGTTTCGTACGACGGGGGTAAAAATTACTTTTGAGCAATTGGTGGATGATTTTCCGCTTCCTTGTATTCTGCATTGGAATCAACAGCATTTTGTCGTTTGCTATCGGATTCGAAAACGTCGTAATAAATATAAGATTCTGATTGGGGATCCTGCAGGTACTCAAACGGTGACTTACAATGAAGAAGAATTCAAACGTTGTTGGATCAGTTCGCGGGAGAAGGGGCAGGATACGGGTGTTGCTTTGGTACTAGAGCCTACGCCGGATTTTTACTCCATGGAGGAGGACCGGAAGGAGGCCAAAAAGAAATTAAATTTTTTCTTCCGTTATCTTTCTCCTCATAAAAAGGCGCTTGTCCAACTTGTTTTGGGAATGGTAATCGGGAGTATATTGCAGCTCATTGTTCCTTTTCTTACACAGTCGTTGGTAGACGTTGGTATTCGGGACAACAACCTGAATTTTATCACTCTTATTTTGGTGGCCCAACTGATTATTTTCATTGCCCGGCTTTCTGTAGATTTTATCCGGAGTTGGTTGTTATTGCATATGAATATCCGGATCAATATTTCTCTTATTTCTGATTTTTTGGTAAAACTAATGCGATTGCCTTTGCATTTTTTCGATACCAAAATGATTGGGGACATTATGCAGCGTATTGGAGATCATAGCCGGATTGAGTCTTTTTTAACGGGTTCTTCTATTTCCACGCTTTTTTCATTTGTCAATTTTATTGTGTTTGGGTTCGTATTGGCTTATTATGATTTATCTATTTTCGGACTTTTCCTGTTAGGCAATTTATTATATGTAATTTGGGTATTGTCCTTTATGAAGTACAGAAGGGAATTGGATTTGCGTCGTTTTTCACAAGCATCGACAGAACAGAGTACTCTCTATCAGATTATTACGGGTATGCAGGAGATCAAACTGAATAATTGTGAAACACAGAAAAGATGGAAATGGGAGCGTATACAGGTAAAACTATTTAAGATAAGCGTAAAAGGTTTGGCTTTACAGCAATATCAGCAAGTCGGGTCTGTGTTTTTTAATCAGACTACCAATATCTTGATTTCTTATATTGCAGCCCGGGCTGTGGTGGAGGGGAATATGACCTTGGGTATGATGATGTCGCTCACTTATATTATCGGGCAACTGAACTCCCCCATTGAGCAATTTATCGGTTTTGCCCGTTCGTTTCAGGATGCCAAAATCAGTTTAGAGCGTTTAAATGAAATTCATCAGAAGGAAGATGAGGAAGAAACGGCTGTCGATAAAGTTTCTTTTTTACCTCAGGATCATACTTTTACTATTGAAAACCTGTGTTTTAGTTACGATGGTTCTCCTGATTATGTACTCAACAATGTGAATTTAACTATTCCCCGGAATAAGATAACGGCTATTGTAGGAGCCAGTGGGAGTGGAAAAACCACTTTAATCAAATTATTATTGGGTTTTTATACCCCTAATAAGGGAAATATAAAAGTAGGGGATGTTTATTTAAAAAATATAAATCCTCATTTATGGCGCAGTGTGACGGGGTCCGTGATGCAGGATGGGTTTATTTTTTCGGAGACGATAGCGGAAAATATAGCAATAGGGGAAGAGGTGATAGACAAGGAACGTTTATTGAAAGCTGCCCAGATTGCCAATATCGATCAATTTATCGATTCCTTGCCTTTGGGGTATAATACCAAAATCGGTATGGAAGGAAGCGGAATCAGTCAAGGGCAACGTCAGCGCATACTCATTGCCCGGGCCGTCTATAAAAATCCGGATTTTCTTTTCTTTGATGAGGCTACAAATGCTTTGGATGCTAATAACGAAAGGGAAATTATGGAGCATTTGAATGAGTTTTATAGAGGAAAAACAGTTGTTATTGTGGCCCATCGGCTTTCGACCGTACAGAATGCGGATAAGATTGTCGTATTGGATAAAGGGGGGATCGTCGAAGAGGGCACTCATCAGGAGCTGACTTGTTTGAAGGGGATCTATTACCGGCTAGTAAAAAATCAGTTGGAATTGGGAAAATAACGATTAATTGTATTTTTTATGCCAGAGAAAGATATCGAATTACGAAGTGAAGAAGTACAGGAAGTGATGGGACATATGCCCAGTTGGATACTACGCTGGGGCATCACCTTATTTTTTGTCATTATTCTCACTCTTCTGATAGGAAGTTTCTTTTTTCGTTATCCGGATACGATTACTGCTACGATGACATTGACAAGTGACAATCCTGCCGTGCAAATAATTGCCCGGGCGAATGGACGCCTGACAAGTTTATATATAGAAGATAAACAAAAAGTAGGGAGTGGGGATTACTTGGCTGTTATTGAAAATACAGCGGTTACAGAAGATATTTTGCAATTGCGGAATACTTTGATACCTATAGTAAACGAGCCAGACACTGCCCTTTTGCTTTTTAATGCTGAAAGAGAGTTAAAATTGGGAAATGCGCAATCCTTGTATACTAATTTTTTGCGGAGTTTATATGATTTTAAAAATTATAAAGTTTTAAATTATTATCCTCAGAAAATAAATTCTTTGAGAAAGCAGATTGGTAAATACGAAGTTTATCATCGCAATTTAATTGGGCAATTGCAAATACAGCAGGAACAGTATGAAATTGGTAAAAAGCAGTACGATAGGGATTCCATACTATTTGAAGAGGGAATTCTGGCAGCAGCGGATTTGGAAGTGACCCGTACTCAATTATTGCAAAAGCGAACAGTTTACGAGCAACTCAAGGCTTCTATTGATAATTTACAAATTCAAATCGGAGATTTAGAAGCGGATATTTTGGATTATGAATTACAGCAAGCGGAAAAAGAAAAGGTTTTATATCAGAACTATTCGGTCGCTGCCGAGCAGTTATTGAATGAAATCAACAATTGGGAATTGAATTATGTGTTGAAAGCTTCTGTTTCGGGGATTGTCTCTTTTACACAAATCCGGTATGTCAATCAATATGTGACGGCGAATGAAATTGTTTTTAATATTGTTCCCGGGGAGAAAGAGCAATTGATTGGAAAAGCCATGTTGCCAGCTCAGCGTTCCGGAAAAGTGAAAGTAGGTCAGCGGGTAATTATTCGGTTTACAAGTTATCCGGATCAGGAATTTGGTATTGTCAAGGGGCAGGTTTCTTCTATTTCCTTAGTTCCCAACCAGAATAACTATATGATTGAAATTCTGCTTCCGGACGGGCTTCATACCAATTATAAAAAAGAATTACCTTTTAGTCCGGAAATGGAAGCACAGGCCGATATTATAACGGATGATTTACGTTTAATAGAACGTTTTTTTATGCCGCTGAAAAAAATCTTTAAGGAAGGTTTCGAGTCTCAACCGGAAAAAATTGCGGACAATCTGTTATGATGCGTTACTTCTCTCGGAAAATTGTATTATGAAGTTCAAAACTGTGGAAAATGGAATAATGTGGAGAAAAATTAAAAAGAAGGAATCATATTGTTCTATTGGAAAGCTTTGCAGGCCTGATGCTGCCATTTTGGCAAATTCTTTTATTTTTTTGAGGTAAGAAATAAACTTAGGTTTTTATAAATCGTTATAATACAATATATTCTCTAAGAATTTTTTTTTAGTAGAATAAATGGAACGAATGGTATTAAAATTGCTGAATAAGTTATGATAATTATATTATAAAGTAAAATTTCCTATATGAAAAAAGGGTATATTGTATTAATTGTAATTGGGGTTATTATTCTGGCTATTTTTTTGTGGTTCCGGGGTAGTTACAACGGGATGGTAAAAATGAGCGAAACGGTTGCCGCACAATGGTCGAATGTAGAAAACCAGTATCAACGTCGTTTGGATTTGATTCCGAATTTGGTAAATACTGTAAAAGGTTATGCTGCACATGAGCAGCAGACGTTGACAGATGTGGTAAATGCCCGGGCAAAAGCCACTCAGACGCAAATTAATTTTGAACAGCTGGATGAAGCGAGTATGCAGAGATTAAACCGGACACAGGGGGAATTATCTTCTGCTCTTTCCCGGTTAATGGCTATTTCTGAAAGTTATCCTGATTTAAAGGCAAATCAGAATTTTTTGGAATTGCAGGCTCAATTGGAGGGTACGGAGAATCGGATTGCTGTCGAGAGACGTAAATTTAACGATACCGTACGTACGTATAACGCTTATATTCGTCAATTTCCTAAGAATATAATTGCAGGTATGTTTGGATTTACCCCCAAGCCTTATTTTGAAGCGAATGCCGGGGCAGAAAACGCTCCTAAAGTTGAATTTTAAATATTGATTCTATGTTATCTCCGGAAAAACATTTTACCTTGGAGCAGAAAGAGGCTATGGTCGTTGCCATTCAGGAAGCAGAGAGAAATACTTCGGGGGAAATCCGTATTCATTTTGAAAATTATTGTAAAAAGGATGTATTGGATTGTGCAGCACAGGTATTTGCTCAATTGAGAATGCATAAAACGGCTTTGCGCAATGGGGTATTGGTCTATGTAGCCTTAGAAGATAAAAAGATGGCGATTTTGGGAGATGCTGGTATCAATGCTAAAGTACCCTTTGACTTTTGGGATGAAATTAAAAACCGGATGATAGATAGATTTCGGCAGGGATTGATTTGTGAAGGGGTTTGTGAAGCGGTAAGGGGGATCGGCATACAATTAAAGAAATATTTTCCTTGTCAACCGGGAGATATCAACGAACTTTCGGATGAGATATCATTTAAAAAATAAAAAAGTTTATGAGACGTTTTTTTGTATTGGGGGTTTTGTTAGTGTTGGTTATGAGTATTCAGGCACAGGATTTTCCAGAGCCTATGCGTCCGAAACGTATTGTGAATGATTTTACGCAACTCTTTACTCCGCAGCAGCAGGCTGCCTTAGAAAAGAAATTGCGGAATTTTAATGATACTTCTTCCACCCAGATTGCTATCGCCACGGTTCCCACGCTCAATGGGTACGCGCCTAATGATTATGCCCAACGTCTGGCTGAAAAATGGGGCGTCGGACAAAAAGGAAAAGATAATGGAATCTTGATTTTGATAAAACCTAAAAAGGGAAATGAAAAGGGACAGGTTGCTATTGCCGTAGGATATGGTTTGGAAGGAGTAGTGCCGGATGCCATTGCCTCCCGTATCATTCGCAATGAGGTGATTCCGGAATTTCAAAAGGGACGTTATTATGCGGGGGTAGATAAAGCTACGAATGTATTGATGGACTTAACGGGAGGTGAGTATACAGCAGACGAATATGCAAAGCGAACAGGAGAGGGGGGACTCGCCTGGCTATGGATTCCTTTGGGTATACTATTTCTAATACCTTTATTTGTCAAGCGTCGGAAAGGGTATACGACGGGAGGGCATGATAAGGACGGATTTCCTCCTATCTTTTTTGGAGGATTCGGGGGAGGAAGCAGCTTTGGTTCCTTTCGGGGAGGAAGCGGTTCTTTCGGAGGATTCGGCGGAGGGAGTTTTGGGGGAGGAGGAGCTAGCGGAAGCTGGTAAATACAGTTTAACTTGTCAAGCCGGGTTGGCCATCACTGAATTGCGTCCTCATATGAGAACCGTCGCAATAAGGTTTATTGTGGGAATTACCACAGCGGCATAAAGTAACCCGATTCCGTATCTCATAAGGTGTGCATTCGCTGTCTTCCATCGGAATACCTCCTTTTACCCAAATCGGGCCACTGCAATTTTTCTGGGGATCTTCAATCAAACTGAGAGAAGGTTCCAAGCGGGGTTCTAAAAATTCATCTTTTTTTTTATCCCTGAGTTTCAAACGACCTGAAGGACAATGAAATGTTTCCCGGATTGTTAACTCCTGGGCTTCCGGACGATTGGATTGTTCCACTAAATGCCATACTGTGCCTTTGGCCATACAAAAACGGGCATGCACACAATAAGTTTTATTATCCAATAGTTGCAATTCTTCTCCTTCCGAGATTTCAACATTGTCTAGCAATGGTTTACGGTCGGCAGAAAGGGTAGGATCCCAGTCTATTTGAGTATGTGAACCGTCGCAAAACGGTTTTGTCTGAGAATGTCCGCATCTGCATAGGACCATGGGTTCATGATCTACTTTATAAGTAATTCCCGTTTTGTATTCCCAAGCTTCGCCTTCGGCATTTGGAACAATGAATTCTTGTCGTAAAGTAGGTTTCCCATATACAAAATAGGGACCTTTGGTATCTATAATGATTGAATATCCCTTATTAAACATAGGTGCTCCTGGTTCAATGTGAAAATTTTCCCGTTCCATAACTATTTCTTTTTTATAGGATAGTATACTCCAAAAAGAAAGAAAAAGTTGTGGAAATGTTTCTCGAAAAGTTTGCTAAACTATTAATAATCAAAAAATACTTCAAAAACAAATCTCGTTTTTGTTCAGGCTATCCGGACATTTTTATCCCAAAATCAGCCAAATTATATAGGAAATATAGAGAAATAGAAAAATAGATCCTTCCCATCTTTCAATTTGGCGGCCTCTTCCTGTAAAAATGAAAACGAATAAGAGGAGAGCAGAGAGCAGATTCATACCGATATCGGGTAAATTTGCCATGGACATGTGGATAGGGGAGATTAATGCAGATACTCCTAATATCAGAAAAGTATTGAAAATATTAGAACCTACTACATTTCCGATGGCCATATCGACATTTTTTTTCCGGGCCGCTACGAGGGAGGTGGCTAATTCCGGAAGAGAGGTTCCGATTGAAACAATAGTGATGGCGATGATTCGTTGAGAAATGCCGAGGCTTTCTGCTATTTGAACAGCTCCTTTTACCAATAAGCGTCCTCCGATGATGAGTCCGACTAATCCGATAAGGATCCAGAATAGGGATTTTCCTATAGTATAATTTTTAATTTTAATTTCTTCTGCCTCTCCTTTCTTGGCTAACATTAACGTATAGGCGATAAAAAGGACAAAGAAACAAAGTAATACAATTCCTTCCGTCCGGCTGATAATGTAGGGGGTGGGGGTAGGCCAATGATTGTCTCCAAACATAATTAAAATTAGAAAGGCTGCCAATAAGGCCAGGGGGACCTCTACCCAGGTGGTGGCTTTTTTTACTGCGATGGGAGAAATCAGGGCTGTGATTCCCAGAATCCCTAGTATATTAAAAATATTACTCCCTAGGACATTTCCTAACGCTAATTCCGATTGTTTTTCGGCGGAAGAGAATAGATTTACGACCAGCTCTGGAGTAGAAGTACCAAAAGCCACCACTGTTAATCCGATAACGATATTCGGAATATTCAAGCGAAAAGCAAGAGCTGCTCCCCCATCTACCAATTTATTGGCTCCATAGATTAAAATGATAAAACCCAGAATAAGCCAGATAAAGTTTAATAACATAGTATTGTTTTGTTTTAGAATAAGCTATTTACGCACTTTCCCCGCCTTAGGTTTTGCACCTTTGCAAAGATAGCTTTTTAAAACTTGCCTTCCTCTTTTTAACCTGGCTTTCCGAGTGGTGATGTTTTTAAAATTTATCTTTATTTTTGTCTGGGATTTTGAAAAACGCACTGGGATCCGGAAAAATTGATTGAAATGGATTTTATGAATGTATGGGGTTTTTTAATTGCTGCCATATTCTTGACACTTATGCCTGGTCCGGATATTTTGTTTGTGATTACACAGAGCATTAACCGAGGGAAAAAGGCTGGAATCGTATTTGCTTCCGGACTTTGTACAGGACTTATTTTTCATGTAACTGCTGTAACGCTGGGATTATCTGCTCTGTTAGCCGGTTCTGCTTTTGCTTTTACTGTGTTAAAAATAGCAGGGGGAATCTATTTGCTTTATTTGGGAGGGAAGGCGTTTTTTTGCCGGAATAAAGTTTCATTGCGTTTTTCTTCAGAAAATATTCCGGTATATCGTTTATTTCGTAGGGGGATATGGATGAATTTACTCAATCCGAAGGTTATATTATTTTTTTTAGCTTTCTTCCCGCAATTTATTACTATGGAAAAGGGAAATGCGGTGTTTCAGATGCTTTTTTTAGGACTTTTATTTATCCTTCAGGCGTTATGTGTATTCTCTGCTGTGGCTCTGGTAGCAGATAAACTTTCTGCGGGTGTTATGAAAAGGCCCCGGTTTGCTTATTGGATGAATATAGCGGAGGCTTTTATCTATGTCTGTATAGGGATCAGCATTTTTTTTGTCTGACCTATTAAAAATGAGGCTTAAAGCAAATTGCTCAAAAATGAATTTATTTATTACTTGCCGTCTCCGAAGTATCTTTTATGTCTGGAAAAAATAGATTTAAATAGATCAGCTTTCGTGATAAGCGCACTGCTGATGAATAATCCTCGGGATCTAGTCGGCGGAACTTGGTTCCCGATAAAAAAATCGACAGCAGATTTCATCCGAACCCAAGGTTCGTTTGTTAGTTCCTTAAGTGCACCTATCAACGAAATGCTGATCAGAGAACGAAAAAGAGTGTTTATCGTTTTCTAACAAAGCTGAAAAAACTTACTTTAATTATTATTTGTAGAGTTTAATTTAGCTAAAATTTACGTTC
>NZ_JH594597.1:71004-180090 GCF_000243215.1 Odoribacter laneus YIT 12061 | reverse complement strand
GAACGTTTTTTATAGTTGAAATTTGAATGATAAAAAGAAAAGACAACTTTTTTGAAAAAAAGAAAGCAATCATATTATTCCTTCATACAATGCTTATAATCAGTTCGTTTTTATATACATTTATACTCACTGTTATTATAAAAATTTATCCTTTCAATCTATCTTTTTTGGCTTTTAACACACTAATAAAACGTTCGTTAATATGTGTGAATCGGAAGTATTAATAACTTCTTTTTAATTTTTACGTACATAGGAAAAAATCTTTTAGCGCATATGACGAATAATATTGATAACAGAACTGTTGCAAGGCTTGATCTGAAGCGTTACATGGGGAAGTGGTATGAAATTGCCCGTTTTAATCATCGTTTTGAAAGAGGAATGGATGGAGTGACGGCTGAATATAGTTTACAGGAAGATGGGAAAATAAAAGTATTGAATCGGGGTTGGAAAAAAGGGGCTTGGCATCTTATCAAAGGAAAAGCCAAATTACCGGATAAATCTCAGCCCGGAAAGTTGAGAGTTTCTTTTTTCCCTTTTATTTATAGTGATTATTATGTCATGGAATTGGATGAGGAGCATTATTC
Organism: Odoribacter laneus YIT 12061; assembly: GCF_000243215.1. Classification (GTDB taxonomy): domain Bacteria; phylum Bacteroidota; class Bacteroidia; order Bacteroidales; family Marinifilaceae; genus Culturomica; species Culturomica lanea. The sequence goes on along the minus strand of NZ_JH594597.1, from coordinate 179,506 downwards.
TTATGCTATTGTAGGCAGTTCTTCGGATAAATATTTATGGATATTGAGTCGGACGAAGGAATTGAGTGGAAATTTATTGACCGACTTATTGACTAGAATTCGGGAACGTGGTTATGATACCGAGAAATTAATTTTTGTCATTCAATAGATTTTTAAAAATTTACAGTTAATCATTCGAATTTATCAAATATACAGAAGAAGCTGTTCGGGGAGAACAGCTTTTTTTATGAGAAGATTTTAACAGGAAGAAGGAGAGAGAGATGTTTATCTGGTTGAGAAATAAAAATTTGGAGGTTGGAGTCAAACGTTGTAAATAAGGAAAAAAGGCACTAAATAATTTTTTTAATCCTTTAAAAGACTTAAATTTGTTCGTTTTTTACAATAAACAGTTACAGTTAAATATATAAATTATGGCAGAAAATGTAAATCAGAAGCTTTTCAGTGAGTTTGCGCCTAACACTATGCAGGAGTGGGTGGACAAAGTTACTGTCGACCTGAAAGGGGCCGATTTCAATAAAAAGCTCGTATGGAGAACCAATGAGGGTTTTAATGTTCAGCCGATGTATCGGTTAGAAAACATGAAAGACCTTAAAAATCTCGAGTGTTTGCCGGGAGAGTTCCCGTTTGTAAGAGGCAATAAAAAGGATAACAATGATTGGTATGTGCGGCAGGATATCCGGGTAGAAGACATTGCCGAAGCCAATAAGAAAGCATTAGACGTATTAAACAGAGGAGTAAATTCGTTAGGATTTGTTTTCACGGGTTGTCGTGAGTTTTCAAAAGCTGATATGGAGGCTTTGTTGAAAGATATCTGTTTAGAATGTGTCGAAATCAATTTTGTGTGCGAATGTAAAAAATGCTCTATTGTAGATGCGTTTATGGCGGTAGTGGAAGAACGGGGAATTGATCCGGAAAAGATACAGGGAGGTATAAATATCGATCCGTTGACAAATTTGACTTTAAAGGGAAAGATTTGTTGTGAGAATCCTTTTGGTGCTCCTCTGGAAAACACCAAAAAAATGGCTGCTTATAAAAATTTCAAGACCATAGAAGTAGGAGGATATGTATTCAATAATTCCGGTGCTTCTATTGTACAGGAGTTGGGATTTAGTTTGGCTGCAGGAGTAGAGTATCTGGATAAGTTGACAGAAGCTGGAATGAGTGTAAATGAGATTGCTCCCCGCATTCGTTTCCATTTTGCTACGAGTTCCAAATATTTTATGGAAATTGCTAAATTACGGGCAGCCCGTTATTTATGGGCTCATATTGTAAAAGCTTACAATCCTTGTTGTGATTCTGTTTGTAAAATGAATACACATGCAGAAACTTCAGAATGGAATAAGACTGTGTATGATCCGAATGTGAATATGTTGCGTACACAGACAGAAACAATGTCTGCCGTATTGGGTGGGGTCGATTCTTTTACAGTACATCCGTACGATGATATTTATGAATGTGAACCTTCTGAATTAGGCGAACGTGTTGCCCGCAATCAGCAATTGTTACTGAAAGAAGAGTCACATTTTGCCCGTATCGTAGATGTGGCCGGAGGTTCTTATTATATTGAAGAGCTGACGGAAAATATAGCTGAAGCTGCCTGGAAATTATTTTTACAGGTACAAGAAGAAGGCGGTTATATAGAAGCTTTCAAGAAAGGTTTTATTCAAGCTGCTGTAAAAGCAACGGCTCAAGCCAGAGATTTGGCGATTGCTCAGCGGAAAGAGAATTTTGTGGGCACCAATCAGTTCCCCAATTTCAATGAAAAGATAGAAAAAGCGATTTGTTCTTGTGTGTTAGAACCAGAAGATCACGCTGTCGAAGGGGCTACAGTAGAAACCTTAAAACCTTATCGGGGTACACAGGCGTTTGAAGCATTGCGTTTAAAAACGGATATGTATGCTGCTAAGAACGGTCGTCCCGTAGTATATATGTTCCCGATGGGAAATCTGGCTATGCGGAAGGCAAGGGCTCAGTTTGCCTGCAACTTTTTCGCTTGTGCCGGATTCCAGGTAGTGGATAACAATGGTTTTAAAACCGTAGACGAAGGTGTAAAAGCTTGTTTGGATAACAAAGCCGCTATTGTAGTACTTTGTAGTGCTGACGATGAATATGCCGGATTTGCTCCTGAAGCTTTTGAGCGACTCAAAGATAAAGCGATTATCGTAGTAGCCGGTAATCCGGAAAGCCGTCCTGAATTGGAAGCCAAAGGATTGACCAATTATATACACGTAAAGAATAATGTGTTAGAAGAATTGAGCGGCTATCAGCAAAAATTAGGTATTTAATAATGAACGAGTAAAGAAAGGGGACGGGAAGAAATTCTACTTTAAACCCTCTGATTTCTATCACTCTTTAGATTTAAAATATATGAAACCAAATTTCAAAAATATAGATATTAAGGCGTCTCAAAAGGCTTCCCTTTCAGCTGAAGAATGGGAAAAGGCCAATCATATCGCCAAAAACTGGACGACGCCGGAATTAATACCCGTTAAGCCGGTATATACGGCTGAAGATTTGAAAGGAATGGAACATCTGGATTATGTTGCCGGTATTCCTCCTTATTTACGCGGTCCGTATTCTGCTATGTATCCTTTACGTCCTTGGACCATCCGTCAGTATGCAGGATTTTCGACTGCTGAAGAATCCAATGCCTTTTATCGCCGGAACTTGGCTGCGGGGCAAAAAGGATTGTCTGTGGCATTCGACTTAGCAACGCACCGTGGCTATGACTCGGATCATCCGCGTGTGATCGGGGATGTTGGAAAAGCGGGTGTAGCTGTGGACTCTATTCTGGATATGAAGATTCTGTTCGATCAGATTCCATTGGATAAGATGTCTGTTTCTATGACTATGAACGGGGCCGTATTGCCTGTATTAGCTTTCTACATCGTAGCCGGTTTGGAACAAGGTGCAACCTTGGATCAGTTGTCCGGAACCATTCAGAATGATATTCTAAAGGAATTCATGGTGCGGAATACTTATATTTATCCGCCTAAGTTTTCGATGAAAATTATAGCTGATATCTTTGAGTATACTTCTAAAAACATGCCGAAATTCAATTCGATTTCGATTTCCGGTTACCATATGCAGGAAGCCGGAGCAACAGCCGACATTGAATTGGCTTATACCTTGGCTGATGGTTTGGAATACTTACGGGCTGGAGTAAATGCCGGTATGGATATCGATGCATTTGCTCCTCGTTTGTCTTTCTTCTGGGCTATTGGTATGAACCATTTTATGGAAATTGCCAAGATGAGAGCCGGGAGATTGTTATGGGCGAAAATTGTAAAACAGTTTAATCCGAAAAATCCGAAATCTTTAGCGTTACGTACGCATTCACAGACTTCCGGTTGGTCTTTGACCGAGCAGGATCCGTTCAATAATGTAGGACGTACCTGTATCGAAGCTATGGGAGCTGCTTTAGGACATACACAGAGCTTGCATACCAATGCTTTGGATGAAGCAATTGCTTTACCGACCGATTTCTCTGCCCGTATTGCCCGTAACACCCAGATTTATATTCAGGAAGAATCAACCATTTGTAAGGCTATCGATCCTTGGGCAGGTTCTTATTATGTAGAAAATCTGACCAATGAACTTGTACATAAAGCTTGGGAACATATCCAGGAAATTGAAAAATTAGGGGGTATGGCCAAGGCGATAGAATCCGGAATTCCGAAATTACGTATTGAAGAAGCTGCAGCTCGTACGCAGGCTCGGATTGATAGCGGAGAGCAGACGATTGTCGGTACCAATAAGTATCGTTTGGACAAAGAAGATCCGATCGATATTCTGGAAATTGACAATACAGCTGTACGCGAAGCTCAGATTGCCCGCTTGAAGGAATTGAAAGCTAACCGGAATCAGGCTGAAGTGGAAGCAGCTCTGGATGCTATCACAAAATGTGTGGAAACAGGAGAAGGGAATTTGTTGGAATTAGCCGTAGATGCTGCAAAGAAACGTGCTTCTCTGGGAGAAATTTCCTATGCATGTGAAAAAGTTGTTGGACGTTATAAAGCTGTAATCAGAACTGTGAGCGGAGTATATTCAAGTGTAGCTAACGAAGATGCTGACTTCAAGAAAGCAAAAGAAATGGCCGACGAATTTGCAGAATTAACAGGTCGTCGTCCGCGTATTATGATCGCTAAAATGGGACAGGACGGACACGACCGGGGAGCAAAAGTTGTGGCTACGGGATATGCCGATATGGGCTTTGACGTAGATATGGGTCCTTTGTTCCAGACTCCGGCAGAAACAGCTAAACAAGCTGTAGAGAACGATGTGCATGTTATCGGGGTTTCTTCTTTGGCGGCCGGTCATAAAACCTTGGTTCCTGCTGTTATCGAAGAATTGAAGAAACTGGGACGGGAAGATATTCTGGTATATGTAGGAGGAGTTATTCCTCATCAGGATTATCAATTCTTGTTCGATGCCGGCGCAATTGCTGTGTTCGGCCCCGGAACGAAGGTTTCGAAGAGCGCTATTCAAGTGCTGGAGATCTTGCTTCAGTTAGCTAAAAAATAGTTTTTGCTAGAAACGAAGTAAAAGAAAATGAATGTCCAAAAAGGTGAAATTTTGCCTTTTTGGCATTCAATATTCCTTGAGGAACGGATTTGCATTCTATTGATAGTTGGGACGAAAATCCCTGATAGATAGTTATTTATCAGAAATTTTTGTCCCAACTGTCAATTTCTGAAAAGAGCACAGAATATTAGAAAAATAAAGCTTTACTTTCTGAAACGGCCTTAAGGGATGAAGCCGTTACTTAGTGGACGGCGGGAACTTCAATAAAAAGGACTTTTGAGTCTTCTTTCACTTCAATGCCAAAAGTTTGGGTGTCGTATATCCCTTGTCCATCCCGTTTGCCTAAAAAGGAACCTTCTACGATAACAGCCCCTTCGATAACGAAAACATACACTCCGAAACTATGGGAAGATTTGAAGTGATAGGTATGACGGGTATTTTTAGTGAGTTCTCCTATAGAAAACCAAGCCTGCTGATAAATCCATAATTCTTTTTCTTTACCGGGGTAGGGAGATATAATTTCTGTAATTTCATTTCGTCGGATGATATCGTTGATCCGAGCCGTTTCGTAACGGGAGGTCACATTCATTCTGTCGGGGATTACCCAGATTTGTAAAAAATCGGTATTTTTATCGTTACTGGCATTGTATTCGCTATGCAATATCCCTGTACCTGCACTCATTACTTGAATTTCTCCCTGATGCAGTACGGTCGTATTTCCCATATTGTCCCGATGCTTTAAGGCGCCACTTAGAGGGATGGATACGATTTCCATGTTCCGGTGAGGATGCATATCAAAACCTGTACCGGGATCGATGGAATCGTCGTTTAGTACTCGTAAAGCTCCGAAATTGACGCGTTGCGGATCGTAATAATCTGCAAAACTGAAAGTGTGAGAAGTGCGTAACCAGCCGTGATTGAAATGTCCCCGGGTATCCGCTTTGTGTAATACTGTTTTCATAATTTGTTTTATTTCGTTTAGTCGTATAAAATTATGGATTACCCAGTCACCGGACAATTATAAAGACTTATTATTTGTTAAACAAAAGAAGGAAAAACCGGGAAGAATCCCTAAAGATTGTAAACAAATCAAAGAGAAGGACAGGTTTCCAAAATAGGTTTTCTACAATCTTATCTTTGAAATTTGTTGTTTATTCCTGGGCCAAATGATAATAATCTTTCAAAATGGTTTTTATGAAAGTCTGGTTATCCATAGGGGAAGAAATGCCGGTGACTTCTTTTATTTTTTTAGCCAGCGGATCCAGTAGTTTAAAATCCAGACTGCGGTTAACTTCGGCTATTACTTCATTTATAATCCGTATATCCCGATCGGACAACAGGCTGACTTGCGGAAATACAACCGTATATTCGGCAGGAGTTGCATGACGGGTTAAGTCCTGTAAACTAACGGGGTTTTTCTGCCGGATAACTGTTGTGCCGGCTGCCAGGTCGCCGATTCTTTGCGTATGCTTTGTAAGGACAATCGAAAGAAGAGCTGTCACCCCACTGGTAAGAGTGATGTCGATTAATCGAAAAACCCAGCGTAGCATATAATCCCAAAAGCTTACCTTTTTCCCGTCTAAGCGGACAACTTGTAGACGAAAAGCCATCTTTCCGATACTTTTCCCATGGAAAAATAATTCGCAAAGCAGGTGATACAGGGGGAGGAGACTGAGTAGGATAATAAAAAATACAACACTGCCTGTACTTCCCTGACTGATACTCACTCCCAGTCCTCCTATAAGAGCGAAAAGAAGCGATAGAGAACCTAAAATAAGGAAATCCAGAAGGGTAGCCAGTATACGGGGACCTACACCTGCCAGCTCATAGTCGATGCCGACATTTTGTACAGTATTGACAGATATTTTCATGGGAAATGGAATTGTGTCCTGCAAACATATTATTTTTTGATAAAATAATCTATTTTTGTTATTAAAAATACATTTGTCCGGGATGAACGAATGAGCTACTAATTCTTTTCTGTCCAATGAAAGAAGCAAAATTTATAGCAAAAAATAAACAGAGATGGAGTGAAATAGAGAGAAAAGGACCCGAATATACGGATGAATTAGCATCTGATTTTATAGAATTATCGGATGATCTTTCTTATGCACGAACGTTTTACCCGGGAAGCCCTACAGAAAAATACCTCAACCAATTAATGGCCCGTTTCCAGACGAGGATTTATCATTATCGCTCAGAGAGAAAAAAGGGGTTGTTGGCTTTTTGGAAAGAAGATTTTCCGCTTTTACTTTTCAAAGAGAGAAAAACGATGCTTTTTGTATTATTGTTTTTCATTGTTTCTGTTATCGTCGGATGGTTTTCTGCTGGCCATGAAGTATCTTTTGTCCGTTTTATTTTAGGAGATGTTTATGTCAATCGGACGTTGGATAATATTGCGGCGGGAACTCCTATGGGAATATATAATTCGGGCGAGGAGTGGGAGATGTTTTGGGAAATTACACTCAATAATATACGGGTGTCTTTCATTGCTTTTGTTTTTGGAGTCTTTTTTTCTGTAGGAGCTTTGTGGATTTTGTTTTCCAATGGCGTTATGTTAGGAGCTTTTCAATATTTTTTTTATGCTCAGGGATTATTTCTGCATTCCGCTTCCTCGATCTGGGCGCATGGAACTTTTGAGATTACTTCCATTGTGATTGCCGGAGGAGCAGGAGTAATTATCGGAAATAGTTTTTTATTTCCCGGTACTTATACCCGTATTCAATCCTTTAAAAAGGGAGCTTTAAAAGGGATTCAGATTGTCGTGGGATTAATTCCTTTTTTTATCTTAGCCGGGGGAATAGAAAGTTTTATTACCCGTTATGCAGATTCTTATCCGGCGGTGGGGTTCGGGTGTGTTTCCCTGTCATTTATCGGTGTTTTAGGCTATTTCGGACTTTACCCGTTTTTGGTAAATAAAAGAAAACATGGAAAAAATTGATTTATATCAACGGCGGAGTTTCGGGGATTTGTTAACGGATACTTTTGTTTTTATCAAGCAGGAGTTTAAATCGTTTTTAATATGTTTTTGTTACCTAGCATTACCTGTTTTGGGGATGGATGTTTTGATTAAAAGTACTTTTTTACGGGATCTTATTTTTTATTCAGAGGGAAAATCCGCAGCAGATATATTTAATTTTAACGGCAATATCCTTTGGAGTTATTTTTTTAATCTTGTAGTCGTCTATTGGATAATGTTGACAACTTTATCTTATATACGGGTATACCAGGAGAAATGTGAAACAGGAGACAAGAATCGGATAAGCGTCCGGGAAGTGTGGATTGTCATGAGGCGTAAAGGACTTTCTTTAGGGATATGGGGAATCGGTTATGTATGTATAAGCTTAGTGGCTACTTTATTTCTCATTATCCCCGGGATTTATTTTTTTATTACCCTGACTTTCGGAGGTTATTTGATTGTCATGGCCGACAGAAAAATAAAGGAAGGTTTCTCGCTTTCTTTTATTGGGGGAGAGTGGTGGAGTACTTTTGGGTATGGAATCATTCTCAATCTGATCATCAGTCTTCTGTCTTATATTTTTTTGATCCCTACTTGGGTTTTATATATTCCCAGTTTGGTGACAGGAAATCCGGAAAATAATTATATAGCTTCCGCTTTTTTGTTGTTAGCCTCTTTGGGGCAGAATTTTTTGTACACGATTTATTTTATAGGTATAAGCTTGAAATTTTTCAGTATAAGGGAAGGACGTGAGCATCATTCTTTGTATAAGAAAATCAATAGTATCGGTGAAAATGCAATTTAAGCGAGGCATAAAGATGGTTTTACAATACGGCAGTGGACTGTTGATTTTCTGCAGTATTGTTATTCCTTTATCGGCAGAACCGGTAAGGGATTCGCTCTATGAAGTACGTTCGCCGGGAAATATTTTTATCGAAAAATTCCGTTCTGAGCCGGCCTTTGATTATACAGAAGTAGTGGAAGAGAATGCTTGGAGAGCTCGCTTTATTCGTTGGCTTTCAGACCTTCTCGGAGGTGCTTCTGCTGAAACTACGGCAGATATTTTAGGATTTTTATTCAAAATAATAGCTGTGGGTTGTGTCTTTTTTGCCCTGTATCTGATGATAAAAACGGGAATAATAGCTCCTTGGGGACAGAAGAAGAAAAAATTTAAAAGGGAATCCGTGGATACTTTGGTACTTTCCGATTCGGATAGGTATCGGAAACTTTTAGGGGAAGCTTTGAAAATGCGGGATTATAAAAGCGCTGTGAGGATTCATTATTTAAATGTGCTCTATCTGTTGAATGAAAAAGAATTGATACATTGGGATATATATAAAACGAATGCTTCTTATATCCGGGAAATTCCATCGGAAAAAAGGGAAGCTTTTCGCAATCTTTCTTATGTTTTTGATTGCGTATGTTATGGGAATTTTGAAATAGATGAGGAAGTTTATCGGAAGACCCGGCATTACTTCCTGGATTTTGAAAAGGAGGTGGGGGCATGAAATTGAAAATTTACCTTTATCTTGTTCTGATGGGAAGTTTCGTTTTGTTCTATATCTGGTATGAAACGAATCGTCCGGCAACGATTGACTGGAGGGAAACTTTTTCCGTCAACGACAAAATACCTTTTGGTACTTATATTGTCAGTAAGAGTTTGCCTTATCTTTTTCCGGAAGGGAAAATTGAAATTTCACGCAGTCCGGTGCCCGAACGATTAGAATATATGGATACGCTTTGTCCTTCTGCTTATATATTTGTCAATTATGGATTTCAAACAGATCCGGTGGAAATGAAGTATTTACTTGATTTTGTAGAGAAAGGGAACTATATGTTTATTGCCGCTTTACAAATGCCTGATACTTTACTTTCCTTATTTCACTTGAAGGGAAAGAGTAATTTTGAGGAACAGAAACATCAGCTGAAGGTGGATACAACGGGTTGGCAGTATTTATTCCGTAAAAAGTTTTTTGCTTATTTTGAACCTCAGGAAGGATTTGGGGGGAAGATTTTGGGTACGGTGACGGAAAAGGATTACCCGGATTTTGTTCAGGTAAATTATGGCCGGGGAAAGATTTTCCTGAATCTGAATCCGCATGCTTTTACGAATTATCATATCCTGGGGGCAGGAGAAGGGAAATATTATTACAAGGCATTATCGTGTTTACCCAAGGAAGTAAATGTGATATGGGACGAATACAAAATTTCTGGTCCGGAAGGGGGAGAAAGCCCGTTTCGGGTGATTCTTCGCTATCCAGCTTTAAAAGAGGCCTGGTATTTATTATTGGTAAGCGGAATTTTGTATTTGCTGTTCCGTTTTAAGCGGGAACAACGGGCTATGCCTGTCATCCGGCCGCCGGAAAATAAGTCGTTGGAGTTTATTTCGGCTATCAGTTCCTTGTATTATAAACAACGGGATCATTACCGGATAGCTTTAAAACAGATAGCGTTTTTTCTGGATAGAATAGCTATAAAATATAAACTGGATACAGAAAAACTGGATGAACGATTGGTGGAGCAACTAGCCCAGCGATCCGGAAGAGAAGAAGGGAAAGTAAAGCAATTGATACAGCTGATTTCCGTTATCCGGGAGACAAAGCAGGTCAGTGAAATGAGATTAAAAGAATTGGTAAGTTTAGTGGAATTATTTAATGATAAAAAATAAAGTATGGAAACGCAGACGGAAGAACTAAAAATAAACTTTGAATCCCGGATTGATTTTACAAATTTGAAAGATAAACTGGATTCTTTGCGCAGGGAGATTGGGAGGATAATTATCGGTCAGCAGGAATGGGTTGATTTACTTTTGACGGCTATATTGGCGGATGGACATGTATTGGTAGAAGGGGTGCCGGGAGTAGCCAAGACTTTGATGGCGAAAGTTCTGGCACGCTTGATCGACGCTGATTTTTGCCGCATCCAGTTTACGCCGGATCTGATGCCTAGCGACGTGTTGGGAACTTCGGTATTTATGCCGTCGACGGGGCAATTTGAATATCGGAAAGGACCTGTCTTTACGAATATATTATTGGTAGATGAAATCAATCGTTCCCCAGCAAAGACTCAGGCGGCATTGTTTGAAGTGATGGAGGAAAGACAAATAACAAACGATGGGCGAGAATATCGGATGGATTATCCTTTTCTGGTTATAGCGACTCAAAATCCGGTAGAGCATGAAGGAACTTATCGTTTGCCGGAAGCGCAACTGGATCGGTTTATTTTTAAGATTTCTGTCGGATATCCGACTTTCGAGGAAGAAATGCAGGTGCTTCGTCTGCACGATTCGGGAGAGATTATGGATTGGGAAAAATTGTCTCCTGTTTTGGGGATAGAAGAGCTGGAAGAATTGAGGAGACAAATTATGCAAGTCCGGGTAGATGAAAAAATCAAAGCTTATATCGTCCGGTTGGTGGAGATGACCCGGGAAAGCGGATGGCTTTATCTGGGAGCATCTCCCCGGGCTTCCCTTGCATTAATGAAAGGAGCGAAAGCTTATGCCGCCCTTCAGGGAAGGGATTTTGTAGTACCTGAAGATATTATTCGGCTGGCTCAGCCTGTTTTCCGGCATCGGATACAATTGTCGGCGGAAAGGGAACTGGAAGGGATTTCGGTCGATCAGGTGATTACACAGTTGGCCGCGAAAGTAGAAGTACCTCGGTGAAATGAGGTATAAAAAAGAGAACTTATTTAAATTCAGTAGATTGTGAGGATATTTCGGGAATTATATTTGCCGTCGCGTTTTTTTATCTTTTGTATCATCGGGGTGTTTGCTCTGGTAATGGCTTTTATTTTTCCTGTTCTTTACTGGGGAGTGTGGGGGATAATAGGAATAGTAGGGATAGGAGTAGTCATGGATATTTTATTGCTGTTTACGACAAAAGAAGCTATTCTGGGCCGTCGAAAGTTGGCAGAGAAGTTTTCGAACGGGGAGGACAATGAAGTGAAAATTGTTTTACAGAATCGTTATCCTTGGCGGGTATATTTACGGATTTTGGATGAAATCCCTATTCCTTTTCAGATACGTACGCTGACGAAAAGGTGTAAAATGGAGAGCCAGGGAGAAAAAGTCATCTGTTATCCTCTCCGGCCTGTAAAAAGAGGAGAATATGAATTTGGGAAAATTCAGGTATTTGCTGCTACTTTCTGGGGATTCGCCGAGCGTCGTTTTTCTTTGGGGGAAGAAACGAAAATTGTCGTTTATCCGGCTTTTGCAGAAATGAGAAAATATGAACTCATGGCGATTGGAGCCAGGCAACATCCCGGAGATAAACAAGTTCGGCCGGTGGGAGCGAGCACGTCTTTTGATCAGATAAAACCCTATGTGGTCGGGGATGATCCGCGGAGGGTCAATTGGAAGGCTACAGCAAAGTGCAATCGTTTAATGGTCAATTCTTATACAGATGAAAAAGCGCAGTCTGTTTATTGTTTACTGGATAAAGGCCGTACGATGCAATTCCCTTTCCGGGAGATGACAATGCTGGATTATGCTATAAATGCTGTTTTGGCTCTAACGGATGTAATATTGAAGAAAGGAGACTGGGCAGGTTTATATACTTTTTCAAATACTTCTGATATTTTTATAAAATCGGACAACCGGGGAGGTCAATTGAGACGGATCAACGAAGCTCTTTATAACCAGCAGACTTATTTTCTGGAATCGGATTTCGAACAAATGTATATAGCGGTTAACCGTTTTGTACAGACTCGTAGTTTATTGGTTTTGTTTACCAATTTTGAAAGCATGGCCGGTTTGGAGAGGCGGTTGCCCCTATTGCGCAAGTTAACCCGTCAGCATTTGCTCTTGGTCGTATTATTTGAGAATGCCGAAATCCGGGAGGTGGCAGAAGAGACGGCAGAAAGTGTATATGACATTTATTTTCATACTCTGGCACTGGAATTTACGGTGGAAAAAGAGCGCATCGTGCGGGTTTTAAGGCAGCAAGGGATTCCAGCTTTATTGTGTCGTCCGGAAGACTTATCGGTAGGCGTGATCAATGCTTATCTGAAGTTGAAAGAAAAAAATGTCATTTAGCGGGTGGGCTTGATTTTTTAATTCCTTTTCCCAACAATAGGGGACCACTGTATTTGTAGATCAGTGGTCTATAGTATTCAAATGTGATGCTGGCAAGAATACATACAATTCCGGCCAGAAGGATGATAGCCGGTAAACGGGTGTATTTTTCCAAATAACCTAATGCCATACACCCCAAAGGAGAGATACCTGTGAAGGTCATGGCCAGGTAGCCCATTACCCGCCCCCGTTTGTCTTCATCTGCCAAAGCCTGTAATAAACTGTTGATAGTCGCAACGGTCATGATAATAGAGAATCCGGCCGGAATAAGTATGAGGGCTGCTAGAAGCGGACTGTGGATAAAAGCTAACGAACTTAAAGAGATGCCCAATAGGAAAGTATGAATCGTAATGAGCTTTTCCAGTCCCACCATGGTTTTACGGGCGGCTAAACCGAGGGCTGCCATCAGGGAGCCCAGGCCGATACAGGATAACATATAGCCCAGCATTTCGCTTTCTCCGTTTAAAATATCTTTCACATAGGCGGGAATGAAGGTCACAAGCGGTAGCCCGAAGAAACTGACAATACTCATCAATAGCAGGAGAGAGCGAATGGGGAGATGTCCGGTTACATATAGAAATCCTTCGTTGAGATCGGTCAGTACAGGCGGATGTGTTTTTCGGGAATGCCGGGGAGGTAAATGCATATTTAGCAAAGCGATAATGACTCCCAGATAACTGATCCCGTTGATGAAAAAACAAAAAGCTTCTCCGGCTATGCCGATGATGATTCCGCCGATAGCCGGTCCGATAAGCCTGGAGCCGTTGATAATCGTCGAATGAAGGGCGATGGCGTTGTTTAGATGTTCAGGAGCGACTAAACCCGGATAAAATGCCTGCCGGGCTGGATTATCCAAAGCGTTGATTAATCCTAGGGCTAAACTGAGAGCCATGAGGTGCCAGATTTCGATTACTCCGCTAAAGGTTAACCAAGCCAGTAATAATGCTTGTAAGGCAGATAGGGACTGGGTGAAAAGTAAAATGCTGTGTCTGTTGAACCGATCGACAAAGACACTGGCAAAAGGAGTGATCAGGAGTATGGGAATTTGAGCCATAAATGTAATTCCCGCCAAGAATAAGACCGAGCCTGTCAGTTTATAAGCCAGCCAACTCATGGCAATTTGTTGTATCCAGGTACCCACTAAAGACACACACATTCCTCCGAAATAAAGTCTGAAATTACGGAACTTTAAAGAAACCAGAATACGGTCGGCAAATTCTTTGGATTTGTGAAATAGTTCTCGTTTTTTCTTCATCTTTATCTTTCCTGTCGGTTTTGTGTTTCTCCTTTTGAATAAGGAGTAGAAATGAGATTGTCCAGAAGGATAAGTTTTCCTTTTGAGAAGACAGATGTTTCCTTGGGGAGCGGATTCGTACGATGCTGCCGAGAGGGAGGAGCGTTCCTCGTCCGTATTTGTTTATCAGGACCGTAAGTTTCCCTCAAAATTTGAAAGGCTTTGCTGATCAGGCTTAAAGAGCCTTTCATCTGTCCTAAAAATTCTTTTGGAGCATTCTCTTGAATTCTTTATAATCCTAATTCTTGATGAATCAAAATAATTTTTATCCTTCCCGCCGGCCAAGATTTTTCCGTGATTGTCCAGGTATTGCATATGCGGTGCGGACTACGGCAATCCATACAAGTGCCGGTTTTCCGGCAAGGGGTATTAAACCCTTGGTGACGCAGAATGTTTTGAGGGGCTGTCCACGTACGAATACGTTGCATGGCTGCTTCTATATCCGGAACAATTTTGTTGACACCGATAAAGAGCACGACATTTTTCGGTCCGAAAGTAATGCCACCCACACGATTTCCAATCATGTCCAAATTGACTAATTGTCCTTTCTGGGTCACGGCATTTGTGCCTGCGAGGAATAAATCCGCCAGAAGGGCCTGACGACGCCAATATACTTTTTGGGTACGGCTCATGCCTGCTCCAAAAGTCCGGATCAGCGCCACTTCCGGATTTTTCTCCAAGTCATCCAATACATGAGTAGATTGCAGCGTCTGGGAATCCCCCCAACTTACCGTTGCCGGCTGCAGTTGTGTATATATTTCGTTGAGGAAAATGGTCCGGGCTTCTTCCGGATCAGAAGCTGAAAAAACTTCAAAATTATTATTTTTTAAAACTTTTATTGTACCTTCTATAATAGAAATGTCCATAGGTTTAATTTTCAGACAAAGGTAATGAACAGATTTTAGAGAAAAAAACGGAAATATAAAAATCTGATTCCCTTGCGAAAGAAGCATAAATGCCCTGTAAAAACTCCATCAACCGCAAACACAAGCTAAGCTGAATAGAGAAGTAAAGGACAGATTTTGTTTTTTAGTCTGCTTTCCGTTTTGTTTTTTCGGACGTTTCCTATTTAAAAAGGAGAGGATAAATCCGATTTTTTGAAGTATAGAAGATTATATTTAAATAATTTTTAACTATTTTTGCGAATTGTTTTTCTAACAGGAAAGAATGTGCTAATTAGTGTCGTTTTAATATGAAGAAAAGACTTGATTTTCAGCCTAAATTGTTTACGATTTGGAAAAATTATTCGAAAGAAAAATTTTTCACAGATTTAATGGCGGGTATTATTGTCGGTATTGTAGCCTTACCCTTGGCTATTGCCTTTGGTATAGCTTCCGGAGTTAGTCCGGAACAAGGGTTGATTACAGCTATAATAGCCGGGTTTATTGTCTCTTTTTTAGGAGGGAGTAATGTACAGATCGGGGGACCGACGGGGGCATTTATTGTAGTCGTATATGGTATCATCAGTAAATTTGGGATAGAAGGATTAGCTATTGCAACGGTATTAGCTGGTATCTTTTTGTTGTTGATGGGAGTATTGAAATTGGGAACGGTTATCCGTTTTATCCCTTATCCGATTATTGTTGGATTTACAAGTGGAATTGCCTTGACGATTTTCACGACCCAGATCAAGGATTTATTCGGATTGCAAATGGCGGAAATGCCTGCTGATTTTCTGCCCAAGTGGGGAGCTTATTTTCGGAATGCGGGGAGTGTACATGGGGCATCCGCTTTAGTAGGGATAGCGAGTATACTGTTGATTGTGATAACTCCTAAATTTTTCAAGAAGATACCGGGATCTTTACTGGCTATTGTTGTAATGACAGCTGTCGTTTATGTCTTGAAAAACTATATGGGGGTGACGGGAATTGAAACGATAGGGGATCGTTTTCAGATAAAAGCGGCTTTGCCTCAACCTACCTTGCTGGCTATCAATATGGAAACCATTCATTTTTTATTTCCGGCTGCTTTTACAATTGCTATTTTAGGAGCTATTGAATCCTTGCTTTCGGCTACAGTGGCGGATGGGGTGACAGGAGATAAGCACAATTCCAATACAGAGCTGATAGCACAGGGAGTGGCTAATATAGTCGTACCTTTCTTTGGAGGAATTCCTGCTACGGGAGCTATAGCCCGTACTATGACGAATATCAATAATGGGGGACGCAGTCCGATTGCAGGGATTATCCATGCGGTTGTATTGTTGCTTATTTTATTATTTCTGGGACCGTTGACCCAGCATATTCCGATGGCTTGTTTGGCCGGGGTTCTTGTCATTGTGGCTTATAATATGAGCGAATGGCGGACTTTCCGTTCTTTACTCCGGAATTCCCGTTCGGATGTGATTGTATTGCTGACAACTTTTTTATTGACAGTAATATTTGATTTGACAATCGCCATTGAGGTCGGTCTTTTATTGGCGATGCTTTTGTTTATGAAGCGAATGAGTGAGGTTACGAAGGTATCTGTCGTAAAAGATGAGGTGGATCTTTCTGCGGAAGGTGAAATTTACCACGAGGAGGAAAAACTAAATTTAAAAAAAGGAATAGAAGTATATGAAATCGATGGACCTTTCTTCTTCGGAATTGCAAATAAATTTGATGAATGTATGAAAATATTGGGTGATCATCCCCAAGTCCGGATTATCCGGATGCGTAAAGTGCCTTTTATGGATACGACAGGTTTGCATAATTTAGAAAGTCTTTATCGTTTGTCAGAAAAGGAAAAGATACGGGTGGTGCTTTCGGGAGTGAATGAGGCTGTCCGGAAAGTTTTGGAGAAATCGGGCTTAGCAGACAGGATAGGAGAAGAAAATATCTGTAGTAATATCCAGGAAGCTGTCCAAAAAGCGAACAGTTATATATAAAGGATGGAAACAGATCGAATGAAAAATGGTGTCGGGAGGAGAACGTTAATACTTTTTTTAGGTTTGTTTCTTCTTCTTTTTCCTTTACAAATAATAGCTCAGGCTTTTGTCAAATCGTCTACGGGGGATTTCGAATGGAAAATGACGGGGAGAGCTTTATTTGACGGAGGCATATTTTTCAGTGATTCTAGCCGATTGGGAAATGGGATGGTCATTTCGGACGTACGGTTGGGGACCAGTGTCCGTTTTTTGAAAAATTGGGAGGGGAAGATTGAATTGGGGTATAGAGACAGCAAGGTATCGCTGAAAGATATATATGTGGCTTACCGGAGAGGCGATCATATGTTGAAAGTAGGACATTATTTTGAACATTGGGGATTGGATTATCGCTTAGGGTCTCTTCGTTTCCGTCTGATGACCATGTCCGTGACCGATGCTGTTTTCGGAGATAAACGTAAAGTAGGGTTTAGTTACATTTATAACAGTCGTGCGATCACCACTTCGGCGGGTTTTTTCAGCGACGGGGATACGGACAATGTCAAAAGCCTGGATGAAGGTTATGTAATTGCAGCTCAGTTTATCGGCCGGCCGCTGTACGACGAAGAAAAACTTGTGCATTTGGGAATAGGGGTGAGATACAGTGAACACGATAAAGCCGAGCGGGAAGAGATTAGTTTTAAAGGGGGTGCTCCCACAGAGGTTTTGAGTAAAAATGAAAATGTGTTTGTACGAACGAGAATAACAAATATGATTAATCAGTGGCGATTCGGTGCAGATGTCATTTTGTTTTATCGGGGCACGTATTTGCAGAGCGAGTGTCTGGCTGCTCATGTCAATCGTGCCGGGGGAGAAAATTATACCGGCAAAGGTGTTTATGTTCAAATGGGATATTTAGTATGGGGAAATAAGCAATATAAGTATGATCGTTCGCAGGGTGGGGTATCCAACCCGGATCCTAAAAATCTGGAGTTGCTTTTCCGTTATAATGTGACGGACCTAAACGATCGGCAGGCGGGTATTTGGGGAGGTAAAGAACAGGATATCACTTTGGGGATCAATTACTTTATCAACAAATATATTGGAGTAAAATTAAATTATACGCATATGTGGACAGATTCTCATGCGGTAGGGGGGAAAGAAAAATTTGATTTTATTCAGGGACGTTTCCAATTTAGTTTTTAAAACCGGGAAGAAATCCGGCCATTATAAATTTTAATAATAAACATTATGAAAAAAATTTTAGTATGTATGATTTTGGTTCTGGGAGTAACGTTGGGAATCAAATGTTCTGAACCGAAAGATTATAAGGCGACGTTGAAAGAAATGCTGGTGGTTTCCGGTAGTGATAAGACTTTCGAAATGGTTGTGCCTCAAATGATCGAGATGATGAAACCGCAGCTGCCGCAGGTGCCGGGAGAATTTTGGGAGGAAATGGAAAAAGAGATGAAAAACACGGCTTTTAACGATTTAGTGGATATGTTGGTTCCCATCTATCAGGAGTATTTAACGCAGGAAGATTTGGAAGAAGTGATTAAATTTTATCAGTCTCCGGCAGGAAAAAAACTCGGGTCTTCTGCTCCCCATATCAGTATGGCAACTATGCAGGCCGGACAACAATGGGGTATGAAATTGGGACAGAAAATTCAGGCTAAATTGCAGGAAAAAGGATATTAAGAAAAAGCTTATTTAGAAACTCCAGTCCGGAAAATACTGATATTCCCGAACCGGAGTTTCTTTTTTGTATTCAGGAAAAGTACAGTAATTTGTCAGGTCTTTTCTTTTTTATTACTTTTTTCAAAATATACCTTGTATGTGGGATCTAATTTTAATACTCCCGATTCGGCCATTCCGGACGAATCCTTAAAACCGTTGAGTATACCGGTTTCCCCTTTCCGGACAAGCGTTTCCACTTGTTTTTGAGTCAGCTTTTTTCCTGCTATTTCAATGGGAATCAGAAAATCACAGGATTTCTTATACAAGGAGCAACCCCAGGCTGTCTTTCCTTTTAATACAGTGCCTTTTCCGCATTTGGGACAGAGGAGGGGAGAGGATTCTTTTAGGGACTTGGTTGTATTTTTCTTCTTGGCTGTATCCTCCGTTTTTGCTTCTTCTTGTGGAGTGGCAATGGTCTTAGCGGAAGAGTGCTTGACGAAATGAATAATTTCATTAACCATATTTTTCAACTCTTCCATAAATCCGCTTATTTCATATTTCCCGTCCTCGATCATCCGGAGTTTTCTTTCCCATTGCCCGGTTAACTCGGCGGATTTCAACAGTTCGTTCTGAATGGTATGGATCAATTCGATACCGGTTGGAGTGGCCAGCAGTCGCTTTTTGTCTTTGCGGATATAATGTCTTTTTTGTAAAGTTTCAATAATACCGGCCCGGGTAGAGGGACGTCCGATGCCGTTTTCTTTCATCAGGTCGCGTAATTCTTCGTCTTCTATTTGTTTCCCAGCTGTTTCCATTGCCCGCAGTAAGTCCGCTTCTGTGTAATATTTGGGAGGCTGGGTTTCCTTTTCCAGTATTTCCGGGCTATGGGGACCCTGTTCTCCTTTTTCGTAAGCAGGTAATACATTTTCCTCGTTTTGCTTGTCGGTTACAGTTCCGAAGACGACCCGCCAAGCCGGTTGGAGGATTTGTTTGCCTGTCGCTTTAAAGTCTTCTTCTCCGATTTTGGCTAATACTAGGGTATTGGCAATTTCACAATCCGGGTAAAAAGCGGCGATAAAATGGCGGGCAACCAGATCATATACCCGTTTTTCATCCGGAGTCATGTCGTAGGAAAATACTCCGGTTGGAATGATAGCGTGGTGATCTGTGATTTTTTTATCATTGAAAACTTTAGGCGACTTTTTGATTTTTGCTCCTGACAGAAGAGGTGCTACCAAATCTGCATAGGGCTTCAAGCCCTTTAATATGCCCGAAATTTTCGGATATTGATCGTTGGGAAGAAAATAGGTATCCACACGGGGATAGGTCGTTAATTTCTTTTCGTATAACGATTGTATAATTTTTAGGGTATGATCGGCTGTAAAAGCATATTTCCGGTTGCATTCTACCTGTAATAAGGTCAGGTCGAATAATTTTGGAGGGCTCTCCATAGCCTTTTTACGTTCTACGCTGATAATTTCCAGATTCAGCGGGAGAATTTGTTGTAAAAGGGCTTCGGCCTCTTCCTTTTTGTTAAAGCGTCCCCGTAGACAAGAAAATAAACCGCCCCGGTAATTCGTGCGTATTTCCCAATAAGTTTCCGGTTTAAAATTTTCAATCGCTTTTTGCCTTTCCACTACAAGTGCCAGCGTGGGAGTTTGTACCCGCCCGATAGAAAGTACATTCTTTCCGTCTCCATATTTTAGGGTATAAGCACGGGTTGCATTCATTCCCAACAACCAATCGCCTATAGCACGGGCGGAACCGGCTGCATATAACGTATCGAAATCCCGGGCGTCCATTAACTTTTCAAATCCTTCCCGGATAGCTTCTTCTGTCAATGAGGAGATCCAGAGCCTTTTTACCGGAACTTGGCATTTTGCTTTTGTCAGGACCCAGCGTTGGATGAGTTCTCCTTCTTGTCCGGCATCCCCGCAATTCACGATTAATTCTGCTTTGGCCACTAACTCTTCTATGATTGCGAATTGTTTTTTTATGCCTTCCTCATCAATTAGTTTGATCCGGAATTTAGAAGGGATCATCGGTAAGGTGTTTAAGTTCCAGGTCTTCCACTTTTCCGTATATTCATGGGGTTCCTGTAGACTGCAAAGATGCCCGAAAGTCCAGGTAACGCAATAGCCGTTTCCCTCCAGGTAGCCATTATGACGCGTAGTAGCTCCCAAAACCTGGGCTATTTCTTTTGCTACGCTTGGTTTTTCAGCTATACACATTTTCATGGTGCTACGGGCTTTAAATAATAAACAAAGATAAGACTAATTCGGCAAAGTCCCATCGGAGAAAAAGTGATCTGAATTCTTTTTATTTTACGTCGTGTCCGAAAGGGGTGAGGGCGAGTCCTGCCAATTTAAAATGCTGTAAACCAAACGGAATGCCCAAAATGGTTATGCAAAAAAGTATACCGAAACCGATATGGGATAAAAATATCCATACTCCTCCGACAAAAAACCAAAGGATATTCATAATAACGGAAAGACAGCCATGAGCTTCTGTTTTGGAAACGATCTGACTTCCGAAAGGCCAAAGTGCCAGTATTCCTAATTTTAGCGTTTGCAAACCGAAAGGAATTCCGATAATCGTCAGGCATAAAAGAATACTGGAAATAAAATATTCTATTGCAATAAAAATTCCTCCGAAGACAAGCCATATAATATTACCTATAATTTTCATAACTGTTGTTTTATATGATCAAAGATAAGGAGAAAAGTTGAAAATAGAAACTGCCCCGGTGACGGGAGAAGGTGTCGTTTTTATTCCGTCAGTTTTCTTTTTTTCGCTTTAATGGCTTTGTTTACTACGACTATACTCAATTCATAGAGCATGTACATGGGAATAGCCAGCAAGAACATGCTGAACAAATCGGCTGGGGTAATAATCGCGGCGATAATGAGGATAATTACAAAAGCGTGCCGGCGGTATTTTTTCAAATGTCCGCTGTTGATTAAGCCGATTTTTGCCATAAAATAAGCCAGTATAGGGATTTCGAAGACGGCTCCCATGGCGATAGATAACATGGTAAATGTAGAAATATAAGAGGAAAGTGTTATTTTATTTTCCACGATTTCACTTACCTGATAAGTTCCCAGGAAGCGGAAAGAAAGGGGAAATATAGCATAATAATTCAACAATATTCCGCAGAAAAAAAGCAAAAATGCAGCCACGAGGGTACGGGTTGAATATTTTCGTTCGTTTTCATAAAGGGCTGGTTTGATAAATCCGAACAATTGATAAATGATGTAAGGAGAGGCGATAATCAGGCCTGCATAAAAGGCAACGCTCATGTGGACGACAAATTGTGACGACAGATTAATGCTAATTAAATCTACATGAAAATCTCCCGGGCAGATAGAGGGAATTTTTACCCAATCGGCTAACTGGCACAACGCCCGGTAAGTAATAAAATCGGAGCGCTGGGGAGCAAAGATAATATCGAAAAGAATTTTCTTGTTGACAAAGGCGAGAACTGCGAAAACACTGGCAAACAAAGCGATACGAAAAATTACCTTTCTGAGTTCTTCTAAATGATCCCAAAAAGTCATATTCTTTTCTTTTGCATCGTCCATAAAGTCCTTTGCTGCTTATTTTTCCTTATCAGAATTCCCTTTCAGATCCTCTTCGATGCCATTCATCCCGTCTTTAAAGCTTTTAACGCCTTTCCCCAACCCTTTCATTAATTCAGGAATTTTTTTACCGCCAAAAAATAATAACACCACCAGTACAATAATGACAATTTCAGATGTTCCGATCATCAGTACCATATTCATAAATCTTTTATCTTCTTTGCACAAAGATAGGGAACTATTTTAAAAAAGAAAATTAAAAGTTCAAATTAACGGTGTTTTTATTCTAGGGGATTTTTATAATTTTGCGGGGAATCATTAATAAGATATATATGAGCGGATTTTTTGGTTGTGTATCGCGTAAAGAATGCGTTGCAGATGTTTTTTACGGAACAGATTATCATTCTCACCTCGGAACTAAAAAGGCAGGTATGGCTTTTTATAACGGACAGGATTTTGTCCGGTCAATTCATAGTATTGAGAGTGCTTATTTCAGAAATAAGTTTGAACCGGAATTGGAAAGATTTAGAGATTCTTATTTGGGGATAGGGGTGATTAGTGATATGGAATCACAACCGATTACAGTAACTTCTCACCTGGGACGTTTTTCGGTCGTCACTGTAGGACGGATTGACAATATAGAGGAAATTACGCAGGAGTTGCTGGAAGAAAAGATTCATTTCGCTGAGTTATCGGGTTCTTCGATCAATCCAACGGAAATTGTGAGTATTTTAATAAATAAAGGGGAATCTTTTAAAGAGGGGATAGAGATTGTATATCGTAAAATTAAAGGTTCTTGTTCTTTTTTGGTGTTGACGGACAGTTGTATTTATGCGGCCCGGGATAAATTTGGGCGTACTCCTGTCATTATCGGAAAGAATGAATACGGTTATGTGGTGGCCAGTGAAAGTTCTTCGTTTACGAATTTAGGCTATACAATTGTCCGGGACTTAGGTCCCCAGGAAACGGTCCGGGTATCCAAGGACGGTTTTACTTCTATTATTGCTCCCGGTAACCGGAAACAAATTTGTTCTTTTTTGTGGGTTTATTATGGGTATCCGTCGGCTTATTATGAAGGGATCAATGTCGAAGACGCTCGTTATCGCTGTGGGGCGGCCATGGCGATGCGGGATAATCTGAAGGCTGATTTTGCTGCTGGTATTCCGGATTCAGGTGTAGGACATGCCATCGGTTATTCGAACGCCAAAGGAATTCCTTATAAACGTCCGTTTGTAAAATATACTCCCACTTGGCCCCGTAGTTTTATGCCTCAGAATCAATCCATGCGGGATTTAGTTGCAAAGATGAAATTACTACCAAATGAAGCTTTTACGCGTGGGGCCAGAATTGTTTTTCTCGACGATTCCATTGTAAGAGGAACTCAACTGAAAGACAATGTCGTAAAATTGAGGGAATGCGGAGTAAAAGAAGTGCACATCCGGATCGCCTGTCCTCCTCTGATCTATCCGTGTCGTTTTTTAAATTTTTCGACTTCCCGCTCGACTTTCGACTTATTCGCCCGGCGGGTAATCCGGGATTTGGAAGGGACTTCCGAATTGACGGAAGAAATGCTTAAACCTTATGCAGATCCGGATTCAGAGCAATACAAAGCTATGGTAAAGACGATGTGTGAGCATTTGCAATTGGATTCTTTACAATTCCAGCGTTTGGATGACTTGGTAAAAGCGATTGGACTTCCAAAAGATCAGCTTTGCACGCATTGTTGGGATAATACCAGTTATATGGAATAAACGACAGAGAAGGAGTTGCAGCATTCGGGGAAAAAGCTCAGGTGCTTTGAGTCTTTCTGATGGATGCTTATGGGGAGAGCATTATTTATTATTTTTGATCCGGTTTAGTTTCATTTTGCATTAAAAATAAATTGTGTATGAAAAAATTGTTTTTAGGTTTAAGTCTGATTTTGTCGTTGACAACGTTTGCGCAGAAAAAAGAGTGGCTTGACCCGGGAGTGAATGCGATCAACCGGGCACCGATGAGAACTGCTTATTTCGCTTATCCTTGTGAAAAATGTGCTGCTGTAGGTGTAAAAGAAGAGGCATCAAATTTTATGTCTTTAAACGGGAAGTGGAAATTTAATTGGGTAAAAGATTTGACAGATCGGCCGGTAAATTTTTATAAAACAGATTTTGAAGACAAAAATTGGGTTGATTTTCCGGTTCCCGGTATTTGGGAACTTAACGGTTACGGGGATCCGTTATACCGGAATGCTGGCTATGCCTGGTCCAATCAGTTCCGGCCTAATCCGCCCCTGGTAGAGACTAAAAATAATCATGTCGGTTCTTATCGGAAAACAATCGTTTTGCCTTCCGGTTGGAAAGGGCAGCAGGTATATTTACACGTCGGTTCTGCTACCTCTAATTTATACGTATGGGTAAACGGGCAGTTTGTCGGATACAGCGAAGATAGTAAAATGGCAGCGGAGTTTGACATTACAAAATATCTGAAGCCTGGAGAAAATCTGATTGCCATGCAGATTTATCGCTGGTGTGATGGAAGTTATTTAGAAGATCAGGATTTTTGGCGTTTGTCCGGTATTGCCCGGGAAGTTTATTTATATGCCCGTCATCCCGTTCATATTGAAGATTTGTTTATCGTACCGGATTTAGATGCTGCTTATAAAGACGGGCAATTAAATATTACGGCTACGTTGAATCGCAAGGCTTCTGTAGAAGCCGTCTTTGAATTGTTTGATCCCGAGGGGAAATCGTTGATGCAGACAACAATTCGTCCGGACAGTAAAGGACAGATAGCGGCGGTACTGCAGGTGAATGAGCCTTTAAAATGGACAGCAGAAACGCCGGTTCTTTATACGCTGAATACTGTTTTGAAAGATCGTAAAGGAACTGTGTTAGAGGTTATTCCCCAAAAAGTCGGTTTCCGTAAAATTGAATTGGACCAGAAAGCCGGGCAAATCCTGGTGAATGGTAAACCGGTTTTATTCAAGGGCGCTGACCGGCATGAAATAGATCCCTTAACCGGTTATTTGGTAACGAAGGAGCGGATGCTGGAAGATATCCGGATCATGAAGGAAAATAACCTCAATGCTGTACGGACCTGTCACTATCCGGATGCTCCTCTTTGGTATGAGTTATGCGATGAATATGGAATTTATGTCGTTTGTGAAGCGAATATTGAATCGCACGGAATGGGATACGGTGAAAAGACATTAGCTAAAAATCCTTCCTATGCACAGGCTCATCTGGAGAGAAACCAGAGAATGGTGGAAGCTTTTAAAAATCATCCTTCTATTATCTTTTGGTCGTTGGGCAATGAAGCCGGAGACGGTCCTAACTTTGAAGCTTGTTATAAATGGATTAAAGAGAGAGATAATAGCCGGGCTGTGCAATATGAACAAGCTGGCAGAAAGCCCCATACGGACATTGTATGTCCGATGTATGCGGATTTGAAATGGATGGAAAATTATGCCAAAGACGAACAGCAATATCGTCCTTTAATTCAGTGCGAATATGCTCATGCGATGGGAAATTCTCAGGGAGGATTCAAAGAATATTGGGATTTGATCCGTCGGTATCCGAAATTGCAGGGCGGTTTTATCTGGGATTTTGTCGATCAGGCTTTTCGCGCTTATACGAAAGATGGAAAAATGATTTATGCTTATGGAGGAGATTATAATCCTTACGATGCTTCTGATAATAATTTCAATTGTAACGGTTTGATTAGTCCCGACCGGGTGCCTAATCCCCATATGTATGAAGTGCAAAAAGTATATCAGTCTATAGGAACCACACCTGTAGATCTTCGGAAAGGGGAAGTAAAGGTATATAATGAAAATTTCTTTACCGATTTATCTGACACTTATCTGGAATGGCAATTGGTGAAGGATGGGGTTGTCATCCGGCAGGGAGTTGTTGATAATTTAAAAATAGGGCCTCAAGAGACCCAGTTGGTTCATTTGGGATATCAGGAATCGGACATACCGGAGGGACAGGAAATATTGTTAAATGTAAATTATAAACTGAAACAGCATAAACCATTATTGGAAGCGGGGCATGTGGTGGCCAAGGAACAGTTAGCGATAAAAGAATACGATGCTTTCTGTGCAGATATCCGGGATGGGAAAACGAAGGTTGATATTTATGAGGATATTGTACATATCGTGTTACAAGGAGAAGAAGTGACCGCTATTTTCAATAAAAATTCAGGTTGGTTGGAGCGGATTTCCTTAAATGGATTAGAGATGTTGGAAGCCGGTTTTGCTTTGCGCCCGAATTTTTGGAGAGCTCCTACTGATAATGATATGGGAGCTAATCTGCAACGGAAATTCGCCGCTTGGAAAAATCCGGAAATGAAGAAAAAGGATATGAAAGTAGAGGCGAAGGGGAAAAATGCTTTGGTAACTGTTGTCTATGATTTACCTGATTTGTCGGCAGTTTTGACCCTGACCTACGAAATGAACGCTGGGGGGGAGATAAAGGTAAAAGAGGACATGAGCGTGGATAAATCAAAAGAAAAAATGCCACATTTATTCCGTTTCGGAATGCAATTGGTTATGCCGCAACATTTTGACCGCATCGATTATTATGGCAGGGGGCCGGTGGAAAATTATGCAGACCGCAAATATTCCCAGCATATCGGACATTATCGTCAACTGGTAAAAGACCAATATTATCCTTATATCCGGCCTCAGGAATCCGGGACAAAAACAGACATCCGATGGTGGAAAGTTTTAGATATAGACGGAAGAGGTCTTCTGATTCGTTCCGATAATCCGTTTTCTGCTTCCGCCTTGAATTTTTTACAGGAAGATTTGGATGATGGGCTTCATAAGGAACAGAGACATTCCGGAGAACTGGAACCCAGGAAATTGACGGCAGTGTCTTTCGATCTCCGGCAGATGGGCTTGGGGTGTATCAACAGTTGGGGAGCTTGGCCATTACCGTCCTATGTATTACCTTATGACAATTATACCTTTAATTTTGTACTTAGCCCGGTACGGAAAAGATAAGGAGTTGCCGGAGAAGTTTGCTCTTAGACAAATGACAGAGGTCATTTTTTAAGTCGTTGAACATTATAGCATTTCTCTATTCTGCTCGGAAGGGAACACAGATCGTCCCCCAAAGTAAAATTTACCTTGGGGGACGACTTTATTTATCTGCTTCTCTCAGGAAGTGTTATTTCCACTCCAAAAGAATGTATATTCAATATTTGTGTTCTGTGTCCTTTATTTCCTGTATGCTCATCGGCTTTCGGGTCATAGCCCGCCATACATACCAGATGTAAAGGATGATAAAGGGAATAATCAGGGAAACATACGACATGGCCTTCAAAGTATATTCCGAAGAAGACGCATTGTAGATGGTCAGAGAAGAAGCCGGATCCGTATAGGAAGGATAAAAGGCTGTATTATTGAAGCCTGCCAGGATAAAAAGGGCCAGGACAGTTAAAATTGTTCCCGGAGCTGCAAACCATATTCCTTTTTTCCATTGGGGGCGGGCCAATGTTTTGAAAATACCGAAGAGTACAGCTATTACTCCCAGGATAAAGAGCAAGGTATTGACAGGCATTTCGAGCAGATTGTAAAAATATTTATAGGGAACCGCTCCTACGCTTCCGTTCTGAAGAATTCCGTATCCGTCTCCTGTCAGGATAAATGCCAGAAATAGCAGAAAGGTGATTAAAAAGGGGATGGTATTATACCACAGTTGTTTCCGGCATCTGATCTGAAGGTTGTCGTCCTCTAAGTTGGTGATAAAATAAAGACAGGCCATGGTCCGGGCCAGGAAAAAAACGGCGAATGCCAGCAGATAATTGGTAAAAACAAAGAGGGCATCTAAGCCTCTCCAGGGAGTTAGCCATTCCACCTGATGTAAAGGACTGAGGCGAAAAGGGGAGCCTGTGAAAAAAGTTGCGACAGCGGCTCCAAGCAAAAGTGGCCCGGCATATCCATTGATCATCAGAAACACTTCATACGTACGGCTTCCTAAAAAATTACGGGGTTTACTGCGGTATTCGAAAGAGACAGCCTGAAATACGAAACAGAAGAGGATGAGCATCCATACCACATAAGCTCCTCCGAAACTTGTAGCGTAAAACAAAGGAAAGCTGGCGAAAAACGCCCCTCCGAAGACAACCAGAGTTGTAAAAGTAAGTTCCCATTTATGACCTAAACTGTTCACAATCAGGTCGCGTTCTTCTTTGGTCTTTCCTAGCGTATAAAGCATACTTTGTCCGCCTTGGACAAATAAGAGAAATACCAGAGCTCCACCCAGAATAGAGATCAGTATCCACCAATAATGTTGCAAAATATATAATGACATAATCTTGAATTTTTAAAATGATTCTTATCCGTTTTTGAGATTTATTTCTCCCGTATTCTTTTGTATTTATCCCATTTTAGGACCCTTTTTTATCTGAGCTACCATAATTCCTATTTCAGCGATCAGCAGTACTGTAAAGAGGATAGCAAACATCCAGAAGGTGGTGACGACCCAGCCGGATGCAATACGGGTAATGGCAACATTCACCGGCATCAGGTTTTGTACAATCCAGGGCTGGCGTCCTACTTCCGCAACGATCCAGCCGCATTGCGAAGCGATGTAGGCTAAGGGGATACAGGCAATAGCCAGATAAGGTATAAATCTGAATTTTTCAAATTTTCGTTTTTTGGCATACCACCAGCTCAAAATAAATAAAGCCACAAATAACATTCCCAGTCCTACCATAATGCGGAAACTGTAGAAAACCAAGGGAACAGGTGGGATGGCGTCGTAAGGAGATTCCAGATAACCATAACCGATATCCCCGTAATTTTCTTTTAATATCTGAAGAGAACTGTCTGCTTTTTCCTGGTTTTGTTCCTGAATGGCTTGTTTATAAGAGGTCAGCGCTTCGATAGCTTTGTTCCCGTTAGCCATACGTTGTTCTATCGAAGGATAAGTAATTCCTTCGTAAGAGGTATATCCGTCCAATATATTCTGTATCCCGGGGACATAGGCATCGGGATCCCTGTAACTCATAAAAGATAATAATTTAGGGATAGCAATGCCGTATCGGGTTGTTTTCATACGCGTGCTTGGTAAAGACGGATCTTCTGCAAGGAAGCCGATCACTGTGAGCCCCACTCCGTTTCCTCCTTCGTTCAGTCCTTCCATGGCTGCTAATTTCATAGGTTGGGTATGGGTGACGTCCTGTGCACTGGTATCTCCAGTGAATATAGTTGCTAAAATACTCAGTATACCGAATACCGAGCCCAGTAAAATACTTTTGCGGGCAAATTCCAGATTCCGTTTTTTCAATATAAACCAGGCACTGACTCCGACAACAAAGCAAGCGGAAAGTGTATAAGCTGAAGTGACGGTATGGAAAAATTTATTCATGGCCGTAGGGGAAAACAATACTTCCCAGAAATTGTCCATTTCATTGCGAGCGGTCAGCGGATTGAATTCTGTTCCTACCGGGTTTTGCATCCAGGCGTTTGCGACTAAAATCCAGAGAGCCGAGATGTTTGCTCCTAAAAAGACCATCCAGGTGGAAAAAAGATGAAATTTTTTACTTACTTTATTCCAGCCTAAAAACATTACGGCAAAAAAAGTCGCTTCCAGGAAAAATGCGAATAAGCCTTCTATTGCTAAAGGAGCTCCGAAGATGTCACCCACAAACCAGGAATAATTAGACCAGTTCGAGCCAAATTGGAATTCCAGAATTAAACCTGTTGCGATACCGATGGCGAAATTGATGGCAAATAATTTCATCCAGAACTTTGTAGCGTGCAGCCATTCTTCTTTACCGGTTCTGACCCACATCGTTTCCATAACAGCCAGTAAAAAAGAAAGTCCTAAGGTGAGCGGGACAAACATGTAATGGTAAATGGCTGTCATGGCAAATTGCCAGCGAGACCATTCAACTAGGGTTGTAGAAGAAATTTCGTATAACATAGATTTAAGGTTTAGTAATTAATTCGTTTAAAACGTGGTTACTCTTTTCTTCATCTGTTGTATAATGAGTATTGAGATAATTAGGCATAAAGCATAACTTGAGGACCAAAAACATAATGAGCAGTTTGCAAACAATAATAATACAGAGAATACGTGCCCATCGGGGCATGTTGCGTAAACCGTCGTAATATAACATCCAGGCGCGTCTTAGCATAGCAATTTTTTCTCTATTTAAAACGAAATAAAGTTATGAAAGTTTTTGAAAAATATCTATTTTTTTAAATTTGAATTAATTTAGTTTTTTATGTCTTGATATTTCTTTATTTTTGACCATCTAAGTCATCATGACAGAACAACTTCTGAAGCAGAAAAAGAGAGAGAAAAGGAGATCAGCTGGATTAAAAAGGGGATTATGAATAATTTCGGTAAATATTTTTTGGGTTTTATCGGTTTAGTCTTTGTGGGATTGTTTTGCTGGTATTTTTCTTCCATCATAGCTTATGTACTCATTGCTGCTGTTATTTCTTTTTTAGGCAGGCCGATTATCGATCTTTTGGGGAAGGTAAAAATCCGGGGAAAAGAATTGCACAATGGGATAAAAGCCGCTTTGGCATTGCTGGCTCTGTGGACTCTTTTTATATTTTTTATGGTGACCATCATCCCGTTGGTGACGCATGAATTCCAGAATATCGGGAATATCAGTGTAGATAATGTGATGAGTAAATTAGAATCTCCGGTAGATGATATTTCCAGGGTATTGAAACGATACGGACTGATTGAAATGGACGATGATATGGAAAAATCCATTTCCAATAGTCTGAGTTCTTTGGTAAGTGTCACTCGTATAAAAACGATATTTGGTTCTTTGGCTAACACCATTAGTGATATTTTTGTGGCTTTGTTTTCCATTACTTTTATTTCTTTCTTTTTTTTAAAGGACAGTCGTTTGTTTAGCGGGATGGTTTTAGCCTTATTGCCGGCTAAGTATGAAGAAGGAGGACGGAATGCTCTGGATTCCATACAGAAGTTACTGGTCCGTTATTTTGTCGGTATATTGTTTGAAGTATTGGGGGTAATGACATTGAATACGCTGGGGTTATGGATGGTGGGCTTGAGTTTTTCAAATGCCCTTGTCATTGGATTGGTTTCCGGGGTATTGAATGTGATTCCTTACATTGGACCGATTATCGGTGTAGTTTTTGGCGTGGTAGTGGGGATTGTGTTGCATATTGATCTGCCCTTTTATACGGATTTATTGCCCTTATTGGTTTATATGGTGATTGCGATGTTGATTACGCAATTGATCGATAATGTGGTGTTTCAGCCTTTTATTTACGGGAACAGTGTGCATGCTCATCCGTTGGAAATATTTCTGGTGATTTTGTTGGCGGGGAATTTGGCAGGTATTCCCGGAATGATCTTGGCTATTCCTTCTTATACTGTACTCCGGGTAATTTTAAGAGAATTTTTTAATAAGTATAGATTAGTCAAAAAAATAACGCAAAGTCTGGATGAATAGGGGAATTCTTGGCATATTGTTGCTTTTGAGTACTCTGACAGCTTCTGCTCAGTATGGAGGGGATTGGGTCGTTGGCGGACGGGTCAATTACGTAGGGGGAGGAAAGATTGTAACGCCGGACCGCGGAAGGGTTAACACAGGATTTACTTTAAAAGTAGCTCCTTCCCTGGCTTATTTTATCCGTAATGGAATAGCATTGGGCGTGATCACCAGTTACGAATTTATGAAAGACAGCCAAGGGCATCAACATACCGGAGAGGTTCTACCTTTTTTACGATATGATGTGGGAGGGGGGAGTGTTCGTTTTTTTATGCAATTGGAAAGTGGTTGCGGATGGGGAAAAAGTCGTATGAAAGAGGGTGCGGACGGGAAACATTTTCTGTGGACTACTAATCTGAAGCCGGGTTTATTTATCCGTATAACGGATCATTGGGCAGCGGAAGCTACGTTTAGTTGTCTTCAATACAAACATGTAAAAGCTACGGATTTGGATTCAGGAGAATCTGTCGTACGAGATAAATGGGATTTTACTTGGCTGGATATCAGCTTTGGAGTAGCCGCTATTTTAAAATTGTAATTTTTGTTTTTAAATGGTTGTCATTTTTCCTCCGGGATTTCAGGTCCCGGAGGAGATGATATGTTTCGTATCAATTGTTTTTCTCTTTTTCCAATTGTAATATTTTGTGGAGGGCATCCACTTTCTTTTGGTATTTGGGAGCCAGGTTCTTTTTTTCACCTTTGTCTTTTGTCAGGTTGTATAATTGTGGTTCTTTACTGTTTCCTAGTTCGGTGTTGGTCAGTTTACTGTAAGTTGGTCCGTTACTGGGAACAATGTATTTCCAGTTTTCAAAAAGGATAGACAATGTGCCTGCTGATTCGATAAGGTATTCTCGGCCTTTAGGGTCCTCCCCTAAAAAGGCGGGAAGATGATTTTGGCTGTCGGGAGCGGCTTCCCGGGGCAAGGAGGTTTGTAGAAGAGAAGCAAAGGAGGCGATCAGGTCGATGTGGGAAACCAGGGCGTCGGAGATGTTTCCTGCTTTTATTTTTCCGGGCCAATAGAGGATCATCGGAATGCGGGTACCGGCTTCAAAAGCACTGTATTTTCCTCCCCGGAAGGGGCCCCAGGGTCGGTGATCTCCTAAAAGTTCTACCGCTTGATCTTGGTAGCCATCGTCGACAACAGGTCCGTTGTCGCTGGTGATAATGACAATTGTGTTTTCTGTAAGGCCCTGTTCTTCCAGGGTTCGGGAAATCTCCCCTACGCTCCAGTCGAATTGAAGCAATACATCCCCTCTGGGACCCATTCCGCTTTTACCTCTGAAACGGGGATGAGGGACCCGGGGAACATGAGCATCGTTCGTCCCGAAATACAGGAAAAAAGGATGATCTTTGTTTTCCTGAATGAATTTTACAGCGTGCTCAGTAATACTATCGGCAATATTTTCGTCTTTCCAAAGTGCTTTTTTCCCTCCTTTCATATAACCGATGCGTCCGATTCCGTTTACGATGGCTTGATTGTGTCCGTGGTTGGGACTTGCTTTCATTACGGTTAGCATTTCGGGATGATCTTTTGCAAGCGGTTCGCCGGGGAAAGGAGTTTTGTAACTGACGGCAATCGGGTCGTTGGGATCCAGGTTGACAACTCTTTGGTTTTCTACAAAGACACAGGGAACCCGGTCGCCCGTAGCTGCCATAAGATAAGAATAGTCGAATCCGATATCAGCCGGTCCTGGGCTAATAAAGCCGTTCCAGTCTTGTGTTCCGGTTTTATCTCCCAGTCCCAGATGCCATTTTCCTACAGCTGCGGTGGTATATCCGCAAGATTGAAATAAGTCGGCCAGTGTATATTGTTCGGGCCGGATAATCATGCCGGCGTCTCCCGGCGCAATACCGGTATCGTTTCGTCTCCAGGCATAGTGGCCGGTTAGTAAAGAATAACGGGCCGGAGTACTGGTAGAAGCTACTGCATGGGCATTTGTAAAACGCAGCCCCTGATGGGCTAAAGCATCTACATGGGGAGTATGAATCGTTTTTTCGCCGTTACAACTTAAATCTCCGTATCCGATATCATCGCCCAGAATAATCACTACATTCGGACGCTGTGGAGCTGTTTCCTGGGCCATTATAGCAGGATGAGATGAACAGGCGGTGGTGAATAGCAATAAATGTTTGAGTGTATTCATGACAGCAAATTAAATAAAGTAAGGTGAACAAAAAAATTGACTGATATTATAAATGGTAAAAAGCTTTGTTCAGCGGGATAAAGATCGGGAATTAATTTTTTCTGTACAATGCCGGAAGATGAAATTTGGGTAAATTTGGATTTCTCAGGGTAGGGTATAATCCCGTACGATTGTTGTATCGGTCAGGGAGAAAAGGAAGGAACAAAAAATCCCGGGCTTTATGACCCGGGACTTATTTAAATTAAAGCGATTTTCAGCACCTCTTCAATCGTGTCTACATAGTGGAATTTCAATCCTTTCAGATATTCTTTCTTTATGTCTTCTATGTCTTTTTGATTTTCGCTACAGAGGATGATTTCTTTAATGCCAGCTCGTTTGGCGGCCAAGATTTTTTCTCGTATTCCTCCTACCGGCAATACTTTTCCTCTCAACGTAATTTCTCCCGTCATAGCGATCGCTTTTTTCACTTTTCTTCCCGTAAGAGAAGAAACCAAAGACGTAACCATGGTAATCCCTGCGGAAGGACCGTCTTTGGGAACAGCTCCTGCTGGAACGTGTACGTGGATATCCTTGTTGTCGAAAATGTTTTCATCAATTCCGATCTCTTTGGTATGCGATTTAATATATTCCAAAGCCAAAGTTGCGGATTCTTTCATGACGTCTCCCAAATTCCCCGTTAAAGAGAGTTGTCCTTTTCCTTTGCTATAACTGGACTCGATAAACAGGATTTCTCCTCCTACGGCTGTCCAGGCAAGTCCGGTTACTACTCCCGGTAGATCATTCCCTTGGTATTCTTCCCGGGAAAAAATGGGGGAACCCAGATATTCTTTTATTTTATTGGTATCCAACGTCAGGTGGAATTTTTTATTCATGGCCACCTTACGGGCGATTTGCCGGATAATTTTGGCAATGAGTTTATCCAGACTTCTCACGCCGGATTCACGGGTGTATTTTTCGATAATCACGTCGATAATTTCATCCGGGAATTCGACATGATCTTTGCTTACCCCATGATTTTCTAGTTGCTTGGGTATCAGATGCCGTTTGGCTATTTCCCTTTTTTCTTCGAGCAGGTAACCACTTACTTCGATGATTTCCATACGGTCCCTCAAGGGAGGAGCGATGGTAGAAATATCGTTAGCTGTTGCAATAAACATAACTTTGGACAAGTCATAGTCTATATCCAGAAAATTATCGTGGAAATTGGTGTTTTGTTCCGGGTCCAAAACTTCCAGCAAAGCAGATTGAGGATCTCCGCGGAAATCATTTCCCACTTTATCTATTTCGTCCAGGATAAAAACCGGATTGGATGTACCGGCTTTTTTAATACTTTGGATGATACGTCCCGGCATGGCACCGATATACGTTTTTCGGTGACCCCGGATTTCCGATTCGTCATGCAGTCCTCCTAACGACATACGGACAAACTCCCGCCCGATAGCTTTTGCTACGGATTTACCTAAAGACGTTTTTCCTACTCCCGGAGGTCCATACAGACAGAGAATGGGGGATTTCATATCGGCTTTTAATTTTAAAACAGCCAGATATTCCAGTATCCTGTCCTTGACTTTTTCCAATCCATAATGATCTGCATCCAGAATTTCTTTTGCATGATCCAAGTCCAGATTGTCCTTGGAATAATGATTCCAGGGTAAGTCAATCAGCTCCCTCAGATAGTTCGATTGTACGGAATAATCCGGAGAAGCGGGATTCAAGCGTTTCAGTTTATTGAGTTCTTTTTCAAAAATTTCTTTTACAGAATCGCTCCATTCTTTTTGTTTCCCTTTTTCCTCCAGTTCTTTAATTTCTTCATCTACAGGATTCCCGCCTAATTCATCCTGAATGGTTTTCATCTGCTGATGTAAGAAATACTCTCTTTGCTGTTTATCGATATCTATTTTTACTTTTTTCTGGATATCGTTTTTCAATTCCAATAAACTGACTTGTTTACTGAGAATTTCCAGCAATTTGATTGCCCGCTGCTTCAGACTGTCGATTTCCAGTAATTCCTGCTTACTTCTGTATTCCACATCTGTATTGGAAGATATGAAATTGATCAGAAACAGCATACTTTCGATATTTTTTAAGGCAAAGCCGGCTTCGTTTGGAATATGACTGGAATACTTGACAATTTTGGTTGCCATCTCTTTTAAAGATTCGGCAATAGCATTGTATTCCGGATCGTTTTCCGGCATACGTTCTTCTTGCTTGAGTATGATTTTACCTACATGATAGGGATCGTCATACAGAATATCTTCCAGTAAAAAACGCTTTTTCCCTTGAATGATAGCCGTGGTAGTACCATCCGGCATTTCCAGTATTTTCAAAATAGAAGCGATTGTACCGATTTTAAACAAATCATCCATTGTCGGATTTTCCGTATTGGTATCCTTTTGCGCAATGACACCGATAAGTGCGCTTTGCTTGTATGCATACCGGATTAGTTTTAGCGATTTATCTCTGCCGATATTTATCGGAATAACTACTCCCGGAAATAAAACCGTATTCCGAAGCGGTAAAATTGGCAGTGTGTCAGGTATGTTGAGGTTGTCGTTCAATAATTCTTTTTCATCGCCCAGTATCGGTAAAAACTCAGAAGATTCCTCTGTAATCTCATCCAACAGCATGTTTCTGAAATCTATTTTATTCATTTAATCTCTCCTTCTCAATTTTAGTTATTACAGAATTTATAGATAATACAACTGACATTTTGTCAATATAGCACATATATAAGTTGTTCCTTTATATAAGACAATTCCCGTGCCAAAGTTCTGTTTTTATAAGAAGTACGTTGGATAGAAAAAAATGTGAGGGAATGACCTTTATATTTTTAAAGTCAGGACAATCGGTCGTTTTCGTCCTTCATGAGCATTCTCTTATTTCCGGCCGGGGTCAGTTTTTGGGCTCTCTCGTAACTGTGTCGGTCTGAAGATAGCTATCGACAAGGATAGAAATGGATAATAATTTTGATTTATTTCGCCGCTTCTTGTTTTTGATTGTGGCGATACAAGAGGTGTAGTTCCTTATCAATCATGTATTGGGGTTTTAGTGGGAGTAATTTTAGGAGCGGTTATCGAGAGAGGTAGGCGATTATACTTTGATCGGTTTACTTGTAATTGCAGCTCTGACTAGGCTTGTAGGAAGAGTGGCAAGGAGAAATTAGATCAGGCGTAGAGGAAGTTGAAATAACAAAACTTTTGCCGGAAAAGCAGGATACAAAAAAGCCGGCCGGAAATTTTTACTTTTCGGCCGGCTTTTTTATTTTTTGGAATACTTATTTTTTTCTGTTTTCCATATGAGTTTTGTACCGGTTCATAAATTTGTCCACACGACCAGCGGTGTCAACCAATTTAATTTTACCTGTATAGAACGGATGTGAAGAATTGGAAATTTCCAATTTCACCAGCGGATATTCGATACCGTCGATCTCAATCGTTTCTTTTGTTGCAGCGGTTGATTTGGTAATAGTAGTCGTTCCATTAGACATATCTTTAAACGCTACTAATCTGTAATTTTCAGGATGTATGCCCTTTTTCATTTCGTATGTGAATTTTATTATTATTTCTTCTATTAACGGCTTGCAAAGATAGCTCATTCATTATAAATTACAAAGAAAATGGAAAATAATTTTATGCCGGAGAAAAGAAGAATAGAATTTTATAGGTTAATTTTTAGGGCAATGGGGAGAGGACTTATCAAGCTTATGGGATCTGATGCATAAGAAAAAAACGATCGAAATTTCATTTTCCGGTCGCTCTCTTTCCCCCTTTTATATTATCAGTGGTTTTTCTAGGAACATTCTAGTTCCATCGTTCTGTCTTCTTCGTATTTTATATCCTCTGAAAGTTTTCTTTTGGGTGTAATCTTGTGTAGGGGAGTTAAAAGTATTATTTTTAACTCCAAATAAAGTAGGGCGATGATTCCAGAACTAAATAGATTATTTGAGGAGATAACCGGAGAAAAAGTACAGGAAATAACAGTATTTCCCTCTTCCGGTTCGAACCGGAAGTATTTCAGATTAAAGAGTTGGCATTTTACCCGTATTGGCGTATGGGGAGCCTCCCCGGAAGAAAACCGGGCTTTTGTTTATTTGTCAGCACATCTGCGTAAACAGGGATTACCGGTACCGGAGGTATATGAACATACGGACGATTATATGTATTATGTGCAGGAGGATTTGGGGGATACTCTTTTGTTTGATGCCTTGGAAGGAGGACGGAAGAGCGGAGAATTCAGTCGACAGGAATGTCTTTTTTTACAGCAAACCATCCGGTTACTGCCGGTTTTGCAGTTTAAGGGGGCAGAAACTCTCGATTTCAGTCGTTGTTATCCTCGTCCTGAGTTCGACCGACGATCGGTGTTTTGGGATCTCAATTATTTTAAATATTGTTTTTTGAAAGCTACCGGAATCGAGTTTTCAGAAGATAAGTTGGAAGATGATTTTGATAAATTGGCGGATACTTTACTGGA
This sequence comes from Odoribacter laneus YIT 12061, assembly GCF_000243215.1. Taxonomy (GTDB): domain Bacteria; phylum Bacteroidota; class Bacteroidia; order Bacteroidales; family Marinifilaceae; genus Culturomica; species Culturomica lanea. The sequence goes on along the minus strand of NZ_JH594597.1, from coordinate 141,470 downwards.
GGAACCTTTTTATACTTTTATGTACCGGGATTTTCAAGCCAGAAATGTGATGTTAAAGGAAGGAACTCCTTTTTTTATCGATTTTCAGGGAGGCCGGAAAGGCCCTCTTTATTATGATGTGGCCTCTTTTTTGTGGCAGGCGAAAGCCAATTATCCGGAGATGTTACGTGCGGCATTACTGGACGATTATTTAGAGGCATTACAGGCTTTTATGCCTGTGGATCCGGAAGCTTTTAAGAAACGGCTTCGGTATTTTGTATTATTTCGGTCCTTACAAGTATTAGGGGCCTATGGCTTCCGGGGATATTTTGAAAAGAAACGGCATTTTCTGGAGAGTGTACCTTTTGCGATTTCTAATTTAAGAAATTTGTTGGAGGAAGGCTTTCCTGAATATCCTTATTTAGATAAAACGCTGAGAGATTTGTGTGACCGGGACGAAAATGTGGGAAAAAAAGAAGAACGGGGATTGACGGTACAGGTGTATAGCTTTTCGTATCGGAAGGGAATCCCTGAAGATTTTTCCGGAAACGGAGGGGGATTTGTTTTTGATTGCCGGGCCATACATAATCCCGGGAAATATGAGGCTTATAAATGTCTGACAGGCTTGGATGAACCGGTTATCCGTTTTTTAGAAGAAGACGGAGAAGTTCTTCGTTTTATGGAATCTGTATATGCTTTGGTGGACGCTTCGGTTGAACGGTACCGGCAAAGAGGTTTTACCAGTCTTATGGTCTGTTTCGGCTGTACGGGCGGACAACACCGGTCGGTATATTGTGCTCAACATTTAGCTGAATATGTGTACCGGAAGTGGGGAGTCAATGTGCACTTGTTGCACCGGGAAAGAGAAATTGAACAGCAATTTAAAGTGCTGTTATAAAACTTCCTTAGGCCTTGGCACATCCGAGAATGTGATTGGGAAAGGCAGGTTCTAGAGAATTATTGAAAGAAAATCATAATCGTATGAAAGCTATGATATTTGCAGCCGGTTTGGGGACCCGATTAAAGCCTCTGACCGATAGTTGTCCCAAGGCATTGGTAGAAGTGGGTGGCAGACCGATGTTGGAGCATTTGATTCATAAGTTAAAAGCAGCCGGTGTGGATCATATCGTGATGAATATCCATCATTGGGGACAGCAGATCATCGATTTTTTGAAGGCTCATGAAAATTTCGGGGTTCGGATAGATCTTTCGGACGAAAGAGGAAAGTTGCTGGATACAGGGGGAGGGATAAAGAAAGCTTGTCCTTTTCTGGAAGGAGAAGAGCCCTTTTTGGTTCATAATGTCGACGTAGCTTCGGATCTGGATTTAAAAGCTTTTTGGAAGGAGCATTGTACTTCGGGAGCATTGGCTTCTTTGTTGCTTGGACAGAGGAATACAACCCGTTATCTTTTGTTTGACGAGCAAAATTGCTTGAAAGGCTGGAAAAATTGTCAAACAGGAGAGTTTAAGTTTTGTGATAAAGACGTTCGGGCAACAGATTACCGTTCGTTTGCATTTAATGGTATTCATGTATTGTCGCCGGAAATTTTTCAACGGATGAAGGATTGGGAAGGTAAATTTTCGATTATCGATTTTTATTTATCTATAGCTGCTGATACGAACATACGGGGATGTTATAAACCGGCAGTAAAGTGGATGGATATGGGTAAACCTGAAGCATTGGAAAAAGCTGCTTCTCTATTCGAGGAAGAATGGAAAAAATAAATCATATATTATTCCCTTTTTATCGTTTTGAAAATTTATCCGCTTGCAGGGGGATTTTGCATTTTGTGTCTACGGCTGCCGGGAATATTGGTTATCCGGACGGAGAGCCCTCGGATCGGATGCTTGTCGCTCGCCGGAGATTGGCTGTTGCTGTCGGTTTTCGTCCGGAAGCCTTGTGTTTGGGACAGCAGGTGCATTCCGATCATATCGTGGAGGTAAAGCGGCAGGATGCTGGCCGGGGAGCTATGGACCGGGAGAGTCGTTTCCCGGAAACCGACGCTTTGGTAACAAAGGAGACGGGTGTTTGTCTGATGGTCTTGGCAGCTGATTGTGTCCCTATCCTTTTGTGTGATCCTGTCAAAAAAGTAGTAGCGGCTGTGCATGCCGGTTGGAAAGGAACATTGGCCGGAATTGTTGAGAAAACGGCGACTGTCATGCAAGACAGATTCAACTGTTGTGCTGCCGATATCAGGGCTGGAATCGGTCCTTCTATTGGGAAATGTTGTTTTGAGGTCGGACCGGAAGTGGCTGTTTTATTTCAGCAAAAATGGAAAAGCTTTCCCGGGATTCTCGGACCCGTAAATTCTTTGGGAAAATGTCATATTGATTTGTGGGAAATCAACCGGAGGCAACTTTTAGCTGTGGGTATAAGGGAAGAATATATTGAGGTGGCCGGTTTATGTACGAAATGTCATTCCGAAGAATTTTTTTCTTACCGTCGGAGCGGTAACGATGCCGGACGTTTTGGAGCGGGAATTATGTTGTTAGGAGATAACGAAGGGGAATAAACATTATTTTTGCAGCTTCAAAAGGGTAAATCATGTTATCGGGTATATTTATTGTATTGTTGTTTTATGCTTTGGGCGAATTTGTAGCCTGGCTGATTCACGGATTTGTTCCCGGGAGTGTCATTGGTATGGTCTTGTTGTTTACGGCTTTGTGTCTGAAATGGGTAAAACCGGGACAAATAAAGCCTGTGGCCCGGTTCTTGTGTGATAATATGGCTCTTTTTTTTATTCCTGCCGGGGTTGGTATTGTAAATGCCTTGGATATTTTATCGAAATATTGGCAGGTGATATTAGTGGCCTGCGCGGTAAGTACGGTGATCATTATTGTGATCGTCGCTTTTATACAGCAGTGCTTTGAAAAAAGAGAAAAGTCAATGAAAAGAAAGCGGATATATGGAAAAAATTCTGAATACTGAAATATTTATTTTAACATTGGTTGTGGGCATTTACCTTGTTTCCGTTTGGTTTTATCGTCGAACGAAATTAGCTTTTTTGCATCCTTTATTGATTTCTATCCCTGTATTAGCTGTCCTGATCCGCTTTTTGGGTATATCTTATGAATCTTTTGAACAGGGAAGTCGGATAATCAGTTTTTTGTTGGGACCGACCGTTGTCGTATTGGGTTATTTGTTGTATGAACAATTGAGTCTGTTGAGGGAAAATGTGGTTTCTATCGTAACTTCTGTTTTTGTAGGATGTGTCATCGGTATTTTCAGTGTCATTTATATTGCCCGTTATTTAGGAGCTGACCCTGTGCTGATTGCTTCTATAGAGCCGAAATCAGTCACCACTCCGATTGCTATGAGTATTGCCGAGAAAGCCGGAGGAGTTCCTTCTATTGCTGCGATTGTGGTGATTTTAGTGGGTATTTTCGGAGGTATTGTAGGACCTTTTATTTTAGAAAAGCTGGGAATCAAAAGTAAAATTGCTAAAGGTTTGGCCCTCGGATCAGCTGCTCATGCGTTGGGAACGGCCCGGGCCATGGAACTAGGTGCTGTTGAAGGAGCTATCAGCGGTTTGGCCATTGGAGTAATGGGAATTATGACTGCAATCCTCGTTCCGGTTATAGAATGGATGATGCGATAGGTTTTGAACTGGAAGATAGCACGATAAAAATATCGTTGAGAATACGGTATCAGTGGTCGATACACGAACTCTCAACGATGATTTCCCTCCTCGGGGAATTATAAGCTGGAAATAATTTCTTTAAACAAAGCTGTCATTCGGGGCTGAGCGGTATTACCGATGTCCTGTACTTCTTCGTGATCTGTTTTTATCAATTCCGGAGAAGCGGTACTATTGGTAATGACGGACATTCCGAAACATTCCATGTTCATGTGACGGGCAACGATGATTTCGGGAACAGTGGACATTCCGACGGCATCTCCGCCGATGATCCGGATCCAATTGTATTCTGCCGGCGTTTCGAAAGAAGGTCCCTGTAATCCTGCATATACGCCTTTCCTCAATTGAATACCTAATTTCTCTCCGGCTCCTTCAGCCAGACGGATCAAATCCGGACTATAAGCATTTGTCATACCCGGAAACCGAGGTCCCAATTCATCGATATTTTTACCTCTTAATGGATGTTCCGGGAAAAGATTTATGTGATCGGTAATAATCATTAAATCTCCTGCCAGGAAAGTTGTGTTTACTCCTCCGGCTGCATTGGAGACAAATAAACGGGACACCCCCAATTGATGCAATACCCGGATGGGGAAAGTAACCTCCTGCATAGAATAACCTTCGTAAAAATGAAATCTGCCTTGCATAGCGATTACATTTTTACCTCCGAATTTTCCGATAAGTAAGTTTCCTTTGTGACCTTGTACTGTCGAAACAGGAAAATGAGGGATAGCAGCATAAGGAATAGTATGTTTTACCTCTATGGATTTTCCAAGCTCACCCAGGCCGGTTCCCAAGATGATACCGATGGAGCAGGTTTCTTTTTCCAGAAAACGCGAGATATAAGCTGCACTTTCATTTATTTTTTGTAACATAGTCTTTCAATTCATTTAATAAAACATCTTGTTTATTTAAAAATACCGGTTCTACGGGTATGTAAAATATTTTCTTTTTTAGGTTTTCAGGTAAATCCCAGGATTTTAAACGCATCAGATCCTTCTCGGTTGTAAATAAATATTTATCCCGGTAGGGAATATTTTCGAAGCTTGTACAAATTTCTGAAATATCCCTGGAAGTGAAATGATGATGGTCCGGGTATCTCAGTTCTTTGATTTGAGGCGTGAATTTTTTAAGATGCTCTATATAAGGTGTGGGGTTAGCAATGCCTGTGAGACAAAGGATATAAGAATTTTTATCCAGATGAAGCGGAGTCTCCTGAGCATTTATGTCGCGAATCGGACCGTATTGCTGATGTGTGAAAAATAATTGTTGATAAGGCTTTATCTTCAGATGCTTAAAGAGAATTCTTTTTTCGATAGGAGTCAGAGTTGGCGGACATTTGCTGACTATAATATAATCGGCTCTTTTCAATCCCTTTGGCGTTTCTCTTAATCGGCCTGCTGGTAACAGACAATCTTTAAACACCGGTCGGTTGTAATCTACTAGTACAATGTTTTTACCGGCTTTTACAGAACGGTGCTGAAATGCATCATCTAGAATGATCACTTCCGGTCTTTCAGGTAAAGCTAATAGGTGTTCGATTCCCCTCACCCGGTTTTCGTCTACGGCTACGATGACTTTGGGAAATTTATGTTTGATTTGTAGAGGTTCGTCTCCGATTTCTTCTGCATTGGAATGGGGAGTAGCCAGTTGAAAACCGGATGTTTGGCGTTTATACCCCCGGCTCAGACAAGCTACCCGAAAATCGTTCTGAAGCCTGGATAAAAGATATTCCGTATGCGGGGTTTTTCCGGTTCCTCCGACGGTAATATTACCGACACAGATTACCGGGATATTGAATTCTTTCGATTTCAGTATCCCTGTGTTAAATAGGAAGTTCCGGATTCCTACCCCTATACCGTATAAAAAACTCAACGGTGATAATATAATTTTTATAAAAATCATCGCATACGGTTTGTGTACCTGACGGTGTTTAATTTATATCAATATCATAAGGTATTCTGGTGATTAATCCTTCAGGCATATTCAGTGTATTTTGTAATTGCCGGAAGGTTTCGTAATAATCTCCCAATTCGTTTTTGAGTATATTTGTTTTTATAGAAGCAGAAAAACTATTCAGCAATTCTTGCATGAAATCTTTTTCTGTCGGGTATTCTACGATTCTGTAATCGCTCACTTTTGCTTTCTGAGCAGCAATTTGTATCGCATCGTCCAGTCCTCCCAAAACGTCCACCAAACCTACTTTCACGGCATCTTTTCCTGTCCAAACCCGTCCTTGAGCTATTTCATGCACTTCGTCCCGGGTCATATGTCTGCCTTGAGCTACTCTGTTCAAAAAGGTTTCATATCCTTTTTCAATGTATTTTTGTAAGACATTTTTTTCATAGGGGGTCAAAGGACGGTTACTGATCGGCAACGGGAGAGGATAACCTCCACCGAAGTCGCTGTGTTCATTTGTTTTGACAACGCTGCTGGTAATGCCCATTTTGTCTTTGATAAGTTTTTCTCCCGAGAAAAACTGGCCGTAGATTCCGATAGATCCGGTAAGTGTCATGGGGTCGGCTACAATCGTATCGGCTGCACAAGAAATGTAATATCCGCCGGAAGCTGCAACATTTCCCATAGAAACGATGACGGGTTTGACCTGAGTAGCCAAAGATACTTCACGCCAGATGATATCGGAAGTTAAAGCACTTCCTCCCGGTGAATTTACACGCAAAACAATTGCCTTGACATTTTGATCTTCCCGCGCTTTTCGTATGGTCTCTGCCAATTCAGGGCCAATCGTTTTTTCGGTCTGTTCAAATAAGATTTCACCACTGGCATAGATGATGGCAATCTTTTCTTTGACGAATTTTGTAGAACTCGGACTGGCTTTTCGATAGTCTGAAAGCTTGATGAAATTTAGCTTATCTTTTTCTTTTCGTCCGCATTTTTCTTTTAACAGTGCAAGCACCTGATCTTCGTAAAGGACACCGTCAAAGAGACCGTAGGCTTTTTCTTCCAGAGGCGAACGGAACTCCACCTGATCGGCCAGAGAATTTAAACTGTCAACCGAAATAGAACGGGTGTTGGAAATACCCTGTAGGAGGGTACCCCATAAAGAATGCAGGTATACTTCAATCTGTTCCCGGTTTGAAGCGCTCATTTCTGTTTGAGTAAAGGGTTCTACGGCTGATTTGTATTTTCCTACTTTTACAATATCCACTTTTATGCCGATTTTGTCCAGCATATCTTTGTAAAAAAAGGTGGTTCCTCCCATACCCATTAACATGAGGGGCGTTTCCGGATTGACAAAAATACTGTCTGCTACCGTAGCCAGATAATAGCTTTTTTGGCTATATCCCATATTGGCATAACTGTAAATAAATTTTCCGCTTTTTTTAAAATCTTTCAGAGCTTCCCGGATTTCTTCCGTAGTGGCCAATCCTCCAAAGTTACTCTGAATATCTGTCAGGTCTAAATATATACCTTGGATGCGGGGATCCCGGCTGGCTTTTTCTATATTTTTCAAAATATCATTTAATCCTAACGATATCCCTGGTTTGAAAGAAAATAAACTGAAATCACTAAACGGATTGTTCGAGCTCCTGTCGGGGATTGCATTATTCAATTGGATGCGAAGAATACTGTTTTCTTTGACATCCACTACTTGTTCGCCTAGTTTCGAAAGCGTACCGATAATGGCGAAACCGATCAGTAAAAGGATAAAATTTACAATAATAACTCCGACGATGGTAGCGAGAGTATATTTTAGAAAGCTTTTCATAAAGATTTATTTTAGTGATATCTATTTAAATATAAACTTGTTCGTTTTTTAGAAGTATAAAGTTCAGGTGTATGGAATATTTTGTCTGTGCAAAGAACAAAATAATAACACATTATTTGCAAAAGTAGCCATATAATTCATTTAACACAATATTACAGGGAGGTATTTTTGTTTTTACTTTGTTTTTTAATAGCTTTACCAACGCACAGGAATTGGATCTTCAATAGTTGTGTAATCAGATGTTCGGATAGTAGAGTTTCCCAAGGAAGAGTATGGTGAATGGAATAAGAAGCAATTGAATGTCCGGATAGATTTAGATATGGATTTGATAAACAATTTAGCAAAATGAGCCGATTTGTTATTACCGGAGGTAAAAGATTAAAGGGAGGACTTTGCCCACAAGGGGCTAAAAATGAGGCATTACAAGTGATTTGTGCGGCATTATTGACCCAGGAAGAAGTGATTATTACGAATGTGCCTGAGATTCTGGATGTATTGAAACTGATCGAGTTAGTAGAGGGAATGGGTGTAAAAGTGGAGCGGTTGGCTCGTGGGGAATTTGCTTTTTGCGCTTCTGATATAGATTTCCGTTATTTTGAGACCGAAGATTTTTATAATAAAGCGGTCAGTTTAAGGGGATCAATTATGATTTTAGGGCCGCTGCTTGCTATACACGGAAGCGGAGTTATTCCGAAACCCGGAGGAGATAAGATCGGGCGTCGCCGCCTGGATACTCATTTTCTGGGTTTTGAACGATTGGGAGCTACGTTCGAATACGATGCTCTAAACGGTTGTTTTAAAGCTTTTGCTACTAAGCTGAAAGGGAATTATATGTTGCTGGATGAAGCTTCTGTTACAGGTACCGCTAATATTATCATGGCCGCTGTTTTGGCAGAAGGGGTGACAACTATTTATAATGCCGCTTGCGAACCTTATATTCAGCAACTTTGTCTGATGTTGAATTCAATGGGAGCTAAGATTTCGGGTATCGCTTCCAATTTATTGACAATTGAAGGGGTAAAGAAATTGCACGGTTGCCGGCATCGTTGTCTGCCGGATATGATTGAAGTGGGTAGTTATATCGGATTGGCTGCTATGACCCGTTCCGAGATAACCATTAAGAATGTCAATATCCGCCAACTGGGTCTTATCCCGGATGCTTTTCGGAAATTGGGGGTAAGGGTTGAAGAACGGGACGACGATCTTTATATTCCCCGTCAGGAACATTATATGATTGAAGATTTTATCGACGGTTCTATTCTGACGGTGTCAGATGCTCCCTGGCCTGGGCTGACTCCTGATTTATTAAGTGTATTTTTAGTGGTAGCTACTCAGGCGAAAGGAAGTGTGTTAATCCACCAGAAAATGTTTGAAAGCCGTTTATTTTTTGTCGATAAATTGATTGATATGGGGGCAAAAATTATTTTGTGCGACCCTCACCGGGCTACTGTAATCGGACAAAATCACGAATCTCAGTTACGGGCAACTAAAATGACCTCTCCGGATATTCGGGCAGGAATCGCCTTGTTGATTGCTGCTTTGTCGGCTAAAGGCGTCAGCTCTATTCATAATATCGATCAGATCGACCGGGGATATGAAAATATCGATGTAAAACTGAATGCTATCGGAGCGGATATAAAAAGATATATGTGATTTTTAATGAGGGTATTCCGGATTTAAAAGCGAGATGATACTCAATCGTCTGAATTTAAATTTCTTGAGTTCAACTTATAAATGCAACTTTTTGGGTGCGGATAATAAGCAATAAAAACATTTATTTTTCAGAGAGGAAAGAGAGACAATGTCCCCCTTTCTCTCACTCTGAATGGATAAAGTTTGCTATCTTTGCTTTAATTGTCCGTCCAAAGAAAAAAAAGTTGCAGATGAGCAAACATATAACCGAGGAACAAAGGTATGCAATTTCTATGATGTTGCAAATACCGATGAGCAAAAAAGCAATAGCGGAAGCTATCGGAGTAGATAAAAGCACTGTTTACAGGGAGATAAAGCGCAATTGCGACGCCCGAAGTGGTAGCTATAGCATGGAGCTTGCCCAGCGAAAAGCAGACAGGCGCAAGCAGCAAAAACATCGCAAGGAAGTGCTTACACCGGCAATGAGAAAACGGATAATAAAGCTGTTGAAGAAAGGATTCAGCCCGGAGCAGATTGTCGGCAGGAGCCGCTTGGAGGGAATTGCGATGGTATCTCACGAAACGATATATCGCTGGATTTGGGAGGATAAGCGGCGGGGTGGCAAACTGCACAAATATCTTCGCAGACAAGGTCGCAGGTATGCCAAACGTGGTTCTAAAAATGCAGGGCGAGGATTTATCCCAGGCAGGGTGGATATTGATGAGCGTCCCGAGATAGTGGAACTGAAGGAGAGATTTGGTGATTTAGAGATAGATACAATTATTGGTAAGAACCACAAAGGTGCCATTCTTACCATTAACGACAGAGCAACAAGCAGGGTCTGGATACGCAAGTTGTCGGGAAAAGAAGCCATCCCGGTAGCTAAGATTGCAGTATGGGCACTGCGGAAAGTGAAAAACTTAATACACACAATTACGGCTGACAATGGAAAGGAGTTTGCAAAGCACGAGGAAATTGCGCAAAAATTGGAAATAAAATTCTATTTTTGCAAACCATACCACTCATGGGAACGTGGTGCCAATGAAAACACCAACGGGCTTATCAGGCAGTATATCCCAAAGGGTAAGGACTTTAGTGAAGTAACCAACAAACAGATTAAGTGGATTGAAAATAAACTCAATAATCGACCTCGTAAAAGACTTGGATACCTCACGCCAAACGAAATATTTAAACAAATTATTAATCAGAATTCTGTTGCATTTGCAAGTTGAATTCAGCTTTTTCGACCCGGATGTTTCTGTTTTTTTACATTTCTATTTTTTTGACGCTTAGTTTATCTGGACTCTGAATCAAAAGTTCTGAAATTTTCCGGTGAAGAAGCGGATGTTCAAAATGAGGCATGATTTCGTTGAGGGGAACAAGTACGAAATTACGTTCGGCTAAGCGTGGATGGGGAACGATGAGCTCAGGAGTGTGAATGAGAAGAGAATCGCAGAATAGAATGTCAATGTCAATGGTCCGCGATTCGTATTGTTGTCCTGAGTGCCTGACACGTCCTAATTGTTTTTCTATTTCCAAGGCTTTTGTCAGAAAATTTTCAGGATCCAGCCGGCTGTTAAATACAACGACACGGTTTAGAAAGGTCTCTGCACAGCTAAATCCCCAAGGCTCCGTCTCGTAATAGGAAGATGCCTTTAATACAGGTCCTGCTGTACCAACTAAACGGCGTATGGCTTCTTCAATCCATTGCCTTTTCTGACCGGTATTACTTCCGAGAATAACTGTGATTTCCATAAAGAGCGGAGGATAAAATACTATTTTATCCGTTTAATACTGTTTTTTATGATAGGAGTGATTGTTGTTGGAATTGTTGTTCTCTCTCTTGGCGTTTTTGGAATTGTTGTTTTTATTCAGTATCGGTTTGTTGGAACTGGGTTTGCTCTTCTTTTGAAGTAAGTCCTTGGAATGAGAGAGGGTCATACCTTCCGGTAAAATGACCGTACTGCCGTAGTATGTATTGATATCGTTGTAAATTTGTTCGTCTTCTACACTATCCTTATTCCAGGTAAGAAAGGATTTTTTCATGTGATTAGCGGTCAGTACAATTAAAGCTCTTTTTTGTTCCAGATCTTCTGTCTCTTTTATTTTTTCAATTAATTTTTCAACGAGCTTTCCGTAATGTCTGAATTTGATATGATTTGTATTGTACTTTAATTTTTCTGGCTTTTCATTGATTTTTTCCAGAGAAGGTAAGGGATAAGGAGCATCTATATCTAATTGAAATTCCGACATAATTGCCAAATGATCCCATAATTTATGCCTGAAATCCGGAACATCCCGTAAATGAGGATAAAGATTACCCATTACGTCGATGACTGTACGGGCTGCCCTGTTCCGCTCCTCTCTATCTTGTATGGTTCTGATGTGATCCACCATTTTTTGTATGTTTCTGCCGTATTCAGGAAGAAGTAATTTTTTCTTTTGGGTATTATATTCCATTCTTAAGGATTATTTAAAAGCCACTCAATTTTATATTTGATGAAGATATTTGGGCCTCATTACAATTTTTTGTGTTTTTTTCGGAAAAACTCCGGGAAAGTTTCGTCATATTTGCCGGAGAGCATCTTTATCAGGATTGTGCGACAAAGATAAATTTTTTTACTTATTATCCGATAATAATTAATCTTCTTGTATGAATAATTTTGCAAATTTTAACAATAAAGTTTTTGTACCTTCTTTATTGAAGAACATTTTTGCTTTTTTATTCACTCCGAGACCTTCCAGCGAGAGTACTTTCCCTGTTCCGAAGGTAGGATGAAAAAGGATCATACCTGGTATTACGGAATTTGGCTCAATAGGTTTGAGTTTTGATGAGCCTATGTCCGGAAGGGGAGTAGTGTGTACCGGAGCCAATGTTTCAGAAACGGGTTTCCGGAAAGGGGAAGTAGTTTTGAAATTGAAAGGAGAAGTTTCTTGCCGGGGGGCAATAAAACCATCCAGAAAGTGGGGGTCGATTTCTGCAATAAAGCGGGAAGGCCGGGTAGAAATAATTTGTCCGTTGCGGTAACGGGTGGTGGCATAGGACATCACTACTTTTTTTTCTGCCCGTGTCAAGGCGACATAAAAGAGGCGCCTTTCCTCTTCCAATGCCTGTGGATTGCTGGCACATTGCTGGGCTGGGAAAAGTTCTTCTTCGATGCCTGTAATAAATACGTTGGGAAATTCCAGGCCTTTGGCTGCATGAATGGTCATTAAGGTAACTTTGTTGTCGTCGCCCGGTTTTTCAGTGTCCTGATCTGTCAATAAAGCTACTCCTTCCAAAAATGTGGCCAGTTTGTCACTAAAGCCTTCTTTATAAGCGGTTTCACTGAAATCCTTAATGGCATTTAAAAGTTCCTGGATGTTTTCTTTACGGGAAACACCTTCCGGGGTACTGTCATTGGAAAGATCGTCTGTAATTCCTGAACTTTGAACAATTGTACAGGCCACATCATAAGCATTTTCTTCCTGACTTCTTTCTGCAAATTTTTCGATTAAAAGCCGGAAGTTATTTAGTTTCGTAAGACTGGAATTGTTGAATGAACCGGCTACTTTTTCCAGATTACACAATACTGTCCACATGCTGACACGGTGTTGCTGGGCAATCTCCCGGATCTTGTCGATGGTCGTATCTCCGATTCCTCGTCGGGGATAGTTGATGATTCTTTTGAAAGCTTCTTCGTCGTTCTGATTGACAGATAGGCGGAAATAAGCTAATAAATCTTTTATTTCTTTGCGTTGATAAAAGGATTGTCCACCGTATATTTTATAAGGAATATTGCGTTTTCTCAAAGCTTCTTCCAGGATACGGGACTGGGCGTTCGTCCGGTAGAGAATGGCAAAGTCACTGTATTCTTCTTGTTCATAATTGGCCATTTTAAATATTTCGTTTGTGACTTGGAATCCTTCTTCTTTATCGGAAAGGGCGCGGAGGACCTTTATCTTTTCCCCTTCTTCGTTTTCAGAAAAAATGCGTTTGGGGATTTGTTCTTTGTTTTTACTGATGATACTGTTGGCAGCATTGACAATCGTAGTTGTCGAACGGTAGTTTTGTTCCAGTTTAAAGATTTTAAAATCCGGATAATCGTTCCGGAAATTCAATATATTTTCAATACGGGCTCCCCGGAAAGAGTAAATACTCTGTGCATCGTCTCCCACCACGCAGATATTGTGATGACTTTCCGATAACTTTTTAATAATGAGGTATTGAGAATAATTGGTATCTTGGTATTCATCTACCAGAATATATCGGAATTTCTGCTGATATTTGGCCAATACTTCCGGAAAATCACGGAATAAAATATTCGTTTGTAGCAGTAAATCGTCAAAGTCCATCGTATCGCTTTGTTTACACCGCATTTGGTAATGCTTGTAAATTTCTGCAATCATAGGCTTGCGGGCAGCAGCATCCGCATTTGTGATCCGCGAGGATTGGGCATAGGCCTGCGCGACAATCAGATTGTTTTTCGCCATGGAAATCCGGCCCAATACATCGTTGGGTTTGTAAACTTTATCGTCCAGTTTGAGATCTTTGACAATCGCCTTTATCAGGTTTTTAGAATCTTGAGTGTCGTATATGGTAAAATTGGACGTATAACCTAACTTATCGGCTTCGAAACGAAGTATTTTGGAAAAAATTGAGTGGAAAGTCCCCATCCAGAGATTAGAAGCATTTTCTGCACCGACCAACTGGGAAATTCGTTTTTGCATTTCCCGGGCCGCCTTGTTTGTAAAAGTCAAAGCCAAAATATGATAAGCAGGAATTCCTTTGCTCAAAAGATGGGCAATTCGGTAGGTCAATACCCGGGTTTTTCCGGAACCTGCACCGGCAATTACTAAAGCCGGCCCTTCCGTATGGAGAACAGCTTCTCTTTGATTATCATTTAATTCGTGCAAAAAATCCACAGTGTATACAGATAAGTTAATTAAGTTTGTATCCGGTTGTAAAATTAAGAATTAATCCTCAACCTCACAACGAAGCGTTTGAAGAACTTCTGGAAGAGAAATATTTTGTGCTTAAAAATCGATGATAATCCCTACAGAAGGCAGAATTGTCCCTCCGATTTCATTTTTGATATAACGCATTTGATAATAACCTTCCCGGTCCGGATTTTTTATGTAGTTCCCTTGCTTATCTTTTTCCGGCACAAGTAAAGGGGGACCTTGGGATTTGTAATGATAGATGTTTTGAATGTCTGCGTATAGAATAAGAGACCATTTCCGGAAAAAGAAACTTTTGTCTACCCGCATATCCAATTGATGAAAGGCAGGTAATCTTTCGGAATTAAAACGGCTGAAGTCGTAATAAGGCTGCCGCTTGGCGTCCCAGGCCGGAATAGAAGAGGTCATTTCTATATCCCAGGGCGTATAGGGCGCTTTCCCAACATAACGCCATTTCAAACCGACGTCCCAGTTTTGCTTGAATTTGCGGCTGGCCGTTAAGGTAAAAATGTGACGATTGTCCCAGTTACTGGGGATGTAAGTGGATAAGGAACGTAAATTATGGTCTAATTTTTTGAACTCGCTATAGTAGAAAGTATAAGCTGCAGAAGCTATGATTCCGTAAAATTCTTGAGTGCGGAGCATACATTCTATACCGTAGCTTCTTCCTTCTCCTACCGGTTTGACCGGTTCGTCTCCCACTGCTACATAATCTGTCCCTTTATTGGCCAGACAAACAGAGTCGAGAAGGGAAACAGGGTAGTGGTCGTATGTTTTGTAGAAACCTTCTACTGTAATCCGGGTAAGGGGGGTGGGGCGGAATTCTATGCCCGCAACATAATGGTTAGAGCCGATGTATCTTAATTTGTGCCTTTTATTAATCAGTTCCCCTTGTTCATCCGCATACCCCATTGTCGTGTAGGAGGGGAGTTGGTAATACCTTCCTGTATTGAAGTGGAGAAACCATTTGGGGTGCAAAGCATACGATAGAGAAAGACGGGGAGAGATTTGCCGGAATATGTTTTGAGTAGATGCAGCATAATGAGTCGCATCTCCCCGGAGCCCGAAAGATAAGGTGAATTTTTCCTCGCCGAATGTTTTTACAACTTGTCCGAAAAAGGACCATTTCCAGAGATTTAATCGCCGGTTATAATCGATATTTTGAGATTGATTCTGGTAGTAGAGGACCCGGAACGTAGAATTCCGGTAGGTGGCATATTCTATGCCAACGCCTGCCGTGAGCCGGAAATGAGAAGATATCTGCCGTTTATGTTCAAAACGAAATTTATTTTCCGCTTCTCCGGAATTATAATCGACTAATTTGGGTAGTTTTTTATCGTTAAAGCTGTATTTCTCCACTTTATTTTTTAGCTCACTGCGACTGATTACCCAGAGATTTTGCCAGCTGTTTCCGTACTGTTTGTAAACAGCCCCTAAAGTATAACTCCATTGCCGGCTTTCAGGTAACCAACCCAGAATGTATTCTTGATTGTCATCCGGATGATTTATTTTTTTATTGAGCCGGTTTATATCATATCCCCCAATACCTAATAAAATAAATTCATTCTTTTGATTAAACCGGGTTGCCGTTTTGAATTGGAAATCATTGTATACGGGTAAAAAGGGAAGCCCGATAAAGCTGAAAAGCATTTTCAGATAACTCCGCCGCGCCGATAAAAGGAAAGTTGTGGTAGGAGTGAGAGGACCATCTAAAGAAAGACCGTAATCTGTGGCTCCAAGGGTAGCCCTGACTTTGACCCGGTCCGGGTTACCGGTTGTTTGTTGAAAATCGAGTAGGGAACTGAGTAAATTTCCCCGGGAAGCGGGAAATGCTCCCGCATAAAAATTGACTTCTTTGACAAAATCTACATTTATAATACTCACTACCCCGCCAGAGGCGCCTTGGGTAGCAAAATGGTTGAGAGTGGGCAACTCTACGTCGTCCAAGTAAAACCGGTTTTCGGAGGGCCCCCCGCCTCGGACAATAAAATCGTTTCGGAAAGCCGGAGAAGAAAGCACTCCCGGCATGGATTGGAGTACTTTTGAAATATCCCGGTTCCCGCCCGGGTTCTTTTCAATTTCAGAAATACCGATTCGTTGTACAGATAGAGGAGATTCGGCCGTTTTTCGGTAAGGGCTTGCTTTTACTGTAACTTGCTCCAAAGAGACCGGTAATTCTTCCAACCCGATTTCTACCTCTCTTTTAAAAGCAGTGTTAACCATATATTCTTCTGATAAAATTGTTTTGTAACCGACACAGCTTATTTCCAACCGAATGTATCCGGGTGATATGCTGTCTATTTCAAAATAACCTTTTGTGTCGGTAGCCGTTCCGAGGGCAGAAGAATATACCTGGACATTGGCAAAAGGGATTCCCTGGTTGTTTTTCAAATCGTAAACACGTCCCTTGAGGCTTCCTTTCGGTTGTGAAAAGGAAGAGAAACCTATTAAAAGGAAAAAAACGACCGATGGCAAAAAACGGGAAACAGCTTTCATATTTTACTTATTAGATAAAATCATAGTATTAACATCCGGATACATTTACGAATCGATAGGTATATAAGCCCCTGCTCCTCTCGAGGAAAAGGGATAAAAAAAGATCTGTCTGATATTTTTCATTATTGTTCCGGTATAAAATTTATTTTAAAGTAGCCCTAACAATATGGCTAATCGTTCATACAAAAATATTAAAATATGGTTGTTAAAAAGCTTTCCGGAAGAGAGAAAAATAAATTTATCAAAGGATATCCCCGCGAATCGAAAATAGGAAAAAAATCAGCCAAAGTTTCGACGGGATTTTTAATAAATTCGATTGCAATAGCTAAATAAATAATCCCCCGTCGGTAAAGTCCTCAGGGGGAATCATTTTTGAACATGAGTATTGAACATTAAGAACAATGATTCATACGAAGGAACGTTTAAAAAGGATACATTTTACCGAAATAAATTAAAAAAATTAGAGGAGGATTTGCAATTATTCCAAAAATATCTACCTTTGCAGCCGAGTTCTTTGCTCAGGTGGCGGAATTGGTAGACGCGCTGGACTCAAAATCCAGTGTCCTCAACAGACGTGCGGGTTCGATTCCCGCTCTGAGTACTAACGGAGTTTCTGATGTCAGAGACTCCGTTTTTATTTTTAATCTCTTTCCAGCTTCCCTTTTGAAAACAAATCTATCCGAAATTCCTATTTTAAAAATTTTCAAGCAAAAATTTTCACAAGCTTGAACATAAATAATTCCTGGGAATGTAATCCTTGAAGACGAGGAAAATATCCTTACGGCTCAAGCAAAATCCCTTATCATTTTACACAGTAGGGACGTGCCCTAATGTGTAATTTCCCCTTCTTATTACTCTTAAGAAATTTAGATGAGGATTGTATTCAGGCAAGTCCCTGTTTTTCGCAAAAAAGGTCCGTCCCTCTGGGGGGAAATTTAAGAGGACAAAGGAGGAGAGAAAGCAGTTAAAGAGTGGTGATACGAATGTCCTGTTCTTGGAGTATGATCCAACTCTATCCGGTTATAGTTTAGGAAATATCTCTTTAGTCAAATGTAATGTTTTATCTTTTAAAGTTCGTATTTCTCTGATTGAAAGAAAGTTTCTCTTTCAAAAAGTTCGTTTTATCCTTTTCTGTCTATACAGGAGAGCTTTTGAATATTGGCTATGCAAAATAATTAAATTTACAATCGCCTTTTCTTCACAATTCCGCCGACAAGAAATTTGGCTTAATTCGTTATAACTATATAGCCGGGAATTTTCGATAGAAATTCCTGTCGGGAGTATAGTGGTAATTACTTTTGGGTATGCAAAAGATGTTTGGTTAAAAATTTGCGTACAGGTTCATCGTATAGTCTTAAGCACAGATAAGCTAAAATAATACTTCCGATAACAACTGCTAAAGCTCCCGGTAAAGATTGTACGAAAGTGAGATGCTCATTTTTTACCCAGGCATAGTACAAATAAATGAAAGGATAATGTACCATATACAGTGGGTAGGATATATCGCCTAAAAATTTACATATTCGGGTAGTGAGTTTGTCTGTTGTTTTTCCCGATGCACCCAAATAGACAATAAGGGGAAAAAGGATGGCAAAACAGAGGGTGTCGTATAAGCCGTTCATCCATAAATTTTCGCTTCCGCCGATTCTGGGTACTGCCAATAAAATAACAACAGAGAGGCTACATATCCAGAAAACTCCTTTTATAAAAATCGGTTTAAATAGGCGGGATAGCAACAATCCTGCCGAAAATGAAAATAGTAAACGCAGGGAACCGCCGAGTATATTCTCTCCTGTCAGAGAGAAGCCGGCGCATATATCGCCATAGGGGCCCCAAATGGCAAACCCTGCCAATCCGCAGCCAGCCAGCACAACCCATATAGAAAGAACTTTTGTGGAAAGTTTATGGATAAAAAATGCATATAAGATGTTGCCAATATATTCATAAAATAGAGACCAACTTGGACCATTCAGAGGGAACATTTCAGTTACTCCACGGATTTCGAAACCGGGTGTTGCCGGAATCAGACAAGCATTCATTAATGTGGCAATCAATAGCATGGTCACCGATACTTTTGATACATCCCAAACAGAGCAACCCTGAAAGTAGAACATAATCGCTCCGATTATTGCTCCGATAACGACCATCGGATGCAAACGGATAAATCTACGTTTGATAAAGTCTTTTATGGGCATCGTTTTCCAGCGGTCGTCATAAGCATAACCGATAACAAAGCCGGAGAGGATGAAGAAGAAATCCACCGCCAGGTATCCGTGGTTGATTTGCTGATCTATATGACTACTCGCATAGGCTTCAAAAATGTGAAACCATAAAACCATTAAAGCTGCAACTCCACGTAATCCATCAAGTATGTTATAATGCGGTTTGGTATCTGTAAATGCGGCAGATGAAATTTTTAGCATCTGTTTGTATTTATAGTTTTGAATTCATTTTTGTCTTTCACACATGCGGAATAATTTTTTCGGTATTTTCCCTTTATAAGTTTGCAAAAGTATAAAATTAATCTAAAAAGCAAATAAGGCTTGATTTGATTTCGCTTCTTTGCCTTTGCTTGCCGTCTATCAGGGGGTGTGTACCTTCCGCTGTTCTTTGCTATTTCAGCTTTTCAAAATCTGATCGATTGTCATTTCTCTGTAGAAATCATACGTTCTAAAACTTTTGCCGGCAGTCAAAAACAATTCAGTCCTGTGTACGTCTAAAAATCAATTATTCAATCAATTACTCTTCTAATTACACATTAGGGACGTGCCCTAGTGTGTCATTTTTCCTATTTAAAAATTTGACTTCTCTTATTCCGTTAACTTTATAAATATTTATATTCTGGTATAAAAAATACAGCCAATCGAATGAAAATTTAATAATTATATTCCTTTTCTTTTACGTTCTTAACCGACAAGAAATTCAAATTCTTCTCTTTTTAAAGAGAGTAAAAAAATTAGACAAGAATGTCAAAAAAATATACATTTTGTTTGAATAAAACGAGAATTTATATTTTGATATACAGGTAGTTATTTGATATGGCATAAGAATTGTAAAAAATATTTACACTTATACTTATTATATATGATGTATTTTTCTGATTTTCGACTTTTTTTTCGGAGTTTATTCCGAAATAAACTATACACTGTTATTACAGTATTCGGTTTTGCTGTATCTCTGACTTTCGTTCTTTTATTGAGCATGTATATTCAACAGGAATTATCAGTAGACGATTTCCATGAAAATAAAGAACGGATTTTTCGCATGACAGGGGAAGAGGGAGCGACATGGGGAGCTTGTGTAGGAGATCAACTTCAGAGTGTTTTTCCTGAAATAGAGGCGTATACTCGTATTTATAAAAGTTATAGCGCTTATGCAGAAGGGAGAAGTGGAGGAAAATTGCCGCTTCGTGTTCTGTATGTAGACACAACTTTTTGGAATATGTTTACTTTTCCTTTGATAGAAGGACGTCATTTTAATGCGCGTAATGAGATTGTATTGAGTGTTTCTTTTGCACGTAAGATATTCGGGGAAGAATCTCCTTTGGGAAAAGGATTGACTATAGGTAGGCTGTCGAGGTATACGGTCGTAGGGATAATGCCTGATTTATCAGAGAATACCCATTTTGACCCCTGTGATATTGTTGCAGATTTTACTTGTTTACCGGAGAATTGGATCAGTCATAACAATAGTGCATCTTTTGCTTTATATTTATTGGAAAAGCCTGGATGCGATTTATCATCCAAAATACCAGCCATGTTGACGCAACTGAAAAAAGATTTCTGGATGTATAAAGATCATTACCGGAAGGACTTATTCTTGGAATCTTTGAAAGAAGTGTATTGGAGTACTTTTTCCACTTCATTTACACATCATAATAGCTGGACATTTATAGGTGTATTGACAGCTATTATCGTTGTGATTTTGATTTTAGCCCTGATTAATTACAATAATTTATCGATAGCCCGTGCCGGATTCCGGGCGAAAGAATCAGCTATAAAAAAATTGTTAGGGAGCAATAATAAGGTTTTATTCAGGCAGTATATAATAGAATCAATGATTTTATGCTTTATCGCTTTCGGATTTTGCTGTTGCTTGGCTTCCGTTGTATTACCTTGGTTTAATGATATTCTGGAAACTCATCTTGTCATAAGCCGTTATTTTACATTTTTCAATTTTATGGGATTGTTGATAGCTATGGGAATAATTGGATTGATTGCTGGAGTGGGGCCCGCTTGGCTGACGTCCCGTTTTTGCCCTGTAGAAGTAATGAAAGGAAGTTTTCGTAAGAGAACTAAAAATGTGTATGGTAAAATATTGATCTCTTTTCAGTATTGCATGGCTATTATTTTGATTATTTGTACGTTAGTGATCTGGAAACAGACGAATTTTATGAAGAATTATGATTTGGGTTTTACGAAAGACAACTTGGTGTGGTTAGAAAGTAAAATTCAGGCTAGCCAGAAAGAAGCATTAAGAAATGAACTGTCCCGGATTCCAGGAGTAGAAAAGATGTCTTATGCTTATGGTACTCCTTTGGATGGAGGAGATAATAATACGATAACCGATTATGCTGGTACAGGGAAGCTGGTTAGTTTGCAACGTTTTGAAGTCGACGAGCATTTTTTCGATTTGTTTGATTTGCAGATAATTCCTACCGGTGTGGCTTATACTCCCCAGGGTATTTGGTTAAATGAAGCTGCTGCTAAAGCTATTGGAACAGAAGCTTTACCTCAGGAGATCATGTTTTTTGACGAAAAACTTCCAGTATTGGGTATTATTAAAAATTTCCATATTCGGAATCTGAATTATCAAATGAGTCCTTTGATTGTTTTTCGTTTAGAGCCTGAACTTAGTTTTTCAAAAGTGTTGATAAAAATATCTTCTGAAAATCAGGCTGCAACTTTTGATCAAATCAAAAAAACATATACTCGTTTTATTGAAGGAATTCCTTTTGAATCAGGTTTTGTAGACCAGACGATCAATAGTTGGTATGAATCGAATGCACGAACTGCTCGATTAGTCGGCTTTTTTTCCATAGTGGCAATTGTATTGAGCATGATGGGAATTTTGGCAATGGCGACTTATTTTATTCAACAACGAGTAAAAGAAATCGGAATCCGCCGGGTAAACGGAGCTACTGTCAGAGAGATTCTTGGGATGCTTATAAGTGGTTTTATAAAATGGGTGGTCTTGGCTTTTATCGTAGCCTGTCCCGTAGCTTGCTATCTGATGAATCGTTGGTTACAGGAGTTTCCATACCGGACTGAGCTCAGTTGGTGGGTATTTGCACTGGCGGGAAGTGTCGCTTTTGCAGTAGCTCTTTTGATGGTAGGAGGGCAAAGTGTTAAAGTAGCTTGTGAGAACCCTGTGAAATCCTTACAAAAGGAATGAGAATGTTGGGTGGAGTAGCTACCGGGTGGAAAATTTTTACACATTAGGGCACGTCCCTAATGTGTAAAAGGGAGATTACCAACGTTTGTGAAGGCCGCATTCTTTGTGGTCGGGGGATTCCCACCACCATCTGCCGGCTCGTATATTTTCTCCGGGTTCAATGGAACGGGTGCAAGGTTCGCAGCCGATACTGGGATAGCCCTGGTCATGCAGGCGGTTGTAAGGAATTTGGTTTTGATGGATGTATTCCCACACCTGTTGTTCTGTCCAATCCATCAAAGGATTAAATTTAATGAGGTTGTTTACTTCGTCCCATTCCACTAATTGCAGGTTGTGGCGGGTGACGGATTGCTCTTTTCGAAGTCCGCAGATCCAAGCTTCCAATCCTTGAAAAGCTCTTTTAAGAGGTTCTAATTTCCGGATGCGGCAACAGAGCTGACGTTTTTCTATACTGTCGTAAAATGAGTTGATACCGTCGCGGTTGACCATTTCTTCCACCAGCTTGTAGTCCGGGAAAAAAACCTGAATAGAAATAGCATATTTTTTATTCGTTCTATCCAATAAACGGAGGGTTTCCGGAAACAAGCGACCGGTGTCTAAGGTGAAGATTTTGGCTTTGGGATTTATTTCGGTCAGCATCGCTGTTAAAATCTGATCTTCCGGGCCGAGGCTGGAAGCCAGGGCGATTTTGTCTTCGTAATAATTTAACAGGAATTGCAGCATTTCTTGGGGGGAAGCTGTAGCAAACCGTTCATTTAAGGAGGCTATAAATTCTTGTCTTTCCATTTGGTATTTTTTCTGGATAATTTGCTTTATGAGGGGGTAAATAATAAATATTTGGTGTAGAGAGTTAACTAAAAGCTCCGCTAAGGTAGTTTTTCGTTAATTCGTGCCGGGGATGATTAAATACTTGTTCAGCTTCTCCGGCCTCAATGATTTCTCCCAGATACATAAAGACGACATAGTCTGCAATCCGCAAAGCTTGCCGCAGGGTATGGGTAACGAGAATGATCGAATAGTCTTGTTTGAGTTTTACAAAAAGTTCCTCTATGGTTTTACTAGACAAAGGATCCAGGGCACTTGTCGCTTCGTCGGCCAGGATAAACTGAGGTTCGACGGCCAGACTGCGAGCCAGACAAAGGCGTTGTTGCTGACCGATAGAAAGGCGTACTGCCGGAGTATGCAAGCGGTCTTTTACTTCTTCCCAGAGACCGGCTGCACAGAGATAATGCTCTACGATCAGATTGAGTTTCCGGCGGTTGCGGATTCCGTGTATACGGCAGCCATAAGCGATATTGTCGTAAATAGACATGGGAAGCGGGCAGGGGCGTTGAGAAATCAGTCCCATTTTCCGGCGGAATGAAGTAATATCCGTGCCGCTACTGATGATATCCTCTCCGTTTACCAAAACTTTCCCTTCGATACGAACGCCTTCTACATTGTCAATCAAACGATTAAAAGTCTTCAATAAGGTTGATTTCCCGCATCCGGAAGGACCGATGATGCAGGTGATTTTTTTGTCTGGAATACGTACGTTGATATCTTTCAGAATATGTTGATCTTTGATATAAATATTCAGCTTTTCTACTGCTATTTCAGAATCTCCTTCCGGACGGATAAATTTATAATCGGGTCGGAATAATTTTATTTTCCGGCCTGGTATTTTTTCTCCTGATTTTTCTATCCGTAATTCTGAAGGTGTCTGTAAAGCAGATAAAAAATTTTTCATTGTAATTTGTTTTTTGAAAAACGATTTGTAATAAAACGTCCGGCTATACTGAGGATTAATACGATCAGCGTAAGTACCAATGCTGCGGCATAGGCTCTATCTTGTACTTCTTTCACTGGGCTGCTTAACTGGAAAAAGACGGCCAAGGGAAGAGTAGCTGCAGGTTGGGAAAGAGAGGTCGGAATACTGTCTGTATAACCTGCTGTGAACATAACTGCTGCAGCGTCTCCGATTGCCCGTCCGACGGAGAGCAATGTGGCGGTTGCGATACCGGGGGCAATTTGGCGTAGGACCACTCTCATCGATTCGTAACGGGTTGCGCCTAAAGAATAAGTTGTATCCAGAATATCCCGGGGAAATTCCCGGGCAATTTCGTCCATGGAACGAATAAAAATAGGGATGATGAGTAAAGTAATGACGATGATACCTCCGGCCAGGGAAGTACGCAGCCCTAGGTAAATCATGATGGTAAATCCGAAAGCTCCGTATACGATAGAAGGAATTCCGAAAAGGATATCATAAGCCAATCGGGCGATATAAGCGAATTTGGATTTTTTTTTCAGATAAACGTTTAAATAAAAGACGACGGGGATACTGATCAAAAGTCCCAATATTGTCGAAGCGCCTACGATATACAAGGAGCCGACGATCGCATTTAAAAAACCGCCTTCTTTTCCAATATAGAAACCTCCGCCCGGTAGTTTCGTAATCATATCCCAGCTCATTGCTCCCCACCCCCGGGAAGCGATTGTCCATATAATGCTGATTACGAATCCGAAGACTACCAAAGTAGCGACGATCATCAGGAATCTAAAAATCTTTTCCTCAAAAAATTTCATGTTTATCAATTAAACGTTTTTTCCAAGCGGTATAAAACGACCCGGGATATCACATTAAAAAATAAAACGACTACAAATAAAATCAGTGCGGCGAACATCAAGGCTGCTTCATATAGGGGAAGTGAAAGCATCTCTCCGTAGTTATTTGCAATCAAGGCTGGTATCGGATAACAACTGTCCAATAAAGAGCGGGGAACTTCCGGTAAATTACCGCATACCATTAGTACTGCTATTGTTTCTCCTAAGGCGCGGGAAATAGCAAGGACGACTGCAGCTAAAATGCCTGGCATGGTTTTACGGATAATGACAAATTTTGTCGTTTGCCATTTGGTGGCCCCTAAAGAGAGAGAAGCTTCCCTGAATTCTGCCGGTACGGAAGAAAAAATTTCAATAAATAGGCTGACCAGTAAAGGTAAAATCATAATTCCCAGTACAATACCCCCGGCCAATACGGTATAACCAGTAGAGAAATCCACAAAATGGGGAGCTAGCTTATTCGAAATCCAGGGAACAATCAATAATGTACCCCATACTCCGTATATGACAGAAGGCAGGGCCGCTAAGATATCCAAAGCGGGAAAGACATATTTTCGTACATAAGATTTGGCATATTCGGTAAGAAATACAGCCGTAAGCAATGCAATAGGTAAAGCCATTGCTACGGCAATTCCTGTTACCCAAATCGTTCCCATGATAAAAGGCAGAAATCCAAACTGTCCTTTCATCGGTTTCCAGTTCGCAGAGAACAATAATTCTTTTAAAGTATGTTCTTCAAAAACGGGAGCCGATTTTAAATACAAACCGATTCCCATTACAAATACCAGAAGTAATGAAATGACGGTCAGAAAAAACATGACCCCACTAGCTGTTCTATCTTTCAGTATCCGAATATTCATTCCAGAACGACCTGTTTATTGCTTGAGCTGGGCTAATCCTTTTTCCAGTTTTTCGGATGATAATCCGATATAGCCTGCCGGGACATTATATTTTTGTCCTTCTGTCAATATGAACTTTAGAAAAGCGATGACTTCCGGTTTGGTGGGTATCCCGTTGGAAACCAGGTAAAGATCTCTGGCAGGAGGGGAAGGATAACGATCTTCGGCAATAGCTTGTATCAGCTGGTCTTTGGTATCATAAAATAATTCTTCCGGATCGATTTTCCCATTTGCGTTTACGTCCAACGGTAAAACTAATATTCCCGGATTGGGTTTACGGGTTTTTTCGTCATAGGCATAAGAAATATTATTTAATCCGATGCCTAAAATATCTTTCTGTATGGCCATTGCTACTCCGGGATCGCCGAATACAGCGGTTCCGTTCAGGTCTTCTTGCTTTTTCTCCATCCACAACGCCCAGGTTTCCGCTGCCCCGCAGGCATCCGAACGGGTATAGACGTGTACAGGAGTTTCTCCCGGCTTACCTGTCAATTGTTCCCAGTTTGTATATTCGTCGGTAATCCATAATTTCTTTGCTGCTTCCTGTGTAAGACCGGTTTGCAGAAGATCTTTTATAACCGGATTATTTTCATTGATGGTGGGGATAACGGCATCTTTTGCCACTGCAAAGCCAATAGCTCCTTTTTCCAGTTCCGGGGGATATACTTCCCGGGAAACCATACCCAGATCCACTACTTTTGCCAGGGCATCCGTCATTCCTTTTCCTGCCCCTCCCGCCGAGATATCGATCCGGACATTCGGATTTAATTTTTTGAATTCTTCAGCCCATTTTACAACTAGAGGGTATAAAGCAAATGCACCGGACAACGTGATTTCCCCTTGTAAGCCTCCTTTCTTATTCGCTTTAGAGCCACAGGAACCGACGCCTACACTGATGCCGATCAATATGCAAACTGACACGATTAAATTTCTCATATATCTCTGTTTTAATTCTGCTATTTGAATTTATCCGTTTGTTTTATGCAAAACTTTACTCCATCCAGTACTTTGTTGTCAGGCGTGCGGATAAGTTCTTTTTTCAATTTTATTTTTATAACGGATAAAAAACATTTAATTCTTATCTTATTTTTCAGAAATCTGTTTTTATACATACGCTTTCAGAAGAGATGTGGGTATAATTGACTAAAAATCAATCAATTAACTTTTCATACTCCCCCGATTATTCTATTTTACAAAAATGCATTTTAAAAAATCATTAACAAATACGTTTTTATACGTATTCAAAGCCTTGAAAAGAACCTACTCGGGGAAGATACAATTTCTACTTCTACTGAATGATTCAGTTTGCTCCAATTAGGAATCGTTGAAAACATAACGAAAAGGGAAAAACAAATCTTTAAAATATAAAAAGGAAATCAGGGGATTCTATTAATTTTGCAGATAAATACGGATTTAAGCGTAAAATTGTTTTTAACTTTGAATGGGATGAAAAATGTAATTTTTGATTTGGGTGGAGTAGTTTTGGAGTGGAGTCCGAAAAAGATTGAGAAAGAATTTAAAGGAGATTTGAATTTGCCGCAAAAACTTTTTCAAAATCGTTTCTTCCAGGACTATTGGATAGAATTTGACCGGGGGATGGTAACGGAGGAACAGATTATCCTTCAAATGGCTGAGCTTTCCGGTTATACTGTTGTACAGTGCCGGGAGTTCGTTGAATTTATAAAACATTCATTGACCGATATTCCGCAAACGGTCACCTTGATCAAACGACTCTCGAAATTAGGATATAAATTATATTGTCTGTCGAATATGTCTGTCGAATTTTACGATTACTTAAAAGGGAGGGAAGTGTTCCGGTATTTTGACGGACAGATCATTTCTGGTTTAGTGAAACAGGTAAAACCGGATCGGGCAATATATTGCACATTACTCGACACCTATGATTTAAAAGCGGAAGAATCTCTTTTTATAGATGATTTAAAAGCGAATATAGAAGCGGCTTCTGTTTTAGGTTTTCATACGGTATTGTTTCAGGATCGTTCAAAAGGCTACGAAGAGATCAATTCTATATTGAAATTGAAGCCTTGAGAAATTTTGATCCGATAATTTACATGCTTTTAATCATTTGTTTGATTTCTGCTACAGTGTATTGATTAGGGTTATTTTCGGAATTGAATTCAAATTCTG
Source organism: Odoribacter laneus YIT 12061 (assembly GCF_000243215.1). Classification (GTDB taxonomy): domain Bacteria; phylum Bacteroidota; class Bacteroidia; order Bacteroidales; family Marinifilaceae; genus Culturomica; species Culturomica lanea. The sequence continues at coordinate 114,009 of NZ_JH594597.1, read as the reverse complement.
GAGAAACCGGAAGAGCTGAATAATGTTGGCAGTATTTTGCCGTATCTGCATAGGGGGGTACGATAATGTAACTGTCGTTCGTTTCAATCGTACGGAAAGAATCGTAGCGGGTGACCATCGTTTCGTATAGTTTTTCACCCGGGCGCAATCCGATTTGCTTTAAAGCTGCTTTTTCGTCGACAGCTTTGGCGATTGTCAGAATGTTGTATGACTTTATTTTGGGAGCAATGATTTCCCCTCCTATACTTCTTCGGAGAGCTTGAAAGGCTATTTTGACACATTCTTCCGGAGTGGCTAAAAAACGTGTCATCCGAAAATCTGTAATGGGTAGGATACCTTCTTCCTGGGCTTTTTTGATAAAAAATGGAATGACTGTGCCTTGTGAACCTAACATATTTCCATAGCGAATTATACTGGTTTTTAAAGGGGCATAACGTTGGTTGGCATCGATAAATAATTTGTCCGACAACATTTTAGTGGCGCCATACACATTATTTACCAAGGAAGCCATATCGGTAGAAAGGGCAAGTATTTGCCTGACCCGATGGGTAGAAGCTGCTTCTATCAAATTTTGCGCTCCTATCACATTGCTTTGAATAGCCTGCCAGGGGTTTGCTTCCGCTTCTCCGGCAATGCGTATCGCTGCCGTATGGATAATGAGATCGATATTTTTACAGGCTTCGTTTACGTCTTGGGGATTTCCCATATCTCCGCAGATAAAGCGAAGGGGGTGATGGGCGAAGCGTTCGGCCATTTGAAGTTGCTTTTGCGGATCTCGTGAAAAAATGACGATTTCTCGAATATGCGGATAGGCCTGTAAAGCCAGTGCTGTAAATTTTTGTCCGAATGAACCGGTTCCTCCGGTGATAAGTATGGATTTATCGTTTAGCATTGTAAAGTCTTAATGTTGATAATAAAGGTAAATTTTATGGTTTTTTATTAACTTGACGGGTAATATAGTAAAAGCGGGCACACAGCATGAGTCCGGTCAGTGTCAGACCAACGGGATAACCCAACCATACACCTGTAATTCCCCATTTGAGAACAAACCCGCATATATAGCAGACGGGCAGTGCAATGAGAAAATAGCCGATAAATGAAATAATAGCCATAGATACGACATCTCCCATTCCCCGTAACGCATTGGCATACGTAATTTGCAGGGAATCGCCGAATTGAAAAGCTAAAAGCAGGAACATAAGGACCGATACCACCTGCAGGACTTCTGCTGAATCTGTAAACAAATGGCCGATGCTATGGCGGGAAAACAGGAATAAACAGGAAGCAAGGAAAGCCAGGCAGAGGATAATGTGATAACCTGCGGCCGTTGTAGCCCGGACATTGCGGATGTCTCCTTTTCCGAAAAAATTACTTACCCGGACAGAAATAGCAGCGCCCACTCCGTAGTAAATCATAAAACCCAAAGTAGAGATAGCTACGACAACCTGGTGTGCTGCCAGTGCTATACTGCCCAGCCAACCGATCATGATGCCCGTAACACTGAACAATCCATTTTCTAAGCCCATCTGCAGACCCACCATCCAGCCCATTTTGTTCAGCGAAAAAATATCTGTCCGGTTGTAATGACTCCGTTTATAGCCTACAAGATAGCGGCGATAGGCAAGATGACGGTAGAACAGGACGGCAAAGGCCAGGAACATGAGTATCCGGGACAATAAGGTCGAAATACCTGCACCGACCACTCCCAGTGGCGTAATTCCTAATTTCCCGTATATCAGTATATAATTACCGATAATATTCAATACATTCGCGGATATCATAATATACATAGGAGTCCGGGTATCTGTGATTCCATCGGAAAACTGCTTGAAGGAATTGAATAACATGACAAAAATCAAGGAAACCAGTTGCAATAAAAAATAAGGACGAATCAGGGGAAGAAGTTCTGCCGGTTGCCCCATTTTTTCAATATTCAGATAAAAAATCCACATCAGCAAGGTGAGAAATACTCCCATACAGCCGTTTACCAGCAAACTATTGCGTAATAATTGCCCGATTTTGAATTTGTCCTTTTTACCGAAAAACTGGCCGACCAAAGGGGTCAGTCCGTAGGAAAACCCAAGTCCGAATAAAATCGGAATATTGAATGCACTGTTCACGAAGGAAGCGGCTGCCAGATCGGAAGTAGCGTAATGACCCACCATGATATTATCGGCCAATCCTACGATGACAATCCCCAATTGCCCGATTACGATAGGTATTCCTAATCGGATAATGGCTGTATAATGTTCTTTGAAACGGCTAAAATATTTCATATAGCAAACTTCTGTTTCATAAAAGTAAGACGGCTCCAGCTGTAACCGGCCTTTCTTTTCAGGAGTTCTTTTGTTCGACGATGCAAATATCCGTTTATAAAATGATTTTACCAAATTATGATTTACTGTAAATGAACTGCTGTCTTGTTTACGTTTCAGAAACGGTGTGAAAAATCCGGCTTTGGACCTATCGGTAAAAGGACATAGGCTCCTATTTGTAAACAAAATAGCAGTTGTTTCGAGAACAAATGTTGTCCTTCTATAAACTTTATAAACCTCATGTATATTCTGATTAAATTTTATATCTTGCGACTTTAAATTTTACAGAGATGATGAAGAGAACTATTGTTAGTTTATTGTTTTTAGCCCTTGGTTCTTATATGGCTTGGGGGCAGAGTGGCATTTTGGAAAAATTACAGCAAATTAAAGAAATCAGTGACATTAAAAAGATGGATATTGATTCTTTTGATGAATATTATGAATTTTGGTATGAACAGCCCATCGACCATTCTCGTCCGGAAGGCGGGAAATTTAAGCAGAGAGTTTTATTGGGGCATAAAAATAAACCCAAAGCCCCGGTTATTGTAGAACTGCAAGGGTATAATATCTGGTCGCCGAAGGCAGGAGAGCTGGCTCAATTGTTAAATGGTAACCAGTTGACCATTGAGCATCGTTTTTTCGACCGGAGTGTACCTCAGGGGGGAATTCCTTGGGAATATCTGACTATAAAACAGGCTGCTACCGACCAACATGAAATTATTCAGGCTATCAGGAAAAATATTTATCCGGAAGTAAAATGGGTATCTACCGGTATTAGTAAGGGGGGGCAGACGACCATTTTCCACCGTTATTTTTATCCTGAAGATGTGGATGTCAGTGTGCCTTATGTGGCTCCTTTAAATTTGAAATATGTAGATCCTCGGCTGGCTAAGTTTTTAGAGAAAGCGGGTACTTCAAAAGTTGGCTTCGGAAAATTCCTGTTCGGGAACGATGAAAGAAATACTTGTCATTGGGATATAAAAGATTTCCAGAACTTATGTTTCCAGAAAATCGACAGCTTAATTCCGATGGTGGAAGAATATGCTCAGGAAAAAAATTATACTTTTGAAACGGTTGGAGGGATCCGGCGGGCTGTTCAATTGATGATACTGGAATATCCTTTTGCTTTTTGGCAATGGGGGCATAAATGTTCCAATATTCCTTTGGCAGAAGATGGTATAGAAGCTATTTATACTAATTTGATGGAGGTATCCGGACCTTCCTTTTTCGAGGATAAAAACATTGTCCAGCAACAGCCTTTTTTCTATGCTGCTTTGACAGAAATCGGGATGTACGATTACAAAGTTAAGCCTTTTAAAAAGTACTTGCCGGATAAGGAAGACATAACTTTTGTCTTTACAATGCCCAAAGGGATAGAACAAAAACCTTTCAATGAACAGCAAATGAAGGACATTAATCGGTGGCTGCAGACAGATGCGGAAAAAATGTTGTTTATTTACGGAGGTATGGATCCTTGGGGAGCTACGGCTGTAGATCTGAAAGAAAATAGTAAATGTAGAAAATATGTGAAGGCAGATATGGACCACACTTGCCGCATAAAACATTTTGAAGAAATTACTAGGCAGGACATTATAGAAACATTGAAATCTTGGTTAAAATAAGACATTTGCTAGTGTTGTTCAAAAGTGCTTTTTCCCGTAAGGGATTTTGTCGCTGATGAATAATGGTTTGTACTACTTTGGTTTTAACGGGGGATATCCGTTGGCGAAATGTTGTTCTCTTTCTGATAGGTTATTTTCCTCTGCCCTTACAGAAAAGAACTTTTTAGGATGGGAATAGAGCGGCTTATCTTTAGCCGTTTTATGATTTCTTCGGCAGAGGGAGGGTAAAAAGAGAGGGTTTCGCCTAAATTTTATAACTTCATTTTGATAAGCTTACGTATAAAGAGGACGAAGACTGGAAAAATGGAAGAATCAATTCACATCGATCTATTTTATGCAGAAAAAACGGAACAGCTGAAGCGGTTGGTATGTGATATAGGAAAGAGAATGTGGGAAAGAGGATATGTAGATGGAAACGGGGGAAATATCAGTGTCCGTTTGAGTAAGGAATGCGTACTTTGTACGCCGACTTATATGTCTAAAGGACGTATGCAGCCTTCGGATTTATGTATGGTCGATCTCGGGGGAAAGCAACTTGCGGGTGATCGCCGGATTACCAGTGAAATCAAAACTCATTTGGCTATTTTGCGCAAAAATGCAAATGCAGGCGGTTGTGTACATGCTCATCCGCCTTATACCACTTCTTATGCTGTTTGCGGTCAATTGCCTCCCTTGGGGGCGATGGCGGAAGCGGAGATTTTTTTAGGAGATATCGGTTTAGTACCCTATGCTACTCCTGGATCTCCTCTGATTGTACAGTATGTGGAAGAATTATCGGTCGGCCGGACAGCTCTTTTGATGCAGGGGCATGGGGCAATCACTTGGGCAGCAAGCGTAGAGGAGGCCTATTGGAAAATGGAAAATCTGGAAACCTATTGCGAGATTATGCATTTGGTCGCTTGCCGGAAAGATACACTTGTCCCTTTTACATTGGAGCAGCGGCGTGAATTATCTGCTCTCCGGAAAAAATTCGAATCATGAATGCGCTTTTTGATATCCTTACGGTAAGGATGGATTATGACCATAAAGTTTTGGTGATCATCGACCAGACTCAATTACCGGGAAAAGAAGTTTATTTGGAATTGCGGACTCCTGAGGAAATATGGGAAGCTATTTATTTATTGAAAGTAAGGGGAGCTCCTGCTATTGGAATTGCAGTTGCTTATGGACTTGCCTTATGTGCAGAAAGAATTCAGGGGGAAGATTTCGGGACTTTTTTCCGGCAGTTTACTATGCTGAAAAATTATTTAGCCGGATCTCGTCCGACAGCTGTAAATTTATTCACTGCTTTGGAGAGACTGGAAAAATGTGTGTTGGCTCATCGGCAAGAGCCGCTGGAAAAAATAAAACAGGAGCTTTGGAGAGAAGCTGAGGCTATTCGGAAAGAAGATGCCGCAGCCTGCCGGCGTATAGGGGAATGGGGATTGAGTTTGTTACAGCCGGGAATGGGGATCCTCACCCATTGTAATGCCGGACATTTGGCCGTGTCGGAATATGGGACGGCTTTGGCTCCTATCTATTTGGGACAGGAAAAGGGATATCACTTTATTGTATATGCAGATGAGACTCGTCCTTTGTTGCAAGGAGCCCGTTTGACGGCCTATGAACTGCAGAAGGCGGGAGTGGACGTGACTTTACTATGCGATAATATGGCTTCCCGTTTGATGGCAGAGGGTAAAATTCAGGCCGTGTTGGTGGGATGCGATCGGGTAGCTGCCAATGGGGATACGGCAAATAAAATCGGAACCTCCGGAGTCGCCATTTTGGCTAATTACTACCGTATTCCTTTTTATGTTTTAGGTCCTACTTCTACCATCGACGCAACTTGTCCGGATCAGAACTCTATTACCATAGAAGAGCGGCCTGCTGAAGAAGTGACGGAGAAATGGTATGCTCATCGGATGGCTCCCCGGGGAATAAAAGTATATAATCCGGCTTTTGACGTGACCGATCATCGGTTAATCACAGCCATCGTGACAGAGCAAGGTATATTTTATCCTCCTTTTGATTTCAGTCGTTTGTAAAGATTAGTTTTTTGAAGTGATGTACTGGATAATGATTTCAGTAGCGCCCAACTGACTGTTTACGTATTCCAAGGCTTTATGACCTGCCGCTTCGGCTATTTGCGGCTGTCCGATTAAACGATCCAGTAATTCTTGCAGCTGTTCCTTCTTTTGGATACTGAAAGCTCCGCCGGTTTGGAGGAGGTGTACGGCCTCCTTAAATTTTTGATATTTGGGACCAAAGATAACAGGTATACCGTATACGGCTGCTTCCAGCGTATTGTGAATACCTACTCCGAAACCTCCGCCGATATAAGCTATCCGGCCATAGCGATAAAGGGAAGACAGTAAGCCGATGCAATCGATAATTAGCACCTCGGCACTGGAAATATCCGCTTTCTCATCTGTATATCGCCAAATCCGTTTTTGACATTTTTCCAGAATGGCTTTAATGTGATTTTCTCCTATTTCATGAGGCACTAATATCCATTTATAATTACCTGTATAAGTGTTGATGTAATCTAAAAGCAGTGTTTCGTCGGGAGGCCATGTACTTCCGCATATCACAGCCGGAGAACCGTTTAAAAATTTTTCTACTTTCCCAATTTCCTTCGCGTTGGTTGCAATCTGTTTTACCCGGTCGAAACGGGTGTCTCCTGTCTGCTGGACGGAATGAATGCCGATTTCGGACAACAAGCGGACAGATTCTGCATCTTGTACAAAAAGACGGGTAAAAAAATGTAACATTTTTCGGTGCAAGCCACCCCATTTTTTAAAAAAAGGCTGCTCTTTCCTGAAAATTGCTGAGAATAAATAAATGGGGATATTTTGTTTGTATAATTCCGCCAGGTAATTGTACCAAAATTCATATTTGATGAATAAAGCTGCGTCGGGCTTAAAATGATTGATAAAAAAGCGGGCATTTGAAGGAGTATCTGCCGGAAGATATAGGATATAGTCGGCTCCTGTATAATTTTTCCGGATTTCATAACCGGAGGGAGAAAAGAACGTCAGTAAAATACGGGTGTGGGGTTCCGCTTTTTTTAAAGCTTCCATAACAGGCCTTCCTTGTTCGAATTCCCCCAAAGAAGCCGCATGAAACCAGACAAGCCGTTCTTTATCCCGGGGGATTTGTTTTATTTTTTCCCGTATCCTTTTCCTTCCTTTTATCCATAAAGCTGCTTTTTCATTAAAAGGGGCTGCAAGCCGGATAACTGCCGTGTAAATTAAAATGCCGATATAATATCCCCACGCCATAATTTAAGTTTTGCGCCAAAGGTAAGGAATTTGTCGGGATAATCATAGTTTGTTAAAAACAGATAAAGATGGGAGAGATAAATTTTCTTAATTAAAATTGGTTTTTTTTATAAAAAAATCCTTATCTTTCCCACAATTTTATAGAAATATGAAACTATAATTAGAATACTTACTCTTAAATTTTTATTATTATGGAAATAAATGCTAATGTGTGGAAAAGTTCTACTTCGAAAGTTTTTAATGGCGTATTATTGTTTTCTCTTTCCGGTATTGTCGGAGGAATTGTAGCTGCTATTGCTGCATTTTCTGGTAGCCTGGGAGCTGCTTTATGGGTAGCTGTATTAGCTGGTTTAGCTACTATTTTAGGCTATGTATTATACATCATGGGACTTGGACAATTTCAAAGTGTTTTAGAACCGCAGGATGCTGCTGCTGTTTCTAAAGTAAAAACGGCTGCTATTTTGTTAATTATAGGAGCAGGTGTTTCTATCATTCTTTCTCTTGTTCCTTTCTTAGGCACTGTTGTAGGAAGTATTATCAGTGGTATTTTGAACATTATCGGTTGTATTTTATGCGTAATGGCATTTTCTACCCTGAAAAAATCGACAACATTCCCGGCAAGTGCCAGAGGCGGAGTTTCTAGCCTTTATACAGCTTACCTGTTGAATTTGATCGGTTATATTTTAATGATAACTGTGATTTTGGCAATTGTTACTCCGATTTTAAATTTGATTGCGTTCATTCTGATTTTGATTGGTTGGTCGAACGTCAAGAATGCAGACCCGACGAAATAATAGAATTTATTGAAATATAAAAGAGGATGTCCAAAAGGTGAAACTTTACCTTGTCGGACATCCTTTTTTTGTGTCGTGAACGTTTTTTTCCCCGGTCTGCTAATTAATTGTGTAATACTTTTTCTTTTTTCTTTTTATTGTCGTATTTTTGCGACGTTAATTGTGGAAGGATTTGGCTGATTGCAACCACGGGAAAAAATTGCTAAAACGCATACAGTTTGTGTATTCAACCATCCATAGCCTTTCCTGTTTTATTAATTTATAATTGATGAATTGAAATTGTGTTTCAATACTCAATGAACAAATGGATTAAATTATGGGCTATTTATTTACTTCAGAATCCGTATCGGAAGGACATCCGGATAAAGTGGCAGATCAGATTTCCGATGCGATCTTAGACAAGATTATCGCTTATGATCCGGATGCAAAAGTGGCTTGTGAAACTTTGGTAACTACCGGTCAGACGGTGATTGCAGGAGAGATTAAGACAAATACTTATGTAGATGTACAACAGATTGCCCGGGAGGTAATCAATGAAATCGGCTATACCAAGAGTGAGTATATGTTCGACGGAAATAGTTGTGGGGTTTTCAGTGCTATTCATGAGCAATCGCCGGATATTAACCGGGGGGTTGTACGGGAAGATCCGATGGAACAGGGAGCCGGAGATCAAGGTATGATGTTTGGCTACGCTTGTAACGAAACGGATAATTATATGCCTTTGTCTTTGGAACTGGCTCATTTACTATTGAGTGAGTTAGCACAGATAAGAAAGGAGGGGCAGTTGATGGGTTATTTGCGTCCGGATTCAAAATCTCAGGTGACCATCCAATACGGGGATAATGGGAAGCCTCTGCGGATTCATACGATTGTTATCTCCACTCAGCACGATGATTTTATCCGGCCGGCAAACGAAACGCCCGAAGCTCAGTTGAAAGCGGATAAAGCTATGGTCGAATGGATCAAAAAAGATATCGTGGATATTTTATTACCCCGGATAAAAGCAAAATTGCCGAAACGGGTGCAGGCTTTGTTGGATAAAGACCTGATCCTTTACGTAAATCCTACCGGAAAATTTGTTATCGGAGGTCCTCATGGCGATACAGGCTTAACGGGACGAAAAATTATCGTAGATACTTATGGTGGAAAAGGGGCTCATGGAGGAGGTGCTTTTTCGGGAAAAGATCCTTCGAAAGTCGATCGCTCTGCAGCGTATGCGGCCCGGCATATTGCAAAAAATATGGTCGCTGCTGGGATCGCGGACGAAATTTTGATTCAGATTTCTTATGCTATCGGAATAGCAAAACCTGTCGGTATATTTGTAAACACTTACGGCACGGCTAAAGTAAATTTATCGGATGAGGAGATTGCCCGGAAAGTAGGAGAAATTTTTGATCTGCGTCCTAAGGCCATTGAAGAACGTTTGAAATTGAGGAATCCGATTTATCGGGAGACTGCAGCCTATGGACATATGGGACGTACTCCACAGGTGGTGAAGAAGGTATTTACTTCTTGCTATTGGCCTCCTTTAGAAAAAGAAGTGGAACTTTTTACCTGGGAAAAACTGGATTATATCGATCAGATTAAGCAAGCTTTTAAATGAGAAGTACTTACGTCAAAATTAGGGGTACATTTCAGGAATATGCCAAGTTGCAATCGAGAAGTTTGCAAGATGATTAATTGAGTCGGGGACTTATCATGAGAAAAAATGCTGCCGGAAACTTCGGCAGCATTTTTTTAGGGGGGGAGAAAGTTAATTTCTTCTTCCCAAGTAGATCATAATGTAATAAAGTAAGGTGGCTAAAGAAGAAAGGGCTGCAATGACATAAGTATAAGCTGCCCACTTCAAAGCATCGAAAGCATAAGCTTGGGTTTCATAAGTGGTGATTCCCGAATTTCTCAGCCAGGCTAATGCCCGGTGACTGGCATCAATTTCTACCGGTAAAGTGATAAAACTGAAAAGCGTCATCGCGGCGAAAAGTATAATTCCTGCCAGTAGTAGCTGGGGAAAAGTATTAACCAGTAATATGCCTGCCAGCAATATCCATTGAACCCAATGGGAAGCAAAACTGACTACCGGTACCAAGGCCGAACGTAGTTTCAACATACTGTATGCTTTGGCATGTTGAACGGCATGTCCGCATTCATGGGCTGCCACTGCGGCAGCTGCTATACTGTTTCCGTAATAGACGTCTTTGCTCAGATTTATTGTCTTGTCTACAGGATTGTAATGATCGGTTAACTGACCTTCTACACTACCGATTTTTACTCCGCTAATTCCGTTGTCCCGAAGCATTTTCTCCACGACATCCCTCCCGGTCATGCCATTCGCTGTCGGTATTTTTGAATATTTGACAAAACGACTTTTAAGTTGATGGCTAATCAGCCAGCTAATCAGGGTGAATCCAATAAAAATAATCCAGATCCACATATTACCTGCAAACATTGTTGTATGTTCCATTTCTAATTTGATTAATATTGTTGTTTTTCAAAATACAAAAAATATACCAGTTTCTTCAAATATACGATGAATGTCGTTAATAGAGATGGCTTTTGAATAATTTAACAATTACTGACAAAATGCTGTTCTGGAAATGAGGAAAAAAGAGAGAGTTGCTTTCTAGGGAGTTATTTTTATCTTTGTAAGGCAAACAAAAAAATATGGGAAAAGTTTTAATTATAGACGATGAGAATCAATTGAGAAAACTCTTGTCTCGCATTATCGGCTTGGAAGGGTATGAGGTATTACAAGCAGATAGCTGTAAGTCGGGTATGAAGCAATTGGTAGGGGCAGACCCTGAAGTAGTGTTATGTGATGTGTGTTTGCCGGATGGGAGTGGAGTGGATTTGGTCATGGAGATGAAAAAGATAAACCCTTTGGTTGAAATCATTATGCTTACGGCTCATGGAAATATTCCGGATGGAGTACAAGCGATTAAAAACGGCGCTTTCGATTATATCACTAAAGGGGACGACAATAACAAAATTATCCCTCTTCTCAGTATGGCTATGGAAAAAGCAAAAGCGGCTCGTAAAGTACAGCGATTAGAAGAAAATACAGGTAAAAGATATTCATTTGACAGTATATTGGGGAAATCCCGCTCGCTAAAAGAGGTCGTGGAATTGGCTAAAAAAGTATCCGGTACAGATGTGCCTGTCTTACTGACAGGAGAAACCGGTACTGGAAAGGAAGTATTTGCACAGGCTATTCATGATAACAGTTCCCGCAGGCAGAAATCTTTTGTGGCGATCAACTGTTCTTCTTTTACAAAGGAATTATTGGAGAGTGAAATGTTTGGTCATAAAGCCGGAGCTTTTACCGGGGCGGTAAAAGATAAAAAAGGTTTATTTGAAGAAGCAGACAAAGGCACTATTTTTCTGGACGAAATCGGAGAGATGGCGTTTGATTTGCAGGCGAAACTTTTACGTATTCTGGAAACAGGAGAGTTTATTAAGCTTGGAGATACCAAACTTACGAAAGTGAATGTAAGGGTAATTGCTGCTACTAACCGGGATCTGCAGAAAGAGATTGCCGAAGAGCATTTCCGGGAAGATTTGTTTTACCGTTTGTCCGTTTTTCAGATCCATTTACCACCTTTGAGGGAACGTGTAGAGGATATTGCAGGTTATGTGAATGTATTTGTGAAGGGGTTTGAGAAAAAAGTAGGGAAACAAATCCAATCTATCGAACCCGCTTATATAGAAGCTTTGAAAAGGCATCCCTGGAAAGGGAATGTCAGAGAACTTAGAAATGTAGTGGAACGGAGTATGATTATTGTAGAAGGCAATTGTTTGACTGTAAACGATTTGCCTGTTGAAATCCAAAATGCACAAGCTATTCAGACGGGTGAACCTACTTTTTCCGATTTTGAGTTAGCGAATATGGAGCGAAAACACATCATAAAAGTTTTGCAATATACAGCTGGTAATAAAACAGAGGCTGCCCGCTTAATGCGCATAGGACTCACTACTTTATACCGGAAAATTGAAGAATACGATATAAATATCGAAAATTTATAGTGGATTTATCAGAAATTGTCTTTTCTGAAATTTTTATTTTCTTTTCAGTAAAAAAGGGGATGCCATTTTATCTTAATTAGGGTAAAGAAATGGTTTTTATCTGATTCTTACTTTTTTCGTGGGTGGTTCTTGATTTTGCAGAAGTAGACTGATGGCCTGTCATGCAGGTTTGCAAGTGGCACAGGAGGAAGGGCAACGAGTAGCTGGAACCTCAAGCGGTACGACTATTGCTACGGGGACAACCTCTAGGTATAAAATTGCGTCCGTATACTATCCCTTACTTATCAACCGCATATTGACAGATAGGGCTGAAAAGAATTTTGATGCGTTGCCCTTGCCTCTTTGGAAGGAGAAATAAGTAGAATTTGTCTAAAGAATTGCTTTGACATTAAAACGTCCTGGAGCATTCGTGAGATTAGGGCACTTCTATTTCTCCGCCATTGATGAGGTCTTCCCAAAGGGTATCTACTTTGATTTCGAAAGAAAGGTTGCCATTTGAAAATTCAATCAGTAATTCGACTAATTGATTTCGGACAATATTCAACGGCTCCTTGGCGACTTCATCATAAACGGCCACATTGCCCGAATCTTTGAATAGTTTGAGTCTGAAAGTAGCAGGCGAACCCTTGGTTGTCGGAAAAACACCTATCGACATACCCGGGTCTCTGCTTCCCGTAAGTATATTCATCGGAAACCGCCGGATGACATCTATACTTTGTGTATATCCATCGATACCCAGGTTACTGTTAACTCCATGGATCGTCACTTCTGCCTCCTGAATGTCTGTGGGCAGATTTCTGAAAGAAAGATGAATAACACCTTCCAATCTTCTGAGTTTCGCTTGGAATTTTTCTGTACAGTTACAATTCAACGTGAATTCCAGGTTAGTGGCAAAAAGGTCTTTCATCTTATCGACTCCCGGATACGAAATGTTCCTATCGCCAGGAATATGGAAATCTCCTTTCAGAAGGGTAGGGTCACTGTTTGCAATCACAACCATTTCATAATTTCCAAAGTCCAGGTCCGGAAGGAAAATCGTAAAATAAGGTTGCGAAGCCATGCTGACATCTGAAATAGTTGTGTCCATCACGTATTTATGATCTTTGTATAGAACACAATTCAAAACCTGAATCCTTTGATTGAAAATTTCTTCAGCGTCTTCCGTGGGAGCAGCTGAGTTAGTCTGAAACTTTTCAACATACAAGTCTATCCGCACATTTCCTGTCGGGCACTCTTTCAATGTCTCTTTTACACAACTTGTCAATGTGACAAGCATGAGTAATATACCGGTTAATTGTGTTTTCATTACTAATAATTATTTTTTGATGCTGTTGGATTTAATTCAAAATAAGGATGAAACAGATCCTTAGCATCCGGATCATTTACTAATCTCAGATAATATCCTACTTCATCTTTTTCATTTTTATAAGTGGAATCTCTTCCTACAACTTCGTATATAGTTTGTAAGATACTGTTAGGTTTTAATACAAATGATTGTGTAAAATCATCCGGTAATTTATAGACAGGGGAATATCCATTTGCTTGGCCAGTAATTCTTAATGAGGTCAAAGTAATTGGAATACCTTCCGGTTTAGTGTCATCTGTCAGGATAAACGGAAATGCATATGTTGGAAAGGAGCCCGTTATGACAGGAGGATTCGTACCAAAGGTCATGTGATAGATCCGGTGATCTTTTTCGGATTCAAATCTGTTTGCTCCGTCGCTCATGTACATGATCAGGCGGGTATATGTGGAATCAATGTGATAATGGGGGCGTCCCAAAATGTCCAGACCATCGCAAAACGGAGTTTCTGAGGTTGTTTCAAGATGAGCGAGGACGTCGTATTGCGTACTGAAAAAGTCAATATCACTTATACTATCTTCTGGCAGATGTTCTTTTAGTAAATACCTAAAACGCGACACTTTGCGGGTAACATTTATACGTGTCGGGCGAGTTGGTCCGGAGTTTTCCAGGTGATCATTTTTACCAACTGTAAACTCGATTGAACCTGAAAAGACTTCATCCTTAATTGTTTGAGCATTATCAGAAGATACGCTTAGTTTGTAAGCCGGTGCAAGGATATCGTCTTTCCCGATGGTTTCATTGTTGGAAACGACCTGTCCAATTTTTAAAGTGTTCAAGAAGGTTAAATTATAGTCCGCATTCAGAAAAAGTCCTATTTTATATTTTCCCGGTCGTAATTCAACAGAGATAGGAGGCAAAGTGGTATTGTTTCGGATGATATAGGGACTCCATGAATTCGAGTTAAAGCTAGAAAATAGGATGGTATCTATCACCCATTTCTGATTTGTCCATTTGATAATAATGGCTCTGTAACGAGGGTTAATGATAGTCTTTATAGTATCCAGGCCAGCACGGCTCATGGGTTCAAGAGTTGTGGCATAATCCGTTAGGCCAGGGATTTCCGTTTGAAAAACAACTGTTGTCTTCCCATTTTTCCCCCCGATTTCCGTGGGTGTAATTTCGTCAATCTGGTCCTTTTCACATGCCCAGGTACAGGCAATCAGGCTGATATAGAAGAATAATTTTTTCATTTTTATAGTTGTTAATAGATCATATCCCATTGAGTGAAAATATTTGTGTTGTGGTCGACATGAATATCGATAATGCGGTTACATCTGATCCCTGCACTGTTGACTGTATAGGTATTGACTTCTATAGGAAGTCCTGCCGTTGCTTCTGCAGGAATCCGGAGCTCAAGCTGCCGTTGCTCATAACAATTGGCGGTATGCGGGACGATTAAGTTATCACATGTCGGTGTCGTGTCGTAATAATACATTTTCAGAACTGCCCGGACATTGTTATTAGCTGGTAAAAAACAATATCCCTTGAACTTTCCGCCTGCTGTTGCTCCTCCGGCCAAAGTATCCAGTTGCCCGTTAGGAATTTCAATTCCGAATCTGTCGTTAAGTGCCACATTGATTTCTTGTTTAAACTCTTCATTATTGCTTGTTTCGGGTTGCAGGGTATTGCCTTCTCCGAAAGAAAGGGAGGTTGTATAACCTGTATAAGTGATATCAATTTTGTAAATCCGGTCGAAGATCGAGTAGATGCCGGTTAGGTCGATAGGAATTGGATTGGTGATATCATTTCCTATCTTGAAAAAACGAAATTCCATTTGTCCGACCATTCTGCTCAGTTCTCCGCGAACAGAATCGTTTGTTAGCAGTTCGTCGCCTGAAATATCTTTCACTTGGTAATAATTATGTAGAGACAATTTGGGCGACAATATTCCGATGCGTATATCTTCCCAATTGTCTCCCGTGGCGGGTGGATTGTTTAAGGTGTTCTTGTAAACTTGGATTTCAGGTGTAGTGCCGGGTGTGGCCACAAATAGAAAACGATAATCTTTTTCCCTTAATTCACTGTTACGGAATTTCAGTCGGGAATCATTCTGCAGAGGGTTTTTTAATTCTTCCATGATATAGGTATCCGAAGAACCTTTGGCATGTGAAAAAAGGTAAAGTGAATATTTTAAATCTGCCAGAGAGGGCTTAGGGTCTTTAAAGTTGATTGCCACGGGCATTCCTTCTGGGGCTAATGCCGGAATAGGCGTTACCACTTCTTCTTTTACACATGAACTGACTATACTGCCAACAATTAACAGGATAGAGATCCGGGATATATATTGTATCGTTTTCATTTTTGATCTGTATTAATTAACTTGGTCGTCCCATATATCTTTAATGCCTTCAATTTCTCTATTCATTTCTCTGGTATCAGCTTCTACATTTATAAAATTCCAGTCATTGGTCACCCAAATTGTGATGATGAATTGTTGGTTGCGTTGAAGATTGCTTGTGACAGTAGAAGTCAGGACAGGTTGCGGGCTATTGGTTGCCGGTTCCAATGTAATCCGGGCGGTTATTTCTCCATTATTCTCAGCTGGAAAAAAGAAAGGGCCTTTGAATACGGCAAATCCTTCTGTTGTCAAGGTATCGGGGGCAGAAAGGTCGAAGTCGGAAAGGATTTCTCCTTGCCCTGTTGATACAGCGTTTACAGTAGTTGCTGTACCTGTCTGTTGGAGATTCATTTTTATGCTGCTGAGGGATTGGAGTATATTTTTATTGTTCTCATAAGCGATGGGAAGATAATGGCCATCGTCTGTTTTTTGCCCTCTTTTTATATAGAGCAAAGTCTGGCAGACAGCCCTCTGTAAGGTACACTTTATTGTGGAGGAGGCTGTGATATGGTAGATTGAATCTGCATGGGTTTCTGGTAAAAACAATTCATCTGCGGGTAAAATAAGTCCCTCATTATCCGGATCCTGCTGGGATAGGAATTTCAGTTCATTGAAAGGGGTTTCGTTGGGAAATAATTCCGGAGATAAAAGAGTGTTTTGCCCATAATGGAGTGCAAAAAGAAATTGATAGTTTCCGATAGGTAATTCTGTTGTCAGTTGTCCGTTTCCCGTCCAACCTGTATTCAGGGTTTTTTGATAAAGAAATACATGATTAAATTCCCTGAAAACAGCTATAGAGTAGGGGATATTATTTGCTCTTGTAAAGGTGACCCGCTGAAATCCGGCTTGGGTAACAGGTTGTAAAAGTGTTTCCTCTCCTGAAGTAGAACATGCTCCCAGGATAGAAATACATGCCAGATAAATAATCATTTTTACTTTCATCATTTTCTCTCTTAAAATAATTGGTAAGTCAGGGAAAAACCGGAAGGGAAGAAGGGGTTGTCCAAAAAGTTCTTTTTGGACAACTTCTTCTTTAATTTTTTTAACTGGCTTCTCCATCAACGATATGTGAACCTTCCCAAGCTTCCTTTACTCCGATTTCAAATGCAACTTCTGTATTGAAAAAATCTCCCCGGAGTACGTAAAGTTTGACCATGGTCACTTTATTCCTGGATAAAGGAACATTTTCAATATCGATACTTCTTTCATAAACATGGTTTCCTGCTTCTTTTCCGGAAGTAACAGTTAAAGTCAGGTTGGTCGTAGTCGTTGTTGAAGAGAAGGGGAAAACATAAGGCCCATAGGCATAATGCCCTCCTTTCATAATATCTTTCACCCCAACATTGTCAAAATCATAAGGAATTTCTCCTGTACTCTCCCCAATGGTACTTCCGGTGGTATTACTTCCGTCACTTATTACTTGATTAACGACTGTGAAAGATGTGGGCATGGTTGGTCCTGCCACCACTCCTCCGTCCATCAATCTTACGCTGGGTGTTACTCCCTCTAAATCCAGGACAATAGAGGCAACGGAATGTTTTCCAAAAACATCGTCGCCTTCAATTTCCTTATACGTACCGTCGGTCTCTTTGGTTGCGCGTACAAACAGGACATCTACACGTGAAATGGCACGTTTAATCGTGGCCGTAACTACATTTTGAGTACCAGTGTGTGTGCCCAGTGTATCAGATGAAATATTGGCGTTTTCCCGCAGGTAGATGGCTGGCAATGTACCTATATGCGTTGCTGTCAGACTGTTACTTAAGGCAGGTTTACTGCTCAAGTCCGTCAAGGTGACATTGGCATCTGATGTTTTGGGAAGTCCGTAGGAAGGAATAAATTTATAGACGCCTACAGGAAGTTGTGCTGTACCGTTGAACTGCCGGTTCGTTTCATCGTAAGAGATACTCTGGAAATTGACATCATCCAGGTACATGTAATCCGTGCCATTATGACGGAAGGCTAGGACTCTGAAAAGGTTGGTCGGAAATTTTTCTCCCGCACGTGTCAATAGACCATTGCTGAAAGCAGGTGCTTTTGTAGAGAAATTGATCGTAACCATTTCTTTCGGTAGGAAAGTCGTGTCTCCATCTGTCGTCAGTGCGACATCGTCTTTGTTACAGGCAGAGAGTGCGACAGCTGCCGTAAACAATAATAGGTTGAATTTTGTCTTTTTCATTTTTTAGTTTTTAAGGTTATGTTAGTAGATCAGATTATTGAATAGACTGTGTCCTTTCGAGGTTGTTTAGGTTCTGAATGCTTTCCTGGCAACCGTTTGCACAGGCCTCTTTAAAACATTGTATTGCTTCAGGGATATTTCCTTCTAGTTGGAACAACACTCCTCGGTTATTCACTGTTTCTTTCGTATTTCCTGCTTGCGACAGATACGCTTTGGCATGGGCCATGTCGTTTTGCTGCAAAGCAACAGCGGCGGCGTTATTATTGGCTGCTGCATTGTTCGGATATAGACGGACCGTGGTGAAAATAATTTCGTTAAATTCAGGAGATCCCTGAGGATAGGTTTGACAGAGTGAATATAATTCTGCTGGACTGAGCTTTTCCGGATGTGTGCGGTACACTGTTTTTAGCTCTTCTGAAGTAAGTGGGGCAGCGTGATAGTTTACCCGGTATTCCACTTTTCTGAGGAAAGGATAAACTTGTCGCAACAAACGGTTATAAGTGACACTTTTGTCCAGGCGGCGCAAGCGGTTATCCTTGGCATCTGGATCCGGTGTATTATCGATGATGTCAACGACTTCCTTTTTATACTTAAGGTTGGAAGAATCAACCCAGTGGCGTACTCCCTGCCAGTCTTCTGGCACTGTATCTGTGGCGATCAGATTGCCCGTAATGTCGTGTTTTCTAAGGATATATTCTTTGACGGCATTCGCCCGCCTTCCTGCCAATCGGGCGTTGTAGGTATATTTGCCTTCCGGAGAAGCATAACCTGTCAGGGCAATTTGCTGAATCTTACCAGGCTGTTTCCGTAAGATGCTTTCTATAGAATGGTCCATCCTGCCTAATGCTGTTGCATTGTTCATGAAGTCGGGTAGGATGACGGCCTGATCCCAGGGAAAATGAACGTATAAAGTTAAGGTATCTTTCTGCTGCTGGTCGATTACCGGAATGATAAAAGCTACCTGCGGAGGATTGGCAATATAATTTAATGGCATAGAGGCTAATATTTTATGACAGTCTGCACATCCGTATACGTTTTGCAGCAATTCCAATTGTCCCCCATACATCCATTCTTCTAAAGGAAGTTGCTGGCGATAGGTAAATAACAGTTGCCCCTTTCCTCCAGGATAGAGGGTTGCATAAGGTACCGGAAAATTTTCTTCTTTTCCATAAAGCCTCATTTTCCGTTGATTTGCCTTGTCCCTGGTTTTGCCCGGAAAAAGAAGAAAGGGTAGGGATAAAGTGTCTTGTCCTTTGGTAATTACCGGAGTAACGATCAATTCGTCATTGGCAGGTACTTCCAGCGAAGAATAATCAATGGTGAATTCAACGGACAACCGGCCGTTTTCTTTGACTAACCGGGAATCTGTCACTTTCAATTGATAGGGTGCATATTGTTCAGCCAGGATGGGATTCATTCCTAGCAAAAATGTAACGATAAAAAGATGTATCTTTTTCATATTTACCAGCCTTATTTAATGATGTATATAATCGTGATGCCTGCTTTTGTCGGTCCCCAGTAATTGTGATGTTCTGATCTGATTTTTTTACCGCATGATGCGATCGGATATTTACTGTCATATAATCTGGCATATCCTACTCCGATGGTAGCTTCCAAGTTCCACCTGGTATTGATAATCCACTGGTAACCGTATGAAATACCTCCTCCGTATAAATGCCCTTGGTAACGATTGTGGCGCATATTGTCATTGAAAAACAAACCGCCTACATTATATGTTGCATAATGCCCGTGAATACCGAGAAAATGCCCGTTGAATCTTTCACAGAACCAATAGCGGATTTCAGGTTGGATCAGCCAGTGTTTCAGTCGATATTTATTGAATTTCCACGGATTGTAATTCCCGGAAATATCCATGGTCATTTTTTTCCCCATGCCAAATTCAATACCCAGATTAAACGTTGTCGTGGCATCATACAACAGGTTGGATTTGGCTGCGAATTTCTGGCCATATGATAAGGTTACTGTTACCATAGCCAGGATCAGAAGTATCCAGAATTTCTTCATTCTTTTTGCTTTAATGGTTAAAATACGATCTCTTCCCAGATGGAAATGCTGTTTCTTTATAACGCCTTGTTTGTAGCTAGGTTATTGTGTTTTAGTTTCTTACAAAATAGAAATACTTTAAGGTTTAAATTATACTTACTCAAAAAATAATAGCAGATATTTTATTATTAAACGTTATAGGACTCTGTTCTTTCCATAGTAAAAAAAATAGGTAATGAAATTGTAGTATGTTGATAAACAATGAGTAAGGTAATTGTTAAAAAAGTTTTTAATGAGGAATATCAAGTTTTGTTGGTTTATAAAAAATATAAATTAATTCTGATTGATTTTGTGTAAAATAAATTATTTCATGAGGGAAGGCCGGCTTGTAGATAAATAAAAAATAAAATAATATAACACTAAGAATATGTCTGTTATGGCTATTTCCAGTTTGTTAATAATGAAAATATTACATGAATATAAAATTAATAAATTTTTTACCGTTTAATTCGCTGTATATCATGTTATTGTATAAATTAAAGATATTTCAATCGTTTTAATATTTACTCATTGTCTCTTGAACGATCCACTAGTTATTTTTATATAAGAGGAGGATAGGGATAGAAGTACACTGATCATACGAATCATTCCGATAGGGAAAGTAATTTCTGATTTATGTCCTTGGTTTATACGATGACGAAGGTCGATATGCTGCTCAAGATAGGGGCAGCGGAGAGGGGATGTTTGTTGGAGGGAGTGCTGAGTAATGTTTTGACTTTCCTGCCGATATTTCGTTTCCCAGAAACTTATCAGATAAGTAATGAAGAGGCAAATAAGATGAGGTTAGATTTTTCTATTTTCACAGGGATAGGGTTATGCCTTAGGATGAAAATTGTGTTTGAGCAAGGGTTCGGTTCGTTGATAATGAAGGAAAAACCTCCCCAAAGGATGTATTTTCGAGAAAAAAGGATTTCGGTTTATAAGAGAATCAAAAAGTATAGTATCAAGGGAGCCTTCGTATAAGATGCACCTTAAAAACAGTAATTTATTTTATGACTGTGCTTTACGGCACTGGATTTTGTTGTTAGAGCTTGCGGTATTGGTTCCACCTGAATTCCGACTCCAATTTCTATTCTTTAATGTAACCTTATTTTGCCTTTTTCAGGTGAATGGGAATAAATCCCTTCTTCTAAAAATGAGGTTTAAAAGTGAACTTAACGACTGTTAAAAAATAAAACAGGCTATTCGGCAATATCAAAATCTTACATTACCGAATAGCCTCTTTCCTGCTCCAATATATCTTGTTTTACCGCTGGAACGTCTTGGTGGCGTTTTTCGGCGTTTTATACCAGTCACTGGTACGTGGACCTCCATTAGCATTTTGGAGAAAATAGTAACAAGCATCTATGCTATTTCCTTCTGAACACCAGAGAAATTTCCAGTTTGCGTCTTCCGGGTCACTGATAGGAATTTCCAATACATAAGGATAAACCCCGGTATTATAATTGGTGTCGAAAATATAATTTGTCCCGTTATACAGATAGGGTTTGATATCTCCATATAACGTATAGCTGGCGGATTGTTCCAAATCTGTATATTGTTGTTCTGGTCGTACATTTTCATATCCCTTAAGGCCCTTCAGGAAAGGAGAATAGCTATTTCCTACCTTAAATCCGAATTCATTTTCGTATAAAGCTCCTTTAGCTAATAATTTAGCAATAACCTGTTTCGCTTTATTAGAAGTTTTATAATAATCAATAATTTTATATTCAATGACTGCGTCGTTAAAATCGAAATCTCCCTGAGTCGGATAATTATCTTCAAACAGATAGAGCCCTGTCGTTGTTTTATATTCGTCTATCACAGGAGGATCAATAGGTTCACTGGGGTTAATAGCGAGCGGATTGCTTTCCAAAAGACATAACATATCATTATAATCTCCGTCGTATTTTGCTTCGGTAATGCTTCGGTTTTCCATTCCTAAGATATTTCCTTCAAAAGTTCCTTCTTGGATATGGCGGATAAAACCGTTGGCTATGTATTGATTTTCTATTTTGAATGACCCTTTGCCATCTAAGTATTTAAGCGTAAAATTATTTACTTTTTCATTGAGGTGGGGAGTTGTAAACTGAATTTTACTGTTTCCGTAATAAACGAAACCGATACTCATCCCTTTTTCGAATGTCCCTAATTTGTATTTTTTATAGGAAGAAATGCCCCCGGAACTGAGTTCTTCTTTGGTATAGAATATGTAATGGTTTTTCTTTTCAATGTCCGAGTAAGGTATAGCTTGGATCTGTCCGTCTACCAATCCGAAAAATGAACAGTCTTCTTTTTCTAAAGAATTTTGTTTATCGCTATTGTAAGTATAAAACCAAATTTTTCCGTAAAGTCCTCCCTGCCGGCTTCCTCCATCACCAATGAAAGTCATCCATACATCGGCTTCTTTGAAATTCCCCGTACTTCCCGTTTCTGCGATCACCAAGTCGGTGCATTTGAATAAATTTTCACCTCTCACATTGTTGGTCGCTTCCGGAAAATAAGAACTGTTAATTGCCGCCAACACATTTTCATCTATGCTTTGGGAAGCAGAACTTCTGCTTGTCGCATTGATCAGGATATCTTTTACTGAAGATTCATACATTTTTCCGTTTCCGAGGATGTATAATTCTTCTACGTCTTTTGGCACTTGAAGCGAGGTGTTTATTGGCGTTTTTCCCATCAAAGCCGGTTGTTTTACTAAACTCCCTTCTTCATAAGGATATTGGTAATAAACAGCATATACTTGTCCGTCCTGAGGAGAGGTAATGTTTACCTTGATTTCTTTTCGGTTACTGAAAGAATTTACGTATTCCTGCAGATTTTCGTCGCTATAGAGATTTTTATTGTCAACGCATGCTCCTAAAATAAAGAGACATAATACGATTAGAAATGATTTCATGATATGGAATTTAAATACTATACAAAAGTATGAAATAATTAATTAGATGTGCTCTATTTGTTTATAAAAAATCAGGGATCAGCATAGATTTCATAATAAATTATAAATATTCTACGATGGATATCGGTTGCAGTTTGTTTGGGATTCCGTTTACTATTTTGAAAAAAGACCTTTTCATTTTGAAAAGGTCGGTTTTTGGCCCTATTTGAAAGGAAATAAGCTAAAAATCAGATTCAGAAGGATTTATTTTAAGTTGATAAACCGGGGCACGCCATTGGTATAAAAGAGAAAGTAAAATTAATTAAATCTAAAAACTATGGAAATTTTATCTTTTATTTTTTTATGTGCAGTCGGAGTGCTGTGTTATTGGTTTTTTTTCAAGTGCGTGGATTGGTTTGAAAAAATTTAAAAAATCTTAAAATCATGTTTACAGTATTGTTTATTCTGAGTGTAGTAATGTTTGGGTATTTGATGTATGTATTGATCAGACCCGAAGAATTTTAGTCGTTCCGGATTATCGGTTTGTGTTTTCATGGGAGGAGACTGGTAAGCTGAAATTAAAAAATAGAAAAATGAATACAGAAATTTTAGGTAGTGTATTACAGGTTGTAGCGATGGTGGTTTTAGCCTATCCACTGGGTCGTTATATGGCAAAAGTGTATAAAGGGGAACGTACCTGGTCGGATTTTATGGCCCCTATTGAAAAATGGATTTATAAGTTGTGTGGAATCAATCCCCAGGAAGAAATGAATTGGAAAAAGTTTTTGGTTGCTTTGCTTACCATTAACGTATTTTGGTTTTTCTGGGGAATGATTTTGTTGGTATGTCAGGGGTGCTTGCCTCTTAATCCGGACGGAAATGCCGGACAAACCCCTGATCTGGCCTTTAATACGTGTATCAGTTTTATGGTAAATTGTAATTTACAGCATTACAGTGGGGAAAGTGGTTTAACTTATTTTACCCAGTTGTTTGTCATTATGCTGTTTCAGTTTATCACGGCAGCTACCGGTATGGCAGCTTTAGCTGGAATTTTTAAAGCGATGGCTACCCGTAGCGGGAAGCAGATCGGTAATTTCTGGAATCTTTTGGTAAAGAGTTGTACCCGTATCTTATTGCCTTTATCGTTGATTGTTGGTTTTATATTAATTCTGAATGGTACCCCCATGGGGTTTGACGGAAAGATGGAGTTGACGACCCTTGAAGGTGCTCGGCAGTCTGTTTCTCAAGGGCCGGCTGCAGCTATCGTACCGATTAAGCAATTGGGTACAAACGGCGGAGGTTATTTCGGGGTCAATTCTGCACATCCTTTGGAAAATCCTACTTTCTTGACTAACATGGTAGAATGTTGGTCTATTCTAATCCTGCCGATGGCTATGGTATTCGCTCTCGGATTTTATTTAAAGCGGAAAAAGTTAGCCTATACGATCTTCGGGGTGATGTTGTTTGCTTATCTGTTAGGGGTTGTGGGAGCCCATTATTATGAGATGAACGGGAACCCCAGAATCGATGAAATGGGTATTGCTCAGAATAGAGGGGCGATGGAAGGGAAGGAAATCCGTCTGGGATCGGCGGCCACAGCCTTATGGAGTCAGACGACTACCGTGACATCCAATGGCTCGGTCAATGGGATGCACGATAGTGTTATGCCGTTGACAGGTATGATGACAATGTTAAATATGATGATCAATAGTTGGTTTGGAGGTGTAGGGGTAGGTTTTATGAATTATTATACTTTTATCATTATTGCTGTGTTTATCAGCGGGCTGATGGTAGGACGTACCCCGGAATTTTTAGGAAAAAAAGTAGAGGCCCGGGAAATGAAAATTGCCATGATTGTTGCTTTGGCTCATCCTTTTATCATTCTGGTGGGAACAGGTATTGCCAGTTATTTAGCAGTCCATCAGCCGGAATTGGCCGGGGCTTGGTTAAATAATCCTTCTTTTCACGGCTTGAGTGAAATGTTGTATGAATATACTTCTGCTGCTGCTAATAATGGTTCCGGTTTTGAAGGGCTGGGAGACAACACTTATTTTTGGAATTTTACCACTGGCTTGGTGTTAATTTTGGGGCGTTATTTGCCGATTGTAGGACAGGTCGCTATTGCCGGTTTGTTAGCTTCTAAAAAGTTCATACCGGAAAGTGCAGGTACTTTGAAAACGGATACAGGGACATTTGCGGTTATGACATTTGCTGTCATTCTGATTGTAGCTGCATTGTCTTTCTTCCCGGCTCTTACCTTAGGACCTATTGCAGAGTATTTGAGTTTGTAAAATTTATAAAGGTATCAGTTGATTTTCAGCTGAATAATGAAGATAGAAAGATGAAAAATAATAGATCGACTTCTTTGTTTCCAAAGGAGCTAGTGATAGAAAGTTTAAAACAGTCGTTTGTGAAATTGAATCCATGGACAATGTTTCGGAATCCGGTGATGTTTACAGTGGAAATCTGTACACTGATGATGTTAATTGTAACGGTATATGCAGCAGTGACCGGAGATGTTAATCAAGGTTCGGTAGGATATAATATTGCTGTTTTCCTGATTCTTTTTGTTACCTTACTTTTCGCCAATTTCGCTGAAGCTATTGCTGAAGCTCGTGGGAAAGCTCAGGCCGATAGTTTGCGGAAAACCCGGGAGGAAACTCCGGCTAAATTAGTCTTGAATAATTTGATAAAAGTCGTAAGCAGTTCTCAGTTAAAAAAAGGAGATGTTTTTGAATGTGAAGCTGGAGATATTATTCCTGCAGACGGAGAGATTATAGAAGGGTTGGCTTCTATCGATGAAAGTGCTATTACAGGAGAGAGTGCGCCGGTAATCCGAGAAGCCGGTGGAGATAAAAGTTCTGTGACAGGAGGTACGAAAGTACTTTCGGATCGGATCCGGGTAAAAGTGACTACACAACCGGGAGAGTCTTTTCTGGACAAGATGATCGCTTTAGTCGAAGGAGCTTCCCGGCAAAAAACTCCCAATGAAATCGCATTGACGATTTTGTTAGCTGGTTTTACTCTGGTGTTTGTCATTGTATGCGTTACGCTGAAGCCTTTCGGAGATTATACAGGAACGAATATTACAATCGCTGCATTTCTTTCTTTATTCGTTTGTTTAATACCGACGACGATCGGAGGTTTGCTTTCTGCTATCGGCATAGCCGGTATGGATCGGGCTTTAAGAGCCAATGTGATTACGAAATCCGGTAAAGCTGTCGAGACGGCTGGGGATATTGATACCCTCTTGTTGGATAAGACGGGGACAATAACCCTTGGAAACCGGAAAGCGACTCATTTTTATCCGGTACAGGGGATAAAGGACCGGGAATTTATTCAGGTATGCTTGATGGCCTCTTTGGCAGATGAAACCCCGGAAGGAAAATCTATTGTAGAACTGGGACGTGAGCATGGTTTCCGGATGCGGGATTTGCAAACGGTAGGAGCTAAGATGATTAAGTTTACGGCAGAGACAAAGTGTTCCGGAGTGGATTTGGCCGATGGGAGCCGGATTCGGAAAGGTGCTTTCGATGCTATTCGTAAACTGACAGAAGCCGCTGGGCATATTTTCCCGACAGAGGCGGGAAAAATAGTTAAATCCATTAGTAACGAAGGGGGTACGCCTTTGGTTGTTGCTGTGAATGAAAATGTAATCGGAGTGATCGGATTGCAGGATATTATCAAACCCGGGATTCAGGAACGTTTTGAACGGTTGCGTAAAATGGGGGTAAAGACCGTAATGGTAACGGGAGATAATCCTTTGACGGCAAAATATATTGCAGAAAAAGCCGGGGTCGACGATTTTATTGCCGAAGCAAAACCGGAAGATAAGATGGAATACATTAAAAAGGAACAACAACATGGGAAATTGGTTGCGATGATGGGAGATGGGACAAATGATGCTCCGGCTTTGGCACAGGCTGACGTAGGCGTCGCCATGAATAGCGGTACCCAGGCAGCTAAAGAAGCCGGGAATATGGTGGATCTGGATAATGACCCGACCAAATTGATCGAAATTGTAGAAATCGGGAAACAATTACTGATGACGCGTGGTACGTTGACTACTTTCAGTATAGCGAATGATGTAGCGAAATATTTTGCCATTGTTCCGGCTTTGTTTATGACCTCTGTTCCGGTATTAGGAGCCTTGAATATCATGGGATTAAACAGTCCGGAAAGTGCTATCCTATCTGCCGTTATTTTTAATGCTATCATCATCCCTCTCCTCATTCCTTTAGCTTTGAGAGGAGTGAAATATAAACCCATAGGAGCTTCTGCTCTTTTAAGACGTAATTTGTTAATATATGGTTTGGGAGGTGTGATTGCTCCTTTCGTGGGGATTAAGTTAATAGATATGGTGATCAGTTTGTTTATGTAAGTTTGAGTAAAAGAAAAGATAACATTGGAAGTAGGTGGAATTTGTAAGTCTCCTGCTTCTTATAAATTAAGTAAATATGAAAAATTTATTGAAAGCTTTCAAGCTAACTTTAGCATTCTGTGTTCTTTTCAGCGTGCTTTATATATTCGTCCTTTGGGTATTTGCCAGAATTGCCGGACCGAACGGTGGGAATGCTGAGGTCGTAGTCGTAGATGGAAAAGTCGTGGGTGCAGCTAATGTCGGACAGGCATTTACGAAAGATGTTTATTTCTGGGGACGTCCTTCTTGTGCGGGGGACGGATACGATGCTTCCAGTTCTGCCGGTAGCAATAAAGGTGCAACCAATCCGGAATACCTTCAGGAAGTGGAATCCCGGATCGATACTTTTCTGGTAAAACATCCTTACTTACAACGGTCTGAGATACCGGCCGAAATGGTGACGGCTAGCGGAAGCGGGCTCGACCCGGAGATTTCGAAAGCTGGGGCTTATGTACAGATCAAACGGGTAGCGCAGGCCCGGGGAATGAGTGAAGAAAAGGTAAAAGAAGTCGTGGATCAATATGTAAAAGGACCTTTACTCGGTTTATTTGGTCCGGCTTCCCGGGTAAATGTGCTGAAACTGAATGTCGCTTTGGACGAAATACAAAAAGAAAATTAGAAATAGAGTGTAACAATAGTAATTATCAACTTTTTCGGACTTTAGTACAAGAAGACTAAAGTCCGGAATAAGGAAGATGTGTGCAAATTTAAATAAATGAAATGATGAAAAGAGTATTAAAGACAGGAATTGTTATCATGGGAATCGCTTTCCTGGTCCCCTCTTTAAAAGCTCAGGAAAAAAAAGGCGTTTCTTTTCAGGTGAGCGGAGATGTCGTTAGCTCTTACGTATGGAGGGGAGCTTATAATGCAGGAGCAAGCGTACAACCGACTCTCGGTATGAGCATTGGGAATTTTTCTTTCACGGCCTGGGGGTCTAAAGAAATTAGCGATACTCATAAAGAAATTGATTTGACGGCTGCTTATTCTTTTGGAAAATTCGGTATTGCAGTGACTGATTATTGGTGGGATGGAGAAAAAATCGGAAATGAACATGCGGAAGAAACGAATAATAACTATTTTCATTTCGATAATCATATAACAGCTCATTATATAGAGGCGGGATTGAATTATAAAATTTCAGAAAACTTCTCGTTGAGTATAGCTTGGAATACTATGTTTTGGGGAGCAGATAAAAAAGGAAATGGAGATCAGAATTATTCTTCCTATGTGGAGCTGAATTATCCTTTTGAAGTGAAGGGAATTGCTTTAAATGCTACATTGGGCATTTCTCCTTATGATAGTGACTTATACGGAGTAAGTAGTTTTGCTGTGTGTAATTTGGCATTGGGAGCAACAAAAGACATTAAAATTTCTTCTTCTTTTTCATTACCTCTCTTTGCAAAATTGATATTCGATCCGGCACATGAAGATACCCATATGGTATTAGGATTTACTTTAAGATAACTTTAAGTTTAATATTTCGTTTTGGGTTAAAAC
Source organism: Odoribacter laneus YIT 12061 (assembly GCF_000243215.1). Classification (GTDB taxonomy): domain Bacteria; phylum Bacteroidota; class Bacteroidia; order Bacteroidales; family Marinifilaceae; genus Culturomica; species Culturomica lanea. The sequence continues at coordinate 85,274 of NZ_JH594597.1, read as the reverse complement.
TCAGCAGAAATGTACCCGGAGATTCGTCCGATATCTCGAAGGAGAAAGAGGTGAATTTCCCGAGTACATTTTCGTTTTAGCATATCCTTTGTGTAATGAAAAGATCCCCCGGGGAAAGAGGCGTCAAATATTTATTTCGAATAGTTGTAATATTGTCAGGAGAAGGGGCTATTTTTTTCATTTTGAAAAACTTTAGGGGAAATAAAAAGCAAGGTTTGCTAATAATTGATTGATTGTTAGAGATATATTTCTGGTGATTTATTTCTGGCATGTATTTAGCTGTGTGTAGGATGGGGTTATGTCGCATTAGTCGGTTGGGCTGTCCGGACATTTTTATTTTAAAGTACTTAAACAGTCGGATGAATTTTGAAATATGGATAAAGAACAAAGTGTACAGCATTTTTTAGATTTGATAAAACGTTCGCGTCGGGGGAAATTTAAAATATACATCGGCATGATTGCTGGGGTGGGCAAAACCTACCGGATGTTACAGGAAGCTCATCAATTACTGGAGAGCGGAATAGATGTGCAGGTCGGTTATATCGAAACGCATGGACGGGTTAATACGGAGAAACAATTGGAAGGACTTCCCGTCATTCCCCGGCGCAAAGTTTTTTATAAAGGAAAAGAGCTGGAGGAGATGGACTTACAGGCGATTTTGCATCTTCATCCGGAGATCGTGTTGGTAGATGAGCTGGCTCACACGAATATTGAAGGGAGTAAAAATGAAAAACGCTGGCAGGATGTACTCGATTTATTGGATGCTGGGATCAATGTCATCAGCGCTGTCAATATTCAGCACATTGAAAGTTTGAATGAAGAAGTACAGGATATTGCTGGTATAGAAGTGAAAGAACGAATCCCGGATAGTGTTTTGGAACAAGCAGATGAAGTGGTCAATATCGATCTGACAGCAGAAGAACTTGTTACTCGTTTGAAAGCGGGAAATATTTATAAACCGGAAAAGATTCAAATTGCACTGGATAATTTTTTTAAATCAGAGAATATCCTGCAACTTCGGGAATTAGCTTTAAAAGAAGTGGCTTTACGGGTGGAAAAAAAAGTGGAGAACGAAGTCATTGACAATGTAGGAGTGCGTCATGAAAAGTTTTTGGCCTGTATCAGTAGCGCTGAAAAAACGCCCCGGCGGATAATCCGAAAAACGGCCCGTTTAGCGACGCATTATAATTGCAAATTTGCTGTGCTTTATGTACAGACACCCCGGGAAAATGCAGATCGGATTCCCTTGGCCAATCAGCGCTATTTGCTGAATCATCTTAAATTGGCATCTGAGTTGAGAGGCGAAGTGATACAGATACAATCAGAAAATGTAATTGATAGCATTATTCAGGTATGCAAAGAACGACAAATCAGTACTGTCTGTATGGGAAAACCGGATTTTAGTTTTTGGAATATTTTTCGGAAAGCCTTGCGTTACCGGAAATTAGTCAACCATTTGGCCTTATTAAATATAGATTTAATTATATTGGCAGCCCGGTAAGGGAGGGGAAGAAAGAAAAATATTTTTCTCCTGAAAGGAAATATAAATATGTATAAAAGTGGAGGCAAGACAGAGTTATGAAATTAAAGACGAAATTGACCTATGGGATCGGGATATTGTTTGCGATGATAGTAGCATTGGGCTTATTGTCTGTAAAATATATCAGTAATTTATCTGCTGATACCCGGAATATTCTGGCGGATAATTATAAGTCGCTGGATTATGCAAAAAAAATGTTGTACGCTTTGGAAAATATACAGGCAGATACGACGAATAGGCAGATATTTATAGAAAATCTGGAACGGCAGCAACGGAACATTACGGAAATAGATGAAGAGGATGCGACAGTGAAATTAGCGCGACATTTCGAAAAATATAAACAAGATCTGAATCCCGTAAATTTACAGCATCTACGTCAGGATTTACACGATATTATGAGTTTGAATATGGCCTCTATCCATCGGAAAAGTGAGGTGGCGGCTCGTACTGCCGATCGGGCTATGATGTGGGTGTATTTGGTTGATATATCTTGTATTCTTGTTGCTTTGATATTATTAGTAGTTTTTCCCAGGAGGTTGGTAAGGCCGATACAGGAACTGACTGACGGAATTATGGAAATTGCTAACCGGAACTACGATAAACGCTTGCATTTTTCTTCTACTGAGGAATTTGGAAAGGTAGCCCTCTCTTTTAATAATATGGCAGAAAAGTTGACGGAATATCGCCGGAGTACTTTGGCGGACTTGCTGACGGCCAAAAAATATGTCGAGGCTGTTGTAAATAGTATACACGAGCCGATTATCGGATTGGATAAGCATCGCAAAGTGTTGTTTGTCAACGATGAAGCTTTGTCTGTATTGAATTTAACCCGGGAGAATATCTTGGGAAAACAAGCTGACGAAGTGGCCTTGAAGAATGATTTGCTGAGGCGTTTGGTTCGTGAATTGGTACAGCCAAATGAAAAACGGGAACCTTTGAAAATTTATGCAGACAATAAAGAGAGCTATTTTCAGGCGAATTACCTTGAGATGCGTGTGGCTCATACGGGGGAATCGGAACAACAGTATGTCGGGGATGTCATACTATTAAAAAACATTACTGAATTTAAAGAATTGGATTCTGCGAAAACTGTTTTTATTTCTATTATTTCCCACGAGTTGAAAACACCGATTTCTGCAATATTGATGAGTTTAAAATTGCTGGAAGACAAGAGAGTGGGGGCCTTGAATGAAGAACAACAAGCCTTGTCTCAGAGCATTCGGGAAAATAGCGATCGGCTTCTCAGTATAACAGGGGAATTATTGAAAATGACACAAGTAGAAACGGGTAAGCTCCAGCTGAGTCCGAAAATTACAAAGCCGATTGAATTGATCAATTATGCGATCAATGCAACACGTATGCTGGCTGAACGGTTTGGCTGTAACATAGAGGTGGATTATCCGGAAGAGAAGATGCCTAAATTATTTATAGACAGTGAAAAAATTGCATGGGTTGTAACGAATTTATTGTCCAATGCAATTCACTATTCGAAAGAGAACTCCCGTATTATTGTGGGGGCAAAAAAGAGAGAAGGGTGGTTAGATATCTATGTACAGGATTTCGGAAAGGGAATAGATCCCCGCTATCATCGGAGTATTTTTGAACGTTATTTCAGAGTGCCGGGAACCAAGGTGCAGGGCAGCGGATTGGGATTGGCTATTTCTAAGGATTTTATGGAAGCTCACGGAGGATGCATTCGGGTAGAGAGTGAGGTGGGAAAAGGAAGTCGGTTTATCATTTCTTTTCCGATTCGGTAGAATCCTTTAGTTTTATGTTAAAATTCAGAAGGTTGCATTTCTAGTGCAACCTTCTGCCGTTTATAACCCTGGGCTTTCTTGTTTTTTTCAAAAATTGTGTTTAATTTGTGAACCGTTTTAAAACGTTTGAAACGTAAAATTATAATAACTTAAAACTGATTACCATGAAAACCTATAGTCCTAACGAGATTAAAAATATCGCTATTGTAGGGAGTGCTGGTTCCGGTAAGACCACACTTGCTGAGGCGATGATGTATGAGGGCGGGGTCATCCCGCGCAGAGGTAGCGTAAGTGCTAAAAATACTTCCTCTGATTACCGGCCCGTTGAACAGGAGTATGGTTCTTCGGTATTTCCGGCTGTTTTATATGCAGAATGGAAAGACCAGAAGTTGAATTTTATTGATACTCCGGGGGCTGATGATTTTGTCGGAGGTGTTATCTCTGCGCTGGAAGTTGCGGATACAGCAGTTATGGTGGTGAATGCAGTAAAAGGAATCGAAGTCGGAACAGAAATTATAAGCCGTCATGCCAAACGGATGAATAAACCTATGATTTTTATTATCAATCAATTGGATCATGAAAAGGCTAACTTTGAACAGACGATAGAGCATGCGCGGGCCTCTTTCGGTCCCAAAGTTGTGCAGGTGCAATATCCTGTCAATCAGGGAAATGAGTTCAATATGGTCGTGGATGTTTTGAAGATGGAGATGTATAAATGGAAACCGGAAGGAGGAAAACCCGAGGTATTGCCTATTCCGGATTCGGAAAAAGAAAAAGCGGACGAATTACACAATGCTTTAATCGAAGCTGCTGCCGAGAATGATGAGAAGTTGATGGAATTGTATTTTGAAAAAGGAAGTTTGTCAGAAGATGAAATGCGGGCTGGGATCCGGGCCGGTTTGATTGCGCGGGATATGTTTCCTGTTTTCTGTGTGTCTGCAGAAAAAGATATGTGTGTAAGGCGGTTTATGGAATTTTTGGTCAATGTTGCCCCGAGTGCTGCTGTAATGCCTGGAACGGAGACAATTGACGGGCGCTTGGTTCCTTATGATGCTGCCGGACCAGCTTCTATATTTATTTTTGCTACTTCTATAGAGCCTCATTTAGGGGAAATCAATTACTTTAAAGTAATGTCGGGTACCTTGAAGGAAGGGGACGATCTCACCAATATGACAAATAATACAAAGGAACGCTTTTCTCAACTCTTTGCAGCAGCAGGAAAGAACCGGACAAAAATAACCGAAATGAAAGCCGGCGATATCGGGGCTACGGTGAAATTGAAGAATACGAAAAACGGAGATACTTTAAATGAAAAGGACTGTGATTATCAATTCCCTGGTTTTAAATATCCCGAACCCCGCTTCCGTACTGCCGTGAAAGCTGTCAATAAGAACGATGACGAAAAAGTGGCAGAAGTTTTGAACCGGATGCATGAAGAAGATCCTTCTTTACTGGTTGAATATTCGAAGGAACTGAAGCAGCTGATCCTGTCGGGACAAGGAGAGTTCCATTTGAATACAATGAAATGGCGTATTGAGCACAATGATAAATTGCCGATAGAATTTATTGCTCCAAAGATTCCGTATCGGGAAACGATTACAAAGTATGCTCAGGCAGATTACCGTCATAAAAAACAATCCGGAGGTGCAGGACAATTCGGAGAAGTACATATGGTCATCGAACCTTATACAGAAGGAATGCCGGAACCGACTTCTTATAAAATCGGAGGGGTGGACAGTAAAATGTCGGTGAAAGGAAAAGAAGTATACGATCTGCCTTGGGGAGGGAAATTGGTATTTTACAATTGTATCGTGGGGGGAGTCATCGAGGCTCGTTTTATGCCGGCTATTTTAAAAGGAATCATGGAGAAAATGGAAGAAGGCCCGCTTACCGGATCTTATGCCAGAGATATCCGGGTATGTATCTATGACGGAAAAATGCACCCGGTTGATTCAAATGAAATTTCTTTCCGTTTAGCAGGAAGACATGCTTTTAGTGAAGCTTTTAAAAATGCCGGACCTAAAGTATTGGAACCTATTTATGATGTAGAAGTGTTGGTGCCGGAAGAAGATATGGGAGATGTCATGAGCGATTTACAGACCCGTCGGGCTGTCATTATGGGTATGGATGCTGATAGCGGTTTCCAAAAGATTATAGCCAAAGTACCTCTAAAAGAAATGCAGCGCTATTCTACAGCCCTGAGCTCGATTACAGGAGGGCGTGCTACTTTCGGTATGAAATTTGCCGGTTATGAAAAAGTACCGGCTGAAATTCAGGACGAGCTTTTGAAAGCTTATCACGAAGCCGAAGAGGACGAATAAAAATCCTACAAAATGCCGCTTACGAGCGGCATTTTTTATGCCTACCGGCAATATTTCGGAAAACAATTCGAAGCTGTCGGAGAAGGAAATTGTTTTTAATTTTGTTTTTATTTATACCTTTGTTTATCGATTGGTGATAGTGAATTTGTAGGTGAAAAGTTGTTCGGTGAGTGGCGTGAAAACGATTGAATAATCAGCACCTAAATTGCCTCAAGAGGATGAAAAAGGTTAGTATATTTTTAATTTTATATCTGTTTCTTGTCTATTTTATGCTAGTGACGGTTTTTTGTTATCAAATGGGAAAGACCGGTACGCTGACGGAGGCATTCGAGGGTTTGTGGAAGGCTACTCAATCTCTTATTCCGGTTTTTATAGGAGTGGGGATCGCTTTATGGAAAGATCGGTCTGAAAAAAAACATAAAGTGAATTTGTAAACGAATAGAAGAAATATGCATTTATTTTATACTCCTGATATAGAAGGAGAGATATATCGGTTGAATCCGGAAGAATCAAAACACTGTATAAAAGTATTGCGTTTAGAAGAGGGAGATACTGTTGCTTTAGTAGACGGGAGAGGTGGTTTTTATTCGGGGATCATTACAGTGGCGAATGTAAAAGGATGTCAGGTAAAAGTCACCGCCTGTACCCGGCAGTATGAAAAACGGCCGTTTTGTCTGCATATAGCAATCGCTCCTACAAAAAATATAGAACGGACGGAATGGTTTCTGGAGAAGTGTACGGAGATAGGAATAGACGAGTTCACACCCATAGCGGCTGCTCATTCCGAACGGAGAGTAGTGAAAGAAGAGCGCTTGGAAAAGGTCATCGTGGCTGCGATGAAACAGTCGTTAAAGGCTTATCTGCCGGTTTTACATCCGATGATGCGTTTTCAGGAATTTCTTGTGAACTGTCAGTATAAACATAAGTTTATTGCTCATTGTCAGCCTGGTACCAAAAAACGGCTGGATGAAGTATATACGGCAGGTGAAGATGCCGTCATCTTGATCGGCCCGGAGGGAGATTTCTCAGAAGAGGAAGTGGCGGAGGCTGCAAAATATGGGTTTGTTTCTATAACATTAGGTCCGAGTCGTTTACGTACGGAGACCGCTGGTGTGGTGGCTTGCCATAGTATAAATTTCCTCAATGAACAACAAGGGAGATTTGTAGAGTTGTGAATGTTTGCAAAGCCGGACAGAAGAGTGAAAGACAGAATTTTATTTAATAAAGTCTTCAATTCGTTTGATTGATGGAAGATATTTTGAAAATATTATTGGTCGTTGCATTATTTGCATTTATACCCCGGTGGATATGGGGACAAAAGACCAAACAGAAAATTGCTTTACTGAAACAAAAGGGAATTGAAAATGAGAAAGTGAAAGGATACTGGATCCATTTGATTTCTTTTTATAATAAAAATCTGGGTTCTGATTTTGCACGTATTCCTGTTTGGGTGGATACTGCTGATAGGATTATTTTTGAATATCCCTTTGTTTATGCAGAAAGTGAGGGGACTCCTGTTTTTTCTCCCGGAGAAATACATAATTTGCAAGAATATACCGAGGCTGGAGGCTTTTTGCAAATTCATAATACAGTCGGAAAAAGTGAGGATTTTTCCCCGGTACTGAGTAAATTATTTCCTCAGGAAAAACAAATAAAGATAGGCTGGGAGCATCCGATTTTTAATCAGAGTTATAAATTTCCGGAAGATTTTCCTTGTTTACAACAATTGTATAAAAATGCTCCGCCAGTTTGGGGAATTATAAAGGAAGAGCGTTTATGTATATTTTATGAGGAATTTAAAACAGAAGCAGTACAAAAGCAGAATGGTGAAACTTTTAATATACAGCCTGTTTCGGAGGAAATTCGAAAAATAGAAGCGAATATAGTGAACTATGCGTTTTCGAATTAATGTTTTTCCTCTTATACGGATCAGCTCTTGGAAAATCTTTTTAACCCCCTAAAAATCCAATGACGGTTTTAAAATTTATTCCTGTCTTGAGAAAAAGATAGGAAAAAAATGCATACGAAGAATAGAAAAAGACATTTTGACATTATTTGGGGGATATTTGTGTCAAAATGTCTGTAAAACTGTAAAAATTTCTTTGAAACTTTTTAGAGGTGGATTCGGTATAAGTTTTGTACGCTGTCTACAACAGAAAGGAGTACGAGATTATGAATACAGATAATTATACTATTAAGTCGCAAGAGGCATTGCAAAAAGCGGTGCAGCTTGCTCAAGCAAAAGGCCAACAAGCCATTGAAACAGGACATCTGTTAAAGGCGGTTGTAGAGGTTGGAGAAAATGTGACCCATTTTATTTTTAATAAATTAGGCGTCAACAGTAATAATTTATTATCGGCCTTGGATCGGATTATTGATACCTATCCACGCGTTTCGGGGGGAGAGGTTTATCTTTCGTCGGATGCCAACAGAGTCTTAGAGAAAGCTACTCGTTTTGCCAGTGAGATGGGAGATCAGTATATTTCCTTGGAGCATATTTTACTAGGACTTTTGGAGGGGAGGGATCAGGTCGCTCAATTGATGAAGGATAGTGGAATGACGGAAAAGGAGACCAAGGCTGCAATTGGTGAGTTGCGGAAGGGTTCGAAGGTGAATTCGCAGTCAGCGGAGTCTACCTATGATTCGTTGGGACGATTTGCGATCAATTTGAATGAAAGAGCCCGGAATGGAAAACTGGATCCGGTTATCGGGCGGGATGATGAAATTCGGCGGGTGTTACAGATCCTTTCGCGGCGTACGAAAAACAACCCTATATTAATCGGGGAACCGGGAGTAGGAAAAACGGCGATTGCTGAAGGTTTAGCCCAGCGGATTGTAAATGGAGATGTACCTTCTAACCTGGCTTCCAAACAAATTTATTCGTTGGATATGGGGGCTTTAATTGCCGGAGCAAAATACAAAGGGGAGTTTGAAGAACGGCTAAAGGCAGTGGTAAATGAAGTAATTTCCTCGGAAGGAGAGATTATATTGTTTATCGATGAGATTCATACGTTGGTTGGAGCCGGGAAGTCCGACGGCGCTATGGATGCGGCTAATATTTTAAAGCCGGCTTTAGCCCGTGGGGATTTGAGGGCAATTGGGGCTACTACCTTGAATGAATATCAGAAATATTTTGAACAGGATAAAGCTTTAGAGCGGCGGTTTCAAAAAGTCATGATTGACGAACCGGATGTAATGAGCGCCATCAGTATTATGAGGGGATTGAAGGAAAGATATGAAAATCACCATAAAGTGAGGATTACAGATGATGCAATTATTGCTTCGGTAGAATTATCTCATCGGTATATTTCCGATCGTTTTTTGCCCGATAAGGCTATTGACTTAGTCGATGAAGCGGCTGCCCGTCTTCGCTTGGAGATGAATTCTGTACCGGAGGAAATTGATGAATTGGACCGGAAAATCCAGCAATTGCAGATTGAAAAAGAAGCCTTGAAGCGGGAAGGGAGCAGTAAGAAGCTGGACGATATTAAAAAAGAATTGGCAGACCTGACGGAGGAACGGACCAAATTAAGGGCCCAATGGGAATCGGAACGTTCATTAATTGATGAGATACAGAAAAATAAAGATGCGATAGAACAATATAAGTTTGAAGCGACGCGGGCTGAACGGGATGGAGATTACGGAAAGGTAGCGGAGCTGCGTTATGGAAAAATCAAAGAAGCGGAAGGCCGTATAGAAGAGGTGAAACAAAAGCTTGCCGACATGAAAAACGGAGAATCTTTGATCCGGGAAGAAGTGACGGCTGACGATATCGCTACGGTAGTATCAAAATGGACAGGTATACCGGTGAATCGAATGATGCAGAGTGAACGGCAAAAATTGCTCTCTCTGGAGCAAGAATTACACCGGCGGGTGGTAGGACAAGATGTCGCTATTGCTGCCTTGGCTGATGCCGTGAGACGGAACCGGGCCGGTCTGCAAGATGCCAAACGACCGATAGGATCTTTTATTTTCCTGGGGACGACAGGGGTAGGGAAAACAGAATTGGCAAAGGCTTTGGCCGAATTTTTGTTTGACGATGAAAGTCAGATGACCCGTATCGATATGTCTGAATATCAGGAAAGACATTCTGTCTCCCGTTTGATTGGAGCGCCTCCTGGATATGTCGGTTATGATGAAGGCGGTCAACTGACAGAAGCTGTGAGACGTAAACCTTATTCCGTCATTTTGTTGGATGAAATCGAAAAGGCTCATCCGGATGTATTTAATATTTTGTTGCAGGTGTTGGATGACGGCCGTTTGACGGATAACAAAGGGCGGGTTGTCGATTTTAAGAATACTATTATTATTATGACTTCCAATATTGGTGCTCATATCATTCAGGAAAAACTGAAGGATTTGAACGAAAAGAACCGGGATGAAATAGTGGAGAAAACCAATGCCGAGGTGTATGAGATGCTGAAACAGACTATTCGTCCGGAATTTCTCAATCGTATCGACGAGGTAATCATGTTTACCCCTCTGCAGAAAAATGAAATTGTAGATATTGTCCGGTTACAAATCAATGGTGTCAATAAAATGTTGGCCAATAACGGCATTTTATTGGAAGTTACGGATAAAGCTGTCGAATGGATTGCTAACGAAGGATATGATCCTCAGTTTGGTGCACGGCCGGTAAAACGGATTATACAACGGACTTTACTGAACGATTTGTCAAAGCAGATCTTATCGGAAAAAGTATCCAAAGACAATCATATCGTAGTGGATGTGAAAAATAACGAGATTGTTTTCCGGAATAAATAATAGTATAAAGCCAGAAAATCAATTTTAAAAATAGTAATAAAAACGAGAAAAGGGGGATATCCATTTTGGATAGCCCCTTTTTCGTTATAATATTTGTCGGATAGATTCGAGTTCGGAGCTGGAAAATTCGGTGTTTGCGATGGCTTTTAGGTTATTCAGTAATTGATCTACAGAACTGACCCCAATAATTACACTAGTCACCCTATCGTTATGAAGTAACCATGCCAGAGCCATTTCCGCTAAAGTTTGTCCGCGTTGCTGGGCGATTATACTTAAGTGGCGGACTTTGTGGAGCACGGTTTCTGTTACTTGTTCTTTTTGTAAAAAACCGGTGGATTTTGCTGCGCGGGAATCGGGACTAATTCCTTGAAGATAACGATTGCTCAATAAGCCTTGTGCCAGAGGAGAAAAAGCAATCATCCCCATGTGAAGATCGTGTATGGTTTCCAGAAGTCCATCTTCTATGTGTCGGTCAAACAGAGAGTAGCGGTCCTGGTGGATCAGGCAGGGTGTTCCTGCTTCTTTCAATAAAGCTGCTGCTTTTCGTGTTTGCGGGACATCGTATTTGGAGATACCTGTATAGAGCGCTTTTCCTTGTTTGACGATATCGGAAAGGGCACCCATCGTCTCTTCCAAGGGAGTAGTGGGATCGGGACGATGGGAATAAAAGATGTCGACATACTCTACTCCCATGCGCTTTAAGCTTTGGTCTATGCTGGCCATGAGGTGTTTCCGGCTTCCCCATTGCCCGTAAGGACCGGCCCACATTTCGTGCCCGGCTTTGGTTGAAATAAGAATTTCATCCCGGTAAGGTTTCAAGCCTTTTTTTAAAATCCGTCCGAAATTTTCCTCGGCTGCACCAGGAGGCGGTCCATAGTTATTGGCCAAATCAAAGTGAGTGATTCCGTGATCGAAGGCGGTATAAATGATTTGACTGAAATGATCAAATCGATCGACCTCTCCGAAATTATGCCAGAGCCCCAGAGAAAGGGCAGGAAGTAGTAGTCCACTTTTTCCGCAACGATGGTAGGACATGTGCTGATATCTGTTAGGGGCAGCTTTATATGTTTCCATATATTAGATTTTGTGCTTAAACTTTTTCATAATATTGGCCGGAGGACGTTGGTGACGGAGTTCATTCGCCATAAATTCAAACTGTTTTTGAGTATGCCGGAAAAACATCTGAAATCCTTGGCAAAGGCAAGAGATGTATTCTCCGGCTTCATTTTTTACGAACCGGTTTTTGGGACAGTCCCCTCCGCACATAGGTAAAAATTCGCAAGCCCGGCATTGTGCCGAGAGCGTGTCTTGCTTCCGTTGTTCAAAGAAAAGCTGTTTGTCGCTTTTTACCATTTCAGCAAGAGATAAATTCGTTGTATTTCCGATATGATTTTCCGGGAAAACGAAGTGGTCACAACAGTATACATCGCCGTTGTGTTCGATGGCGGGCGAACAACCACAAAACGGTGCCATCGAACAAAGAGAAGGGGCTTGGCCGATATAAGCGGCCAAGGTATTGTCGAAATAATTGATAAAGAATTCTCCCACATCTTTTTTTACCCATAAATCAAAGATGCGACAGAGAAAATTTCCCCAATCTATTGCACTTACATTCTCCTGCATAACAGCTGTCTCTTTTTTGTAAGTGTTGCTGACAACCGACAAAGGTTCGTGCTCATCCAGAGCAATTCTTTCGGCAATCGGGGAAAATTGCATAAAACGACTTCCTGTACTTTTCAGAAATTCGTATATAAGAGCAGGCTGTTTACTATTAGAAGCGTTTACAACAGACATGGTGTTGAATTCTACCTCATATTCGTGAAATAGTTCTATGCATTTCATCACTTTTTCCCAGGATCCCTGTCCGTTTATAAAACGTCGGTGATTATCGTGAAATTTTTGTGGTCCGTCTAAGGACAACCCACATAGAAAATGATGAGAAGCTAAGAATTCGGCCCATTTATCGTTGATCAAAGTACCATTGGTCTGAAAAGAATTGGCAATTTCTTTTCCGTCTGCATATTTCTGCTGAAGATCCACGATTTTTTGAAAATAGTCTATTCCTAATAACGTCGGTTCGCCTCCGTGCCATATGAATTCGATTCGTTTCTGCGGTTGTGAAGTAATTACGTCGCGGATCAGTTTTTCCAAGACTTGTTCGTTCATGCGAAATCCTTGCAGGCTAAATTTTTTATCCGGATAAAGGGCGTTTTTGTCCAGGTAGTAACAATAGTCACAGTCTAAATTGCAAACAGGACCGACACATTTAACCATTACAGAAAAATTCCGTTGAACTTTTTCGCGTTCTTGTTCAAATAAAAAAGAAGCTGTTTGTCGCCTGTCTGTATTCATGCCCCAATCGTTTGTCCAAAAATAATAAAAAACTCCTTGCCGTAGGCAAGGAGGGACACAAAATTCTTCATGAAATTGTGCTATCAGATTAGGTTAGTTTAGTTGCGAGTCACAGCAAATCAAACGAGAACCTTTGCGAAAGGTTTCATATCTGACCGGATTTTTTGGAAAATAAATCGATATTACCGGAACATTCAGGGATATAGATAACTTTATGAGAAAATAAGCGTAAATAAAAGCTATAGGAAATTCTGATAAATGAAGTATAAATAATAGAAGGATGGATAAGTTTAAGATTCCTCAAGATGAAAAAATCCCCGAACAAAATCAACGGATTTTAGATGAATTAAAAATGGCTTTCGGATTTATTCCCAATGTGTATGCCTTTATTGCTTATTCTCCTGTCGCTTTAAAGAGTTATTTACATTTTACCCGGGAGAAAACTTCTCTGACCGACAAGGAAGCAGAAGCTATTTATTTGGCAACCAGCCAGGTGAATGAATGTCTCTATTGTCTGAGTGCTCATACTTTTATGGCGAAAGCGATCGGATTTACAGAAGAACAAATTATTGAACTCAGAAAAGGGAAAGTTACCTTCGATTCCCGCTTAAACGTATTGACTGCTTTGACCCGGGAAATTGTAGAAAAACGTGGTAAAATCGGAGAGGAAAATCTGAAAAACTTTTATGCTGCCGGGTATAAAAATGAAAATCTGGTAGATGTGATATTACTGATTTCTCAGGTAATGGTGACTAATTTTGTCAATAATATTACCCATAATAAAATCGATTTTCCCGAAGCTCCGGCTTTTGAAAATGAGAGTTAGGCTGTGAGAAAAATTATTTGAAGGGTATCCCAAAAGTAAAAAATAACATTAGAAAATAAATGTTCTTCTCAGAAACGAATCAGTTTATTATGGATTGCTATGCATAATGTTACAATAAACAAATAGAAACTAAAAGACTTTGCTTCTATCCTTCCCGATACTTTTTTCCCGTATTTTTATTAATTACACATTAGGGACGTGCCCTAATGTGTAAAAATAGTATTTGAACAATTCTTCACAAAAATGTTGTTAAGGGAGGTCAAACATTTTGAGAAATACAATAAAGTGTTGTTGTTTTGGGGGATATTCTCAGTGAGTTATAGAGGAGAGGAGGTGTATTTATTGAAAATTACACATTAGGGCACGTCCCTAATGTGTAATGATAGTGTTTCAAAAAGTATATTTGAGGGTATCTTTTTAGGTGTATGTGAACAATAAAAAAGGAGTTAGATAATCTAACTCCTTAATTTTCAAGCTGTACTCGAGGCGGGACTTGAACCCGCACAGCCGCAATGGCCACAGGATTTTAAGTCCTGCGTGTCTACCAGTTCCACCACTCGAGCATCCTCTTTCGAGAGAGCGAAAAACGGGACTCGAACCCGCGACCCCGACCTTGGCAAGGTCGTGCTCTACCAACTGAGCTATTTTCGCATTTCGATGAGTTCAGTTTTAGAATCGTTTCCTTGCCAAGGTCGGAAATTTATATTTCT
>NZ_JH594597.1:0-70904 GCF_000243215.1 Odoribacter laneus YIT 12061 | reverse complement strand
TTTCTGGGGGCAAGGTCGTGCTCTACCAACTGAGCTATTTTCGCATTTCGATGAATTCAGTTTTAGAATCGTTTCCTTGCCAAGGTCGGAAATTTGTATTTCTGGGGGCAAGGTCGTGTTCTGCCAATTGAATTTTCACTTATGTAAAAGAACTTTTTCTTTTAGCGACTGCAAATATAAGGTGTTTTTTAGTTTGTACAAATAAAATCATAAAAAATATTTTTAAGACTTTCGGAAAAGGAAAGGAAAAAAGAAAAAAAATGGAGAAAGAAGAGAGATTTATCGGATAGAACGTATTCAAATTATTGTAGGACGAGGAGATTATTATTATATTTGTCAGGTTTTTAAGAAAAAGTAAAATGACCGGGAAAAAAAGCAGAAGAGTTGTCGGTTCCTATTTCGTTTCTACATTGAGTATTGCCTTGGTGTTGGTTGTGGTAGGGATTTTGATATTTATTCTGTTAAATGCAAGGTTTATTTCTGATCATGTAAAACAAAATATCGGTTTTTCCATTATTGTAAAAGATAATGTCAATGAGGCAGAAGTGAAAAAGATGCAAAAGATTTTGGATACCAAGCCTTTTGTTCTCTCTTCCGTTTTTGTCAGCAAAGAAGAAGCTGCCCGTAATTTTAAAGCAGAATTAGGAGAGGATTTTGAACAGGTTTTGGGGTATAATCCTCTGTTGTCTTCTATTGAGATAAAGCTTAATCCGCTTTATGCCAACAATGACTCTCTGGCTATTTTAGAGAAAAATCTTTCTGCTTACGACATCGTTCAAGAGGTTTCTTACCAGAAATCATTGGTGCAATATATTAACGAGAATATTCGTAAGATCAGTTTGATACTTCTCATTGCGGGGGCAGCTTTGGTTTTAATTTCCTTTACGTTGATCCGGAATACGATTCACTTATCGGTTTATTCCCAACGTTTTTTAATTAAAACGATGCAATTGGTAGGAGCTAAGCCCTTTTTTATTTGTAAGCCTTTTATCCGGGATGGGGTATGGTTTGGCTTTTTCGGAAGTATGTTTGCGAATGTCATTTTATTGACAGCCGTTTATTTTTTGCAGCAAGAAGTGGGAGGAGTGATTAATATACTGAACAATCAGATATTGATTATTATGGTGGTATTTGTGTTTATCACGGGTATTTTGCTTTCCTTTTTTTCTTCTTGGTTGTCCGTGGTTACTTATTTGAACAAGGATCTGAATGATCTTTATCAGGTCTGAGATGTATAAAAATTGAAAAGAAAGAATATGGCAAAAAGTAGTAACGTAAAAGATTCCGTAAATAAAGCCGGTTTCCCGATACCGGTAGGGAATTATAAAATGATATTGATTGGTTTCGGAATTGTCATTTTGGGATTTATATTGATGATGGGCGGAGGAAGTGAAGATCCGAATCAGTTTAATTATGATATATTCAGTTTTAGGAGAATAACGCTGGCTCCTATTGTGGTGTTGGGAGGTTTTGGATTTGTTTTTTGGGCAATAATGAGGAAACCTCGGGAGAAAAAAGAAAATCTTAAGGAGTAGGACAATTAGATTATGGATAGGGAAGAGGAGGGATAGAGAACTTCCCGTTTTAATTTCAGAAGAATATGGATTGGTTAGAAGCTATGGTGTTGGGGCTTATCCAAGGCCTTACGGAATTTTTACCGGTAAGTAGTTCCGGGCATCTTCAAATTTTTAATGCGATTTTTGGAATTCAGGGAGAGGAGAATCTCACTTTCGCCGTTGTCGTACATGCTGCTACTGTGTGTAGTACGATTGTGGTATTACGGAAAGAGGTTGCTGCTTTGTTGGCCGGATTATTCCGGTTTAAATGGAATGAAGAGACGATATATATCACTAAAATTGTGATATCTATGATTCCGGTAGGGATTGTAGGCTTTTTCTTTAAAGATTATGTGGAGGCTCTTTTCGGTTCTGGTTTGATGGTGGTAGGGGGAGCTTTGTTGGTAACGGCTGCTTTATTGGCTTTTGCTTATTATGCGAAGCCGCGTGTAAAGACAAAAATTTCTTTTAAAGATGCGTTTATTATAGGCTTGGCCCAGGCTTGTGCTGTTATCCCCGGCTTATCTCGTTCCGGTTCGACGATAGCTACGGGAATTTTGTTGGGAAATAATAAAGAGAATGTAGCTAAATTTTCTTTTTTGATGGTGTTAGTACCCATTTTGGGAGAAGCTTTACTGGATTTGATGAAAGGCGGATTTTCTCAGGGGCAGAGTGGAATTACTACTTCGGCTTTGTTAGTCGGTTTTATATCTGCTTTTCTTTCCGGTTATATCGCTTGTAGTTGGATGTTGAATCTGGTCAAAAAAGGAAAATTAATTTGGTTTGCCGTCTATTGTTTGATTGTGGGCGTGGTTCTCTTAATTGTAAAATGATTCGGTATACAATCGATTTTGATGAAATATGATTTTATTTAAGGAAGAAGGGGTGTTTGGGGAAGGCGCTTTGGTTTTAGTGGATAAACCACTGAAATGGACTTCTTTCGATGTGGTGAACAAAATACGTTGGTGTTTACGGAAAAAATATGGGAAGCTGAAGGTCGGGCATGCAGGTACTTTGGACCCCTTGGCTACGGGTTTGGTGATCATATGTATTGGGAAGTGGACGAAAGAGATCGAACGCTACATGGGGCAGCAAAAGGAATATCTGGCCCGTATTTGTTTGGGAGCTACAACTCCTTCCTTTGATTTGGAGACAGAAATCAATGCAAATTATCCTTGGGAGCATATTACCCGGGAATCTTTTGAAAAAGTACTTTTACAATTCGTAGGGGAAATTCAGCAGATCCCCCCTGTGTATTCTGCTGTGCGGATAGATGGCGTGCGGGCTTATGAAAAGGCTCGCAAGGGGAAAGGACCGGAGATGTTACCCCGGGAGGTTTATATTAAAGAAATAGAGGTAGTTAACTTCGAACTTCCTTATGTAGAACTCCGTATTGTATGTGGGAAAGGCACCTATATTCGTTCCTTGGCTCATGACATTGGAAAGGCTTGTGGAAGTGGAGGTTATTTGTCTGATTTGAGACGTACGCGGATAGGGGAATTTCAAGTGGAAAAGGCAAATAAAATGGAAGATTTGATTGCTTTTTTACAAGAAAAAGCCTAACTTGCGCAACTTATTTTGAACTTGGGCGTTTCTTTTGAAAGAGAAGAGAAAAGTGTTCCAAGTGTTTCATTGTGTGGATACTTATGGTTAATATAAAATTAGAGATATGAAGTTATCGAAGTTTAAATATAAATTACCTTCTGATTTAATAGCCCTTCATCCGACGCCTAATCGGGACGAGTGTCGTTTGATGGTGTTGGATAAAAAGACGGGAAAAATTGAACATAAGATTTTTAGGGATATTATCGACTATTTTGAAGAAAAAGACGTATTTGTATTCAATGATACAAAAGTTTTTCCGGCCCGTCTTTATGGAAACAAAGAGAAGACAGGGGCGGAGATAGAAGTTTTTTTGCTGAGAGAATTGAATAAGGATTTGCGCATTTGGGATGTATTGGTCGATCCGGCTAGAAAAATTAGAATTGGGAATAAGTTGTATTTCGGAGAAGACGATAGTTTAGTGGCAGAGGTAATTGACAATACAACTTCGCGAGGCCGTACCTTGAGATTTCTGTTCGATGGAGATTACGACGAGTTTAAAAAGATATTATATGATTTAGGGGAAACACCTCTGCCAAAGTTTATCAACCGGAAAGTGGAATCGGAAGATGCACAGAATTATCAGACCATATTTGCTAAGAATGAAGGAGCTGTTGCTGCTCCGACTGCCGGATTGCATTTTAGTCGGGAGTTGATGAAGCGTATGGAAATCAGAGGGATAAACTTTGCTTTTTTGACGTTACATGTCGGTTTGGGTAATTTCCGGGAAGTGGATGTAGAAGATCTGACAAAACATAAAATGGATTCGGAACAGATTATTGTAACGCCGGAAACGGTAAAGATTGTCAATGAAGCCAAAGATGAAAAACGGAAGGTCTGTGCTGTTGGTACGACTGTTGTAAGAACATTGGAGAGTTGTGTCACAACTAAAGGGCGTTTGACGGAATTTGAGGGATGGACGAACAAATTTATTTTCCCTCCCTATGATTTTAGTGTGCCGGATGCATTTGTCTCTAATTTTCATTTGCCTTATTCCACTTTATTGATGATGGTAGCTGCTTTCGGAGGGTATGAAAATGTCATGAAAGCCTATGATGTGGCGGTGAAAGAAAAATACAAGTTTGGTACTTATGGGGATGCCATGTTGATTATTTGATCCTTTGGGGCAGAATCCCTTGGGGTTGGATAAGAACAGGTTGTTGGCGGAGGCAGGGAGGTATCTGTATAAAGAAATTTTTAGATTATTGTTGGTAAAATAAGAGGTTGCCGGGATTTTATTCAGGTAACCTTTTTTGTTGAGCTAAATGTTTTGCATCTCCTTGAAACCTTCGGCAGTTTCAGTAAGTAAAAAAGTATAGGTAAAAAAGGAGATTATGAAAGTTGTGAGAATTTTTTTTATAGTGATTTTGGCATATTTGTTTCAGCAATGTGCAACGGTTCCGATTACGGGGCGTAAGCAGCTTTTGATATATCCGGAAGGAGAAATCATGCAACTGAGTCTGACTTCTTATCAGGATTTTTTAAAAGAAAACAAATTGTCTACGGATGCAAAAAATACGGCTAGAATAAAAAATATCGGTAAGAAAATAGCTCAGGCTGTGGAAACTTATTTAAAGTCTCAGGGAATGGAATCTCGGATTGAGGGGTTTAACTGGGAATTCAATTTAGTACAAAGTAAGGAAATGAACGCTTGGTGCATGCCGGGAGGGAAAGTCGTTTTTTACGAAGGAATTTTACCGGTATGTAAAACTGATGCCGGGATTGCTGTTGTCATGGGGCATGAGATAGCACATGCGATTGCCAGGCATGGAAATGAGCGTATGAGTCAACAGATGTTGGTACAGGCTGGAAGTGTAGCAGCGGCTTATGCTTTAAAAAATAAGCCGGAAACCACTCAGACAGTATTGGGAGCGGCCATTGGCCTGGGAGCCAATTACGGCCTTGTCCTTCCCTTTTCCCGGAAACACGAAAGTGAAGCAGATCGTTTGGGATTGATCTTTATGGCTATTGCCGGTTATGATCCTCATGAAGCGGTTGATTTTTGGACGCGAATGGCAGCGGCCTCTTCTGGTCAGAAAGTTCCTGAATTTGCGTCTACGCATCCTTCCGACAGTCGTCGGATTGCTGATTTGAAAGCTGAAATGCCGGAAGCGATGAAGTATTATAAAAAATAACGGAGGGCTGTCTTCGGATTTTTTTCAGCCCGGTGGGTGGTTTTTCAGGGCTGATAGGTAAACTATTTTTTGAAAGTTGATATGCTGATTTTTAATGAAATAGTAAAAGAAAGTGATGCGTTAATAGAAAGATTATGAAAAAAGTGGTGTTTATTCTTTATGTGTGTGTCATTGGTTTGGTATCTATCCCCGAGAAGGGGAATGCTCAGTGTTTTCGCTGGCAACCGGAATATGAGGAATTGACGGATGCTAGAAAAGCAGCTGTTGAAGAATGGAGTAAATTGAAGGATTCTGTATTTGTTAGTTGGGGATCTACGGATGTCCGTTACGTGAAAACGGAAATTCCCCGCTCTCTGGTAAGGCGTCAGCTGTGGAAGGGAAGGGCTTGGAGAGGTGAGCGGGTAAATGCGCAGGCTTTTATACGGACTTTAAAAGATCTGAAGCAGGTGGAGGTTTCGGTCAGTGATTTGGAAGCTGCGGGAGGGGGAAAAATTACGGCCCAACATGTAAATGCCGGATTTGTCCGTTATGTTATGACAGATGAACTAAATAAAGATAAAAGGGGGACTTGTGGATATAGGCCGGACCGGACTTTGTTTGATTCTTCTTTGGTCGCGGATGTCATCGACCGGAATGTAATAGAGTGTATAGAGGCAAAGAGTGTACGTCCCTTATGGGTAACGGTACGGGTGCCGTCAGAGACTCCGCCGGGTATTTATCGGGGAAAGTTAACTTTTAATCGGGAAGAAATCGCCCCTTTAACGATAGAATTGAATGTCTCTTCCAGACAGTTACCGGCGCCCGGGGACTGGGCGTTCCGGCTTGATTTATGGCAGAATCCCTATGCTGTAGCCCGGTTTTATGATTTACCTCTTTGGAGTGAGGAGCATCTGGAAGCGATGCGTCCGCTGATGCAATTATTGGCGGATGCCGGTCAGAAGACAATAACAGCGAGTATTATGCATAAGCCTTGGGGAGGGCAAACAGAGGATTATTTCAAATCGATGGTGATGCGGGTGAAAACGTTGGAAGGGAAATGGATATACGATTATGCTGTGTTTGATAAATGGGTAGAGTTTATGATGGAATTAGGGATTGACCGACAGATCAATTGTTATACGATGATTCCTTGGGATCTTTCTTTCCGGTATTTTGACCAGGCTTCTGATTCCTTCCAATCCATCCGGGCGGATGTGGGAAGTCCGGAATATATAGCTTATTGGCAGCCATTTTTGATGGATTTTGCCCGGCATTTAAAAGAAAAAGGTTGGTTCGAGATAACAACTATTGCTATGGATGAGCGACCGATGAAGGCTATGCAAAAAGCCATCCGCATCATACGAGAGGCTGATCCGGCTTTTCAGATAGCTTTGGCAGGTAATTATCATGCGGATATTGAAGCCGATATATTCGATTATTGCTTAGCATCTGCTCAGGTATTTCCGGAAAAAGTACTGCAGGAAAGGAGGAAAAGCGGTAAAATAAGTACCTATTACACCTGTTGTTCTGAATCGTATCCCAATACCTTTACGTTTTCGCCTCCGGCAGAATCCGCTTGGCTGGGATGGTATGCAGCGGCCAAAAATTTTGATGGGTATCTGCGGTGGGCTTACAATAGTTGGACAAAAGATCCGTTGAGAGATTCCCGTTTCCGGGCTTTTGGCGGAGGAGATTGTTATTTGGTTTACCCGGGCGGACGTTCGTCTATACGTATGGAACGATTGATTGAGGGAATACAGGATTATGAGAAAATCCGGATCCTGAAAAACGAATGCGAAGAAAAGAACAATACGGCTGGTTTAAAACGAATTGAAAAAATGTTGGCGGATTTTGAAATTGACAGATTGCCTGAACAATCGGCTGCGGAAATGATTCGTAAGGCTCGTCAGCTGCTGAATAAATTATAAAAAAATGTCCCAAACAGGCTTTGGGACATTTTTTTATAAGCGGGAGGGATTACAAATTATTTGCATCCACCAATGTTTCTTTGTTGTATTCGCCTTTTGCTAATTTTTCAGCAACATTCTTAAAGGCTTTGATAGTGTATTTCACATCTTCAAGCGTATGAGTGGCGGTGGGGATCAGGCGCAACAATAACTGACCTTTGGGAATAACCGGATAAACAACGATAGAGCAGAATAAATTGTAATTTTCTCTCAGATCGGTGGTTACTTGCATTCCTTCAGCTACGCTACCGGAAAGATAGACAGGGGTGACCATAGAATTTGTCTTTCCAATATTCAGACCGTCTTCTTTCAGTCCTGTTTGTAAGGCATGAGCAATTTGCCACAATTTTTCGCGGCGTTCCGGTTGTGTCCTCAGCAACTCCAAGCGTTTGATAGCGCCTTCTACCATAGGCATGGTCAGGGATTTTGCAAAAGTTTGAGAACGCATATTGTAGCGGAGATACATACAAATATCCTCTTCGGTAGCGACGAATGCTCCGAAACCAGCCATAGCTTTGGCAAAAGTACCGAAATAGAGATCAATTTTGGCTTGTACGCCGAAATGTTCTCCTGTTCCTGCTCCTGTAGGCCCCATTGTTCCAAAACCATGAGCGTCGTCTACTAATAAACGGAAGTCAAATTCTTCCTTCAAAGCGGTAATTTCGTCCAGCTTACCTAAGTCGCCTGCCATGCCGAATACACCTTCGGTAATAACCAGGATTCCTCCGCCTGTCGTTTCCACCCATTTGGTAGCTCTTTCCAGTTGCTTACGGAGACTCGGAATATCGTTGTGTACATACACAAAACGTTTTGCTGGCGAAAGCCGTAAACCGTCCATAATGCAGGCATGAGATTCAGCATCGTATACAATGCAATCGAAACGACTGGTCATCGCATCGATGATAGAAATCATTCCTTGATAGCCGAAATTTAACAGAAAAGCGTCTGGTTTGCCGACAAAATCCGCCAGTTGAGATTCCAGGTATTCGTGACGGGAAGTCTGGCCACTCATCATACGAGCTCCCATGGGGTAAGCAAGTCCCCATTGGGCAGCGTATTCTGCATCTGCCTTTTTTACTTCCGGGTCGTTTGCCAGACCAATGTAATTATTCAGACTCCAGTTTAACACTTCTCTGCCACGGAATTTCATCCGGGGACCGATTTCCCCTTCTAGTTTCGGGAAAGCAAAATAGCCATGAGCTTGTTTTGCATATTGACCGATATTTCCTTTCTGTTTTTTTACTCTTTCAAAAATGTCCACGTCTTTACTATTTTGGAATTTTTAGAATATCATTAAATTTGAAGCAAAGGTAATTAATAAAACTAAAAGCGGAAAGCTAAAAACTAAAAAATAGCAGAGAGGGTAAAAAACAATAGAAGGAAAGGAAGAAACAGATTTTTTAAGAAGGGAAAGAACTTAAAAAAACAATTTTTAAGTTTTTGAGCCTTAGTTTTCACCTAAAATTGTTGTTTGTTGGGATTTATGCTGTATCTTTGCATGTTGCAAAAAAAGCATTCATTTTATGAAGAAAATAATAGGATTTATTCTGGTTGTACTGATGTTCAGTTCTTGCGGTGAATATCAAAAGCTTTTGAAAAGTACGGATTATCCCTATGTGTATTCTAAAGCTATAGAGTACTATAATAAGGGTGAATATCAGAAAGCGATGAATTTGTTCGATGGGATCCGCTCTATTTTTACCGGGACCAGTAAAGCTCAGAGTATAGCTTATTATCGGGCTTTCTGTACTTATAATCAAAAAGAATATCAATACGCTTCAGAGCTTTTTAAGCAATTTGTTTCCCTTTATCCGGAAAGTTCTTATGCAGAGGAATGCTTGTATATGATGGGGTATTGCAATTACATGGCTTCTCCACGGCCGCGTTTGGATCAACAGACGAGTTTAAAAGCCATTCAGGATTTTCAGCTTTACCTCAACCGTTATCCAAACAGTATGCGGAAAGAAAAAATAAACGGATATATCGATGAATTATTGGATAAATTAGCCTATAAAGATTACCTCAGTGCTAAAAATTATTATTTACGTGAACATTATAAAGCAGCCGTCGTAAGTTTACAGAATTGTCTGAAAGATTATCCTGGCTCTAAATACAGGGAGGAAATCATGTATATGCTTTTTAATGCGAAATATGAAATGGCAGTCAATAGTGTGGAGGATAAAAAATTAGAGCGTTATAACGCTGCCAAAGAGGAATATTATTATTTTGCCGATGAATATCCGAACAGTAAATATGCCAATGAACTCAAAAAGAAGTATGACACGATAAATGCTTTTCTGGATAATTACAAATTTGACGAATAAAGTAAATTAATATAAAATCAATTATGGTAGATTTTAAAAAAGTAAAGGCGCCGAATAATACGGTTACCCGTAACCCGGCTGTTTTTTCAGCTAAGGCCGGGAATATTTATGAGGCAGTTGCTATTATTGCAAAAAGAGCAAATCAAATTTCTGTTGAAATGAAAGATGAATTGAGCCGGAAACTACAAGAATTTGCTTCTTATGCCGATAATCTGGAAGAGATTTTTGAAAATCGCGAGCAGATTGAGATTTCGAAATATTACGAACGAATTCCGAAACCTGTCCTGATTGCTACCCAGGAGTTTTTAGATGATGAGATTTATTTCCGTAATCCTGCGACAGAAAAGGATAGGGAAAAAGTTGCAAAAGAAGATTAATCTATAAAGCCACTCAAAAGTGGCTTTTTTGGTTTTTTCCGGAGGTTTATTTCCAATCATTTTTATTATGCTGAAAGGAAAACATATTATTTTAGGAATAAGCGGAAGTATTGCGGCTTATAAGGCTGCTACTTTAATTCGCTTGTTGGTAAAGGAAGGGGCTGAGGTAAAAGTCGTCATGACTCCTTTGGCAAAGGAGTTTATTACCCCCTTAACCCTGGCGACCTTGTCTAAAAATCCGATATTAGTCGATTTTTACAATCCTGAAAATGGAGATTGGCATTCTCATGTAAGTCTTGGATTATGGGCGGATTTATTGCTGATTGCTCCGGCAACTGCCAATACCATCGGGAAGATGGTTGCCGGAATTGCAGATAATTTATTACTGACCACTTATCTCTCGGCCAAATGTCCTGTAGCGGTGGCTCCGGCAATGGACTTGGATATGTACCGGCATCCCGCCACACAACGGAATCTGAACGTATTGAAATCCTATGGAAACTGGATTATAGAACCGGAAGAAGGAGAACTTGCCAGTGGGTTGTCGGGCAAAGGACGCATGGAAGAACCGGAAAAAATTGTGGCTTTTTTGTCTACCCTTTGGCAAGAAAAAAAAGATCTGACAGGTAAGAAGGTTTTATTGACAGCTGGTCCTACTTATGAGAGAATCGATCCTGTACGTTTTATCGGAAATTACTCTACAGGAAAAATGGGGTTTGCATTGGCCGAGGAATTTGCGGCCAGGGGAGCGGAGGTGATTTTAATTGCTGGACCGGTAAATCTCAAGACTATTTCTGCTGCTATCCGGAGAGTTGATGTTGTATCTGCCGGGGAGATGTTTGAACAGGTCATGCAGTTTGCCGATCAATGTGATATAGTCGTCTCCTGTGCCGCTGTGGCGGATTTTACTCCCAAAGAAAAGTCCGGTACAAAAATAAAAAGGGGGAAAATGGATTTAAATCTGGAATTACAACCCACTCAGGATATTGCTGCTGAATTGGGACGAAGAAAAAAAGCCGGTCAATTGCTGATAGGCTTTGCTTTAGAAACGGATGATGAGGCTTGCAATGCGGTTCTCAAACTTCGGAAAAAGAACTTGGATTTAATTGTACTCAATAGCCTCCGGGACAAAGGTGCCGGTTTTGGTGGGGATACCAATAAGGTGACTGTGATTGATAGAAAAGAGCAACAATTCGCTTATGATTTGAAATCCAAACAAGAAGTAGCTACAGATATTGTAGACCGGATTGTCGATTTGTTGCAGGTAAAATGAAGCCTAAGACAGCGGAAAAAGGAAAGAAAAGAAGGAAAAATGGAAATCTGCAAGATTTTATTTGAAACAAAGTTCTATAAAATTGTAACATTTTAAAATATTGTTTACATTTGAATTCTGATATGATGTCAGAATTTAAAGATATAAATCAGCATGATTTCAGACATGGTCTGAAAGAAAGACATAGTTCAGCTATACAGAACGGAGAAAACCAACATTGTCTATGGACAAATGTTGGTTTTTTTTATATCCGAAAAGTGAACGCTTACCGGAAAGGAAAGGTTTAATTTGAATACTTAAATATAAAAATATGAATACATCTAGTTTAGTATCGATCGAAGATTATACGAAAGACGAAATTTTAGAAGTGTTGAAATTAGCTTCAGCATTTGAAGAAAATCCGAATCAGCGGCTTTTGGAGGGAAAGGTAGTCGCATCTTTATTTTTTGAGCCTTCTACCCGTACCCGATTGAGTTTTGAGACGGCGATTAACCGTTTGGGAGGACGTATTGTCGGTTTTTCTGATGCTTCTTCTTCCAGTGTGACCAAAGGGGAAACGTTGAAGGATACCATTAAAATGGTGGATAATTATTGTGATCTCATCGTTATGCGGCATCCGGTAGAAGGAGCCGCCCGCTATGCCAGTGAGGTTGCGGCTCATCCTGTTATCAATGCAGGAGACGGAGCCAATCAGCATCCTTCACAAACCATGTTAGATCTTTATTCCATTTACAAAACACAGGGGACACTGGAAAATCTGACTATTTGTATGGTGGGCGACCTGAAATACGGACGTACAGTCCATTCGTTATTGCAAGCAATGAGTCATTTTCATCCGACTTTCCATTTTGTCGCACCAGAGTCTTTGCAGATGCCGACGGCTTATAAATTGAAATTGCGCGAATTGAATATTTCTTATTATGAGCATACGGAATTAGATGAAGTCATTGACCAGGCGGATATTTTATATATGACTCGTGTACAGCGGGAAAGATTTGCAGATCCTTTGGAATACGAGAAAGTGAAGAACGTGTATATTCTGAAAAATGCCATGTTGGCAAATGCCAAAGAAAATATGCGTATATTACATCCTCTGCCCCGCGTCAATGAAATTGACGTCGATGTGGACGAGAATCCGAAAGCTTACTATTTTGAGCAGGCCCGTAATGGAGTATTTGCCCGTCAGGCTATTATTACCAAAGCGTTAGGACTGAAATGAGGTGGAGAGGAAAGCTGAGTCTGAAATTTTAAAGATTTGAATTTTAAATTAATTTATTATGGCTAAAAAGGAATTACAGGTAAGTGCTATTGAAAATGGTACAGTCATCGATCATATACCGGCAGATAAATTGTTTGATGTAATCAATGTGTTGGGAATTGCAGATATGGAAAATGCAATGACTTTCGGAACCAATTTGCGTAGCGTTAAATTGGGAAAGAAAGCAATTATTAAAATTTGGGATAAGTTTCTGGAGGACGACGAAGTGAATAAACTGGCCTTAGTGGCTCCTGCTGCAAAAATTAATATTATCCGGGATTATGATGTGGTTGAGAAAAAAACAGTAAATGTGCCGGAGAAAGTGGAGGGAATTGTTAAATGTATGAATCCGAAATGCATCACCAATCACGAGTATGTCCGGACTAAATTTACGGTAGTCAACGATTTTCCCATTGTTTTGAAATGTCATTATTGTGAGAAATTGACGGATCAGGAGCATATGGAAGTAATTTAGAGAAGAGAGACGACAGACTTTAAATGAAAAGCCGCTATCGAAATTTCGATAGCGGCTTTTCGGATTTATTTTTTAACCGATATAGATTTCCAATATTTCGCTTTCCCGTTCAGGAAGTAAAAAGATGTTTTGTAAGGAAGCAGGGATCAGTACCGTTTCTCCTTTTTTCATCTTGATGGATTGGTCGATATTATAGACGATGGAAAATTCTCCTTCCAGGCACATATAGATGACGAAGGAGTCTATTTCGAAATAGTCTTTTTCGATTTCCCGGTCGAATTTCAGATAATTAGTTGTAAAATAATTACAGGATACTAATTCCTCTGTATGATTTTCATGGGAGTGGTAATGTATGCTGTGTTCTGTTTGTTGCTTAAAGCAAATGACATCTGTAGCCAGTTCGGTATGGAGTTCTCTGGCTTGCCCGTTTTTATCCCGGCGGTCGTAATCGTAGATCCGATAAGTAATGTCTGATGTTTGTTGAATTTCTGCAATCAGACAACCTTTTCCGATAGCGTGTACTGTTCCGGCGGGGATAAAAAAGCAATCTCCTTTTTTTACTTTTTCGACATTGAGAAGTTCAGGTAAGGTATGATGCTGAAGTTTGTCCAGGTATTCTGTTTTATCAGTATTTTTATTGAATCCCAGTAATAAACGGGCTTCCGGGGTGGCATCTACCACATACCACATTTCTGTTTTTCCGTAGGCATTGTGCCGTTCACGCGCAATGGCGTCGTCGGGATGTACTTGGATGGATAAATCGTCGCAGGCATCTATGTATTTAATTAATAAGGGGAATTCTATACCGAATTTTTCATAGACCCGGTCACCTACCAGGTCGCCCATATAAACTTCAATTAATTCTTCCAAATTGTTGCCCGCCAGAGGACCTTCGCTTACGACAGACTGGTTTTCCTGAACGCCTGATATTTCCCAACTTTCCCCGATAGGAGAAGACTGTACGTTCTTATTTTGGCTTTTATAAGCTAGTTTTTCTCCCCCCCAAATTGTTTGTTTGAGGATAGGGGTGAATTTTAAAGGATATAACATATTTTTGTTTTTATTGTCGTGTTTATTTTTTTTCTTTTCTGGCATAAAAATTGTATCTTGCACAAAGATAGAGAAATTTAAAAACCAAAAACGAATAATTAAAAGCTAAAAATTGACAGTTATGAAAATCTTGAAATGGATGTTGGGAACGATGTGCTTGTGTGGGATGATTTCTTGTAGTGATGATAACGGGCGTGACGATACGATACTGGAAATGCATCGGCTTACCGGAAAATATTGGTATTGTACGAATTGGGCGAATAACAAAGAGGGGTATACCACTGACGATTTACTGGAAATATTGAAATTCGGGGAAGACGGAAAATTGTGGCGGATGGATTTTGGCGGAAAGATTGATGAGGTAGTCGGAAGCTGGACGAGTGATAACAATGTAATTACTTTAAATTATACGGAGAGTGGGGAAGAAAAGTGGAATGTGTTGCATAGTGGAGAGGATTACCTTCATGTAAAGGTAAACAAAGGAGAACGGAATTTTGTGCTTGAACCTCGTTATTTGCAGAATTTAGCTGCTGATGCTTTTTTAATTCAAGAGATAAGTAAGACGGAAGAAGTGCCCCTGCGGGTGGGTGTAGAGATAACCGGTGCTAATACAGTAAATATTGGAGATGCTGAAGTCATTTTGGCAAAAGGTCAGGTTGTTCCGATGGTATATAAAAGCCGTACCAAATCTTGGAATGCCCGGGATGTTATTGAAGCGAATCATTTGGGATTGCCTGGAGAAGAGCGGTTGGTCGTATTTTATATAAATGCAGGGGGGAACCCTGTAAAATTCAGTGATCGTATTTATGCCGGAGAAGTTCCTTCAAAAAGTTTTGATGCTTTCCAATTGAATGCGATTAATAAAGGACAAGTTTTGGAAGTAAGCTGGAATGCTTTTGCTCAAGCCGGAATTTACTACCGGGTAGAGGTGCTGAATGGGAATATGGATACTTCTAATCCTTATTTTGTAAGCGTATTGTACGACAATATCAGCACTTTATCCATTACCAAAGATACAAAGACAAACAATGATCTGCCTAACCGTATGGGGGAACTGAAAAACGGGATGAATTATGTGGTCCGTTTGTCTGCTATTGTCTTGGAGCCCGGCATGGATTATAATCACAAATACAGTTATACGAATCTGCAGTCTGTTACTTTTGTAAAAAGGGCCTTTGTCTGGGAAGATTAGGCAAGAAAGGCAGAAATAATTTCCGCAAGAGCTTCTGGTTGTTCAGCATGTATCCAATGGGAAGAGCCAGCTACTGTGGTGATCCGGGCAGCTGGAAAATACTTTAGAATAGACGTGATATTTTGAATGTAGGATGAATTTTCTCCTTTTATAAATAAAACAGGATCTCTGTAAGTTGCTTCCTCCCATGTGGCGGGATAGCTACAGAGATTTTCCATATTTTTTTGTATAAAATCAGGATCCGTTTTCCATTCAAAATACTTATCTGTTTTGGAAATGTTTTTTAGAACGAGCTGTACGAATTTTTCTTCCGGAAATTGTTGACGGAGGGAAATCAGTAAATCTTTTCTTTCTTTGAATTCATTGATAGGGATAGACTTCATATAATGGAGAATACGCTTGTGTTCTGCAGAGAGGGGATAAGCAACCGGGGCAATATCTACCAGGATTGCTTTTCGTACGAAGGAGGGATAAGTCAACAGAAGTTCCATAACCGTTTTTCCGCCCATCGAGTGGCCGATGATATGCGGTGGAACTGCAAGCTTTAAGCCGGTAATAAATTCTCTGACATCTTCGCTCATCGCTTGGTAAGTATGTTCCGGATGACGGGGAGAACGGCCGTGATTCCGTAAATCCGGAAGAAAAACGTGAAAATGTTCAGCTAGGAGATTGGCTACAGGTAGCCAGTTTTCAGAAGCCCCCCATAATCCGTGCAGAATAATCAACGGATAGCCTTTGCCTTTTTCTCTGTAAAATAATTGCATAGATGCAGGAATAAAGGAAAAAAGCCGCCCGGAGGCGGCTTCTTATTTAGTCTTTCAGTTTTGCTTTTAAGAACTCCCGGTTGAGACGGGCGATGTGTTCGATAGAAATGCTCTTTGGACATTCTGCCTCGCAGGCGCCGGTGTTGGTACAGTTTCCAAAACCGAGTTCATCCATTTTAGCGACCATCGCTTTGGCTCTTCTGGCTGCTTCTATTTTTCCCTGAGGCAATAGGGCCAGTTGGGAAACTTTTGCGGCAACGAAAAGCATAGCGGAAGAGTTTTTGCAGGTAGCGGCACAAGCTCCACATCCGATACAAGCTGCTGCATCCATTGCTTCTTCGGCATTGTCGTTAGAGATGGGAATGGCATTTGCGTCGGGTATTCCTCCCGTATTTACGGATACGTAACCTCCGGCCTGAAGAATTTTATCGTATGCTTTCCGGTCGACGATAAGGTCTTTTATAACGGGAAAAGCTCCGCAACGCCAAGGTTCTATAGTAATCGTAGCTCCCTCTTTAAAGCGGCGCATATGTAATTGGCAAGTCGTTACATCGTCGTCGGGTCCATGAGCGCGACCGTCGATGAATAAACTACAAGTGCCGCAGATGCCTTCTCGACAGTCATGGTCGAAAGCTACCGGTTCTTTGTTTTCGCTTACCAGTTGTTCGTTCAAAATATCCAGCATTTCCAGGAATGAAGTACCGGTAGAGATATTATGGACTTTATAGGTTTCAAATCCGCCTTTGGATTTGGCATCTTTTTGACGCCATACCTTAAGTGTTAGTTCTTTTAATATTGTATCTGCCATAACAGTTTTCTATTTATGATTTACGACCGGGACATTCGCTTGAGGGGCTTATGTCCTTGTCTGAATCGTCAATTATTTATATGAGCGTTGTGTAAGTTCAACATTCTCGAATACCAGCTCTTCTTTATGTAATTCCGGAGCTTTGTTTTCACCTGTATATTCCCATATGGAAACATATTTATAATGCTCATCATCCCGTTTTGCTTCTCCATCGGGAGTAACAGATTCCAAGCGGCAGTGTCCTCCGCAGGATTCGTTCCGGTCCAGGGCATCGTGAGCCATCAAATCAGCTAATTCGATAAAGTCTGCTACGCGGGCTGCTTTTTCCAGCTCGTTGTTCATAGCGGTAAACTCACCTACTACGCGCAAATCTTTGTAGAATTCTGCTTTCAGATCGGCAATTAACTGGATGGCTTTTTCCAATCCCTTTGCTTCACGGGCCATACCGATATAATCCCACATGATGTGTCCGAGTTGTTTGTGGAAATGATCCGGAGATTTGGTTCCTTTGATATCATATAACTTACGCAAGCGGTCAGTAACGTGTTTTTCGGCGGCTTCGAATTCGGGTGTATTGGTTTGGATTTTCGGAGTTTGGATTTCTTTCGCCAGGTAATCTCCAATTGTATAAGGCAGGATAAAATATCCGTCAGCTAATCCCTGCATCAGGGCAGAAGCCCCCAAGCGGTTTGCTCCATGGTCAGAGAAGTTACATTCCCCTATGGAATATAATCCGGGGATGGTAGTCATCAGGTTGTAATCTACCCAAAGTCCGCCCATAGAATAGTGAATTGCCGGATAAATCATCATCGGATTATGGTAAGGATCAACGGCTGTGATTTTTTCATACATTTGGAACAAGTTACCATACCGTTTTTCAATGGTTTCACGGCCTAATTGTTCAATAGCGTATTTAAAATCGAGAAATACTGCTTTTCCGGTATTGTTTACGCCGTAGCCTGCGTCACATCTTTCTTTGGCAGCACGGGAGGCCACGTCACGGGGAACTAAGTTCCCGAAAGCCGGATAGCGGCGTTCCAGATAGAAGTCGCGATCTTCGTCCGGTATATCATTGGGATTCAGAGTCCCGGCTTGTAATTTTTTGGCATCCTCTATTTTTTTAGGAACCCATACCCGGCCGTCATTACGCAAGGATTCAGACATCAAGGTCAATTTACTTTGCTGTTCGCCGTGCACCGGAATACAGGTCGGATGGATCTGTACGAAACAGGGATTTCCGAAGTAGGCCCCTCTCTTATAGGCTTGCCAGGCAGCACTTCCATTACATCCCATAGCGTTGGTAGAAAGGAAAAATACATTTCCATAACCTCCGGTAGCTAGAACAACGGCATGTGCTCCGAAACGTTCGATTTTTCCGGTTACCAAGTCGCGGGCGATTACCCCTCTGGCTTTACCTTCTACGACGACAACGTCTAATACTTCATGACGATTATATACTTTAATTTTCCCTTTTTCGATCTGACGGTTCATAGCGGCATAGCAACCTAACAATAATTGCTGTCCCGTTTGACCGCGAGCATAGAAAGTACGGCTTACCAAAGCTCCTCCGAAAGAACGGTTTGCCAATAAACCGCCGTAATCCCGGGCAAAAGGTACACCTTGCGCCACACATTGGTCGATGATAGCATTACTTACTTCAGCCAAACGGTATACATTGGCTTCACGGGCCCGGTAGTCACCACCTTTTATCGTTTCATAAAATAATCTGAATACAGAGTCGTTATCGTTGGGATAGTTTTTGGCCGCGTTAATACCTCCTTGAGCAGCGATAGAGTGTGCCCGGCGAGGAGAATCCTGATAACAAAAAGCGGTTACATTGTATCCCAGTTCGGCAAGGCTGGCTGCAGCAGAACCACCGGCTAAGCCGGTACCTACTACGATAATATCTAATTTCTTTTTATTAGCCGGACTGACCACACCGATGTGGGCTTTATGGTTTGACCATTTGTCTTTTAACGGTCCGGCAGGTATTTTAGCATCTATTATTGACATAACGATTAATTTAGAATTTTTGATGTGATTTTTGAACTCTTACTCTTCAGTAAGGGATCTGCTCCGACTGGGCTTAGTTCCCTAATCCTGCCATGAAATACAGCGGTATAATACTGAAACCAACCGCAATGATGACGGCAAAAATATAGCCTAATGCGCTCAGGCGTTTCCTCCAGATATCGTTGGAAAAACCAACGGATTGGAAAGCAGACCAGAATCCGTGTGTCAAATGGAGACCTAACAAAATTGCTCCGGCAATGTATAAACCACAGTAGACAATACTGGATTTAAACAAACTGGAGACCAGTAAGTAGGTATTTTCCATTTCTACGCCATCCACGACAACGGCTTCGAGATTACCTGTTACCTTGATGTTCCACCAGAAATTGTAAATGTGAATCACCAAGAACACCAATACTAAACCACCCAAGATGTACATGTTGCGGGATGCCCATGTGGCATTTTGGCTCTGATTTCTTTGGGCATACTTAATGGGACGCGCTTTTTGATTTTGCAAAGTAAGTATACTTGCCCAAATAATGTGAATAATAAACCCGATAGCGAGGATCGGCTCGACAATTTTAATAACAGGGTTTGTAGCCATGAAGTTAGCTCCATGGTTGAATAATTCTCCGCTGTTATCAAAAATCAGGAATAAATTTAGCGTCAGATGGACGCATAAAAATGCGATCAGGAAAAGTCCGGATAAACTCATAATGACTTTTTTCCCGATGGAGGATGATAAGAAATTACTCATAATTAAGATTATTTATTAATAACTGGTTAAATTCTTTCTTCACATGCAAAAGTATCTTTTTTTCCCGATATTACCAGTAATCAATAAGGAAAAGTTTCCATAATCGTTGACGAAATTTTTTTCTTTTTTCATCGCTGATAATCAGGTAGATATGTTTTGGTTTTTCTCTTTCTCCTTTTATAAAGATCAGGGCGTTTCGGGAGGACAGATTGCTTTGTAAATAATTTCCTGAATTTTTGTCCGTATACTTTCTTCGGTAAGCTTGGTATTGAATTCGTTGGGGTAGGTACGGTTGGATAAAAATATATAAATAAGTTCGTTTTCCGGATCAGCCCAAGCCATGGTGCCGGTAAAACCGGTATGTCCGAAACTGCAGGCAGGAGCATTTTTACAGGCCGGACTGCTTTTGGTTGTATCAGTTTCCGGTTTGTCGAACCCGAGGCCCCGCCGGTTTGTTGGTGGAGTATCTGTCTTTTGGGTGAAAAGTCGTACGGTAGCAGGCGAGAAAAAATATTCTCCTCCGTAACGACCTTGGTTGAGGTAGACGGCCATGATTTTTGCCAGATCTTCTGCTGTAGAGAAAAGGCCGGCATGTCCTGCTACCCCTCCTAACAAAGTGGCGGCGGGATCGTGTACGTATCCTTTGATTTCTGTTTTCCGGTATAATTTGTCGACACTGGAGGGAATAATACGGGAAGCATTGAAACGTTTTGCAGCTTGAAAAACAGTATTATAAGCTCCTAACTTTTGATAAAAATTTTCCCAGCAATAATGATCCAACGGTTTCCCGGTGAGATTTTCTATGGCTTTTTGAAGAAGGATAAATCCCAGATCGCTGTATACATAATCCTTTTTAGGATTGAGTTCTGAGTTTAAAATACAGCATAGGGTGGTATCCCGGTAGGTTTTACAGATATACAAACCGGGTGTCAGAAGTTCGTAATCCGGTAGTGCTTTTCGGGAAAGGGTACTGTCCCGGAAACGGTAATTGGGGTTTGCATAAAGCCGATTTTTCAGTTTCAGATTGTTTTGAGCAGTAGGTTTGACGGTAAAAAGTTGTCCGGGTAGGGCTTTTTTGTCGATAGCATACGTAAAGGTGGGAACGATCGGTTTTAAGCCGGCAGTATGAGTGAGGATTTCTTTTACTGTAATCTCTTTTTTATCGGTT
This sequence comes from Odoribacter laneus YIT 12061, assembly GCF_000243215.1. GTDB lineage: Bacteria > Bacteroidota > Bacteroidia > Bacteroidales > Marinifilaceae > Culturomica > Culturomica lanea. The sequence goes on along the minus strand of NZ_JH594597.1, from coordinate 50,206 downwards.
TCTTTTAAGGGGGGATAATAATTTGAAAGAAAGGTATCCAGCCGGATCATTCCGGCATCGTATAACTTCATGATAGCGGGTAAAGTAGCTGCGATTTTTGTAATGGAAGCTATATCGTAAATATTATCTGTTTTATTGGGAATTTGTTTGGCGTAAGTGTGGTGGCCGAAAGCTTTATTATAGACGATATATCCGTTTTTGGCAATCAGTACCTGGCAGCCCGGAGTAGCTTTGATCTGAATGGCTCGTTTGCAGAGAGAGTCTATACTTGCTAGAGAGCGAGAAGAGAGCCCGCACATTTCGGGAACACTGTAACCTAAGCGGGTTTTAGGCGTTGAGATGCCGCTACCGACGGGATAAGCCGGAGAAATTCCGACAGGCAGGCGACCGTTTACCGGTATACCGCCGAAAATCGCCTGAGCTGCATATTGACGGGAATATAAATGGTCTTCATAATTAACCAGTATTGCATCTAGAGGAAGTGCTGTATAATTTTTCAATCCGTAAGGTATTCCGGGATGACAAAGGATGATTCTTTTTCCCTTTAATTGTTCAATAAGTTGTACGAGACGGGGCGTATAGCCAAAATCCCGCGAGGCCAGGTTGGAAGCTTTGCTATTATACAAAAGGATACAATTGTAAGAAGCCAGCTTTTTGACTAATTCCTGGATTGCTTCTACAGAAGGTTTTTCGCCTGTTTGAAAATGTTCAATATTTTCATAGTGATCCAAAGTCGTTTGAAAATGATTGAGTTTTTCCCCTCCGAAATTTACGCTGGCAAGCCGGAGAGTATCCAATCTTTTCAAGGGAAGTAGATTTGCTTCGTTTTTTAGTAAAGTAATAGCTTGCTTGTATAGTTCTTGTTTTAGAGCAAAATCTTCTGCGGTATTCAGACGGGACCATAAACCCTCGGTTTGGATAGGTAAGGGTTGAGGAGAAACATATTGATATTTGGCTATCAGGATTCTACGGCATCTTTGGTCGATAATTTCCTGTGGAATTAAACCTTCTTTAAGAGCTTGTTTTATACGGTTGATGGCTTGTTCTATATTTTGAGGAAAAAGCAAGACATCGTTTCCGGCAATTAGAGCTTGTACCTCTGCCTCACCCGGTTTGCGGTCCTGTACGACCCCTTTCATATTCAGGGCGTCAGTGAAACATAGGCCTGAATATGAAAGGGAATCCCTTAGAAAATGTTTAATAATTTGCGGGGAGAGAGAAGCGGGCAATGGACAGGTATCCAATGCTCTGATATTCAGGTGAGCAATCATTAGGGCCGGAATAGAATCTGTTATCAATTTTTTAAACGGATAGAGTTCTATCGAATCCAGGCGCGTACGGCTGTGATTTATCTCGGGAAGTGCTTTGTGGGAATCTGTATCCGTATCTCCGTGTCCTGGGAAATGTTTTACAACAGGCAAAACATGCTGAGATACGGATCCTTTTATATACATCTGGGATTTCCGGTAAACATTATCGCGGTCTTCACCAAAAGAACGCATGCCAATGACTGGATTTTGAGGGTTGTTGTTAATATCGGATACCGGAGCAAAATTGATGTGTACTCCTAATTCGCGACAATGTCGGGCGATAGTAGCCCCTAAACGAAAAATCAGAGAATCGTTTGTTAGCGCACCTGTAATTAACATCTTGGGAAATTCCATGGCGGTTTGTAGCCGCCATCCGATACCGTGTTCCGCATCCATTCCTATCCATAAGGGATACTTTGACTCTTTTTGGAAACGGTTTGTCATTTCAGCTTGCCGTACCGGTTCCCCTTGAAAAAAAATGATTCCTCCGATGTGGTAGGTCTGGAGCAGTTTACTCAACTTATCTTCATAGTCTTTGTCTTTATTACTATAGGCGGCAATCATAAATAGTTGTCCGATCTTTTCGTCCGGGGACATCGCCTGAAGACTCTTGTCCGCCCAGGCTTCTGCTTCGGCTGATTGTGCCAAACCCGAGAGAGGGGAAAGAAAAGAAAGTAAGATTGTAATTGCTGTAACTATTTTATTTAAATTCCTCATGACATTCAAGCGACCTCTATTTGAAAAGACAAGTGTGAAAAAAACACAGGAAAATAGAAAAAAGAGATTGTCTGAAAAGGTAAAATTCTCCTTTTTGAAGATCCGTGTCCCTTTTAGAAGAGAAGCGGAGGGAATTGACAACTCCGTTTCCTGCTTTTTATCAAAATTACAAATTTACCCCTCCAGCATCCGAAAAACCTTGCGGGTCCAGATTGAAAACTTGCTACTCTACTCCTCCCGTCCTTTGTTGGACAACCTCTTCCTATTTATTTAATCGATTTTTCGTTTCATAAACCATCCTTCTTTGAAAGCAATATTAATCCGGATTTTTCCGAAATTTTCCCGGATCAATCCGTTGGCTTCTGTACCCCTGACGCCAAAGTCAAAAGCAATACCGAGCAATAACTCCCGGTTAGGGATATAAACGGGAATCTGGGTTCCTAACGTAAGGGCATAAGTATTGATATTGGTATGGTTTAACCGGATTTGCGACCGTACCGCATAGGTACCTAAAATATATTTATTCCGTTGCCACCAATATCTTCCGTAGCGGGCCGGAAGTAAAGATACTCCCAGGGAACCTTTGTGATAATCCTGAAATTCCTGGTTTTCTCCGAATTCTTCGTACTGGGACATCCGTTGATAAGTATAATCACCAGCCAAATTCCATTTGTCTTTATAATCGTATGAAAATCCTCCCACAATCCGGAACGGATAGGTGATGTATCCTCTGCTTAAGAGTTCGTTATCCAGCGTTTGCTGGCCGGAAGTACTGGAATTGATTTTATAAGCTCTGAACGTCCGTTTCCCCCCTAATTTGGAGCCAAAGTTCATAGAAGCTCCTAAAGTTAAGTTGGATTTAGAGGATAAAGTAAACATATATTGCAGTCCCAGGTTAAAAATAACATCGTGTACTGAAATTTTGTTTTGCGTACTGATATAATAGCTATCCATTACTACCGGTACCAACGACAACCGTTTTTCCAGGTTCCCGAATACCAGAGAAGTATTTAGGCCGACGGAAAATTTTCCAAATTTATAGGCCAGGCCGATATAAAAATCGTTCAATCCTCCGCTTCCGGATACTTGTTGGTTATAATATTCGTTTTCACTTCCATTGATTAGTTTGTAATAATGGAGGTCATATCCAATATCGGACCTTTGGTTAAAACCAAAAGAAGAATAGAGATTTTTATACAAGCGTAAAGCCATGTTCAGAGAAGCATTTTGCGCTACCCTATAATTGGTCCTTTCCTGGTGGGTAGAAATATTGACAAATTCTCCTGTAATACCGAATTGTATATAAAAACGGTTACTATCTAAAGCTGTATAGGAGGCCGGATTTAGAAAGTTGATATTTGTGGCATCCCGCATAGCCGCAGAAACTCCGCCCATTGCTGTATAAGGTCCGTAATTATCTTGGAGTAGTCCGATCCCATACATAGAATAAGGGGTACCTGTATTATTTTGAGCCAAGAGACTGCCTGAAAATAATGCAAAAACAAGAGATAACAGGAGCGTTTTTTTCATATTAAAAAAAGCATTATTCATATTTAGCATAGTAAACTTTTAACACCGGTATGCGATCGACCGTTAAGCGGTTGTAGCTTGTACCCATTGTATTCACCGGAATACTGATAATGACCTTATTATTTTCCAAAGCATTGGGTTGTAAACATAAAGCATTATAATAATCCGTAATATTGATCACATATTTATTTTTTTCAGGAGTATTGATATTGTAATATAAAATCCCTGTAGCAGCATTGCCTGAAGCATCCAGAATGGGGGATATCACTTTATTTTCCGAATTGGATTGGTACAGATTAATCGTAGAGGGTAAACTAAAGTCCAGGTTCGCGTATTGTTCGGGTTGTAATTCTATTTCAGCTTTTACAATGGTTCTGTACTTTTCTCCCGCAGGAGCGATTGGCAGCTCCATTTTGATCATAAATCCGGTTAAACCTTGCGTAAGTGTTTGACCAAGGGCTGCATTTCCCCAGGCGGCATCCTGAAACGACAGGTTCATCATTTGATCTGTAAGTACGCTATAAGGCGTTCCGGCAGCATCATTTGTAATGTGCATAAAGGTGTACCTGTTAAATTCCGTACTTTTGGCAAAAGAATAAGTGTAACTTCTGTCCGAATCGTGAAAATGTAACTTGACATTTAAACTATCCGGGAGCGTACTCATCGTAAATACACAGGTGTTATTGGGGGCGGGAATTAATGCCAACCCTTTAAAATAGTGTATAAAGAGAGCGTCGTTCCGGATTTCTTCCGTATTGTATTTCACCATATCGAATAAAGTACGGCCTAACTTATCGTCTAAACGGAAATATAATTTTTGAAGATTTCTTTTACTGGGCAATAAATCGAAAGTACCTAAGACTTCAGGATGGTATTCTACGGTAGAAATATTGTACAATAAGTCTGTTTCTGAATTGGGGACCGGGTTCTCTTTTAACTGATGTACGGAATATGTTTGAATAGCGGTCGTATCCCCCCAGATACTTCCGGAATAACTGAAATTAAACGTGATGGAATCGTATCCGTAGGTATTTTTAATCTCAGTACCTCCGTAAGGCACAATTTCAAAATAAGGAGTAACGGTGGTTCTGCCTGAAAACGGGTCTTTTGCAGAGCCTACCATTAAATTTTTCAGCAATGTATAAGAACCAGTAGAAGTTGCAAAGGAGTCTAGTTTGACAGTAGACGTTTGAGTGATCGGAAAGCGTTCAACCGCAACAAAATCTTCATCATAAATCAAATCGTGCCCGATAGAAGTGACATCATTGGTACACGAACAATAAATGATTACAAAACAAATAAGAATGATATTTTTCATATTTATGATATTGCATATAATCAAAGGGCGAAGGTAAAATTATTTTCCAAAAATATGATACAGTAAAGGTATTTTAATTTGTGATTACAGGAATTATAGAATTTTGAAACGTAATTTAATAGATTTTTTATTGGATTTGTATATAAATTGTGTAGTTTTGCCCATGTTTTACATAAGAAATAACTGAAAGTGAAGGGGTCTGGAAAGCCAGAACGAAAAAGGGTAAAATAATATTATAAAATAAATAATGAAATAGCAAATGTTTATGAAAACGGTAAGAAATCTATGTTTTTTGGTTGTTCTGATGCTATTGGTGGGTGCTTGTCATTCCAATGACGAGAAGAGAGGTAACTGGAGAAAAGAACAAGCTTTTGGTGGAGCAGGGCGGATCGGTGCAGTTAGTTTTAAGATTGGTAATGCAGTATATATAGGTACTGGTGTAAATACTAATCAAGTTGAATTAAAGGATTTTTGGGCTTTTAATGAAACACTCAACTGGGAAGAAGTCGATACACTTCCGGCAGGAGCGAAGGCCCGTTACGGAGCAGTCGCTTTTTCTGACGGAAAATACGGGTATGTAGGCTTAGGGTATGCTGCTAATAATAATCGTTACGGTACCGAACAACCGGAATATTTTTCCGATTTTTATAGATTTGATCCTAGCGCTGGACGAGGATCTCAATGGACTAAATTAGGTGATTTCCCGGGTGAACAACGTCGTTATGCAACCGGTTTTTATGTTCCCAGTCCGAATGGTTCTACAGGAAAAGGGTATGTTTGTTTCGGAAGTAATAATGAGGGACGTAATCCTAAAGGATCTTTTAAAGATTGGTGGGAATACGATACACAAACAGATACCTGGAAGCAAATTGGCGTATATGGGGATAAGAGAGAAGGCGCTTGCGTAGCAGTGGTAGGGAGTACGGCCTATATATTTACAGGTGTAGATGATGCCGGTACCTATCCGACAGATTTTATTAAATTTACGCCGTTTGCTGGCGCGACTTCTGATACCTGGTGGAGCCTGTTGGATCCTTTAAAAGATCTGGACGGCCGGAGTTATGACAATGATTACGGAATGCTTCCCCGCGCTTACGCTGTTTCTTTTGTGACAGGGGCTGATTCAGAAGCAACTACACGTATCCACTTGGCTACAGGTTCCCGCCTGAGTTTGTTAAGTGACTGTTGGGAGTTTAATCCTTATGATCATGCCGAAGGAAGATGGAATGAGGTTTCTAATTTCCCGGGCGGACAGTTGAGACAAGCCGGTGTTGGTTTTACTCAAAATGGATTTGGTTGGGTTACTTTGGGAGGTGCTAATAGCAGCCCAAGTATGAACTTGTCGATGAGAACCTCTACATATTCATTTGAACCTGGAGTTGAAAACTGGGATCAGGATGATGAATGGTAAATAATAAAACGCTTTAAATCAGGGAATATTTGACTGACTGGAAGGTTGGACCTGACGCAAGCCTGAAGATAAATGGAGTTCTGTAAAGGACTCCATTTTTGTATAAATAGAAACTCGAAAGACGGTAGATTTAAATAGATTTACCTTGGTGATCGGTTTCCTGCCGATTGGCTGAACTTTGTTCATTCCGGTTAAAATTTTAATCTTGAAATGAAACCATACCTTTCATCCCAATCGAAGATTCGCTTATCAACATGCTAAGGGTACCCGTTAACGAGCTGCTCGTCTGAAGGGAAACGCCTGATTTGATTCTAGAAAGTGAGTTGCAACATTTTGCAGCGATAAAAAAAAACTGCCGGACCTCCGGCAGTTTTTTAAGGATTTAGTAAAAATGTTTATTTCTTTTTGAATTCAGCTTTTAATTGCTCTTTTATAGAAACAGCAGAAGTACTGTGTTGTTGGTATTTGGGTACATTTAAATGTGTTTGCATATCGCGGCTAAAGCGATAAGATCCGTTTGTGAGAGCTGTAAATTTACTCCATGTTGTAGAAAGGGAAGCTCCTGCTGCAAAAGTAAGTGGTCCGTTATAACTACATTTGAAATGAGAGCCTTCGTCGCTGACAAACTGCATCGTAATTTGATAATTTCCTCCGTTTTGGGTGACCGTGATGCTTCCGGAAGCGAAATCAATACTGGAGACTGTACCGGCGGCATCCCAGGAATTCGCCCAGGTGTATTGTTGGCTGCATGTTCCCGTGGCAAAGGTATTGTTCGGGTCTAACGTATAAGTTCCTGTCGGGAAGATCGGAAGGTTCGGGTCGGTAGATTCGCTACCATAACAGTCAATCACCACCCAGTTGCCTGCACCTCCGTCAGCGGGGTAAAAACGATTATCTGCGTCAATGGCCATTTCGCAGTCCCCGAATTCTACATAATAATTACCCGGCCAATATAAAACTTTTAATGCCCTGTCTAATACGATATTGTCGCCACTAGCTTCTTTTCCTGTACGGAATTCTTTATTTACTTGCACTTGATCGCCGTTTGCATCTATTCCGATGAGGTACATGACATAATCTGTATCCGGAGAAAGTTTTGTCCATACAAAGTCGTCTATACCTTCATCACAACGATCGCCGCTGTTCAGAATATAAGCCCGGAAGGCATCGGCTCCTTTTTCTGCGATAAATTGGTCTGCTACTTCTTTTTTGAATAATACCTGATAAAAATAGATAATGCCTTGTTCGGGAGTACATACAATGCGGGCTGTGGTAGGTTTTATTTCGAATACTTCGATGGTAATGTTGTAAGGAGCTGTGCCAGGAGTTTCCGTTGTAAATTCGATCGTCGAAGTTTTGCCGGTTACATTTCCCTCAGCATCGGTTTCTACCGCTAAAATGACTTGAGGAATACCTGCCAGAACTTCCACGATAGCATTATTATCGGGATCTATTTCCCCGTCTTTCAGCGTATAGGTTTTTTCTCCTGTACCATGATATCCAAAATTCACCAGAATATCTTGCTTCATAGCTTCGATTTCCGTTTCATCCGTTAAGTCTTCCAGGAAAAAATCGAGTAAATCTTTTTCGACGCCTAAATGGAGCACCGGCGTATTAGCTGCTGTCGTTTTGATATGGTAAGAATAATAGTTTTTGCCTTTCTCCAGTAGCGTGATGAGTTGGGTGTAGTCTCCCGTCTGTAATTCGAGTGAAGCAACTTCACTTTTTAGTTCCCCGCTTTTGGAGGCCGCATATACCTGGTATTTGGTATTCCTTTCCAGATCTTTAACTGTGACTTTTGCATTTTCAGTAGCTGCATAATTGGTCCCTTCTGAAAAAATCTGATCGAGACTAGGGGCTGTTGCTTCTTTTTTTACGAGGAGATAAGCCATTTCGTCTGCATGCTTCGGTAGCATAGTAAAAGATACCGTTGTTTCTGTCGTTTCTCCTGCCTCTAAGGTAAGAGAAGGAGGATAAATTTCATTCTTGTTGTCGTCATCGCTACAGCCTGTCGTACCGAAGGCAAAAATAGAAATAACTCTTGAGTTCAACTTATAAATGCAACTTTTTGGGTGCGGATAATAAGCAATAAAAACATTTATTTTTCAGAGAGGAAAGAGAGACAATGTCCCCCTTTCTCTCACTCTGAATGGATAAAGTTTGCTATCTTTGCTTTAATTGTCCGTCCAAAGAAAAAAAAGTTGCAGATGAGCAAACATATAACCGAGGAACAAAGGTATGCAATTTCTATGATGTTGCAAATACCGATGAGCAAAAAAGCAATAGCGGAAGCTATCGGAGTAGATAAAAGCACTGTTTACAGGGAGATAAAGCGCAATTGCGACGCCCGAAGTGGTAGCTATAGCATGGAGCTTGCCCAGCGAAAAGCAGACAGGCGCAAGCAGCAAAAACATCGCAAGGAAGTGCTTACACCGGCAATGAGAAAACGGATAATAAAGCTGTTGAAGAAAGGATTCAGCCCGGAGCAGATTGTCGGCAGGAGCCGCTTGGAGGGAATTGCGATGGTATCTCACGAAACGATATATCGCTGGATTTGGGAGGATAAGCGGCGGGGTGGCAAACTGCACAAATATCTTCGCAGACAAGGTCGCAGGTATGCCAAACGTGGTTCTAAAAATGCAGGGCGAGGATTTATCCCAGGCAGGGTGGATATTGATGAGCGTCCCGAGATAGTGGAACTGAAGGAGAGATTTGGTGATTTAGAGATAGATACAATTATTGGTAAGAACCACAAAGGTGCCATTCTTACCATTAACGACAGAGCAACAAGCAGGGTCTGGATACGCAAGTTGTCGGGAAAAGAAGCCATCCCGGTAGCTAAGATTGCAGTATGGGCACTGCGGAAAGTGAAAAACTTAATACACACAATTACGGCTGACAATGGAAAGGAGTTTGCAAAGCACGAGGAAATTGCGCAAAAATTGGAAATAAAATTCTATTTTTGCAAACCATACCACTCATGGGAACGTGGTGCCAATGAAAACACCAACGGGCTTATCAGGCAGTATATCCCAAAGGGTAAGGACTTTAGTGAAGTAACCAACAAACAGATTAAGTGGATTGAAAATAAACTCAATAATCGACCTCGTAAAAGACTTGGATACCTCACGCCAAACGAAATATTTAAACAAATTATTAATCAGAATTCTGTTGCATTTGCAAGTTGAATTCAGCACTAACAAGTTTACCCAATAAAGAAAACTTGATTTCATAACGTTTTATTTTATAAGTTATAGGTTATTAGCAAATATAAACATAAATAATTAATATGCAAATATTGTAAACAATTAAAGTGTATAAAGCGAAAATGAATTGTCAACCGAAATATGTTGGAATGATCTTTTGAAAGAGGTAAAATAGAATCCATAACACTGAACAGGATCTTTAAAAAGGAGAATCTGTTTAAAACAGATACAAGTAGAATATTTCCTATTAAATTTAAAATATTAGAGCAAAAAAAATGAAAAAAGGAAATCCGGCTTTTCAGAATCATCTCTTTTTATCTATATTTACTGCTTTAAAACAGGTTAGGACATTACATGAAAAATATATTGTGTAAAGGGTTTTGGGGAGGTCTGCTATTGCTGCTTACATTGAGTGCGTCAGCACAATGGAATACCTATAATATGTTGCAGATGGGAAAAAATGCCATCTATTTTGACGATTATGTAAGTGCGATCGACAATTTTAATAATATTATCCGGATAAAACCTTATCTTTCAGAACCCTATTTTTTTCGGGGATTGGCAAAGATGAATCTGGACGATTACGAAGGTGCGATAGCGGATTATACGCAGGCGATTGATTTGAATCCCAATTATTTTTATGCTTATATGTATCGGGGGATTGCTTATCACAATCTGAGAAAATTTAAAGAAGCTATGCGGGATTATAACGAAGCGATAACTTTGGATCCCAGTGATGCTTATGTATATGCAAACCGGGGAATCACCAAGGCGGAAACCGGAGATTATAAAGGAGCGGAAAAAGATTATTCCAAATCTTTAATGATAGATAATAAATTGCTGGCGGCTTATTTGAACCGGGCCATTATGCGAGAAAAACTAGATGATCCTGAAGGGGCGATGGCTGATTGCAATGCAGCTATAAAATTGAATATGTTTTCGGATGATGCTTTTGGTCTCAGGGGCTATCTCTGGTATAAGCAGAAAGATTACCACAATGCGATAGAGGATTATAACCGGGCTTTGAAAGCAAATCCTAAAAATAAAAAAATATTGATGAGCCGGGCTATCGTCTGGTATGAAATGAAAAAGTTTCCGGATGCTTTGAAAGATTATGGGGAAATAATAAAAATAGACAGTACTTATATTTATGCTTACTATAATCGGGCGATGTTGAGAGCTGAAGTCGGAGATTACAATAATGCTATTTCCGATTTGGATAAAGTTGTCGAGACGAATCCGGATAATATCCTGATTTACTTTAACCGGGGATTATTGAAGATGGAAATCAAAGACTATGCCGGGGCTTATGAGGATTTTTCGGAAAGTATTCGTTTATACCCCGATTTTGTAAAAGCTTATTTAGCCCGTGCTGCGGTGAATAATGCCCTTCAGCATTATGCGGCTGCCGATGAGGACCATGGGAGGGCATTGGCAGTTATGGACCGTTACCGAAAAATGAAAGAAGGGGATAGGAATGCTTTAGTGGATACAACGGAAAATTTCCAGCGCTTAATAGACTTTAATGCCCGGGAAGACAAAATGCGGGATGTTATCAATGGCAGGGTACAGGATAAAAATGTAATCGTTTCTTTACGGGATATTTTCTGTGTGCAGTATCTGAGTCTGGATTCGCTGAGAAATGGTAAAGTCCAGTATTATAATACGCATATCATGAATTATAATCAACAGCATAATTATCAGCCTTCTTTATCCTTATCCAATAGAAAATACAGGTACCCGGCCTCTTTCATAGAGGAGAATATTCAACAATTAAGCTCGAAGATTACACAGCAGCCTACTGCAGATGATTATCTGTTGCGGGGAATTTTCTATATGAATAGCCGGGAGTATCCGAAAGCAATTGAGGATTTTATGGCTGTCAACGAACTGGAACCAAACCATATACTGGCTTTATTTAACCAAGCCAATGCCCGGATGCAAATGTTGGATTATATAGAATCGATAGAGGATAATACGGTTGAAGTTATAGGGGAAGAAAAACAGGTGAAGCGTATTATAGATTATTCTCAGGTATTGGAGGGGTATAGAAAGTGCCTGGAAATCGATCCCGCTTTTATATTCGCTTTGTACAATATCGGCAATGTGTATGTGAAGAGTGAAAAAATAGACCAGGCAATAGAGGCTTATTCCGAAGTGATCCGGCAGGATAAAGAATTTGCTGAAGCTTATTTTAACAGAGGACTGTTGTATATCTATACCGGAAGGAAGGCAGAGGCGAATGCTGATTTGAGTAAAGCAGGAGAATTAGGGATTATTGATGCCTATAATATTATAAAAAGGTATTGTAAAGAAGGGAACGATTAGGGAAGGACTAATCGTTTCTCTTTTTTTCTTTTTTTTCATATTGATAAAGTCGTTCCTCCAGCTTTCCGGATTCTTTGTATTGCTCTTTTAATTCCTGTTCCTTTTTCTCCAGCAGGTTTTTAAGCATTTCAATTTCTTTGTCTTTGTCTATGCAATCTTCACAAAAGCCATATTCGTTCCGGTTGATTTGTCTCAATTGCTTTTGGTCGATCAACATATTTCCGGCACCCCGCAACAACCAATTGGCATTTAATTCAGGAAATTGCCGGATGATGGCTAATACATGTTTATCCGGGATAGGGTCGTGACAATTTATCCAATTGCTGACTTGCTGGCGTGTTTTTAACCCCAATTTGATTCTCAATTTTTCCTGAGAAATATCCTTTTCGAATAAAAATTTCTCTAGCCTTTTATTAATAGACATATCCATAGATATCTGTTTTCCTTTACATGTAAATATAATAAACGATAAAATTTATAAAATCGTTTACTTTTTCTGATATTATTTCTTAATAATATAGAATAATTAGAGAAACTATGCAAATCTTTCGTACATCTTTACATGTATGCCCGATAAAGAACGAACTTAAAAGTTAAAAAAATACGAAAGAGGCATACATTTTGTTAGAAAGAGAGAAAAATTAAAACACAATGAAATGAAGGGAAAATTTTGTATTGGCATGATTTGTTCGGCTTTGATTTTGTGCAGTTGTGAACAGGTATTTGAATATCATCCTTATGAATTGAGACTGGATGAAAAATATAAACACATCAATGAAAAGAACATAGAGCGCTTGCGAATTTCAGATCGGAATAGGGATACCGTTCGTTTTATCGCGATGGGAGATACACAACGTTGGTATGATGAGACGGAAGATTTCGTAAATGCTGTAAATAGACGGGATGATATCGATTTTGTGATACATGGGGGAGATATTTCTGATTTCGGATTGAAAAAGGAATATTGCTGGATTCACGATATCATGAGTCGATTGAAAGTGCCTTATATGGCTGTGATTGGGAATCATGATAATTTAGGTTCGGGAAGAGAAGTATATGAAGCTATGTACGGGGCTTTGAACTTTGCTTTTGTATATGGAGGTATAAAATTTGTCTGCCTGAATACCAATGCTTTGGATTACGATTATTCTATTCCTGTACCGGATTTTGAGTTTATTCAGGAACAAATTGCTGATACTTTAGAGCAGCCGATTCATTCCTCTATAGCCGTTATGCATACGCAGCCGGGGAATGTGATTTTTAACAATAATGTCAAAGTTCCTTTCCAGGAATATTTGAAAAAATTGAAAAATCTGCGTTTTTGTGTACATGCACATGAGCATCATGTGATGGTAAATGATTTCTTTGAAGATGGAATTATTTATTATGGTTCAGATGCAATGAAGAATCGAAACTATTTGTTGTTTACAGTAACGAAAGAGAATTATTCTTATGAGGTGGTCTATTTTTAGATATGTATTGATTTTTATTTGTTTGGAAGGGGGAGGAAATGCAGCTTTCGCTCAGTCTCTTAATAAAGGAAAAATTAGCAAGCATGAGAAATTGCAGGAAAAGTATCAATCGAGATGGAATAGATTAGTACCCCGGTATAACAAATTTCAGTTTGCCGGAGGCATGGGACTTTTTTCTTTAGGTGTGGGGTGGGATTATGGAAAGAAAAAACAATGGGAAACTGATATTTTTTTGGGCTATTTACCGAAATTCGACGGAAAGGAACATCATATTACAATTACGTTAAAGGAGAATTATATTCCCTGGAAACTTCGTATTAAAAACAGTCGTTGGGTAGGGGAACCTTTTACGGTAAGTCTCTATATCAATAAAATCTTTGGAGAGGAATTCTGGACCAGGGATCCGGACAAGTATCCGGACAAATATTATAATGTCGCGACAAATTTGCGTTTCAATATTGCTTTCGGACAACGGCTTAGATTTGATTTGAAACCGAAGTTATTGACGGATCATATCACTCTTTTTTATGAGGTGGGGACAAACGATTTGTATATCATCAGCTATTTTACCAACAAGTATTTACACCTAACGGATATTTTTAGTTTGTCGTTAGGAATAAAATTCCAGTTTTTATAAACTTCAATTTCCCTGTTTCGTATAAAATGACGAACTTATACTTAAAATACGGGAAAAATGAAAACAAATTGGAAAACAAAATTCGGATATATTGTCTTGATTCTATTGTTTATTTCAGTAGTTTCTTGCCGGAACTCTGCTAAAAAGCAGGCTGCCCGGATGAATCAGCCTCAAGATTCCGCTGTGATTGTAGAACAGGAAACGGTTATTATAGCAGTAGATAGTATCTCACCTGATTCCATGCCTAATAGATAGGAATAGCTTGATTGTTGCTCGTGAACGGATGTTCGTTCGTGCCGAACGACAATAATCTAATCCATCGCTGATGAAGAATTCCCTGTCCTTCTACAATAGGATAAGGAACTACCGTTTTTTCACCAGCGATGGATCGATCTGTTTTTGTGGATAATAAATATCCGTTTCCCTCTTTTTAGGAGGACCTTACGGTCCCTCCTTTTTAAAGTATCATCTGAGGCATAAATTCGAAACTGTTGTATTTCGGACGAAGCCGGTCTGTGTTATAGAATTTTTCCACATCCACTAATTTCTTCGTACTGGTTACAATTTCGATAGGAGCGTTGTCATAACGTCCGTTACGCAGAATGACAAGACGTCCGTGCATCCCTTTGGAGATCAGATCCAGCGCCAGGTTACCGTATGCCATAGGTACAATAGAGTCCATTGCATCCGGATTCCCGCATCTCACCAGATAACCCAGTTTTTGGTTGATTACATTAATGCTTTCTCCATGATTGAATTTAGGGGAAAGTTCTTTCAGCTGATTGGCAATATGATCTCCTATTCCTCCTAATTTTTTATGTCCGAACATATCGGTTTCCTCGCTTTGAAACATCATATCCCCTCCGTTATAGGTAGCTCCTTCGGAAATGAGAACAACGGAATATTTACTGGGATTGGTATACCTGTCCTGGCAAAGGAGCTCACAGAGCCGATCGATGTTAAATTGATATTCCGGGATCACACAGCGGTTGGCGGCTCCTGCTAAAGTAGGAAGCATAGCAGAGAATCCGGCATAGCGTCCGAATACTTCCAGAACCAGCAAGCGTTCGTGTGAACCGGCACAAGTCCGCAGACTATGGGTCAATTCTATCGTTCGGGTGATACAAGTACTGAAACCGATACAATAATCTGTTCCCGGTACGTCATTGTCCATCGTTTTGGGAATAGCAATGACCTTTACTCCTTCTTTACTCAATCTTACGCCATAACTCAGCGTGTCGTCCCCTCCGATCGGAACAAGATAATCAATACCCATAAATTCTAGATTCTGAAGTACTTCAGAGGTCAGGTCATTGACTTTATCCGTATACTTGTCTTTCAGATGCTGGGGGACGGATTCCTGTGGGACATGGGATGCCCGCGTACGGGAAGTATGCAGAAAAGTTCCTCCGGTACGCCCTGCTCTGTTGACAATTTCTTCCGTTAATTCAAAGAAGTTTCCGGAATTATCTGCTTTTTTATCCCGTACGATATCGATCAGGCCCCGCCAACCCCGACGGATGCCAATAACTTTATATCCTTCTCTGAGAGCTCTGATAGTTACTGCACGAATGGCCGGGTTAAGTCCCGGCACATCTCCTCCTCCGGTTAAAATACCGATGATTCCTTTTGATTTTTGGCTCATAATACAATAAAATTTATGTGTTAGTTACAGCTTTAAATTTCACAAAATATATCCGGAATTGCAAAAAAAATCCTAGATAAGTACGTATATTTGTCTGATTTTTTCCAAAAAAATGGAAAATAGTGAAATAAAGAAAGTTAACGGTATAAAGGTAAAAGTTTATAATGAATAATTTTATAGAGTTTTGGGAAAATCTGGGTGAAAATAAGTATCTTTTTTTGTTTGCAGGGGTGTTCTTTCTTTATCATTTGGTGAGTGTGCTGTACAAAAGCCTGCTTATTTGCTCAAAGGAAAAAAAGATTCCGCAAGAAGAAAAAGAAGGAGTATCTGTCATTATTACCTCCAATAACAGGGCTGAAGAATTGAGAAAAAATTTGCCTTATTTTTTGAGTCAGGAAGATACTAATTTTGAAGTTATTGTGGTGGATGAATGTTCCGAAGACGAGACGCAGGAGGTTTTAACAGAAATGCAAAAAAAATATTCCCAGTTGAGAACGACCCGTATTTTCCCGGAAACAAAGTTCCGAAGTACAAAAAAATTAGCGATCAATATCGGAATTTTAGCTGCCCGTTACGACGTTTTGCTTTTTTCTGAAATAAACTGTTGTCCGGCTTCTTCTCATTGGGTAAGTGCAATGCGTACTTATTTCACTCCCGATACTGCGGTCGTACTGGGATATGCTAATTATACAGCTCCTAATGGAAAAGTTAAAATCCGGCGTATGTTTCGGTTTTTGCGGTATTTGAAAATGTTTTTATTGGTAAAAAGAAGATGTTTTGTTTTGGGGGATGGGCATAATATGGGATACCGGAAAAAATATTATTTGGCGAAAAAAGGTTTTTCTAAAAACTCCCAAAGTTATACCGGTTATGATAATGAGATGGTGGCCTGTCTTTCTGCCTTAGGAAAAGTCAAGGTCGCTAAGCAAGAGGAAACTTATGTGAATTTAAAGGATAGCGAAAAGAAAACCTGGAAAGAAGATTATACGTATTATTATCAAAACAAACTAAAATGGCCGATTAAAGCTTTAATTAGATACGATTTTGATACATTTATTGAGTTTTTGTTTTATATTTTTTGTTTTATTTTGATATTTAAACATGTATTATATATTTACATTATTGCGTGTATTTTATTAACATTTTTATTAGATTTTATAACAATAAATATCTGTTTGAGGCATTTAAAGCAAAGGAAATTATTCTTAATTTCGTTCATTGTTAGTTCTATAGGTTTTTTATACAGATGGTACTATAATGTACATTCAATTTTTACGAAGAAAAAATGGAGATAACGAATAATTTATCGGAGAAGGCGCTTTATGATTATAAGATAGTTAAAAATGCCATCGCCGGGGATGAAAAAGCATATGCAGAACTTTTTAAGAGGTATAAGGATTCTGTATACTTTATGATTCTGAAGATGGTAAACAATCGGACAGATGCTGAAGACTTGATGTTTGAAGCATTTGAAAAAGCATTTTCCAGTTTAAATTATTATTCTCCTCAGTTTGCTTTTAGCACATGGTTATTTAAAATTGCTTCGAATAATACGATCGATTTTATCCGCAAACGTAAAACGTTGACTGTATCTTTGGATAAGGATGATATTAATCCTGATGACCGGGGATATATTAATAGTATTCCGGCAGATATCCGTACGCCGGATGAAGAAGCGATTCGTTCTCAGCGGGCTGATTTTATGCGGGAGAAAGTTTCCATGTTGAAAGGTCGTTATCGCCGTTTGATTGAATTGCGTTATTTTGATGAATTTTCATACGAAGAGATTGCTGATGAGCTGGCTATCCCGTTAGGAACAGTAAAAGCCCAGTTGTTCCGGGCCAGGGAATTATTGTTAAATATCCTGCAACATACCGAGATCGCAAAGGAAAATGAAAAAAATTAGTTTGTTGTTGTTTTTAGGGTGTTGGATGTACAATTGGGGCCTGGCACAATCGTTGTTAGAGGAGGAAGTACGGTTTTCAGGTGTAGTGATTCATTCAGCGACCACCCGTCCGATTGCAAATGTGAATTGCCGGGATGGGGAACGGGTGACGACAACGGACGGAATGGGACGTTTTGCTTTAAATACATCGAAAGGAGATACCATCTATTTTACTCATATTGGTTTTAAGTCTTACGAAATTGTCGTACCCGATACCCTTGCAGGTGGCGAATATATGGTGGCTGTTTTTTTATCTTCCGATACGATTAATTTGCCTGAAGTCGTTGTGAGAAGGCGCTATGGGGAACAAGCCCGCCAATATCGGATGAATGCTAAAAATAATATGGCCGGTATTGAACGGGATGCTTTTTCAAATGCTCTGGAAATGACTCCGGAACAAAATCAAAAGAGAGTTTTGGATGACTTTGCTGCCAGTACGAATAAGGGACATGTCGAAGTCAAGTTAGGTGTCGGTTTGGAAAGTTGGAGAGCCTATGAACAATTGAAGAGAGCCCGTAAATTTCAAGACGCTCCTGAACCTTTGATGGTGGAAGAAATTGACTTGCTCAAAATGATTTTTACTGTAAATCGACGGGAAAAAAATATAAAATAGAAAACATCCGTAAAGCCAGGTGGAAAGATAAAATGCCAACTTTTAAAATAAACGTGTGCGTAAACCGGCAGCAAAGAGGGTGTGATTTTTAAAGAAATTTAATTTGTCTTAATAATTGTTGTCTGGCTGTTTGAAAAAAGTAAAATAGCCTGTTAAAGAAGATTTTTTATATAGAAAAAAAGGAAAAAGGTGGAGATTGAAAAAAGATAAGATTATCTTTGTCCAACAAATCTGTGGGATGAATTTGAAGTTTGAAAAAGAAGGAAGACCTGGAAAAGGGAAAATCGTAATTTGAGGTTCTCTTATCGTTTGTTCTTTTTAGCGCTTTGGATTTTTAATGGAAAAAATACAGATTTGCAAGTGCGATTATTATTAACAAAGTTGTAATATTATGAAGAATTATTCTATTGTATTGAATGTGATATTATTGATTGCCGTAGCAGTGCTTTATGTTTTGCATTTTACAGGAAACCGGGAGAATACGTCGGTAAAACCCAGAGTAGATGGAAACGAAACTGTGAATGGAACAAAAATAGTATATGTAAATACAGATACATTATTGAGTAATTATTTGCTTTCTGTCGAATTGAACGAAGCTTTTTTAAAAAAGCAGGAAGAAAGACGGACGGAATTAAATATGAAAGCGAAACAACTGGATCAGCAAGCGAATGAATTCCAACGTAAATTAGAGAATAATGGTTTTATCAGCCGGGAAAGAGCAGAAGCTGCCAGACAGGAAATTTTAGATAAAAACCAGCGCTTACAAATGTTACAGCAGGAAATGACGGAAAAAATGCTCAAAGAGCAAGGGGACTTGAATAAGCGTTTGTTTGAATCGATTACGTCTTTTCTTACAGAATATAATAAAGAAAAAGGATATGACATTGTGTTGAGTACGGTTTTAGCCGGGAATGTACTTTATGCCGAACCGGGTTTTGATATTACCGGAGATGTCGTGAAACGGCTCAACGAAAAATATAATCAGAAAAAGGCTGAGTAATCAGCCTTTTTTTCTTAACGGTATTTTATGAAAATTTTTGACCGTTATTTTGAAAAGAATCCTTTGAAATTTTTTCCGGATTTCCCGGATAGACTTGCCTTGATTATTGTCATTCCTGTTTTTGATGATCCCGATATTTTCCGGACTTTGAATTCTTTGCTGAATTGTCGGGTGGACGATAAGGTCGGAATTATTCTCGTTGTAAATCATGCGGAGCACTGTGAAGAAGAATTGAAAAAGAGGAATAGCCGGCTTTATGAAGAGTTGAAAGATTTTTTTAAGAATTCTCCTGTAAGAGGGATATATGGAAATGTTTTTCCGGCTTTTGATTTGCCTTCTAAACAGGCAGGTGTTGGGATGGCCAGAAAGATTGGTATGGATGCTGCTGCCTGGTATTTCTGGCAGATAGGAAATGAAAAGGGAGGGATCGCTTCTTTGGATGCAGATACTTTGGTCGATGTGGATTATTGCCGGGAGCTCATTGCTTGTTTTGCTAAAACAAATTATGCCGGAATAACGATTGCCTACGAACATGTTTTTCCGGATGCGGCGGAAGAGCGGACAGGTATTATGAAGTATGAGTTATATCTTCGTTATTACCGGTTGGCTTTGCTCTATATAGGACATCCTTATGCTTATTCTTGTTTGGGGTCTGCTTTTGCTGTCAGGGCAGAAGATTATGTCGCCCAGGGGGGAATGAATAAAAAGCAGGCGGGGGAAGATTTTTATTTTATTCAAAAGTTGATTGCTACAGGGAGGTTTGCCCATTTAAATCGGGTGAAAGTATATCCTGCCGGAAGAATTTCGGAACGCACTCCTTTTGGTACCGGTCAGGTCGTTTTGCAAATTGTAAAACAGGGGGGGATTTATGATACCTATCATGTCGGGGCCTTCGAAGTTTTAAAGCCTTTTTTCCGGGATATTCCTCTGTTGTATAAGGCAGATGCTGCTCAGATAAAGAAATATAGGGAACGACAGGAAATTTGTCTGCAACATTTTCTGGAAGCCAATGATTTTGTGGGGATGGTTGTGGAATTGAATGCGAATTGTGCTGCTCCGAAATTATTTTTGAAACGTTTTTTTGATAAATTCAATGC
Source organism: Odoribacter laneus YIT 12061 (assembly GCF_000243215.1). GTDB lineage: Bacteria > Bacteroidota > Bacteroidia > Bacteroidales > Marinifilaceae > Culturomica > Culturomica lanea. The sequence goes on along the minus strand of NZ_JH594597.1, from coordinate 29,977 downwards.
TTTTCGGGTATTGAAATATTTGAATTACGTACATCCTTTCTATTTTCAGAAACAAGCTGTAGAAATAGCTGCAGGCGGTTTACTGGAAAAGATGACAGCCGAACCTATATCCCGGGATCTGCCGGATTTACTTACTGCCTATAGGAAACGGGATATTTGAAAATTCCAAATACAATGTATCTTTGTAGAAGTTATTAAAGAGGAATGATGGACTTTAAATATGAAATAAAAATCATGGCGGATCCCGAAGAGGTTTTTGCGGCCTTGACAAATCCTTTTCAGATTGAGCTGTGGAGTGGATATGCTGCAGATATGAAGGCCGAAGTAGGCTATGTTTTTTCGCTGTGGGAGGGGGATATTGCAGGTGTCAACCTGGAAATTGTACCGGACCGGCTTTTGGTGCAGGAATGGTTTTTTGGAGAAAACGCCGAACCTTCTATTGTTCGCCTGGAATTAAAAAAGGATGGAAATCGGGGGACTGTTGTGCGGCTTCTCCATACGCATATTCCGGCAGAGGTTTTTGAAGAAATTACAGAGGGGTGGAAGGAATATTATCTGGGGTCGGTGAAAAATATGTTAGAGGTATACTAATTTTTACGGAATGAACGGAAAGCAGATGCGGAAGATAAAGGTAGCGGCTATTGGTGCAGGAAACCGGCTGAATGCTTATGCTGAATATGCCCGTTTGTATCCGAAAGAATTGGAAATTGTAGCGGTTGTAGAACCGAATGAAGTTCGCCGGAAGTATTGTGCGGATTATTTTCAGATTCCTGCTGAACGTTGTTTTACCTCCTGGCCCCAATTCTTTGAATTTCCCCGTTTGGCTGACGCAATATTTCTATGTACTCCGGATCATTTGCATTATCAGCCGGCTATGGCAGCCTTGGAAAAAGGATATCATATATTATTGGAAAAACCGATAGCCCAAACGTGGCAGGAATGTATGGATATTGCCCGGAAAGCAAAGGAATGCGGATGTATTGTCGGAATTTGTCATGTCTTGAGGTATCATCCTTATTTCCGGAAATTCCGTCAGATTGTAGAAAGTGGAGAGTTGGGGGAAATAATTAGTATCAATCATGTAGAGGAGGTGGGAATCGAAAGGATGACTCATGCTTTTGTGCGAGGGTTGTGGAGAAGAGAGGACGAGACAAATCCGATGATTCTTTCTAAGGCTTGTCATGATTTGGATCTTATGGTCTGGCTGAGCGGACGTCACTGCCTGGAAGTAAGTTCTTACGGATCTTTAAAATGGTTTAAAGAAAAAAATGCACCTGAGGGTAGTACTTTGCGTTGTACGGACGGTTGTTTGGTAGAACGGGAATGTCCCTATTCCGCTTTACGGTTGTATTATCGTCAGAAACGTTGGTTGCGCCATTTTGACATACCGGAGGGAAAGGACCCGGATAGTGTTATTTGGCAGGAATTGAAGACAGGGCCTTATGGAAGATGTGTATATCGTTGTGATAATGATGTCGTGGATCATCAGGTCGTATCGATGTTGCTGGAAGACGAAGTGACGGTAAATTTTTCGATGGATGCTTTTACAAAAGAAGGGGGACGAAAGACACACATCATGTTTACGCAGGGGGAGGCTTTTGGAGACGAAAAACAACTGACGGTCCGTTATTTTCTGCCCGATAAAGCTGATAAAGTATTTGATTTTTCAGCTAGTTTCGGGGAATGTAATTTTCACGGAGGGGCGGATTTGTATATTGTAGCGGATTTTCTGCAAGCCATCCGCGGACAAAAAGTCTCAGGCTTATTGACTTCGATTGAAACTTCTTTGGAAAGTCACAGGATCGCTTTTGAAATAGAGAAAAAACGTGTAAAATAAATGTTATTCCGCTAGGATCTGAATGGTTTCACCCAGGACTTCAATAATTTCTCCTTTTCTGATTTTTGCCCGCTTTCGTTGTTCTATTTGTCCGTTTCGCTTTACTTCTCCGTTTTCTACCAGTATTTTAGCCATCCCTCCGCTTTCTGCTATCCGTGTAATTTTCAATAAGCGGATTAATTCAATATAGTCTTCTGTAAGCGTAAATTTTATCATCGGAGTATCTTATTTGTTTAAAAGGTTACAAAAATAGTATAAACCCTTTTTATAAAGGGCATTTTATGGGGGAAATTTATGGATATTTTTAGGGGAAAAAGGGAGAAGGGACTAACATACCGTAAAGTAGAAACAAGCCGGAGATAAAATGTTAATTTTGCAGCCTTTAAATGAAAAAGAAAAAGGGGGAATGCAAAGTGGAATAAGAACTTTTTTCCCGCTTTTCCGTTTTGAAAAAAGATAACGAAAACAGATTTGAATGAGAAAGTTAGTAATTGGGGCAATAGCCTGTATTTTAGGAATTCCTGTATTCGCGGAAGGATATCAGGTAAATGTATTGAGTGCCAAACAGACCGGAATGGGACATGTCGGTACAGCTATGAAATTGGGTGCGGAAAGTATGCATTTTAACCCGGCAGGGCTTGTTTGGCTGGATAATCATATGGATATTTCTATCGGTATTTCTGCTGTTTCTTCCCAGGCAAAATACAGTCATGAAGGCTATTCCGCTAAAACGGATAATCCTTTGAGCACACCTTTATATGCCTATGTCGGGTATAAAATATACGATAACTTTGCCGCAGGGATCAGTCTGACCACTCCTTACGGGAATTCTTTAAAGTGGCCCAAAAATTGGGCTGGGGTTAATGTAATCCAGGATATTAAACTACGGTCGTATGTATTGCAACCTACTCTTTCCTATAAAATTACGGATAAGTTGAGTGTTGGCGTCGGATTAATGCTGGCTATCGGAAATGTCAATCTTTCCCGTGCTTTAATGAGTACCGCCGATTTTCAGATGATCGGCACTATTATCGAAGGATTGCCTTTACCGGAAGAACAAAAAAAATATTTCGTGGAAACCATACGGGATAATAAATTCCCTCCGGCTTCGGCAACTTTGAATGGCCATGCTAAAGTCAGGGCCGGCTTTAATATCGGAATTTTGTACGATGTTTCGGATAAAGTCAGTATCGGATTATCGTATCGTTCTAAAATTAAAATGCGGGTAAAAGAAGGAGATGCGACTTTGGATTATGCAAACCGCAACATAGAGGACTTAATGGGTACATTGGGAAAATTAGCTCCTGCTTTTGCCGTACCTAAATACGACCAGGGATCTTTCCGGGCCGAACTGCCTTTACCTTCCAATACGACTTTGGGAGTGAGTTACCGACCGACCGACCGATGGGAGATGTCTTTGGATTTACAATATGTCGGCTGGAATGCATATGATTCCCTGAATGTGTATTTCAACGAAGAAGAATTGGGCATTAATCCGATTAAAGCCAATAAAGATTATAAAAATACCATTATTGCTCGTATCGGCGCTCAGTATAAAGCTACTGATCGCTTGGATGTGCGGGCTGGTTTATATTTTGACCAAAGTCCTATCCGGAAAAATAATTATAATCCGGAGACTCCGGGGATGAATAAAATCGGTATGTCTGCCGGTTTGTCTTTCGAACCTTATCAGAACCTGCAATTTGATTTTGCTTTTCTGTATATACAGGGAATTGGACGGGATGGCTCCTATACTTATAATAATATTGTTATTCCTACTCAGATAGATACCTTCAGTGGACATTATAAATCCAATGCATTTACGGTTTCTCTGGGAATTTCTTATAAGTTCTGAAACTGAAAATAATTTCGTTTTCGAACACTAAGAGAATGAGCGGGCGAATGAGGAAAAATAATAGAGTGGGATAAAAATAAAAGGGGGGATATCCTTGGTATCATTCTTCAAACCTGTATCGGGCTAAGTTTCCTATAAGCAGTGTTGTTTACGGGAATACGGCGACGAACAGAGAATGATGCTTCTACGCTAAGGCCCCCCTGATATTTTATTCTGTGACGATTCACAGAATTTGGTTATCCTCTCAAAGTATTATACCGATTCTGATACCCGTAGGTTTGCTATTTCAGGAACTTTAATGTTTATGCTCGTATCTTAGGAATAACTTGCCGGGAGGAAATAAATCCGAATGAAAAAGGATGAAATTGAATAATATTCATTAATTTTCATCGGTCAATTCAGAGGTCGTAAGAAGGCGAAAAATGTATTCGACTCGGGAAGAAAACTTAATCTAAAAGGAAATAAGAATATGAAAATTTTATTATCTGTATGTATGATCGTTGCATTTCAATCTGTATGGGCTGCTAAACCACAAACGAAAGTGATCGCACACCGTGGGTTCTGGGAAACAGAAAATTCTGCACAGAATTCCATTGCTTCTTTGAAAAAAGCAGGGGCGATAAAATGTTATGGAAGTGAATTCGATGTACAGATGACCGCTGATGGTGTGTTAGTTGTATTTCACGATGCTAAAGTACAAGGGAAAGTGATAGAAGATACTCCTTACGACAGTTTGAAGATGATTCGTCTGGCCAATGGAGAAGCCATACCTACGCTGGAGGAATATTTGCAGGCAGCGAAGAAGATTGGTAAGACTCGTTTGATATTGGAAATCAAACCCCATGCCACTTCTCAGAGGGAGACGGAAGTTGTCGGGAAAGTGGTTGCACAGGTGAAAACAGCCGGCCTATTGAATAAAACAGACTATATATCTTTTAGTATACATGCTGCAAAGGAAGTAATACGTTTATTGCCAGAGGCTCAGGTTGCTTACCTGGAAGGAGACCTTTCTCCCGAAGAAGTCAAGGCTGCCGGTTGTACGGGGCTGGATTACCATTATCGGGTGTTCCAGAAGAATCCGGATTGGGTGAAAAAAGCTCATGATTTGGGTTTAACCGTAAATGTATGGACCGTAGATAAGGAAGAGGTTATGAAGGAAATGATAGGCCAAGGGGTAGATTTTATCACCACAAACCAGCCTGTACTATTACAAAATTTACTAAGGGAACGTGGATCCGTGAGATAAAACAGACTTATTTTTCAAAAGCTATTTCAGCTTTTCGAAAGAAATCCGGTGAAATAATAAATCAAGCGAGGCCCACTGAAAATTTTTATTTTCAGTCGGCCTCGCTGCTTTTACTAAAAACCAGAGAAAGTTAATTTTCTTTTTCCTTGCTGTATTTCAATTCCAGAAAAAAGGCTACCAATAAGCCGATGCCTCCGAAAATAAGTATGCTGGCACCGTTTATCATAGAGATTAAACCGTTGATACTGTAATCTTCTGTACCGAAGCCGTCGATATATCCCCGGCATATAAAGAAACCTACTAACATACCGATACCGATGCCCATCAGTAAACAGCCGGCTTTTAATGCTCCGAAAGAGATTTTACCTCTGGATAGAAAAGGAAAATAGGTTTTATTGCTTATCAAAGCGGGATCGAGATTGTCCCCTAGTTTTTCGATGATCGCCATTCTTTCTCTTCTCCGGGCAAAAAGTTCGAATAATCCGTAAATAGTGGAAAACACTATAAATAATGCAATTGTTGTGGTAATGTCCATGATTTTGTGTTTTAATGTAATTTATTTTGCCTCTTTGACGCTTTTGTCGAATAGAGGTTACACTTCTTGGCAGCTAAAATATTTTTCTTAATTTTACTTTCCGGAATGTAACCTGATTTGCTAAATTGCGTCCAAAGGGCGACATGAACGGATTGGACGATACATACTATATACAGAAAGTGCTGGACGGGAAAACTGAATTTTTTTCCCGTTTGGTAAATCGGTATAGTCAGCGTATATATTGGCTCATTTTGAAAATTGTCAGAAGAAAAGAGGATGCAGAAGAATTGACGCAGGATGTTTTTGTGAAGACTTTTCGGGTATTGTATACTTTTAAAGGAGATTGCCGGTTTTCGACTTGGTTGTATCGAATTGCATACAATACAGCTATTTCTGCAACCCGTAAAAAGAAACATGAATTTCTTTATATAGAAGAACAAACTATAAATAATGTATTGGATGAAAAAGTGGAGCAGGCCTTAGAGGACTCTGATAATGAAGAATTATTGAGGAAATTGGAATCCGCCCGGGAACAGTTGAATCCTGAAGAAAGAGGATTGATCGGTTTATTTTATAACGAAGAACATACAATTGAAGAAATCAGCGAGATTTCAGGATTGAGTATCGCCAATGTAAAAGTAAAATTACATCGTATTCGTAAAAAATTGTATGTAATAATGGAGGAAATGTCATGAATAAAGAAGAAATGAAAGATAAAGCTTTACATGAAATTTTCCGGCAGATGGAAAAATCCGTTTTGCCGGAGGATTTTAACGACCGGATTATGAAGAGAGTTTACCGGGAACAAAGGCGGAAAGAGTGGCGGAATGTTGTCTTGGTAGCTTTTACATCGGTATTGTTGTTGCTAGGGGCTGCCTATATATTTGTGCATTATTTTTCTTTTAATTTCCATACGGTATTCGGAACTCTTTTGGAAAAGACTGGGGAAATCATTTCTTCCGGTTTAGTTTTTTACGGCTTTATTTTACTACCTGTTTTGTTATTGTGTTGGATGGATTACCGGATGAGACGTCATTTCCATTTGAGAAATTTACGGCCGGATAAATAGAAGGAATCGGAATTTGCAGGAAAATTTTTCTTCAGAAAAGAAAAATTACACATTAGGGCACGTCCCTAATGTGTAAAATGACCAAAAATGTTATTCGGTCCGACAGGACATCTTCCCCTGTCCTTAGGGGGCTAAATTTATATAGAGGGATTGAGAATGGAACGACGGAAGATTATTCATATCGATATGGATGCTTTTTACGCTTCTGTGGAGCAACGGGATCATCCAGAATATCGGGGGAAACCTGTGGTGGTGGGGCGTCCTTCCCAGAGGGGAATTGTTGCTGCAGCCAGTTATGAGGCCCGAAAATTTGGCATACATTCGGCCATGTCGGCTCAGAAGGCCCGGCAATTGTGTCCCGCTTTAATTTTTGTCCCTTCCCGCATGGATGTTTATAAAGCTGTTTCCGCTGAAATTCACAAAATCTTTCATGAATATACAGATGTTGTTGAACCTTTGGCTTTGGATGAAGCCTTTTTGGATGTAACCGAAAATAAATCCAGCTTATTGGCAACAGATATCGCCCGAAAGATTAAAGAAGAAATTCGGGGGGAACTGGGATTAATCGCTTCTGCGGGGATTTCCTATAATAAATTTTTAGCAAAGATCGCTTCGGATTACCGAAAGCCAGATGGTCTTTATACAATCCATCCCGATAAAGCCCAGGAATTTATAGATGCCCTTCCGGTTGAAATGTTTTGGGGAATTGGAAAAGTGACGGCCCGGAAAATGCATTCTCTTGGGATTCATAATGGAGCGGAACTCCGGAAATGTTCCTTGGAAATGTTAAAGCGGAATTTCGGAAAAAACGGAACTCTCTATTATGATTTTGCACATGGTATAGACCTCCGGGTAGTGGAGGCGGAGCGGATCAGAAAATCGGTCGGTTGTGAGTGCACTTTTGAAAAAGATCTTGCAGGACATACCGCTGTTATTATTGAACTTTACCATGTTACCCTCGAATTGATAGAGCGGCTTAAGAGGTCGGATTTTAAAGGACGTACACTGACTTTGAAAATAAAGTTCAATGATTTCTCTCAGAGAACCAAGAGTATCACCGTTGAGAAGCCGCTTTTTACCAAAGAGGTCCTATTACCTTTGGCTAAAAAATTATTGCGGGAAATGGATCTGGAACAAAAGAGGATTCGGCTATTGGGTTTAAGTGTTTCGCATGCTGAAGAATCGTCCTCTGCTTCTACTCCCTCTCCCATTCAGCTTTCCTTTGATTTTTAAAAACAGGTTGACAATTTTTTATCCGCTTTTCTGGCCCGGTTCGTTTTAGGGAATCATGGCTTCGTATACCAGCTTAGAGATATGAGCAATAATAGCTGCATTGGTCTGGTCTGTTTCTTGTGAGTCCATTATAAAAACGGCGATGTAAAATGATTTTCCCTGGGGAAGGAGGACAAGGCCTGCATCGTTATCCGCTATTTTTATTCCTTCTTTTGTCCTGTCGGAAGAACCTGTTTTATGTCCGACCAAGACATTTTCAGGTAACAATCCTTTCAATTTGTTTGCTCCGGTAGAAGTTTCCAGCATCGTTTTCCAGAGAAAATCTTTGTACGGAGCGGAAAATAACTCTTTAGTATAGGCTAATTTCATGAGTCTTACGACTTCTAAAGGGGTACTCCAGTTCAAATAGGCATTTTTAATACCTTGGTGCATGAAATCTTCCGTTGCCGATAAGTTAAAGTCCTTGATTCCCAGTTTTTGTATATATTTATTGATGGCCGCTATACCTCCGGTGGAATCGATCAGGATATCACAGGCGTTGTTGTCGCTCAAAGAGATACTATACTGTAATAATTCTTTCCAGGAAAGGGTAAGGTCCTGGTTGGGAAATTTATCCCGTAGTGGACTGTAGGTATCGGCGCGTAATTGAGAGGCTTTTATTTGTATCGTACTGTCTAAATCGATATGCTGTTTATCCAGTTTATTTAAAACGGCCAAAGCGACGTGGAATTTGAAAACACTGAGCAGCGGGAAATGGACGGAATTATTGTATTGGATGATTTTATCGTCTTCGGTTAATACGGCTACACCGACAGTTGCTTTCTTGTCTTTTACGAAATCGGCAATCTGTATTTCGATATCTTTTTCCTGCATCTGGGCTATCGCTCCTTCAGCGATAAGTAGAAGGATGGTAAGACAACTTAAAAAATGTTTCATGTTTGAATAATTTAAAAGGTGGTAAAAGCACCCTCCCTTTGTCGCAGACAAAAAAATCCGGAATTTATATTCCGGATTTCGGGCGGTGGTATCACCTGGAATCGAACCAGGGACACAAGGATTTTCAGTCCTTTGCTCTACCGACTGAGCTATGACACCGTCTTTTTGCGTGTGCAAATGTAGTGGGTTTTTCTGAATTTGCAAATAAAATGAGAAGGAAAATAAAAAATATTTTTCGTTATAAAATTATAAGACTTTTTTATTTCTGTGTATTAATAATTTAGTTTATATTTGCCTCCGATAGAAGAATCCCGGATTTGTTTTTTTGTAACTAAAAAAATCATGCTGCGTATCCTTCTATATGTTTTACTAATTTAATTTTTTTATTGTGAATATTTTTGTTGCAAAAATGAGTTCTGCTACTACTGGCGAGGACTTGGCTGCTCTTTTCGGAGAGCACGGTACTGTTACTTCTGCTAAAGTGATTACTGACAGAGAAACCGGAAATTCAAAATGTTTTGGTTTTGTTGAAATGGAAGATGAAACCGAAGGTATGAATGCAATTAATGCCCTTAATGAAACGGAATTTCAGGGACGGAAGATTGTTGTAAAGAAAGCTAGACCCAGAGAAGAAGGAGAAAGAAGCACACATAGATCTTTCCAGAGGGGTGGAGGAGAAAGAAGATTTAACTCTAATCATTAATTTGGAAAACGTGAACTGAGAGCCTTAAAGCTCTCAGTTTTTGTATTTAGCCTTTAGGTAAGCGTATAATACTTTGTGTAATAATGCGGCTTCTTTTTTTTCTTCTTCTGTCAAATTCGGGTCCATTTCGATCGAATTGCAAGCTTCAGCCAATTGTGTGTTATTATCGATAAAGTGCGGATAATTTTCTTCCAGCCAAAACATATCCGCCAATTGCATTTTTTCCAGACACTCCAGGGCTAATTTACGGGCTTCCAGCATATTGTCTTTCCGGTATTTTTTCAGAAAAATTTCAATAATGGCGTCTGTAAAATAGTCGCTAAAATAATGCAACAGCAACAGTCGTCTTTGATAATGTTCGGCTGTAGAAACCGGTGTGTAGAGGACCGATCCGATTCCGACATAGGACATTTCTGCAATTTCAATACTTTCTTCTTCTTCCTCATCCAATTCCAGGAGTAATATTTTGAATAAAGCATCGCTAAAGTCATCTTGCATACTCAGGGAAATGCTTTCCTGGTAATAAGCTTGCCGGTTATTCATAAGTTGTCTTAAAGAAGACGCCAATTCTTTTCGGTTTCCGGTAGAACACTGCTGTTGTATTTGGAGCAATAATGCTTCTAGTTTTGTTTTATTAACTTCCATTATTTTTTAGGACAGATCGTTAAATAAATTCTTTTCAGTCTTTTGTCTCCGGTTTATTGAAATTCACCCAGCCTTGTGCTTTGAGTTCAAAAGAATTACCATCCCGGGTGATCAGAGTATAACCTGCTGAAGCTTTACAAGTGTGTCCGATGACGCTGACGGATTCCAAAGCGGTGAGTTTATCATATAAATCGAGAGGGGCTGTAAATAGAAGTTCATAATCTTCTCCTCCGGAGAGGGCGCACACTGTCGCATTCAGATTCAGTTCTTCTGCCATTTTATAGGTTTGATAGTCTATGGGGATTTTTTCTTCGTAAATAGTGCATCCCACTTGAGAATCCTTACATATATGCATAATTTCGGAGGCCAGTCCGTCCGAAATATCAATCATGGCTGTCGGCCGGATATTTTTCTCTTTTAACAATTTTATAATATCGATTCTCGCTTCCGGTTTGAGTTGCCGTTCCAATATATATTCATAACCAGTGAAGTCGGGTTGACTATTTTCCGGTTGGCCGGCAAAAACGGCTTTTTCTCTTTCTAAGAGTTGAAGTCCCATATAAGCAGCTCCCAAATCTCCGCTTACACATAGGAGTTGATTCTCTTTTGCCGTATTGCGGTATACGATATCTTCGGCATAAGCTTCTCCTAAAATCGTAATGCTAATACACATACCGGTTTTAGAAGAAGTAGTATCACCTCCTACCAGATCTACGCCATAGTGATCGCAAGCCAGGTAAATTCCGGCATACAGTTCTTCGATGCTCTCTACTGAAAAATGATTAGAGACAGCTAAAGAGACTGTAATTTGCCGGGGAATACCGTTCATGGCGCAAATATCGCTGACATTGGAAGCAACTGCTTTATAGCCCAGGTGTTTCAGGGGGGTATAAGTTAAATCGAAGTGAATACCCTGAATGAGCATATCCGTACTCATTAATATTTTTTTCTCCCCATAGTCTAATACGGCAGCATCGTCTCCTACTCCTTTCAAAGTCGATTTGTTTTTCAGTTCAATGTGCCGGGTCAGGTGGTCGATTAGGCCGAATTCCCCCAAGGAAGAAAGTTCCGTATAATTTTTATTTTCCATATTTTTCAATGAGTTTAAGAACTTGTTTTTAGGTGAACCTGTTTAGATCGGTTCAAAAGTTTAAAAGTTCAATTCTTCAACGGTATAAATAGTTAGTCGTTTGCATATACAAAAGTTTATCGGTATAAATGTTTCCTTGGTTCTTTTCGTACCCTTCCGTGGCTTTCTATGCCGAATCAGCGATTTATAGTTGAATCGTAGAGCTTTTTCTATTCAAGGGATAAAGATAATGTAAAAAATAGAGGTACGAAACTCCGGCAACAAAAACAAAGCGGATGTTTGGTCGCTTTTCGGGAACATAGAAACTGAATATCAATCCATAAAGAATATCTATTCCTTGTAAGTGTAGCAGTGGATATTTTTTTGTATTTTTGCAGAATTCAGAAAATGAACCGGATGAAAAGAGGGGAAGAGAATAACGTTTTATCTATAAAAATCGTAAATCTGAGAGCAAAGAATTTTTTATGGCTAAAGAACAAGACAATATATTACAGGAAGTTACAGCTAGTGAATATAAATACGGTTTTGTAACAGATGTAGAGACGGATACGATAGGAAAAGGATTGAATGAAGACGTGATCCGTACCATATCGGCTAAAAAAGAAGAGCCGGAATGGTTGCTGGAATTTCGTTTAAAAGCTTATCGGAAATGGTTGATAATGAAGATGCCCCGTTGGGCGCAATTGAATATTCCGGAGATTGATTATCAGGATATTATTTATTATGCTGCTCCGAAACAGGAGGTAAAAAAAGAGTGGGAAGATGTTGATCCGGAGTTAAAGGCAACGTTCGATAAATTGGGAATTCCGCTCAATGAACAGAAAACTTTGGCGGGGGTAGCGGTAGATGCCGTTATGGACAGTATTTCTGTGAAGACGACTTTTAAAGAGACTTTAGCGGAAAGAGGTGTGATTTTTTGTTCGTTTTCAGAAGCAGTAAAAAATCATCCGGATTTGGTGAAAAAATATTTGGGTACGGTTGTACCTTATGGGGACAATTTTTTTGCCGCTTTGAATTCGGCTGTATTTAGCGATGGTTCTTTTGTATATATTCCGAAGGGGGTGCGTTGTCCTATGGAGTTGTCTACTTATTTCCGGATCAACGCAGCGAAAACCGGTCAGTTTGAGCGAACGTTGATTGTGGCGGAAGAAGAGGCTTATGTAAGTTATCTGGAAGGTTGTACAGCGCCTATGCGGGATGAGAATCAACTGCATGCTGCTATTGTGGAAATCGTTGTAGAAAAAAATGCAGAAGTCAAATACAGTACTGTACAAAACTGGTATCCGGGGAATAAAGAAGGCAAGGGAGGAATTTATAACTTCGTTACCAAACGAGGGCTTTGTCGGGGTGAGAATGCCCGTTTAATCTGGGCGCAGGTCGAGACCGGTTCTGCCATTACCTGGAAATATCCCAGTACTATTTTGAAAGGTGACGGGTCTGTGAGCGAATTTTATTCGGTAGCCGTGACCAATAATTACCAGCAGGCCGATACGGGTACAAAAATGATTCACATTGGCAATAATACCCGGAGCCGTATCGTATCGAAGGGTATATCGGCAGGGTACAGTAGTAATGCTTACCGGGGAAAAGTAAAGGTGGTGAAGACATGTAAAAATGCGAGAAATTATTCTCAATGTGATTCGCTTTTATTGGGAGATAAATGTGGTGCACATACTTTTCCTTATCTGGAAATTGAGAATTCCACAGCACAGGTAGAACATGAGGCGACGACTTCTAAGATCGGGGAAGATCAGATTTTTTATTGTAATCAGCGGGGCATATCGACCGAAGATGCAGTCGGATTGATTATCAAGGGTTATGCCGGGGATGTCATCAACAAGATGCCTATGGAATTTGCTGTAGAAGCCCAAAAATTATTACAGATAAGCTTGGAAGGGAGCGTCGGATAAACGTAAATAAGAGAAGAAAATATAAGATAATAGAAGCAGTATTCCAATTATCGATTTCAATTCAAATGCTATGTTAAAAATAAAGAATTTACATGCCGTTGTTGACGGAAAAGAAATACTTAAAGGGATAGATCTGGAAGTAAAAGCCGGAGAAGTTCATGCGATAATGGGTCCGAACGGAGCCGGAAAAAGTACGTTGTCTGCTGTATTGACAGGTCGGGAACGTTTTGAAGTAACAGAAGGAGAAGTAGAATTTAATGGAAAGAATTTGTTGGAATTGCCGGCGGAAGACCGTGCCCGGGAAGGAATCTTTTTGAGTTTTCAATATCCTGTAGAAATCCCTGGGGTAAGTACGGTGAATTTTTTAAAGACGGCCGTCAATGAGCATCGGAAATATCAGGGACTGCCTCCTTATCCGGCCGGTGAATTTTTAAAAATGATCCGGGAAAAGATGGAATTGGTAGGGATTGATAGCAAACTTTTAAATCGTTCTCTGAACGAGGGATTTTCCGGAGGGGAAAAAAAGAAAAATGAAATATTTCAGATGGCGGTCTTAGAGCCGAAGTTGGCGATATTGGACGAGACGGATTCCGGTTTGGACATAGATGCTTTGCGGACGGTTGCACAGGGGGTCAATAAGTTGAAGAAACCGGAGAATGCTACGATTGTGATTACGCATTACCAGCGTTTGTTAGATTATATCGTTCCGGATGTGGTGCATGTATTATACGATGGCCGGATTGTAAAAACTGCCGGTAAGGAGTTGGTAGCGCAACTGGAAAAACAGGGTTATGACTGGATTAAAGAAGAGATGAAAAAATAATAATTTTTATTCCGTAGGAAGTTGAGCAGGGATTAGGGGAATTGGTAATGCAAGATATATGACTGGAATTGATAAAATAAATAATGATTTCGTATCGCTTTTTAGAGAAGGGCGTTCGTGGATGGAAGCTGGCTGTGGACCGGAGGTGAATGCTTTTCGGGAGGACGCTTTCAGTAAGTTTTTAGCTTTGGGAGGGATTCCTTTTAAAACAGAGGATTATTTATATATGGATTTGCTTCCGGTATTCGGAAAGGATTACAAAGTCGTATTAAAATATATTCCTCAGGATGTAAATGTGAAAGAAGTTTTTCGCTGTGCCGTTCCGGAGCTTGCTACGGATTTGTTGCTGACTGTTAACGGTTGGTATTTTAAAGAAAATGAAAAGGCAGATGTACCGGAAGGGGTGGTTATCTGTAGTTTTCAGGAAGCGAGTTTGAAATATCCGGAATTGTTTGCTGCTCATTACAATCAGTATGCTCCGGCAGCGGTAAAGGATGGGCTGGTTTCTTTAAATACGGCTTTTGCTCAGGATGGGGTATTTGTGTATATTCCGGAGGGAGTAAATTTGAAGCGTCCTCTTCAGATCGTGAATCTGCTGCGGGCTAAGGCCGACTTGATGGCTTATCAGCGAAATATGATTATTTTGGAGAAGGGAGCGGAAGCTACTTTACTGGTATGCGATCATACATTGTCGGAAAATTATTTCTTGATGAATAATGTAACCGAAATATATGTAGGAGAAGGGGCGCATTTAGATTATTATCAGGTACAAAATCAGCATTTGGGAGCTTCTCAGATTAATTCATTGTTTGTATCGGAACAGCGGAATGCCGTTTTTGAAAGCAATATGGTTACTTTGTATGGAGGTATGATCCGGAATAATCAGTATGTGGCTTTAAACGAAGAAGGAGGAGAATGTCATTTATATGGGATTTATATTTTGGATAAAAGTCAGAAAGTGGATAATTTTTCGTATATCGATCATATTGCTCCTCATTGTACCAGTAATGAACATTTCAAGGGTGTATTAGATGATTCGTCTTTAGCTAATTTTTCAGGATGTATCCGGGTAGAACCGGATGCTCAGAAAACGGAGGCTTATCAGGCGAATAATAATTTGTTACTGACGGATTCGGCTCGGGTAAATGCCAAACCTCAGTTGATCATTGATGCCGATGACGTAAAATGTAGCCACGGAGCTACAGTGGGGCAAATAGACGAGGAAGCTATGTTTTATCTGCGTTCCCGGGGAATCAGTTTGGCGGAAGCCCGGATGATGATGATGTTTGGTTTTGCACATGACATTGTTCAGCGGGTAAAATTGGAACCGCTGCGGGTAAAAATAGACGATTTAATCGATAAGCGGTTGAGGGGCGAGTTTTCAAAATGTCACAATTGCCTGATGCAGTGTAAAAAGTAGTTGCCTTCGACCTGTTTTTAAAGGGCCATTTTAATCAAAACCGAGAAGAATTAAATTGAATCAATCATGTTTGATGTGAATAGAATCCGGCAGGACTTTCCGATTTTGGAGGAAAAAATATATGGAAAGCCGTTGGTATATCTGGATAATGGGGCTACCAGTCAGCGTCCGCTTCCGGTTATTGAAAAAATGACCGAGTATTATCTCAAATACAACTCAAATGTACATCGCGGAGTGCATTATCTCAGTAATGTATGTACGGATGCTAACGAAGAAGCCCGTCGTATTGTGCAGCGTTTTATTCGGGCAGCTTCGGAAAAAGAAATTATTTTTACGAGGGGAACAACCGAAAGCATTAATTTGATTGCTTACACTTATGGGGAAGCTTTTATTGAGGAGGGAGATGAGATTTTAGTAACCGAAATGGAGCATCATGCCAATATTGTTCCCTGGCAAATGTTGTGTGAGCGGAAAGGGGCTATTTTAAAAGTTGTTCCTTTTACAGATAAGGGGGAATTGGATAAAGAGGCTTTTGGGCGTCTTTTGACGGATCGGGTAAAACTAGTTGGGGTGGCTTATGTTTCGAATGTTTTGGGAACAGTAAATCCCGTGAGAGAGATTATCGCCCAGGCTCATCGGTGTGGAGCGAAGGTATTGATAGATGGTGCCCAGGCTATACAACATATTCCGGTAGATGTGCAGGAGTTGGATTGTGATTTTTTTGTTTTTTCCGCACATAAAATTTATGGACCGACGGGAGTAGGAGTATTATATGGTAAAGAAGAATTGTTAAATCAGATGCCGCCTTGGCAAGGGGGAGGAGAAATGATCAGAGAGGTGCGTTTTGAGAAAACGACTTATAATGAACTCCCGTTTAAATTTGAAGCCGGAACTCCTGATTTTATTGGTATTATCGGATTAGGAGAGGCTTTGAAATACGTAGAGTCGGTTGGCATGGAGCATTTTGCCGGTTATGAGCATCAGTTGTTGGAATATGCTATGGAACAAATGAAACGGATTCCCGGGATGCGAATTTTTGGGGAAGCGGCTTGTAAATCGTCTGTCCTTTCTTTTGCCGTCGGGAATATTCACCATTCAGATGTAGGGCTTTTGTTGGATAAAATGGGAATAGCCGTAAGGACGGGACAGTTGTGTGCGGAACCGGTGATGCAACATTATGGTGTTACCGGCATGGTCAGAGCTTCTTTAGCAATGTACAATACAGAACAGGAAATAGATATTTTTTGCCGGGGGATCGAAAAAGTGGAGAAAATGTTTCGGCTATAAGGAGGATAAGAAGAGAGGAGGTCGGGAAGCTAATAACGAGAATAGAAGATTATGGAAACAATAGAAAAAATAGAACAGGACATTATAGATGAATTTTCGGTCTATGACGATTGGATGGATAAGTATGCCTATCTGATAGAAATCGGGACGGCTATGCCCGCCATGGAGGAGCAATATAAAACGGAAAATAACCTGATAAAAGGATGTCAGTCCCGGGTATGGTTTCACGCCGGAATGCAGGGAAATTTGCTTTATTTTACGGCAGATAGCGATGCGATTATTACAAAAGGAATTGCAGGCTTATTGGTCAGGGTATTTTCGGGGCAAAAGCCGGAAGATATTGCAAAGGCCGATTTAAAGTTTATCGATGAAATCGGTTTGACGCAGCATTTGTCTCCTACTCGTTCCAATGGACTATTGTCTATGGTAAAGCAGATAAAAATGTATGCGATTGCTTTTTCTGCCAAAAAATAAGTTTCCACTAATGAATATGTAATTTTAGAATTATGGCTGCTAGTTTAATGAGGGACCTGATCATAGAGAAACTTTGTACGGTTTACGATCCGGAAATACCGGTGAATATCTGGGATTTGGGATTGATTTATGAGATTCATTTTGTAAAGCCGGCGGAGGTGATTATCGATATGACGTTGACGGCCCCCGGTTGTCCTATTGCTGATGAGATTGTACAGCAGGTTCACGATGTGGTTATGGAAGTGGAGGGGATAGAGAGCGTCACGGTAAACCTGGTTTTTGAACCGGCTTGGGGACCGGAGCGTATGAGTGAGGTAGCGAAGTTGGAATTGGGATATGATATCTGATCCGAGAGGAACATTGAAACTGGAGGATTTTTGCCGGAAAGCGGCAACGCTCGGATTTGATGTTATCGGGGTAGCCCCTTATGAAAAGTTGGGGCAGGAGATACGCCATTTGCAATTGTGGTTGCAGAAAGGATGTCAGGCCGGAATGTCTTATATGGAGCGGAATGTGGATAAAAGAGAAGATCCTCGTCTGTTGGTCGAAAATGCACATTCCCTCATCGTTACCCTTACCAATTATTTCCATCCTTTTCGGCAAGCGGAGGGAATTCCGGTAATTGCCCGATATGCGTACGGGAAAGATTACCATAAAATTGTGAAAGAAAAACTGGAGCAATTGAAGGGACAGATTGCCGGAAGGTGTTTTGTCGATTCGGCCCCCGTATTGGAACATGAATGGGCCAGACGGGCAGGACTGGGTTGGGTGGGAAAAAATACTTTGCTGATCAACCGGGAAAAAGGGTCCTTTTGTTTTATCGGAATCATTATTACTCCTGAAAAATTCGATCGTTATCATATACCTTTTGATAAGAACTATTGTGGAAATTGTAATCGTTGTATAGAAGCTTGCCCTACAGGGGCTTTAGCCCCTTACCAGTTGGATGCCCGAAAGTGTATATCTTACCATACCATTGAAAATAAAGGGGAATACCCGGAATTTGTAAAACAAAAAGCAGGAGAGAGAATATTCGGTTGTGATATTTGCCAGGAAGTCTGTCCTTGGAACAGCCGTGCAAAGATGCATCAGGTGGCAGCCTTTTTACCGTCTCCGGAAAGGTTGAATCTGCAAAAGGAAGATTGGAAGAAAATGGATGAATTTACTTTTGCCCGTCTGTTTAAAGATACTCCTTTAGAAAGAACGGGATTGGCAAGAATTCTCCGGAATCTTTCTGATGCTTGACATTTGATTTTTAGGATAGAAAGAATATATCGGTTGATAGAAAAAAATATAGGTAAATAGTTTCAGCATTCGGAAATTATTGACAATCTTTGTGGTATAAAAAAGGTGTGCCTGAACGACTTCTCTGTGTTCCGTGGGATGGGTTCTTCTGTAGGAAAAGATAATTGCCGTTTTGTTGAGTATCAGTTCTTCAGGCGTAATAAAAGTAATATTTAAATAATAGTTAAACATGGATGTACAAGCTTGGGTAAAGCAGGTCATACGACAAGAGGAAATCGATAAATATCTGGTAAAAGGGAAAGACTTTATCGATGAAAAAAAGATCAGAACAAATTTAGAGCAACAAGCTCATCCGGATCCGCAGAGGGTTCGGGACATCTTACAGAAATCTTTATCGATAAAATTACTTACCCCTGAAGAGACGGCTGTACTATTAAATGTGACAGACCCGGCTTTGTTAGAAGAAATGCGGGAAGCAGCCCTGGAAGTGAAAAAGCGGGTATACGACAACCGGATTGTATTTTTTGCGCCTTTATACTGCTCTAATTTATGTGTAAACCGTTGTGTTTACTGTGGTTTCCGAAGTGATAACCCGGAAGAAAAAAGGCATATCTTATCGCCTGAGGAGATCTATCGCGAAACGGAAGCTATTATTGATGAGGGACACAAACGTCTGATTGCCGTATACGGAGAGCATCCTAAGAGTGATGCAGATTATATAGCCGATTCGATTTCAACGATATATGCAGTAAAACGGACTACTCCTTCCGGGAATGGTTTTAATAATATTCGCCGGGTAAATATAAATGCAGCTCCTATGGCTGTTGAAGATTTGAGAAAATTGTGGCGTGCGGGTATTGGAACTTTTCAGGTTTTCCAGGAGACTTATCATCCGGGACGTTATGCGGAGTTACATCCGGCCAATACGATAAAGGGGAATTTCCGCTGGAGATTATATGCTATGCATCGGGCGATGGATGCCGGAATTGATGATGTCGCTATTGGAGCACTTTTCGGTTTATACGATTGGAAATTCGAAGTGATGGGCTTGGTGGAACATGCGCACGATTTAGAGCGGCAATTCGGTATCGGACCTCATACCATATCTTTCCCCAGAATGCAACCGGCACCGGGAAGTTTTCTCAGCGAGAATTCTCCTTATTTGGTAAATGACGATGCATTCAAACGGTTGGTAATGGTATTGCGTCTGGCTGTACCTTATACGGGGCTGATCGTGACGGCAAGGGAAAGAGCTGAATTGAGGAGAGAGATTATCAATTACGGTTGTACCCAAACGGATGCTTCTTCCAAAATCGGTATCGGAGCTTATGCCGGAAAGAAATTGCAAGAAGAAAATGCGGATAAAGTACAGTTTATGTTAGGAGATCAAAGAAGTTTGGATGAAGTGATAAAGGAATTGGCAGATGATGGATATATTACTTCTTTTTGTACGGCTGGTTATCGCTGTGGGCGAACGGGCGATAAGATTATGAATTTGTTGGAGAAAGGGGTAGAAGGAAAGTTTTGTAAATTGAATGCTGTACTTACTTTCCGGGAATACCTCAATGATTATGCTTCTGCGGCAACGAAGGAAGCCGGAGAGCGTTTGATTCAACGGGAATTGCAGGAAATAGAAAATACCTCTTTTTTCACGGATAAAAAATTGTTGCCGACTTTTTTTAATTATTACAGGCGGATAGCAGCCGGGGAGCGGGATTTATATATGTAATTCTTATAAATCGGGGGCCAGAAACTGCTCCCGATTTTTTTGCTGTTTTCCAGCTATTTGTATCCCTATAAATGGGGATTTTATATGTTATTTGAAAATACTATTTTTGCCGCGTAATATTATTAGGGATGGAGAATCGTTTTTTACGGCTGGCTGATATTCCGACAGGGAATGAATGTGTGGTAGTCAAGGTACATGGACACGGTAGTTTTCGCAACAGAATTGTCGAGATGGGATTTGTAAAGGGAGAGAAAATAACTGTGATTAAAAATGCTCCTTTACGGGATCCCATCGAGTATAAACTGATGGATGGACATATTTCTTTGCGTCGGAGCGAAGCGGAGTTGATTGAAGTGATGGATATCACGGATTATTCTCCTGCTTGTTCGAAAGATGCTTCCTATAATGGAACATTTCTGGATGAGACGGTGAAAAATGTGATTCAGGAGAAAACAAATACCATAGAAGTCGCTTTAGTGGGAAATCCGAATTGCGGCAAGACTTCTTTTTTTAATCGGGCTACGGGTTTACGGGAACACGTGGGGAATTATAGCGGAGTGACGGTGGATGCCAAGGAGGCTGTATTTAAGCACCGGGATTACACGATCAATCTGATCGATTTACCCGGTACATATTCGATTACAGAGTATACTCCGGAGGAAATATTTGTCCGGACTTATATCACCGATCGGCATCCGGATATTGTACTGAATATCGTAGATGCTTCCAATCTGGAGCGGAATCTTTTTCTGACCACCCAATTAATCGATATGAATATAAAAGTCGTGATGGCTTTGAACATGTACGACGAGCTGGCTAAGGAAGGGGCAACGCTGGATTATCAATATCTGGGAAAATTATTGGGTTTTCCCATTATTCCTACTACGGCTTGTTCAGGAAGAGGAATTGAGGGCGTTTTGGATAAGATTATTGAAGTATTTGAGGATAAGAACGAACTCAGCCGTCATATACATATCAACTATGGGACGGATATCGAAGCCGCTATTGATAAAGTGAAAGAGACGATAGCGCCGAATAAAGCGATTACGGATAAGTTTGCTCCGCGCTATTTGGCTATAAAAATGATTGAAAATGATTCACTCACAAAAAAAATATTGACCCAGCTTCCCAATTACAAGCAGATAGAAGAAACCGCCCAGAAATGTATTGCGTTTTTAGAGAAAGAATATAAAGAAGATACCTGTACGATTATCACCAATGCAAAGTATGGTTTTATCCGGGGAGCGCTGAAGGAAACTTATATTGTCGGAGACAGGGATAAAAGGCAGTTGACAAATGCTATTGATACTGTATTGACACATCAGTGGTTGGGATTTCCGGTGCTGATTCTTTTTATGTGGGTCATGTTTCAGGCGACTTTTTCATTGGGCAGTTATCCGATGGATTGGATTCAGGAAGGAGTCGATGGGTTAGGAAATTGGATAGCAGGAAGTATGCCTGCTGGCCCTTTGACTGATTTGCTTGTCGACGGGATTATTGCCGGAGTGGGAGGAGTAATTGTTTTTCTACCGAATATTTTGATTTTATTTTTCTTTATCTCCTTAATGGAGGATACCGGCTATATGGCCCGTGCGGCTTTTTTAATGGATAGAATGATGCATAAGATCGGTTTGCATGGGAAGTCTTTTATCCCTTTGCTAATTGGTTTCGGGTGTAATGTCCCGGCTATTATGGCTACCCGTACGTTGGAGAGCCGTCGGGAGCGTTTGATTACCATGTTGATCATTCCTTTTATGTCTTGCAGTGCCCGCTTACCGGTTTATATTTTATTGGTTTCGGCTTTTTTCCCTTCCCAGCAGGGATTGGTATTGCTGTCTTTGTATTTGGTGGGAATAACGGTGGCTATATTGACGGCTATCGTATTGAAAAAAGTACTGTTTCACAAAGCTACGGATCCTTTTGTAATGGAATTACCTCCTTATCGTATGCCGACGATGCGGAATACTGCTTTTCATATGTGGGAAAAAGCAGGGCAATATTTGAAAAAAATGGGTACTATAATTCTCTTTGCTTCCATTTTAATCTGGGCCTTGGGTTATTTCCCTCATACTGAATACGGGAAACAAAGTGCCGAGCAAATGGAAAATTCTTATATCGGGCGCATAGGGAAAACGGTGGAACCGGTTATAGCTCCCCTAGGTTTTGATTGGAAAATGGGGGTAAGTATTATTACCGGGTTGGCTGCTAAAGAAATTGTGGTAAGTTCTATGGGCATACTTTATCATGCCGGTTCAGAAGGAGAAGTGGATACTCAGAATCTGGCAGAAAAATTACAGAAACAGACAAATGCTGAGGGGAAGCCACTGTTTACTCCTTTAATCGCCTTTGGCTTTATGCTTTTTATCTTGATCTATTTTCCTTGCATGGCTGTCATTGCTGCTATTCGGAAAGAGGCCGGCTGGAAATGGGCATTTTTTACTATATTTTATACTACCGGTTTGGCCTGGATTATTGCTTTTTGCGTATACCAAATCGGACGTTTATGGTAAGCTCAGCCTATAAAAAGGAGAAGGATGAGTTGTCGAAAGTTCTTTTTGAATCCTTTTCTCCTCATTTATATATTTGACGTTTGAATTCGTTCAATCTACTTTTATGCAGCAGATTTGTGTTTATATTATACTTATATGGGCGATTATTTGGGTCGTATGGAGAAATATCCGGTTATGGAAAAAAAGAAACAATTCCTCCTCTTGTCAGGGATGTGCCGGATGCCCTTTGAAAGACAAGTGCAACAAACCTGAAAAGAAAAACTGATTTTTTAAAAAGGAAGCTTGAGGGTAATATCTTCCGCGTCTTTTTTCCGTTTCAATCTTTCCCGTTCCCCTTTACGAAATACATAAACCAGACCGTATTCTTCGCAATGTTGTCTTTTTTTCTCTTCGTCTTTTTCGGAAGAGAAATAATTTTCTACTTCATTCCATATATTCAGGATCAGTGCATCGGCTTCGTCCCGGAATTGAGCTACTTCGGCACTGAAACGGGAAGAATTTACCTGGAGTTGTTTTTGGAAATTATAACTTTGTTTGAAATTTTCGTAGCTGACCCGGACAAGGGCGATAGCCGGACTATAGATAGGATTGCCGTAACGGTTATTCAGTCGTTCCTGTTCTCCGTTAATGACTTTTTCTCCCCAGAGAATGAGTTCTTGTTCGGTCAATAAATTGGGAACTTTTGAATCCTTTTCATCTAGACCGTAAAAAGTACGGGCATAGGGTTTCAGTTCTCCTCTGGCTATTGTAAAATTCAGTACCTGAATAAAATGTGAAATATAGAGACGGGCTTTTTTTGTTAGTTCCGTGAACTTTCGACTGTTCTCAATTTGTTTTTCCCGGGCGGCTTTAGAAGTTGTAATTGCTATTTCGAATTTAGGTAAAAAAATATCAATTTTTTGTTTCAAAGGAAAAGAATAAGCAATTTGGTTTATGTCATCAAGGCTGTCTCCTTTTTTCAAGGCTGCTTTTAATGCCCTTATTCTTGCTGCATCTGTATTTGGTAATCTTCTGTAAGGCATGAGCTTATGAATTTTAAAAAGCTAAACAATTCATCATGCGAAGGTATGTAAAAAAAAATGGCAAATCAATATTCGTACAAACATTTTTCCCTTAATTTATATTAAGGATTTATGTATTTATAATTATTATAGGTTTCCAGTATGCGGTGTACATAGTCATAAGCTTGTTGACCGTTGCAATAACCATTCCGGGAAAGAGAGTCCCGGTAATATTTCGGTTCGGATTTATATTTTAAATAATAAGCTACATTCTGGTCCCATTTGTAAGGATTTTTTTCATATTTGCGGGCCAGGCGCATGGCGTCCATAACGTGGCCTGCTCCGACATTATAGGATGCCAGTACGAATTTTAATTTTTCTTCCGGGGGTAAGGGATATTTGGAAAAAGTCTGATCGAGGTATTTCAGGTAACGTACCCCTACATAAATATTACTGTCCGGTGTGAAATAATCTTCTACGTGAAACATGGTTGCTGTTTCCGGGGTAATTTGCATCAGGCCGTAGGCTCCGATCTGGGAAATAGCTTCGGGATCAAATTTGGATTCATTGTAGACAATGGCGGCTAAGAGACGCCAATCCCATTCCAGCATTTTACTTTCTTTTTTCAATTCCCTGTCGAAAGGAGATAAATCGCTCTTTTTCAACAATACGTATTTAGACGTGTGGTGAGGAACGGAATTCCGATTGTTGAAATACCGTTTATACAGAAAATTTAATTTCCCGTTTTTCTTTACTTCTTTTAGCCATTCGTTTATTTCCTGGGTTAAGATGTTATTTTCCGGATTGGTGGCCCAGGAGATAGAAATACCGTTTGACAGCTGAATCGAGTAGTCCAGGTTTTTCATCGAAATACTCAGAGCTGAAGCGATGTTTTCATCGGTAATGGTAAAACCGATTTCTCCGATTTCCACTAGGTGAAGTAAATCTTCAGTAGAATAGCCGGTGACTTCTGAAATTTTAATATGTATATGTAAGGAATCTTGGAGTTGGGAAAGTAGTTTTTTATAAGGAGCGTCTTTTTTAATAAAGATCGTCTTCCCGTCCAATTCTTCTATTTTCTTTATTCCTTTCTTTTTATGTTGTACCAGTACTTCTCCTGTTTTAAAAAAAGGTTGGGCGAATTTAATTTTTTCTTTACGTTCCGGGGTTTCGGTCACGCTTACAGCAAGTAGGTCGTATTTACCTTGGCGGAGCCTGGAGATGGCAGTATCGATGTTATTGTTTACTTCCAATACCCGGAGTTTGACTCCCAGAAAATGAGCAAAATCTTGTGCCAGTTCGTAATGAAAACCGCGGGTAATTCCTTTGTATACATAATAGTCTGTGGTGGAATAAAAAGTAGATATATCTAAAAAACCTTTTGTCTGGATTTTTTCGACAGATAAAGGAGCCGGAATGATAAATTCCGGATTTTTTTCCTTTGTATCTTTACAGGAAAAGCAAAGGAAAAGGAGAGTGTATATTACTATTTTCTTTGCTTGCATTGGGTAAAGATATAAAAAATTGTCCAATCTAAAAAGTCCCTTCCGAAGACAAGCAGGAGGGCGATTCTGCTGTTCCTCTCCTGTTGGGACCGAAGATCAGTCAAAAAAGTTCCATTTCAATCCGAACTTAAACATGGCCGGGTTGATAGGATAGTTAAGGGCACTGAAATATTCTCCGTTTGTGAAGTAATAATTCAGATGTTCATATTTCAGGAAAAGATGTGCCCGTTTGATAGCAAAATCTATAAATACATCCACCTTGGGATATCCTCCGGTTTTTTCATCCCTTTGATTATAAAACTGCATAGAAGAAGGTTTATATTTGTCAGCATAGAATTTTGTATTGTAAAACAAATCAATACCGACGCAAAACTTCAATGCTTTTTTGAAAAAAGTATTTTCGTAATAATTGTGAGAATATAAAGCAATGACGGGGAGAGAAAGTATATCTTCCTGTGTACTTTTCTGGAAATATACAGTTTGATCGAAATGGAAATTTCCGGCTTTAAAATTTTGTTTGCCCCAAGCTGTTAGGACCATAAGTGTTTTGGAGCTCTGTACAGGCATTGAGGTGGTGTCAAAATAGACATAATCAATGATGTTCGACCAGGCGATACCTACTTCTGTACGGAGTTTTTCATTGACATAGCGTCCTTGAATGTTGAGGGTTTTTATGTTGTTGAAATTATTTTCCCAATAATCGTGATTGCCGATGTAATTGCTGAAAAAGGGATTGACAGCTTTCGATTCGATCAAAGCATCTACTTTTACGTAGGAATTTCTGTTTTTATTAAAATATTGCTGGATAAAACCTTCAATAGTAAAATTCCCCACATAATCTCCGATAAGGCAAAGCCGGGCGCTGGCGTCGAAATTAAAAATGGCTGTGCTATCTACATTAAACAATCCCCCGGTTAACCAGATTCCGCTATATTTTTTTTTGCCGTAATTATTCACCGTATCTAAAGATGTTCTGCCACTGTAGTCCAGATATTTGTAATTCAGACCCGCGTAGACTCCTGGCAAATACTTGTGTTTAGGATGTTCATTGACGACAAATTTTGTCGTAATCTCATAGATTTTGTCGCTTTGAATATCCAGACTGGTTACGGTATCCAGATAAGTGACAGGGAAAAAATCCCGGTTGACATTTGCTTCTTTAAAACGGTGTATATTATCTTCTATGGTTGCGGAAAATAAAGCTTTTGCCGGATACGTGATGGTGGTATCCGTAGGGGTAATGACTTCTTTCGGTTTCCCAATATTGTATTGCACCTGTGCGTAAAAATTGAAATTCCGGTAACTGTTGGAAGTATTAGATAAATTCACTGGTATATTTTCGGCATTTATAGTCGTGTCGCGGATGTATTTTTTATCGGTAATACCTCCATTTTCATTGAATTTTCCATTATTTTGATTGAGGAAAAAAGAAATGGCGAGACGCTCGTATTCATAAGAAGAGAAAAGAGAAAAATTATAAGCTTTGGATTTTTGATTCATATAACGTCCGTCGCTGGATATTAGGTTATAACGAAAACCTGCATTCCAGAATGGGCGGATATTTTGGGTATGCCAAACATCCAGCAGGGTTTCATTTTTTCCTTTTCCTCCTCCTGTAAAATAGGTTAATTGAGTAAAAGGCGTCGTCGTATTAAAATAAAGAGCATCTACCGGACGGTATAAATAAGCCCGTATATTGGTCAAAGCGAAGAAATCCTGATCGGGAGCCCGGTTGATAAAAATATCAGAAATATAAGGAGAGGGGAAATTAGCCAAATAGGTGTTGGCGACACTTTTTTTGAAGATATAGTTGTAATTATGAATATTGTCCAGTGTTGTATCCAAAGGAACATCCTGACGATAAACGCCATCGTGTGCCCATCTCCAGGTTCTCCTGAAATGTTCGACATTTTGTTGGGGAACAGAGTCCCGGTCCGCAAAAGGAGAACGGTTGTTATCGTTGTCTCCGAATTGGGCATTATCCGCTATCTGGGCAAAACTTGGCAAGCCCCAGATACACAGGAATAGTATGTATGCTAAATTTTTCATTGCCGCAAATATACGTAAACTTTTAAAACTCTCATAAATTACTTACTTTTGTGACTCAAAATATAAATAAATATCATATGGATACAAATCATCACATCTCAGAGACAGAAGATGAAGGCAAATCGTTGAATTTTATAGAGCAGATCATTGAGGAAGAATTGGCAGAAGGTAAGAATGAAGGCCGGGTTTATACCCGTTTCCCTCCGGAGCCCAATGGTTATCTCCATATCGGGCATGCTACCTCGATTTGTTTGAATTTCGGATTGGCAGCTAAATATCAGGGTAAATGTAATTTACGTTTCGACGATACAAATCCTGTAAAGGAAGATGTAGAATATACGGATTCTATCCAAGAAGATATACAATGGCTGGGATTTGAGTGGGAAGGCAAAGTGCGGTATGCTTCGGATTATTTTGATCAGTTATACGAATGGGCAGAACAAATGATTTTGCAAGGGAAAGCGTATGTGGATGATCAGACCGCTGAAGAGATTAGTGCCGGACGTAAAACGATAAATGAACCGGGAGTGAATAGTCCTTACCGGAATAGAAGCGTGGAGGAAAATTTAGATTTATTTCGTCGGATGCGGAAAGGAGAGTTTCCGGAAGGGAGTAAAGTGTTAAGAGCGAAAATCGATATGAGCTCTCCGAATATGTTGATGAGGGATCCGATTATGTATCGTATTCTTTTCAATAAACATCACCGTACCGGAGATAAATGGTGTATTTATCCGATGTATGATTTTACTCATGGACAAAGTGATTATTTGGAGGGAATTACACATTCTATTTGTACGTTGGAATTTGAAGTTCACCGTCCTCTTTATAATTGGTTTCTGGATCAGTTAACTCATACTGAATACCGGCCCCGGCAAATTGAATTTGCCCGCCGGAATTTGAATTATACGGTGATGAGTAAGCGGAAATTGCTGGAATTGGTGCAAAAGGGATATGTATCGGGTTGGGATGATCCGCGTATGCCTACTATATCAGGTTTGAGACGACGGGGATATACTCCTGAGTCGATAAGGGCTTTTGCTGAAAAAGTCGGAGTTGCCCGACGGGAAATTGTCGTGGATATTGCTTTATTGGAGTATTGTATTCGGGAACATCTGAATAAGACGGCCCCACGGGTTATGGCCGTGCTGCATCCGGTGAAAGTGGTTTTAGACAATTACCCGGATCAGACAGAGATGGTAGAAATCGAGAATAACCCGGAAGATGCGAGTGCTGGCATGAGAAAAGTACCCTTTTCCCGTGAATTGTATATAGAACGGGACGATTTTATGGAAAATGCACCGAAAAAATTTTTCCGCTTGACGCCGGGTGGAGAAGTACGTTTAAAAGGAGCTTATATTATAAAATGTGAGCGTGTGGAAAAAGATGCAGAAGGGAATATTACCTTGATTCATTGTTCATGCGATATGGAAAGTAAAAGCGGGAGCGGAACAGAAGCCAGTAACCGCAAGGTGAAAGGTACTTTACACTGGGTTTCCGCTTCTGAAGCTATAGATGCTGAAGTTCGTTTATACGATCGTCTGTTTAAAGATGAAGATCCGGCCGGGCATAAAGACGTGGATTTTAAGGAATTTATCAATGAGAATTCTTTAGAAATACTGAAGGGGTGTAAGTTGGAGCCCGGTTTAAAAGAGGCGAAGCCGGGAGACCGTTTTCAGTTTCAACGCCTGGGGTATTTTTGTGTGGATAAAGATTCCCAACCGGAGTCGCTTGTGTTTAACCGGACTGTCGGCTTAAAAGATACGTGGGCTAAATTGAAAAATTAAGATGGAAGTAAATAAGAAAAAACTGATCGGAGAGATAAAATCTTATCTGATTATATCTCTGGGAATCGCATTGTATTGTTTTTCTGCTTCAGCTTTTCAGATTCCCCATAAGATTGTCGGAGGAGGAGCAACAGGTATAGGAACTATTGTTTATTACTTGACAGGCCAGCATGTTCCGGTAGCCGTTACTTATTTATTGGTCAATGTCTTCTTGTTGGCCGTTGCTATAAAAGTGTTGGGGCCGAAATTTGGCGTAAAGACCGTGTATGCCATCATTATGAGTTCTATCCTTTTGGGAATTTTGCAACCTCTTTTCCCTGTAGGCGTGGTGAAGGATGTTTTTATGAGCGCTATTATTGCCGGTATCTTAACGGGAGTGGGAATTGCTTTGGCTATTTCGAACGGAGGAAGTACTGGCGGAACGGATATCGTTGCCATGATCATTACCAAGTATAAAAATGTAAGCCCCGGTAAGATGATTATGTATTGCGATTGTGGAATTATTGCTTGTAGTTTGCTTATCAATTTCAATCTCGAAGGCCTGATGTACGGATACGTATTGATGGGGGTTACCTCCTTTACAATCGATTTTGTACTTACTGGTAAAAAACAATCTGCCCAGTTGTTTATTTTTACCGAAAAGTATGAAGAAGTCGCTGCCAAAATTACAGAAAGTTTTGTGCATGGTGTTACCGTCGTGGATTGCAAGGGCTGGTACTCCGGTCAGGCGAAAAAGATGTTGATTATTGTTGTCCGGAAAAACGAGGCTATAGAAGTGTTGAGAATCGCTAAGCGGGTTGACCCGAATGTGTTTATGACGATGAATACTGTTATGGGGGTATTCGGAAAAGGTTTTGATGAAGTCAAAGGAATAAAACAATGAGAGTTTTTGCTCAGGCAAAGAGTTTTTTTTAAAAAGTTTTATTTTTCTGTTATATAGTATTTTATGTCTTATTGTGAAATTTTTTCAAAAAAAAAGGTGTAAAAATTTGGAAAAGGGGTAATAATTGTTTTATCTTTGCACCCGCTTTCGGGAAGAGTTGCAGGAAGGGAAAGGGGTAAACAAACCGAAACGCGAGTTCTTAAAAAAA
>NZ_JH594596.1:2316391-2957506 GCF_000243215.1 Odoribacter laneus YIT 12061 | reverse complement strand
TCAGTTGGATTTAACACAAATTTAATACATTGTCTGTTATGAAGAAAATACTATATTTAATCCTTCTTCTCCCGTTCTTCTCCCTGCAATCCTGCGTAGAGGACGAGAAGGACATATTCGATGCTTCTGCTGCCGAGAGAATCGCGGCTGCCATGAAGGAATACAGGGCTACACTGGCTGCTGCAGAAAACGGCTGGCTGTTGGCTTACTATCCCGAGAAAAACCATTCTATCGGTGGTTATAATATGATGGCCAAATTTACGGCTGAAGGGAATGTTACCCTTTCTTCTGAAGTTGCTACCCGTAATTATGAAGCCGGGGACACGCTGACTTCTCAGTATGATGTTATCTCCGATATGGGACCGGTATTGACATTCAATACCTATAATGAGATTTTACATCACTTCACTGAACCGAATGGCTCCAGTGATGTAGACGGTATGGCCGGGGATTATGAATTTGTTTTTATGGAGGTTACACCTGGTAAGATTATCTTAAAAGGGAAGAAGTATGATAATAAACTGGTGATGATCCGTCTTGAGGAACCTACCGATCCGAAGGCCTATTATGCTTCGATAGCCGCTATGGAAGAAAGTGCTTCTTTTGGTAATTACTTCTTCCGGGTTAATGGTGATTCCGTTTCTATGGCTGTTCTTTCGGATAGGGTGCTGAATATCGCTTATGAACAATTCGATGAATCAGGTGATGTGGTTGTGCAGGAAGAAGGTTTGGCTTTCACCTTTACTCCTACTGGTATAAAACTGTATGAACCATTCGTTTATACAAAAGACCTCAGAAGTAACAGTCAGGTGAAAATGGAAAACTTCGACTGGAATGATGAAGCGGTTACTTTTACTTGTACAGATGCTGGGGTAGATGCAGAATTCGAAGCTTATTTGCCGGAAGGATATCGTTTTTATAGGGACTTTATCGGTACTTATACCATGAAATATAGTGGTAATAAAACGACAGAAATTACAATCAGTGAAAAAGTAAATAAGAAATCCTTTACTGCTGCTGGTGGCACATTGGATTATCCGTTTGAATTCGGATTCGATTTGGCAAATGGTACAATTACCTTAGGATTTCAGAAATTCCTGGCAGAGCTGGGTTCAAACCAATACATGGGAATTGCTATGTGGGATTCAAATAAAGGTTATGTTACTTTTGTTGACGGAGGACTGATCGGCGTATGTACGGAAGAAGGAGGTCAGCTGACAATTAATTTTAAAGATAACAAATTATGGCCGGGTTATATTGTTGACGGCTTTATATATTGGAAATTCGACGGATCTGGTTCGAGCATTGGAAGTGGCGGAGGACGGTTCTACGAAATTACGTTGACAAAAAAATAAAATTAGAGATCTATGAAAAAAATATTCAGCTTATTGATAATGACACTCTGCCTCTTTTTGGCAGGGTGCTCAGACAACGAGAACGACAGCAATATTCCGGAACTGGGCATTGAAAGTTCTGAAGTGATCTTTGGTGCAGGAGGAGGGGAAGGATCGATAACTGTTGTCGTTCCTAATGTGACAGCAAAGGCAGACAAGGATTGGTTTACCGTTTCTGTATCCGGTAATGTTGTAAAGGTTGTGGCTTCTGAAAACCGCGATGTGAACGGACGTACAGGTCAGGTAATCCTGACGTCAGGAAACTTAAAACGTACCGTTCCTGTGACTCAGTACGGACTTTCTATTAAGACAAATCCGTCCGAAATTATCCTGGCCGGCGCTGGAGACGAACAGCAGGTGGAGATCATTTGTGATATCCCGGTAAAAGTAGAAGCTTCTGATTCCTGGATCAATGCAACTCAGGTAGGAGATACGCTGATTGTAAAAGCCGGAGCAAACGAAGCAATAAAAACCCGTAAAGGAACAGTCAAACTGAGCGTAACAGAAAATGTTTATGCTGTTATTTCCGTTTTCCAGGATCCGGCAAAACCGTTATCTTATGATGATCTGCTCGGAGAATGGGATTTCAACTATGGGGAAGGTTCAAGCGTGAAAGTAACCTTAACAACGAAGACCAGAAATGAAAGTTTCAACGTTACCGGTCTGAGTATGCCGTTCGTGATGAAATATTATACCAATGGAAGCATGGAGATATTAAAACAGGATGTTGGAAAATCAG
Organism: Odoribacter laneus YIT 12061; assembly: GCF_000243215.1. Lineage (GTDB taxonomy): Bacteria > Bacteroidota > Bacteroidia > Bacteroidales > Marinifilaceae > Culturomica > Culturomica lanea. Next base: position 2,955,373 of record NZ_JH594596.1, on the reverse strand, counting down.
GTACCAATACTGTAAGACTTTGTCCCTGGGAAGTTAGCGGAGACGGAACATTCACCTGGGCAGATGGTGTTGGGCTGATCAGTGAACCTGACGGAACACGTAATGATTTGATATACACCTTTGTCGATAACGGTGTATACGGAGAAAAAGAGATGAAAGGCTTTATCTTGTGGATGTTTGACGGTAGCGGTAGCAGCGTGGGTGAATACAAAGGAGGTACTTCCCGTTATACATACGTTTCTATGGAAAAGCATAAATAATCCATTTTCTGCTTAAACTAAAAAAGAGCGTCTTTATAGACTGCTTTTAAATAGACAAAACGAGATTTCTTTTAGAAGTCTCGTTTTTCTTTTTTCCTCCCTCCAAAAAAATAAGGCTTTATCTACTGAAATTCAGCGATAAATCCCTTTGCTGCTGCAACCTCTTTAACAAGCATAAACAGGGATAAGCTATGTGAACTTCTTACCCGGCTGACTTCACATCTGGATACTCCTTCTAAAACAGTAAAGAAAGCCTGTCTAAAATCGAGAAACAAGTTGTTACTCAAACGAGAGAAATACTAAGAAAAACTTGCCATTTGCGAGGAACGTAATAGTTATTCCAAATCATACCTCGAACATCAAAGAAATTCATCCATTGATTGTAACGGGTACATTTGTATACGAGAGTTTTTATCTATCTAACCTTTTCAAGATGGAAACGGAAAATACTTATTGAGAGCAGTTTCCATTTTCGTAGTAATTCCGGTTACTAAGATAAGAAAAATGAATATCGACATTCTCATACCCCACCTGTTTCAGATATTGACAAATAATATGAGCAACTCCATCTTGTATTTCTAAACTTCGCTCAAAATACGCTACTTCAATAAAAGGCCAATCTCCTTGTCCTATTTGTCCATCTGTGACTATTTCGGAATGAATAACTTCCAATACTATATGTTCCCGGGGACAACCGATTATTTCCTGAAGCCGATCAGTCATTTCCCGACTAATTTCCGCTAATTTTACCGGATCAATTGTATGAAATCTTAAAAATGGCATATTATATGTTTTCTTAATCATACGTATCTTTTCCTTAAAAGATACTTTTACAAAGATATTTTATTTAAAAGAAAAACAGATTATTTTTTCCGTTTAGTCTTCTTCTGTACGTACAAATCTCCTCCATACCTATTATTACATTGCCTGGTACATAAAAAATGACGGGAATAAACCGGCAACTTTTGATCGATACACAGCTGAGCATACAATTCACTACACAAAGCCACCCAACCTTTTCCCAATCCATTTACATAAGTCATATTACCGCTATGATTATACCCCATACAATGGGCAAATTCATGAAAAATAGTATGTGCTTTGCATTCATCATCTGGATAATGTTCCAAATAACACCACTCATTTAATCCCATAATATTATTCCCTCCTACCCCATTCCTTCCTATAACATGCACGTATCTCAACATTTTTAAAGAAAAAATTTGCGTAAAGAGTTCATCGATATTAATTACAGTTTTAGAATTATCCAGATACAATTTTCCTCTATATCTGTCTATTTCCTGCAAAAATTCTTGTGAAGCAAATAAAGAAGATAAATTCAAAGATATAGCTACAGCTTCCCGTGCATGAGCAGGTAATAAAGGGGACCAATTTTCACCACAATAAGCTCCAAAAGCTATTTTCCAATGACAAGGAGAACTTGTCATTTGTACATAAAGAGGATCTTTACACTCTATCTCTAATTTCAATTCACCGATTTTTGTTTTTGGATTCAATAAGACAGCTTTTCCTGCTGCTGTGTAATATTTATAATCTTTATTTCCAAAAGGAAGTAACCGACGAAATTCCAAAAATGGCCAAATCACCTCAAATTCCATTAATCTGACCCGTTCTCCTCCTTCTTGAAGGTAAGCCCATATAGTTACATTTTGGATGGAACGAGGCGAATAAAAGCGTAATAATAACTCTTTTTTTCGAGTCAACCGAACCTGTAAAGGTTCATTCACATAAAAACTTCGTTCCTTCTCATCAAACATAACTTCCGGAGGTTCGTGATCCCGAAACATAAAACGACAAACTTCGGGAATATACTCTCTTTCAGTTATTCTTAAAAATCCCTCAGGAAGCGACTCATTCGCTAATCTTTTTTCCCCTTTTCCCTGTATTGTAATTAACAAAGCACTTCCCAGGCATATTAAATATACACCTATTTTCTTACTCCAAAACATACCACACCTCGCTTTTATCCTCCATCCTCTTCTACCCTACTCCTTTACAAACACACGTCGAATTTATTGTTTTCCGTGAAGAGTTATAATAGAACTAAAAATTTTTATATTACAAATAAAAGAATTTTAAGAGCTTTACACTAATATCTTATGAATATTTTAGAAATTTTATATCCATACAGCTGCTTATCCCTTTTAGCATATGTCATAAAAAGTAGAGAATAAAGATCTCAAAGCCAAAATTTGGCCTTTTTGAAGATAAATATTCTTTGTAGAACAGAGGAGTATAATAAGGATTTAGAACGAATATTCATCTATCAACACTTAAATTCGCCTCTCAAAGAGAGGTCAAATTCTGTCGATCAGACTTAAAAAATCGTTTATTCGTCTATAAAACTTTTTAGACCTTTATTCTCTGCTTTTATTTGTAAAAATTTTATCGGTATTCATCCCAGCTTTTTATAGCAATATCCTCTTTATCTACTTTACAAATAGCATAAATAAAAGCACTTGCTAAACGGGCATTCGTAAGTAAAGGTATATTATAATCTACTGCAGCCCTCCGAATCTTATAACCATTATCCAGTTCCCGTTTCGTTAAATTCTTCGGGATATTAATGACCATATCAATTTTCTTATTTTTAAGATAATCCATAATATTCGGCTCTTTTGCTTCATCCGGCCAATACAAAACAGAAACTTCTATACCATTATCGGCAAAAAATTTAGCGGTTCCAGCCGTAGCAAATATAGTATAACCTTTAGCAATCAGCATACGAGTGGATTCCAATAATTCCACTTTTGAACGGGTAGGTCCCGATGAAATCAATATATTTTTCTCCGGTATACGATGCCCTACAGACAACATACTCTTCAGTATTGCTTCATAATAATTTTCACCAATGCAACCGACCTCTCCGGTAGAAGACATATCCACTCCTAATACCGGATCGGCTTTTAACAAACGGGCAAAAGAAAATTGAGAAGCTTTTACCCCTACGTAATCCAGATCAAATACAGATTTATGCAATTCTTCCACGTGTTCCCCGAGCATAATACGTGTCGCCATTTCTACGAAATTATACTTTAATACTTTGGAAACAAATGGAAAACTCCGGGAAGCCCTAAGATTACATTCAATAACTTTAATATCATTATCCTTAGCTAAAAACTGCATATTGAAAGGACCTGAAATATTCAATTCTTTCGCAATAGCACGGGCAATCTTTTTAATACGCCTGATTGTTTCAATATAAAGCTTCTGAGCCGGAAATACAATAGTAGCATCTCCAGAATGCACTCCTGCAAACTCCACATGTTCACTAATAGCATAAGCCTTTATTATCCCTTCCTGAGCGACAGCATCTATTTCTACTTCCTTGGCTTGTTGAACAAATTCAGTTACGACTACAGGATGATCTTTAGAAACCTCTGCCGCTAATTCCAGGAAATGCAATAACTCTTCTTTGTTAGAAACAACATTCATGGCAGCTCCCGAAAGAACATAAGAAGGACGAATTAACAACGGAAAACCTACTTCGTCAATAAATTTATAAATATCATCAATACTTGTCAATTCCCTCCAACGAGGTTGATCAATGCCCAGTTGATCGCACATAGAAGAAAATTTTTGACGATCTTCCGCCCTATCGATAGATAAAGCAGAAGTTCCCAAAATATTTACATGTTGTCCATAAAGTCTCATGGCTAAGTTATTGGGAATTTGGCCTCCAGTGGAAACAATGACTCCTTTAGGTTCCTCCAGATCCACAATATCCATAACCCGCTCAAAAGACAATTCATCAAAATAAAGCCGATCACAAGTATCGTAGTCTGTACTCACGGTTTCCGGATTATAATTAATCATTACAGAACGATATCCTGCTTTTTTAATGGCATTTACTGCACTTACACAACACCAGTCAAATTCTACACTACTTCCGATACGATAAGCACCCGACCCCAGTACAATTACAGAGCGTCCATCCCGTTCATAAGTAATATCCGTTTCGCTTCCGTTATAAGTAGCATATAAATAATTCGTTTTCGCCGGATATTCTCCAGCCAAAGTATCAATTTGTTTAATACAAGGGACAATACCCAGTTCCTTTCTATACTCTCTTACCTTTAACATCTTCTGATGAGCTGTTAAAGTAGTATCTTTAATTGTAAAACGACCGATCTGAAAATCTGAGAATCCCATCTGTTTTGCTTTTTTCAGCATAGCAGGAGTAACTCCCCGGACAGTAGTATACTTACTCAATTCATTTTTCAGCTTATGAATATTTTCTAATCGTTCGAGAAACCAATTATCAATCTTCGTCATTTCATGAATTTTCTCCACAGAATACCCCTGATCAAAAGCAGCAGCAATGGCGAAAATACGTACATCCGTAGGATGGGTTAATTCTTCATCTATATTTTTTACGTCTTTATTATTCCCTACAAAACCATGCATCCCCTGCCCTACCATACGAAGTCCCTTTTGAATTACTTCTTCAAAAGTCCTTCCAATAGCCATAATTTCTCCTACGCTTTTCATAGAAGAACCAATTAATTTCGATACGCCTTCAAATTTATTTAAATCCCAACGCGGAATTTTACATACAATATAATCCAAGGCAGGCTCAAAACAAGCAGTAGTCACTTTCGTAACTGAATTTTTTATCTCATGTAATCCATATCCCATAGCCAATTTAGCTGCAACAAAAGCCAATGGATATCCTGTTGCCTTTGAAGCCAAAGCACTGGAACGGGATAAACGAGCATTTACTTCTATCACTCTATAATCTTCAGAATTAGGATCCAATGTATACTGTACATTACATTCTCCTACAATACCGATATGACGGATAATTTTAATGGCGATTTGCCGAAGTTTATGATACTCGCTGTTACTTAATGTCTGGGAAGGGGCTACCACAATACTCTCTCCGGTATGTATACCTAAAGGATCAAAATTTTCCATATTACATACAGTGATACAATTATCGTATTGATCCCTTACAACTTCATATTCAATCTCTTTCCAACCTTTCAAAGATTCTTCTACCAATATTTGAGGAGAATAAGAAAAAGCACTACCGGCCAATTTTTTCAATTCTTCCATATCAGAGCAGAATCCAGATCCCAGACCTCCCAGAGTATAAGCAGCCCGGATAATCAAAGGAAACCCTAATTCTTTAGCTGCTGTAATAGCTTCTTCCATATTATTAGCAGCTATACTGCGAGGTGTTTTTACGTCTATTTCATGTAATTTTTCAGAAAATATTTCCCGGTCTTCCGTATCGATAATCGCTTGTACCGGAGTTCCTAACACTTCTACCCCATATTTTTCCAGTATTCCGCTTTTATACAAAGCCACTCCGCAATTCAAAGCCGTCTGTCCTCCAAACGATAAGAGAATTCCATCCGGTCGCTCTTTTTCAATCACTTTTTCTACAAATTCAGGAGTCACCGGTAAATAATAAATTTTATCAGCTATTCCTTCTGAAGTTTGAACAGTGGCAATATTAGGATTTATCAATACACTGTATTTACCTTCCTCCCTTATTGCTTTCAAGGCTTGTGACCCAGAGTAGTCGAACTCTCCCGCCTCTCCTATCTTCAATGCACCAGAACCCAATAATAATATTTTATTTATTTCTTTCATTTCTATTCAATTTTAAAGGATAAAACAAAATCTTTTTTCAATCCGTTATTTATTGATATGTCTTGCTTTCATTTTCTCTACAAACAGATCGAAAAGATATTCCGTATCTACCGGTCCACTGGAAGCTTCCGGATGAAATTGAGCAGAAAAGAATGGTTTATACTTATGACAAATCCCTTCATTTGTTCCGTCATTTACATTTACAAAAAGTGGTTCCCAATTTTCAGGTAACGTCTTATCATCGATAGCAAATCCATGATTTTGTGAAGTAATATAACAACGGGACTGACCCGGTTGCATTACAGGTTGATTGTGACTCCTGTGCCCGTATTTTAATTTATATGTATCCGCTCCGGCAGCTCTGGCCATCAGCTGATTGCCCAAACAAATACCCATTACCGGAGTATCAGTATCCAATACTTTTCTGATATTTTCTATTGTTTCCCTACATTGCGCAGGATCGCCTGGCCCGTTCGACAGAAAAATACCGTCACAATCCTCCTGACTAAAATCATAATTCCAAGGTACCCTCTTTACAGTAATATCCCTTTTTAATAAACATCGGATAATGTTATATTTTACCCCACAATCTACCAATACTACCTTATATTTCCCTTTTCCATACTCTTTTATATCGGGTGTGGAAACTTGCGCTACAATATTTTCTTTATTAGGGTCGTAAAAATCTATCTCCTGACCGGCAAAAACAATTTTTCCCAACATTGCTCCATGTTCCCTCAATTTTTTTGTCAAAGCCCGCGTATCTATACCAAAAAGCCCCGGTACTTTCTGATCTTTTAACCATTCCCCGAGACTTTTTTGAGAGTTCCAATGACTGTATTCAGACGAATAATCAGAAATGATAAGCGCCGTACAATGTATTTTATCCGATTCAAAAAATTGAGACAAACCTTCCTGATAAGCATCTTTAGGCACGCCGTAATTCCCAATCATCGGATAAGTAGGTACCAAAATTTGTCCTTTGTAAGAAGGATCTGTCAAACTCTCCGGATAACCCGTCATGGCTGTATAAAAAACAACCTCTCCCGATACTGATTTTTCGTACCCAAAAGAGGTTCCTTCAAAAATGGTTCCATCTTCCAGAACCAAACGCGCTTTTTTCAAATTCTGCATATTCATTAAATACCTTATGTCCAAATTAGGACAAAAGTAGCGATCTTTTTTCGCTTTTGCAAAGAATAAATATGTAATGTTATTCTATATTTATGCAATTATGAAATCCCGAAGTATACCTATCGCAATTTCCGCGTTTCTTTTAGCATTTATCAACTTTCTTTATATCTTTGCTGAAAACTACCTTCAAGTATGAGAAATAAAACTAAAAGACTTCTAACTATCCGAAAATTGATAGAGTCCGAATTAATATCTTCCCAAGAAGAATTGTTATTTCGTTTGAAAGAACTTGGAGTAGAAGCCACACAAAGCACACTTTCAAGAGATCTTAAGTTTATGAAAGTAGCTAAAATTCCACACAAGGAAAAAGGTTATATTTACATTATACCCGAAAATGCTAACGAACAAAGAGAAGAGAAGATTTCATCCATTATCACTGATGCCATACTAAGCGTTGATTTTTCAGGTAATATGGCAGTTATCAAAACACTTCCCGGTTATGCCAATGCCGTAACTGTATTAATTGACAGTGAAAACTATTTTGAAATTTTAGGTACCGTAGCGGGCGACGATACTATCTTCATTGTAATGCGGGAGGGCGTTAGCCGAAGTCAATTAGTAGAAGTATTGACATCCGTCCATCCAGATATCCGTTCTCTCTACAAATAAATATTCCATAAAATAAAAAAGAATTTCCTATAAATACATTTCACTAAAAAACTTCTTTTTCCCATAAAAAAATCGATGGCTTATCTTTTTTAAAATATTGGATGTTATATCAAAAATAGTTTGTAAACTTGCACCCCGGATTTTAAATAAGTATCATGAAAGTTGTTACTACTAAAAAAGAATTGATTTCATATATCAATGATTTTAGGAAAAAAGGCAAAACGATCGGACTCGTGCCTACTATGGGTGCTCTTCATGAAGGACATCTGTCATTAGTAAGAGAATGTAAAAAAAATACCGACATTACCGTTGTCAGTATATTTGTGAATCCCACTCAGTTTAACGATCCGGAAGATTTAAAGCGTTATCCGCGCACTCCGGAACAGGATATTTCTCTGCTAAACACAGTAGATTGCGATCTTGTCTTTCTCCCTACCGTTGAAGAGATATATCCGGAAAAAGATATACGCAAATTCAATTTCGGATATTTGGAAAATATCATGGAAGGAGCCCGCAGACCTGGACATTTTAACGGAGTCGGTCAAGTGGTAAGCCGTCTTTTTGATATTGTAACTCCTGATAAAGCCTTTTTTGGAATGAAAGACTTTCAGCAAATTGCAATCATTAAAAATATGGTACAACAACTAAACTATAAAATTGATATCGTTTCTTGCCCGATCATTCGTGAAGCAAGCGGATTAGCTTTAAGTTCCAGAAATATGCTACTGGATGAAGAACATAAAAAAAATGCTCCTCATATATACGCTACATTAAAAAAAGCTCGTAACTTAGTAGCCCAAATGAGTGTCGATGACCTAAAAAAATGGATTACAGATCAGATTGACAGTAATCCTTATTTAAAAACAGAATATGTTGAAATTGTTGACAACACTACTTTGCAGATCATACAAAATTGGAACGAAAAAAACGATAGAGTAGTTTGTGTGGCAGTTCATGCTGGTAAAATCCGGTTAATTGATAACATTGTCCTTTAATTTTAAATTACCGCTATGTTTATTGAAGTTGTAAAATCAAAAATTCATAAGGTAACAGTAACTGAAGCAAACCTTCAGTACGTGGGAAGTGTAACAATTGATGTAGCTTTAATGGAGGCAGCTAACATCATTGAAAATGAAAAAGTGCAAATTGTTAATGTAAATAACGGAGAAAGAATTGAAACTTATGTGATTAAAGGAGAAAGAAATTCAGGTATCGTATGTTTAAATGGTCCAGCTGCCCGGAAATGTGCAGTAGGCGATATCGTTATTATTATTTCTTATGCTTCTATGGATTTCGAAGAAGCTAAAAAACATACTCCTACTTTAGTTTTTCCGGATACCTTTACCAATCAATTAATTTAACTTTATTCCAGTCTACTTTTAAACGAAAAATGTCAAAAAATAAAAGTTGATGGATAAACAATTATCATAATCCATTGACAAGCCTTTAGTTTTAATCAAAACTAAAGGAGCGGCTTATAATTCTTCCAACCTATAAAGTAAAAATCAATTTATTACAAAAATCTTAATGAGGTGTCCAAAGAGTATGAGTACCTTCGATTTATCTGTATTTTATTCAAATATCTAATTTTATTAAGGGATATCTCACCATAGATATCCTTTTTTTATAATCATTCTTTTCTCAGATTTGTGTTAGCAACTCCCATGTAAATGTGAATGGAATGTTGATAAAAAATAGAAGCAAATAATAACTTTCTTTGGATTTTTAAATTCTGCAGCCGGATATGTTTTTTTTTCTATTCTCCAAATTTAGAATCAAATTTTACTTCAAAACATTTCTACCTTTTATTAACAAATACAAGGAGTAAATTAAAAAATATTTATTCCCCTCTTTCTTTTCTAACAACTGTTGAAAATAAAAATAACATTCAATTAATCAAACATATAAGTCTAAATAACCTGTGTATAACTTTCTCTTCAATTTTAATAAAATAAAAAACAAGTTTTATTTAAAACATTTCTTCTATAAGCTAACAAGCTATTATCATACTCATATTATTTTAAAAATAAAAATATAAATAATTATAATCTGTTTGTTTAAAAACTCCAATGTGTACCTTTGCATACATTATTGATATAAATTGCTGTTATGAATCCGATAAAGAAATTAGCCGGAGAAACTGTTATATATGGTTTTACTACTATTTTAGGACGTTTTGTAAATTGGTTATTAGTACCGCTTTACGCGGGTATATTTGCTACTCAAGAATATGGAATAGTAATAAATTTAATGTCCTATACAGCATTGTTAATGGTTTTACTTACTTATGGAACAGAGACTGGCTTTTTCCGCTTTGCTACTACCGATAATAAGAATAATGTCTTCTCTACTTTAATGACTTCTTTATCGGTTACCACCTCCTTATTTATTGTTTTAACTTTATTATTTCTGAGAGAAATAGCTGATTTTTTAAATGTAGCGGAACATAAAGAATATCTTATTTTATTGATTATAACTGTCAGTATAGACGTAATCAGTTCTATTCCTTTTGCTTTATTACGACTGGAATGTCGTCCTATTCGTTTTGGGATAATTAAATTGCTTAATATAGGTATTAATATAGGTCTTAATCTATTTTTCTTATTACTTTGTCCTTTCCTGCAACAGAAAGGTATTGCGGTCCCTTTTTATAATCCAAACGGCGGTATTGTTTATATCTTTATTTCTTATCTAATTGCTTCCGTATTTACTTTTATTATGTTACTCCCTTACATGTTAAAATTCCGTTTTTATTTTTCTTTTGGACTTTTAAAATGCATTCTTAAATACTCTTTTCCTCTGCTTATTGTTAGTCTGGCGGGGATGATTAATTTACAAGGCGATAAAATAATGATGCCGAAAATATTGGGAGAAGTCATGAGCCAGGAAGAAGCTTTATCCATGACAGGAATATATGGTGCCAATTATAAATTAGCGTTAGTGATGTATATTTTTACTCAAGGTTTTCGTTTTGCTTTTGAACCATTTTTTTTCAACTATTCAAAACAGGAAGATTCGAAAAAAATATACAGGGATGTTTTTCTTTATTTTACAGGTTTTGGACTGATTATTTTTTTAGGTATGATGTATTGGATCGATATTATAAAATTATTTGTAAGGCGCCCTGAATATTTTGCTGGTATAGTCATTGTACCTTGGGTCCTCATGGCTAATCTTTTTCAAGGAATGTACTATTCGCTTTCTTTATGGTATAAATTGACAGATAAAACTATTTATGGAGCTTATATGGCTATTATAGGGTGTATAATTACCCTATCCATGAATATAATATTACTGCCGAGAATCGGATATTTAGGATCTGCTTATGCTGTCTTTACTTGTTTTTTAGTTATGTGTATTCTTTCATTAATATGGGGTAAAAAATTCTACTCTATAAAATACGATTTACGTAAGATTATTTTTTACTTTTTATTAACGATTGTTTTTTATTTTCTGGGTAAATGCATTACGTTTGAAAATCCTTGGATAACTTCCATTGTAAGAACTCCTTTATTAATTTTATTTATCTGTATATTTTTGATAAGAGAAATGAGGTTTTTATTTAGTAAAGATTTTATACATAAGATGTTTCATAAAAAGTAGTATCTTTGTTTCTAATTACGACTAAAAAATAACTCGCGATGAAAATGAGAATAGTCAATAAGTCCAAGCATGCTTTACCCGAATATAAAACCAGCATGTCAGCCGGTATGGATATCCGTGCTAATCTGGATGAAGATGTGGTATTGCAGTCTTTGGAAAGAAAATTAATTCCTACCGGTTTATTTATAGAATTACCGGAAGGATATGAAGTGCAAATACGGCCTAGAAGCGGTCTGGCTTTAAATGAAGGTTTGGGTTTACTGAACAGTCCTGGAACCATTGACGCAGATTATAGAGGCGAAATAGGAATTATAGTCGTTAACTTGTCCCGTTATCCTATAACGATAAAGGATGGAGAACGTATCTGTCAGATGGTTATCAATAAAATTGAGCAGGCTGAATGGATAGAAGTGGAAGATTTGGCTGAAACAGAAAGAGGAGCAGGTGGATTTGGACATACGGGTAAGAATTAAATCATAAGATATCATCTGTAATAAAAAGGAATATGAAAAGGTGGATTGTTTTATTTTTTGCTTTTTTTCTGGCTATAAATGCTTTTGGGGATGAAAAAAAGAAGATAGATGGGTACGAAAGTTTAGATGAGAAGTCTAAAATGGACTTTGATTATTCCTTTATGGAAGGAGTGAAGTATAAAATTACAGGTGATTTTCAGCAGGCTGTAGCTTATTTTGACAGATGTCTTCAAATATATCCGGGAAGCCCTGTAGTAAAATATGAATTAGGAAATCTTTTGATGATGAGCGAAGATTATAACGGAGCTCTTCAATTAGCAAGAGAAGCAGTAACAGCTAATCCGTCAAATATGTGGTATAAATTGCTTTTAGCACATGTTTTACAGAAAAAGTCCATGATAGAGGAAGCTTGTAATGTATACGCAGATATCATTGCCAAATATCCGGATAAAGAAGAATTTTATTTGTTGGAAGCAAATCTTTATACTTCTGTCGAAAAATGGGAAAAAGCTATTGATGTATATGATCGTTACGAAAAACAATATGGCATAACAGAACCTGCTTCTATTGAAAAAATTAAACTTTACACTAAATTAAATGATTTAAAAGGTGCTTCGGAAGAAGCCATAAAATTGATTAATAAATATCCGGAAAAGAGTGAATATTTAAGTTTATTGGCAGAACTTTATTTTAACTATAATGAGGATAAAAAAGGTCTTAAAATACTGAATAAGCTTTTGAATACCGATCCCCAAAACGGATATGTTCATCTTTATCTGGCAGATTATTATAGAGAAAAAAACAAAGAAGAAGAGGCTGAAAATCATACCAGAAAAGCTCTATTAAGTGATGAATTGGATAATTCCTTTAAAGTGCAATATATTCTCAGACTGATTTTAAGTAAAGATAGTACCCGGGTATCGGATCAACAGCTAAAGGGATATATGGACTTATTGATGAGTAAATACAGTGATGATTTGACAGTAAGAGCGTTACATTCTGACTTTTTGAAAAAAGAAAATAAAATTGAAGAGGCTAAAAACGAGTTGGAATATATTCTTTCCCAAGACAAAGATAATTATATGATTTGGGAAGAATTGCTTTTGTTGTGTAATGAGACGATGGATACAATTTGTATGTATAATAAAAGCGTGGAAGCAATTAAGTATTTTCCCGAACAGCCTCTACCTTATGCTTTAGCAGGGATATCAGAAATGTTGAAAAAAAACTATGAAAATGCTATGGAATTTTTCCAAGACGGATTAAAATTGGTGGAGGATCAGATGCAGTTAAAAGCACAGTTTTATTCCTATTTGGGGGATTGTTATTATAATTTGGATAGCATTGAGAGAGCTTTTGATATGTTTGACGAAGTATTGAAAATTAATCCGAATAATGCTTTAGTTCTGAATAACTATGCTTACTATCTTTCTTTAAGAAATGAGAATTTAAGCAAAGCGGAGCAAATGAGCTCTCAAGCTGTCTTGCTGGAACCTGAAAACGGGACTTATTTAGATACTTATGCTTGGGTATTATATATGCGTAAGGACTATTCTCAGGCACTTTATTATATGAAATTGGCTATTCAATATAGCCCGGAAATATCCGGAGTTCTCTACGAACATTATGGAGATATTTTGTATAGAAATGATGAAAAAGAGAAAGCTTTGGAAATGTGGAAAAAAGCTTTGGATGCTGGAGATGAAGTTTCAAAGGATCTGAAATCGAAGATATCCGGTGAGTATACATTTGAAAATTAAAGGAATTTTGAATTTCAGTTTTATGTTCAAATATTTTTTATTCAGTTTTTTTATCGTCTTGCTTTTTTCTTGTCGTTCTGTAAAAGAAACAGTAGTACCGAAAGAGGTAGTAAATATATCGGAGGGAAAACTTTATAAAAATTTAGAGGCAAATGAACTCGATTATCGTTCATTATATGCTAAAAAAGTAGACGTTTCTATCCAAATTAACGGAAAAGAGAATAAGCTGAAAGGGGTATTGAAGATTGAAAGAGATAGCTTTATCTGGATGTCTGTAACGGCTCCTTTAGGAATTGAAGTAGCTAGAATATTGCTAACTTCTGATAGTGTCAAATTTGTAGATTCTTATAATAAAAAATATTTGCTGACTGATTACGATTTCTTTTATAACGAATTCGGGATTCGGTTAGGTTTTACATGCATACAGCGTATCCTTACGAATGCTTATTTGAATTTAGACGATTGCAATCAAATTAATTTAAAATCAGGAAAATTTAAATTTGAAAAAACGGATAAAGATTATGTCCTTTCCACTGTACAAAAGAAAGCCTTGAACCGGAAGTTAAAGAAATTCTTCAAGAAAAAACGTAAAAATAAAGATTTTGCTTTGGTACTACAAAAACTTCATATTGAACCTGATTACTTCAGACCCTATAAATTGACATTGGAAGATTTGGAAGAAGATATGAGAGTTAGCGCTAATTACAGCCATTTTAAAACCTACGAAAATAAAATTTTTCCGGAGAAATTAGCTTTTGAATTGTTTTTTGAAGACAATGAAATAAAATTGGAATTGAAATTTACTCGTTTAGAATTTAATATAAATGTCGTTCCGAATCTACGGATTCCGTCCAAATATAAAAATATTTTGCCTGAGAATTAATATTCAGAGAAAAATGAAAATTCAACCTATTTTCATATTGATACTATTCTTATTTTCTTTAACAAATTCAGTCTGTGCCCAATCCATTCAATCCATTCAAAAGGAAAAAGAACGGAGTGAAAAAGAAATAGCTTATTTAAATAAATTATTAAACGAAGCTAAAAATAATAAACATATTTCCTTGGGACGCCTGAATATTATTCAGCAAAAGATAATTCAAAGTAGGAAAATAATCACTTCTCTCAAGCAAGAAGTTTTTTATTTTGAAGAACAAATTAAGGAAAATGAGATTCGCTTGACAGAGTTAACCCATAAGCGTGAGTCGATGCTGGATTTATATAGTAAGCTTATCTATGGACTTTGGAAAAAAAAGGATAACATAAATAAGTTAATGTTTATTTTTTCTTCTTCTGATTTTAATCAAGCCTATAACCGATATAAATATTTTGAACAAATTCAATCTTATTCCAAGCGGCAATTGATTCAAATTTCTCAGATTAACGATTCTTTGTATATACAGAATATACAATTAAAAGAATATGTGAATCAAAAAAATGAAGCTTTGAAAGAAATCGACATAAAAAATGCTGATTTATTAGCTCAGCAGCGAAATGAAAAACAACTTGTTCAGGAACTTCAAAAGAAAGAAAAGGATATTGTCCGTAAACTTCAAAGCGAACAGAAAAACAGAAATCGTTTAGCGAAAGAACTAGATAAACTGATTGCTTCTCAAGCCAAGAAATCAGGTAGTTTGACCTCTGCTTATAAGATGACCCCGGAAGAAAAATTGGTGTCGGAAGATTTTGCCAAGAATAAAGGTAAATTACCTTGGCCCGTTAATCAAGGAGTTATTTCTGAAAAATTTGGTGTAAATGTGCATCCTATCTATAAGAGAGTGGAAATGATAAATAATGGAATAAGTATTTCTACTTTGAAAAATGCGGATATCCGTACCGTTTTCAATGGAGTGGTTTCGGAAATCTTATTTATGCCTGGTTTTAATAACGTCATTATTGTTCAACACGGAAATTATTTTACTGTGTATTCTAATTTGGCAGATGTAGTAGTGAAAAAAGGACAAAAGGTAACTACGAAACAAATAATTGGAAAAATAGCTTACGATCAAGACAATGGAAGCGTATTAAATTTCCAAGTGTGGAAAAATATGGATAAGTTAGATCCTGAAAGTTGGCTGGCCCGTTAAATAGGGTTCAAAGAAATTAGATTTTAAGTAAACATTTTTGAAAATAAGTTTTGAAAGATTTAAAATATTTATATAATTCTATAAATTCGAAATAGGAATAGAAATAATCTAGAATTACATAACAAATAATAATTTATTTTATTTGTTTAACAATCAGATTACTATATAATTATTTCTTTTTTTGGATATCCCTTATAGGAGTAGAAGAACTAATGAATAGCTTTATTTTGGGAAATAATATTGAAAAGTGAAAATATCTTTTTATGAATATTATTTCCCGTAAAACTTTAAGAATTGGTAATTCAAAATTATTTACTAATTTCGTTATTGTAGAAATTCTTATTTAAATGTTTTATTTTAAAGATTCTAATGGATATAAATAAATAAAAATAGGAATGGATTTTAGATAGAAAATGAGGTTCAAAAACAGAATGAAATAGTTTATTCGAATACAATTGAGCATAAGAAATAGGACTATTTTAGATAATTTGTGTTGCTCCGCTTGAATCTTGGCTTCATTTTCGTAAGTTTTTCTATCTAGGAAAAATAGGAGAGAATAAGTATATTTGTGAAAAGTAATTTCGTTCTTATTTTTGTTAAGGGATCAAGAATTGGATATTATATAAAAACATTTTGGAAAAGAAATTTTAAGTTTTTAATAGTGTAGAGATATTTTATATATTTAAATGAGTGATAATATTTGTGTAAATGAATGCAGTAATTTTTTAAAGAATTATTTGAATATTGTGTGTTTGTTTGAGAACAATTTACATGAATAATACGAATAGAATAAGAGAATTTCTTATAACAGATCAATGTATAAAATTCGTTTTGTATTTATGGGGGAATAATCTGTAGAATGGGCTATAGATTATTTATAGATAACTAATAGAGATGAAAGTATATGTCATAGCGTGTAATTTCTGATTAAAAATATGTATAACAATTATTATATTAAGCTTGGTGATGAATAAAGCAGTTTTATCAATTTCCTCTGAAGTTGGAAATATTATAAAAGTGGAAAATTTTATTGAAAGTTTTTCGGAGACTTTCAGTTTACCTCCTGATCTTTTTGGCAAAATCAGTTTGTCTATTATTGAAGCGGTAAATAATGCTATTTTATCTGGGAATAAATTGGATGCGAGTAAACAAGTTTGTTTGGAAGCTTGGGAGGAAAATAATAAATTTCATGTTTCGATTGAAGATGAGGGTCAAGGATTTGATTATAATCATATTCCGGATCCGACACTGCCTGATAATATATTGAAAGATGCAGGTCGGGGCCTTTATATAATGAAAACCTTATCTGATGAACTCATTTTTGAAAAAAATGGGGCTAAAGTGACTTTGATATTTGATTTATAAACTCACTTTTATGAGAGAAGTGTTGTTTTATAATGAAGGAATTGCATATCCTGATTTTTTTTCTGAGGATTTATTGAATGAATGGTTAGATAGTATTGCCCGGTATTATTCCAGAAAAATAGGTTCTTTGTCTTTTATTTTTTGTAATGATTCTTATATTTTAAATATTAATCAAACATATTTAAATCACGATTATTATACAGATGTGATTACTTTTGACTATTGTCAAGACGGGTTTCTTTCCGGAGATATTTTTATAAGCTTGGATACTGTTCTCTCCAATTCTCTCCAATTTAATACTCTTTTTATTGACGAATTTCATCGTGTGTTTTGTCATTCTGTACTTCATTTGATCGGTTTTAAGGACAAAACAGAACTTGATAGTACCGAAATGCGGGAAAATGAAAATCTTTGCTTAGAATTACTTAAAACCATCCGAAATGACAAATTTATTACCCAAGTATGATATTATAGTTGTCGGAGCAGGGCATGCAGGTTGTGAAGCTGCCTGTGCAGCTGCAAATTTAGGATCGAGAACTTTACTTATCACATTGGATATGAATAAAGTTGCTCAAATGTCTTGTAATCCCGCCATAGGTGGTGTCGCTAAAGGACAGATAGTTAGGGAAATAGATGCATTGGGAGGTCAGACGGGTGTGATTACTGATCAGAGTTCGATCCAGTTTAGAATGTTGAACAGTTCTAAAGGTCCCGCTATGTGGAGTCCTCGTGCACAATGTGATAGAATGAGATTTTCTTTTAATTGGCGTTCTACTTTAGAAAATACTTCTTTACTGGATTTATGGCAAGATGATGTTGTTCGTCTTTTATTAAAAGATGGAAAAATAGAAGGAGTATATACTTCCTTGGGGGTTGAATTTAGAGCTCCTCGCGTTATATTGACGAATGGGACTTTTTTGAATGGATTGATGCATGTTGGCAGGATTCGTTTTTCTGGAGGTAGAATTGGGGAACCGGCTTCTTTCGGTTTATCTGCTCAATTAAAAGAATTAGGGTTTGAAGTGGGGCGAATGAAGACGGGTACTCCCGTGCGAATTGATGGTCGTAGCGTGGATTTTTCTAAATTGACAGAACAAAAAGGGGAGGAAGATTTTCATCGGTTTTCTTATATACATGTAGATTATAAAAATTCTTTACAAAAACGATCCTGTTATATTGCTTATACTAATGAAAAAGTACATGAGGCTTTAAAAGAAGGTTTTGCGGATAGTCCTTTATTCAATGGGACCATTCAGAGTATTGGGCCTCGCTATTGTCCCAGTATAGAAACCAAACTTTTTACTTTTGCTGATCGTACGAGTCATCATTTATTTTTAGAACCGGAAGGGGAGTCTACGATCGAATATTATTTAAATGGCTTTTCTTCTTCTTTGCCTTGGGATATTCAATTAAAAGGGCTTCGTTTAGTAGAAGGTTTTGAAAATGTCAGGATATTTCGTCCTGGTTATGCAATTGAATACGATTATTTTCCTCCTACTCAATTATATCATAGTTTGGAGACGAAACGTGTTCATGGGCTTTATTTTGCCGGGCAAATTAACGGTACGACTGGTTATGAAGAAGCTGCAGCCCAAGGTTTGATAGCTGGAATTAATGCACATCTGTCTTTGCACTCGCAGCAGGATTTTATTTTGCAAAGGGATGAAGCTTATATCGGAGTTTTAATTGATGATTTGGTGACTAAAGGAGTAGATGAACCTTATCGAATGTTTACCTCCCGGGCCGAATTCCGTATTTTGTTGCGTCAAGATAATGCAGATTCCCGTTTGACCCCTAAAGGAGTTATTTTGGGATTGGTAGATAAAAACAGACATAATATTTATTTAGATAAAATAGAAAAGCGGGATAAATTAGTTGATTTTATTCGTAATTTTAGTGTGAGACCGGAAAATATTAATGATTTTCTTCTTTTTGTCGGTTCGGCTCCTTTAAAACAAAGTGTAAAGCTGATTGATATCGTTGGAAGGCCTCAAGTATTTCTTACACAATTGGTTGCAATTTTTTCTCCTCTTCAGGCTTTTATTGAAGAGCATTCAATTCGTTCAGAAATAATCGAGTCGGCAGAAATTTTGATAAAGTATGCCGGCTATATTGATCGGGAAAGAATGATAGCGGACAAACTATCCCGTCTTGAAAATTTAGTAATTAGTGAAAAATTTAATTATGAGGAATTGACTAATTTGTCTATTGAAGCCCGGCAAAAACTTTCCAAAATTCAACCTCGTACAATTGGTCAGGCTTCCCGTATAAGTGGAGTTTCTCCTGCAGATATTAATGTACTTTTGATTTTAATGGGAAGATAATTTTGAATGGATTAAAGGAAGGTAAATAATTAATTGTTTCACGTGGAACATACAGTTTTCTCCATATACAAATTAGAATAAAAAGATGAGAAAGGTAGAAGGAAATATTGTCGACGTTTATAATCGGGAAATTTATCCAGGTGAAATTTTAATATCAGAAGAAGGAAAAATAGAGAAAATTGTTCGGAACAAACAAACATACGATTGTTATATTTGTCCGCCTTTTATAGATGCGCATGTACATATTGAAAGTTCTATGTTATTGCCGAAAGAATTTTCACGGTTAATAGTGACAAAAGGTACAGTAGGCATTGTAAATGATCCCCATGAGATCGCAAATGTTTTGGGAGAGGAAGGAATAGAGTTCATGAGAAAAAATGCGGAAGAGGCGGATGTCAAAATGTTTTTTAGTATTCCTTCTTGTGTCCCTGCCACTCCGTTTGATGCGGCAGGAGGAATTATAAGTGCAGAAGGAGTAGAAAAATTAGTCAAAACAAAGACATTTGTTGCCCTGTCCGAAATGATGGATGTTCCCGGAGTATTAAAAGGAGATAAAGAAGTAAAGAGAAAATTAGAAATTGCAAAAGAAAATCATTTGAAAATAGATGGTCATGCTCCGGGAGTGAGAGGAGAAGATTTAAAAAATTATATTGCTGCCGGCATT
This sequence comes from Odoribacter laneus YIT 12061, assembly GCF_000243215.1. Classification (GTDB taxonomy): domain Bacteria; phylum Bacteroidota; class Bacteroidia; order Bacteroidales; family Marinifilaceae; genus Culturomica; species Culturomica lanea. Next base: position 2,935,412 of record NZ_JH594596.1, on the reverse strand, counting down.
ACTACCGATCATGAGTGCACTACTTTAGAAGAAGCTGTAGAAAAAATAGAAAGAGGAATGAAAATTATGATACGGGAAGGAAGCGCGGCCAAAAATTTCGAAGCTTTACACCCTTTAATAAGATTATATCCTCAGCAAATAATGTTTTGTACGGATGATGCACATCCCGATGAAATAAAAGAGAAAGGACATATTGATAGAATAGTGCGAATGGCTATTGAAAAAGGCTATGATTTATTTGATGTTTTAAAAGCAGCTTCTGTAAATACTATAAAACATTATCATTTATCGATAGGTAGTTTAAAAGAAAATGATACGGCTGATTTTGTAATAGTAAAGGATTTAAAAAATTTTCAGATTATAGCTACATATATTAATGGAATAGAAAAATATAATTTTAAAAATTCTGAATTAAAAGGGACAGAAAATAGAAAACAGGATTATTTTGTACTGAATCGTTTTTGTCATGAGTATCTGTCAAAAAAAGAGATTCAGTATACGTTGAATAAAGGAGATATGCCGGTTATTCAAGTATCAGACGGAAGCTTATGGACAGAAAAAAGAGTTATAAAGAATCAAAATGATAAAATTAATTTTGAAGCGGATACACAAAATGATATTTTGAAAATAGTGTATATAAACCGATACCGAAACGGGAAACCACAAATAGCTTTTATAAAGGGAGTAGGATTGAAAGAAGGAGCTTTCGGGAGCAGTATCTCTCATGATTCTCATAATATTCTGGCGATAGGATGCACAGATGAGGATTTAATGGAATGTATAAACGAAATTATAAGATTGAAAGGAGGCTTGGTGGTGAAAAATGAGAGAGGTTTATTTTCATTGCCATTGCCAGTAGCAGGTATCATGAGCGATCAGACAGCGGATAAGGTGATAAGGAATTACAAAGAATTAAATCGGGAGCTGTCAAAGAACGGCGTTACTTTAAGCTCTCCTTTTATGACTTTAGCTTTTATGTCTTTAATTGTCATTCCTGAGTTGAAAATAGGAGAACAGGGATTGTTTGATTACAGTCAATTTTCATTTATCCGCGAAAAAGAAAATTGGAATTTATAAAGTTAAGTCTATGGCTTTATATGATGATATTTTACGGGAAAAAATAAGTAAACTTCCAAATCTTCCTGGAGTGTATCAATATTTTGATTCATTGGGTAATATTATTTACATAGGTAAGGCTAAAAATCTGAAAAACAGAGTAGTATCTTATTTGAATCAAACAAATCAATCCAATAAAACCCGTTTACTGGTCCGAAATATAGCTGATTTACGATATATTGTAGTAGAGACAGAACAAGATGCACTTCTATTAGAAAATAATTTAATCAAGAAATATAAGCCCCGCTATAATATCCTTTTAAAAGATGACAAAAGCTATCCATGGATTTGCATAAAAAAAGAACCTTTCCCAAAGGTTTTCACGACAAGACGAGTAATAAGAGATGGTTCAGAATATTTTGGACCTTATACATCGGCCCGCTTTGCCAATACGTTGATGACTTTAATTAATAATTTATATAAATTGCGTACTTGTAACCTCCCCTTGACAGCTTCTGCAATTTTAGCTCGTAAATTCAGGGTATGTTTGGAATATCATATTGGCAATTGCTTAGGTCCTTGTGTGGGAGGGATACCGGAAAAGGAATATGATGAATATATAGTACATATCCGAAATATTTTAAAAGGAAATGTGGCTTTAGTCATCGAAATGATGACGAATAAAATGAATGAATTTGCTACAGAATTACAGTTTGAGAAAGCTAATGAAATGAAAGAGGCATTAGTTGCTTTGAAAAATTATCAGGCAAAATCAACTATTGTAAGTTCTACTTTAAATAATATAGATGTATTTTCTTATTTAGAAGACGATCATTATGCTTATGTTAATTATTTAAGAATTATTCACGGAGCTGTAAATCAAGTTCATACAATTGCTTTAGAAAAGAAAGTAGAAGAGGAAAAAGAAGCTTTACTTTCTTTTGCAATTTTAGAAATCCGACAATTGGTGAATAGTCATTCCAAAGAAATAATTGTACCCTTTTATCCGGATGTACAATTAACTGGTATACAATACGTTATTCCAAAAATTGGGGATAAAAAACAATTGTTGGAGTTGTCGGAAAGAAACGTAGCCTATTTTAAATTGGATAAAGACAGACAGAGAGCTATCGTAAAGGAGGATTCAAAATTTAATTTATTAAAAACGATAAAAACCGAGTTAAAATTACCCACTCTTCCGCATCGAATGGAATGTTTTGATAATTCAAATACACAGGGTACAAATCCTGTTGCTTCTTGTGTGGTCTTTATCGATGGAAAACCGGCGAAGCGGGAATACAGAAAGTTTCACGTGAAAACAGTTACCGGACCGGATGATTTTGCTTCCATGGAGGAAATAATTTTCAGGAGATATTCACGGGTTTTGGATGAAGGAAAAGAATTACCGGATTTGATTATTATTGATGGAGGAAAAGGACAGTTGCATTCTGCTGTGAATAGTTTAAAAAAATTAAATCTATATGGAAAAATTCCTATAATTGGTTTAGCCAAACGAATGGAAGAGGTATTTTATCCAGGAGATAAAGATCCTTATTTATTGGCTAAAAATTCTGTTTCTTTGAAAACGTTAATGCATATTCGGGATGAAGCTCATCGTTTTGGGATTACTTTTCATCGGCAATTACGGGAAAAACCCCTTACTAAAAGTGTATTAAATGAAATAAAAGGTATAGGTGTTAAAAGTGAAAGGCAGTTAATAGTACATTTTAAATCAGTTGAAAATATAAAAACTGCAAGTCTGGCGGAATTAATAGCAGCAATAGGTATGGCTAAAGCCCGAATTGTTTATGATTATTTTCATTCCAGTGCTGAATAAAAACCGGAACATATTGTTTAAAATATGTTCCGGAAATATCTGATATAGAGAAATCTAACGAATTATTAAATCCTCAGTACCATTCGAGAGCCAGGAGGTAATTAATTCTCTCAGTTGACCGTATTCTTGTGAAGAAGGCTGATAAACCCTTTTAGAGAGTATAAGATTCTTTTTAATTTTTACTGTTTTATTTTCTTGCTTTAGAGAAATGTCCACCGAACCGGCTTTATTTTTTAAGTGAATTTCTATATTTTTATTTTTTAAATCCTTGTTTTCAGGGAGATGTATAGTATATTCATAATTTTCTTCCAGGAGATATGGTAATTCCAGTGCAGTTTTTCGGTCGCTATTCAACATATTTAATTGCCAAGAGTGTATACCAGTTGGAAGAACAGGTAAATTATACAAAAGATAATCCCCCGCTTGCTGAAGTGTATTTTGGGAGGAGAATTTTATTTCCATCTGATTCGGATCTGAATGAAGGATTTCGGAGTTAATTAATGTTCCGAAATTACGGGTAAGCGTCGACTTATACTGTTTAGAAAAAGCGGGCATCAGATCGTTCAGCGTGTTTCCTGAAGTAGTAATGCTGGCAGAGGTATGTACACCTTCGTCGGTAAAATGAATATCAGCATCGCAGTTAAAAGTCATTTTTGCCGGATTACTGGGCGTAATATTTTGGATTTGATCTTCACGAACAACCCACACTTCTTTGTGTGAAGCAATGGCTTCTAAGGAAGTTGTATTCTGTTGATCCGGGGATAAGAAATAAGGTTGACTATCCGTTTCTACTTTTACAAAAATGTCTTGTCTAGGCTTTATTCCTTTTATTTTATCTTTCAGGGTCTCCGGGTAAACAATTACATAGGCAGGCTTTAAATCTATACTCTTTAACATAGCTATAAATAAGTCTGCTTTTTCTGTTTTTGTACCGTATGCACTTTCTAATACTTCAAAAGGAGGACGGGAAGTATAGGCCAAATTTTCCGGAGTGAGTCCTATAGTGGAAATATTTTTAGTAATATATTCGTAAACAGCTATTAATTTATCTTTCTCCGTAGCAGCGTTTTGAACCAGTTGCCGGGTAAATTCTTTGATTTTTGGATCAATGGGAAGGACTAAATTTTTCTGAAACAGGGAGAGAGCCTGATTAACAGAAGTATATGTACAAGCTGTCAGACGGGGTACATCATATTTATTCGAACTTTGGTAAGGTTCACTTATAGCAGCAGGAATATTTTTCAATTTCCAACGATAGCTTTTCATACCCTCTTTTACGGTAATTTCTGGTTTTACTTTACTGGCAGACAAAGTATAATGCAATTCTTGGTTTTCAGGAATATTGACGATGAGAACATATTCTTTTACAGGACTTAGTTCTTGTAAAACTTCGTCTATATCGGGTGTACTTAAAAAGCTGGGTTTACTAGATAGAGTATAATCTAGGTAGATCGTTGCCCCCAATTCCAAGCCGGTATGAGTAATAACCATTTCTTTTATATGATTGTAAGCCGGTGCATCTGCTGCAGTGGAAGGTAAAACCTCATTAAAAGCATTTTGGGGAGCTTGAATAAGGGTCCCATCTGCTTGTCGGGTATAACTTTCATTGATTTTTAATTCTTGAAAATCGGGATTGTATACAACGAAAGTTTCTCCATAAAGACTGTTGAATGCTTTATGTGTCTTCAGTTTTAGAATTTTATTGTAATGAAATTCGAATTCTCCATTGGGTTTATAAGTAAATTCTTTTACCAATCTGATAAAATCTGCTTCCGATTGTGCATACCCGTTACTGATAGCGTAGAGCGTGCCGATTAGCAGGAAAAAGATATATTTAATCTGTTTCATCGTTTTTATATTTTCATTTAATCATTAATACTTTTTGGGAACATTTATTTCTGGTTTTTTTCTAAAACAATAAGTTGTGTCCCGTAAGATTTGTGTAAATTTACAGCTGTGCGAAAGTCTTGCCAATCTTCAGCTTCATAAACCCTCTTTTTTAGAGTTAGTTTTTGATTCAGTTTAAGACGGTTGTTTTCCTGTTTGAGGGAACCGGCGAAATCTGCTACTTTACTGTTATACTCATCCCTTCTGTTTTCTCCACTCATACGGTAACCTGCCGGAAGCTGAATGGTTTCTTCCAACAAGACTAAACGGGAACAGGCGTCTTTAAATCCTTGTTTCCTTTCTTTTATAGTTGTGTTGATGCGGAGATAAGAACGGGCTCTGTTATATAAATTATTCATAACCAGTGGCTTGAATATTAAAAGATTTTTGCCGCTTATCGCATAATTTGGAATACTGAATTTCATTTCGATTTTGATCGGAGCGGCCGTATAATTTTTAGGGTCTTTGCCGTAATCAACGCTTAAAAGGCGGGCCCGTGGAGAAACGGCTAACAATTCTTTTTCCAGGGCATTTTTCCAATCGTTCATGAAACCGCTGGTAAAAATACGCCTTATGCTACCGTCAGATTGTCCTTCTGCTTCTACAATAAATTTCCCGTTTAAAGTACCGTCGGGGCTAAGACTGGTTTGAGCATTTATCTTAAAGTAATGATTTTCGGGAGCGGAAACGGGGGTTAAAAGTAGGTCGGATCCCTCAGGTATACCGGGAAGGTAATTCTGTTGTTGTTCAGCACTGGACCATAATTCCCGTAGAAAAGGAACCCAAGTGGGGTCTAAGGGCATATAATTTCCATTGGATAACTTTACGACCGCTACACTGTGGTTAAAATGATCGGCAGGAATAGATTCAACTCTTGAACCGGCCATTGTCATCGCCGGATAAGCTTCAAAACCTGCCATACGGAGCATAGAAATTAAAAGAGCAGCTTTATCTTTGCAAACTCCACATCGGTCTGTAAAATTCATTTTTGTATTATGCAGGGTGTAACCTTCTCCTTTCCCCATGGAAATACCAGAATAACGCATATTGTCTGCCACCCAGTGTGTCAATACAGAAATTTTTTCCATTTCTGTTTTACAACCTTTAATCAGTTCGTCTACTTTTTTCTGTGCCTCCGGAGTTGGTTCGAAGCTGCCGTAGTCTTCATTGACTTGGTAAAACCATTTGGATTTAGCTTCCCAATTGGGGGTTGTCGACATCATTAGTTTAGGAGCAACATCAAATAAATCGACCATATTGGGTTCTTTTTCAAAAGGTCGTAGGTCGTACATGCAGAAGGTATAAACTTTTTTATTTCCTTCAAAACGCAGAGAAGAAGCACATTCCCCCTGATAGAATTGATACTGCATATCTTTTTCTTTGGGAATGGATACTTGGTATATCTTGGTTAGGGTAGGATCGTTACTCCAGAAAGGAACGATATCGTAAAATTGCCCGCGCATAGGGGGAACAAAGCGATCCTCATTTTCGTCAGAAGCAAGTAGAGCATAGGTAAACCCTTTTTTAGCAATTTCATAATCGACCACATCACCCGGTTCCAAACGTCCGATTTCTATCATAATTTGACGGGCGCCCCAATAAATAGCTCGTGCCGGAGCAGCATAATCACAGGCTGTTTTTACATCGATGTCTTTTGTACTTCCATTTGCTTTATATATTTTCACTTTTTGAAATTCTGCAAAAGCCGTAAGAGGATCGTAATCATATTTGATAATCCTGTGTTTCAGAGCTCCGGCGGGAGTTTGGATTTTTACAATCCGGTGGATCGTAAAAGAGCCGGATCCTTGGTCGGATACACATACTCCCGTGCTGTCTAGTAAGTTGACTACATCGTATTTTGCTAAATCTTGCTGATTATCAGCTATTTTTAAAAGTTTTTTCCATTCCTGACCTTGTGTTTGTAGGATCAGAAAGAGGGAAATAAAAAGAAAAAATGAACGGTACATAAGATTTTATTTTAAAAGTTTGAATTTCACCTTTCTAACGGGCTTTACAGACATTTTCTATGTTGAAAATTCGCATGTCGTATTTTGTTCTCTCTTTTCAGGTTTTAGTTATTCTAAAATTAAAAGGTAGCCTTTGCCTTTCTCTATTTTAATCGGTTGTAAGGGATCAAATTCTTTTGCTTCTTGAAATAGGGGTATTTCCGGAGCGTATAACCTTACTTTTTCCGGGGAAAGCCCGAGTTGATCCCAATCTATATCCAAGTTCACAGTTGTATCTTTTTCAGCCCAGCTGGCGATAGCAATCAACGTTTTCGCCTTCCGTACGTAACAAGTTGTCAGGACATCTTTATGATTGGTTTTAACGGGGGTATGGGAAGACCAGTAACCAATCATCCGACTGTCTTTTATGCCGAATTCATCCCATGCTTTCCAAAGGTATTGGGCGACCTCGCATCCTTCCCAGTGAAGCCGGGAGGTCATACCATATAACATTCCTCTCCAAGGATTTCCGCAGTCCTGAAGCATTTCCCCCATCAGTCCGTAAGGAATTCCGGAAACTTCTGTTAACCAGTAATCGGGACCCGCATTATAATCAAAATATTCGCCTAACCAAAGGCGGTCCAAATAAGGCATATGTTCCATATAAAGGCAGGCACTATTGATATAACCGTCTTTTTCGTTAAATTGATTGGCAGAATGCAAATCGATACGCGGAGCAGAACAACCGGCATTTAAAACTTTCCGGATACGCTTCATGGTGGTCCGATCGAAGGCCAGGTCATCGATATACAGACCATCTATACCGATGTTCTGGACTAACCAATTCAAGCCTTCTACATAAAAATTATGCCAACGGGAAACCCCTGAATTTACAATCGCGGCATCGGTGTATTTTTCAACAAACCAGGCGGCTATATAATCTTCTTCCAAATGCTCTTGCAACCAGGAAAATCCATTTCCTTTGCCTGCAGAGAAGATTTCATGTCCCAAAGAGCGAAGCGCCCATAATTCCGGAGCCCGGTTTGCTAACTCCCGCACTGTATAATAAATTTTTACTTTACATCCTTTTGAATGGGCTTCGTCTATATACGCTTTCATGAAATCCGGCCGGAAAAATGGATAATTTATATGAGGATTGATGGGCGTCCCGTGATGAATATTTATCGTATTTGCCCCTTGGGCAACAACGTTGTCAATCGGTTCATAACTATGTAAATAACGATCTGTCCATTGTTTTTCTGTATCTATGGGTTTAAAAGGAGTGACAGAGGTCTTAAAAATAAAAGTCAGTTCTTCTCCGGCTTTTAGTGTGCGGGATCCACTATAGGTTTTAATAAGCATATCTTTGCCTTTCCGGCTGAATTTGATACCTCCTTTTCCTTTATTATTCCAACATTCCGGAATAATGAGAGGCTTAGAATGATAAAAATTAGTGTTCAGGGGACGAACGTAATTTTCATCTCTGAATACACAATGTAATCCTGCATTGACTGTACCGATCCAAAATCCTTCCTGGTTTTTTTGAATATTCCATTTCCAATTGTATTCTTTAGGTATACGGGAGCCTTTTTCTCCCATTCCCAACCAATAGGTTGCAACAGAACCATTCATGGGTATTTCCAGCCGAATATCATTTACTGCTGTATTGGCAAGGGCTTTAAGCGTAATTTTATACTCCATAAATCCGTCAAATTCCATTGATGCTTCACAGCGAACATCGAAATTTCCTGCTTTATTGATTGATTCCCAACTGATCTTCCCTTTTTCTTTTTGAGTGAATTGAAAAGATTTATTTTCCCAAGGCAGATTTTTTTTGTTTTGTTCGATGACAAAGCGGAAAGGAGCCTGGATTATTTCTGTGGGGGATTCCCCGATTTCTGTTACTTCATCAGTAAAATAGCTCTGGATAGAAGCCGGTAAGCCAAATGAATTCAGAGAAACTGATCGTCCTAAACAGGCGATGGTATTTCCTGAAAGGGAAAGTGGTGTAAACGGTTTTACAATATCGTCGTCAAAAGCGATGTCCGAATTTAACCAGCGCAAGCGTGATAAACGATAAATATCGCTATCGCCTTTGTCTGTCAGTATTCTGTCGCTTATTGAAAGATTTAAATCCAAAGTCTGAGGTTCTACATTATCGCCGGAAACAGTGACCTCTCCTTTGTATAATCCCATTTGAATGCCTGCAGGTATTTGGATGCCAATCCATAGCGGTCTGATTTGATGTTGAGGAATGTGATAAGCGATTTGCATGGGGCGTTGCAACCAGTCTTTTCCTGCTGTGTTGAAACAAGTGAAAGCGCTTAAAGGAATGGTATCTTTTGTACCGGCCAGGTCATTGAATTCTACTTTTATATTTTTTATGTCTTCTCCTACGGCCCACAAGCCAATTTGAAATACAAAGTATTCATTTTGATCTGCTTCGGCGAAAAAAGGATGTCCTGCGCCTTTTGTAACCCAACGATATGGTATATCCTGAAACATTTTTATCGGATGCAGCCGGTCTTCTGCAAATAGCAGGTATTTTTTATCCGGATGGTCTTGAAGTAATGCGGCTTTTTCCTTTGCTGTAGCAATAATTTCCATGGGATAGAAACTATTAAATGAACCTCGGGATTGAAATCCGATCAAGCTGGCTTCCGGAGCCGTTGTTTCTTGTGTCTGGGCTTGTGCTAGCCAACGAACATCCGGAATCGTTTGCTCACGGGTGTAAAATACTTTCGGATAAGGTCCGCCGGAAGAATGATACGGTAAATAATAAATATAATAGTTTCCCGGGACAGTTTGAGGTTGGAAAAATAAAATACCAAATTCACGGTTGACCTCTTTTCTGTAAAAATTTACGATTTGTTTGCCTGTTTGCGCATCTACAATAATTAATCCTTTTTGTTCCGGATCTTTGTCTCTTCGTCTCCAGGGCAAATAAATTTTTGCTGTCTCTGTAGGGCTGTCTAAGCGCACTATAGCTCTGTGATTTCCTAAAGTATCGGCTTCCCAAAAAGCTGTGCCATATAAAGATTCATCGGGTTTAATTTCTTGTGCAACTGTTGGTAAACTAAAACAGATTGCTAAAAAGAGGAAAAACTTTTTCATATAATAGGGGTTAAATTATTCTGAACCCACGAATTTGGGGATTCATTAGCACAAAAACAAACGTAAATAAATATATTTTAATAAAAAATCAATATCCTAAAAGTATTTTTCTAAGGCCTTGATAAATTATTGTAAAAGCTCAAAAGATCATTTGTCTTTTGAGCTTTTAAGTCTTTGATTATCGGGAAAATAATTTGTGAAGCTATTTACTTTAGCTATAATCCTAGCTTTATTTCTTTAGCAATTTTTGGTATTCCGCAGGATTTTCTAAAATTTCCACTGCTTTTTTTACTTCCTTATCGTGTAACACTTTGTATTCAATGATTCCGCCTAAGTAATAATAGCGTTGCATAAATTGTTCTGCCAGAAAGGAAGAGATCTCTTTTTTAAATACTTCCATGTCCCGATCGATGGAATGAGTAAAATCCTTTTGAAGACTATCCAATTGATTTTTAGCGGTATCGTAATATTTTTCAGCTTTTGCTATTTTAATCAATTTTTCTAATGTCCGCTGAGATTCTGTTTCATAAGAAAAATTTCTTTCTTTTAAATAGTTTTTAAATTGAGAATAAATGTCATCTGTAATGACGAAGTTCGGAATAGAAGAAATTTCCGGATTTTGGAGTGCGTAAGAATTCACAAAATCAAAACACAAATCTCTGAGGACTAACTCTTGGGTGATACGTGCATAATTTTCGGCTTCGATTTGGATATCCGGACTGATTCCTCCTCCATCATAAACTGTACGTCCTCCTTTTGTCGAATAGGCTGTGATCAAAGAATCCGGTACTTTGCCTACACTACCGTCAGGATTTCTATGAGAATAATCCAATGCTTGAATGCAACGTCCACTCGGAATATAATACTTGGCTGTTGTAATTTTTGCTTTGGTGTTGTAAGCTAAATCTCTTACGGTTTGTACTAAACCTTTTCCAAAAGAGCGTTCTCCGATAAGGACGCCCCGGTCATAATCCTGAAAAGCTCCTGAAACGATTTCTGCAGCAGAAGCAGTGCCCCGGTCGATTAAGACTGCGAGAGGCATATCCGGTACGATGGGGTTCTTTGTGGCAATATACTCTTTATCCCATTGTTTTACTTTCCCTTTTGTAGCTAATATTTTGGATCCTTTAGGTAGGAAAAAATTACTAATTTCTACGGCTTGTTCTAATAACCCGCCCGAATTTCCTCTTAAATCAAAAACGAGAGATTGAGCACCTTGATTTTTGAGATCGATAATGGCTTTACGGACGTCTGTTGCCGCTTTATCTGTAAAACTGTTTAGATAAATATAACCGATACTGTCGGTTATTAATCCGTAATAGGGGACGCTTGGCAATTGTATTTTTTCCCGTATGGCTTTTTTCTCCAGCGGTTTTTCAAATCCCTCTCTTTTCACTTTGATTAAAATTTCTTTTCCCGGTTGCCCTCTCAATAATTCACTTACTTCAGAACTCGTCTTGCCTTTTATCGTTTTTCCATCTATCGATATAATAATATCCCCTGGCAGGAGCCCGGCTTTATCTGCGGGCGAATCTTTGTAGGGTTCCCGGATAATGATTCCCTCTCCTCTTTTGCTGATAACAGCGCCAATTCCTGCATATTCCCCTGTCGTCATCAGTTTTACATCTTCTGTTTGAGACTCAGGATAATAGATCGTATAGGGGTCCAATGAATTAAGCATGGCATTGATACTTTCAGTGACCAGATCCTCAGGTTTAATTTCATCTACATAAAGCATGTTGATGTCCCGGAACAACGTTGCATAAATATTGAGTTGCTTGCTGATTTCAAAGTTACGGTCATCACTTTTGAGAGCAACAATTCCCAACCCGAGGGTGAGTATCCCAAAAATAATAATTAGGATTTTTTTTGTTTTCATTACCAATAAATTACAATTGTAAATTCTCTATTAATTAAGCGAAAGTACACTTTTCTCAGGAAAGTTGAAAATTATTATTCATTATAATGGATGTCTTTTAATCTTTTAAAGAAGTTTTTTTCACTTTTCACGGTTAAGGAACGGGATCATATCCACTGCCGCCCCAGGGATGACAGGAAAGAATACGTTTCAAGGCTAAGCCTAATCCTTTCAGTGGGCCGTGTTTCCGAATCGCTTCGATGGCATATTGCGAACAGGTAGGAGTATAGCGGCAAGTGGGAGGTTTTAAAGGAGAAATGCAATACTGATAGAACCGGATAGGTAATAAAAGCATAAAAATAACACAACGTTTAAGAAAAACGAGAAAAGAAGGATGAGATATTTTATAGTTATTCCGGGACACGATAAAAATGGATAATAATTTTTTGTATTGCCGATTGAATGGCTTTTTCTATTTTGCTGTATTCGAGTACGGTGTTATCTATATAAATGAAAAGAATATCTAAGGTTTCATAACCTTGACTATCTTTGTAAAGTTCTGATTTATGCATGCGATAAGCTTCCCGGGTCAAGCGCTTAAGCCGGTTTCTTTTTACAGCCCGCTTAAATTTTTTTTTGCTGACGCTAATACCCATCCTTGCTGGATATTCTCCTTGGAGAGAGGATTTCTTGACAAGGACCCGGAAAGGAAATTTGACAAAACTAAAATCTGAATGGACTAATTCTTCAAATAAATTTTTGTTACAGAGACGTTCAGATTTACAAAATGTGTTCATAATAGGAGAGAGGAGGTCCAAAAAAGGTTTTTGTGTAAAAACAATAACTTTTCTCGTTTCAGGCGTAAAACTTCAGTTGGATAAGTTGAAATTGATCCGGAACTTCAGCTTTGTTTCTCTGCTTACTTACCCGTCTGTTTCCGAAAAGAACTTTCTCACAAAGAGACTGATTTTTGGACGACCTCTTTTGTTTTAATTGGAAATTATTTATATCCGATCTGCGTAAAAAGACCTCTATTTAACTTTATTGTCTTTATTATACTTTTTAATGAATTCTTCTATAGCCATTGTCATAGAAGGACATTTCGCTGTAGGAGCCTGTATGTCCAGCCGTAATCCGGCTTCTTCTACGGCTTCTGCTGTTGCGGGACCGAAAGCTGCAATAATAGTGGTATCCTGTACAAAATCCGGAAAATTTTGAAAAAGAGACTTTATTCCGGAAGGTGTATAGAAAGCAATAATATCATATTCTTTCAGATTTTGGATATCGCTTAAATCGCTGGCCACTGTTTTATACAAAATTGCTTTTGTATATTTCAAGTGTAATTGATCCAAAAGTGCGGGAATATTTTCTTTGTGAATGTCTGATAGAGGCACTAAAAAATTTTCTGTTTTATGCTTTAACAGAATCTTCGTCATATCATCGACTTTCTTATCCCCGTAAAAAATCTTCCTTTTCCGGTAAACAATATATTTTTGTAAATAGAATGCTGTCGCTTCAGATATACAGAAATATTTCATTGTGTCTGGAACCGTAACCCTTAATTCTCCACAAATCCTGAAAAAATGATCAATAGCAGTACGACTCGTAAAAATGATAGCGGTGTGGTCCAGAATATTGACTTTCTCCTGCCTGAACTCTTTAACCGTTACCCCTTCTACCTTTATAAAGGGTCTGAATTCCAATTTCAGATTGTATTTTTCTGCTAAATCAAAATAAGGAGATTTTTCTGTTGCCGGCTTAGGTTGTGAAACAAGTACCTTTTTGATCTTCAACGTTGTAAGTTTTAAATATTAATACTCACTTATTACAATGCCACATACTTATATAAAATAAGTAAGGGTATTACTTCGAGGGCACAAAGGTACAAAATCATATACAAAATTGAAACTCTATAAGTGAATAATATTTCAAACCACCGTATTAATTTAACAAGATAAAACATTACTAAACAGATTGTAATAATTTTTGCCAGTAAGGGAAGAGCAAATAACTTGACGAAAAAAAGCGATAATACGAGTGGAGAAAGGAATAACCCGATCAAAATATTATAAGTCCAGATATTTACAATTACTTCTTCCTTTACGTTACGGATATTGAATGTCCAAGCCAATAAGCGGACCGTACAGAGCGTGCAGATATGATAAAGTATTAAAAAACAGAATATGTAAATAATAGGTTTGAGATAGAAAGCATGAAAAGAAAAATATGCGATTCCGGTAGCGAGTATAGAAAAAGAAAGGAATAAAGCCAGAATATAATATCCTAAGTTAGAAGGAATACCTTCATTTAAAATCAATTCATATTTTTTTCTTTTGATCAGAACGCTCAGCATAAGCGAGAACAGGCCTTTGCTTCGTATGCGTAAAAAAGCAAAAATAATGAGAAAAACCAGCGTATATATCAGGCTGCCTGCAATATGTCCCGGTTTATTCAAGGGCAGGATCGGATTGAAGCTCTTGAGCGGAATATAGATAACCGAATCTTGCCTTTCCTCACCAGCAATAAAGCAAGGATTACTTTTGTCTCCAGTTGTTTCTGTATAAATAAAATTGGTGTCGGGGGCCTGCATTTAACTTGAATATAAATAAATAGACATTATCTTTAATGGGCTTCGTACCAATTTTCCCCAAATCCGGTACTGACAGTTAAAGGTACAGAAAGTTTGACTACATTTTCCATGCATTCCGTAACCAATTGCCGTAATGCTTCTTGCTCTTCTTTATGGCATTTAAAATTCAATTCATCATGTACCTGAAGAATCATTTTAGATTTCATTTTTCTTTCCTCTAATTGTTTGTGGATACAAATCATTGCCATCTTAATGATGTCAGCAGCGGAGCCTTGGATAGGAGCATTGATCGCATTTCTCTCTGCCATACCCCGGATCACCGCGTTTCTGGAGTTTATATCCCGAAGGTAACGCCGTCTTCCCATAATTGTTTCCACGTATTGTTTTTTCCGGGCTTTTTCTACAGATTCTTCCATATATTTTTTTACTCCGGGATAAAGTTCGAAATAACCTTCTATGAGTTCCTTCCCTTCTTTCCGGCTGATATGGAGTCTTTCTGCCAGTCCCCAAGCTGAAATTCCGTATATAATTCCAAAATTTGCTGTTTTGGCTCTTCGTCTCATTTCTGAAGTAACTTCTCCCATGGGAATATGATATATCTTTGCCGCAGTGGCTGTATGTACATCTTCCCCATGCCGGAATGCCTCTATCAATTGTGGGGTTTGGCTGAGGTGGGCCATGAGACGCAATTCTACTTGAGAGTAATCGGCGGAGAAAAACAGATAGTGATCATCACCTGTAATAAAAGCTTTGCGTATTTCCCTTCCTTCTTCTGTCCGGATGGGAATATTTTGAAGGTTCGGGTTCAAACTGCTAAGTCTGCCAGTGGCAGCTTCTGCCTGATTGAAGTGGGTATGAATTTTGCCGGTATCAGCATCAATATAAGTAGGTAGAGCTTCTGCATAAGTACTTAATAATTTTTTTAATCCCCGGTAATCGAGAATTTTGCTGACAATCGGATGTTCATTTTCCAGTTTCGCCAATACTTGTTCAGAGGTGCTGTATTGTCCGGTTTTTGTCTTTTTATTTCCGCCGTCGACATTCATTTCGTCGAAAAGTACTTCTCCCAATTGTTTCGGAGAACCGATATTGAAGGGATGACCGGCAATAGCATAGATTTCTCTTTCTAACTCTTCTATCCGGATTTTTAATCCTTCCGAAATACGTTGTAATTCTTCCGTATCGATAGAAACCCCTTCGTATTCCATATCTGCCAGTACAAATACCAAAGGCATTTCTATATCGTTGAAAAGCCGGATTAATCCTGTTTCCATAAGCGCTGCATTCAATGCTGCTTTTAATCGGAATAACACATCGGCTTTCTCAGCAAAGTCATAATCTTCCTGAGCTTCATCCTCGAAAAAAAGAGAAAGCTGACGATTTGTTTTTTGAGGTTCAGATAAAGTGTAATGGAGGTATTGTAAAGCAATACGCGTCAATTCATGTGACATATCCGGATGTAAGACATAATGGGCGATTTTTATATCAAAAATCGAATTTTTTAATGAAATACCTGCCCTTTTCAGCCAGATGATATCGTCTTTTACATCTGGAGAAATCAACGTTTTTTCCGGATTTTCGAGAAGAGACCGGAATAACTGAATTGTTTTTTCCGCTTCTTCTTTAGCGTCCGGGAGTTTGATAAAATCTACCCGGTGATTTTCTGTGGAAAAACAGATCCAGGTAGGATAAGAACTATAGATTGTGCCAGAAATAAAAACAGAATGAAAGACGTATTCCCTTACTTTTTCCAATTCTTGGATTAAATTTTCAATGTCTTTGCTACGATCTGAATATTTTACTTTTACGTCGCATAAATGTTCTGTTTTCTCTTCTTCCTTATCCGTTTCTATTAATCTTCTGGAAAGGGAAAATAATTCCAATTCTTTGAAAATCGGTTCCAGGGTTTTTATATTAATATGCTCCTTGGTTAAGTCGTCTGCCATATATTCGGTGGGAACATCCGCATTTATGGTTACTAAAGTCCGGGACAGGTGTACGGTCGGCTGGCAAGCGAGAAGGTTTTCTTTCTGTTTCCCTTTTAATTCGTCAATATGGGCATATATACCGTCAATATCTCCATATTTGTATACCAGAGTTGCTGCACTTTTGGGACCGATTCCTGAGCAGCCGGGAACATTGTCTGCTGCGTCACCCATTAATCCTAAAATATCGACAACCTGACTGATCTTTTCAATTCCGAAATGATCCAATACTTCCGGAATGCCCCATACTTCCGATTTATTCCCGGAACGTCCGGGCTTGTACATAAATATTTTTTCACTGACTAATTGGGCATAGTCTTTGTCTGGAGTGATCATGTATACGGTATATCCGGATTTTTCTGCTTTGCGGGCAATGGTTCCAATGACATCGTCGGCTTCGAATCCAGGAATTTCAATACATTTTATACCTAAACCTTTAATAATGTCTTTGATGTAAGGAATGGATTTTCGTAAATCTTCGGGCATCTTTGGACGTTGGGCTTTATAAGGGGCATACATTTCGTGACGGAACGTCGGACCTTCCGGATCGAATACAACTGCGATATGGGTCGGTTTTTCAAGTTCCAGTAATTCCAGTAAAAAATTGCAAAAACCAAAAGTTGCTGATGTATTTATGCCAGTCGTTGTGATACGAGGGTTATGGATAAAGGCATAATAAGATCTGTATATGAGTGCATATGCATCTAAAAGATATAAAGTTTTATTTTCTGACATGAAATTATTTTTGTGTGTTTACTCCGACAAAGGTAAAAATAAAACGGAAAAAAAGAGGGAATGTTTTGGAGTTAAAGAAAATGTTTTTACTTTTGCAACCAATACAAAAAACTGTAAGATGAAGCCTTTTTCTGTTGCCTATTATTTTTACTATTATTACTTTTTTAGCAAGAAGTAAAGGGCTTTGGTATGTAAATTTTATAAATAAGATAAAACGGAGCCCTGAAAAATCAGGGCTTTTTTATTGACACAAGATGGGACAATTTCGATTTAGCAACGGTTATTATTTTCATTTCTACTTTTATTGTATGAAAAGTAGCCGGTAGGCGTATATTTGTCTTGGACTTGAATAAAAAGATTTAATATGACCCCCGGCTTAAGCTGGGGGTTTTTATTTTAGATACACACTAAACAAGAAATAAATGAAAAAGAAGATTGCGATTCAAGGGGTACACGGATGTTTTCACGAACAGGCTGCCCGTTTATATTACGGAGAAGAGATCGAGGTGGTAGAATGCCTGAGCTTTGAAGATTTGTTTGTCAGCTTGGAACAGAAAACGGCGGATGGAGCTGTTATGGCTATTGAAAATACGGTTTCAGGGGGACTGTTACCTAATTATTCACTTTTACACAAATACGGAAAACAAATAAAAGGGGAGGTATTTTTACGCATTAAGCAAAATCTTATGGCTTTGCCGGGGCAGAAAATAGAAGATATTCGTGAAGTTCATTCCCATTATATGGCTATTGCCCAAACACGAAGTTTTTTTCAGGAATATCCTCATATCCGTTTGATCGAATCGGAAGATACGGCTAAAAGTGCTGCTGATATCGCAACTAAGCGGCAAATGCATGTTGGCGCCATCGCTTCCGGTTTAGCGGCAGAGTTGTTTGGCCTGGAGATTCTTCAGGAAAGTATAGAAACTCATAAACAGAATTTTACCCGTTTTTTAATTTTAGATGATAAGTTGAATGTAGAGAAAAGAGATATCGATAAATCATCGATTTGCTTTACTATTCCTCATGTCAAAGGAAGGCTTTCTCAGATTTTATCTATCTTTTCTTTTTATGATCTGAATCTGACAAAAATTCAGTCTTTACCCATTCCGGGGAAGGAGTGGCAGTATTTTTTCTATGTGGACCTTAAATTTGAAGAATATAATCGTTATCGAGAAGCCATGAATGCTGTACAGCCTTTGATGGAAGATGTAAAAATTATGGGAGAATATAAAAGTTATAACGAATGAGAAAGATCAGAATTGTAAATTATAATAACTTAAAAATATGATTATTCAACCAGCAAATAGAACGAATAGTGTGAGTGAATACTATTTTTCACGTAAGCTCCGCGAAATAGATGAAATGAATCGGCTTGGAGAAAAAGTGATCAGTTTGGGGATAGGATCACCTGACATGGCACCGGCTTATGAAGTAATTCACACGTTAATACATGGAGCCGAAAATCCTGAGAATCATGCTTATCAGAGTTACAAAGGTATCCCGGAATTGCGAAGGGCTTTTGCAGAATGGTATCAAAAATATTACGGTGTAGAACTGGACCCTGAAAAAGAAATACAGCCTTTAGCCGGATCGAAAGAAGGAATTTTATTATTGTCACTGGCTTTTTTAGACAAAGGGGACAAAGTATTGGTGCCTAATCCAGGGTATCCTACTTATTCTTCTGCTTCCTTATTAACGGAGGCTGAAATTATTCCCTTTGATTTGAAGGAAGAAAACAATTGGATGCCTGATTTTGAAGCTTTAGAAGCAATGGACTTGACTGGTGTAAAAATGATGTGGGTTAATTATCCGAATATGCCAACAGGAGCCCGGGCTACGGAAGCCTTATATCGTCGGTTAGTAGAATTTGGTTTAAAGCATAAGATTTTGATTTGTAATGATAATCCCTACAGTTTTATCCTCAACGAAGAGCATCTCAGTATTTTGAGTGTTTCTCGGGCGAAAGAATGTTGTATTGAGTTGAATTCTTTGAGTAAAGCCCATAATATGGCTGGTTGGCGGATTGGCATGATTGCGGGTGAAGCGGAAGTTATTGCCAATGTGTTAAAAGTAAAAAGTAATATGGATTCCGGTATGTTCCGGCCTATGCAATTGGCAGCAGTGAAAGCTTTATCGTTGGATGCTGGTTGGTATACGGCTTTGAATGAGGAATATAAAGCCCGTAAATTATTGGCAGGAGAGATTTTAGATTTATTGGGAGCGACTTATGATCAAAATAGCAGTGGAATGTTCTTGTGGGGGAAAATAGGAGAAAAATGGGAAAACGGAGAAAAGTTGACGGATTATATATTGCAAAAGGCTAGAGTATTTATCACTCCTGGCTTTATATTTGGAAGCAATGGTAACCGATATATTCGTATTTCTCTTTGTGCGAAACGTCCTGTTTTGAAGGAAGCTTACGAGCGGATAAAGAATCGTTTGTATCCTGCCGCATTGCAGCATGGTTCTTGGTGTTAAGTTCAGAAAGCAGAAAAATAAGGAAAGTAACAGAGAAAAATTATGCAAGTAGGAGTAATCGGAATTGGTTTGATCGGCGGCTCAATGGCGATCGATTTAAAAAAGAGAAAGTTTGCAGATCGGGTGGTCGGTGTGGAAAGCGAACAGTTGCATGCCGCCGCCGCTAAGGAGATGGGTTTAGTGGATGACCTTGTAAATTTAGAGGACTGTATTGCAGAAAGTGATATTATTGTGGTGGCGACTCCCGTAAGTGCTGCAATTCGTTTAATTCCTCAGATTTTGGATAAGGTGGATAAACAGATTGTCACAGACGTTTGTTCTACCAAAGAAAAAATCAATGAAATGGTCCATTATCATCCGAACCGGAAAAATTTTGTAGCTGCTCATCCTATGGCGGGTACGGAATATTCGGGACCTTGGGCGGCTCTGTCCGGACTTTTTGATGGACGTGCCGGGATTATTTGTAATGCAGAAGATTCGGATATACGGGCGGTAGAATTAGTGAAAAGCATGTATGATTGTTTGAATATGAGAATGATATATATGCGGGCGGCTCATCACGATGTGCATACTGCTTATGTTTCTCATATTTCTCATATTTCTTCTTTTGCTTTGGCTTTAACTGTTTTGGAAAAAGAGAAAAATGAAAAGAATATTTTTGATTTGGCTTCGGGAGGTTTTTCTTCTACGGTACGTTTAGCTAAAAGTAATGCTGATATGTGGGCTCCTATATTTTCTCAAAACAAAGAAAATGTGTTGACGGTATTGGATACTTACATTGAAAAGTTACAGGAATTTAAAAAACATATATCCGATTACGATGAACAAGGAGTGAGAGAATTGATTTATAAGGCAAATAAGATAAAGAGAATTATTCGTTGAGAATAAAAAACGTTTATAAAACGAGATACACAGTGTATATTAAAAACGCCTGCAAAGTCAATTAAAAAGGTAAAATGCAAAATTTTAAATAGAAACACATAACGATAAATTTTATGGCAGCAATTCAATTAGATTTATTAAAAGTAAGTGAATGGGGTATTTTTTCGGATACGAAAAAACCGTTGATTATTGCGGGTCCCTGTAGTGCGGAAAGCGAGCAGCAATTATTTGAAACGGCGAGGGCTTTGAAAAGTAACGGGGTGAACGTATTGCGGGCAGGTATTTGGAAACCTCGTACCCGTCCGAATTGTTTTGAAGGTGTCGGAGCAGATGGTTTAGGTTGGATGCGTCGTGTACAACGGGAATTGGGTATGAAAACTTCTACAGAAGTAGCAAATGTCAAACATGTATACGAAGCTTTGAAAGCAGGAGTGGATTTGTTATGGATCGGAGCCCGGACGACGGCTAATCCTTTTGCTATGCAGGAAATTGCAGATGCTTTGAAAGGAACGGATATTCCTGTTTTAGTTAAAAATCCGGTAAATCCGGATGTAGAGCTTTGGATCGGAGCTTTAGAACGTTTAAATATGGCTGGATTAAAGAAAATTGGGGTTATACACAGAGGATTTTCTACCTATACAAAAGCAAAATACAGAAATATTCCACAATGGCAGATCCCCATAGAAATTAAACGTCGTCATAAGGATATACTCATGATTTGTGATCCCAGTCATATTTCCGGTAAAAGAGAATATATACAGGAGGTCTCTCAGCAAGCTATGGATTTGGGTTTTGACGGTTTGATTGTGGAATCGCATATTTGTCCTGAAATTGCTTTAAGTGATGCAGCGCAGCAGGTTACTCCTTCTTCTCTCTCGGAAATTTTATCCCATCTGGTCATCCGGAATGTAGAGACGGAGGATGTAGAGTATAAAGAAAATATTGATGAGTTACGGGCTCGTATTGATGAATTGGATAACGAATTACTCCAGATCCTGTCAGATCGTATGAAGGTCTCTGCAGAAATTGGGAAGTATAAAAAACAAAATAATATCACGATTTTACAACCGGGACGTTGGGATAAGATTTTGGAAAAAGTATTTCAGAAAGGAAAGCAGAATGGATTGAGTGAAGAATTTTTAGAAAAAGTTTTCAAAGCGATTCATCAGGCTTCTATCGATCGGCAGACTGAAATCATGAATGAATAAGCTGATAGTAAGGAAAAGAAATATCCTAAAAATATTCTCACGAAAAGACAATATTTCAGGATATTTCTTTAAAAATAAATCAATTAAAAATTATTTTATAGGCACAGTAATCTTTAAAATGTTACTCCTATCCCCAAGCTGTAAGGATGCAATTCCGGCCCTTTGTTTGATTTGAACATATTGGTTAAAGTATAACTTCCCCAGATATTCAGGTTGTGGTAACCGATACGTGCTACTACATCTGCTTTGACAGGTATCATATTGAAATTATCGGAATTTTTGTCTTTTTTCTTATTTCCATCGAGGTTCTTATATACAATTTTTGTTTTGGAATGAAGGCGGATACCTCCCATAAAACCGGCAGATATATATACTTTTTTTCTGAGCCTTGCTGGAAATTGTACTTCCATTAAAACAGGAACCGTGAGGTAAAGTGTTTTGAACGAATTCCTTTTTACTTTCCAGTCTGGATTGAGGGTATAGGGCATAATTCTGTTGTTCTCATCCAAACAGATGGACTGGTGTTTATTTTCAAAACGCAAGCGTTGGTACTCGAGCCCTAAACCTACAATTAATCCAAAATTATTCCGGGGTACGAGATTGATGCTTTGTTCCAAAATATTAAATTGCATGACGAAAGAATTTGCATAATCTAGTTCCATAAAATCCTGTTCACTGGCGGAATAATCAGAATAATCAGTATTTGTAAAGTTTACAAATCCGAAATTAAAACCGCACCAATGGCCACTGAAATTTTGGTACCCTTTGTTTTTTTTGTTTTTATATTTATGGTTTCCTAAAATTTCAATTTCTGTATCATTTCCGGAACCGATAATTGTCAAGCCGCTGGATGAAGAAGAAAGAATACGTATTTTAGATTTTTTTTGTGTAGGGAGAGTATCTGTAATTTGCATTTCCCTGTTTGACAGAAGAGAATCCTGTAAGTTCGGTACGAATTTTATATTTTTTTCTTTTTGCCACAGATCGTCCACCATTACTGTATCTTGGAAATTGGAAGCCATTCCGTTTAATGTCAAAAAAATTGCAAAGAGAGATAATGTTGTTTTCATAGTATTATTTTTCTTAAATTCTATTATTTTCCCATAAGACGGATAGTGTTTTTAATATGTTACAGACACTTTTGCATTTATATTGTTTTTTTTCATTCTTTGTGTAAGGTTTTTACCAGCGTGAATAACAGAAGTAATTATATTTTTTGTTCCCACATTATCGGAAGAAGCTCTCCAGGTTTTAGCTGATTCAGTAAGAATAATTTCCGGAGTGTCGTTCATAGCTATTTCCTGAAGTTTTATTTCTGTATCAGAAGTAAGGAGGATTACTGTTTCCATAGAGGAAGAAATGGGAGCAATAATTTGCTTTGTAGGTTTTATGGATTTTACTTTCGCCAGTTCAAAAGAGGGTTTGTAACCTTTTGTTTCCAGAGGTGTACTGAAATGTGGTGAAACGATAAGGGGAAGAATGGTTTTCCGATTGTCGCTGAACATCGAATCTTTTTCTACGATAGAGGGCGTAAACAACCGTATGAGCAGAAAGAGAGATAAAACAGCTGCCACAGCAGTTAATTGTATCAAAAGAATACGTTTACCTTGCTTTTTGTAAAGTTTATTTTTCTTATTAAAATGAATATTCGGGTTTGGTTTAAGCCTTAATTGCTGATAGAGCTGCACAGAGGCCTGAAACTCCTGGTCAGCAAATCTTTCCTTCAATTGCTTTTTTTCCCTTTCTGTCAATATTTCTTCTGCGGCTGCAATAGCATAATAATCCGGACATTCCTGTAGTTCTGTTTTTTTTAGAGATTCTTTATGTAAGTAAGTAAAAGTGGGTTTCTGAAGTTTTACCTTATCCGTGTCTTCTATAAGCTTGGATAATTCAGGATGTACCAACAGAAAAGCTTTTAATTCTGCTGTTTCCGCTTCTCCTAATGTTCCATCGAGATAATCGGCAAAATAAATTTCGTAATTTTTCTGTGTAATCATATTTAAATCAATTAAACCCTTCCTTATAGAGTTACACGATTAAATCAGGTTTTCGGATAAATTCTTTCATAGAATTGCGGGCTCTAAAAATATATACTTTTACCTGACTTTCGGATAAATGAGTAATGTCTGCTATTTCTTGGTAAGAATAATTTTCATAATCTCTCAATAAAATAACTGTTTTTTGGACAGGGGATAATTTGTTTAGTGCAAATTCTAAAATATCTTGTAAATCAGGTGATTGCGTGCCAGATAAATAATATTCCGGATTTATATTTTCTATATCTTTATTTCTCTTTTCCCGCCGGAATATATCGATCATTTTGTGATAAGAAGTCGTAAAGAGAAAAGCTTTTGCTTTTTCGAACGTGATTTCTCCGACATGTTCCCAAAGTACCATATAAGCGTCTTGAATGATATCTTCCGCTAATTCCTTATTATGACAGGTCTTGTAAATAAAACGAAATACATCGTCAGAGAATTTGTCTACACTTAAATTATATTCGTTTCTATTCATATCTTGTATGGGACGAACGAATATAATGAAAAGTTACAGATTATTTCAAATGTTTGCATTCCTCCTTTTAAGCTGGCTTTCCGAAGGTTTTATATTTTGAGTTTTTAGTAAAGTCATATTAGCCTGAAAGAGGTTATACATTCAGACTTCAATCAATCTGTAAATAAGAAGGAATTGAAGAAAATTTCTCTTTCTTCTTTTAAAATATCAAAATGTCTGGTTTTAGCTCCAATTGTAACTTGATAAACTTTATTATTTCTAAATATAAACCGTTTAAAGTAGGTCATTTCATATTTATCTTTAATAATAGAATATTCTATTTCTTTGATAAGCATGTTTTCATAAGGAACTGTTTGTTCATTTTTCAGGATAGCAGTTTCCATATCTACAGAACCTTTTTTCAATTGTTCGTATATTGCTAATGCATGGTTTGGATCGGAAAAAGATATTTTTTGATTTGAAAAATCGGAACATACCACTCCGAAAACACAGGTTAAATCTTTTGTTTGGTAAATATAAGAAGGGATTCCATTTGTCTTTCTCTGTAATTTTTGTACATTATTCGGGAATAAAAAGGAGATATGTTGATCTGTTTCGATTCGTTGCCAACGGGCGTCAGTAGGTAAAAGGGTCAGGAGGGACAATAGTAATTTTAGTACAAGCATGATTTTAAGAATGGTTTAATTTGTTATTTTTGCAGCAAACTTATTTAATAATCAGATGTATTCAAATATTCTTCGGACAGAAATCAAAAGTTTTAGGATGCTTTAACAGATTTGGCATTCCGGAGAATCCCTCATTATTGTGAAGTTGTAAAAAATATTTAATCAAATCCTTTAGTTTTTAAGTTTATGCAGATAGCAGGAAAAGAATTAGGAAAATATCCTTTGGTGTTGGCGCCTATGGAAGATGTGACCAATCCTCCTTTTCGAAAGTTTTGTAAAGAATTTGGAGCAGATTGGTTATATTCAGAGTTCGTTTCTGCGGATGCCCTGGTTCGCTCTGTTCATAAATCTTTGAAAAAATTGACGATAGAAGAATCTGAACGTCCTGTAACGATTCAGATTTATGGCCGTTATATTGATTCTATGACGGAGGCCGCTAAAATCGTAGAGGAAGTGCAGCCGGATTTCATCGATCTGAATTTTGGTTGTCCTGTAAAAAGAGTAGCCCAGAAAGGAGCTGGTGCAGGGTTGTTAAAAGATATTCCTCTTATGATAGAGATGGCGGAACGAATTGTCAAGGCCGTGAAGGTTCCGGTTACAGCTAAAACCCGTTTGGGGTGGGATTGTGAACATATTATTATCGAAGATATTGCCGAACGTTTGCAGGATGTGGGGATACAAGCTTTGGCTATACACGGGCGTACCCGTTCTCAGATGTATGCGGGGGAAGCGGATTGGGAACCTATTGGAAGAGTAAAAAATAATCCGAGAATCCAAATCCCGATTATTGGAAACGGAGATATCACGTCTCCTCAAAAGGCTAAAGAGGCTTTTGATAAATACGGAGTAGATGCTGTTATGATCGGACGGGGGGCGATTGGGCGACCTTGGATTTTTAAACAAATCAAGCATTATTTTCAAACCGGAGAAATGTTACCGGATTTATCTGTTGCAGAACAAATTGATATTTTAAAAGAACAAATATTATTATCTGTCGACTGGATTGATGAAATAAGAGGTATTCTTCATATGCGCCGGCATATGGCAGCTATGTTTAAAGGCTTACCTCATTTCCGGGAATTACGGATACAAATGTTAAGAGCTGAGTCTATAGAGGAACTTTGGCGGATCTTCGAACTTATCCGGGAACGTTATTCCGGAGTAGAACGGGCTTGATTTTCAAAAGTAATCAAACGGATTTCTTTCCAGGGAACATAAACGGGTATGCTATCCTCCGGAAATATCAGAATGCCACTGTTTTCAGCGCCTACATCTACGGAATCTCCTAAGCTGAGAGCCGCTCCGTTTGTGAGAGTGATATAAGAATATTTATAGTTTTTCGGTTCTATTGATTGGAGGTATTTAAAAGGGATAGAATATTCGATATTATCATTTTCCCCTTCCAGGAGTTCAAAATTCATCGCTTCATCTAAATCGTAAGCTAGCCTTCCTTTTATTTTTTCTCCTTTGCGGGTTAAAATCTCCCCATAAAGAGGCGTTTGGTCCGAGAAATCAGCATAGGAAGGCAGTGGAATTTCTTCTATGTTCAAAGATTCCAATTTGCTTGCCGGGATGGTCACAATACCAATGTTTGGCATATTTACTGTAATTTCCCGAAGATTTTCGATGGTCTTTAAATCCTTTACTTCTCCGTTTTTTAAAATGAGCCGATAGCCGTTCGGAGCTTTGAGGATTCTTTTGATTTGAGAAAAGCTTATATAGATTTCTCCTCGGGCTGTTTTGGCTTTAAACGTATCTGTGATTGTTTTTTTCTTGTTCCAGCTAATAAATCCTTTATAAATCCCTTGTTTGGTTTGAACGATACCGGTAATCGGAAGAGTATGAGGCGGACAAAAAGAATCGGGCGAGGCGTCGAATTCAATTTTAGCTATTTTTTCCCAGGGAATCTCTATTTCTTCTTGTGCTGATATTTGAAGAGAGATGGGAGTGTTTATATCTTTAAAACTGCCTTTTTTTAATAGGATTTGATAACCACTCTGAATGTGAAGATTAATTTGGTTTATGCCGCTCAATTCTATGGTTTTTATATCTCCGAATCGGCAGGCAAATATATGTTGGGGGGGGACTGACGATGTTTTGCCTGAGTGATTAAAAAGTACTCCGTCCTCAGGTTTAAAATAGTGGGCATAAGGATTTTTCGGTTTGAGAGCTTGAAAAAGATCTGTCCAGTATAATTGATTCTTTCCCCAGGTAATGTAGCCGGAGAATTTTTCATTGTCTACAGTAGAAATATGTCCATATATGCGATAACTACAGTTTTGGGCAAATACGGAAGAAGCCATACCTGAAATCAGGCAAATAAAGCCAAATAAAAGATTTTTCATAGAAGACATATTTTCCAAAATGACGTATAAAGGGGCAGAAAAGTTACAAATAAAATACACAGTAGGGACACAAAAGAGGATTTTTTCCTGATTAAAAATGATATTTTTGTACGGGAGTATAAGATAAGTCTTTTGTTATTTAAATAAAGGATTAAATCAGTTTGTTTTTTATATCTATTTTTGTATGGATATTTGTTTGATTTGGGGAAACTTTTGAATAGTGGAATGAAGAATATGAAAAATATTTTACTGGTATTGGGAGCGCCTAACGATGAAAAGGGCAATTTGAGCAGAATTGCTTTAGATCGTTTGAATTATGCCTTTGAGCTCTATTCGCTTAATAAAAACAGCCGTTTCCTTTGTACAGGAGGATTTGGGAAACAGTTTAATCCAACCTCTTTACCGCATGCTTACTACAGTAAACAATATCTTTTGCATAAAGGAGTGAAAGAAAATGACTTCCTGGAATTTGTGTTGTCTTCCAATACTGTCGAAGATTTTAGGATGTCGAAACTTGTCATTGAAAAAGAGCAGCCGGATATTTTGTGGGTTGTTTCTTCCGATTTTCACATGAAACGGGTAAGAATATTGCATGATATTATCATGCAATATCCGAATACCATTTTTGTACCCGCTCCTTCTAGCCTGACCACTCAGGAACTAAATCCCTTTTTGCTGCATGAAGAACAAGCTATCCGGGAGTTGCAGGCAAATAACTTTATCCTGTATTGACGTTTACAGCCCTACAGGAGAATGCTTTAGTTTATAAATTTGATGCTTAGGGGATAAGGCCACAATATACCGTCATTCGCCCGTATTGCACCAATAATTGTAAATATAAGACTGCATATTCCCAAAGCGATTAAAAGAGGAATCCCAATAAGGATAAAAGTTAAGATCGTAGCTCCTATGGCGTAGAGGAAGCAGGAAATAATCCAGTTCATTACTATTTTTCCATTGGCGTCAATATAGGAAGAGGTGTCCTTCTTTGTTAACCACAACACCAAAGGTAAAATCCATCCTAGTCCGGGAATGATTACTCCCGCAAATTGCGAGATGTGAATAAACATCGCATATTGTTTTTCAGAATCAGAAATCCTATTTTCCATGTATCTCTATTTTAGTGTGTTTAATGCTTTTTCCAGCCGCTTTAATGTTTCGGTTTTCCCGATAATTTCAATAATATTGAACATATGTGGTCCTTTGGCTGCTCCTACGATGGCGACTCTAAAAGGATTCATTACTTTGCCAAAACCGATTTCCTTGGTGTTAATCCATGCTGAAATAATTTTTTCAGTGTTGGCAAAAGAATAATCTTCGATTTTGCTGAGAAGATTATATAATTCCTGCATCAGGGGTATGGATTCTTCTTTCCAGTATTTTTTTACGTCTTTTTCATTGTATTCTTCCGGTGTAACGAAAAAGAATAAACTGTCGTTATAAATATCTTTCACGAAATTAGCCCGTTCTTTCATTAAACCGCATACCTTTTCTATTTGAGATAGGTCTGCCTGAATGCCGTTACTTTCCAGTATTTCTTTTAAGGGAATTGCGAGTTCCGTATCCGGTTTATGAATCAGGTATTTGTGATTGAACCATTTTGCTTTTTCCGGATCAAACCGGGATCCTGCTTTATGGACTCTTTCCAGCGAAAAGGCTTGACATAACTCTTCCAGCGAGAAAATTTCCTTATCCGTTCCGTCATTCCAGCCTAGTAAAGCAAGCATATTGATAAAAGCTTCGGGAAAATATCCGTCTTCTTTATAACCATGCCATATTTCTTTGGTCTCAGGGTCTGTCCATTGCATTGGAAATACGGGGAATCCCATCTTATTCCCATCCCTTTTGCTCAGTTTCCCATTTCCTACAGGTTTCAGAATAAGGGGAAGATGCGCAAATTCAGGCATCACTTCTGTCCAGCCGAAACTTCTGTATAAAAGTACATGCAGGGGAAGAGAGGGAAGCCATTCCTCTCCCCGGATGACGTGTGTAATTTTCATCAGGTAGTCGTCTACTACATTTGCTAAATGATAAGTAGGCATACCGTCTGATTTGAAGAGAACCTTGTCGTCCAATAAGGAGGTATGGAAACGAACTTCTCCCCGGATAATATCTTTTAAATGGAGTTCTTCATTTTCAGGCATTTTAAAGCGGATGACATAGGGCTCTCCTGCTTCCAGTAATTGCCTTACCTGATCAGCATCCATTGTAAGAGAGTTCCGGAGTTTTATCCGTGTGGTAGCGTTATAGATAAACGTTTCTTTTTGCGCTTCACAGGATTTGCGGTAATTGTCCAATTCTTCAGCTGTATCGAAAGAATAATAGGCGTGTCCGGATGCAACTAATTGTAAAGCGTATTGTTTATATAAGTCTTTTCTTTCGCTTTGACGGTAGGGACCGTATTCTCCTCCTGTTCCTACTCCTTCATCCACCTTTAAACCGCACCATTGTAAAGATTTTATAATATATTCCTCTGCTCCGGGTACATATCTGGTCTGGTCGGTATCTTCTATACGTAAAAGGAAATCTCCTTTATGATGACGGGCAAATAAATAGTTGAAAAGGGCTGTTCTCACTCCCCCTAAATGAAGTGCTCCTGTGGGACTTGGAGCAAATCTGACTCTGACTTTTCTTTCCATTATGGCAAATTTTGATGTAAAATCAATTTAGAATTCTGATTTTTTGTCCTCTGAAGTGACTGTGCGATCCGAAATATTTTGCAATAGATTTTTGACAAATTCAATTCCTCTCCGGATGGCCGTTTCTTTCGAGGTAATGCCGCTTAAGATGGGTTCTGCATGGTTAAAAGGATTATCCGGGTTATCCGTAAGTAAATAGACGGTATATTTCCCGTTTTTCCCATTCTTGGTTTTACTTACAAGCCCTAACCAAACGTCTATATGGCGATCTTTCAGGTATATCGTGCGTTTAACTTTATACATTTTGAGATTTTATCTTCGGTCTTTTCGGTTGTTTTTTTGGAAATTCATGACCGAAACGGCAATAGCTAAACTTAACATAGCGCAGATGTTGATGTATACTGGTGTTCGGTCCGTCGTTGTCATCAGACTAAATACGCTGGAAATCATAATTAAAAAAGCACCAAGAATAATGAGTAAGCGGACTGTTTTCATTAATTTTCGTTTTTCGTTTAAGTTTCAGATACGGAATAAAATAGGCTTATTTTTATTGCTCAGTGTCTTTTAGGTGGAGACAATTTTTAATAGGATTAGCATAAATCTCCAAATAAATGTTATTCAATAGCGAACGGTTTCCCTCAATTTTGTCGATTTTCTGAGTCATTGTGCAAATAAATTTTTCTTTTTCTTCATCGTTATAAAATTTTGAAAATTTATTGACAGAATGCAAAAGATCATAAGCAATATAATTATTCGGCCATAATTTAAAGTTTTTATGAATTTTTGAATCAATGAGCTGGGCAAGGACTTCCAGTCTTTCTCCATTGGATGGCAAACTGGCTATTGCATCCAGTTCGTCATCAATGGGTTTGTCTACCACAAAGTTGATCCTGCCTTTATACATGGCTAAACCGGTTTGCATACTTTTCATATCTTCTTCCGGAGTTTTTATGTATTCGCTGACCGTTTTGGTGTATAATTCATTTGTCTTCAGATCGTCGCAAGGCTCCCATTCATAAGAGATAGACAAAGGCACGATTTTGAGCTGTCGGAAATTTTCTGCGAAATCTTTAGAACTGCTCATTTTGAACATTTTCAGTAAACTGGGTTGTGTTTTATCATCCCCGTTTTTAGTCCGTCCTTCTTTTTGGGCAATCCATATAGAATTGACTCCAGCTTCAATTGTGGCACGTATGTATTCAGAACGAAGGGCAGAGCTGACGATCATTTCTCTGACGGGAATATCCCTTTCTATAATGAAACAGGAATTCAATTTCACCAGGTCTGTAACCCATTCATTCACCAGAAGATTACTCCCGATAGCAGCTTCTGTATATTTAAAACCGTTTTTTCTCAACAACAGATTCAATATAGCAGAATCCAGAATAATATCTCTGTGATCAGAAATAAACAGATAGGAAGTATCCGGTCTGAGATTTTCCAATCCGCTGATGGAAACTCCGTCTGAAGTATGGTCGATAACCGACTGAATCGCCGGACCAAAAAATTTGCATTGGAATTCATCCCGGGTATGGATGTCCTTGAGCGTCGCAGCGATTACATTTTTATCAATCTGAGTAAGCTGTGAGAAAACGGATAGAAACGCCTCCGCATTGCTGAGTCTTTGTGCTGCTGCAACAACTTCACTCCCTACATAGGGTCTAATACTGTCAAATTTCGAGTCGGATATCATATCTGTTTTTTCTAAAAAATCTTAATCACAGCTTCATCTAAGCTGCAAAGATAGAAAAATTATCTGTTATGCCTGCTGTGCTCCAGGATATTCTTTCAAAGCCTGAGCCAAGGTCTCCATCGCTTTTTTCAGTTCGCTGATTTTTAAAACATAAGCGATTCTTACTTCATTTTTTCCGAGACCCGATGTATGATAAAATCCACTGGCAGGAGCCACCATGACTGTTTGACCGTTATAACTAAAATCTTCCAATAACCATTTCGCAAAACGGTCGGCATCGTCTACAGGTAATTTTACGATGGAATAAAAAGCTCCTTTCGGTTTCGGGCAAATGACTCCCGGCATTTTATTCAGGGCTTCCACCATAAAATCTCTCCGTTCGATATACTCATTGTAAACGTTTTCGAAATATTCGTCGGTTGTATCTAAAGAAGCTTCTGCGGCTATTTGCCCTAAAGCGGGAGGACACAGACGCGCCATGCCGAATTTTAAAGCTGTCGCTAAAATCTCTCTGTTACGGGTAATGATAGCTCCTACACGGATACCACATTCACTGTATCTTTTTGACATCGAATCAAATAAAACGACATTCTGTTCAATACCCGGTAAATTCATGACAGAAAAATGTTTCAGACCATCGTAACAATAACGTCTGTATACTTCATCTGAGTATAAATATAAATCGTATTTTTTGATGATTTTAGCCAGCTCTTCTAATTCCTCTTTAGAGTATAAGTAACCTGTCGGATTGTTGGGGTTGATGATGACAATACCCTTTGTTGCAGGAGTGATCAGCTTTTCAATTTCACTGATAGGAGGTAAAGCAAAATTGTTTTCAATAGTGGAGGTGACTGTCTTTACTTTTACGCCTGTCATAACAGCAAAAGCTGTATAATTGGCGTAAAAAGGTTCCGGAATAATGATTTCATCTCCGGGATTTAATGTGCTCATAAAAGCAAATAAAATCGCTTCGGAACCTCCTGTCGTAATTAAAATATCTTCTTCATGAATATTAATTCCTAAATGCTGGTAATATCCTGCTAATTTTACTTTTAACGTATGATTTCCTCCGGAGGGGGTGTATTCGATGACAGACAATTTCATATTCCTGACAGCTTCCAAGGCGATAGGAGGAGTTTCTATATCTGGTTGTCCGATGTTAAGATGATATACTTTAATCCCTTTTTCTTTGGCTTGGTCGGCATAGGGAACCAGCTTGCGAATAGGAGAAGCCGGTATTATTTTTCCCATTTCTGAAATTTGTGGCATGTTTTAATTAATTATTAATAGTTAGACTTAAAAAGACGCGTTAAATTACAATAATTTTCAGATAAAGGTATAAAAAAAAGAAAAATATTGAGTTTTAAAAAAAGAATACAAAGCAAACATATTTGCATCTCACCTTGAAATAATCGAGGTGAAGGAAAAGACACTAAATATCTTAGTGAATGATTGTGATAAATAAAGGCTGAGTTTTTAAGTTCCTTTTATAAACCGGCTCTGTTTTTTAATTTTTCAATATTTAAAAGCTTGATTTTGCGTCCTTTTGATTCGACTAATCCTTCGGTTTTATATTCAGACAATAGACGGATAACAGTTTCCGTAGCGGTACCTACAAAATTACTCAAATCTTCCCGCGAGATGTTTAATTTTAAGGTGCCATCGTTTTCGACCCCGAAATCGTGGGCCATCATCAATAATATTTCTGCTAGGCGCTCTTTTACCGATTTCTGCGCAATATCCCGAATATAGCGATTGGATTCTCCTAATTCTTTGCAGGCAATTTGCATTAATTCGTAGGCGAAATCCGGGTTGTTTTTTATCAAAAGTAAGAGCGTTTTTTCCGGAATAAAATAGAGGATGGCATCTACTAATATCTCTACGGAAGTACAGGCTTTTTCTTTTAAAATGACAGAACGGAAGCCGAAAAAGTCACCTTCTTTCTCAAATTTTATGATCTGCTCTTTTCCTTCGTGCCCGGTCTGAAAAATTTTGACAACGCCGCTGTATACAAAATAACATCCCTTCATGCGAGTCCCTTCGGAATAGACAAGGCTTCCTTTTTTATAATATTTGACAGAATCGTTACTAACTAACAAATTAAGCTCTTTTGCCGAAAGATTTTTAAATGTCTTTTTAAATTTTTCGTAACACTCTACATTATTCGGTAATTTTATTTCGTCTTTCATCTCACAGAAGCTAAAGAAATCTTACTCTTTTAATAAGCTGCAAATTTGGTTGTAAATGGCCTCTTCGTCATAACCACATAGTTTGTAAAGTTGTTGTTGGCTACCGTGTTCAATGAATTTATCAGGTATACCCAATCGGGACACTTGAGCATTGTAATGATATTTATTCATAAATTCGATTACAGCACTTCCTAATCCTCCTATAATAGTCCCGTCTTCCAATGTGATAATTTTTTTGAATTTACTAAATATAGTATGTAAAAGTTCTTCGTCTATCGGTTTTAAAAAACGCATATCATACCAACCGATTGTAGGTCGGGGAATTCTGGCTATAGCCTTTTGGGCAAGATTCCCGATAGCTCCTATAGACAACAGAGCGATTTCTTCTCCTTCTATCATGCATCTTCCTTTCCCAATAGGTAATTCCTGAAAAGGGGTTTTCCAATTTGTCATAAAACCGTTTCCCCTGGGATACCGGATGACAAGGGGACCTTGTTGGTGGGGCAATTGGCCCGTATACATCAAATTCCGCAGCTCTTCCTCATTTAAAGGAGCACTGATCGTGAGATTCGGAATACATCTGAAATAAGCTAAATCATAAGCCCCATGATGAGTAGCTCCATCTGCTCCAACTATTCCTCCCCGGTCCAGACAAAATACAACTTGTAAGTTTTGAAGTGCAGTATCATGGATAACTTGATCGTAGGCCCTTTGCATAAAAGAAGAATAAATATTGCAATAAGGAATAAATCCTTTCGCTGCCAGACCTGCGGAAAAGGTCACCGCATGTTGTTCCGCTATTCCTACATCGAAGCATCTTTCAGGCATCTCTTTCATCATGATGTTTAACGAACAGCCTGTCGGCATAGCAGGCGTAATACCTAAGATTTTATCGTTCGCGCGGGCAAGTTCCAAAAGAGTATAACCAAAAACATCCTGAAATTTAGGCGTCGGCGACGGATTTTGTTCTTTAATCAGTTCGCCCGTGTCCTTATTGTATTTTCCGGGGGCATGCCAGGTCGTTTGATCTGCTTCCGCCTGTTTCAGTCCTTTGCCTTTTACCGTAATACAGTGTAGTAGTTTAGGGCCGTTGATTTTTTTCATATCCCGGAGTATTTTTACCAGATGATTGACATCATGGCCATCAACAGGTCCAAAGTAACGAAGCCCCATTGCTTCGAACAGATTGCTCCGTTTCAGCAATAAAGATTTCAAACTGTTATCGACATTTTGTATAAAGCTTCTCATGCCTGGGCTGATACGGTTCAGCTTTCCCAGAATATGCCATACGTCTTCCTTCAGCTTGTTGTAAGTTTTGGAGGTGGTCACATCCAGAAGATAATCATTTAAACCACCGATATTGGGATCGATAGCCATATTGTTGTCGTTCAAAATGACCAGAAGGTTGCTATTATGAACACCCGCATTATTTAGGGCTTCGAAAGCTAATCCCCCTGTCATAGATCCGTCACCGATAACTGCAACGGACTGACGATCTGTTTCTCCGTTTATTTTGGCAGCAATTGCCATCCCTAAAGCTGCTGAAATAGACGTAGAAGAATGTCCTGTTCCAAAAGAATCATATTTGCTTTCCGACATTTTCGGAAAGCCGCTGATGCCTCCGAACTGACGTTTCATTTTAAATTGATCTTTTCGTCCTGTAAGGATTTTATGAGCGTAAGACTGATGACCTACGTCCCAGATCAGATTGTCGTATGGCGTATTGAGGACATAATGTAGGGCGACGGTGAGTTCTATCACGCCGAGGCTGGCCCCTAAATGTCCAGGATTTTCCGCGCAATCTTCAATAATTTTTTGCCGGATATCCGCACATAATTGTATCAGGGAATCTTCCGGTAGTTGTCTGAGATCTTCGGGTGTATTTATCTTGTCTAATATCATATTGCTCCTGAGAGGAAAATAAATAGCCTATTATTTTCAATTTTTATTCCGCTAGGAATAGATTTTTCTGATTCTATCTCTTCATTCTGATTGGAACTGTTTATTTTTCGTATACCAGCGTACCTATTTTTTCTCCGCTCATTAATTTTTTCAAATTCCCTTCTACATCCATATTGAATACAACAATGGGAAGATGATTTTCCTTACACATAGTTGTCGCTGTCAGGTCCATAATTTTTAATCCCTTGTTATATATTTCGTCATAGGTAATCTTATCGAATTTCGTAGCTGTGGGATCTTTTTCCGGATCAGCTGTGTAAATCCCGTCGACCCGGGTCCCTTTTAACATAGCGTCAGCTTCGATTTCAATGGCCCGTAAACTACTGCCTGTGTCTGTCGTGAAATACGGATTTCCGGTACCGGCACTAAAAATAGAAACATATCCCTTTTCTAAATATTCTATGGCTTTGCTTTTGGAATAGAATTCTCCGATAGGTTCCATGCGGATAGCCGTTAAAACTTTATTTTTACATTTCTCATTGTCTAATGCCGAACTGAGGGCCAGGGCGTTAATGACAGTAGCCAGCATTCCCATGCTATCCCCTTTTACCCGGTCAAAACCTTTATGGGAGCCGCTTAATCCCCGGAAAATATTGCCTCCGCCGATAACAATGCCGATTTGTATTCCCATGTCTGCAATTTCTTTAATTTGACGAGCATAACTTTCAACACAAGTTACGTCAATTCCGTATTTTTGGTTGCCCATTAAAGATTCACCACTTAGCTTTAACAGAATCCGTTTATATTTCATATCTTTGTACTTTATTTAAATAAGACAAATACTCCGTTTCAGGAGATTAAAAAATAAATTTACTCTTGGAAAAAGAACTCTAAAAGTAGAGCAAAGCTAATTAATTTTGTGTTATTCTTGAATGAAATGAATGAAAATTTAAGTTATGAATAAAACTGCAAATTATGAGTTGACGATTATTGTTCCTGTCTATAACGAAGAAGGTAATATTCAACGCCTGACAACAGAATTATCCCACTATTTGCAGATCTCTAAGCTCACCTCTTGTATTCTTTTTGTAAATGACGGCTCTACAGATAAAAGTGAACAATTTATCCAAGAAGCTTGTAAAGCAAATAAAGATTTTTTTTACCTGAGTCTAGCCCAAAACGGAGGGTTGAGTGCTGCAATGAAAGCAGGTATTGACCACATTTTTTCTGCCTATGTCGGTTATATCGATGCTGATTTGCAAACAACTCCGGAAGATTTCAATCTTTTAGCTGACTATGTAAATGATTATGAAATGGTCATGGGTATCCGGACCGGAAGGAAAGATAGTTTTGTAAAAAATATGTCTTCCCGGGTTGCGAATGGATTTCGTAGGGCAATGACTCACGACGGGGTAGAAGATACAGGATGTCCTTTGAAAATTCTTCGGACTCCGTACGCCAAGAGAATCCCTTTTTTTACCGGCATGCACCGTTTTTTACCTGCTTTGATACAGTTACAGCATGGAAAAGTAAAACAGGTTCCTGTCCGGCATTTTCCCCGGATTGCCGGAAAATCAAAATATCATTTATGGAATCGTCTGGCAGGGCCTTTTAAGGATTGTTTTGCTTACCGATGGATGAAAAAGCGGTATATTAATTATGAAGTTGCAACAAACAATCTGGGTAAAGTCCATTAATTTTGAGAGATGTATATATGATCTATGTAATTGGTTTCCTGGCGCAATTGCTCTTTTCTGCCCGCTTACTGCTGCAATGGATTATGTCCGAAAAGGCAAAAAAGGTTGTTTCTCCTTCTATTTTCTGGAAACTGAGTCTGTTAGGTTCTTATCTGTTGTTTATATATGGCTGGCTGCGGAATGATTTTGCAATTATTCTGGGACAATTAATTTCTTATTATATTTATATCTGGAATTTAGATAAAAAAGAAAGTTGGCGGAAATGTCCGGTCGTTATCCGCTATGTTTTATTATTGACTCCAGTGGCTGTTATGGGCTATATGTTTAAAGACCTGCCTGCTTTCGTCAATCAGTTTTTTAAGAATGAAGACATTCCTTTGTGGTTATTGGTATTTGGCTCTCTGGGACAAATCATATTTACATTGAGATTCGTTTATCAATGGCTTTATTCCCGTAGAAAAAATGAATCTGTTTTGCCATTGGGCTTTTGGCTGATCAGTTTGACGGGTTCCCTGATTATTGTCGCTTATGCTCTTTATCGGCGGGATCCTGTGTTAATTTTAGGACAATCTACGGGCTTGTTGGTATATAGCCGTAATATTTATTTGCTTCAGCGGAATAAGTAGGAGGAAAAAGTTATATTTTTCGAAAAGAATATGGGAGTCTATGTACATATACCTTTTTGTCGGAGTAAATGTTATTATTGCGGATTTTATTCTGTCGCTTCCATCGTTTTTAAACAAGCTTTTATCCGCGCATTGTGCAGGGAAATAGAATTGAGGAAAGATTATTTAGGAACTTATAAACCGGAGACTTTGTATTTGGGAGGTGGGACTCCTTCTTATCTTACTCCTGATGAACTTCAGATTATTTTACAAAAATTGGAAGAAATCCATCCGCTTTCTCTTTCGGCGGAAAGGACGATAGAGATGAATCCGGAGGATCTGGTCCCGGCTAAATTGAATGAATTGCGTCGTTTAGGCTTCAATCGCTTGAGTATAGGGGTACAAACCTTTAATGAGAAGGGGTTGAAAAAAATGAACCGGACCCATACTGCTCGTCAGGCGATAGACGGTATTTTTTGTGCGGCTGAATCCGGTTTTGAAAATATCGGTATCGATTTTATCATTGGTATGCCGGGAAATACTCTGGAGAATATAAAAGCGGATTTGAAGCAAATCCAATATTTGCCTGTTTCGCATGTATCTGTATATATTTTAAGTATAGAAGAAGGTTCCGTATTTGCCCGGCAAATCGAAAAGGGAATTTTTGCTCCTCCACCAGAAGAGAAGGTGACGGAGGAATATTTTTTTGTAGCAGATGCATTGCGGGAAATGGGGTTTGAACATTATGAAATATCTAATTTTGCCCGGGCAGGTAAATATTCTGTCCATAATTCTAATTATTGGAGTAAAAAACCCTATATCGGATTAGGGCCTTCTGCCCATTCGTTTAATTTACATTCCCGGCAATGGAATGTTGCTAATGTAAAAACTTATAGTGAAAGTTTAGATAAAGATATTTTAAAATTTGATTTCGAAGAATTAACGGAGGTTGATCAATATAATGAATATATAATGACGGGTTTGCGGACCATGTGGGGAATCAATCTGGATATTCTTCGGTCTACTTATAAAAAATATTGGTCATCGGTAGAATCCCGTATTGCTGCGTATATTCAACAAGGCTGGGCGAAAAGGGACGGGAATCATTTGGTGTTGACCGAACGGGGATGGTTGGTGTCGGATTATATTTTTTGTGATTTATTTGTAATATCGTGATGTTGATGGCGTTTTAATTTTTCTTGGGCAGAAACGTTCTTTAAAATG
Source organism: Odoribacter laneus YIT 12061 (assembly GCF_000243215.1). Taxonomy (GTDB): domain Bacteria; phylum Bacteroidota; class Bacteroidia; order Bacteroidales; family Marinifilaceae; genus Culturomica; species Culturomica lanea. The sequence goes on along the minus strand of NZ_JH594596.1, from coordinate 2,896,363 downwards.
TATAAATTATTTCAAGGTATAAGAGGTTTTTTTGTCGTTTTGAGGTTTATTCTTTATTTTTGCAAATTCACAGATTATAAATAGTATGAACAATTGATGAATTAGAAAACAGCGGCTTTTTTGTAACTGTTTTGACAATTGTAACTTAAAGAGAAATGAAAACACAGAAAGCAACAGTAAAGGACTTATTACAATCGGGAGATTGTAATCAAGAAGTGGAAATTAGAGGTTGGGTAAGAACAAAACGAGGAAATAAACAGGTGAATTTTATTGCCTTAAATGACGGTTCTACTATAAATAATATACAGATCGTTGTAGAAATGACTAATTTCCCGGAAGAGATGATGAAAAAAGTTACTACTGGTGCTGCGATATATGTGAAGGGCCTGTTGGTGGAAAGTGCGGGTAGTGGACAATCTCATGAAATTCAGGCCAAAGAGTTAGTCGTGTTGGGAGAAGCTGATCCGGAAAAATATCCGATTCAGCCCAAAAAGCATTCCTTGGAATTTTTGCGGGATGTCGCTCATTTGCGTTTCAGAACTAATATTTTTGGAGCTGTTTTCCGTATTCGCCATGCGATGGCTTTTGCTATTCATCAATATTTTAACGATCATGGCTTTTACTATTTGCATACTCCCCTGATTACGGCTTCCGATTGTGAAGGAGCCGGGGAAACGTTCCGGGTGACGACTTTAGATCCGAAAAATCCTCCTTTAGATGAAAAGGGAGAAGTGGATTTTAAGCAGGATTTTTTTGGAAAAGCCACCAACTTAACCGTAAGCGGACAATTGGAAGGAGAATTGGGAGCAATGGCTTTGGGAAAAATTTATACTTTCGGACCTACCTTCAGAGCAGAAAATTCGAATACGACCCGGCACTTATCTGAGTTCTGGATGATAGAACCAGAGATGGCTTTTTATGATCTGGAGGATAATATGGATTTGGCAGAAGATTTTCTGAAGTATTTGATTCGGTATGCATTGGAGCATTGTATGGATGATTTGAAATTCCTGAGTGCCCGTTTACAGGAAGAAGAGAAAAATAAGAAAGCAGAAGATCGTTCAATGGAACTGATCGAAAAATTAAATTTTGTGCTCACTCATTCTTTTGAGCGGGTTTCTTATACAGAAGCAGTAGAAATACTGATGAATAGTAAACAAAATAAGAATGGTAAGTTCCAATATCCGGTTAGTGGTTGGGGGGTTGATTTACAGAGTGAACACGAACGTTATCTGGTGGAAAAACATTTCAAGAAACCCGTTATTCTGACAGGTTATCCGAAAGAAATTAAGGCTTTTTATATGAAGCAGAATCCAGACGGGAAAACAGTGGCAGCCATGGATGTACTTTTTCCTCAGATCGGAGAAATTATCGGTGGATCTCAAAGGGAGGAAAATTATGATAAATTGGTAAACCGGATGAAAGAGGTCGGTATCTCTACAGAAAGTATGTCTTATTATCTGGATACCCGTCGCTTTGGTTCTGCTGTACATAGTGGTTTCGGTTTGGGATTTGAACGTTTATTATTGTTTGTGACAGGGATGGGAAATATTCGGGATGTAATACCTTTCCCTCGTACACCTAAGAATGCAGAATTTTAATTTTTCAAAAATCTTATTTTATCCCTATGGCACTAAAGCAAAATTTACAACAAAAACTGGGGTTGAAGATAAATCCACTTCAGATACAGTTGATAAAATTGCTGGAGTTGCCTACTTATCAATTAGAACAGCGTATAAAGGAGGAATTGGAGTCTAATCCCCTTTTAGAAGAAGGAGAGGAAGAACCGGAATACGCAACTGAAAATGAAGAGGAGTTTGAAGAGAGGGAGGAGGAGGAAGGACCGGAAAGAAACGAAGATGATTTTACCCTGGAAGATTATATCAGTGATGATGATGATATTCCGGATTATAAGCTATCTGTTACCAATGCTTCCAAAGACGATGAAACCAGAGATCTGATTTTTTCTCAGGGAGCTACCTTCAGAGAAAATCTTCTGAATCAATTGGGGATGCGGAATTTATCGGATTTTGAGAAAAAAGTAGCAGAATATATTATTGGAAATATCGATGACGACGGTTATTTGCGTCGGGATATTGAAAATATTGTCGATGACCTGGCTTTTGGTGCCGGTATTGAGATTTCTGAGCAAGAAGTGGAACGACTTTTAAAAATTATTCAGGAGTTTGAACCTTCCGGAGTGGGTGCAAGAGATTTGAAAGAATGCCTGTTATTACAGATTCGCCATAAGCTTTCTGAACATCCGAATTATCCGGGTTTGCATACAGCACAGGCTGTTTTGACGGATTGTTTTGAAGAATTTTCCCGAAAACATTATGAAAAAATAGCTCGGAAATTGCGAATTTCCGACGCTGATTTGAAAGTGGCTATTGAGGAAATTTTAAAGCTTAATCCTAAGCCCGGAGGTGCTGCAGGCGATTCTTCTTTTGAAAGAAATGCCGAAAAGGTTATTCCCGATTTTACTTTGGATTTAGTAGACGGAGAATTGCAGTTGACCTTGAATTCCGGAAATTTACCGGAATTGAGGATCAATAAAGCTTATTTAAATATCCTGGACGGTTATAAAAACGGACAAAGTATTAAGAATAAAAAAGATGTAGTTTCTTTTGTAAAGTATAAGTTGAATTCTGCAAAATCATTTATAGATGCTGTTGAACAACGAAATAATACTTTAATGTTGACAATGACGGCAATTGTGCAGTTTCAGAAACAATTTTTTCTAACGGGGGATGAAAGCTTGTTAAGGCCCATGATTTTGAGAGATATAGCAGATATTACAGGTTTAGATGTCTCTACCATTTCCCGGGTATCGAATTCCAAATACGTACAGACTTGGTTTGGTATTTATGCTTTAAAAGATTTCTTTACAGGAAGTATGCAAATGGATACAGGCGAGGAAGTTAGTACAGGTGAGTTAAAGAATACTTTAAAAGATATTATTGAGGCGGAAGATAAGAAAAAGCCTTTAACAGACGATGAATTGGTCGACTTAATGAATCAAAAAGGATATCAAATTGCCCGTCGTACTATTGCTAAATACCGGCAAATGCTGGATATCCCTGTCGCCCGTTTAAGACGGGAAATATAACAAATCTGAAAATATGAAGTTTATAGCACAAGGTGTATCTTATCTGTTTCATCCTTTATTGGTTCCGTTATACGGATTGTTCTTTATTTTTAATTCTGCTTCTGTATTTTCTCTCATACCCTTTTCGACTCAAGTCTATTGTTACTTTGTTACCTTTGTAGCGATGTTGTTAATGCCGTTATTAGGAATGATTGTATTTAAGAAAATGGGTTTTATCAGTAGTTATGATTTATCGGTAAAACAGGAACGGGTTTATCCGGCCTTGGTCGCTATTTTTTCTGCATTTGCCGGTTTTTATCTGATTGGAAAATTGCCTTATACTAATATTGTACAGCAATTGTATTTAGTATTGATTATTGTTTTATCCGGCTTTTCGATTATTACACTTCGTTGGAAAATGAGTATGCACATGACCGCTGCAGGAGCTGTATGTGGCTTTATTACGATTATCGGATTTCGATATTGGGGAGAAGTCCGGGAAAGTCTGATGGTTATTTTGATTTTATCGGGTATTTTAGCTACTTGCCGGTTGTATTTAAAAAAACATAATCCCGCTCAAATCTATGCCGGTTTTCTTTTCGGTCTGAGTTTTGTTGTAGCTATTCTTTATTAATTTGGCATTTTATAAATCCAAATATCTTCCCGTTTGATAAGATCCGAATATTTTTTCCGCTGACGAATAGCTTCTTGTTCTGTGGCAAAATTATCGATGCTGATACGAAGACGGTTATTTGTTTCTAAAAGACAAGCTGGATAACCTTCTGTTTTTAATTTTTCTGTAAATTTTTCTGCTTGGTTTCGTTCCGTATAGGAATAACTGCCTACAATAATATAGTATGGTTTTTTCTCTGCAGGAACAGCTGGTAAGAGGGTAGAATCTTTTGGAAAGGAGGGAGTATTCAATAGGGTATCTTTTGACAAAATGACTTTCGGCTTATTTAAATCCCGGATGACTGTAATGTTTGTCAAATACTGAGGGGCCAGTTTTTGACGATTACAGCTTGACAATATACAACCACAAATTCCAAATAAAAATATTATTTTATACATTTTGAATTAATTACAGAACGAAAGGAGGCTCTCAGCTTTCTTTTTAGAATATTTCTCAGTTCTTGGCGTGATAAATCCAGGTGTTTTCTTTTCCACTTTCGTGTTTTAAAGTATTCAATGCCTCCTGGGCTTCTTTTGAAGTAGCATAACCTGTATAACTTACCAAATATAAATTTTCATAGTAAGGAATTATTTTGGAATCGAATCCTTCTTTTTGAAGCTTTTCACATAGCTTGTCAGCTAATTCTTTGTATTCAAAACAGCCTGCAATTAAAAAATAGTGCTGTACTTCATTTCTGACCGGTTTTTCAATTTCGGTTATAGGGGCTGGCTCTATACTGTCATTTACCAGAGCAGGTTTTTCTAGGGTAGGTTCTGCCTGTTTTTTTTCTTTACAACTGTTTAAAAAACAACATAGCGATAAAAGGAAAAAGAGGACTATTGTTTTCATGTTTGTTGGATTTAAGTATTCTTGAATTTAACTGATTTTATTATAAATAAGTTACAGTACGTTACAAATTTAGTAAAAAAATGATTCCTATTTAGGTTAGAACTATTATTTTTGCATAAATAGCCATCCGGGACAGACATCTTCGGATTTTATTGTACGCTTATTCATTTGGGAATAAATTGACTTTAGGGCTATTTCTTAGGGAGAGACAGTTTTCCCGACTGTCCTTATAACTTTGTAGAGGTTTTATAAATAAATTTGAAAATAATGAAGTGTGTTTTACTAAGCTTTTTCGTCCTTTTGTTTTGGAGCTGTGAAAAAAAAGATCCGAATGTAGTGATTATACAAACGAATTTTGGGGACATTAAAGTCCGGTTGTATGAACAGACCCCTGGACATCGGGATAATTTTTTGAAATTGACAAAGGAAGGGTATTACGAGGGAATTTTATTTCACAGGGTTATTCCTCATTTTATGATACAGGCAGGAGATCCGGATTCAAAGCATGCTCAAGCAGGAGAGGTTTTGGGAGGAAATAGTATCAATTACATGATAGATGCTGAGATCCGTCCTGAGTTTTTTCATAAGAAAGGAGCGCTTGCAGCCGCCAGGGAAGGGGATGAGGTAAATCCTCTGAAAAAATCCAGTGGTTCTCATTTTTACATTGTTCAGGGAAAGGTGTTCCGGCCGTCGGAACTGGATTCGTTAGTAGTAAAAATCAATGACCGTAGGCGACAAACTATTTTGAACCGTTTGAAAAAAGAAAAAGAAGTGGAACTCCGGGCATATGAATTGATGAAAGATCAGGAAAATTTAAATTTGATTGAGCAGGAAATAAATGATCAGTTGAAACAGTTGTTTGAAAAAGGCAAACTGACACTGACGGAAGCTCAAAAAGAAGCATATACAACCGTTGGAGGGGTTCCCCATTTAGACGGAGATTATACGGTCTTTGGAGAAGTTATCGAAGGCCAAGATATTGTAGACCGGATTGCTGCATTGAAAAGGGACGAACGGGACCGGCCTTTGAAAGACGTAGTGATATTAAAAATGAAATAAAAGATCGGCTTATTAAAAGCCGATCTTTTTTGATAAAGCTTCTATATTCCGGTAATTTTTTTGATTTCATTCAATTTGTTGAGGGCTTCTAAAGGCGTGAGGCTATTGATGTCCAGACCTGCAATTTCGTCCCGTATTTGCATCAGAATCGGATCTTCCAGTTGGAAAAAACTCAGTTGCATCCCTTCCCGTTCCGAAGCGATTGTTTCTACATGTTTTTGAATTTGGTTGTCTTTGTCCCTGTCATTTTCCAATTGTTTTAAAATTTCAGAAGCTCTTTTTATTACAGATTGAGGCAGACCTGCCATTCTTCCTACTTGTATACCGAAAGAATGATTGGAACCTCCCTTCACTAATTTACGGAGAAAAACGACCTTATTGTCTATTTCTTTCACAGATACGTTGTAATTCTTTATTTTTTTGAAAGTACGTTCCATTTCATTCAATTCGTGATAATGGGTCGCAAACAGGGTCTTAGCCCGATATTTAGGGTTCTCGTGTAAAAATTCCACAATTGCCCAGGCAATAGAGATACCATCGTAAGTAGAAGTTCCTCTTCCCAGTTCATCAAAGAGTACCAGACTTCTGTCGGAAATATTATTTAAAATATTCGCCGCTTCGTTCATTTCGACCATAAATGTCGATTCTCCTTGGGAAATATTGTCAGAAGCTCCTACACGGGTGAATATTTTATCTACATATCCGATTTTAGCTGATTCTGCCGGAACAAAACATCCTGCTTGTGCCAATATAGTAATTAAAGCCGTTTGTCGAAGTAAGGCTGATTTACCGGCCATGTTCGGTCCGGTAATGATTATAATCTGTTGTTTGCTATTGTCCAGATAGACGTCGTTAGCGATATATTCTTCTCCGGGAGGAAGTTGTTTTTCGATGACTGGATGTCGGCCAGCCCGGATGTCAATGCAATCAGAATCGTTTACTTCTGGACGATTATAATGGTTAATCAGAGATACTTCTGCAAAAGAAATTAAAGTATCAATTGAAGCTATAATTCTGGCATTATTTTGTATCGTTTTAATGTAGGAGGCGGCTTCTGCCACCAATTGATTGTAGAGTTCTGTTTCTATCGCGAGAATTTTGTCTTCCGCTCCTAGTATTTTGTCTTCGTATTCTTTTAATTCTGGTGTGATATAGCGTTCTGCATTAACTAAAGTTTGTTTACGGATCCAGGTTTCCGGAGCTTTGTCTTTATGGGTCTTTGTGACTTCGATGTAATAGCCAAAGACATTGTTAAATCCGATTTTTAGGGAAGGTATACCGGTTATTTCACTTTCTCTTTGCTGCATCCGAAGCAGGGATTCTTTACTGTTTTCCGAAAGTTCCCGGAGTTCGTCGAGTTCTGCATTTACTCCAGCGGCAATGACTTTTCCTTTGTTTAGCTGATTCGGAGCATTGGGATTGATTTGCTTGTCTATTTTGTCAAACAGATCCTGACAGGCATCCAGTTTTTCTGTTTGCCTTTGCAATACGTCCGAATTTGTTTTTTTACACTGCTCTTTGAGGGGAGAAATACAGGAAAGGGCTACTTTTAATTGAATCATTTCCCTCGGCGTAATACGGCCTACTGCAATTTTTGATGCCAGTCGTTCCAAATCGCCTATGCTTTTCAATAAAAGTTCGACTTCAAGCCGTTCCGGTTCATGTTGCGTAAAAGTTTCAACGATATCGAGCCTTTCTTTGATTTTTTCCGGAGTTTTCAAGGGCATACATATCCAGCGCCTGAGAGTTCGGCTTCCCATAGGAGTTGTTGTATAATCGATGATATCTGCCAGGGATTTCCCTTCTTCATAGGGAGAGGACAAAAGTTCCAGGTTGCGAAGGGTAAATTTGTCTAAAAGAACATAATTCGATTCGTCAATACGGGAAATAGATGTGATATGAGAAATCATATCGTGTTTTGTGATCTCCAGGTAATTCAGAGCTCCTCCTGCTGCACAAATGCCGCAATTCATGTTTTCAATTCCAAATCCTTTCAGAGAATTGACGTGAAAATGTTTTTTGAGCTTATCCTGAGCGGCTTCCCGATCAAAGAACCATTCTTCAATCGGATAAATATAGAATTTATTCCCGAACCATTCCTGGAATTGGGCTTCTTGGCCTTTGGGATAGACCACTTCTTTCGGCTGAAAACTATTTAATAATTTATCTATCGTTGCATGGGGGCCTTCGGTTGTCAGAAATTCTCCGGTAGAAAGATCTAATAGTGTTAATCCGGCTTCAATTTTGTTGAAATAAACAGCGGCCAGGAATATATTGCTTTTCGTATCGGTAGAATATTCACTATAGGATACGCCGGGGGTTACTAGTTCAATCACTCCCCTTTTAACGAGTTTTTTCGTTAATTTCGGGTCTTCCAATTGTTCACAAATAGCAACCCGTTGACCCGCTCTGACCAGTTTGGGTAAATAGACGTCTAAGGCGTGGTGGGGGAAACCGGCAAGAGCAACATCTCCCGGAGAACCGTGTGAACGCTTCGTTAAAGTGATTCCTAAAATTTTTGCAGTAATGGCAGCATCTTCTCCAAAAGTTTCATAAAAATCTCCCATTCGATACAGCATGATAGCATCGGGGTATTTTGCTTTCATCGAAAAATACTGTTTCATTAAGGGCGTATCTTCGCTTTCTTTAATTGGCATATATTTTGTTTAAATAATTTATTGTTACAATTGTTTATCACGCATGATTATTAAGGCAAATATAAATATTTTGTCGGAGAAAAGTTTAAAAGCTCACAAACATTGTGTAATTTTGCCCTTATGAACATTGAGGAATTACGGGAATTTTGTTTGTCATTGGAGCATGTGGAAGAGACAATGCCATTTGAGGAGGAAATATTGGTGTTCAAGGTATGTAAGAAATGGTTTTGTTTAGTATTTTTGAAGGGAAATTTAAGGATCAATATCAAATGCGCTTCGGATGAAATCGTGGAAATGCGGGAAATGTTTCCTGCAGTAAGCCCGGGATTTCATATGAACAAAAACTATTGGAATACCGTATTAATAGACGGGTCTATCAGTGACAGTATGTTAAAAGTGTGGATCCGGAAATCATATAAGCTGGTTATAGCTGGTTTGACAAAAAGGGAAAAAATGCAGTGGGGCCTTTAGGCCTTTGCAATAATCAATTATAAACATTTTAGTAATGGAATATATAGGGGAAGAATTAGCAACTCATAGTTGGACGAATCTGGAAGATCGTATGCAATTTGAACTGGATGGGGTTGTTGAAAAAGAAATAAAACAGGCGTACAATGTGGAAAATTTGGAATTATGTATGTCATGTATGGATTATACTACGCTAAAAGTCACAGATACAGACAAGTCTGTCCAGAATTTTGTTGCCGACTTATTGAAAAAATTGAAAAAAAATAGTTTAAAAGAAGTTGCTGCTGTATGTGTATTCCCCAATTTTGCTTCTATTGTACGGGAGGGCTTAAAGGGAAGTAATATACAGACGGCTGTTGTGGCAGGAAGTTTTCCGTTTTCTCAGACGTTTACTGAAATTAAATTGGATGAGTGTAAAATGGCTATAGCAGCCGGAGCTCAGGAAGTGGATGTGGTAGTGACTGTTGGAGATATATTGGAAAAGAATTATGAAAAAGTTTATCAGGAACTGAAACTTATTCGTGAAGTCTGCCGTGAAGTCCGGTTGAAAGTGATTTTGGAAACCGGAGAATTAAAGGATGTCGAAAGTATTTTCAATGCTTCTCTGATTGCAGCTTATGCCGGGGCAGATTTTATAAAGACTTCGACAGGTAAAGTGCCTGTCAATGCGACTCCTGAGTCTGTCTATATCATGTGTGAAGCCATTAAACAATATTATGCTACTTCCGGAAGACGGGTGGGATTGAAAGTTGCCGGAGGCGTTTCCAAAGCTCAGAATGCTGTTCGTTATTTGACGATTGTCAATCATATATTGGGTAAAGAGTGGCTTTCTCCTCACTACTTCCGTATTGGAGCTTCTCAGTTGATGGATGATCTTACGAAAGAGATCAAAGCTTTGGAAAACAATTAATAAAGGCGTCCGAAAGGCCCTTTTCAAGGGTATAATTTGTGGCTGTCTTTGTTCCGTTTTTCAGGGCGCTGATCCATGAATCTTTGTTGGGAGGGAGGATAAAATCCTGTTTCCTTTACCAAAGAGACGAGATCCTTGTGTCAGAAAGAATTTTTAGGTTTGTTTTTTCGTGCGTCGGATTTGTCCGTTTCATTTTCTATTTCCAGTTTATCGGAATCTATATCCTCTTCTTCATCGTAAATCTGTAAGAGCGGCTCTCTGAACGTTTTGTTCGTAATGCTATGTTCCATGGTCAACAAAAGAGAAGGAAGCAGGATTAGATTTGCTAACATTGCTGCAAATAAAGTGATGGAGGTCAATAATCCCAATGCAAATGTCCCACCGAAGCTGGAGAGACAAAATATGCCGAATCCGAAGAACAGAATAATAGAAGTATAGATCATACTTTGTCCTGTTTCTTTCAGAGCCAATACCACTGAGGAACGAATACTCCAGTTGGTCGCTTGGAGCTCTTGTCTGTATTTCGCGAGATAATGAATGGTATTGTCGACAGAAATTCCAAAAGCAACGCTGAAGACGAGTATGGTGGAAGCTTTAATAGGTATGCCTACATATCCCATAATGGCAGCCGTGATGATTTGGGGGATTACGTTGGGAACTAATGCGATAAGCACCATTCGTTTACTCTTGAACATCCAGGCCATAAAGCCAGCGATAAGGATAATCGCCAGGGCTAAAGACGAAAACAAATTGGAAATCAGATACTGATTCCCTTTAAAGAAAATAACACTGGAGCCTGTTACTGTTACCTGATGTTTGTCTGCCGGAAATATTTTTTCAATTTTGTGGTATAAGGAGTCTTCTTTGGCTTCCATTTTCTGGGTGCCTATGTCCTTGACGCGGAAACTAAGTCTTACCTTTTGCATATTTGAATCAACAAAAGATTTCGACATCGCGTCAATCCCCCCTGTCGACTCCATCACATATTTCATGATAAAATTCTTTGTCATATTATTGGGAAGCTTGTAATAAGAAGCTTTGCCGTTATAATAGGCTTGATTGGCAAACTTTGCAGCTTCTACTACCGAAATCGAACGGGATAAATCCGGATCTGCAGAAAGTTCCGTATTCAATCGGTCTAATTTCTCCAGGTTCGAAAGCTTAAATACCTGATTAGGTTTTTTAAAATCTATGGTGACTTCCAAAGGCATAAGGCCTCCGAAATTTGATTCGAAAAATACTAAATCCTGACGAATCGGATCTGTTTCTTTTAGGTCGTCTACCATATACCCCGTTGTCTTCATTCGGGTAATTCCATAAATTCCAGCAATAACTAATATGCCGGCAATATAATAAATCGTATGACGTCTGTTGATTACTAAAAAAATCAGTTTGTCGATAATATTGTTGATAAACGGATTATAGAGATGTTTGGTCTGCTTTTCATCGGGTACGGGGAGATAGCTGAAAACGGTGGGAATGAGGATCAGGCAAATCAGGAATACAGTGGTTATACTGATAAAGGCGATTAGGCCGAAATCTACCAATATTTGACTGGAAGTAATGATAAAAGTCGCGAAACCGGCAGCTGTGGTGAGATTGGATAATAGAGACGCATTTCCTACTTTTTGTATCATGCGTTGTAAAGCTTTGATTTTATTCTGGTGCCGGACATATTCTGCATGATACTTGTTGACCATGTATACACAGTTCGGAATCCCGATAACGATCAATAAGGGAGGTAACATGGCTGTGAGCAGCGTAATTTTTATGCCTAACATCGCCATAAAGCCAATGGCCCAAATAACGTTAATCCCAATAATACCTACACAAAAGCCAACAATACGGAAAGATTGGAAAAACAAATAGAGAATAATTGCCGTTATCAGTAAAGATAAGGCAATAAACATATACATTTCTCCTTTGATATTTTCTGCATTGACTACCCGGATATAAGGCATACCGGAATAATGCATTTTTAAATTGTATTTTTCCGTAAATCGGTCGGTGATTTCCAAAACCTCTTTTACCAATTTTACTCGTGCCGGAGAATTCATTACTTCCGCAGAAACCGTAATCAGCATATTGTAGGTATGTTGTTCCGGATTGATCAGCAAACCGTTGTAAAAAGGTAAATTTTCAGCAATAAATGCTAAACTGTCCAGCTCTTGCTTCGTGTGAATCTGTTTGGGGAAAATCGGAAGTACTTCGAATTTTTTTTTATCTGTATTTTTGTGGAGGTTGAACGTATGGGTAATGGACATGAGTGCATTAACCCCTTTGAGGGCTTTTATGTTGTCGCCCATTTGTATCCAATCGTTGATTTTAGTTAACTCATAAAAGTTGGAATCCTGAATAGCAAAGACCATTACATTGCCTTCTTGCCCGAATGTTTCCCTAAATCGGGAATAGTCAAGATAAGCATTATCGGTCTTTGGAAGTAAATCTGCGTTTTCATAGGACATTTGAATGTTTCTCATTTGAAATCCCATAAAAAGCGTTCCCAATAGAACAGCAACGATAAACGCAATCCGGTTCCGCAGAATAATTCCTGCTATTTTAGTCCACATTTAGTAATATTTGGAGAATTTGATGATTGAAAAATAAATTTTATTATTTGAATGAACAAATTTAGTAAGAAATATATTAATGCTCTTGTATTTTAGGATTGTTTTTATGTCTTTTTCTGTCTCTGTTTGTTTTTTTTGCAAAATTGCTTTCCATGGCTTCGGTTAAATCTACTCCGGTTTGATTGGCCAAACAAGTAAGCACCCAAAGAACATCTGCCATTTCATCGGCCAGATTTTCCTTTTCTCCTGCTTTAAAAGATTGTTCTCCGTATTTTCTGGCCATTACACGGGCTAATTCTCCTACCTCTTCCGTTAAGATGGCCATATTAGTCAGTTCGTTGAAGTATCTTACCCCGTATTCTTTAATCCAGCTGTCTACTCTGGTTTGAAGTTCTTTGAGTTCCATTGATTACAATTTTTAATTTGAAAGTTTTATAAATATTCCAGCGGAAGTGGGGTACTTTATATTCTGTTTTTAGAGTCTATGAGAATGGTAACAGGACCGTCATTTAATAAATGTACCTTCATATCTGCTCCAAATACGCCGGTTTTTATTTCTTTTTGTATTTCTAACGATAAGGCCTGTATAAATTTTTCATACAGAGGAATGGCTGTCTCCGGACGTGCAGCATCGATATAGGAGGGACGATTCCCTTTTTTTACTCTGGCCATTAATGTAAACTGACTGACCGCTAAAATATCGCCGTCTTTTTCTTTTATGGAACAATTCATGATTCCCTTTTCGTCATTAAAAATCCGGAGGTTGCAAATTTTACTGGTCAACCACTCTATATCTTCTTCTGTGTCGTCTGTCTGTATGCCAATAAGTAACAACATTCCTTTTCCAATAGATGAGTATAATTTTCCTTCTAGGGTGACGCTGGCTTCTGATACACGTTGGATAACTACTTTCATAAGACTTCTTTTAGAAGAACAAAGATATCTTTTTCGTTAATAAGAAGCAGTACGATAGGTTTGTTTTTTATCTTTTTATCCGACTTTCCTAGCGTTTATAGGGAAAGTTTTAAAACTCGGAAATGAATTTCAATAAAAAACCACCCGAAAAATTTTTTAACTTTTCGGGTGGTTTATCTCTTTTTTAAATAAATATTATTTCAGATCTAATCCTACATTAAAAGCTGTGTTTGTAGGCCATTCTTGGAGTATGCCTGCAAATAGGAGTATTGCTAATTGAGCATCTTCCGGGATGATTTCAGCTTCTGAAAGTAACATCCATAGCTTCATTAAATCAGACTTTGATCCTATATTGCTGGGATCGTCTGCCGGTGTTTCTGTATCTTTGAAAATAGGATCGAAAGCCGTTCTGTCCAGATACATATAAGTGTGTCCGCCTTCCGCTTTCGTTACATTTAAAGGAATTCCGTTTTTAATCCAATCCAATAACATTTCAAAGGAAGCATCGCTGATTTCACTAAAATCCAAACCGGTAAACTGCGACAATAATTGTTTGATTGTACTGGCATTTCCATTCAGTACAGTAGCAATAATTGTTGCTAAAGTTTCATCTCCACCGGTAGTTTCACTATCGCTCATTGCCTGTGCAATAATGGCTGTTATATTCAATTTTACATATAATTTACCATCTTTTTCAAACCAATAAGCTAAGTTTTTCGGTGAATTGAGTTCTCCACTGGTCGGGATCAGCGCGTTGACTACCTCTTCACTAGGTCCCTGGCCCATAAGCATAGGAAATATCAAATTCTGGTCGATTTGGATAGCTCCTGAATAATATTGAGCACGGATATTTCCATCGGCTTCTAAGGTAACAGTTTTTAATACCTGAGGTAAAAGAAGTCCTCCTAAACCTTTAAATAGCATGGAATACGAGGCACTCAATTCGAGATCTTCGAATGCACATGCAGCATACAAAGGACTTGTTAAAACCCAGCTTGAATACTTTTTGTCTCCTACTGTAAATTCTCCGGTTGTATAAGCCCCTAAAGAATACGTTTTAACCCACCCCTTAGGATCCGGTACCGATACGTTCAATTTTAAGGTCATTTCTCCTTTTTTTACCGAACCGGAATAAGCCACGCTATATTCAGCCGCACGGGAAACAGGAGACGTTCCGCTGAAAATATATTCTCCTTCTCCTTCTGTCAATGCGATATTTTCCACAGTAGCTTCTGCTTTTCCCGGAAGAATATCCATTAAGGTTAAAGAAGCCGTCCTTCCGTCAGTTGTTGCAAATTTTACCTGTTTTCCGCTAAGAGTAACGTCACTATAACTTAAGTTTAGTTTGTTGTTGTTGTCCGAACCATAAGTTACATTAATATCGCTGGGCGGAATGAGTGGTGTGTAATCATCATCATCTTTACAAGAAGTAAAATTTATGGTAAAAATCACCATTAACAATAATAATAAATTTTTTTTCATAGTCATTTTGGAATTAATGTTTATTAAATTCAAAAAATATAAATAATGTAATTTAAAATAAAAATGTCCATAAAGCCAGTTAGAAAGGTGAAATGCGAATTTTTAAAATAGTAAAGTAAACTTGTCAAAATGATCCGTAAGTTTTTAAGTAATTCACATTCATTAAACTCTCTTAAATATAGCTCTGAACAATGAGTAATTCATTTACAAAAAATATGCCAAAAAGGTTAAATTGTTTATTTTATTCTACAAAAGTGTAAAAAATGAAAAAGCCAAAAGAGAGGAAGGAACGGAATTTTGGATTATCTTAAAAGAAAAGGAGTTTATATTGTTGAGAAAAACGATGGAAAGAAGCGAAATCAGCAAATGAATCTTTAAAGGACGATATTTGGAACTGAAAATATTTTACTTTATTTTTGTCCCTGCTTTTTGGCTGAGTAGTTCAATGGATAGAACGGAAGTTTCCTAAACTTTAAATTCGGGTTCGATTCCCGGCTCGGCTACAAATCACTGATAATAAGAGAAAACAAATAAACATCTGAAAAAATAGTAAATTAGCTGAAATTTCAAAAAGGTGTTTTTGCTTTATTTTCTCTTATTTTTTAATTTCCCTCTCTTATCCGTCCCCCCTTTCAAGACCGTTTTGCTTTGGAAGATTTTAAAAAGTTGCATGAGGAATTTAATACAACCATTATTTCGGTTATTAACGAATCTGAAGAAGGAAAACAACCGAAATCTATCATTAAAAAGACGTTTGAAAGTCTTTTAGATGAGGAAGATTTGGAAATTTTAGCAGAAGGTATAAATGAAGTCCGGCTGTTTAATATATCTGTTATACCTGAATTACTGAAAAAATTATTTGCCTGTGAATTAAATACCCCTTTACAAACCAATAATAATAAGTTGTTAGCATATTTCTTTTCTATGCTTAATTACCGGAATTTAATTACTCCGAACTAGCAAGCGGTTTGCGGTGCAAATAAGTTATTCTTATCTCCCAAAGGAAAAATACTGACATAGGCGAACTTATCATCTGCCAATGCTCAGGCTAACGAAATTTTCCCTAAAGGATCGGAAACCATCAATAAATATATCAAACATCTGAAAAACATTGAAAACCGATTAAGACCTTAATATCTCTATATTAACCTACTGTTTCACTTCCTTTATTTTCGCCCTTGTTATAACAAAAACAAGGGCTTGCGCATGCCCATTTGTCAAATCTAAAATTATTTACAAATGGGCTTTTCCAATTTAGAAAAACGATTATCACAAGTTGAAAAGCAACTTGCATCGGTAACTTGTATGCTTGTATGAGGTAATCGTCAAAGGCTTTATCCGTAATTTCAATTAAAAGTTTTCTTTCGTCTTTAATCAACTGATTTTGAATGTCTTCAGTGGATTCTGTCGGGAGTTCCTCTGAACGGAACAGGAAAGAACGAAGGGTAAAATAGAGGTTTATTAGGTCTTTGGCTGAAATATTGGTAAGAGCATCTTTACCGATATGGACGCTATACTCCGTTTGAAAATCACGGGTGCGACTGTCGAAACAGGTATCTTTTGCAATGAAAATCATATTGGGAGAAAGGAGGTTCGGATTTGTTGCAGCGGCGGCAAGCGGAATCCAGTCTTCTTTTGTAAAGAAATCGTGAATCAGATTTTGAATCATTTTCAGTTGCCCGAGAGAAACTTGTTGCAGGGAATGCCTGCCAACACGGATGTTGTAGATTTCTTCTTTTGTTGCCATGATTTTCAGTTTAGTGAGCTTGTTTTTCTTTCAGTTGTTTCAGTGCTTTTTCATAAGTGGAAATGCAGATATTGAGGAAGCGAAGGAAGGTTTTCTGATACAGGGAATGATCCTTCTCCCAGTTGCGGTCGGCGATTTCCGGTATATCCAGAATGTATTCCACATGCGCCACTTCAAGCAAATCGAGCAGGTCGTCGAAGGAATAGCGTTTAAGCTGCTCAATCAGCCATACCAAGCGGGCTATTTTGTCGGTGTAAATGCTCATGATGGGGTTCCGTTTTGATTTCTTCTTCTTTTTTTATTACTTTACATAAGTGTGATTTTTCAGCAAAGTAGGGAAGATTGGAGGAGGTATTTTACAACGGGAGGTTGTAAAACACAACCGGCGTGGTTGTAAATAACAACAAATGTGTATCTTTACAGACATTTTAATTTGTCAACTTTTAAAAACTTAATATATGAATGCTGATACAGTAATTATGCTGAGAGTACATCAGGGAAGGAATATTAAACGTTTCAGGGATATTCTTGGAGTCAAGCAAGAAGCACTTGCTGCTGAATTGAATATGACACAACAAGCATTTTCCGACTTGGAGCAAAAAGAGCAAATTGATGAAAAAACGCTGAATAAAGTTGCGGCAGTTTTACAAATTCCGGTAGAAGCACTTAAAAATATGACTGATGAAGCAGCGGTAAATATTGTTGCGAATACTTTTAACAGTCATGATACTTCCACTTCTATAAGCTATTATCCTATTTTCAACCCAATAGATAAAGTTGTTGAACTTTATGAGCGTATGCTGAAAGCCGAGCAGGAAAAAGTTAGCTTATTGCAGGAAGCGTTTAGGGATAAAAAGTAAGCCCTTAATGTTTTAAGTTAAAGCGGTTAAAAGCCGCTTTTTTGTTAATGTAAAACTATCATTAATGAGGAAAATTCATATTATAGAAAGATTAAACTACTGGTGTAAGAGGTATAAAGATTTGATTCAAACTATAGGAATTATTACTGCTATAGTAGTAGTTTTTTTTACTTGGGAAAATACAATTATTTCAAAGAAATTATTAAAAATAACTCAGGAACAGCAGAATAATAAAGAATATCCTATTTTAGAATTTCATGTTATTGATAGCTTAGATCAAATTAGAATCTCTGCAATCAATGAGGATATTCGTATTCAAAGAATACGGGCTTTTTTTCCAAAAAATATTTTTAACAAAGATGACGATGAATGGATTATTGAGCATCCTGCTCTCACGTTGTATTTGGCAGTATTTAAATATAAGCTGGCAGAAATAGCAGAGGAAAATATATACAATGATTCTAATACGGTTGTCATCGGGGATTTTGGTTTTCCTGTTGGTTTTGAAATTAATTATATCCAATATGGAAAATCTAAAGTGATAAATGGGTTATACGTAATTGAAGGAGTAGTTCAGAAAAATACTTATTCAAAAATACTGTTAAAAGGAATCCTTTTTGATCATTATTCAACTGAAAAAGAAATAAAAATAGAGTTAGAAAACCTTGGTAAGATTTACAAAGATAGATTGTTTCGACAACAAAATTAGGAATAGAATTAAAGAGATAAACTTTTCAATTTCAAATATAATGGCTAAACAAACAAAGAAATTTAAGATTGGAAATAAGAATACTACAAAACAAGTATCTCTAACTTTTTATTATAGGAATGTAATATCTTATTTATTATTAGAAGAACTATTTGACGGGAGATACCATGTTTATGATGAAGTTGAAAAAAGTATTTTTCGTCTTATACCTCAATATTTTTATTTCAATGCAACTGCTTGGGATTTTGGCCAAGTATATTTATTTCTGTATAAAATGAATTTTATTGAAATCAAAAATGATAAAGAAAAGAATAATTTATTAATGCGTCTTACAGAAGATGGTAAGATAGCATTAAAGACTCAAATTTTTGAAAATATGGCATCTTCCTGTTTTTTCAATTATAATACTGTAAAAATTTCTCGGAATAGCTTATATATTTCATTAATTGCAATATTATTGACACTAATCACAAGTGTAGTGACTTTAAATATTTCTAATAAACCACACTCCATTAATCAAAAACAGATTGATGAACTAAGATTAGAACTTCAAAGCATTAAAAATGCAATTGTTCAAAAAGGTAATTAGAGATAGAACACAGGAACTTGTATTTTGTCCTTCTATTTTAAAGTAAATGGATAATATTTTATATCACTATACAAACTTTGATATACTGGAAAGTATACTGAAATATGATACCGTTAAAAACAAAGAAATATGTTTTTGGGCTTCGCGGTACGATTGTTTTAAGGATGGGGAAGAATTTAAGTATGGGTTAGAGTGGATTAAATCGACTTTATTGGACCATGAAAATAGCTTAGGACGTCCTAAGGAAGATCAAATAGCTGATTTTTTTGAACCTTCAATTGTTTTATCGAATCCCAGTCTTCCTAAACCTTTTGTAGTGTCGTTAACTGTTCGTCCTGATGATGAATATATGTGGCAAAGTTATACCAAAGGTAAAGATGTAGGAATGGTTTTGGAGTTAAATCTGAATGACGAATTAATGAACATTGCAACTGTTGATAATAAACAGTTTTTCTTAAGCCTTTACAATTGCTTGTATGATTTACCGGAGCTTGAAATTTGGAATTTAATAAATTTCCAATATTGCTATTATGTATATGCTGGAAATATAGGTAATTCTGTTCCGAAATTTTTTTGTTTGTTTCATGCTTTGGCGTTATTGCTGTTTTTTTGTCCCCGGATAAAACAAGCTAATTATAAGAAAGAAAATGAAACCCGGTTAATTTTAGGTGTACCGGATTTAGAATGGTGTAATATTTTTACCGAAAAATCTGAGGAATTAGGTGTAAGTAAAGAACAAATAATTGAGGGATTGAAAAAGTTTTCAGGTAACAGAATGGTAAACGTTAACAGTAAAGATATAGAGCAATATGTTTCTGACATTCACCAGAACCCACATAATGATAAGTGGTATAAGGAATTGTTTTTGCCTAAAGCGGCATTAAAAGGTATTTATGTAAGAAATGAAAATTTGATTGATAAAATTAAGGAAATATTGGTTAGTAAAAATTTGAAAGATATACCAGTACATTTAGTTGAAAGGTGTTATTAATTCGGATACGGACTTAAAAGACTGTTTAAAATATAGGGATGCCTACAAATTTTCCGTCCCTTATCCGTCCCCCGATTCTTTAAAAATTGGCATAATTATCAGAGAATAAGAAATATATAATTCGGTTTAATTTCCCGGCTCGGCTACAAATCATTTCCAAAAGCGTTGTTTATGCTATCAGCATAGAAAATAAACTATTAATCTGTATAAATATTTATTGTTTATTTTGTTTTTTAAGAAGGATAAACAGGCGATCCTGGGCTATGCCGACTGTTTTTCTATCCGCTCTAAAAGTTGGCCTTTTCCATGAATTATTCTGTAGGTAGATAAAGGGAATAAAATTTAATCCATCCTCTATAAGCCGACGAGTTTCTCGAATACCGGTAAAAAATATATACAGAGAATCAGTATCAAAAGTTTCAGATCATTTATCTAAAACAGAAAATGTCCGTATTGATAGGGTGTAATGTGAATTTTTAAAATAGAATTCTGATTTAATCCCATCTTACAGTTGTTTCAATAATAAATATAGAGGAAAAAGTAGGTTACAAAACTTGTTTTAAAGAGGAGTTCAAATTTGAAATAAGTATCCACAGGAACGGGAGGAAAGTCTCCGTAACGGATCGAACAAAATTTTTTATTGTTTTACACATTAGGGCACGTCCCTAATGTGTAATTTTTGCGTCAGTTGATCTCTAAGAGATTGGGGGAGAGGTGACAGTTGGGGGGCGTCGGCTTGCGGTCTGGTTTAGAGGCATTTTCTGTTTTAGAATATTTACGTATATTTGTTCAGAAGCTTTTGGTGGATAAAATATTTTATTGGGGCCGATAAAGAAGGGAAAAATCGAAGATAAGAGAAATTTAACGAATATAATAAAACACATTAAAATCAATTTTTATGGAAAATTTTGTTTTTCAAAATCCGACAAAATTAATTTTCGGAAAAGGGATGATCTCTCATTTGAATAAAGAGATTCCGCAGGGAAAACGGGTGATGGTGACCTTCGGGGGAGGAAGTGTAAAGAAGAACGGTGTTTACGAACAAGTGAAAAAAGCTTTGGAGTCATTTGAAGTAATTGAATTTTGGGGAATAGAAGCAAATCCGACAGTGGAGACTTTGCGGAAAGCAATTCAGTTGGGGAAAGAGAAGGGGGTGGATTTTTTGCTTGCGGTCGGAGGCGGATCGGTTTTAGACGGGACAAAATTGATTGCAGCAGGTTTGTTGTATGAAGGGGATGCATGGGAGTTGGTTTTACAGGGACGGTCTGCTTCAGCAGTACCGATGGGAACAGTTCTGACCCTTCCGGCTACGGGTTCTGAAATGAATAGTGGTGCGGTTATATCCAGAAAAGAAACAGCTGAAAAATATCCCTTCTATTCGAAGTATCCGGTTTTTTCTATTTTAGATCCTACTGTTACGTTTACTTTGCCTATACATCAGGTAGCTTGTGGTATTGCAGATACTTTTGTGCATGTTATGGAGCAGTATATGACTACTCCCGGTCAATCCCGTTTAATGGACAGATGGGCGGAGGGAATTTTACATACTCTTATCGAAATTGCCCCCGATATTATCCGCAAACAGGATAATTATGAATTAATGGCTGAATTTATGCTTTGTGCAACAATGGGATTGAATGGATTTATTGCTTTGGGTGTACGTCAGGATTGGGCAACTCACATGATTGGACATGAATTGACGGCTTTGCACGGTTTGACGCATGGAGCTACTTTGGCGATTGTATTGCCGGGACTTTTACGTACACTTCGGGAGAAGAAACTGGCGAAATTGGTTCAATATGGCGAACGGATTTGGGGTATAAATAAAGGATCTGAAGTTGAACGGGCGGAAAGAGCGATTGAAAAGACAGAATCTTTTTTCAAGAGTTTAGGTTTGGCAACGCGTTTGAATGAAGTTCAAATCGGTGAGGATACGATTTTAGAAATAGAAAAACGTTTTAATGCCAGAAAAGCTGCCTACGGGGAAGACCAGGATGTGACAGGTACGGTTGCCCGGAAGATATTGGAAAATTGTAAATAATTTATTCTGGAAACTTTTTAATAAAGGGAGAATGCTCCAAATGTCTGTTTTTCCCTTCTGAAAAACGGACATTTGGAGTGTTGTTTTTAGTGGATATAGGTGAAAGCGAATTCTCAGGCCGTTTTGTAAAAAACAGGACAAATTTATGGGTTTTGTGAATTTAGGGGATAAGATTAAAAAAACGGGACTTCTCGCTGATATTCCGGCTTCTTTTTATAATTTAGCACTTTATTAAAAATAAAAATAATGTATACAATAGAGCAGTTAAGGGAGATCATTAAAGCTGAGTTTGAAAAAAAGGAATATGTAGAAGTACCCTATTCTTTGTTCGAACCGATCCAGTATATATTGGAAGATGGAGGAAAACGCTTGAGGCCGGTATTGACGCTTATGGCTTATAATTTGTACCGGGATGATATAGAAAACGCTTTAAGGTCAGCTGTCGGGATAGAGATATTTCACAATTATACTTTGCTGCACGATGACGTTATGGACGATGCGGAATTGCGGAGAGGGCGTCAGACTGTCCATAAAAAGTGGAATAGCAATGTAGCTATTTTAAGTGGAGATGCTGCGGCTATCACAGCTTATAAGTATATAGAGAGTTGCGAAGATCAGTATCTCCGTCAGGTGATTGACGGCTTTAACCAGGTTGCCATGGATGTTTGTAAAGGGCAGCAGTATGATATGGAATTTGAGACCCGTAATGACGTAACGGAAGAGGAATACATACATATGATCTATTTAAAGACTTCTGTATTGATTGCTGGTAGTTTACGGCATGGAGCTTTAATTGCAGGAGCTCCTGAACATGAATATAAAGCTCTATATGATTTTGGAGGGTATTTAGGTTTGGCATTTCAATTGCAGGACGATTATTTAGATGTATACGGGGATGTGGCAGAGTTCGGGAAGAAAATCGGGGGAGATATCACGGAGAATAAAAAGACTTATTTGTTGATCAAGGCATTTGAAGTAGCAGATCCGGAAACGAAAGCTGAGTTGCAAGCCTGGGTAGATAAAAAAGATTTCGATGTAGTTGAAAAAATAAAAGCTGTGACGGGAATTTATGATCGTTTGGGAATAGGCGAGCTCACGTTGAAGACGATTGAAAATTATCTGGATAAAAGCCGGAAGGCCTTACAAAAAATAGCGGTTGCTGAAGAACGTAAAAGCGGATTCTATGAAATGATTGATTTTCTGGAAAACCGGAAAAAATAATAGGGGCTTATGGAAGAGCAAACCAAACAGAGATTGTTGGATAAACGATATTTGAGAATGGCCAGGATATGGGCTGAAAATTCCTATTGTAAACGCAGGCAAGTCGGAGCGCTGATTGTAAAAGATAAGTCTATTATTTCGGATGGTTATAATGGAACTCCATCGGGGTTTGAAAATATTTGTGAAGATGAAACAAACCGGACAAAACCTTATGTTTTGCATGCCGAAGCGAATGCCATCACAAAAGTTGCCAAATCCAGTAATAGTAGTGAAGGTGCTACCTTATATGTAACGGCTTCCCCTTGTATAGAATGTGCAAAACTTATTATACAAGCTGGAATCTGTCGCGTTGTATATTCCGAACTTTATCATTGTGCCGATGGTATTAAATTATTGCAGCAGGCTGGGATCGTGGTTGATTTGATAGAAATCGAATAAATAAGTTGTAATGTAAATAAGACAAAGATGTATAAGAATAATTGGAAAGTGATTTTAATGCCTTTGATTTTAGCATTGGCGATTGTGTTGGGAATGTTTGTCAATTCGCTTTTTGTAAGGAAGGATTTGCGGGAAAGACAGGAACTTTTTTTGCCGGTACAAGGGAGTAAATTGGATATGGTATTGAATATGGTGGAACATTCTTATGTGGATACAGTGGATATTCAAAAAATAGAAGAAAATGCAATTAATGAGGTTATAAAAGATTTGGATCCCCATACGGTTTATATTCCTGCAAAGGAAATGGAAAAAGTGAATGAAGATATGATCGGTAATTTCGGAGGTATAGGAGTTCAGTTTTACAAATACCGGGATACGGTTACGATAATAAAAGTGGTGCCGGGAGGACCTTCTCAGGACGCTGGTTTACAGGACGGAGACCGTATCATAAAGGTGAACGATACGCTTGTGGCGGGGGTAAAAATGAACGATCAGAAAATTATGGGAATGATGCGGGGACAGATTGGAACGGATGTAGAAGTTACCCTTGTAAGAAGAGGGGAGAAAACTCCTTTTACGAAAAAAATTACCCGGGGAAGTATTCCGGTAAAAAGCGTAGATGTTGCTTATATGGCGAACGACACGACCGGGTATATAAAAGTGAATACCTTTGGCATGAATACCTATGATGAATTTATGACGGCTCTCCAGCAATTGGAAACAGAAGGGATGAAAAAATTAATTGTGGATTTGCGCGGAAATGTAGGGGGTATATTGCCTATTGCTTTAAAAATGGTCAATGAATTTCTGGATAGTCAGAAGTTGATATTATATACTCAGGGAAAGGCTTCTCCTCGTTCTGATTATTACTCCAACGGAAAAGGCAAGTATAAAAATTTACCCCTGATCATTCTGATAGATGAGAACAGCGCTTCAGCAAGTGAGATTTTTGCCGGAGCTATTCAGGATAATGATAGGGGAAAAATTGTTGGACGCCGTTCTTTTGGAAAAGGCTTGGTACAAGAACAGCGTATGTTGCCTGACGGTTCTGCTTTACGCCTTACTGTAGCCCGTTATTATATTCCTTCGGGGCGTTCCATTCAGCGGCCTTATGATAAAGGGAAAAAAGAATATTATGACGACTTTTACAACCGTATCCTACATGGAGAGTTGGAAGTGAAAGACAGTATTCATTTTGATCCCAATCTGAAATATCATACTGTAGGAGGACGGGTGGTATACGGCGGTGGTGGGATTATGCCGGATGTATTCGTACCGGCAGATACAAGTGGCTTTTCGAAATATTTAGTCGATTTACGCCGTACAATGTTGCTGTATGACTATACTTTTGATTTTATGGATAAGCATAGGGAGGAGATGAAAAAGTTAAACAACTACAAGGAAATATTAGCTTATTTGAAAAGATTCGATTTAGTGGAAGAAATGGCGGATTATGCTGAGAAGAACGGTTTAAAGAAAGATCGGAAAGGTATCAGGGATTCTTATGAGATTATTCGTGTCAATTTGGAAGCCTATATCGCCCGGGATGTATTGGATAATGAAGGTTTGTATCCTGTCATTGGAAAAATAGATTCCACTTTACAAAAAGCTCTTCAGGAATAAAAAGAGATATATTGAAACCGGGGAATTAAAGAAACGAAAGGGTTCTAATTCCCCGGTTTTTTCGTCTTTCCCTTTAGAATAAGAGATTTATTTATTTGAGTAACTGATCAATGACTTGAACCATTTGCTGAAATTCTTCGGGTTCATACAGTCGGGTTAAGTAGACGATTTTCCCGTTTTTATCGATAATGATATTCCGGGTTACACCTGCATTTTTTTCGGCAAAGCTATAAAAGGATTTTCCTTCGGGATCTAGAGTGAGAGGATACGTTATTTTCAAATCTTGGGCAAATTTGATTGTTTTTTCCCGGTTTTCCTTCAGATCTATACCGATAAGGGCGAAATGGGGATTATTTTTGTGTTTCTGCCATATGTCTTTTTCGATAAAAGGCATTTCTTTACGGCATACCCCGCACCAACTGGCAGTGAACTGAAGCATAACCACTTTCCCGCGGAAATCGGATAATTTTTTTATCGTCCCGTCCGTATAGCGTATTTCGATATCCGGCGCCATATCTCCTGTTTTTACGAGATAGCCGCGGTCATCACTTTGAGCTTTTAATCCAGTGCATAGGGATATAAAAGTCACTAACAGCAATAAATTTTTCATATTCGGATGTATTTTGATCATTTGTTTTCGTTGCGAAGTTAAGATTTGTTTGACGACAAGCAATAGGAATTAATTTTAAAAGTTCACATTTCACCTTTCTACTTGGTTTTGCTGATGTTTTTTGTTTTATTTGTCTTATGGAAAAAGAGTATGAGATTCATTTTGCACCCTTGCAGGGATATACCGACTGGATTTACCGGAATATTTTTACCCGGTTTTTCAAGGGAATAGACGCTTATTATACACCTTTTATCCGGGTCGAAAAAGGGAATGTTTTTCGTAACCGGGATTTGCGGGATATAGATCCGGCTAATAATGAGGTGGTAGGCCTGATCCCTCAGATATTACCTGGTTCTACAGAAGAGTTCGGTTTATTAGCTGCTTTACTTCGGGCAAAAGGATATAGCCGGGCGGATATTAATCTCGGTTGTCCTTTCCCTTTGATTGCCGGACAAAAGAAGGGAGCTGGAATGTTGCCTTATCCGGATTTAGTACGTGCTATAATGGAATCGGTGGCTACCTTTCCAGACATCCGTTTTTCTGTCAAGATGCGTTTGGGATGGTCGGATAAACAGGAATGTCTGAATTTACTACCTATTTTAAACGAATGTCCTCTCACTCACATCACTCTTCATGCCCGGACGGGAAAACAGCAGTATAAGGGAGAGACGGACCCGGAAATGTTTGGATATTTTTATCGGGAATGCCGGCATCCTTTGTTTTATAACGGAGATTTAGATTCGGTTCATCAAATACAAATGATCTTACAGCGGTTTCCGGAATTGAAAGGCGTTATGTTAGGGCGGGGATTAT
The DNA here is from genome assembly GCF_000243215.1 of Odoribacter laneus YIT 12061. Taxonomy (GTDB): domain Bacteria; phylum Bacteroidota; class Bacteroidia; order Bacteroidales; family Marinifilaceae; genus Culturomica; species Culturomica lanea. Next base: position 2,870,050 of record NZ_JH594596.1, on the reverse strand, counting down.
TGAGCAATCCTGCTTTGGCAGAAAATGTGAAATATCATTGTTCTGAGGCAACAGATTCCGTTTCCCGGAAAAAAGATTTTATGGATGCACTTTTTTTGGCATATCGGGATTACTTGAAAGATGAAAGAGTCTTGTTACAGAAAATGAAATCCTATTGGGACTATTTTTTACCGGATGCTGATCGGAGACTGAAGAAAAAGTTGCAGAAAGCAAAAAAAATAACCGATTATCAGGAGTTTGTAAATCTGATTTTTAAGGCCTAGTTATTGATGCTCCTTGCCCGGTGGCGGGGAGGTTTTGGAGGTGGCCGTGGGTACAAACCATAAGATACTGGCTGTCCCTATGGCTCCTAAGACAAACAGGACGATCCGGATATTTCCTGTTTCAAGAAAACAGAACGCAGAAATATTGATCATGATCCACATGCAAAGAATAGAGATTACCTTGGAAGTTATACTTACCCCTTGCTTGGATTCATAATGCCGGATATATTTGCCTAGCCATCGGGAACGGTGCAACCGGTCATGTAATTTTTGAGAGCTTTTATAAAATAACCAGGAACTCAATAAAAGAAAAGGTGTTGTCGGTAAACCCGGAACAAAAATTCCGATAATCCCTAAAATTATAGAGAGAATGCCTAAAGTAATGTAAAGGATCTTCCGCATATTCCGACAAATTTATATCCCTCTGTCCGGATAAAAGTAAAAACCATGTGAATACCTTTATTCGAACAGAGAGGTAAGCTTGTATTAAAAAATTATTTTTTTTCCCGTTTTTTCGTAATTTCCCAAATCTTTCAGTCCTAAATGACAATATTCACTATTTTTTGAGGAACAATTATTATCTTTTTTATGGTTTTCCCGGCCAAATATTTTTCGGTTTCAGGAGCCATTTTTACGATTGTTTCGATTTCTGCGGAAGAAATAGTTAATGGAATTGTTAATTTAAACCGTACTTTCCCGTTGAAAGAAATCGGGTATTCAAAAGCATCTTCTACCAGATATTTTTCTTCCCATTGGGGGAAGGCCGCTGCTGTAACACTTCCTGTATTTCCGAGTTGATGCCATAATTCTTCTGCGATATGCGGAGCATAAGGAGCTATAGCAATGGTGAGAGGTTCCAGTATAGCTCGTTTGTTGCATTTTAAGGCTGTCAATTCGTTGGTACAGATCATAAATGCCGGTATAGAAGTGTTAAAGGAAAAGTTTTCAATATCCGATTCGATCTTTTTCAAGGTTTTGTGTAATATTTTTAATTCTTCTTTTGTCGGAACTTCTTCCGTTACATTTAATTTATCGTCACTGATATAGAGTCTCCAGAATTTCTTCAGAAATTTGAAGACGCCGTCTATCCCTTGTGTATCCCAAGGCTTATGGGCTTCCAGTGGGCCCAGAAACATTTCGTATAACCGTAAGGTATCTGCTCCGAATTCTTCGATGATATCGTCCGGATTGACGACATTGTACATGGATTTGGACATTTTTTCTACTGCCCATCCGCAAACATATTTTCCGTCTTCCAGAATGAATTCTGCCTGATTGTATTCGGGCATCCAGTTTTTAAATGCTTCCAGATCGAGGATGTCGTTGTGGACAATGTTGACATTTACGTGAATTTCTGTTGTTTCGTATTGATCTTTCAGGCCATAAGATACGAAAGTATTTGTTCCTTGTATACGGTATACAAAATTTGAACGGCCTTGTATCATCCCTTGATTGATCAATTTTTTAAAGGGTTCTGCTTCGCATACGTACCCCAGATCGTAAAGAAAATGATTCCAGAAACGAGAGTAAATCAAGTGGCCTGTAGCATGTTCTGCTCCTCCTAGATATAAGTCTACATTTCTCCAGTATTCATTCGCCTCTTTACTTACCAGTGCTTGGTCGTTATGGGGATCCATATAGCGGAGGTAATAAGCGGAAGAACCGGCGAATCCGGGCATTGTATTCAATTCCAAAGGATAACCTTCTGTTGTCTTCCAGTTTTTAGCACGTCCTAAGGGAGGTTCTCCGGTTTCTGTGGGGAGATATTTGTCGATTTCCGGTAATTCCAAAGGTAATTTGGATTCATCCAGCATATAAGGCATATCTTCCTTATAATATACCGGGAAAGGTTCTCCCCAATACCTTTGACGGCTGAAAATAGCATCTCTCAGGCGGTAGTTGATTTTACTTTTCCCGATCCCTCTTTTTTCTACTTCTTCTGCAATGTGTTGGATAGCTTCTTTTACGTCCAGTCCGTTTATAAAACCACTGTTGATCATTTTACCTTCCTTGGCGTCATAGGAATTTTCAGAAAGGTCGCATCCCTGTCCGTTATCGATAACGGGTACGATGGGTAAATTGAATTTTTTGGCGAAGGCATAATCCCGGCTATCGTGAGCAGGTACTGCCATTATGGCTCCGGTTCCATATCCAGCTAAAACGTATTCACTGATCCAGATGGGGATAGCTTCGTAAGTAAAAGGATTTATTGCATAAGAGCCGGAAAATACGCCGGTTACTTTTTTGACTTCGCTTTGGCGTTCCCTTTCTGTTCTTTTGGCTACGTAATTCAGATATTCTTCGACGGCTTGTTGCTGACTTGTTGTGGTCAGTTGTTGTACGTAATCGCTTTCAGGAGCCAGCACCATAAAACTGACCCCGAAAATCGTATCGGGCCGGGTCGTAAAAATTTGTAGTTTTACTTCCGAATCTTTTACCTCAAAAATGACGTCTGCCCCTTGGGAACGGCCGATCCAATTCCGTTGGATATCTTTCAGCGAATCGGACCATTCAACAACGTCTAGGCCGTCTAATAAGCGTTGTGCATAAGCGGAAACACGCAACGACCATTGCCGCATTTTTTTCTGTACGACAGGATACCCCCCCCGTACCGAGAGTCCTTCTTTTACTTCATCATTGGCTAATACTGTACCCAGTTGCGGACACCAGTTGACCATCGTTTCGGCCAGATAAGCCAACCGATAATTGAGCAGGATTTCCTGCTGTTCTTTTTCTGTTTTTGCCTTCCACTCGGTAGCTGTAAAATGGAGGAGTTCGCTGCAAGCTACATTTAAATTAGCTGTTCCCGAGGTTTCAAAAGCTTTTATTAATTCCGAGATCGGTTGTGCCTTTTGTGCATCGTAATTATAAAAGCTGTTAAACATTTGAATAAATGCCCATTGTGTCCATTTGTAATAGTGGGGATCGCAGGTCCGGACTTCCCGGTTCCAGTCAAAAGAAAAACCAATTTTATCTAATTGTTCCCGATAACGGTTGATATTCTTTTCCGTTGTAATAGCAGGGTGTTGCCCTGTTTGTATCGCATACTGTTCTGCTGGTAATCCATAGGCATCATAGCCCATAGGATGCAAAACATTGTATCCTTTTAAGCGTTTATAGCGGGAATATATATCAGAAGCAATATAACCTAAGGGGTGGCCTACATGCAATCCGGCTCCTGAAGGGTAAGGAAACATATCCAGTACATAGTATTTAGGCTTGTTAGGATCTATTTCTACCTGATATGTTTTTTGTTCTTTCCAATAGTTCTGCCATTTTTTTTCGACTTCTTTGAAGTTATATTCCATGATATATTGTTTTTTATGATTTCGTTTTGAAGGACAAAGATAGAAAGGAAAAATAAAAGGTGAAATGGAAAGGCTTAAAACTTCTCTGAGAGATAAGGAATATTCTTGAGAAATTAAAAAAGCCGCTCAAATTTGTTTGAACGGCTTTTTATAAAAAGAGTTATTCAATTATTTTCTAAAAGGAAGCAAGGCTTTTTCCCAGCTGAAAGCTTGTGGCTGGGGTTTCATTTCCGGATGGGTGTTTGTTTCCAGATTTAATCCAAGTTCGATGGTTTCCGAGGTGTTTACTAAAATGACTACATCATCCAAAAACTTCTGTAGAGATTCTGCTGTTATAGTACCGATAAGAACGTCCATAGGTTCCATATCTTTTACTAATCCTTTTACAAGATCCACCATACCCATGAATGGGACCATCATGTCCTTGTCTACATAAACCGTCATATTGTTGTCTCCATCTAATTTGAGAATAAGCGGTAAGCCTTCTGCAAGCATTTTCAGGACATCTACACTGGGCTGGTCTGCATCGCTTCTGGGTAAAAGAGCGTTTATATCGACGGCAATGTATATTTCCCCGTCTTTTACATTATATCTGACGACGCCTTCCGGTAAAGTAACGGTATCTGTTGGATTCATTGTTTCGTCCATAACGGCATAAGTGGCTGTTAAATCGCCGTCTTCTTGTAATTCAATGTTATAAAGAAGATTGGGAACCAGTAAACTGAACATCACTTTCGCAAAGCTGACGAAACCTGCATCCTCCGTTTCCATATTGTCTTTGATAGCGAAGGACCAGTTTGAGCCGTCCGGTAAAACGATCGGAAGTTTTATGGAATCAATATCGGTAACAATTTTTAAATGTAAAGGACCTTTTCCGATAAGTTGTTCCGGGTCTGTACTGGTTTCTTGTTGTGCTATAAACTTCCAGTTGCCTACTACTTTAGACGTAACTTTAAAAGTACAATTCAGTGTCAGTACGCCTTCAGTAACCCCACCTTCTACTACGACAGTACGATCTGTCGTTTCGCTTTTCGCTTCCAGGGTATAGTTATCCCCTCCGGTATTGGCAAGGAGAGCATTCAGGTAAAGATTACTTTCACCCGGGATTAAACTTTTTAAGATCAGGTTGGCTGTCGTTTCGTTTAAAGCTTGTATTTCGACCGTTTTGTCGTTTAACTCTTTGCCATTAAATGTCAGCTTTAAAGTAGCATTTTTATATTCTGACGAAATTCTTTTGTAACCATCGTTGTCGTCATCCTCACAACTGCTGAAAGTTGCTGTGCCCAAAACGAGCAATAACAGATAAATTAAACCTTTTTTCATGTTGTTTTTAATTAAATTAGATTTTTATAAAAGTTGTTTTCCCTTTATTTAAACCTGTAAGATTTAAATAATATTTCAAAAAATGAGTTATTGCAAAAAATATACCAAACTCTTGAAAATGATGATATTTTTACACACTATCAATTGAAATCTTTAATTTTGTGCTTGAAAGGATTTAATCCGGAGGGTTTAATATTGAATAAATTATAACTCAATACAAGTGTTCCCCGCATATGCAGCATTTTATAGTCAAAATACTGATTATCCCGTTTAAAGATGTCTTTTAATCCACAGCTTACCCGTAGTCCTATTTCCATACGGGGTAATAATCTTCTTTCATAACCGACGATCAAGCCGGCATCCCAGCTGTCCAAAATATCATTGAAGTTAATTTTTAAGGGTTCGTCGACAATAGGACCGGAATAAACGCCATTATCATCCATCATATAGCCTTTATTTACCTGAATATCGAATTTACTATTAATCATCCAGGCAAAGTAACCTCCGAAAAGAATTCTGTCTTTTTCATTCCGGAAGGTATATTTAGCATATAGAGGAATTTCGAGCATCGTAAAATCCATTCCCATTTCCGCAGATCCTGTAAAGCGGGCTACAACACCTCTGTCCTCATCGTTAAAACGCTGATTTTTAATGCGGGCGTCGGCGTCTATGGCTACCTTTTTATAGGTCAGTTCCGCTCCTATTGTCCAATGGCGAACCAGTGGAAATGTCAGCTTAACTCCCAGGGAGGGGGATAACTGAGGACGGGGATTAAAAGGATGAGGAATATTGCTGAACGGAAAAGGAATCGCCCCGCCAATGTCTGTGCCGAGTTGTACTCCTAATGCAAAACGGTATTCCACTTCTTCCACATTTACCGTGTCTTTGGCAGACCTATTTGAATTGCCCAGAGCAAATAATGTACAACATAAGAATGCAACTGAAAGATATACCTTAATTTTCATAATAGATGTGCTTGTGATTAATAATTTATGGTAACATTATCTACCGTTAATGTACTTCCTTTGGCACCGATAAAATAATCTCCCTGACGACTGGATGTCATAACAATAGAAATATGTGTAGGTTCCAGATATTTGTAGGTAGAATTGTATTGAATGGGAATTGTATACTTATTCCAGTTTCGGTAGGAAGCATCTCCGGTCAAAATCAATTCTCCCATACCCAGTTCGATCAAACCGTCTACAGGTTTATCATGATATTCCAAGTCGCCTTCACCCTTCCAATAAAGGAGTTTTATCCATATCCGACCTTCGTCTATTCCCGAAATATCTTTTAGTTTATACTTACTGTCCCCTTCTTTTACGGATTGTTGAAATTTACTTCCCGGAGTATATTTCGCTTCTACTGAAACAGAAGTCGGACGTGTAATAAACGGTATACCAAAATAGGTCATTTTAGCCGGATCATTTAAAGCCGATAAGTTCATTTGAAAATAACCTGTAAAAATAGTTCCGGCAGTAATCAAATCTCCAATTCCGATCCCACTCAATTCCTGTATGCCTGTTGTCATTTGGGCTGCTTTCCCTCCGTTGTGTTCTACGGGGGTCGTCCCGGCTACAAACTGATTGTTAGCAGTTGCCCATCCTAAACCTTTTCCTGGTGTCGGATCGATATTTACATTTTTAGTTCCTTCTTTGATCCAACGTTCGAAATCACAATTTTCAATAGAAGGTACAATTTTAATGTTCCAGATTTTTGTATCATTATTATCTGCTAATAAAGTAATTTGTTTTTCGTTATCTGCAGGCGACTGAAAGGTAAACGAATCTCCTTCTTTATAATTCATATAGCTGGCTGTCGCCGTTTTCGTAATGGTAGGAGTGATGACCAAAGGCCAGGAAAATGTCTGCTTCAACGTAATTAAGATATTGTTGTCGCGTATCGTTACGGAATAACTGTCTTTGGGTAAATTGGGTACAAAAGAGAGGATTTCCGCATTTGGATTGTCGATAATACGGATGGTCGCTAAATGCGGTTGTCCGCTTTCTGAAATCATATAAAAAGTATGAAAAGTATATACATCATTGAATATAAACTCTTTCAAATTCAAGGGATTTTCATCTACGCTGATCATGTCGTCAGTAGTAGAGGAAAAGCGGATGTCTGCCGAAAGTTTTAAGGGAAAATTCTTTCGTCCGAATAAAAGGGGAATAGAGACATTACTGCCTTTATTGTCTTTTGTAATAGTGATATTGTTTTCGTCTATTTCTATTCCTTCAGAAATATTGGTAATCTGGAAAGAAACAATGGAAGCTTCATCACTGAGATTGTCTACTTTTGTACAGGAGGTGATAGAAAGCAGACAGGCCAATAAAAGATAAATATAATAATTGCGCATATATTCGTATTTTTATTTCACTAAATTTGATCTTAACTTTTTAAACCCTTGCGAGCTCTTATATATTTAAAATTCTATTATTAATATTAAAATAAGTTTTATTTTCAACAAAAAGTATGCCATCTCTGTCTAAAATGAGTGGGAAAATAATAGCGTTTTTACAATTCTATTCCGGTAAACAAGCGGAGGGCATATCCTATTCCGAAGCTGATGGCAGCAATTCCTAGGCTGATCAAGGCCATTTCTCCAAAACGTTTTTTAAAGCTTTCACTTCTTACAATAGAATAATAATAATTAAAAACAGCAATGATAACGAGTGCTCCGGTCAGACAAACCCCCAATGCCCAATAGACGTTTTTCATGAACACGAAAGGAGCAATGAGTACTATAACTGTAATGATATAGGCTATTCCGGTATAGATAGAAGCTTTAAATGCATTTTTATTTTCTTTTTCTGCCCGGGTAGATAAATATTCCGAAGCGGCCATGGATAAGGCTGCTGCAATACCTGTAATACCTCCCGTCAAGGCCACCAAATGGGGGTGTTGCAGAGCAAAAGTATAACCGGCTAAAGCACCGGTGAATTCTACCAAAGCATCATTGAGTCCTAAAACGACGGAACTCATATAATTCAGTCCTTCTTCGTCAATCAGTGAGATCAGTTTGGCTTCGTGGACTTCTTCTTCCGTAGCCATTTTTTGTATGTCTTCGTTTTTCCATTGCCGGTATACTTTTTGGGCGATGTCTTCCCCTTTTTCCATCAACTTAATGCCAAAAGTGAGGCCAAATAAGCGGGCTATCCAAACATAGCGGTTTACTTTCCATAACTGGGGAGCAGGTGTTTTTCCGGTGTATTTCTTTAAGGTATAGAAATGAGTAAGTTCCTCTTTAGCAAGTTCCGAAAGCACCTGACGGTTATGGCTATTTTTCTGTAAAGCAGCCAAGCGGGAATAAATGCGATGTTCTGTAATTTCGTTTATTTGAAAATCTGTAAGTTGCCGGATCTCCTCTTCACTCATATATCAACTTTAAGTTAAAAGTTCTTCTTCTCTCATTTTCCTGCAAAGGTACGAAATATAAAGAAGGGATTATCTAAAAAATGATCTTTTCTTGCTTTGTATCAAACGGATACGTTTTCATTTAATAAAAATCAACATAAAATCGTCCTTTTGATATCGTAATTTCAGATAATTTTAGATAGTCCCTTTCAAAATATGGAGAAATTATAGTATAAAATGATCACTGATTGATTTATGTTCGTACACATTGCGAATGGTCTCCGCAAACATATCAGCAACCGATATCGTTTTAATTTTGTGGGTTTGTTGTTTCAGCGGAATAGAATCGGTAAAAATAACTTCTTCCAAAGCTGATTCTTCAATTCTCTGGTAAGCTTGTCCGGAAAGCACAGCGTGGGTAGCTACAGCACGGACGGTTTTAGCTCCCATATTTTTTAGCATATCCGCAGCTTTACAAATGGTTCCGGCTGTGTCAATCATATCGTCGACAATGACGACATTTTTATTTTTTACATTTCCGATTGCTTTCATTTCCGCTACTTCATTCGGTCTTTCCCGGGTTTTATGACAAATCACTAAGTCGGAATTAAAAAATTTAGCCCAAGAATTTGCCCTTTTAGATCCGCCGATATCCGGAGAAGCAATAGCCAAATTATCTAAATTCAATGAACGGATATAAGGAGCCAGTACGGAAGACCCGTATAAATGATCGACAGGAATGTCGAAAAAGCCTTGAATCTGGTCGGCGTGCAAATCCATCGTCATGATTCGGTCCACCCCTGCAGCATGCAACATATTAGCGACTAATTTTGCTCCTATGGCAACACGGGGCCTGTCTTTGCGGTCCTGACGAGCAAAACCGAAATAAGGAATAACTGCTACTACTTTGTAGGCAGAAGCCCGTTTGGCCGCATCGATCATCATGAGCAATTCCATGAGATTATCACTGGGCGGAAATGTCGACTGTACGATAAATACATGATCCCCTCTTACTGTTTCATCATAAGCAGTAGCAAATTCTCCGTCACTGAAATTCAAAAAAGTTTTTTTACCCAATTCTAAACCAAGCGATTTAGCAATATTTTCAGCAATATATTTGCTGTTTTCTCCGGTAAAAATCTTGACTTCGGAAAGATCTGACATAAGATTATTTGATTCTTTAATTACACCTTCGCAAAAGTATATAATAAATCGGAAAACGGAAAAAGATTGGAGATTTATGATGGACGATTCCGGAAAGAAAAAAGAATGAATCTATAAAAAATTGACGATCAGTAAAATATAATAATATTCTGGTATAGGATGGGCGCATTGAGACCAGGATAGGGCTTAAAGGCTACGTGAAAGGAAAGATATTCCTTAGACATTTCTTATTCGTCTTTTATGTTTTATGGGAAAGCTTTTTTATCTTTACCGCAATCATTAAAAATTATAAAATATGAAAAAAATAAAAGAATACATCGAAAAGAATAAAGAACGTTTTATAGAAGAATTATTTGAATTGATCCGTATCCCTTCCATATCTTCGGAAGTAGAACATAAGCCGGATATGTATAAGTGCGCAGAAAAATGGAAAACGATTTTGCTGAACGCTGGGGCAGATAAGGCAGAGGTTTTTGAAACAGAGGGGAATCCTGTTACTTACGGAGAGAAAATAATTGATCCGGCTTTACCCACTGTATTGGTTTATGGCCATATGGATGTTATGCCGGTAGACCCGGTAGAACTATGGAATACAAAACCTTTTGAGCCGGTAATCAAGGATGGAAAAATATGGGCCAGAGGTGCTGATGATGATAAGGGCCAATGTTTTATGCATGCTAAGGCATTCGAATATATGGTACAAACCGGTAATTTGCCTTGTAATGTGAAGTTTATGATTGAGGGAGAGGAAGAGATTGGTTCTTCCAGTTTGCCGAAATTCTGTCAGGAGCACAAAGATTTGTTGAAAGCGGATATCATTTTGGTATCGGATACGGGTATGATTGCTCCGGATGTTCCTTCCATCACTTCAGGATTAAGAGGATTGGCTTATTGGCAGGTAGAAGTAACCGGACCTTGCCGGGATCTGCATTCCGGACTTTTTGGAGGTGCAGTAGCAAATCCCATTAATGTTTTGGCAAAGATGATTGCTGCTATGGTGGACGATAAGGGGCATATTACTATTCCCGGATTTTACGATGATGTTTTGGAAGTAAGTGCTGCTGAACGGGCTAAAATGGCCGAAGCTCCTTTTGATTTAGAAGCTTATAAGAAAGCGATCTGCGTAAAAGAGTTGTTTGGAGAAGAAGGATATACTACCAATGAAAGAACCGGTATCCGCCCGACTTTTGATGTATGCGGTATTTGGGGGGGGTATACCGGAGAAGGTTCAAAAACCGTATTGCCTTCAAAAGCGTTCGCTAAGATCAGCTGCCGTTTAGTGCCTAATCAGGACCATAAGAAAATTGCGACTTTATTTAAACAGTATTTTGAATCCATTGCTCCTGGCTATGTTAAAGTGGAAGTTACTCCTTTACATGGCGGACCGGCTTATGTATGTCCCATTGATTTACCGGCTTATAAAGCGGCTGAAAAAGCTTATGCCGACGTATATGGAAAAAATCCCGTGCCTTTCCGTTCAGGAGGAAGTATTCCCATTATTGCTGCTTTTGAAGAAATTTTAGGGATAAAATCCATTTTGATGGGATTCGGACTGGAATCCGATGCGATTCATTCCCCGAACGAGAATTTTCCTTTAGAACAATTTTTCAATGGGATTACGACTATTCCTCTGTTTTATAAATATTTTGCAGAAAAGAAATAATAAAATTTGAATAGTCGTCCGGAGGAAACAGAGCTTTCGACAAGCTTTGCTTCCTCCGATTTTTTAAAATTACTGGGTGTTTCTCTTTTGTCCGGAGTTTGTTTTTGATAAGTGGTTCTATCGTAAAAACAGTAAAAGAGAAAATTTCGTAAATGAGCAAAAGAAGGACCTCTTTCGGTAAAATAAAAAATCACTATCTTTACGGCCTGATTTTTTGTTTGGGCTTTTGAGAGTTCAGATGACAAAGAAGTATTAAGTTTCAGCCTAAAATTGAATATATGGAGAAGATCCGGAATTTCTGTATTATAGCACATATTGATCATGGAAAGAGTACGCTTGCCGATCGTTTGTTGGAATATACCGGGACGGTGACAGGTAAGGATTTGCAGGCGCAGGTTCTGGATGATATGGATCTGGAGCGGGAACGTGGGATTACGATAAAAAGCCATGCGATTCAGATGGACTATACTTATGAAGGACAAAAATATACCTTAAATCTGATTGATACGCCGGGGCATGTGGATTTTTCTTACGAAGTTTCCCGTTCGATAGCAGCTTGTGAAGGTGCTTTGCTTATCGTAGATGCAACTCAAGGCATTCAAGCCCAAACGATTTCCAATCTCTATTTGGCCCTCGAGAATAACTTGGAAATTATTCCGGTCTTGAATAAAATGGACATGCCGAATGCTATGCCCGAGGAGGTGAAAGATCAGATTGTGGAACTCATTGGATGTAAAAGAGAAGAAATCATAGAAGCCAGCGGAAAGACTGGTTTGGGGGTCGCCGAAATTTTACAGGCAATTATTACCCGTATTCCTCATCCCGAAGGATCTCCTACCCAGCCGTTACAAGCCCTTATCTTTGATTCAGAGTTCAATTCTTTCCGGGGAATTATTACATATTGCCGGATCATAAATGGGCGGCTGAAGACAGGGGATTTGGTGAAATTCGTCAATACGGGCAAAGAATACGTAGCGGATGAAATTGGAGTGCTTCGGTTGAGACCTGAGCCCCGTAATGAGTTGGAAACGGGGGATGTCGGTTATATTATTTCCGGGATAAAAACTTCTTCGGAAGTAAAGGTAGGAGATACGATTACTCATGTCGAGAATCCTTGTGATGTCGCTATAGATGGATTTGAGGAGGTAAAACCGATGGTATTTGCTGGTATTTATCCTATTGATGCTGAAGATTACGAAGATTTGAGAGCTTCTATCGAAAAATTGCAGTTGAACGATGCTTCCCTGACATTTGAACCGGAGTCTTCTGCGGCTTTGGGTTTTGGTTTCCGTTGCGGATTCCTGGGGATGCTACACATGGAGATTATACAAGAACGTTTGGACCGGGAATTTGATATGAACGTCATTACGACAGTGCCGAACGTTATGTATATCGCTCATACTACCAAGGGAGAAGTGTATGAAATGCATAATCCGTCTGATATGCCTTCTGCCAATGCACTTGATTTTATTGAGGAACCTTTTATACGGGCACAGATTATCACCCCGGCTGATTATATCGGACCGATTATGACTTTGTGTTTAGGAAAAAGGGGAATTCTGATCAATCAACAGTATCATACTGGGGGGCGGATTGAAATTACATACGAAATGCCTTTGGGCGAAATCGTATTTGATTTTTACGATAAATTAAAGAGTATCACCAAAGGGTATGCTTCTTTTGATTATTACCAAATCGGATACAGAAAGGCGAATCTGGTTAAACTGGATATTTTGTTGAACGGGGAGTCTGTAGATGCTTTGTCTGCTCTGATTCATTTCGACAATGCTTATGCTTTTGGCCGGCGTATATGCGAAAAATTGAAAGAGCTTATTCCCCGTCAGCAATTTGATATTGCTGTGCAGGCCGCTATCGGCGCAAAAGTAATTGCCCGTGAGACCATAAAAGCCGTTCGTAAAGATGTAACGGCCAAATGCTATGGTGGAGATATTTCCCGGAAAAGAAAATTACTTGAAAAACAGAAAAAAGGGAAAAAGCGGATGAAACAAATCGGAAATGTAGAGGTTCCCCAAAAAGCTTTTCTGGCAGTTTTAAAATTAGATTAAAGCTTTTATAAAGCTGTTTATCGGTAATAGCGGGTGGCCTGCTCCTATCGAAAGGAAGTTCCGGGATAGGAAGTACACCTCTTTAAATAAAAATAGGGGGAAAATACTCTAAGGATTCCAATGCTGTTAGAGAAGCGGTGTAAGAAATCGCACGCTTTCTTATTTCAAAAAAGTTTCGAGTGCAGGAGGATAGCCAAGGAAAATGGTTGAATGTTTAAATTCAAGAAGAATTCCGTAGAATAAATAACCTTCAGGTATTTTGCTAAGGTTATTTCCAATTTTGACTCGGGCCTATTTCTGTCGGGGTATTTCCTGTTGTATGTCAATGTTTCGTGATGAATCAGGTAAGCTCTACTCCTTAACTATCATATGAAAATTTAAATTTCATGAGTAACGAAAATAAATCAATTCAAGAATTCGACTATCCTTTAATTTGCGAATATTATGCAAATGTAGAACGACAGGGACCCGGTAGTCCGGAAATAACAGTTAAGGCTCTTGGTTTTATTGAACATCTGAATGCGCAATCTCGGATTGCAGATATTGGTTGCGGTACCGGTGGCCAAACGATGATATTAGCTGACCATATTCCGGGTCAGATTACTGGTTTGGATTTGTTCCCGGATTTCATCCGTATTTTCAACTATAATGCAAAGCGATTCAATTTTCAAGACCGGGTAAAAGGAATTGTCGGATCCATGGAGCATCTTCCGTTTAGAAAAGAGGAGTTCGACTTGATTTGGTCGGAAGGAGCTATTTACAATATCGGTTTTCAACGTGGGTTGAAAGAATGGCGGGAATATATTAAACCGGGTGGATATATTGCTGTTTCGGAAATTTCATGGTTCACCGATAAGCGCCCTGTTGAAATTTACGATTTCTGGACAAATGCTTATCCTGAAATAGATACTATTCCGAATAAAATAAGGCAAATGCAAGAAGCCGGATATATTCCTGTCGCCAGTTTTATCTTACCGGAAAATTGTTGGACGGAACATTTCTATCTTCCCCAAATAGAAGTGCAAAGGAATTTTCTGAAAAAGTATGCCGGTTGTAAAACGGCCGAAGAGTTTATAGAAAACCAACGCTTTGAAGTTCGGCTATACGATAGATATAAAGAATTTTATGGTTATGTATTCTATATAGGAAAGAAAATCTAAAGCATTCTATCGGAAAAATAACAGGAAAGGGTATTTCTGTTTTTTAATTTTGAAATAACCTTTCTTGTATGTTGGTACACCCGTTAGGAATAACGGGTGACGAGAAAGATATATTTATTTTTTAGTACTTCTTTCAATGATTTTAAATATACATATCTCGTTTTAGACCAGTTTTTCCAGTTTATCTATACTTTCGCGAATCGTCGTATCGGGCAGCTCGTAATTGATTAGATTGCCTGCGTTGTATTGATCGTAGGCGGTCATATCGATCAGGCCGTGTCCGGATAGATTGAATAAGATCGTTTTTTGTATCCCTTCTTTTTTTGCCTGTATGGCTTCCCGTATGGCAGAAGCTATAGCATGACAGGATTCCGGTGCCGGAATAATGCCTTCTGATTGTGCAAATAGAGTACCAGCTTTAAAAGATTCCAATTGAGGGATATCTACTGCTTCCATATATCCGTCCTTTTTTAACTGACTTACGATAGTACCTGCTCCATGATAACGCAATCCTCCGGCGTGTATATTTGCAGGGGCGAAATCATGTCCAAGCGTAAACATCGGTAATAAGGGAGTATAGCCAGCTTCATCTCCAAAATCGTATTGGAAAATGCCCCGGGTTAATTTCGGACAGGAAGAAGGTTCTGCAGCGATAAAACGTGTTTTTCTGCCTTCCAGTAAAGTATGACGCAGAAAAGGAAAAGAAATACCAGAAAAATTGGATCCACCTCCGAAGCAGCCGATAATAATATCCGGGTATTCTCCTGTCATTTCCATTTGCTTTTCGGCTTCCAGCCCGATTACCGTCTGATGAAGTGAAACATGGTTCAAAACGCTTCCTAAAGTGTATTTGCAATTCGGAGTTTGCAGGGCCAATTCAATGGCTTCGGAAATAGCTGTTCCTAAGCTTCCCTGGTGATAAGGATGCTCTGTCAGGATTTGACGTCCGGCCTTTGTCGACATACTCGGAGAGGCTATAACTTGGGCGCCGAATGTTTGCATGATAGAGCGCCGGTAAGGTTTTTGTTCATAGCTGATTTTTACCATATATACGGCTAGTTCCAATCCGAACGCTTTAGCGGCATAAGAAAGAGCTGCTCCCCATTGCCCTGCTCCGGTTTCTGTTGTAATATTCGTAATTCCCTGCTGTTTACAATAATAAGCTTGTGCCAAAGCTGAATTTAGTTTGTGGGAACCTACCGGACTTACACTTTCATTCTTAAAATAGATATGAGCCGGAGTATCCAATGCTTTTTCCAGACCGTAAGCCCGTACCAAAGGGGTACACCTGTATTTTTTATACTCTTCCCGGACGGCCTTCGGAATTTCAATCCATGTATCCGTCTGATTCATTTCTTGGCGGGAAACTTCTTCAGAAAAAATAGGATATAGATCTTCTGCTTTCAGCGGTTGTTTGGTGGCCGGATGCAATATAGGCATCGGTTTATTTTTCATGTCCGCTACGATATTATACCATGCTTTTGGAATTTCACTTTCCGGTAAAATAAATCTTTTTGTCTTTGTGTTCATCATCTCAAATTTTAGTGTTTATTATAAAAAAAACCGCAGGTGGATTACCTGCGGTTTTAACTATCTTGTCATATAGAATAGCTACGCCTCTCCACTTGTTTTGACAAATGAATGACGCCACCACCATATAGTTAATATTTGCTTCATTTTTCTCTTTTGTTTTGAGAGAGCAAAAGAAATAAAAAAGTATGAGAAATCAAAGAAGAAAAAAGAAAACTGAAAAAAGAGATTCATTTTCTTCTTTTCTAACTTTCTTTTCTTCTCTTCGTTTAAACCAAAAACAAGAGTGATGAAAACGATATATTATCTTTTTTTGATTTTTACTTTTTCTTTGTTTGCTTGTGGAAGTATAAAGGAAAAAAGTGGGAAATCTCCTTTGACTATTTCTCCTGTTCATCCGGAATTATTTGTCAATCAAAAGACAGATCCTTATACGATACGGGTGAAATATACTTTAAATATTCCGGCAGGTTTTCTTTCTGCTAAGGATCGGTTGGTATACGTCCCCCGGATGATAGCTCCGGGGCATGAATATGCCTTGAAACCACTCGTAGTGAGTGGAAGTAAATTCCGCAAGAAGCATCGGAAATTAGGGGAAAACAGTTTGCCTTCTGTTAATATATCAGAAGGCCGTAAATTTCAATGGATTGAGAGAAATATGCAAATTGAAATCGATGAAGTGGTCCCCTTTCAACTTTGGATGACGCAGGCGAAATTATTGGGTACTGCAATAGTAGAGACCCGGCATACTGTTAAGACTTTTACCCAAACTGTAGCGAATGGAATTGTGTATATCCCTTTGGGGCCCGGTCCGGTGCGGGTAAAATATGTTGAAAAAGAAATTCCGGTATCTCAGGAAATGATTTTTTATTTCCGCTATCCGGTGAATGTTTCTTTTCTTTATCCGGACCTGTCTGATAATCTGGAACAATTGAATAAGCTGGGTGACCTTTTGCTTCAGATTAAACATTCTCCTTCCCAGACTTTGGACCGGATTGTAATCACCGGAATGTCTTCTCCCGACGGTTCTCTTGCCTATAATGAAAGGTTGTCGATGAAAAGAGCGAATAATTTTTTACAATATCTGGAAAATACTTCCGGGCCGTTTAACATACGGATTGAAGTAAGGACAGAACCTCAGGATTGGCAAGGTTTTTTAAAACTGGTAGAGAAATCGGATATTCCTGATAAAAAAGCCGTTCTTTCTATTTTGAACAGTGACCGCACTGCGCAGCAAAAAAATAAAGCTCTTCAGCAATTGCCTCATTATAAATATTTGTTGGAGCATATTTATCCTCAGTTACAGCAAACCAGTTGTAGCGTCTATTACACGACCACAATGATAAAAACCATTCCGGTTCCGGAATAGAAGATAAGTTTTTACAAATGAATTTTTCTGATTTTTAGAATATATGACGAAGGATTTTGTGCAAGATGGTATCCCGAAACCTCAGCGGAATTGGGCAATGGCAGCTATTTCTGTCGGTATTTCTGTTGCTGTACTCGACGGGGCTATTGCCAATGTGGCTTTGCCTACGATTGCAGGAGATTTACACGTAAATCCAGCCAGTTCTATTTGGGTGGTCAATGCTTTTCAGTTGGCGGTCACCATTTCTTTATTGGCATTTTCTTCTTTAGGAGATTTGTGGGGATATAAAAAAGTTTATGTAGGCGGTTTGTTATTGTTTAGCACTACTTCTTTGATTTGTGCACTTTCTGATTCTTTTTGGACATTGGTTATTGCCCGGGGATTGCAAGGTTTCGGAGCCGCGGCGATTACCAGTGTAAATACGGCCTTGTTACGTATTATCTATCCAACTCGTTTATTGCCCAGAGGTATGGGAACGAATGCGCTGATAATAGCGGTGGCTGCTGCTGCCGGTCCGACAGTAGCTGCCGGAATCCTTTCCGTTGCGAATTGGCCTTGGTTGTTTGCTATAAATGTACCTATTGGATTGATTGCTTTTGGGTTAAGTGCAAAATTCCTTCCGGCTAATCCAGTTAAAGTGGAAGGACAACGTTTTGATGTTACAAGTGCTATTCTCAATGCCTTAACATTCGGACTTCTTATTTCTGTTATCGATGGATTTGCTCACGATATCCACTGGTATATTTTAATACCGGGAATCTTTGTTATGCTTACTATTGGTTATTTTTTTATACGGCGTCAATTACATCATCCCTTTCCTCTCTTACCTATCGATTTGATGCATAACCGTATCTTTTCTTTGTCTGTTGTTACCTCTGTCGTTGCTTTTATTGCACAGATGTTGGCTTTGGTTTCTATTCCTTTCTTTTTCCAGCGGGTATTGCATTTGAGTGAAGTGGCTACCGGACTTTTATTGACACCCTGGCCTTTAGCCACTATGATTTCAGCTCCTTTAGCCGGACGATTGATGAGTCGCATAAACGGGGGATTACTTGGAGGCATTGGTTTGGCAATATTTGGTTTGGCTCTTTGCTTATTGGCACTTTTACCCGCTCATCCTACTCATTTTGATATCATTTGGCGAATGGTTGTTGGAGGTATCGGCTTTGGAACTTTCCTTACGCCGAATAACAGTACTATTATTGCTTCTGCTCCTTCCAACCGAAGCGGAGGTGCCAGCGGAATGTTGGGAATGGCCCGTTTGCTGGGACAAACTATCGGAGCTGCTATTGCCGCCTTAATGTTTGCCTTCTTTCCGGGGAATAGCATGAAAATGTCCTTATTGTTTGGGGCTGGTATTGCTATTGTCTCGGCGATTGTAAGTAGCTTCCGAAAAACTACTGTAGGAATTTATAAAAAAACAAAGTAAATTTTTCTTCCTGACGAATAGAGAAAGTAAAAAAGTTTTTCTTTCCCGAGGGTATCGGGGAGGAGAAATCAGTCTTTCTCAATCGTTTTCGTTTGTTTAAAAGTTTTTGTATAAATATGCTATGGGTTGTATTATTATGCATTTTCGATAAAAATAAACAATTGTAATTCAGCTTTTTGTAGGTGTTGGTACAGCATAAAACAGCAAATTAATGCCAAAAACAATTTATAAATTTGTCCGCGTTGATGGTAAATCGAAAATGTTCGGAATACGGGTGCAAAAAATATAAAATAAAACTTAAAAATAAAATATTCTATGAGCTTTGTAACGAAAGAAAAATTGTTTTCAAAAGATTTTTTTATCACGTATAGTTGGTTATTGGGCGGTTGTTTTGTTTTTGCCTTAGGAGCTGTTCTTTTTGCAGAGCCTAATCGTTTTGCTCCGGGTGGAACATACGGATTGGCTATTGTTTTGCATCATTTATTAGGGTGGCGCACGGAATTGACTGCTTTGTGTATGGATGTGCCTCTTCTTTTGATCGGGATTTATTTTTTAGGTCCTAAGTTCGGTATCAAAACGGTGATATGTACTTTTGCCATTCCTTTATTTATGGGTTTGATACATGCAACTTATGGTTATGAAGCGCTTTTAGGGGAAAATCAACAGCTTTTATCTGCTATTTTTGGAGGAATTGTTTATGGGATCGGGATCGGAATGATTTTTAAATCGCGGGCGACTTCCGGGGGGTCGGATATTATAGCTATGATCTTAAATAAATACACTCATATCTCCTTGGGACAATTGGTTATCTTAGTGGATTGTACCATTACGCTGACGACTGTACTAGCATTTGGGGAATGGACGCTTCCGATGTATTCCTGGATTGTCGTCTTTATAGAAGGGAAGGTTATTGATGTGGTGCTGGAAGGCGGTTCCGTATACAAAACTCTGATGATCGTCACCAATAATGTAGAAGCTGTAAAAAAAGTTATTTTGCAGGATATAAACCGGGGAGCAACTTTACTCCCGGCTATAGGTATGTATCAGGGAGAAAGCCGGAATGTCGTATATACCGTGCTTACTCGCCGTGAAATGATGATCCTTCGTCATCGTATTCAGGAAATCGATCCGAATGCTTTTATCAATGTCATTGATTCTAAGGAAATTTTAGGACATGGTTTTAAACCTTTGATAGAGGAGAATTAAGGTCGTTATAGAAAATATTATCTTTTCGGACAGGAAACCTTGGAGAAATAAAATGATGTTCGTTATTATCCTGATTATTTGGTTTGTAAAACTAAATAATGAGGGGGAATTTTATTTTTAAAAAATAGGAAAGAGATTGTGATTTTTTCATGTTTTTTACGTCTAAGGGAGTAAAATCAGAAACATGGATAAACATAGTATCGAAAAAGAGTTTACAGCTTTGATACAGCAGTATCGCAATGTAATATGGAAAGTTTGTTATATTTATGCTAAGGACCGAGAGAATTTAAATGATCTCTATCAGGAAGCTATAATTAATCTTTGGAAGGGATTTCCGAAATTTCGAAAAGAAAGTAAGCCTTCTACTTGGATTTACCGGATTGCTTTAAATAGTTGTATTACTTTTTTTCGTCGCTTTTCCCGGCATCCTCAAACTCTACGACTTACTGAATCTTGGGATTTCGCTTATGAAGAAAATGTATTTTCTTCACAAATTCAAGAACTTTATGCTTTAATCCATTGCCTGGGAAATATCGAAAGGGCTCTTATTCTCCTTTGGTTAGAAGAAAAATCATATGCCGAAATTGCAATTATCACCGGCTTATCCCAGACAAATGTCGCTACAAAACTTTGTCGCATAAAGGAGAAACTCAAAAAAATGTCGAATCAATAAAATTTTTTATTATGGAACTGGAAGAACTGAAAAATAGGTGGATTATACTAGAGGATTGTTTAAAAAATAATGAAAAGATTAACGAGCATTTACTCTATACTTTGTTTACTGAGCGTACTCATTCTGCCTGGAATAGATTGATCAGTTATGAAGTTTTATCTCTAGTGATTATTACAGTAATATTTTTTATTGTCATTTTGAAACACCACTTGATGAATGTCCTTTGTCACGGAGCTCCTTGTGCGGAAATGTTAGGGGGGATTTGTATTTTAGGTTTTTTATGGCAGGCTCTGAAAATAATGTACTTGTTTCGTTGTGAAGCGACCACTTTTAATATACTGCAAACTTTAAAAAATATTACCTTGTATAAGAAATTGATTCGGATGGAGTTTTTGGTAGGAGGAATCGTTGGTATTTTTGTTCTTTCAATCGTTTTTTATTGGAAGAATCAACGTACTTCAGGGTTTTATCTGATTCCAGTGCTTGTATTTCTGATTTTAGCTGTTTTTTATTTTTGGTCTTATTATCGAATATACTTAAGAAATATTCAGGAAATCCGAAAGAATTTAAAGGAATTGAAAATGTTTCAGAAAGAAGAAACAGAAATTTATGATAAAGAATAGCTTTCTAAGGGTAAAAACTTCTTCCAAAAGTCAGGATTTTAACTTTTGGAAGAAAAATGTTCCTGGGCGAAGGAAGAAGTGCTATACAGATGGGTAGGACGAAAATCTTGGATGCATATCTATTTGTCAGAATTCATTTTTGTCTGTCAAAGATATGTAAGTTATTAATTCACAGGTGTTGAAAGTTGTTTATTTGTCCGGAAAAACTTTAGAGATAATCTTATTATTCGTTTGATTCGTTTTTAATTTCATTTTCCAGTGGTTTCCCTGCTGCGAAATCCTGTATGTTTTTTAGAGTAGTTTCTGCTATGTTCTTCAGGGCTTCTTTTGTAAAAAACCCCTGATGGGAAGTCACGATTACATTATTAAAGGAAAGCAGACGGGCCAATGTGTCATCGTCAATAATTTTGTCCGATTTGTCTTCATAAAAGTAAGGTCCTTCTTCTTCGTATACATCTAAGCCTGCTGCTCCTATTTTTTTGTTTTTTAAACCTTCTATCAAGTCTTCTGTACGGATCAGTTGTCCACGGCCGGTGTTGATGATCATAACGTTATCTTTCATGGCTGAGATGGAATCCTCGTTGATCATATGCCGGGTTTGATCTGTCAGGGGGCAATGCAGAGAAATAATGTCGGAATGGTGGTAAAGATCAGATAAAGACGTATAAGTAAATTGTAATTCCTCTACAATTTTTGCATCCGGATAGATATCATAGGCTAATATGTTCATTCCAAAACTCTTAAGGATTTGAATAAGGATACGGGCAATTTTCCCTGTGCCGATAATACCTACTGTTTTCCCATGCATGTCGAATCCCATTAAGCCGTGTAAAGAAAAATTTCCGTCACGGGTACGCCAATAAGCCCGGTGAATTTTCCGATTCAGAGACAGCATAAGAGCTAAAGCATATTCTGCGACGGCATAAGGGGAATAAGCAGGTACCCGTACTATCGGTAGTTTTCCTGCAGCAGCCTTTAAATCTACATTGTTAAAGCCTGCCGAGCGAAGGGCTAATAGCTTCACTCCATTGTCCACCAAAGTATTGATGATTGCTGCATTCGCTATATCATTGACAAAAATACAAACTGCATCTGCTCCTTGGGTAAGGACGACATTATTTTCATTGAGATGGCCTTTGTAATAACGGATATCAAATCCGTAATCATCATTTGCCTTGTCGAAAAATGTTTTATCGTAAGGTTTAGTGTCAAAAAAAGCAATCTTGTATGTCATAAGGATGAAAGAGTTAGTTTGGAGAGATAACGTAATTTGTCTGGGTCCGGATACAAGATATTTGTTAAAAATATTGATATCGTATATTTTTATTTAAGTGGAGAACAACATTTTGCTTATTTTTTACAGGATTTTTATAGATAGTATGTCTCAATCAACTTCAGTGCAGCAGAAGGGACCAGAGCGCTGATATCTTTTCCTTCCCGGATCATTTGCCGGATTTCTGTAGAGGAAATCTTGGATAAGGGAGCTTTTATCCTCACTAAATTGGGGAAATAAATATTGGTGGTATGAACAGAAGGCCGGGGATAAACATATATAAGATAGGTAGCGGCAATCCGTTCGTGCTCTCTCCAGAGATGAAAATTTTTTAAGTTGTCTTCACCAATAATCAAGGCGAATTTTTTATCTGGATAGAGGTTTGAAAGTTTCTGAAGGGTATCGATTGTGTAAGAGGGTCTCGGCATGTTGAATTCGATATTACAGGCTTTTAGCTGAGGATGGGCATTTAAAGCGGCTTCCACCATTTTTAGCCGTAAATTCTCTTCCAGGAGGTGAATTTCTTGTTTAAAGGGATTTTGCGGACTGATAATAAACCAGATTTCTTCACAATATTGCTGTTGAAGAATATATTCCGCAATGTTCAGATGTCCGTTATGTATCGGATTAAAAGATCCGAAAAAAAGTCCTGTCATATGTCGTCTGTAAAATAAACTGAGTTTTCTCTTTCCTTTTGCTTCTTTCCCTTAAGAAAAGAAGCAAAAAATCGAAAGCTATGAATAGCGGTAAAAATCCGGTTTTATATAGCATTTCAAATATATAATTTTATTATTACTTTTGCGTCCGCTAAAAATAAAAAGAGAAAGAAAGTACTGCAATGGAGGAGAGAAAAATGTTTAAACGAGTATCTTTTATTTGTAGTTCAAAATAGTACCTATGATAGATTTTATTACCATTATTGATTATATCGGAACTTTTGCTTTTGCCATTAGCGGTATCCGATTGGCTTCGGCGAAACAATTTGATTGGTTTGGTGCTTATGTGGTGGGATTAGCTACGGCAATCGGAGGAGGAACGATCCGGGATATTTTATTAGGAGTCACTCCCTTTTGGATGACTCAACCTGCCTATATGATTGTGACGGGTTTAGCTTTGGTGTTTGTGATTGTTTTTGGGAAATATGTCATTCGTTTGAATAATACGTTTTTTATTTTTGACGCTATCGGCTTGGGGTTATTTGCTGTGGTCGGAATAGAGAAAAGTCTGACTTGTGGTTTTGCTTTTTGGGTGGCTATTATTATGGGAATGACAACCGGAGCTGCCGGAGGAGTGATCCGGGATGTCTTTATTAATGAGGTTCCTTTGATTTTCCGGAAAGAGATCTATGCTTTAGCTTGTGTATGGGGAGGTTTGGTGTTTTACATTTGCATGTGGCTGGGATTGCCGGCAGCTTTGACACAGTTAATCTCCGCCATAGGGGTAATTTTAGCCCGACTGTTGGCTGTGAAATATCATATCAGTTTACCCGTTTTAAAGGGATTATAGAAAAAATTACGGTTACCGGGCTAAAAACGCTTTGACTTTTTGTTCTGCCTCTTTTTGTGCCGTTTCTAAATTGTCGTTGACAATAATCGTGTCGAATTGACTGGCAAAGGACATTTCATATTCCGCTTTGGCTATTCGTTCCTCGATTTTTTCGGGACTATCTGTGGCTCGGGAGATAAGTCGTTTTTTCAGTATATCGATAGAAGGTGCTTGTATAAATATAGAAAGTGCTTGGTCCCCGAATTTCTTTTTAATATTTACTCCACCCTTTACATCTACGTCGAATAAAACTGCCTGTCCTTTTGCCCAGATTCGTTCTACTTCTTTTTGTAAGGTACCGTAAAAACAGCCCGGGTATACCTCTTCCCATTCTAAAAATTCATGGGCTGCGATCTTTTTTTTGAAATCGTCCTGGGTAAAAAAATAATACTCTTTTCCGTGTTGTTCCTTTCCTCTGGGAGGTCGGCAGGTGGCCGAAATAGAAAATTCTAATCCTAAATTTTTACTTAAAAGATAATTGACAATTGTACTTTTACCTGCTCCGCTCGGAGCTGAAAAAATGATTACTTTTCCTGTCATTTCGATGTTTATTGAAATATGTCAAATTTTTAGGCCTGCTATTCCGGTGTTTGTATTATAAAATGTTTAAACTTTGTTCTTTGATTTTTTCCAATTCGTCTTTCATATGTACTACCAGTTTCTGGATATCGTGATCGTTGGCTTTCGATCCCATTGTATTAATTTCCCTGCCGATTTCCTGAGCGATAAATCCCAATTTACGTCCTGGGGCTTCTTCTTTTTCTACTGTTTCTATGAAATACTGGCAATGATTGGCTAAACGTACTTTTTCTTCTGTGATGTCCAGCTTTTCCAAATAATAGATAATTTCTTGCTCCATCCGGTTCTGGTCGATATTCTGAATTTCCTGCCATTCTTTCATTTTCTCCTGCAACCGCTGTCTTACTCCTTCGATACGTTTTCCTTCGTATTGAGGTACTTCTGCTGCGTAAGCCTTTATCAAATCAATGCGGTGTAAAATATCTTTTATTAAAACTTCCCCTTCCCGTTTGCGGAATAAATCTGTCATTTCCAGTGCTTTTTCCGTCCCGGCTTTTAGTTGCAGCCATTCTGCTTCATCTAATTCTTCTGAAGGTTGTTTGAGTGTATCCGGAAAACGCATGATCGTTTGTAACAGTTCGTTATTGTTGATTTGAACTCCTAACGTATTTGCAACCTCCAGCATTTGTTTGAAATATTGTTCCACGACAAGCGAATTAATGCTCACTGCTTTTTCCGTTTCGGAATTGTCAAAATAAATACAGACGTCAATTTTACCTCTTTCCAGCCAATTTTTAATAAGATTGCGGATTTCCATTTCTTTTTCTTTATAAAGATTGGGGATCCGGAGATTAATATCGAGTTGTTTGGAATTTAAACTTTTGACTTCGATGACGATTTTTTTATTTCCGGTTTCTATTGTCATTTTTCCGAAACCGGTCATGGATTTTATCATAATATGTCGTATTTATTTTGCTGCAAAAATAACGATTTGTTTGTAAATAATAGTTTTGTACTCTACATTTGACAATACCGTTGTAGAAAAGGTTTATCAAACACCTCTTTTCAAATGTCATTCAGCAATTTAATTCCAGTACGGCCGGACAATGATCGGAATGTTTGATCTGAGGTAAAATAGAGGCATCTTTTAACAAAGGGCGTACTGCCGGACTTGCCATGCAATAATCGATACGCCATCCTTTGTTGTTTGCCCGGGCATTTGCCCGAAAGCTCCACCAGGTGTAATGATGAGGTTCTTCTTGATGAAAGTAGCGGAAAGTATCGATAAAACCGCTTTCCAGAAAGCGACTCATCCATTCCCGTTCTTCCGGTAAGAAACCGCTATTGTGGGCATTACGGACCGGATCGTGAATATCTATGGGACGATGACAGATATTATAATCTCCGCAAAGCACTAATTGAGGCCGGGTTTGTATTAATTCCAGTACGTAGTTTTGAAAATCTTCCAGCCATTTCATTTTGAAAGCTTGTCTTTCTTCTCCGGAAGTTCCAGAAGGATGATAAACACTTACGACAGACAGTTCTCCGTAATCTGCTCTTAAAAAGCGACCTTCGTCATCGTATTGAGGCATTCCCATTCCGCTGATGACCCGATCCGGAATATTTTTTGTAAGGATGGCGACTCCGCTATAGCCTTTTTTCTTGGCAGAGAAAAAATAAGAGTGATATCCTAACATTTCGAATTCCAAAGTCGGAATCTGATCCGGCTGGGCTTTTGTTTCCTGAAGACAGACAATATCCGGTTGTTCGTTGGTGAGCCAATCTGTAAAACCTTTGGAAAGAGCACTTCTGAGCCCGTTGACATTATAAGTAATAATTTTCATCTATTTTGAAGTTAGGGATACAAAAATGAAGAATTAATTTTAAGGAGAGATGTTTTAAAAATATAATTCCCTCTCCTCCGGCATAGCAGCATTCGCCTTTGGGTTAAAAAAGTGAACGACAGCTTCCTTTTAGGTTATTTATTTCAGTATTTCAGCTTTAAATCCTGCTTTTTGTAAGGCTTGAATAATTTTTTCCTCCGGACAATCACTTTGTACGGTCAATATTTTATCTGTTCCCGAAAGATCAAAAGCCCATTGATCTTCTGAAATAATTTGATTTAAAAAAGGTTTGATTTTAGCCACACAGCCTTGACATTTGGCTGTTGTTTTAAATTTACGCGTTTCCATATTTTTAAGTCTTAAACTTTTTGTAAAGATAATGGAAAAGTTTGAAAAGTAAGAACAGCATTTTTTCGTTTTGTCTTTTACTTTTCGATAGGTCTTTGCATAAGCTTATAGGTCAAAAAGAGTTCAGGCCTCCGAACTCTTGAATGTGGAAGGGATCAATTCAGAACGTTCGTTTGGTTCATACACTTTCTGGGAAAGGAATGGGGCCGGTAAAAGAACTTTTGCACCAGATGGATCGTAAAATATTTCGTTTTTTGTTATCCGGTTATTCTTTCGTTTTTGTATCTTTAGACAATAAAAAAATGACCGATGAAAAATGGAATAATAATGATGTGTTGTTTACTAAGTACGATGACCACTAAGGCGAATTCCTTCGAGACCGATACTTTTACTACAAAAGAGGGGAAAAAACTGGAAATAACGTTTATCAAGCACGCGAGTCTGATGTTTTTATATGACGGACATGTTATTCAGGTAGATCCGATTTCAGCATATGCCGATTATACGAAGTTCCCGAAAGCGGATATTATTTTAATTACGCATGAACATTACGATCATCTGGATCCGAAAGCTATTGCCGCTGCTGAAAAGGAAGGAACGATATTGGTCAGTAACCCTTCCTCTTATCAGCAATTACAGAAAGGCAGGGTGATGAAAAATGGAGACCGGGAGCAATTGACCCCTTACCTGTTTTTAGAAGCTGTACCGGCTTATAATACGACTCCGGGACGGGATAAATTTCATCCTCGGGGACGGGATAATGGATATATTCTCACTTTGGGAGGAACACGCATTTACATTGCAGGAGATACGGAAGATATTCCGGAAATGCAGGATTTGAAAAATATTGATATTGCTTTTTTGCCTGTTAATCAGCCTTATACGATGACCGTTCCTCAGGCTGTCAGAGCGGCAAAATGGATTAAACCGCGGATTTTATATCCTTACCATTATGGGGAAACCCCTATTCGTGAACTACAGCAACAATTGAAAGATGAGCCTTCGATAGACGTAAGAATCCGGCAGCTGCAATAAATATTTTAGAAAAAAGCTATTTACTTATTGGGGAAATGCAGGAGGATTCTGATAAAATTCTTTTTGGTTTTTTGTGATCTCGATATGTCGGGTATTATCTTTCATAATTTGCTCCATCTCATAGATGATCATAGCCGTTGCTCCCCAGATGAAGTATTCGCCTATCCGATATCCGGGAGCTATGATTTTATGATCGTGCCGGGAAAAAGAGGAGGTAGATTTGTGATCCGGATTAAACAATACGCTCAAAGGGATAGAAATAACTTTTTCTACTTCGTTTGGAGAGAGGGTAAATGCCGGTTTTTGAAGTACAGTACCTACAATGGGAGTAATATTGTAATTACTCAGGGGAATATACAGTTCGCTTAAAGTTCCCAGAATTGAAATTTCTTTGGAGGAAACTCCGATCTCTTCTTCGCACTCCCGTAATGCTGTTTCTATCGCGTCTTTATCGCAAAGTTCCATTTTCCCGCCGGGTAGGGCTATTTGTCCGGCATGGTATCTTCCCCGGTTTGTGCGTTGGATAAAAGGAATAGCCAATTCGTTATTATCCGGCATAATCAATATCAGAACGGCGCTTTTAATCGGAGGCCCTGAATGTATACCTTCGAAACCTTCTATAATTTTAGGACGGGGAGCCATTCTGTTTTGAACCTTTTGGCCGGGTAGAGTAGAATACAAAGCTGTTTTTATTCGAGCCATGGCGATAGACAAATTTGATGAAAAAGAAAGTTTAAATGTTCAAGTGTTTAAAAGAGGAATCAAGAACATTTTTCTGTTCCTCTTCCTTTCAAAAAACTCTCGTACAATAAAAAGCTTTTTTATTTAAACACTTAAACACTTAAACCTTTAAATTGGTTTCACTTACCCTTTTTATTTACCTCAGATATTATAGAAAGTGGTAAAGGCTTGGATGATATAATGATGATCCAGCGTACCTCCTGTTTCCCGTACAGAATGCATAGCCCACATCGGGTTACCGATATCTACTCCCCGCATTTCCATTTGAGAGAGTAAGATGTTGCCGAGGGTGGAACCTCCTGCCATATCCGATTGGTTGACGAATGTTTGATAAGGTACACCTGCCAGGCGACAGATTGTTTGGAAAACAGCTGCAGAATCTCCGTCTGTGACGTATTTCTGATTTGCATTGATTTTGATTACCGGTCCTTCGTTCATAAGCGGATGATTGGTCGGATCGTGTTTTTCAGCATAATTTGGATGTAAAGCATGAGCCATATCGGCGGAAATCATAAAAGAATTATGGATAGCCCGGTATAAATCTTCCGGACCTCCTCCCAGATTGAATACAATACGTTCGATGATGGTCCTCAATACAGGAGAACCGGCGCCTTGTTTAGTGCCGCTTCCGACTTCTTCGTTGTCGAATATAGCCAATACTTTTGTTTTCCGGCATTCTTTAGAATCCAGCAGAGCTTTCATGCCGGCATGCACCATTGCCAGATCATCCAGTTTTCCGCAAGAAATAAATTCTTGATTTACTCCTGTCAGGCAACCTTTTTCAAAATTGTAAAGGGTCAGGTCGAAATCGAGGATTTCCTCCGGTTGGATTTGCATTTCGGCAGCAATCAGCTTCAGTAAATAATTGTCTTTTTCAAAATGCTCGTTTACCATGCCCAATACCGGCAACATATCTTTTTGCTTACTTAACGGATTGCCTTGATCGTTTACAGCCCGGTTAAAGTGGATTGCCAGATGAGGGATTGTCAGCAGAGGACGTTTGAAATTGACAAATTGAGTAATGGGTTTTAAAGGATTCTCACTTTTAAGCATCACCCGGCCTGCCATAGAGAGAGGGCGGTCGAACCAGGTGTATAAAATAGGTCCTCCGTATACTTCCGTATTCAGTTTGAGGTATTTCCCTTCTACGAGCATTTCTGCGTGAGGTTTGATCCGGAAGGTGGGAGAGTCACTGTGGGCACAGATAAATTTAAATCCGTTTTCGGCAATGTCGCCGCTGCCGGGAATAAAAGCAAAAAGTGAGGAATGATTTTTAGTGACAAAATACTTTTCTCCTCTTTCTATATTCCAGCTTTCACCGGAAAACAACTGTTTGAACCCGTTTTCTAAAAGATGTTTCTTGAGATTCAGAATAGCATGAAAATTAGTGGGACTTTCATTAATAAAGTCGATTAGTTCTCTGGCTGCCTGTGTTTCCATAATTGGATTAATTTTAAAAGTGCAGAACTTCAGTTTCTTTCAAAAAGATAAACTTGAATTTCTGACAGGTTTATAAATGATTATTTTTTATCCACTTTAAAGAATTAGGATATATTTTTCTTTTTTCTGCATTCTAAAGTAACTAATAAAAATTGGAAACTGAAAATTTAAATTACAAGTTTTGGAAATTGTAAAGAATATTGACATTTATTTTATTCTTGGTAGACAAACAGAGGAGAACCGATTTGCAGGTGTTTGTCTAATAGTTAGACAAGATTGTCTAATTTTTAGACATTTTCTGAGGAATGATAAATTTTAGAGGATTGATAATGAATTATTTATTGGATATGGCATGGGTTTTGTAAATTTTTAGAAAAAATTAAATACCACAGTTATGATTGAACTAAAAAATGTAGATAAGTATTATAAATCTCGTTTCCAGCGTACCTTTATATTGAAAAATGTCAATTTTACTGTAAAGGAGGGGGAATTTGTAAGTATTATGGGACCCAGTGGAGCAGGTAAATCTACTTTATTAAATATTATTGGTATGTTGGATGAACCTTCCGAGGGAGAATACTATTTTATGGGAAATCCGGTACATAAGATGACGGAAAAAGATAAGAATTTATGTCATCGGAATTATATCGGTTTTATATTCCAGGCTTACCATCTGTTGGAAGACATGAATGTATATGAGAATATAGAGATGCCTTTAGTCTATAAAGGGGTAAAAGGGAAGGAAAGGAAGGCCATTGTGGCCGATATACTGGATCGCTTTAATATTGTGGCAAAACAGGATTTATTCCCGGAACAGTTGTCTGGTGGGCAACAGCAATTGGTTGGTATTGCCCGTGCGATTGTTGCTAGGCCGAAGTTATTATTAGCAGATGAACCGACAGGTAATTTACATTCAGAACAGGGAAGGCAAATTATGGAGTTATTGAAAAAGCTGAATCAAGAGGAAGGAATGACTATTATTCAGGTAACCCATTCGGAGCAGAATGCAAAGTATGGGACTCGTATCGTAAATATTATGGATGGTTATTTAAAAGAAGGTTTGGCAAATGTAGAAGGGGGATTGCGGATTTAAAAGAAGGGGAGAAGATTTTTTGAAGAAAGCGGAGTATTGTTATTTTATTGTGTAACATTTCAGAAGTATGAATATTTTTTTAAATTTTTCCCGGCATTTTAGGCATAATCGATTGTCTTCTATCATTGATATGTTGAGTTTGGTCCCGGGACTTGCTTGCTGTTTATTGATTGTGATGTGGATTGTGGGACAGGTGGAGGTTGATCGATCGTTTAAAGATATTGATCGGATTACTACCCTTCAGGGATATCATGAAGGGCGGAGTCCTTTTTGGGGTGTTTCGCCGGCAGTAGCTCCTACGCTGAAGATGGAACGGCCGGAGGTGGAGAAAGCGGTACGTTTGTGTAGTGCGGCCCGTACCGTAAAATATGAAACTGAAAGTTTCGGCATTTCCGCTTATGATGCGGATTATGATTTGTTCGATTTGTTTCATTTACAAGTCGTAGAAGGACGGCCTTTTGTCGAAGGGGAGAGAGATCGTTGTGTACTTACCCGTCAAGCTGCACAAATAATTTTTGGAAATAAATCGCCTCTAAATCAGCCTTTGGAATTCGAGTTCGGTACTTTTACCGTGTGTGGAGTTATTGAAAATTTGCCCAAGCAACGGACAGTGGCCCGGCAAGGGAGAGAAGAAATTATCTTTTTACCTATAGAACGCAGACAGGAAGGATTGGATGCTTGGTACAACAATAGTTTTGAAAGTTATGTTCTGTTAAAAAATGGGACGGATTACGAAAAATTTGCAGCAGAAGTAAAGGACCGTGCCCTAAAAGCACAGCCGGAAAGTAAATTATATATTAAAACTGAAAAATTAAAGGATCGTTATTTATATGCTTATGGGCATATTCGGGAGGTTCGTTTGATGGGTTTGATTGCTTTGGTTATTTTATTAATTGCCTGTATTAATTTTGTAAATCTTTCCACGGCAGCTTTTTCTCAGAATGCGGTACAGACAGGAATACGGAAGGTCGTTGGGGCTTCCCGGAAAAGTTTGGTATTCGCCTATCTTTCCAATGCGTTTATATTGGTGTTGATTTCGTATTTTCTGGCGTTTTTGCTGGCTTATGCGATTGTACCCATTTTTGGAACGATTATCGGTAGTAGTTTTAGTGTTTCCGATTTAATCCGTCCGGAAGTGTTCTGGATTGGAGGAATTATGTTGATTGTCACGACATTATTGGCTGGATTGTATCCCTCGTTTTATTTGTCTTCTTTTCAGCCGGTAAAAGTGTTAAAAGGCCGGAATGCTGTCGGTTTGTGGAGTGCACGCTTGCGTCAGAGTCTGGTCATTTTGCAATTTGTCGTGTCTATTACCTTAATTGTATGTACTTTAATCATTTCCCGTCAGATCCGGATGTATCAGACCATGGATCTGGGATATAAATGGGATGAAGTTTTATATGTGTCTTTGCGGAATCAGTCACAGGTTCAAAAGGCTTTTGTCTTACGGGACGAGCTTTTAAAGGATGCAGATGTACGTTCTGTCAGCGTTTCGACTTCTCTTCCCACCGCTATTTATTGGAATGGAGTCGGGTTTAATTGGGAAGGAAAAGATCCCTCAGAAAATCCCTTGATTTCGATGTTGTTTGCAGATAAAAATTTTTTTGAAGTATATAATATACAGTTAAAAGAGGGGCAATTTTTTACGGAATCACAGGATGGGGTGATCGTAAATCGGAAATTGGCGGATTTGATAGGAGAAGACGTTTTAGCAAAATATTTTCAGAACGATAACGAAGGACCTAAAATTAAAATTTTGGGAGTGGTGGATCAATTCCTTTTTAATGATTTTAAAGCTGTAGAAGAACCTTTAGTTATTTTTCCCATTGTTCCGGAAGAAAGAGATTGGGTGAATATTGTAAATATACGGGTAACCGGGGGAAAATTAGGAGAAGCTTATGACCGAATAAAAAAACGGGCGGAAGAAATTTTCGGAGAACAACCTGTCGTACGTTTTTTGAATGAAGATGTGGAATATTGGCTAACATCAGAAAAGCAGACTTCTCGTATGGTATCTTTCTTTTCTGTGCTGGCTATTCTCATTTCTTGTTTAGGTTTATTCGGACTCGCTACTTTTATGATGGAACAGAAAAGGAAAGAAATAGGGATCCGGCGGGTAAATGGAGCGAAGATATCAGAAATTGTCTGGTTGTTGAACATTAATTTTTTGAAACCTATATTAATCGGATTTATAATCGCTTGTCCATTGGCTTATTATTTTATGAGTCGTTGGTTGGAATCCTATTTGCGACGAATAGAAATAAGTTGGTGGATTTTTATATTAGCAGGTGCCCTGACTGTTGCTGTCGCTTTGCTTACTCTTTTATGGCGGAGTTTGAAAGCGGCGATGGAGAATCCGGTAAATTCTTTAAAGAGTGAGTAGGAGATGATTTTTAACATTTGCACGTATAAGTAATTTTGTAAAACAAAGAACAGAGGATATGAAAATCGTCAGAGAGTTTTTGGTCAATTTCAGCCGTTTTAAAATGGCGGGAGTATTGAATGTAATCGGCTTATCGGTTGCCTTTACAGCATTTGCTGTGATTGCTATACAGTTGGTATTTCAAAATGGATATGATCGTTTTCGTCCTGATGCAGATAAAATTTTTCGAGTAGAATTGCTTTTCCCGATGTCTTTGCAGTACTGTGCTTCTGGACCTACTCCGATAGGGGCTATTTTAAAAGATCAAATCCCTTTGGTCGAAAATTATTTTATCATGACAAATGACCGTAAAGAAGTATTTTTCAAGAAAAAAACGGATGGTTCGTCGGATAAATTCAAAGAATTATTTGCAAATACGACAGCAGCATTTATTGAGACCGTGGGAGTTGACGTTTTGGAAGGAGATGCCAAGCAGGCTCTGACAGAACCCAATATGTTGATGATTCCGGAAAGTGTAGCCCGTAAATGGTTCGGGAAACAACCGGCGATAGGAAAACAAATATTTTGTAGTGGCGAAGGGAGGGATTTGACCATCGCTGCTGTATATAAAGACATGCCGGAAAATTCCGTTTTTAATAACAGTTGTTATACTCGTTTTGTGGAACAGGAAAACTGG
The DNA here is from genome assembly GCF_000243215.1 of Odoribacter laneus YIT 12061. Classification (GTDB taxonomy): domain Bacteria; phylum Bacteroidota; class Bacteroidia; order Bacteroidales; family Marinifilaceae; genus Culturomica; species Culturomica lanea. The sequence goes on along the minus strand of NZ_JH594596.1, from coordinate 2,836,016 downwards.
GGAGCCTGGGACGTGCAAATTTATGTAAAGACGACTACTTCCGATCGAAATATATTACAACAGCAGGTAAATGCTTTAAAAATTGATCCTTTGGACCAGATTTTTGAATATTTACACAAAAAAGAACAGGTAGAGAAAGAAGGAAAATCTTATCTGCGTATCTCTCCATTGACCGGTATATTTTATGATAATACCGTAATTTATGATACTGCCGATAAAGGAGATCGCCGGAATGTTGCGGTAATGGTGGCTATTGGACTACTCATCATCTTAATTGCGGGTATCAATTTTGTAAACTTTTCAATGTCGTTAGCTCCTACCCGGATGAAAAGTATAAATACACAAAAGGTTTTAGGAGCTACTGCTTTTGTTTTACGGCTGAAATTGGTCGGAGAAGCGGTTACTTATACCGTAATCGCCTTTTTAGTGTCTATTGTGTTGTTACAGCTCTTTGCTCTTTCCGGGTTTGCAAATTTGTTTTCTATGTCGTTGGCTCCGGCTAATCATTGGGATATAATAGGGGGAATAGGCATACTGTCTGTATTTTTAGGTATTTTCGCCGGTTTATATCCTGCCTTTTACATTACTTCTTTCGAACCGGCCATGGTCCTGAGAGGAAGTTTTGTAATGACCCCCAAAGGGATTCGTTTGAGAAATAGTTTGATGGCTTTTCAATTTATCATCTCCATTGTTTTGATTACCTGTACTTTATTAATGGGCGCCCAATATCGTTATATGCAGAATTATTCTCTGGGATTTCGGACGGAGAATATAGGGTGGTTAAAACTGGATAAAGATTTGAAAACCAATCAGGAAGCTTTGATTTCTGAGATGACATCCGTGCCCGGCGTGATGGATTATACTTTTTCCGATTATGTGCCCGGCGAGGATCTGATGTCGAGTGCAGGAACAGAAATTGATGGGGAGGCCGTACAATTAGACAAGTGGTATGTCTATAAAAATTTCATGAATTTTTTCGGAATAAATTTGATAAGGGGAGATCATTTTTCGCAGTCTGATTTAGCGGAAGAACAAATCATCCTAAATGAGACGGCAGTGAAAAAGCAACCGGTTTTGGAACGTTATTTTGGCCGGAATCTTCCCGACATGATATTTGAAGGCCGTTTTATCGGGGTGGCTCATGATGTTCATTATATGTCGTTGAGAAAAGCTGTGGGTCCCTTGGCTATTATTTGCCGGGATAGTTTACGGTATGATTATATGTTTCTGAAAGTGGCCGGAGGGAATTTGCCGGTTACAATGGATAAAATAAAGGCGGTTTACGAACGTTTATCCCCTTCCGGTATGTTTGAATTTGAATTTCTGGATCAATCTTTACAACAAAGCTATGAGGGAGAAAAACGCCTGATGCAGGTCATTTCTTTAATGGGGGGAATTGCTATTGTGCTGGCCTTGGTGGGAGTATACGGCTTAGTCATATTCAATGCTCAGTATAAACGAAAAGAAATCGGTGTCCGCAAAGTGAACGGAGCTACTGAAAGTCAGATTATGTTATTGCTGAACCGGAATTTTTTCCGTTTGTTACTCCTTTCCTTTAGTATTGCCTGCCCTGTAGCTTGGTATATTATGAGTCGTTGGTTGGAAGGGTTTAGTTATAAAACTCCTCTTCATTGGTGGATATTCTTGTTGGCGGGAGTGATTACCTTACTCATTGCTTTGTTTACCGTAAGTTGGCAAAGTTGGAAAGCTGCTACGGAAAATCCGGTAAAAGCATTAAAGAGTGAATAAAATGTCTACGTCCAGAGTTTTAAACAAAACTGTGCTGAAAGGATTTTGGGGAGATTGACGGTATTTCAAGCCTGATCGCTAAGCGCTTTCAGGCTTTTGATTAGCAGAACTGTCGTTTGATAAATAGATAAGGATCAGGGATTTTACCCCTGTCCTTATGTCCTATTGGGCGGATATAAAGTACCCTTACCTGAAGCAATAGATTACGCGCCTTACCCCTACCCGTTCCGGGTGTATAATTATTTAACAGCTTTGTCCATTTTTTAGACACTCTGTCAAAAGGAATCATGTATATATGTCTAATTATAAGTATTTTATGTTTTTGGCATATTATTTGAAAATAATAGGGAAAATTCGGAAATTTTATAAATAAAAGAATATGAATATAAATAGTTTAAAAGTTTTCTGGCGAAATTTTATGAAGCAGAAGACCGTGGGTATTTTGAGTATTGGGAGTTTAGCTGTCGCTATTGCAGTTGTCATACTCATCGGTTTGTGGGCGGCGAATGAATATAGTTTTGACAAATTTCAAAAGGACGGGGATAAAATTTATCGGGTTTATGGGTCATTGATGCTGAATAATACGCCTACTTCTGTCGGATCGACCTATAAGATTTTAGGGGCAGATGCAGCGGCGAAATTCCCGGAGATTATAGAAATGTGCCGGATTACTCCACAACAACTAGAAATAAAAATTGATGATATATTATATCCCGGCAACGATATTTTTCTAGTAGATTCCAATTTCTTTACTTTTTTCACTTTTGCTTTACGGACGGGGGATCCGCGTACTTGTCTTTCGGCTCCCGATGGAGTAGTGATTGATGAATATTCGGCAAATCGTTATTTCCCCGGGGAAAACCCTATCGGAAAGACGATAAAAATCAAAGATGAGAATTATAATGAAGATAAAATCTATACTGTTACAGCAGTGATGAAAAATATGCCTGAAAACTCCCATTTAAAGGCACATATTGTTTGTCCTTTTTTAGGATATTGGGCAAAAGATGAATATTTAGGTTACGGTTCGTCCGATTGTTTCCTGACTTATTTCAAAATCGGAAATCCTGCGTTCGTCCCGGGACTTGAAGAGGGAATGACGGAATTGATCCGCCAGTCTCATTCTCAATGGGATCAACTGGGTTTTTCTTATAAATTACAGCCTTTATCCGACATTCATTTCAATAATTCCTTTAAGTTTGATAATATAGTACATGGGAATAAAAGTTTGGTTATGGTTTTTTTATTGACGGCTTTTGTCATTTTATTAATCGCTTGTATCAATTTTATCAATCTTTTCATCTCTACTTCTTTTTTAAGAGCTAAATCCATCGGAGTGAAAAAAACACACGGAGCGGATAAGGGAATGCTGATCCGTGAATTTTACAAAGAAACGTTTTATTATGTGTTGGTGGCATTGGGGATAGGAGTGATTTTGGCTCGTTTGGGGTTACCTTTGTTCAATCGTTTGGCAGATTATCATTTGTCTATTGATTTTACGAATCCTTGGTTGTATGTTTTCCTGATAGGGGTCGCACTGTTTGTCATGTTGACAGCAGCTACCTTTCCAGCCTTGTATATGACCAAATTCAATGCTGTAGCGACTTTGAAAGGCCAGTTTAAAGGAAGAAATCTTTCTTTTTTACAGAAAAGTCTGGTCGTTTTACAGTTTACGGCTTCTATTGTCATTTTAATTTCCGTTTTTTTTATTAATAAACAGGTGAATTATATGATTCATAAAGACCTGGGATTTGATAAAGAGAATGTTTTATATGTATACGATAGGGGTGGATTTATGAAAAACTATGAAGCTTTCCGGAATGAGATGAAGAATTCGCCGGCGATTCGGGAGGTGACTTTGAAAGATATTGATCCAGCCGGTTGGTGCCGGGGAAATTCAGTCAAAAAACCGGGTGATGATCAGGAATACTTGATGGAATTCTGTCAGATCAAACCTAATTATTTTGATATGATGGGTATGAAAATGGCTGCCGGGCAGGAATTCAAAGAAGAGACGGGAGATTCTCTGCATTATTGTATTATAAATGAAACGGCTGCCCGAATGTTAGGTTTTACCGAACCTGTTGGAGAAAAACTCTATACCGACGATCAGTATTTCATTGTCAGAGGAGTCGTAAAGGATGCTCAGACGAAGTCCCTTCATCAAGGAGTTGATCCCCAAATTTATTTTACCTTTCAGAGTAGGATAGGAACTCCGACAGTCCTTTTTAAGATACAGGGCGATCCGCAGGAAGCCATCCGTCTGATTCAGAATGAGTGGAACGACTTGAATCCGGGTACTCCTTTTGATTATTACTTTTTGGATAATAGATATGCCCGTTTGTATAAGGCGGAAACCAATGCCGGGCAGATATTGGGGGTAGCTATGGTCATTACACTGATCATTAGTGTGGCAGGGCTGTTTGCAATCGCTTATTATACCACCCAACGCCGGTTGAAAGAAGTGGGTGTGAGAAAGGTAAACGGAGCTTCGGTATGGGAGTTATTATTCATTCTAAACTGCGATTTCTTTGTTTGGGTAGGAATTTCTTTTTTAATAGCCTGTCCGCTGGCTTATATATTTGTCTCGAGTTGGCTGGAAGGTTTTGTAGAAAGGACCTCTTTGAGCTGGTGGATATTTGCTGTAGTGGGCGTCATTACGTTTTTAGTGACGTTGTTGACTGTTAGTTTCCAGACATGGAAAGCGGCTAATGTGAATCCGGTAAAAGTGTTGAAAAGTGAATAAGAAAAGGGAAGTTTAGAAGGAATAAAATAAAGTCTTATGAAACGGAATAGTTTAAAATTTTTTATACGGAATCTAAAGCAACAAAAAACCGTTGGTATATTGAGTATTGGTTGTTTGGGGATTAGTATAGCTGTCGCTTTACTGATTGGATTGTGGGGGATGAATGAATTGAACTTTGATAATTTCCATCAGGAGGGGGATCGGATTTATCGTCTGACGATCCATACATTTAAAAATAATGAAGCCACTTGTTTCGGTTCCACTTTTAAGCCTTTTGGAGAAGAAGCACAGGACAAATTCCCTGAAATCAAAAAGATGTGCCGGGTTGTTGCCTGGACAGATGGTGAGATCTGGATCGATAATATTTTATACAATGAAAATAAATTATTAGTGACAGATCCAAATTTTTTTACTTTTTTCACTTTCCCTTTGAAAGTAGGAGATGCTGCTACTGTTTTTGAAGCACCGGATAATATTGTCCTTTCTGAATCGGCTGCTTCTAAATATTTTCCGGGAGAAGATCCGATAGGAAAAACGCTTCGTTATGGGGGACAGAATTTTAAAGTCACAGGGATTATGTATGATATGCCTGCTAATTCTCATTTGCAGGGAGATATTATCGCTCCTTTATTTGGCTGGTATGCAGGGGACATCTGGGGAGGTTCCGATATTTATATTACCTATTTCCAAATAGAACCGACTACGAATTTTTCGGATTTACAAAGTGGGTTAACCCAATTGTTGACCGACCGTATGATTTCTTTTCGGGATCGCAAAAGCTCGGTTTATCTGGAACCTTTAAAAGAAATTCATTTTTCTTCAGAAAGTGATGCAGGAAGTATTGTCAAGGGAAGTAAATCTCTGGTAACGATTTTTTTACTTACAGCTTTGGTTGTATTATTAATTGCTTGTATCAATTTTATTAATCTGTTTATCTCCACTTCTTTTCTAAGAGCCAAGGCGATAGGGGTGAAAAAAACGCATGGAGCGGAGAAAAGTTCATTGATGGGGGAATTTTTTACGGAGACTTTTTATTATGTTTTGATAGCTGTTGTCGTGGGACTTGTTTTAGCCTATATAGGAATACCGTTTTTTAACGAAATGGCTAATAGCAATATTTCTATTGATTTCCAATCTCCTTTATTGTATATATTTATTGTCGGACTAACTCTGTTTACTGTGTTTGTAGCCGGTTTTTTCCCGGCGGTTTATATGACAAAATTTGGAATTGTAGAAACCATGCGAGGTCAATTTAAAGGGAAGAATCTCTCTTTTTTACAAAAAGGACTAATTGTGGCTCAGTTTACAGCTTCAGTTGTCTTTCTGATCTCTATTTTCTTTATTAATAAACAGGTACATTTTATGATTAAGACGGATTTGGGATTTGATAAAGAAAATGTATTATATATAGAGGGACGAGATGAATTTGCAAAGCGATATGAAGCGGTACGTCATGATTTATTACAATGTCCGGCTATAGCAGATGTGGCACGGAAAAATAGTTTACCTACGGACTGGCGACAAGGTTGGACGGTTGGCAAAGAGGATGTGGAAGATAAATATCTGATGGAAGTGTGCCGGGTCGATTACAATTATTTCGATCTCATGGGGATGAAGGTGGTGAAAGGAGAAAATCCCTTCCGGGAAGTGCACGATTCTCTTCATTATTGCCTGATAAACGAGCGGGCAGCCCAATTATTGGGTATGGAACATCCGGTAGGAGAAAATTTATTGATTTACGGATATTATTATCCCATAAAAGGAGTCGTAAAAAATGCTCAGACCAAATCTTTTCATCAGGGTGTGGATCCTCAGGTTTATTTAAAATTGGATAAAAGATGGGGAGATAATGGAGTGCCTTATCTGGTTAAAATAAAAGGAGACCCCCAAATAGCGATTCGTACGATAGAAGCGAAATGGAAAGAATTGGTACCCCATGTACCTTTCCAATATGGTTTCTTAGATCAGGCCTATGAAAATTTATATAAAGCTGAAACTAATGCCGGTAAAATACTATCATCAGCGATGTTTGTGATCTTATTAATCAGTATTGTCGGTTTGTTTGCTATGGCTTTTTATTCGACACAAAGACGTGTCAAAGAAATTGGAGTTCGCAAAGTGAATGGAGCGACGGTGGGAGAAATTTTATTGGTTCTGAACCGCGATTTTTTGATTTGGGTGTTGATCGCTTTTGCGGTAGCTTGCCCGATCGCTTATATTTTTATTTCCCGTTGGTTGGAAAATTTCAGGGTTCGTACAGAGATCAGTTGGTGGATATTCGCAATTGTTGGTTTGATTGTCAGTTTGGTTGCCCTGTTGACGGTAAGCTATCAAACTTGGAAAGCAGCTACCGTAAATCCAGTGAAAGCCTTAAAAACAGAGTAAAAGAATCTTTCACCGGAGGATTTTTTATAGGTAAAAAAATTAGACACAAATGTAAAATATTTGTACAGATAAAAATGGTTTCTTACTATTTAAATTGCTGTTTACTACTGTTTTGTCTTTTTGGTATGAAAGTTGTTCCTCTGTTTACAAATTGGTAAATAATCCTGTTACCTGTTAGTAAGAGCAGAAATTTTATGCTGGAGAATAAATTTAATCAGTTGAGTTATGAATTTTTTGGACTTGAAAGTATTTGTCAGAAGTTTGATCCGGAATAAGTTGTATTCCATAATAACGATCATCGGTTTTGCTGTCTCCCTGACGTTTGTAATTTTATTGAGTATTTACATTCGCCAGGAATTGTCCGTAGATGATTTCCACGTGAACAAAGACCGCATTGTCCGGATGGAAGGGGAGGATGGAGCGAACTGGGGGGCATTAGTAGCTCAACATATGCAAGATGCTTTTCCGGAAATAGAAGCTTATACCAGGATATATGAAAGTCGCTCCGGCTATGTCACTACGGCGGATGGAAATAAGCAGCTTATGTTTACTTTATTCGTGGATACAGCTTTTTTGGATATGTTTTCTTTTCCAATCATAGAAGGGCGGAATTTTCAAGCCAAATATGAGGTTGTGATCAGTCGTTCTTTTGCGCGGAAAATGTTTGGAGAGGAGTCGGCTTTAGGGAAAAACTTGAATTATAATGAAAATGCGGACTGGTTAATTGTCGGGGTAGTTGACGATTTCCCAAAAAATACGCAGTTTAAGGCTTGTGATGCTTTGTTCAATTTTAATTGCCTGAACGATAACTGGATTGGAAACAATAATAGTGCTGCCTTTGCTACTTACCTGATGACAAAGCCAGGCGCGGAACTTACTTCTAAAATACCCCTTATTGTGGAATTCCTGAAAAAAGATTTCTGGATGTACGGGGACAATTACCGGAAACAGCTTTTTTTAGAACCTCTGAAAGAAGTATATTGGAGTTCGAAAGCGACCTATGGAATACAACGCAATAGTCGTATGTTTGTTTCTATGATGATGGCTATTGTCGGTGTCATCTTAATTTTGGCCTTGATCAATTACAATAATCTTTCGGTAGCCCGGGTTGGTTTCAGAGCCAAAGAATCGGCCATAAAAAAATTACTGGGCAGTAATAACAGAGCTTTATTTCGGCAATTTGTCACGGAATCGGTGAGCCTTTGTTATGTAGCTTTTATTTTAGCTTGTATTTGGGTCGTTTCTGTAACTCCTTGGTTTAACAATTTGTTGAAGACTCATATCGAATTAAGTCAGCATATTACATTTACGACGGTACTTTTTACTTTGTTGGGAGTGGGAATTATCGGTGTGATAGCGGGAATAATTCCGGCTTTTATTATTAGTAATTTTAATCCGGTAGCCGTCGTCAAAGGGGCTTTCCGGAAAAAGACGAAAGGAGTTTACAGTAAAGTGTTGATTTCTTTTCAGTATTGTGTGGCGATTACACTGATTATTTGTACGCTGGTCATCTGGAAACAGACGGATTTTATGCGGAATTACAAAGTAGGATACAACAAAGAAAATATTATATGGCTGGATAATAAAATAAGTATTGGGCAAAAAGAAGCTTTACAAAGCGAATTTGAACAAATTCCGGGCGTGCAGTTTGTATCTTTTGTACGGGGAACTCCTATTGATGGTGGGAATAATCAGACGATGACCGATTATGCAGGTACTGGAAAACAGATTAGTTTTCAGCGATTTGAAGTTGATTCCAATTTTTTTAATATGTTGGATTTGCAAGTTATCTCTAGCGGTGCTGCTTATGATAAAGACGGCGTATGGTTGAACGAAACGGCAGTCAAAGCAATCGAAGCCCAAGGGATGCCCCAGGAATTTATGTATTATGATCAGAAATGTCCCGTCTTGGGAATTGTAAAAGATTTTCATATCGATGATCTGACAAACGAAATAGAACCGTTGATCATTGCTCCTATCCAACCGGATCAGGGATTTTGGACTATTTTAGTAAAAATTTCTTCAGAAAATCCGGCCGGGACTTTTGAAAATATCAAGAAAACTTACAGCCATTTTATCGATCAGAAACCGTTTGATTCCGGATTTATGGACCAGACGCTCAATGAATGGTATGAATCGGAAGCCCATACAGCTCGTTTAGTCGGTTATTTTTCATTGCTGGCTATTGTGTTGTGCATGATGGGGATTTTGGCAATGGCCACTTATTTTATACAACAACGTATTAAGGAAATCGGAGTACGTCGGGTAAATGGAGCTACGATAAATGAGATTCTTTATATGCTGGTGGGTAGCTTTATGAAATGGATTTTACTGGCTTTTGTATTGGCCTGTCCCTTATCTTGTTATATTATGAATCGCTGGCTGCAAGATTTTGCTTACCGAACGAATTTGGGTTTATGGTTGTTCTTAGGTGCAGGATGTATGGCTTTTTTTATAGCCGCTCTGATCGTGGGGTGGCAAAGTGTGAAAGCTGCTTCTGAGAATCCTGTAAAAGCTTTGCAAAATGAATAATAGGTATTTTAAACGATTTTACAGCTTGAATGAAAAGAGATTTTAAGGATTGTCATTCAGAAATAAATTGTAAAATCTAAACATTCCATTTGAATAAAAAAGTTATGCGAGGGACAGGTTTAAAACTTTTTATCCGTAATTTTTCCCGGAATAAATTATATTCTTTGGTTGTTGTTCTAGGATTTGCAACAGCTTTAACTTTTGTTATATTGCTGAGTGTATATGTCCGTCAGGAATTAGCTGTGGACTCTTTTCAGGAGAATAAGGACCGTATTTATCGGGTGATAAATGAAAAAGATTACGGGTATTCGGGACCCATGGCCAGTATATTGCAGCAGCAATTTCCGGAAATCGAATGTTATTCTCTGTTTATGTTGAATAAAGAAGGAATTACTCCGGTTTCTCCTACGGAAAAAGTCCGTTATACTTATGCTTATGTGCATCCTACTTTTTTCAAAATGTTTACTTTTCCTTTAATCGAAGGAAGTCCTGAGGAGGTAATGCAGGAGAAGTACAGTATGGTTATTACACAATCCCTGGCTAGGAAGCTATTTGGGAATGAGTCGCCCTTGGGAAAAGAGATAAAAATTGCAGGCATCGCTGTTCCGGTTACAGGGGTGATGAAAGATATACCGGAAAACACACATTTTCAGCATTTTGATGCAGCCGTCAATATTGCCGGTTTATCGGATTATTGGGGATGGAAAAATGGAGATATTCTGGAGCAGATGGGCATCGCCACTTTCAGTCTTTATCTGATGGCGAAGCCGGGAACAGATTTAAAAGTCCGGGAAAAGGATATGCTGGAAAGTTTTCAGAAAAATGTTTCTCAGTATCAACGGGAAGATGCTCCTCAAAAAGTCGTAATAGAACCTTTGGAACAGATCTATTTCAGTGCTTACGGAGGAGGATGGGGTAAACACAATAGTAAATCGTTAGTGCTTGTGATGGCTGCTATCGTGACGGTTGTTCTTTTGTTGGCGATTATCAACTATATCAATTTATCAATTGCGCAGGGAGGGATGCGGGCGAAAGAGATTTCTGTCAAGAAGCTGTTGGGAAGTTCTAGAAGAATGCTTTTTTCCCAGTTTATAAATGAATCCCTTTTATTGAGTTGTATTGCTTTTTTGATAGCCTGTGGTTTTAGTGTATTATTGGAACCGGTATTCAATCAGTTAATGGATACTCATATCGAAGTAGCTTCTGCTTTTTCGCCTTGGATGCTTTTTTATGCCTTGCTGTTGATTGGTATGGTCGGTTTTATTTCCGGAGTAGTGCCGGCTTGGGTGATTACTCGCTTCAATGCCATGGCCGTAATGAAAGGGGTTTTTCGGAAAAGGACAAAAGGAATATACAGTAAAGTTTTGATTTCTTTTCAGTTTACAGTGGCTATTGTGTTGACGATTTGTACAATTGTTTTAGTGAAACAAACGCATTTTCTACAACATTTCGATATGGGGTTTAATCGCGACCATATTGCCCGTTTTTCTTATGTATTGGATGCTGGTAAAAAAGAAACTTTGCGGAATGAGGTGATGAAATTGGCAGGGGTAAAAGAGGTCGTTTTTGCATGCGGAGATCCCATAGACGGAGGAAATAATTATACCTTTGACTGCGAAGGGAGGAGGTTGAGTTTTCAGACTTTTAAAGTAGATACTTCTTTTTTCCGTGTATTTGGATTAAAGACGGTACCGACCGGAAATACGAATCAGGAAGGAGGAGAATACACGGAGTTTACCTATAGTAACGGTAAATCTTCCCGGACGGTTTTAAAATATCAGAGTGCTTGGTTGAATGAAGAGGCTGTCAGGCAGTTGGGGTTAGGAAAATTACCTTTAGAATTTAAAATAAACGACCGCTTGCAATCGGTATGCGGGATTGTGGGGGATTTCCATATCCGGGATCTGACCCAACAATTGGAACCGCTTATGATTTATCCGATGCAAGCGCAGGAAACCCCTTGGAGTATGCTGGTACAACTACAGGGAAATGATCAATATGTTACTTTTCATGAGATTGAAACTGTATATAAAAAATTAAGTGAAGGTGTGCCTTTTGAAGCGGGATTTTTGAATGATACCATTGCACATTGGTACGATCGGGTCGATCGGATTTCCAGTATGATTGGGAATTTGTGTCTGTTGGCTATCCTTCTTTCAGCCATGGGGATATTGGCTATGGCGACTTATTTTATTCAGCAGCGAATAAAAGAGATCGGAATTCGCCGGGTAAATGGAGCTACCGTACAGGAAATATTGCAGATGCTAATGAACAATTTTATAAAGTGGATTGTGCTGGCCTTTTTTATCGCTTGTCCTGTGGGGTATTATGTGATGAATCGCTGGTTGTCCGATTTTATTTACCGAACTTCTTTGGATTGGTGGATTTTTGCGACGTCGGGGATGATTGCTTTTCTTATCGCAGGATTGATGATTTGTTGGCAAAGTTGGAAAGCTGCTACAGCAAATCCGGTGGACACTTTAAAAACAGAATAAATACTCAGACTGATAAAAAGCAACGTGTTGCTTTTTAATTGTAAGTTAGAAGGAAGAATAAATAGCTTTTTCCTGTTTTTTTCCTGGGAATTATTACATTTGTAAATATTTATACAGTCAGAGGAAATTGACAATCCCAGTGCCGACAGATGAAATATTTTCTGTTCTTAGTTCGTTTTATTAGCCTGTTAGGGTTTATCTTTTTATTTCCATTTAGTGGTCAGGCAAATGGAGAAAAAAAATTCCGTGTTTTAGTCGTTCATTCTTACGATTCGGATTATGTGGTTTATCCGGACTATAACCGGCTGATCCTGGAAAATTTCCGGAAAGAAGGTGTAAAAGTGGATCTCCGGATTTTTTATTTGGATTGTGAACAATATTTAGAAGAACCGGAGAAGCAAAGGATATACAATTATTTAGATGCTGTGAGTGCCTGGCAGCCTGATTTAATTTTGGTGAATGAAGATCAGGCAACTTATTCCACTTTGGCTTGTGGACATCCTTTGGTAACTTATACGCCTGTTGTCTTTTCCGGAGTTAATTTCCCAAATTGGAATTTGTTGAAAAAATTTAATAATGTTACTGGATATTGGGATCGGCCGGATTATTTGAAGACCGTAAATATGGTGGAAGAATTGTTAGGAAAAACCCGTATCCGTTTTTTTTACGATAACACTTTTTTGGGGAGACAGGTGACATTGGAACTGGCAAGACAGTTGGAAAAAAAAGATATGAGTTTGTCGGAGTTATTATACGGTTATTTGATTGATTCGACAACTGTCAACCGGCCTATACTTTCTGATGTAATTCCTAAAAAACCGGGACAAAGTATAGTGCGCCCCGATTCTACCCAGTTTTTCTTTACCAATTTACGGGATAATAAAGGAAGCGGAGTATTGTGGGCGATTAGTGGAATGTCGAAATATTCGGCTTTTGTTCAAACAAAGTATGATTTTACTTCTATTCGTATAGGCCAAATGGCTTCTATACCTACTTTTACAGTGATTAATGAGTGCTTTGGTTATCATCAGGGGGTATTGGGGGGATATATTACGACCTTGGATATACAAGTAGAAGAAGCGGTTAAGTATGCAGCACAGATTTTAAAGGGAAAAACTGTCAGGGAACTTCCCATCTCTCAAAGTAAGAAAAAGTATGTAGTCGATTGGGAGGAATTAAAGCGTTGGTCTCTTTCTCCGGATATTGTTCCGGCTCGTTATGAAATTGTAAATATGCCTTTTTATCAGCGGCATTGTATTTTTATTCTGATTGGTTGTATACTGGGTACTATTTTAATAGTGTCTCTCATAACCTATCTTTCTTATCTTTATTTGAGAGAAGCCCGGCAGAAGAAAGAAGCCCGGGAACATCTCCGTAAAGAAAAGGAATTCTTGTCTTTGGCATTAGAGGGAAATGAAATATATGCCTGGAAATATGAACCGACAGTAGGATCTTTCTTTTTTGATAAAGAATTCTTTGAAAATCTGAATATCCCTTTTCGGTTATTCACTTTGGATCAACTCTGTGAGGTTACTCACCCCGACGATTGTTCCCAGGCAGTAGCCCAGTTTAAACAGCTCTTTGCGGGTTTAATGGAAAAGGCTATTATTGATTGTCGTTGTAATTTTAATGGAGCAGGTTATATCTGGTATGAGTTTCGTTATATCCGAGTTAACGATTCCTTACGGCATAATTTTTCCATTATCGGTTTGCTATTGAATATACAAGATTATAAAAGCAGGGAACAGGAACTCACTCAAGCGCGGGATTTGGCTGCAAAAGCTGAGCTTAAGCAATCCTTTTTGGCCAACATGAGCCATGAGATACGTACACCTTTGAATGCAATTGTCGGTTTTTCAAACTTGTTGATAGATAATAATATTCATTCTTCCGAAGAAAGACAGGAGTTTATTAAAATAATTAATCGGAATTGTGAATTATTGCTGAAATTAATAGAAGATATTCTGGAAATTTCCCGAATTGAGTCGGGAAGTATGGCTTTTACTTTTGAGAAATGTAATCTTACAGAATTGGTAGAAGAGTGGTATAATACCCACCAAATGCTGATACACGATAAAGTACAGCTATTAAAAGAGGTTCCTTTGCAATCTTTTTCCCTGTATACCGATCGGTTTCGGTTAAGTCAGGTGATTTCAAATTTCATTAATAATGCTGTGAAATTTACAGAGAAGGGGTATATTTTAATCGGTTATAAGTTGGAGGAGGCTAGTAGACAAGTGTCTATTTATGTGGAAGATACCGGGAAAGGTATTCCGGCTCATGAGCAAAAAATGATTTTTGAACGGTTTTATAAACAAGATGAGTTTGCTCAGGGAACAGGCTTAGGGCTAGCCATTTGTAGAGGGATTGTCGAAAAATTGGGGGGACAGATTTGTTTGGAATCTAAAGAGGGGAAAGGGAGTCGTTTTTCTGTCGTATTGTCTTTACAGCCAGAAGATAAATCAATAGAGAAGCAAACCGATACTGAATCTGCGATTTCTTCTCCGAAGGTTTCCTTATCGGCTACAACCCGGCCGGTTATTTTGGTGGCAGAAGATAATGAAAGTAATTATATGCTTATTTATACGCTCTTGCATAAGGATTATGAAGTGATTCACGTAAAAAACGGGAAAGAAGCAGTAGAAGCGATGAATGAGCAAAGGGTGAATTTAATTTTGATGGATATTAAAATGCCGAAAATGAACGGAATAGAAGCCTTAAAAGAAATTCGGAAAAGATATCCGCAAGTTCCGGTGATTATGCAAACTGCTTATGCTTTTGATGCCGATAGAGAAGAAGCTAAAAAAGCCGGATGTAACGGCTTTATTACAAAACCGATTCTTCCTGAATACTTTTTGACTGAAATAAAAAAATACTTTTCTTAAGAGCTGAGTTTTGTATAAAAACGGTAGGGGTTATCAAGTTTGAAATTTTTTTCATACATCATTCCTTACTCAAATGACTTTAAGATTCAAAAATTAAAGGTAGATTTGATTTGCTTCTTTATTTTTTCTTAGGTATTCCTCCGCCTTGTTTCGGGAAAGAGCTGGAGACTCCGTTCGCTATTTTGTATAGTCAGTCTCCCCTAAAACGCAGATGCTTCCTCCTTTTAGTCACACTTCGTGTGCCTAACGTCGGCGGACAACCCTGCGTTTTTTAACGGTACGACTTCCTGACAAAATTACGCTCTCTCCCGTCATATCTCTTTCCCGAAACAAGGCTCCGGCTTCAAACACAGGAATTTTGAGAAAACATTTAAAGAAGCGACGAGGGGAGGATTTGGCGGGTATCGGAGGTTGTTTGTGTTTTTCAGTCATTGCGGGAAGGAGCGTCTTTCTGTGCGAAAGCGGAGTGTAAAAAAACACCATTTGTCCGCCGACGTTAGGCAGGCTTTGCCTGTCTAAAAGGAGGAAGTTTTGGTGTTTTAACGGAGCTTGAGCTTACAGAAAAGCGAGTGAAGCACGACTGAAAAACACAAACGACCGGAGAAGGAGTATATATATTAAATCTAGATTTTTATTTGTGGGATTTCTTCTATTTCAGTCGTTAAATCTTATTTTCAGGGATAATCCTTAAAAATGTAAAACCGAACGAACTCACAAGGAGCTCGTTCGGTTAAACTTCATTATTCCGGGAATATACCGAATTAGCGTTATGCCGATTGATAAGAGGAAAATTCCCGTTTATCAAAACCATAAAGTCGCTGACCAAAAGTCTGTCCGATCTTGGAAATCAGACTGGAAGGCCGTTCCGCTCTTCTCCAAAACTTTTGGATAACTTAATTTAAACAGCGCTGCATTTGGAGCTTATTTTTTGTCTTTACAGCATTTTTTTTCGCTGTTTTCACAGGTTCCCTTTTTTCCTTCTTTGCAACACTTTCCTTCTTTTTGCCCCTCTTTACAGCATTTAGCGTCCTTCTTTCCTTCTTTGCAGCATTTGGCGTCTTTCTTCTCTTTACAGCATTCTTTTTTTACCACACATTCTTTTTTACATTCTTTTTTCCCGTCTTTTGTGGTTTTGTTACTTTGAGCAGAAGCAACGCTTACTGTAAATACAAGCACTAAAGCAATGAATAAAGCTTTCATCTTTTTTTGATTTAAATAATTAATAATATACTAAGGTTCACACATTTAATTCACATGGATATAATGGCACAAATCGTCCTTATAGTTGGTCTGTTGGCTGGGTGATTCACACCCCTTTCATTCAATTTATCCGGCACACTTGTCCTTTGAATGGGTAAAACATTTTATTTATTTCCGGAAAAAGGATCCAACAGGAGAAACAAGTTTTAATCCCCCTTCCTTTATTAGACCGATTAAAAGGAAAATTCCTGCGTGAAGATGCAAAATAGTTTTTTATTTTTCAGAAAAGAGAGAGTAGTATTTGGTTTATTTACAGCTATTTTACAAAAATTATTGGTTTCTTCCCCTTTATAAATAATTCAGGATTTCTTATTTCTCTTTGAACGAAGGAGTATCTGAACAGCTATGTTCCTCTTATTATAGGGAAGAAAGAGAGTAATTATTCAAAATTTTGAAGTGTTTCTTGTAGCAATTTTTCCGTCTTTTGGCATTCGTTTATGATAGTTTCCAGATAACCGAGAGCATTGATATAAAAATTACGGGTATTGTCGTTTGCTAAAATCAATTTCCAGTATTGGGAAGGATCAATGCTTGAATCTGCTTCTTCTTTATATAAGTGTTGTGCCTCTTTTATACTGAGTGTAGATAGCCATTTCTGGGTGGCTTTTGTCTTATCATTGTAATACGTATTTATCCATTCTTGAGAAAACTGTAAAGAATTGTAGCAGGAAAAGAGTTTATTCAGAAAAACTTTATTTTTAATATGCGGAATTAAGCCTGAATTTTTAAAGACATCAAAAGATTGAGTTTTGAACAGGTGGCGGTAATCGTTTCCCGGTAAAGACTGGTATTTTTGAAGGGAATCTTGTGGTAAATTACTGAAATCATTCAGGTTTTTGCGGATCAGATTATAGAGATTAAACTCAAGTTCCAAACGACTTTGGAGAAAATATAATGACTTCAAATTATCTTTTAGTTCTTCTTTTATCATGCCTGTGATTTTTTCTACTTCTTTTTGTTTGCTTTGATAGCTGATGACGTCACTGGCAAGGAAGGTAATTACAATACCGACGATGACAATAGATAATTGTCGGAAATAGTCTTTGATATTCCAATTTTTTACCGTGTTTAGAAAAGAAGTATCGAAAAATTTATGACTCATCTTGTATCGTTCGTTCAAAAATTCGGGAAATCTATATAATTATTGTTCTGGATAAAGCAAAGAATCTCTTTGGACAAATGTAATTAAATAATATAACATACTGAGAAAAGCTTTTAAATTGTTTTTAAGACAAAATGAGTAGGTGGATAATCATTTTGTAAACAATTATTACTCACTTTTTAAAGCTTTTGCTGGCCGGGCCCGGATGCCTTTCTGACTTTTAAGTAATACGGTAATTAAAATAATAAGTAGTGTAAAAAAGGCACCGCCTGCCAGAATCCATAAATTTAAGGGGATACGATAGGCAAAATCTTCCAGCCAGAAACTACCGAAATAGTAAGCTCCGGCAAGGGCAAAAGGAATAGAGAAAAGGGCCAGATAACAAATATTTTGTAAAAGGAGAAGTGTAATAGATAGGGAGGAGGCTCCGTTTACTTTGCGAATAGCTATCTCTTTGGTCCTGCGGGCAACTTCGTCGCCTGTAAAACCGGTTAAGCCTAATATCGCAATAACGATAGCCAGACAGGCAAAAATTTGTACGGTAAGACACATATCCTCTTCTTCCTCGTAGGAAGCTTGATGTTTGTATTTATAAAATTCAAAAGAAATAAGTCTTTTAGAGGTTTCTTTTAATTTATGTTGTAAAAGGGTAATATCCTCTGGTTTGTTTTGTTGAAGCCGTATTAAAACAGAAGTTAGAGAAGCCGTATCCGGTTCTGTTAATTTCTGGATGACCAAGGGTTGTTGGGAGGCATAGAGGGATTGTACCTGGAAATCCCGACATATACTTTCGATTTGTAAAGGTTTTTTGTAAAGAAAGAGGTTTTCGTTTCCTTTTCCGATATTTTTCAAATGAGCAATAAATTTCTCATTCACAATAGCTCCGTTTGCTTTAGATAAGGCGTTTTCCGGATTTTCTCCTTCCAGGATAGGAATCCCCATAACGGGAAAGAAATCTTTATCTGTGTAAAGGACACAGCTTTCAGTAATGCCTTGTTGATTGGCATCGTAAAGGGTCGTTGTCCCTACCCATAAAGGAAGAATATCGACAAAAGTGATGCCGGAAACAAAAGGAAGACGGCTTATTTCCGCTTTTACAGAAGCCATGGTAGGGTAAGGGTCACCGCAGTATATTTCAGCACAATAGAGTCGTTCCATACTATAGCCGAGGTCTCGGTTCATCAAGGTACGAAATTGGCTGGTAAAGATAATTACCAGCGTAATTAATAAACAAGCAGAAGCGAACTGACACCATAATAGGGCATATTTCCAGTAGTGATGCCTGGAATGAGCTTGGCGAAAAATCTGTAATATAGGTACAATGGCGAATATACGTGCAGGGATTACTCCCGTAACTAAAATGAGGAACAAAATAAAAATACAGATAGTGAAGATTGCTTCCGTATTAAATATGTCTGCATAATTGATATACATGATATTTTCGAAAAAGGAACGGTTGCCCCAGATAAAACCTATACTCAGCAAACCGGCTAAGAGGAGAAGTAAGATCGTTTCTGTCAGAAACATATAAAATACATCTGTCGTACTGGCTCCATTAACTTTATGGATTCCAATTTCCTTGGCTTTGTGTACTAAATCGGAAATGGCAATTAAAATATAGTTTAAAGCCGAGACCAATACAATGATAAAGCCCAATCCCCCTACAATAATGACATAAGAATAACCCCATCCGTATTTTAGATGAAGCTCTTGAAGAGGCTGTAAAATATAGTTAATAGAAGTAGGGTTTTTCTCATGACGGTTGGCGATCGCTTGTACTTTTTGTTCTACCGATTTTAGGTCGGTATGGGGTTTTAATTGGAGGTAGCTTTGAAAACTACGGGGACCTTCCCAGCTTTTATTACCCAAACTTTCCATAGACCGGATAATCGTCAGATTCATCAGATGAGAATTCCGGGGGATGTCTTGAAATACACCCGCTACTGTAAGTAATTTTCCTTTGCATAAAATTTCCTGCCCCCTTGGTTCGGCCTCTCCAAACAAGATACGGGCCCATTTTTGAGAAATGAATATTTTATGAGGATCATTCAGATCTGTATGGGGATTACCGGATAAGACCTGAAATGAAAATATACGGAAGAAGGAGGTATCTGCAAAAATAGTATTTACATAAAAAGTATGTTTGGGGGTTTGATAAGTGTAAACTTGTCGACGACTAAAACAGGTTACTTCTTTTATTTCCGGCATTTCCTGTTTGAGTTCAGATATTAAAGGTGCTCGGCTTCCATTATCACCTTCCGGGGTACCTATACGAAAAATATGTTCCGCATCTTTGTGAAAGTTATCGTAATTCATTTCAAAAGTACAATAACTGAATGCCATTACCCCTACAAATAAACCAATGGTAAGAGAAATAACTTTTGTAAAAGTGGTATTTCTGAATTTGAAAATCTCCCGGAGAATGTAAAGTAATTTTTTCATCGTATTTATAATAGCATATAGATTAAATTGGCGCTTATCAGGAAAGTCCATTGTTATCGACTTCCGGTTTCTTATAAAAAAGTTCTGTTTGAATCGAAATAAAAATAAGCAGAAAGGCGTACAGATCCTATAGGACATTCCATAATCAATCGGGACATCCTTTAGCTAGTTGTCTGTAAATATGATAGTTAAAAAATAAAGAACCGGACATCCCTTCCAGATGTTGGAAAAGGATCATTTTTCGGAGCGATTTTGATGAAGGCGTTCTATTTGGTTTTCGAAAAATCGTTTCAGATCCTGATTTTTTTCCAGTCCTAATTTTTGCCGGAGTCGGGTACGGCGTTTGTAGATAGAATCGTTGTTGATGTCCCACAGTATAGCCAGTTCATCTGTTTCAAACCCGGCGCATATAAGGGCACAGTAACGCAGATTTTCTTCTGTTAAATCGGGAAATGTTGTTTTCAAATAATCGAGGATTCCGTATCCCATAATATTCACCCCTTCTTTTAATAAATTCCAATCGGTTGGAGAAAAGGAATCAGTAGAAACCATCCGTTTGAAATTATCTTTCAGCTTTTCCACATTATTACTGTATTTCCTGGAAAGTGCTACAAATTCTTTAATCATCTCTACCCGGTGTTGAAAGAAATCCTTTAATTTATTGTCTTTCTCATCTAATTTCTGGACGAGTTTTTCTTTTAATTCATCCTCAGCCCGTTGCAGGCGTTCTATAAACAATTGGCTTTCGAATAATTCCCGTTTTCGGCAACTTGCCCGGTAACGGGATAAAAAGAAAATAATGCATAAAGCGAGTAAAAGTAAAATACTGCTGGTCTTCCATATTTTTAATTGGCGGGAAAGGCTGTCAACCTGAGTTTGAGCGGTAAGGTACCGATATTTCCATTGCAGATCTTCTACCTCTTGTTTGCCGAATTGGTTCTGTAAAATATGCAGGCGTTTGTCGAGATCTTGTTTAAAAAATACGTCGCTTTCTGCCGATAGTGTATTCACGGATTGGAGATAAGCTTTCAATGCTTCTGGGGATCTGTTTTCTGTTTCGTAACAAATTCCCAGGTAATAATATAACCGGGACAGGTCCGGGGAGTTTTCTTGATTTTTATAATATTTAATAGCGATAAGGAGGAGAGAATCTGAAAGATGGGCTAAGTCCGGGTAGTATCGGTCGGCTTCTTGTAAGATCCTTCGGGCCACTGTCTTTCGGTCAAAGCGATCTGTCAGATGCTGTAGGGTGGAAAAAGAGGATGATTTTTCCGGAAGGATATCTTCCTTTCCCAAAGATTGCCCGTAGCTACAAAAAAAGATTGTCAATAAAAATAATAATTTCATATATAGAAAATTTCCTCGGGCAAAAGTAATACAATAGCCTTAAATGTGTTCAGTCAAATGTATCCTCTTTTCGAAAAAGGAACGCAATACGCTTTTTTCTTGTTAATTTTTTAGACAGAAAATGTCTATTTTTTGGACATTTATTTGAAATAATTTGGGTGTATATATTTGATTATTAATAGTTTATTTTGTTTGGTATATTTTTTGTGTATTATATAATATATTTTGAAATATAAAACGTTTGTAAAGCCCAATAGAAAAAGGGGTACCGAATACTTTTTAGGTAAAAACGTTTGTAGAGCCAAGGGAAGAGACGAAATACAATGCAATAAAATATAAATGATTATCTTATGAAACTGATCCAATTTAAAATGATTTTTCGTAGTTGGGCACGAAATAAAGTCTATACTGTCATTTCTGTATTTAGTTTGATTGTGGGTTTGACATGTAGCATTTTAATGTCTGGTTTTGTTGGAAATGAATACCGGATTGCGCATGCTTTACCCAATAGTGATCGTTGGTATGGGTTAAAAGAGACCAATGTTTTCTACGGAAATACGGAATTGGAGCTTTTTGGAGGCAGTGAAGGGAGTTTGGCTTTACAGTTAAAAGACCGGTATCCGGAAATAGAAGATTACTGTGTTTTTCATTACTGTAACGTTCAGGTGGTTGATAAGGGTAATTCTCGGGAGATAAAGGGGTATTATGAAGTACTGCCGGATTTTGTCCGTATTTTTCAACCGAAAGTGATACAAGGCGATTTAGAGCAAACACTTAAACGACCCGGAGAAATAGCGGTGACCCGTTCTTTTGCTTTAAAACAGTTTGGGAAAGAAAATGCTATAGGAGAATCTTTAGTTTTAAATGTCAGTCAAACGGTACGCTTATCCAATGGAACGACTTATAGTAAGATGGGGGAAAAAGTCTATACTATAACGGCCATCTTGGATGATTCCCAAAGAAATTTTTTCAATTACAGTTTATTAACCGGCTTGCCGGAAGCTGAGATTGCTACGAATTTAAAAGGCTGGGTTGGGTCGTATTATACTTTTATCGGCTTAAGCGAAGGGGTAAAGGCCGAAGATATCGAAAATAAAATTGCGGCTGATTCTACTTTCAATACGGACGGTAAAATGATATTTGTTCCGTTGGATGATGTTTATTTTGCTTCCGATGCGGAATTGGAGGGATTAATTTTGAATAGAAACCCTTTATTTTTATACATCGGAATGAGTATCGCCTTAGCTGTTTTGCTGATTGCTTGTTTTAATTATATCAATATCAGTATGACCCGTACGTTACAGCGGTTGAGAAATACAGGACAACAAATGGTATTTGGGGCTTCCAGGGGACAGATGAAGACACAACTGATGATTGAGACAACTTTGCAGGTACTCTTTGCCGTGGGCGTCGCTTTTATATTAATTTATCAGTTTTTGCCTCAATTCAATGGGTTGTTTGAAGCCCGTTTGCTTTTTTCTGATTTTTTTACCGGAGCGACTCCTTGGGTTTTGCTGGGCTTGTTAGCCTTAGTAATTGTTCTGCCTACGCTCTACATTTTTTCCCGATTAGGCGAATCACAATTAAGTCGTATTTTAAAACAAGAATATGGAAAACGTTCCCGTTTGATAACGGGAATGGTGGTGGCTCAATTTGCCATCTCCATTGTTTTATTGATTTTTACGGTAAATGTCCAGCGCCAGATGGATTTTATTGCCCATAATCGTTTGGGAGCTGAAAACATTATTCTAATTGATCCAGACGTAATGATGGACGAAGATTTAGGAGCTGTATTCCACGAACGGCTTTCTTCTATTCCCGAAATTGAAGAGATTGCCTGGGGATCGGCAATGACAGATGGAATGATATATGTTAACGGGAAAAATATGAACTTGGTATATGCCGATGAGAATTATTTTCGTTTATTTAATTTGCAATTTGTAGAGGGAGCACCCTATACAGCCTCTTCTCCCAAAAATCATATCGTGGTCAATGAGGCAGTGATCGAAAGGTGGGAGATAAAAAATCCTGTAGGAAGTCGTTTTGAATTTAGTGGACAAGAATATATCATATGCGGGGTCGTTCACAATTATATTTTCGATGATTTAACGAGGGCAATTGAGCCTTTAATGATTTCTTCGGAATATCCTTATACAACAGTGGTAAAGGTTTCAGAGAAGAACTGTTCGGCAGCAATTGCCAAAATGATGGCTTTGTGGAAAGAAATTGCACCTGATGAACAACCGTTTGAATGGGAAACTTTAGCCGATGCTTTCCGGAATTTACACCGGGATCAACAAAAGATGTTCCGTCTGGTGTTGGTATTTTCTTGGATAAGTTTGATTTTAACTTGTTTGGGACTGTTCGGTCTGGCTTGGTATTCCGTAGAAAATCGGATGAAAGAGATCGCGCTCCGGAAAGTAAGCGGGGCGACTGAAATGCAGGTTATGGAAGTGCTTTGCAGTCGTTTTGTGAAATGGATTTTAATAGCCTTTCTGATCGCTTTACCTGTAGGAGGATATTTTACTTTACAATGGATAAAACAGTTCGTATACCAGCAACACATGACGGTGTGGACTTATATCGGTGTCGGAGTTTTTGTTTTTTTAGTTGGAATGTTAACGGTCGTTTGGCAAACCTGGCGGGCCGCTGTACGCAATCCTGTGGAAACGCTGAAAAGTGAATAAAGCCGGGAAAGTATTTTGAAAAAGTAGAATGAAAGCTTTCTTTTCTGTCATAAGAGAGATCAAAAAGGGAAAAGGAGATACTGTGACAAAAATTTTGTCTCTGACAATTGGTATGGTCGTCGGAATTGTAGTATTGGCTTATAATTTATCTGTTTATTCCTACGATCGTTTTTATGAAGGGGCGGACGAAATATACAGAATTCAGGAGTGGGAAATTGTCAATGGACAATGGGAAGATTATAATTGGATTATCCGGGCCCCTCTTGCCCCTGCAATGGCAGATCATATTCCGGAGATAGAATCCGCTACTGTCGTTTTTGGACAGGAATCCCTCGAATATCAGAAAGGAGAAGATTATATACAGGCGTGGACCATATATGCCGATACATCTTTTTTCAATGTATTTCCTCGTCCGTTATATGCCGGAAATCCGGCAGAAGACTTGGTTTTACCCGGACAAGTGTTTGTTTCGGCAAAGTTTGCTCAAAAAATGTTTGGAGACCGGCAAGCTGTCGGACAGGAATTGGTAACTGAAGAGGGAAGCTGGATAGTGACGGGAATATTTGAAACTGTACCGGAAAATACACATCTGTATTTTGATGTGGTTCGGTAGCTGGAAACATTGCGGGAAAGCAGCAGTATGGATTGGAACGGAGAGGAGAGTTTCCGAGGATATCTACGTTTGAAAAAAGGGGTGAAACCTGCGACAGTAGAAGTGAAGATGGGAACGGTTGTCAAAGAATATGAGAAAAATGAATATGCAGGGGAAACTTACTCTTTACAGCCGGTAAAAAAATCGAGCTGGAAAACCGATCAGAGGAAATAGCTCTCTTGTATGCTCTGGCATTTGTAGTATTACTTATATCTATATTAAATTACATTTTGCTTTCTTTTTCTTCCTGGAGCGTAAAGGCTAGGGAAATCAGTATTCGTAAGGTGAATGGGGCTACGATGAACGATATATTTGCTCTGTTCTTAACAGAAGCAGTGGTGTTTATAGGAATCGCTTTGGCATTTACAGTAGGAATTATTTGGAGTGTAAAGCCTTATTTAAAAGAAATAATGTTTGTTTCTTTCTTGCATAGTTTGTGTACGGTACCGGTATTCCTTGCCCTTTTAAGCCTTATCGGAGGTTTTATCTTTTTTGCCGGCTTCATTCCGGCTAAAATTTTTTCTTCTATATCTGTCCTGCAAGCGTTCCGTCCTTTGATTTGCAACCGCTATTGGTGGAAAAGAGGATTATTGTGGGTACAGTTCACAGTGACCGGGTTTATTACGATTTTGCTTCTCATTTTTGTAGGACAATACGATACTTTGGTTCATACAGAACAAGGATATTCTCTAGAAGGATTATATTATGCCCGGTTTAAAAATGAAGGAGGGCTTGTAAAAGCGCAGAGTCTAAAAGGAGAACTGGAACGTTTGCCGTTTGTAATGCGAGTGTCTGTCGCTACAGATATTCCGCTTCATTTTCTGAATGGAACATGTGCATATCATGCAGAAAACGAAAGAGAATTAGTGTGTTCCCGTTATTGTGCTGTGGATGAGGATTTTCTGAAAGTACTCCAAGTCCCTTCGACAGATAGACAAGCAGAACCGAATGTTGTCCAAAAACGAAGAGAGGTGGTCGTCAATGAACGTTTTGTTCAATTATTGAAAAAACAAGATTATGATAAAAATTTTTTTTTAATGGGAGGAGAAATTAAGCAGATAGGAGAAGTTTGTACGGATTTTCAAATCGGATCTTTTTATAACGAACAGTAACCTTTACTCTTATGCCCGTTAGTGCATTCAATAGCAGAGAAATATCTTTATTTGCTGCTTCGAATCTCTTCTCCTGTTCATGAAGAGGTTCGTATTGTAGAGAGTACAATTCAAAGATTATTAGAACAACCCCGTGTGACCCTGTGTCGTTTTCAAGATACTTTTTACAGAATGTATCAGGAGGTCCGCATGATGCGGAATAGGGTAGCGCTGGTTTTCAGTTTGGCTTTATCCCTGGTGATTTTAGGATTAATGGGTTTTGTCGGAAATGAATTGAATAACCGTATGAAAGAAATTGCAATTCGGAAAGTAAACGGGGCTTCTATGAATAGAATTTTCTTGCTGTTGTTTCATCACTTAGGAAGCTTATTTTTATTGTCTCTGCCTTTTGTAATAGCAAGTGCTTATTATGCCGGAAGTTTATGGTTGAGGCAATTTGCTGTACAAATTTCTTTGACTTGGAAAATCTTTGTTTCCGGACTTTTGATAACAATATTTGTGATCTGTATGACTCTATTGTTGAAAAGCTGGCGGGGAATTAGAATAAATCCGGCAGAAACTTTGAAAATGAATCGGGAATAATAAAAAGATAAAAGCTTATCCCTCAGCAGAAAAAGAATTTTTCTATGTCTAAAAAATGGGCAAGTCTTGTCTAATAATTTGACATCATAAATAGAATTTTATAATTTTAAATTACTGATTTACATTGTGTTATTGTGTGTGGTATGAATTTTGTTATCTAAATATAATAGATTTTGATTTTGTTTACTATGAAACGCTTTCATTATATTTTATGGTACAGATTTTTCGTAATTTTTTCCATGTTTTAAAACGTTCATTGGGAGCCAGTATTTTAAATATTGCTGGTTTGTCTGTGGCCTTTGCCGTATTTACAGCTATTTTGATTCAGGTGGATTACGAATATAGCTATAACGATTCATTTCCGAAAGCCGATCAGATTTACCGATTGGAAATGAAAAAGGAGTCTGGAAATCAATATTCCTCTTTGGTTCCTAAACCGTTTTATAAGCTGATAAAGTCTGAAATACCTGAATTGTCTTTCTCTTGTATTATTGGAAAGTCTTTTGGCTCGGCGGCCTTTACTGTTGTCAGGCAGAGTGGAGATATGGATTTTTTTGAAGATAGTTATGGATATACGGATACCTGCGTCGTTCGCGTTTTTGACTTGGAAGTAGTAGCAGGCGATTATCGCCAAGCTTTGACAGAGAAAAATAAGCTGTTTTTACCTTTGAGTTTAGCACGGAAATATTTCGGGGGGACTGATGCTGTTGGAAAAACAGTGTTATTTGGTGGAAACCGGGAAATGACAATTGCTGCCGTTTACCGGGATGTACCTTCTAACTCTATTTTTCAGAACATGCCTTATTCCGGGAGTTTTAATCAATGGGAAAGTTGGAATCAGTGGAATTATGAAACGTATTATGTCATTCCGGAGGGAACAGATTTTCAGGCCTTAGAATATAAATTGCATGGGGTAAATAATGAAATAACCGATAGATTAGGAGATTACGAAATAGAGTTTTATCCGTTAAAAGAGCTTTATTTTGCTGATGTACGACATGTCCGGGAAGCTAGTGGAAATAAAGCTATGACAAATGTTTTACTGTTGATCGGATGTTTGATTTTGATTGTAGCCCTTGTGAACTTTGTGAATTTTTCGACAGCATTGGCTCCCTCGCGGATTAAAAGCTTGAATACCCAGAAGACGTTTGGGGCGACAAATCGTTTTTTGCATTTTTGCATTGTTTCCGAAGCCATGATGTTTGCGCTTATTTCTTGTTTCTTGGGATTTTTGTGGTGTTATTTACTGGGTACAACTTCTTTACAGGAAGCATTGTATGCTTCTTTAAATCCTTTGCATCATACGGAGCTGTCGTTCTTCATAATCGGAATAAGTCTTGTTGTCGGGTGGGTGGCAGGATGCTATCCGGCTTTTTATATGACTTCTTTTCCGCTGGCTCTGGTGTTGAAAGGTTCGCCGGCTCTGTCTCCGTGCGGAGTTTATTTGCGTAATACATTGGTTGTTTTTCAGTATGTTGTTTCCGTCGCATTGATTATCGGCATATTGCTTATCAGCCGCCAATTGGAATGGATGAAAAACCGACCTTGGGGAATCGACAAAGAACATGTCGTTTTTTTGAAAGCGAACGGGGATATATTTACTCAACGAAATGCCTTTCGCAATGAGTTATTACATAATTCGGCCATCGTCAATATTACTTCCGCTTCGGAATTAATAGGGGATGTGGATATGCAACATTGGCTTTTTAATGCTTCTGTCAATGGTGAAGACCGGATGATCGACTGTGATGTCTGTATGGTTGCACCCAATTACCTGGATTTTTTTGGATTGAAAGTGTTGGAAGGGGATTCTTGTATATCGCCACGTGATAGTACGATAATGGTGAACGAGACATTTAAAGAGAAATACGGTTTCGATCCGATGGGAAAAGAAATGGCCGGAATGAAAGTGGGAAGAATAGTAAAGGATTTTAATCTCCTCCCTCTTCAGGAGAATATCCGTCCTTTATTACTGGGTATAAAGGAAGAATGGGCTCATTATTTTTATATTAAAATCAATGCTGCAGCTCGGAACGAAGCTTTGACCCATATCCGGAATACTCTTCATAATTTTTCTCCTACTTATGGTTACGACGTGAAATTTTTGGACGATCATCTCAATAGTTTGTACGGGAATGAAGAGCGTTTGGGAAAGTTGGTCAATGTTTTCGGTTTGGCTACTATTTTAATCGCCTTGATGGGCGTATACGGACTGGTATTGTTTAACGCTAAGTTCAAAGCCAAAGAAATTGGGTTAAGAAAAGTGAATGGGGCTACGAATTGGCAGATGGTCGTTTTGCTCAACGGTACTTTTTTGCGTTTAGTTTTTCTTTCTTTTGTGATTGCATGTCCGTTGACTGGATATGCCCTGTCGTTCTGGTTGAATAGTTTTGCTTATAGAACGACGCTTTCTGCCGGGATATTCCTGTTAGCCGGTTTGATTGTTCTGGTGATCACTTTACTGACGATTAGCTGGCAAAGTTGGAAGGCTGCGAATGCTAATCCGGTGGAAGTGTTGAGAAGTGAGTAAAGATAGAAATAAAAATATAGATTGTCTTTCAGGAAGGGAACACAAGGAGAGACTCATTTTATAAATGTGATAAGTTGTATAAATATGTTTCGGGAATTTTTATTGACATTAAAACGGAATAAGCTGGCATTTATATTAAATATTGTCGGTTTATCTGTTGCTTTTAGTGTTTTGACAATCATCGGTTTTCAGGTGAGTTATGAATTGGGTTATGATCGTTCCTATAAAGATGCCGATCGGCTTTATCGTTTGAATATTTGTATGAAAGAATACGGCACTTATTTCGGTATATGTGCTCCTTTGGCCGAACAGATACTGGAATCAGTGCCGGATATTGAAGCGGGGGCAATAGTTGCATACGATGGTCCGAAGAAAATGGTGGTGACAAATGAAAAAGGGGATCGGCAGACTTTTGAGGAAGATTATTGTATCGTTAGTCCTGACTTTTTTGAAGTGTTTTCCCCTCACATTAAAGCGGGAGATCCGGAAAGTTGTCTGGAAAATAAACAGTCCGCCGCTATACCTGTAAGTATGGCTTTACGATTGTTTGGTGAGAAGACGCCTTTGGGAAAAACATTTATGGCTGATGGAAAAGAAGCAACAGTAACCTTGATCTATGAGGATTTCCCGAAAAATAGTACCATGAGAAATGCTGTTTTACGGCCTGTAGAAGAGAAGGTTTGGTGGAATTGGCCTTATGTTTTTTATATGAAATTACCGGCTGGAATACAGCCGGAAGAAGTAGTACGCAAGATTGCAGCTATAGAGTTCCAAGGAGAGAAAAAAGAGCAGCTTGCTTCAATCCGTTATGAAATACAGTCGATAAAAGATCTCTATTTTAAAGGGCAGGGCAAAGGAAATGTAGAAAAGGGAAATTTAAACACAACGCTTTCGTTATCCGCTATTGCTGTTTTGATTCTCCTGGTGGCTTATGTAAATTTTATAAATTTTTCAACGGCATTGGCTCCTGTCCGCATCCGGCGGATGAATACACAGCAAATCCTGGGATGCACTTCCGGACGATTGAAAAGAACTATTATTGCTGAGTCGGCCTTTGTTTCATTGCTGGCTTTCGGCTTATCATTTGTGTGGACAAACCTTTTTATTTCCTCGCCTTTAATCGGTTTTTTTAACGCTGACCTGCAGTGGTCAAGTCATTTGGGACTATTGGCGATAATTGGAAGTAGTGCCTTCGCACTGGGTTTATCGGCAGGAATTTACCCGGCTTTTTATATGACTTCTTTCCAGCCTGCTTTGGTGTTGAAAGGAACATTTGCTTTGACTCCCAAAGGAGTACGGTTGAGAAATTCATTGGTAGTCTTTCAGTTTATTTGTACTGTTGTCTTGATTACAGTAGCTTGCTTTATCAAACTTCAGCACAATTATATGCGGAATATGGATACAGGTTTCGAGCGGGAAAATGTGTTGTATGTGCCTTTGAAGGACAATATCCGTCGTCAGTTAGATGCTTTCACTCGCGATTTGGAAGCTTGTCCGGAAATAAGGGAACACACGCTTACCGGTTATCTGCCCGGGCAAGTTGGAAATTGGTGGGGACGGGAGGTAGCCGGAAAAGAAGTAAATTTCGCTATATGGCCTGTAGGGCATAATTTCTTGCGTTTTTTCCATATCAAAATAGAGGAGGGGATGGATTTTTTTGAACACTCTACCAAGGGGATGAACAAATTAATCTTTAACCGTCAGTTTTTGAAGAAATATGATTTGGATGATATCTTGGGAAAGGAAGTGAAATGTTATGACAATAAGGGACAGATCGTCGGTATTGCAGCGGATGTTAATTTTAATACCGTCCGGGAAAAAATCGGGCCGATGGCTTTTGTGTGCGGTGACGATCAGATAAATAATTTTATATTGCTGAAAGTGAGCGGTAACCGCTTACCTGAAACTGTCGGTTATATTCAAAATCTGGGAAAGCAATACGCTGTGGAAGATTTTTATGTCGGTTTTCTGGATCAATTTGCGGCCCGGTTGTATCAACAGGAGGAACATTTTGCCCGTTTGATTTCTGTTTTCGGAGTGGTGACCATATTGATTTCATTGATGGGGATCTACGGACTGATTTTATTCAATGCCCGATTCCGCATCAAGGAGATTGGTATCCGCAAGGTAAACGGTGCGACGGAAGTAGAGATGATAGCTTTGTTAAACAAAGGTTTTTTGAAGTTGATTGTATTTGCTTTTGTTTTGGCGATACCTCTTGCTTGGTATGTGGTTCGGGAATGGCTGTCGGGTTTTCCTTACCGGATTCCTGTATATTGGTGGGTATTTTTATTGGCAGGAGTGACAACTTTGCTTATTACAGTACTGACGGTAAGTTATCAAAGTTGGAAAGCTGCGAATACTAATCCGGTGGAGGTGTTGAAAAATGAATAAGGAAACACAGGAAAAAAGTGTAAGAAGAAAACGTAAACGATGAAACTTAATTTTATTATCGGATTTCTCTGCTTAAGTGGAATCGTGTCTGCTCAATCCTTATTCCCCAAAGATTCTTTAAAGGCTGATTTCCGGGAATTTATAAAAGATCTGGAAGAAACTCATCCGGATCCCTATACGGCATTTGGAGGAAAAGTTTTTTACCCTTCTTATCCCTTATCTTATGACGATTATGTCAGGTATGCCTTTGATCAAGAAACAGAATTACGCTATCTTTTGGATGAAATTCTGGAGTGAGATACTTCCGGAAGGTTTTATATGTTTTCAGCTTTAAGAAGGGACTGTCCGAAAAAACTTATAGGACAGTTTTCTTTTTATTTGTTGTTTCGATAAATGGACAATATCTTTAAATTTGTAAATCTGAAATTTGGAGTCCATTTTGCTTTCAAAGGGAGAGCATTTTAAAAATATAAAGATAGGTGGTATGAAGAATGTATATTTGTGGTGGGGAATCTGTAGTTTGTTTTTTATCGGGGGATGTACACAAAGGCAAATAAATTTGGCAGTTCCCGGAGTAAGTAAAGAATTGGCTGTTTACCGGAAAGCTTCCGTTTCTGATTTGAAATATAAATTGGAGTTTCATCTTCCCGCACAGCAAAAAGAGGCGGTAAAAGGAAAGGTGGAGATTTCTTTTCATCTGTCAAAGCCGGAACAGATTATCCTGGACTTCAGGGAGGACCGGGAGAAGATAAAACAGATCACGGTTAACGGTCAGCTTTCAGCCTATCGGTTTGAGAAGGAGCATATCATTATTCCCGTTTCGGAAAGTGTTGTTGGATTCAACCGGATGGAGATCGTATTTATTGCCGGAGATCGGTCTCTAAACCGGAATGAAGATTATATGTATACTTTACTGGTACCGGATAGAGCCCGTACTTTATTTCCTTGTTTTGACCAGCCGGACTTGAAAGCCCGTTTTACTTTGAGTCTGCGCCTTCCACAAGAATGGCAAGCTGTGAGTAATGCTCCGGAAAAAGACGCTTATGAGGCAGATAAAAATCGTTGGGTCTGTTTTGCAGAGACGGAACCTTTGAGTACTTATTTATTTTCTTTTGTAGCAGGACGTTTTGAACGGGCTTTCTATACACAGGAGGGAAGAGATATTTCCATTTATCACCGGGAGACAGACCCGCAGCGGGTAGTTCAATTGCCCCTTATTGCCGGTCAGGTGTTCGGAGCTTTGAACTGGATGGAAGAATATACGGGGATACCCTATCCGTTTGCCAAATACGATTTAATTATTTTACCCGGTTTCCAATTCGGCGGAATGGAGCATACCGGAGCGACTTTGTATAATGACAATAGAATGTTTTTAACAAGCCATCCTACCGTAAATGAAGAGCTGGGACGAGCTGAGCTGATTGCTCATGAAACGGCACATATGTGGTTCGGTGATTATGTTACGATGAAATGGTTTGACGATGTGTGGACAAAAGAAGTTTTCGCCAATTTTTTTGCAGCTAAGATGATAAAACCTCTTTTTCCTGCCGTAAATCATACTTTGAATGATTTGAAAAATTTTTATGCTGCTTCTTATTCGGAGGACCGGACAGCGGGAAGCAACGCCATTAAACAAGACTTGGGGAATTTGAAAGATGCGGGATTGGTATACGGACAGATTATTTATAATAAAGCTCCTATTGTCATGCAAATGTTGGAAAAGCAATTGGGAGAAGAGGCTTTTCGGAAAGGGATACAGGAGTATTTGGACACTTATGCTTATTCCAATGCTGATTGGGAGGGATTAATGGATATCCTGGACCGGTATACGCCGGTCGATCTGAAAAAATGGAGCCATATTTGGGTTCATGAAAAAGGATTACCGGAAATTTCTGCCCGGAAAGAAAAGGGCTGGTGGTGGTTGGTTCAGCGAGATACCTGGAATAGAGGTATCCAATGGGCGCAACCGGTAAGCGTAATGTTCGTGAAGGGCGATTCGATAAAAATAAAGGAGATGTTGTTGGAAAAAGAGAAGACCCGGATTTCTTTAGCAGCGGAAACGGATATTGTAGTGCCGGGTGGCGGAGGAAAAGGATACGGATATTTTGCTTTGGACACGGCTTCTCTTTCTTATGGACTGAAGCACTGGAAAGATTTTCAGGATCCTCTCCATCGGATGAGTATTCTCATGGCCCTTTATGAAAATAAAAGACAAGGGAAATTAAAGTCTGCTGATTTTCTGACATCCATATTGACATCTATACAGAGAGAAGAAAATCCCTTGATTTATTCTGCTTTATTAGGATATCTGGAAAGTTGTTGTGCAGATCTCTGTACAGATAAAGAAAGTATACAAAAAGCGGAAGAAAAATGCCTGACCTTGATATATAGTTCCTTGGGAAAAGAATACCGGTTAGGGGCTTTCCGAACGCTACTCCGTATTTTTCGTTCCCCTTCTTGTTCCCAGAAAATATATACGATCTGGCGTTTACAACAATTGCCGGAAGGCTTGTATCTCAGTGAACGGGATTATATGAATATGACCTATGAGTTATGTATACGTTTGCCGGAAAAGAGTGAAGAGATGCTGGAAATACAGCAGTCGAGGATAACAAATCCCGACCGCCGCCGGGAGTTTAATTATGTGGCCCGCGCTTTGAGTCCTTGTGCAGAAGTCAGAGATTCCCTGTTTTTTTCTCTTTTAAAAGCCGAAAACCGGCAAATAGAACCCTGGACCCTTGCTGTAATTTCTTATTTAAACCATCCTTTACGGCAAAAAGAAGCCTTGAAATATATCCGGCCTGCTCTGGAAGCTCTGGAAGATATTCAACGTACAGGGGATATTTTTTTCCCGAAAAATTGGGTGGCTGCTACTTTAAGAGGTCATCGTTCTCCTGCGGCAGCGAATAGTGTAAGGGATTTTTTAGAAGCTCATCCTTCTTATCCGCCTTTGCTCCGGAATAAGATACTCCAAAGTGCTGACCATTTACTTCGTTTAGAATAGAAAAAGTTTGGAAAATCTCTGGAAGAGGAGATAAATCGGGTTTATAAAAATAAGTTCCTGTATCTTGTGATTTTGTTTTTACGTATAATGTGTTTATAGACAGTTGTTATAGTTATAATTTATTAACAAGTAAAAACAATCGATTTGATTTATATGTTTAGTTGTTTTATCTTTGTATCAAAGAAAGAAAATAGTATAAATCAATAAATACAATTAATTATGAAAACAACAGACTTCATCGGTTTGAATGCCGAACAATCAAAAAAAGAAATCGAACTTTTAAATAGTTTATTAGCGAATTTTCAGATTTACTATCAGAATTTACGAGGGTTTCATTGGAATGTTAAGGGTAATCGTTTTTTCGTACTTCATGCAAAATTTGAAGAGTTGTACAATGATGCGATCGAAAAGGTAGATGAATTGGCAGAGCGTATTTTGACATTGGGGGGAGTTCCTTTGCATTCTTATGCAGCCTATGCTCAGGCGGCTTCATTGAAAGCTACAGAAAACGTATCGGACGGAGACGAATGTTTACGGATTGTTTTGGAAAATCTTTCCGTATTGATCAATCAGGAACGGGAGATCTTGGCAGTAGCAGCTGATAATGGGGATGACGGAACGCAGGATTTGTTGACCCCGTATATTTCAGAGCAGGAAAAATTAGTATGGATGTTATGTGCTTATCTGAATAAATAAGAAAATAAGGGTAAAATGTGTAAAACCGGCTGAAATGTAAAATTTTCGCCGGTTTTTTAATTTTCGGTCTTTTTTTTTACTACTCATCGATTTTTATTTTCATAATAAAGTCTTCATTTTCTCGAATTTTATTCTTTCCTAAAGACAAACTTATTTGAAATTTTTCCAATGTTGTATAGTTATTTTTATATATTTGTTTGATTTTAAAAAAAATATATTTAAATCCGTTCATTAAGTAATTCAAGATGGGTTTTGAAGGGGTGGTATAGATAAAATAAGAATAGTTTAAAATTTTATTAGGAAGGAGAAAATATCCAATATACAAATAAATTATTCGATTTTATTTTTATACCGAGGCTATCTTTAAGGATGTTTTTATTACAAGGTTTGATATTCATTTGAATGATCTGGCTTTGTAAATTTTTATATTTCTTGAGTTCAACTTATAAATGCAACTTTTTGGGTGCGGATAATAAGCAATAAAAACATTTATTTTTCAGAGAGGAAAGAGAGACAATGTCCCCCTTTCTCTCACTCTGAATGGATAAAGTTTGCTATCTTTGCTTTAATTGTCCGTCCAAAGAAAAAAAAGTTGCAGATGAGCAAACATATAACCGAGGAACAAAGGTATGCAATTTCTATGATGTTGCAAATACCGATGAGCAAAAAAGCAATAGCGGAAGCTATCGGAGTAGATAAAAGCACTGTTTACAGGGAGATAAAGCGCAATTGCGACGCCCGAAGTGGTAGCTATAGCATGGAGCTTGCCCAGCGAAAAGCAGACAGGCGCAAGCAGCAAAAACATCGCAAGGAAGTGCTTACACCGGCAATGAGAAAACGGATAATAAAGCTGTTGAAGAAAGGATTCAGCCCGGAGCAGATTGTCGGCAGGAGCCGCTTGGAGGGAATTGCGATGGTATCTCACGAAACGATATATCGCTGGATTTGGGAGGATAAGCGGCGGGGTGGCAAACTGCACAAATATCTTCGCAGACAAGGTCGCAGGTATGCCAAACGTGGTTCTAAAAATGCAGGGCGAGGATTTATCCCAGGCAGGGTGGATATTGATGAGCGTCCCGAGATAGTGGAACTGAAGGAGAGATTTGGTGATTTAGAGATAGATACAATTATTGGTAAGAACCACAAAGGTGCCATTCTTACCATTAACGACAGAGCAACAAGCAGGGTCTGGATACGCAAGTTGTCGGGAAAAGAAGCCATCCCGGTAGCTAAGATTGCAGTATGGGCACTGCGGAAAGTGAAAAACTTAATACACACAATTACGGCTGACAATGGAAAGGAGTTTGCAAAGCACGAGGAAATTGCGCAAAAATTGGAAATAAAATTCTATTTTTGCAAACCATACCACTCATGGGAACGTGGTGCCAATGAAAACACCAACGGGCTTATCAGGCAGTATATCCCAAAGGGTAAGGACTTTAGTGAAGTAACCAACAAACAGATTAAGTGGATTGAAAATAAACTCAATAATCGACCTCGTAAAAGACTTGGATACCTCACGCCAAACGAAATATTTAAACAAATTATTAATCAGAATTCTGTTGCATTTGCAAGTTGAATTCAGCTTTTAAACCAAACTTGACTTATGAAAAAAAAATTGACTTCAGTGGTAAGATCTATGGTATGTCTTTTGGCTACTGTCGGATTTATTGCTTGTGAGGACACGAACTATGTGTACGTGTCCAAAGCTAAGGTCGGTCTGACACCTTCGACCGACATTGTTTTTACAAATGAAGGAGGAGAACGTACGATTGCGGTACGTACGAATCAAAAAGAGTGGACTGTATACTCCGATCAGGATTGGTGTAAAGTGGTCCCCACCTCGGATGGAGATGGCTTTGTGGTGAGTGCCCTCCCTAATTCTACTATTCAATCGTTACCGGAGGCGACGATTACGGTGAAAACTTCGGCTGATCAGTTGGAGGATAATTTTGCCACGATGAGTTTGAAAGTCAATCAGACCGGATTTAATCTTATTGATTTAAGTGCTGAAGGATGTGCCAATTGTTATGTCGTTTCAGAAGCGGGTTATTATAAATTCGATGCGCGGGTGCAGGGAAAGAGCGGGTTGCCGACAGCTTCCGATTTTTCCTCTTGTTCAGCCGATTGGATTTGGGCTACCCAGGAAGGACTTTTGGTTTTAGAACCAAAGGTTGAAAATGGTTATATTTCATTTGTGTGTAGCGATTTTAAACCGGGAAATGCTGTTGTTGCGTTAGTGGAAGGGGGTAAAGTTGTTTGGAGCTGGCACATTTGGTTTACCGACCAGGTGCTGGAAGCCCGCGAACGCAATATGATGTGTGTAAATTTGGGTGCTGTTTCTGATTTACCGGGTGAGGTATCGCAATTTGGGCTTTTCTACCAATGGGGGCGTAAAGATCCGTTTGTTGCTTCTTCTGGTGTAGGGCATTATCCGGATCAGGTCATTTCATCTAATGAAGAAATTGCGTTTGCTCAAGGTGAGGAAGATGGAGTAAGTTATACTGCCGCTAATATAGTAAATACAAATCTTGTTTCCGATTGGAATGTTTCAAAAGAGAGTGATGCTCATACCCATTCGACTGCTTCGGCCGCCGCTACAACCTTTTTTACTGCAATCAAGGCATTGCCTAATTACGGGACAGAATGGACGGGAGAAAGTGATCCTTGTCCGCCGGGCTGGCGACTACCGACGAGAACGGAATTGGGTAATTATTTTTCGGGTTCTAACAGTACGATTTCCTGGGAAGATTATAAAGGGGTCATACGCGGCAAAGATTGGATTCCGGCTCAGGGATACCGTAATTTCCAGAATGGACGTCTGACGTTGATAGGTCGTAGTGGCTGGGTGTGGACCAGTGAAACGAATCCCTACGATTTGATGACTGGTTTTAATTATGCTATCGGCTTCGAAGAAGGAGGGTATGCTCGTACGAATATTATGATTACTTATGGATTCAATGTTCGTTGTGCCAAGGAGTAGCAATTCGTCAAACAAAAAATGGAAAATGTTATGAAAAAAATACTAGCTATAGGAATAATAATGGTGGGGTTTTGCTGTATGATGGCTTGCTCGACCAAAGATGAAATCGTAATGGCAGAGGTGACGACACTGCGTTTACTCCCAGATGAAGACGTGGTTTTCGGTGAGGCTGGCGGTATTCTGGATATTCAGGTAGAAACTAATGGGAAAAACTGGAATGTAGAGGTTTCTCAGGACTGGGTGAAAATTGAATCCTCGGCTCAATCGTTCCGTTTGATAGCGGAAGAAAATACCGGTACCGAGGCGATGCCTCAGGCTGTTGTAACAGTAGTAGCTTCTTCTGGTGACGATACAGATGAAGTTTCGTTTACCGTGTCGCAGGAGGGATCTGCTCCGGCTGTGATGACAATTGAACCAGAGGTAGAATCATTGCGGATTCTGTACAACGGTATTGATGCAGACTTTTATATCAGCAGTAATAAAGTCTGGAAAGCAGAATCCGACCAAACCTGGTGTGTCGTTACAAAAAAAGATGAACATACCTTAGTGATATCGGCGGAAGAAAACAAAACTTTTGAGGCTATGCCTCCTGCTACGGTAACCATCACAGCTGGGGTGGCACCGAATGCTGTGACGAAGAAAATAGATGTGACGCAGGAAGGACGTCCTGAAGTGATCGCTTCCGATTTGAGTGCCGGAGGTACATCGAATTGTTACGTCGTTTCTAAGGCCGGAACGTATATGTTTAATGCTTGTGTGAAGGGAAATAATGCTACAACTCCCGGCATTACGCCTACCACTCTTGCCCCGGTTTCAGCCGAGTTGCTCTGGCAGGATTATTATAGCGATGGTACAGGTATTGCCAACGACATTAGTTATAAGAATGGCTATATTTATTTTACGACCGGAGAAACTTTCCATCCCGGAAATGCTGTCATTGCTGCTAAAGATGCTAATGGCGAAATACTTTGGAGCTGGCATATCTGGTGTGTGGCCGATTTACAAGCTCACCCCTATAATTCCTATGAGACGGGCACGGAAGCATTTCAGGTACTTGACCGGAATCTGGGTGCTATTTCGAATGAGGTAGGCAGCGATTATGCTTTGGGATTTTATTACCAATGGGGACGCAAGGATCCGTTCCCGGCAGCTGCTGGTAATGGCGATGGCAATAGTCGTAAAGATGGCGATTTGGCCTTCGGATGTAGCGGACCGGACGATTACACCCAACCCGGTTATACGGCTTATACATATGATTCTGTCGGTACGATTATCAATTCGGCCGAAAATATGAAATGGTCTTTTGAGATCGGAGGAAAGCAGATAGAAGATGCTGTACGGAATCCGATGCAGTTTTATTATCAGGTTAGTTATACGCTGACCGACTGGCTTGAAACGCCTGATGATAATTTGTGGGGAAACCCTTATGCTAACGGAAAAATATATGTTTTTGATACTTATAAAACTACGGAGATAAGTACAGGGAAAGGGGTGAAAACAATTTATGATCCCTGTCCTGTCGGTTACAAGGTGGCTCCCGGAAATTATTGGAGTGAAGCAGCAGTCGTTTACCAAAAGGCTTTCCAATCTCCGTTGATGACTCCTAATGCGAGCTATTATGGGTATGTTTATACAGCGGCTGACGGTGCAAAAGATTGGTATCCGCTGGCAGGACGCCGTCAGAATATTTCAATCAGTCCCGGAAAACTTTACGGTGTAAGCACCACGGGATTTATGTGGGGTTCTTCGCCTGCTGCTGACCCGGCGGAAGCAGCCGATTCCAAAAAACATCAGGCAACCGCTATTTCGGTGTCTCAGACATCGTGGAATCCGGCTTCGGCGGTAGCCCGTTCGAACGGTATGCCCGTACGATGCATAAGGGAATAAATACAGATGGTTAATGGTAAAAAAGGGTGACAAAAGGACTGTCCTTTTGTCACCCTTTTTATGGTAAGTTTTTGTTCTGATCTTTGAAAAAGAGGGGTGACGTTACTACTGTCCCTTTATCCCTTCAACTCTTCTTTGGATTTACTTTGGGTAACCAGGTACACTCCGGAAAATACCAAAACAGCTGCAAGGGGTTTATCCCAACTGAATATGTCTTGCCCGATCGTAATTGCAATAGTCGAGGCAATTAAAGGTTGAGCGTTATTGTACATACTGACCGTTGTCGGGCGTATCCGTTTTAAAGCCATGGGGACAAGGAAATAAGCTAATCCGGTAGCGATGAAGACAATATAACTGATTCGACCTAATACGCTCAAGGGGACCATTTCGGAGAATGCTTTGGCTGTGCCTAAATCCTGCCATCCGAGAGGGAGAGAAAAAAGGGCTGAGAAAAGAAACATCCATTTCATTAAGGTAATAGGACTGTAACGCAAAGAGACTGAGCGGGTAATGATCAGGTAAATACCGTACGTAATGATGTTTATCACACTCAACAAGTTCCCTAGCATTTCGTTAGGGCCTTTGGCGGCGCCGGAAGAATGAAAAATAAGAAGCAGTGCTCCGGCTACACCAGCCGCTACACCAGCCGCTTTTTTAAAAGTTATCGGTTCTTTTAACCAAATTGCTGCCATCAGCATAACGACAACGGGGGTCATGGCCGCTATCAAAGAAATATTTACCGGCGATGTGTATTTTAAAGCTGTCGCAAAGGAAAGCTGAGCCCCTACAAGTCCGAATAAGGCTCCGAATAAAAGGATTACTAAATCTTTTCTACTGACTTTTTCTTTGGGAAAAAAAGAAGCGATTATCCAGAATATCAAGGTCGCAAAAGACATGCGCAAAGCCGTGAGAGCGGTGGGAGAAATCCATACCGGAACGACTGTTTTTGCAATAGGGGTGTTGAGCCCGAAAATAAGATTGGTAAAAAGAATGGCAATATGCCCTTCCCACTTTTCTTTTGTCATAAAGTCGCATTTAGAACGGATTCCCGTTTTCTGCAAAAGTACAACTAATTGCCCGGAAAAGAAAATCCCTTTTTCTACCTCTTCCAGAATGTTTAAACTTTCTACATTCGGGCATTTCCCTTGTAAAAATAAAAAAACAATTGTAACATTGCAGCGCCTTAACCGTTTTAACAATAAAACCGATTTATGAGAAAAATAAAATTAGGTCTTTTACCGCGTATTATTCTTGCAATAGTAGCCGGAATCGTTTGTGGTTTGTTTTTCCCGGATGGATTGGTCCGGATTTTTATAACCATTAATTCTTTGTTTGGGAATTTTTTGGGCTTTATTATTCCTTTGCTTATTTTAGGATTAGTCGCTCCGGGTATTGCTGATTTGGGCAAAGGAGCGGGACGGCTTTTGCTGATTACAGCTTTGTTGGCTTATTGTTTTACTTTATTTTCCGGTTTCTTTACTTATTTTACTTGTGATTTCACTTATCCTTGGTTGCTGGATACTGCAGAGACCCTTACCCCTTTAGGAGAAGAGGAAGTAAAAGCACTTACACCGTATTTTACGATCGAAATGCCCCCTTTAATGGGTGTGATGACCTCTTTGATTTTGGCTTTTACCCTGGGATTGGGAATGTCTGTTATTTCCGGAGATAAGTTGAAAGGTATGATGGAAGATTTCAAAGATATTATTAATGTCGTGATTATGTCTGTCATTATCCCACTTTTGCCTTTGTATATTTTCGGTATATTTTTAAATATGACCAATTCCGGTCAGGTGGCAGGTGTAATGGGTGTTTTTGTAAAGATTATTTTGGTCATTTTTGTTATGACTGTAATTCTGCTTTTTCTTCAATTCTTTATTGCCGGTTTAGTCGGAAAAGCGAACCCTTTTCATTTATTTAAAAATATGTTACCAGCTTATATGACGGCTTTGGGTACGCAATCGTCGGCAGCTACAATTCCTGTGACTTTGGAACAAACCATAAAGAACGGAGTGCGTCCTGAATTAGCAGGTTTTGTCAT
Source organism: Odoribacter laneus YIT 12061 (assembly GCF_000243215.1). GTDB lineage: Bacteria > Bacteroidota > Bacteroidia > Bacteroidales > Marinifilaceae > Culturomica > Culturomica lanea. The sequence goes on along the minus strand of NZ_JH594596.1, from coordinate 2,794,505 downwards.
ACCCCTTTGTGCTACTATTCATTTGTCGGGTAGTACGATGAAAATTGTTGCCTGTGCGATGGCCATTATGCTGATGTCCGGAATGGAGGTACATTTTGGACAATTTGCCGGTTTTATCATGATGTTAGGTATAGCTATGGTGGCGGCTCCGGGAGTGCCCGGAGGAGCTATTATGGCCGCTTTGGGTTTATTGCAGTCCATGTTGGGTTTTGATGAAACGGCCCAAGGCCTGATGATTGCCCTTTATATTGCAATGGATAGTTTCGGTACGGCGACCAATGTAACGGGTGACGGTGCCATAGCAGTAATCATAAATCGTATTTATAAAGGCAGGGAAAGCTAAGTTTTACTTTCCTCCGATCGGATATAACAGAAGCCGTCTGCATGAGGACGGCTTCTGTTCAGTAAGAATTTATGAGAAAATTTAAGTTTATAAGTTTGGTTTTTCAGTTACAACTTGTCCGTCGAATAAATTGATGATCCGATGGGTAAAAGAGGCATCGTGTTGAGAGTGAGTAACCATCACAATGGTAGTTCCTTCTTTATTTAATTCGGTCAAGAGATTCATAACTTGTATACCGTTTTTAGAATCCAGGTTACCGGTAGGTTCGTCGGCAAGGATCAGCTTCGGACCGGCCACTACGGCACGAGCTATCGCTACACGTTGTTGCTGACCTCCGGATAATTGTTGCGGAAAATGTTTCGCCCGGTGACTGATCTGCATCCGTTCGAGCATCCGGTTGACTTTTTCTTTTCTTTCGGAGGCCTTCATCTTTAGATAAATCAGAGGTAGTTCGATATTTTCGTATACATTCAATTCGTCAATCAGATTGAAACTTTGGAATACGAAACCGATATTTCCTTTACGAACCATTGTACGTTGTCTTTCTTTTAAAGCCCCTACTTCTTTTCCGTCAAAATAGTATTTTCCGGAAGTCGGATTATCCAATAAACCAACGATATTCAATAAAGTAGATTTACCACACCCGGAAGGTCCCATGATGGCAACAAATTCTCCCTCCTTAATGTGGATAGAGACATTGTTTAAAGCCGTAGTTTCCACTTCTTCCGTACGGAAAACTTTATTCAGATTTTCTATTCTTATCATATATTTCTTTTTTAAATCTTTTTTTCATCTTCTCGTCAAAAGCATAGCTATTTTTGTGCCAAAGTACGTAATTATTTAAGATACAGGGTGGTAAATGAAAAGAGAAAAGCGTTATGTGTAAAAAAAATGGACACCTTCTGTCTTGTTTTTTTACACTTACTTTTATTATTTACTTTGGAAAGAGGAAATAAAAAATTATTCAAAACTATTTTTAGTATATGCAGAAAGTTTATTTAATTTGCATACCGAAAAGTATAAATATGAACACTCCGAGAAATGTAATTGTCAACAAGGCTTTTTTTGAGTTTTTAAATAAAGGCTATAAAGCTTGTACGCTTAAAAATCTGGAGCAGATAACCGGTTTGACAAAGGGGGCTTTTTACTATTATTTCAAAAACAAAGAAGAAATATTAAAAGAAGGTTTGGAGCGTTATGCTATGGTGATAGAGGATATTGATGAAGCCGCATTTCATCAGATCCGTTCGTTAAAAGAATATATAGAAGTCGTCTTACAAGAAAAAGAAAGACGGGCGCAGCAACTGAGAGAGTTATTCGGTACGTTTATTATTGAAGAATTTTATTTTCAGTTGGTTTTGGAAATAGAGTTTTTATTTCCGGTATACCGGCAGAGAATAGATGCTTTGTTAAAAAATCGTTTGGCTCGTTGGGAAGAAATGATTATAAAAGCAAAACAACAGGAAGAGATTCTCAATTCATTGGATACTTCTGTATTGGCCCGGAATTTGATGTCGGTTCCTATGAGTATGGTAAATATTGAATTGATGAGTGCTGATTTGAGTTATGCTTTTTCAGATATGCGTATGCAATTTGAACAATATTATATGTTGATAAAAAAGTAATGGTAAATACCCGAATTCTGATTATAGAAAAGGCTTTTTTGCTGTTTTTAAAAAAAGGATTTAAAGCCGTGAAGTTAAGTGATATAGAAAAAGCTGTCGGTATCACGAAGGGAACTTTTTATTACCATTTTAGCAGCAAAGAAGAAGTTTTGAAAGAAGGCCTGATTCGTTATTACGATATGATAGATAAGCAACGGACGATGGAATTCAATAGCATTACGACCTTGAGGGAATATGTTGATTTGACTATCCGAAAGATGTCTGGCATTCATAATTATACGGCCAAGTCGTTCAATAGTGAGATTCCTGAAGTATTGTCTCTTTCTTTGTTGGTGGAGGTCATTGCTTTATTTCCCGAACTGAAGAAAGTTACCATTATTTCTAAAATGCAGCGACTGTCGAAATTGGAACAATTGATTCTGGAGGCTAAAAAGAGAGGGGAATTACGGAAGGATGCGGATACTTCGGTTTTAGCTAAGAATATACTCAATATCAGTGCTGGTATGGTAAATTATTTAGTCATGCACCAGGATATATCTTATGCTCTTTCCTCTATGCGGTCGCAATATGAGCAATTGTACGCTTTGGTTTCCGTACCTTCTTTTTAGGGACTGTTACATACCGGAAAGTATAAAATAGAACCTTTGATAAAAAAGGGAAACGGACTCTAAATAAATGATTACGTAGATTGAAGTGAATTTAAAGAAGAAAAGTGAATATTTGGATTTAAACCCTGAAAAGATGATAAGAGTATTTTTCTGTACGGTTTTATTATTGTCCGGTTTGAGTATAAAGGCTCAGACGGGGTTCAGTTTGCAGGATTGCCGGAATCTGGCTATAGAGAATAATAAGAGATTGAAAATAGCCGATGAAGAAATTTTGGCGGGTTTGGCACAAAAGGAGGAAGCCTTTACGAAGTATCTTCCGGGGGTAGATGCGACAGGGGTTTATATGCGGAATCAAAAAAAGATTCATTTACTGGAACAGGATGCTTATTTGCCGGTGGGGGCTATTCAGGAGGGAACTTGGAAGCCTAGGCCCGATCAGGTACAGATTGTAAACGGACAGCCGGTGCCGAAAGATTATGCCTTGTTACCGAAAGAGGCGATGACGGTTGACGACCGGAATACGGCTCTCTTACAGTTGGGGTTGACACAAGCTGTATATATGGGTGGTAAAATACGGGCTTATAATCATCTGGCGGGACTTTCCTTGCAATTGGCATACAGTAAGCGGGAACTGGAACTTCAAAATGTGATCGAAACGGCCGATGAAGCTTATTGGCAGGTCGTTTCTCTTATCAATCGTAAAAAGTTGGCTGAAAAATATGTGGAGGCTCTGAAAAAGTTTGAACACGATATCGATTTAATGTATAAAACCGGATTGTCCACGAAAGCCGATGTACTTTCTGTAAGAGTAAAGTTAAATGAAGCTGAAATGCAGCAGTTGCGGGTGGAAGACGGTTTAAGCCTCTCCCGTATGCGCTTGAATCAGGTATGTGGTTTGAGTACCGATACGATTTTTCCGTTAAGGGACGAAAATATAGAAGGAAACGGATTGCCAAATATTGAACAGTTGCCTTTGGAACAGGTTTATGCAAAACGTCCGGAAGTGATCGGTCTGGAGTTGGCTACCCAGATGTATAAGAAAAAAGAGAAAATAGCTCTTTCCCAATATTTACCCACAGTGGCTTTAACAGCAAATTACCTGACGATGGCTCCTTCTTTTTTCGATGGAATCAGCACCAAGTTCGACGGCATGTGGAGTGTGGGTATTGGCGTAAAAGCTCCTATTTTTCATTGGGGAGCTTCCCGTAAGAGTTTGAGAAATGCCCGCGCTCAGACAGGTATTATGGAATATCGTTTGTTGGAAGCGAAAGAACAAATTGAGTTGCAGGTCAGGCAGTCGGAATTTAAAATAAAAGAAGTGGCTAAAAAACTGGAAATGGCTGGGAATAATCTGGAAAGGGCGGATGAAAATCTGAAATTGGCGAACCTCGGCTTTCAGGAAGGTACTATTCCGGTGTCCAATGTGTTGGAAGCTCAGGCTGCTTGGTTGTCAGCCCATGCCGAGCTTATCGATTCCCGTATAGAAATGAAATTATGTGAAGTTTATTTACAAAAAGCTTATGGTATTTTAGGACAAGAGAATTAATACATAATGAATTATATTCAAATAGGATGGAAAAGAAAGAAAAAAATAAGTTAGCCGTATTTTTGGGGGTCATCGGGCTCGTATTGTTCGTCGTGATCCTTGCTTTTATTTTTTGGAATCCCTTACCGGAAGTGATTCAAGGAGAAGCAGAAGCAACGGTGGTGAGAATTTCCGGGAAGGTGCCCGGACGTATTGAAGAATTCAGGGCAAATGAAGGAGAGCCGGTACGTAAAGGGGATACTTTGGTCATTTTGGATAGCCCGGAAGTGTTAGCCAAATTTGAACAGGCAATGGCTGCAGAAAAAGCAGCCCGGGCGATGAATGAAAAAGTGGACAAAGGATCGCGTTCCGAACAGTTATCTATGGCTTACCAAAATTGGCAAAAGGCGCTAGCAGCTCTTGAGATTGCCCGTAAATCGTATGAACGGGTGCAATCCTTGTTTGAAAATGAGGTGGTATCTGCGCAAAAACGGGATGAAGCCGAAGCAAACTATAGGGCGATGCAAGCTACCGAAAAGGCTGCTCATGCTCAGTATGAGATGGCGAAAAACGGAGCTCAACGGGAGGATAAACTGGCAGCGGAAGCACAGGTAAACCGGGCCCGTGGAGCTGTTGCGGAAGTGGAGTCTTATATCAATGAAACTTTTCTGGTATCTCCTATCGACGGAGAAATTTCCGAACGTTACCCTAAAGTCGGAGAATTGGTGGGAACAGGTGCTCCTATTATGGATGTAATGGATCTGGAGGATATGTGGGTGTCGTTCAATATTCGCGAAGATTTGTTGGGAGATATCCGGATGGGGGAAACTTTTACGGCTGTTATTCCTGCTTTGGACAATCGCGAAGTGACTTTAAAGGTGACCTATATGAAGGATAGGGGAAGTTATGCTGCCTGGAGGGCGACCAAAACAACCGGACAGTTTGATGCTAAGACCTTCGAGGTGAAAGCCGTCCCTACAGAAAAGGTGGAAGGTTTCCGTCCTGGAATGAGCGTATTGAAAAAAAGATAAAATGCCTGACTGAGGACGATATCTTTTGAAGAATAGAGAATCTGTTATCCGATATTAATCCGAAATTGAAAATGGGACTGATTACCATAATGAAACGGGAAATAAGGCAGTTGGCTTTTCGCCGGATTTATCTCTTTATGATTGTAATAGCTCCGGTTTTGTGCTTTCTCTTTTTTGCCGATTTATTCAAAGGAGGAGTACCTGTAAATTTACCGGTAGCCGTTGTGGACCTGGATAACACTTCCGTATCTCGTTCTTTGACCCGTTCTTTGGATGCTTTCGGGCAAACGGAAATTGTCATGAAAGCAGAGAATTTTACGGAAGCCCGGAAAGCTATGCAGGAAGGAAAAATCTATGGAATATTTCTTATCCCTGCTCATTTTCAGCGGGATGCTTCTTCCGGAAAGGAGCCAGTGCTTTCTTTTTATACAAACGATTCTTATATTTTGCCGGGTTCTTTGATATATAAGGATATGCGTTTACAGGCGGCATTGGCTAACGGGGCCGTTCAACGGGCACTTTTACAGGCAAAAGGGATGACAGAGCCTCAGCTTTCTGCCCGCCTGAACCCGGTAGCGGTAGACATACACCCTTTGAATAACCCTTGGTTGAGTTATGCTATATATTTATCTAATATTTTAATGCCTGCCTTTATCAGTATGTTTGCTATGTTCACCCTGGTATTCAGTATAGGAGAAGAATTGAAGAGGGGAACGGCATGCGAATGGATGAGACTTAGCCGGCATTCTATAGGAGTCGCTATAGCAGGGAAAGGAATAACACAGTTGTTATTATTTTTGATAACCGGGACTTTTTGTCTGGTGTTGTTATATCGTTTTTTACATTTCCCTTTGAACAGCGGATTTTTTCCCATGTTTTTAGCTATGTTTTTATTAATTGCTGCTTCTCAGGGATTTGCTTTGTTGATGGTGGGGATCTTTCCTCGCAACCGGTTGGCACTGAGTAGTTGTGCACTTTGGGCCGTACTTTCTTTTTCGATTAGCGGTTTTACTTTTCCGGTACGTTCTATGCCCGAGCCGATGCAATGGTTTGCCAATCTTTTTCCCATGCGGCATTACTTTTTGCTCTATGTCGATCAAGCTTTAAACGGAATTCCGATGGAATATTCGTGGTCGTCTTATGTAGCTTTGGGAATATTTATCCTATTGCCGGTTTTGGTTTTATCCCGCTTGAAGGCGCAATTTGTGAGAAATGTGTATTTATCCTGAGGAAAGGAAATCCTTGTGAAGGAACAGAAAAGATGAAGAAGATAATTTATAATATTTGGTATGTATGGAAAAAGGAACTGAAAGCAGTTGCCGCAGATAGTGCTGTACTTACTTTTTTTGTAGCTCTTCCCCTGTTCTATCCGGTCCTATATACTTATATTTATAGTAATGAGGGAGTATTTAAAGTGCCTGTAGCCGTTGTCGACCGGGACAATTCTTATGAAAGCCGCGCATTTATCCGGGCCTGGAATGCTTCTTCAGGGGTGGATGTTGTGGCCCGTTGTGCCGATATGGAAGAAGCCCGCCGTTTATTGTGGAAAAAACAAATCTATGGGATATTGGAAATACCGGCCGATTTTAGTCATCGGCCTATAAACGGAGAACAGGCTCACGTTTCTCTCTATTGTGATATGGGAGGCTTGTTGAATTATAAAGCTTTGTTGCAGGCTGCCAGTAATGTGGCTGTCGGGATGGGAAGGATTGTTCAATTGGAAGGTTTACCTTATGCTTCTCCTGTCCGACAAGAGCAGACTGTTGCTCCTGTCCAGATGACAGAGGTTAAATTGTTTAATCCCCAAAGCGGATATGCAACTTTTATTATTCCTGCGATTCTGATATTGGTGATACAGCAATCTTTGTTGCTGGGAGTAGGAACTATAGCCGGAACGGGGCGGGACCGCAACCGCTTTCGGGCGATGTTGCCCTTCAATGTGCACTATGAGCATCCCTTCCCGGTCGTAATGGGAAAGGCTTTGGCTTATCTGCCGATTTATGCTTTTGTTGCTATATGGATTTTTGTCGTAGTCCCCGGAATGTTTAATTTGACTCGTATCGGTGAAAAATGGGATTTTTTCTTGTTTATTTTACCTTTTTTGTTGGCTTGTATTTTCTTTGCCATGACCCTTTCTTTTTTATGCAAGGAACGGGAGACCCCTTTTTTGATTTTTGTCTTTACTTCTGTTCCCTTGATGTTTATTTCAGGTATTTCCTGGCCTGTTACTTCTATACCGGATTATTGGGTCGCTTTTTCGAAAGTTTTTCCTTCCACTTACGGTATCGAAGGTTATGTGAAAATCAATAGTTTGGGAGCTACCTTCGGAGAGGTAAGCCGTGAATTTAATAGTTTGTGGGTATTAACCGCTTTTTATTTTCTTTTGGCATATTTATTGTATGATCGGGAAATAAGAATTTTAAAGTCGCGTCGTCTGAAGGTTAAGTAGGCCGTAGAGGAGGAACGGAAATTTTTAAGTGTGCAACAGGATGTTCCCAGCGATAATTTTTCTTTTCGCTCGTGATTTTAAATAAGCGGGACTTTGGGATTTAAAATCCGGAAAGTGTAGTGGTTTTAAAAGGTGTGTATAGGAAATTCCCTTGTGTTTTAACTCTGAAAAAATAATCAGGAAAAGGGAATTTTGTATGACAGCTGGAAATAAAATTATAATCATATGAAATGTCATTTTTATTATTTTCTTCTGGGTATGTCTGTTTTGGGTGTGGCTTGTCATTCGGATAAAGCTGTAAAAGACACGACTGTTACAGTAAAAACAGAAGTGGTAAAAAATTATCAGGACGAGTTGTATATTACTTATCCGGGAAAGGTAAAACCGGCTTCGGATGTTAATTTATCATTCCGGGTAGCCGGACCTATCTTGCGTATACCGGCGGAAGCAGGAGCTTTCGTGAGAAAGGGAGAATTGATTGCAGAAATCGATCCCCGGGATTACGAAGTGCAATTTTCGGCTACGGAGGCGGAGTACAAACAGGTTAAGGCTGAAGCCGAGCGGGTAATAGAGCTTTATAAACGCAATAGCGTACCGGTAAATGATTACGACAAAGCTGTTTCCGGGCTTCAGCAGATTACGGCTAAATATAAGGCTCATCAAAATGCTCTTCAGGATACGCGGATGCTGGCCCCTTTCGACGGGTATATCCAGAAAAAATATTTTGATGCACATGAAACGGTAAGTGCCGGTATGCCGGTGATTTCGATGATTAATAATAGTTATTTCGAAGTAGAGATAGATATTCCTTCCAGTGATTATGTCCGTCAACCGTATTTTAAAGCTTTTTCCTGCACCTTTGATGTTTTTCCGGGAAAAGTTTTTCCTTTGGAGCTCATCGAGATTACCCGCAAGGCAAATTTAAACCAGCTTTATCGGATGCGGCTGAGGTTGCGAACTGTTTCAGGAGTGGATATCGCTGCAGGTATGAGCGTTAATGTGACGATCGAATATACGCCGGACGAGGTGACCTTAACCTCTGTGCCAGTGAGTGCTCTTTTCGAGTATGAAGGAGAATCCGCCGTCTGGATATATGATGCTCGTACAGGAGAAGTGCACCGGCGTGCTGTAAAAACAGGAAAGTTTTTGAAAACCGGGGAAGCTGTGATCTATAAAGGTTTAAATGCCGGAGAAATTATTGTGTCGGCTGGTGTGCATAGTTTGGAGGAAGGTATGAAAGTAAAGATGTTGAGGCCCCTGTCGAAGACAAATGTAGGAGGCTTGTTGTGAATCAGAAAAAGAAAGAGATATTTACTGTAGAAGAGAATTTAGGGATTTCGGCAGGATAATGTTTTAATTAAAAGGTAAGAGAATGACAATAACGGAATATGCCCTGAACAATAGAGCTTTGATGAAATTTTTTATCGCCGTTTTGGTGGTAGGCGGAATTTTTGCTTTTCTATCGATGAGTAAACTGGAAGATCCCGAGATCAAGGTCAAGCAGGCGATGGTGATTACGGTTTATCCGGGAGCTTCTGCCCATAAAGTAGAATTAGAGGTCACAGATGTATTGGAAAAGTCGATTCGTTCGATGGGAGAAATTGATAACATTCAGTCCCGTTCTTTAGCCGATGTTTCCCAGATTACCGTCGAAATGAAAAGTACAGTCAATCCGGAAGAGTTGGAACAACAATGGGATATGCTGAGGCGTAAAGTGACAAATGCTCAGGCCAGTTTGCCAGATGGAGTTCGTCCTTCTGTGGTAATGGATGATTTTGGGGACGTATACGGTATGTTTTATGCCATGACGACCGATGGCATAGCAGATGAAGAACTGATCGATTATGCACAATTAGTAAAACGGGAATTGCAGGATATTGAAGGAGTGCGGAAGGTTGAAATATACGGGGACAGAAAGCCTTGTATCAATATCGAAATTATCCGGGATAAGATGGCCAATCTGGGCGTACATCCTTTAGAGGTTTTGTCAACCCTTAATAATCAGAATAAAACGGTTTATCCCGGTTATTTTGACAGTGGAGATGAACGGATCAGGGTAGCGGTAAGCGACGATTATAAATCGATAGAAGATATTCAAAATCTGATTATTCAGGGGCATGAACAGGACCAGCTGCGCTTGGGAGATATTGCTTCTGTCACCCGGGGGTATGATACTCCTTCGCGTAACCAAATGCGTTACGATGGGGCAAGAGCTTTGGGAGTATCAGTATCTATGGAAAAAGGGGGGAATGTAGTCGACTTGGGAAAAATCGTCGATCGGGAATTAGAGCAATTAAAACAATCCCGTATTCCGGTGGGAATAGAATTTCAAAAAGTATTCTTTCAGCCGGACCAGGTAAGAGATGCAATCGGTATTTTTATGGTTAATCTGGTAGAATCCATATTCGTAGTGATTCTTATTCTGATGCTGACAATGGGATTCCGGAGCGGAGCTATTATTGGAGCAGGGTTGTTGATTATTGTATTGGGGTCTTTTGTGGTCTTGTATCTTTTTGACGGGACCATGCAACGGGTGTCGTTGGCAGCTTTGATTGTTGCCATGGGGATGTTGGTGGATAATGCCATTGTTATCATTGATGGCATTCAGGTTGATTTGGAAAGGGGTGTTCCAAAGCCGGCTGCTTTGGTCAATATTGTGAAAAAAACCGCTATGCCATTATTGGGAGCTACTTTGATAGCTATCCTGGCTTTTTTACCCATTTTTATTTCACCTGATACAACCGGGGAGTATGTAAGGGATTTGTTTATTGTGTTGGCGGTGTCCTTGTTGTTGAGTTGGATATTGGCTTTGACACAGATCCCCATGCATGCCGATCGCTTTTTAAAAGTGAAGGCCCGGAAAGATAAAGATTTGTTCGATAGCCCGATTTACCGGAAATTCCGGACTTTATTGTCCTATATGTTGTGGCATAAGAAGTTGGCGATAGGCGTTACCGTTTTACTTTTGGGATTAAGTGTTTACTTATACCGCTATATACCGCAGGGCTTTTTCCCGGATTTGAGTTATTCCCAGCTTTATATTGAATACAGTATGTCAGAGGGCACACGGACGGAGCGATTGAAAGCCGATCTGGAAAAAGTGGAAAAGTATTTGTTGAGTTACCCGGGTATTACGCATGTGACAACTAGTATAGGAGGCACTCCTTCCCGTTATAATTTAGTTCGTTCGATAGCAGAACCATCCATGAGTTATGGGGAGTTAATTGTAGATTATACAGATCCGGATGCTTTGAAAGCTTCTATTCCAGTTCTGCAGGAAGAATTAACACAGAATTTTCCGGATGCTTATGTGCGGATTAAACGATATAATCTGATGTACGAGAAGTTTCCGGTAGAGTTGATGTTTACCGGGCCCGATCCGGCTGTGTTGAAAGAATTGTCCGCAAAGGCGGAACGGATTATGAAGGATGAACCTTCCGCTATGTTGGTACGGAACGACTGGGAACCGATGAAGCCAGTGCTGACGGTAGATTATCATCAGCCAGTAGCCCGGACTGCCGGCTTATCCCGTTCCGATATCGGAGTTTCCATGTTAGCGGCTACCGATGGTATGCCTGTAGGATCTTTTTACGAAGGGACACATTCTTTGCCTATTTATATCAAAAGTGTAGATAATAAAGGAGAAAAACTGGAATCCTTGAATAATATTCCTGTCTGGAGTATGATGCCTTCTATGGCGGCAATAAGTGGGGAGACATTAAAAGGATTGTTAATGGGAACGATTAAATCAGAGGAGCTTTTGTCGGAAACAATCGGTTCAATTCCTTTGAATCAGGCGACAAGGGGGATTCAAATCTGTTGGGAAGATCCGGTAGTAAGGCGCTATAACGGGCAACGGGCTATAAAAGCACAGTGCAATAATGCTCCGGGGCACACGGCTGCTGAAGTTCGGGCCGCTTTAATGGAAAAAACCGATACCATTACTTTACCGGAAGGTTATTCAAAACAATGGTTAGGTGAATATAGAGCCAGTAGCGAGTCTACCAAATATCTTTTCCGGAGTTTGCCGTGGGCTGTGATTCTGATGGTGGCTATTTTGATCATGTTGTTTAAGGATTTTAAAAAACCGGCTATTATTTTACTCTGTTTGCCTTTGGCCATTATTGGAATTGTATTCGGGATGCTGCTGAGCGGAAAGGACTTCGGTTTTGTTGCTATTGTCGGAGCTTTGGGATTGATCGGAATGATGATAAAGAACGGAGTAGTCCTATTGGATGAGATTACCTTACAGATACAATCGGGAAAGGAACCTCATCAAGCGTTGCTGGATTCCTCTTCTTCTCGTTTCCGCCCGGTGATGATGGCTTCCTTGACGACTATAGTGGGAATGATTCCTTTGTTGGGAGATGACCTTTTCGGTTCTCTGGCGGTTACGATTATGTCGGGATTATTGATCGGATCGGTGATTACTTTAGTGTTCATTCCGGTATTGTTTTCTCTTTTTTCCCATATAAAAGGGAAAAGACAAGAATAATAGTAAATAAATGTGTTTAAGATAAATAAAATGAAAACACTGTTGACAGTATTTTTGCTTTTGCAAGTTTGTTTTTTGCAGGCACAGACAGCGCTTGATTTGCAGAAGTGCAGGAGTATGGCTTTGGAAAACAGTAAGAAAATGGCAATAGCCGGTCAGCAAGCTCTAAAGGCAAATTATGATAAAAAAGTTTACCGGGCTAATTTCTTTCCGAAAATTTCGGCTATGGGAATGTATGCCTATATGCAAAAAGATTATTCTTTTAAAATTGACGGAGGCTATTTGCCTACCTTTGTACCGGATGCTTCCGGGCAGTTAAAACCAAATTATCTGATCCATCCCGTTACCGGTAAACCGGTTGTCGGAGCGGACGGCATGCCTGTATTTAACCAATACGCTTTTATGCCGGATATTGCTTTATCGCTGGGATTGGATCATGCTTATACGGTAGGAGGTGTTCTGGAACAGCCCTTGTATATGGGAGGAAAAATTCGTTCCGCTTTTCGTATGGCTTCCCTGGGGGTCGATATGGCCCGTTTGAATATAAAATATAGTCGGGCTGAGGTGATTACAGAGGTTGATGAAGCTTACTGGCAATATCTGAAAGTAAAAGAATTGGTGTTGTCTGCTTCAAAATATAAGGAGGTCGTGGGAGAATTAGTAAAGAATCTTACAGATGCCTATCAGACGGGAATGGCTTTTCGCAACGATTTATTGAAAGCACAGGTAAAATACAATGAGGCGGAGTTGATGTTGCAAAAAGCCAGACATGGGGAAACATTGGCAGGCATGAATTTATGCCGGATAATTGGAATAGACCTTTACAGTGATTTGCAAATCCGGGATTCTTTACAGGACGGTTTAACTCCGGGCGTATTGGAGGGGAATCCGGGTATTATAGGACGCCCCGAATATAATCTGTTGGAGAAGGAGATTGAATTGAAGAGAAAACAAGTAGATTTAACTCGTTCTGATTTCTTACCTCAATTGGGGATTTCCGCTTCTTATGGATATACGGATGGAATTACGGTGAATGGTACATCCGACGGAATATCGTCTTTTATGGCTATTGCTTCTTTAAAAGTACCGGTGTTTCATTGGAACGAAGGGCGGAATAAAGTAAAAGCGGCCCGCTCTGAACAGGAAATAAGTGAATTGAAGAAAGAAGATATGGTGCAATTGATGCAACTGGAAGCAGCCCGGGCTCGTTTCAATGTAGAAGATGCGGTTAGCCGGGTGGAAATGACCCGTAAATCTTTACTTCAGGCGGAGGAAAATCGGACAGTCAGTAAAAATCGCTACGAGGTGGGTATGGAAAATCTGACAAATTATATGGAAGCTCAGGCACAATGGCAGAAAGCCTGGAGCGATTGGATCGATGCTAAAGCTGAATTACATTTGAGTGAAACTCATTACTTAAAAGCTACAGGTCGTTTAACGGAGTAGCGACTTTTTAAAAGTTTTGCAAAGAGGCTATCCCTAAAGATAAAATTTTAACTTTTTGAAGATTAGCGTTCCTTTTTTGGAGCGGTTCAGTGTAATACTGATGGGCTTGGACTAAAATTCCGGATTTATATTTATCTATTAGAACCCGGGGCTGATCAAAGAACAGAAAGATGTTGTTGATCAGGCTTAGAATGCCATTCGTTCGTACAAAAAGTTTTTTAGGATAGCCTCTTTTTCATGCTGCCTTTAAGAAGAGGCTTCATTAGGCTGGGTTTCCGAAGCTGGAAGTATTTTCTTGGTTTTTTTTACCAGATTTCTTAAGTAAAATAACCGGACGGTTTCTGGCGATACTTTGTATTTCCGTGCAATTTTTTGAAAAGAGAGTCCTTCTGCGCGGAATTGAAAAATTTCGTCAATGTGTTCGTATAATTTACTGGTACTGATACTTCCTTTCGGTCTTCCCAATTTTATACCAGCAGCCCGCCTTCTCGCCAAAGCTTCTCTGGTGCGTTGAGAAATCAATGTACGTTCAATTTCTGCACAAAGGCCGAAAGCAAAGGCAAGTACCTGGCTATTGATAGAAGTGTCGAATTTGTATCCTTCTTTAATGCTGTGGATGGTAATTCCTTTTTCAATAGACTGATGAATAATGTTCATGATGTTTAGCATTTTACGACTTAAACGAGACACTTCAGTGATGATCAGAATATCCCCTTGCTGCAACCTTTTCAATAACGTTCCCAACTGACGTTCATTTTCTTTTTTGGTGCCGCTGACGGTTTCTGTACACCAAGTCGTAACTTGCATATCCTGCTTCCGACAAAAATTAAGCACTTCGCTTTTTTGATTCAGAATCGTTTGTTTATCTGTACTGACACGCAGATAAGCAGCTACAATTTGTTTCCTTTCCATTTTTTGTTTTTTTCCCAAGTTGATAATATATAAGTAATTAAAAGTCGTATCTACACCGGATAACGAATTCAATACAATATTTGTTGCCGATTGATAGAAAAATGCGATGTCTGTAAACACCTGTTACAGAGTGTCGGTATTTCTATACGGCTTTTGTACAAAAAGTGAAAAGAAGTGATCTACTTCTTTTTTTTTATGAAGTAAAAAGAAATGATGAGATGCTGCATATTTAACCTTGTTAAAAAAAATAACCTACTACAAATATAGAAAAAGTTTTAATTAATAATTGGACTAATGTTATAGAATTGAAAATGTCTTTTTTAGTCGTTAAAATGTAACAACTGTGCCTTCAGATAAGTATATATAAACGTTTTATTCTTTTAGCTTTTGTAAAAATGATAGAATGATATATGGAAAAGACATTTATCCGGCTTGTAATAGTAGTAGGGCTTGTATTTATAGGGGGAGCATGCCGTCAAAAAACAGCTCCTTTGACGATCTCTCAATTGGTAAAAACTTCGGAAGTGAAAGCTTATCAGGGATTGTTTAAAATTACTTATCCAGGTAAATTACAGGCGGCTTCCGATGTGAAGTTGGCTTTTCGGGTAGCCGGTCCGATTAAGGATATTTATGTACAGGAAGGAGAATACGTCAGAAAAGGGAAATTATTAGCCCGTTTGGATCCCCGTGATTATCAGCTTCAATACGATGCTGCCCAAGCCGAATATATACAAGTTAAAGGCGAATCGGAACGAATCATGCAATTGTATCAGAAAAAGAGTATTCCCGTCAATGAATACGATAAAGCAGTGGCAGCTTTGAAACGGGTGTCCGCTTTGTATAACGGACAAAAAAATGCGCTGGAGGACACCCGTTTGAGGGCTCCTTTTGACGGTTATATTCAGAAAAAGTATTTCGATGCTTATGAAATAGTGAATCAGGGAACTCCCGTGTTATCTATGATTAACAACGATTATCTGGAGGTAAGCGTCGATATCCCTTCTGTGGATTACATCCGTCAGGAAGATTTTGCCGAATTTTATTGTGTAGCCGATGTCTATCCAGAGGATATTTTACCTCTTGAGTTTCTGGATATTACCCGTAAAGCCAATTTTAACCAATTGTTTAAAGCCCGGTTTCGGTTGAAACGGGAACAAAGACAAAAATTGAATCTGGCCGCAGGCATGAGTGTCAGTGTGACGATTCAATATACTCCTTCTGCTGAAAATTTAGCTATTATTCCGATATCGGCTTTATTCTGGAGAGATTACCGTTCTTATGTATGGCTTTTCGACGAAAACGACGGCAAAGTGAAGATGATGCCGGTAGAAGTGAAACGGGTATTGAAGGATGGGGAAGTGATTGTGGAATCGGATTTGCGTCCCGGAGAATCAATCGTTTCTGCCGGAGTGAATGATCTGAAAGAAGGACAGGTGGTCAGAGTGTTACCTCCTGTCCCGCCTTCCAATGTCGGTAAACTTTTGTGATACAATTCCGCGTTTGATTCTTAACTATTCAATTTTCAGATATGAATTTTACCGAATATGCATTAAAAAACAAAGCTTTAGTATATTTCTTCGTTGTGGTACTTGTTGTCGGAGGGATTTATTCTTTTATGACGATGAGTAAGCTGGAAGACCCTGCCATTACTGTAAAACAGGCAATGGTTGTTACGGCTTATCCCGGAGCAAATGCTTATCAGGTGGAACTGGAAGTGACCAACGTATTGGAAGAGTCTATCCGTTCTATGGGCGATCTGGATCATGTAGAATCCCGTTCTATGGATGACGTTTCGGAAATATTAGTGGAGTTGAGCAGTACTGTACCATTGGATGAATTGCAGCAAAATTGGGATATCCTACGCCGCAAAGTTGCAAATGTACAATCCCAGCTTCCCAAAGGAGCACAACCTTCTTTGGTTATGGACGATTTCGGGGATGTATACGGAATGTTTTATGCCATGACTTCCCAGGGCTTCGGTTACCAGGAAATGATCGATTATGCACAATTGGTGAGACGAACCGTCTTGGATATAGACGGAGTGAGTAGTGTGGATATTTATGGAGAGCGTCAGTCCTGTATAGATATCCGGATATTGGAGGACAAGATGGCTAATTTGGGTGTGCATCCTGCCGAGGTGATCCTGACGCTTAATAACCAGAATCAAACGGTTTATTCCGGTTATTACAATAGTGGAGAAAAACGGATCCGAGTAGGAGTAAACGGAAACTTTACCGATATTAATGATATTCGGAATTTGTTGATACGAGGACATGAGGAGGACGAACTTCGCCTTGGAGATATTGCAGACATCGCCAAAGGATATGTCGAACCGGCCCGGGAAGGAGTGCTGTACGATACTCTCCCTGCTATTGCTATTTCTATCGCCATGCAAAAGGGTGGGAATATCATTCAGCTCGGTACGAAAGTCGATCAGAAACTGGCGGAATTGAAAGAAAATATTATCCCGGCCGGGATTGAGTTTCAAAAAGTGTTTTTCCAGCCTACCCGGGTGAAGGAGGCAATAAATGTGTTTATGGTCAACCTGATAGAATCAGTATTGATCGTTATTTTTATCGTAATGCTGTCGATGGGGTTCAGGAGCGGTTATATTATTGGAGCGGGACTGGTCATTGTCGTACTGGGCTCTTTTGTTGTACTGCATATGATGCATGGCACTTTACAACGGGTTTCCCTGGCTTCTTTTATCATCGCTATGGGAATGCTGGTGGACAATGCCATTGTGATTGTAGACGGTATTATGTTCGATTTGCAGAAAGGAGTAAAAAAGCCGGCAGCGCTGGTGAATATCACGAAGAAAACCGCTTGGCCCTTATTAGGAGCTACTACTATCGGAATTCTGACGTTCTTGCCTATTTTTCTTTCTCCGGATACCACGGGAGAATATGTACGGGATCTGTTTATTGTGTTGGCGGTATCTCTTTGGCTGAGTTGGATATTGGCTTTAGCGTATGTCCCTATACAGGCGGACCGGGTTCTGAAAGTAAAAGGGAAACCGGTGAGTGAAGAGGTGATGTATAAAAGAAAAGTATATCGTTTTTACCGGAATATCTTACAATTTTCTTTACACTACCGTTGGATTGTCATTTTGATATTGGCTGTTTTATTGCTGGTCAGCGTTTGGGCATTCCGTTTTATACGTCAGGGATTTTTTCCGGATCTGAGTTATAATCAACTGTATATGGAATATCAGATGCCTTATGGGACGAATCCGGAAAAGGTTAAAGCAGATTTGGCTTCGATGGAACGTTACCTGATAAGCCGGCCAGAAATTACAGCCGTGACAACCAGTCTCGGAGGAACCCCTTCCCGTTATAATCTGGTTCGGACGGTGGCGGAGCCGGCTTTGAGTTATGGAGAGCTGATCGTGGATTTTACTTCTCCCGCTACTTTAAAGGAAAATATAAACGATTTGCAGAAGTATCTTTCGGAACATTATCCCCAAGGCTATGTCCGGATGAAGCAGTACAACCTGATGTATATGAATTTCCCGGTGCAATTTATGATTACCGGGCCGGATCCTGCCGTCTTAAAAAATTTATGTAAGCAGGTAGAGGATATTATGCGGCGGGATTCGACCGTTATACTGGTTACCAATAACTGGGGACCGGAAACTCCTGTATTGGATGTGAGATATCACCAGCAGATTGCCCGGGAAGCCGGACTTTCTCGCCAGGATGTCAGCTTGGCTTTACTGGCGGCAACCGAAGGACTGCCCATAGGCTCTTATTATGAGGGAGAACACGATTTGCCGATTTATATCAAGAGCGTGAACGATAGGGGAGAACGCCCGGAACGGATTGATAATATACCGGTTTGGAGTTTGACGCCTTCCCTCAATGGTTTGAATATGGAAACCATTCGGGAATTAATGCTCGGTATGATCTCCGAAGATGAAATTTTAAGCGGGTTGATCGGTTCCAAACCGTTGAATCAGACCACAAACGGAGTGGATATGGCTTGGGAAGTCCCTTTGGTACGGCGTTATAACGGACAGCGTTCTATAGCCGTCCAGTGTAATAATGCTCCGGGGTTTACGACTACTGAAGCCCGGAATAGTCTTTTACCTAAGATCGATTCTATCCAATTGCCTCCGGGATATCATTCGGAATGGCAGGGAGAATATCTGGCCAGTACCCAATCGAAGCAATATTTGTTTAAGAATGTTCCCATCGCTATTGTTTTGGTTTTGGTGATTCTCATTGCTTTATTCGGAGATTTCAGGAAACCTTTGATGATTTTGTTGTGTCTGCCTTTGGCGATAATTGGAATTGTTGCCGGAATGTTGTTGGCAGGGAAGGAGTTCGGTTTTGTGGCTATTGTCGGAGCCTTGGGATTGGTCGGTATGATGATTAAAAACGGAGTGGTTTTGGTGGACGAGGTAAATATTCAGATTCAGGGCGGCAAAGAGCCGTTTTTAGCTGTATTGGATGCTTCTTCTTCCCGTCTGCGTCCTGTGTTACTGGCAGCCATGACAACAATATTGGGGATGATTCCATTGGTAAACGACGATATGTTCGGAGCGCTGGCGGTAACGATTATGGGCGGATTGTTTATCGGGACGATCATCACTTTGGTGATTCTGCCCGTATTATATGCCGTATTTTATCGTATCCGACAGAAAAAAACAAGAGGAGTAGAGAATGTAATGTTATGAAGATGAAAATTATTATATTATTTCTTTGGCTCAGTAGTTGGGGTTACTGTGGCCGGCTGATGGCTCAGGTGCAACTTACCCGTCAGCAATGCCGGGAGATGGCATTGGAAAATAGTAAACAGATGGCAATTGCCGGGAAAGATAAAGAGAAAGCCATTTATACTACGAAATCGGTAAGGGCAGATTTTTTTCCGAAGATTTCTGTTTCTGGTTTCGGATTTTACAATCAGGAGAAGTATTCTTATAAATTGAAAGGAGGGTATTTACCTACGTTTGTACCGGATGAACAGGGTCAATTACAGCCGAATGTCTTATTAAACCCTGAAACGGGTCAGCCGGTAATGGGAGCAGATGGCCGGCCTGTTTTTAAAGAATATGCTTTTTTGCCGGATATCGGCATAAAAGTTGGATTAAGAGGAGTTTATATGGCAGGAGTACAACTTTTACAACCGGTATATATGGGGGGTAAAATCCGGACAGCTCACCTCATGGCTAAAACAGGGGAATGGATGGCCGATGAGAATTTGCGTTTAAACCGTTCTGAGGTATTGCTGGAGACCGATAAAGCTTATTGGCAACTGATGCGGGTGCAGGAACAAATCAGGGCTGCTAAGGCCTACCGGAAGGTGGTAGGAGAATTGGTACAGAATATTGGGGATGCTGAAGAAGTGGGGATGACTTCGAGTAATGAAGTATTGAAAGTAAAGGTCAGATATAATGAGGCCGAGTTGATGTTGCAAAAAGCAGAGAACGGTTTGGTTCTTTCCCGAATGAATTTGTGCCGGCTGATCGGTTTAGACCTGCATACCGAAATAGTGATTCGGGATACTTTGCCGGAAACCATTACTCCTGGTATTTTAGGGGAAGGAGAGGATATTACAGAGCGTCCTGATTATCATCTGCTAAAAAAAGAGGTGGAATTGAAACAACAGCAGATTCAACTTACCCGTTCCGAATTTCTTCCGCAGATCGGAGTGTCGGTAGGATATGGGTATGGAGGAGGATTGGAATTGAATGGGAAATCGGATGCTAACGCTTCTTTAAATGCAATGGCTTCTGTACAAATTCCTGTATTTTATTGGGGAGAAGGGAGGAATAAGGTTCGGGCAGCCCAGACAGAACAGGAAATGACCCAATTAAATTTGGAAAAATCGGCCCAATTGATGGAGCTGGAAGTCGCTTCTACCCGCTTTAATATCAAAGATGCCCAGAAGCGTATTGAAATGTGCCGGGATGCGTTGGCGCAGGCTAAAGAAAACTTGCGGATCAGTCAGGCAGAATATGAAATAGGGACGGAAAGCCTTTCCAATTTACTTGAAGCCCAAGCCCAGTGGCAGGATGCCTGGAGCCAATGGGTAGATGCCAAGGCTATCCTTCAATTAAGTGAAACCGAATACCTGAAAGCCATCGGCCGGTTAGGAGAATAAGAAAAAATTGCATTCTTTTTCAAAAGATGCTCCTTTTTTGCTTCCCCGATTAACGGACCTCTGTTTCAGGATTGTATGGAATCAAAAATTTTAGTTCCGTTAATCAGGGAAGCGCTGCTCTGTCAGGAAGCACTAATTTGTTTTTTATTTAATAGACTTACCAAATACATCTCTTTTATCTATAATCTTTAATTCTCCAAAGCGTTTCAGAGCTTCCATATTAATTCTTGAAGGATCTCCGGCGATAATATAGCAAGTTGTTTGGTTTTTGATGTTGTTGTTATAGAATTGCCGGATCGTAGTCATATCCATTTCACTTATTTTTTGAATAAGTTCCTGATTGGGATTTGAGGAATAGCCGTAAAACTTCCCTAGAGCAACTGTACTGGGTAGGTGACGAAAATAGGGATAGGTGTCATGAATATAATTTTGTGCCGATTGTCTTACGTAAGGCGTAAATTCCGGCTTCTCGGGCATATTTTTCAATAAAGAATCCAAAACACTTAAAGCATTTATTGTCTTGTCTGCTTGTGTAGAGAGCCTGCAGCTTAGGAAATTGCCTTTATCCCAATTGACAGGACTGGGGCTTTGGTGATAACCTGTAGCAGCATAAGCGAAAGACCGAAATTCCCGAAGCTCCTGAAAAATCAAAGACGACATTCCCATTCCGAAATAGCAGTCGAAAAAGAAACAGGAATCCCGAAAAGCTTCGCTCATATTTGTTTTGGAAGGAGTGTAACTGTATATGATGGTTTGGTTCGTAAAAAAAGTATTTATAAAAAATACAGTCGGCCGGTCGTATGTTTTAATCGGATGATAAATAGGACCATAGCCTTTTTCTGTTACCTCGTCTGTCAGGAGGTATTTCTTTGTGGCATTTGCTACTTCCTGAACAGAGGATTTCCCAGTATAATATACGTCACATTCTGTTTTCAATAGTTCTTTAAATAAATCGACAAATTTCTCTGCTCCTTGGGCTTTAATTTGTTGCAGAGATAAATTTTTTAATTGAGGAGAATGCTCTCCCCATACTACATATTGATAAAGAGCTCTTCCTGTAATTTCCGGCTCTTTTTCTATGCTGAGCCGACTTATTTTTTCTTCTCTTAGAATTTGTTTAAATAGTTTCTTGTTTGGTTTGATGTATTCCAATAATTGATTGGTCAGCAGGAGAGTTTGATCGAAATTTTCATCTATTCCCGAAATTTGAATATAGAAGAATTTTTCGTCTCCGTCAAAAACAATATTGCTACCTATCTTTTGAAGTTCGTTCCGGAAATCTTTGAAAGAGAGATTTTCTGTTCCTAAGAGATTTAGATAACTGGGTAAAAGTAACAGAGTGGGGTCGATATTACTTCCTTTTTTATAAGCTAACGTCAATTCAAAAATATTGTTGACTGGATTTTCTTTTGCATATAAGGTTACTAAAGGAGAAAGCGAAAAGGTTGTCACGTCTTTTTCAAAATCCAATATACGGGGTGGAACGGCAGCTATAGAAGCTGATTCTTCTTTTAGTTTCTGAGCATAGGCCGAGCTTTCTGTCCGGTGAGGAGGAATTATAGGTTCGAAATCCGGTTTACTAACCCGTTCTCTTTGGTAACGACCATTTTTTTTCCGAAAAAGTAAGTAGTTGGAAGTGAAATATTGGTTGGCTACTTTTGTAATATCTTCTTTTGTAAGGGATTCTATAATTTCCGGGGTTTTCAAATAGTCGTTCCAATTATTACCTTGTGTAAAGAACTCTGCCATTTGTGTCACTCTGGTGGAGGGTATTTCCTGTGCTTTTTCAAATTCCATTTTCAGATTTAGTTTGAGATTGGCCAGTTCTTTTTCCGTAAAATCTCCATTTTTAATGCGGTCAATTTCCCGGAGGACAATTTGTTGCGCTTTATGGAAGGACTGAAAGAGAAGTTTCGGAACGAACATTAGCACTATTGCTCCAGCTTCGTTCAAATTGAGTTGATCGATACCGGCACCCATCAATTTATTGTCTATACTCAATTGGTCCAGATAACCGGTAGTATGTTTATTGCTCAGTAACTGAAGGGCAATTTTCAGGGCGTAATAATCGGGAGAATTATTGGGAATCCCTCTCCAGGCAATGGCTCCCATTTTTACGATGGGAATGGGAATCCGGATTTCAGCCGTTTCTTTCCCTTGAAAAGCAGGAAGGGCTGTAAATTCAGTTTTAGGCGCTTTACCGGCCTTTATGCGGGAAAATTTTTCCCGGATTAAAGGGATGACTTCTTCGGCATTGAAATCTCCGCTTAAAATCAGAGCCATGTTCTCACTTACATAGTATTTTTCATAGTACTCCTGCATCTCCGATAATTGCGGATTTTTCAAGTGTTCTGTGGTTCCGATGATGGGATATTGATAAGGATGAGGAGTGAAAAAGCGCTTTGTCGCTTCTTGAAGAGCTAATGTATAGTCAGAATCCTCATACATGTTTTTTTCTTCATAAACGGTTTCCAGTTCGCTTTGAAACAAACGGAATACCGGATGGATTAACCTTTCACTGTATAATTCCAGCCACTGATGAATATATTGAGGGTTGAAACTATTGTAATAGAATGTATAATCATAAGAGGTTACCGCGTTAAGCCCGCTTCCTCCAAATTGAGAGATCAAAGTGTTGAATTCATTGGGGATGGCATATTCGGCTGCTGCAATACTCAAACGGTTGATTTCTTTTTGAATCTTTTTGCGTTTTGCTTTGTTTTCCGTTATAGCTAGTGTGTCGTATTGCTGAGCAATGGAATCGAGGTATAATTTTTCTGAAACATAATCAGTCGTACCGATTTTATCGGTTCCCTTGAACAGGATATGTTCGAAATAATGAGGAATACCGGTGCCGGGACTGTCTTTGGCTCCCGCTTTTACTACTATTCCTCCAAAAACGGAGGTTTGTGTATGGTCTTCGTTCAGCCAGACTGTAAATCCGTTGTCAAGAGTAAATGTTTTTACTTCTAAAAGGGATTGTGCCTGTAAGCCTCCCATTAGGAGGCTACAGGCAATAAAAAGAAGTATCTTTTTCATACATTTCCGAAATGTTTGGTTTTATTTTCCTGATTTGTCAGGGAAAGGTGGAATGGCCGGTTCATGAGGCATTTCTGTTTTCAGTTTTTCCAGAATAATTTCGATGGCTTTGTTTAATTGTTCATCTTCTCCCATGTATTCTTTATAAGGGTCGTTGTCGATTTCGAGGTGAGGAGTAACTCCGCTCCCTTCAATGATAAAACCGCTTCCGTCAACTGCAAAAGGCGCATAAGAAGGCGTTACGATAGCCCCGCCGTCTACAACCGGTACCATACCACTGTAACCGACTACGCCACCCCAGGTACGGTGTCCGATGATTGTTCCTAATTTATTGTATTTAAAACGATAAGGAAATAAATCTCCGTCGGAAGCAGAATATTCATTGACTAATAATACTTTCGGCCCTACGAATGTCCCCACCGGATTCACAGATCCTTCTTTCTGATTGGTGTGCATGGTGTAGAAAGTGGGTACACGCAATAGCCGTTCCGTAATCATCGGAGATACATTCCCGCCTCCGTTTCCCCGATCGTCAATAATCAAAGCCTTTTTGCCGAGTTGGGGATAATAGTGTTTTACAAATTCATTCAAACCGGCAACGCCCATATCCGGAATGTGGATATACCCTACTTCTCCATGGGTGGCTTCGCTGACTTTCCGGATGTTGTTTTGTACCCAGTTGTAGTAATAAAGTTGCGATTCGTCAGCCAAGGGAACAACCAGTACCTTCCGGGCCCCTTTGGCATCTGCTACCGTATTTACTTCCATTTCTACGGTTTTATCGGCCTTATCCACCAAGTATTTAAAAAGATTGTCGGTATCTTTCAGCGACTGTCCGTTAATGGAGATAATA
This sequence comes from Odoribacter laneus YIT 12061, assembly GCF_000243215.1. Classification (GTDB taxonomy): domain Bacteria; phylum Bacteroidota; class Bacteroidia; order Bacteroidales; family Marinifilaceae; genus Culturomica; species Culturomica lanea. The sequence continues at coordinate 2,770,074 of NZ_JH594596.1, read as the reverse complement.
TAATCCCCTTCTTTCACATTGACCCCTGGCATTGTAAGTGGCGAACGGGTCGCTTTGTCCCAGTTGGCTCCTTCAATGATTTTCTTCACCCGGAAGTAGCCGGAAGCATCTTTTTCAAATTTAGCACCTAATAGTCCCATTGAAATACGGGCCGGTTCCGGATGCTCTCCGTTTTCAGAATAAGCATGGCCTACGCTTAATTCTGCGATCATTTCACCGATAATATAGGTCAGGTCGGTTCTATGATTTACATAGGGGACTAATACTTTGTATTTTTCCTGTACCCCTTCCCAATCTACTCCATGCATATTCCTGGCATAGAAGAAATCACGCATTTGCCGCCAGCTTTCATTGTAAATCTGCATCCATTCCTGATGGAAATCGATGTATTTTTTTACATCTTTCAAAGAAATGGGCTCGGATATACTGACCGGACCATTTGGAATATCGATGACCTGCATATTTTTGCCTTCCATGGCAATTGCTTTTTTATAACCCGGTCCAAAACTGATAAAAGCTTTTAAGTTTGTTTCCTTCTGAGCATCCAAATCATAAACATGTGTTTCTCTTCCCCGGTTGTAATATACTTTTTGTCCGATCATGTTTATGTTGTAGTAATAAGAAGCGGGTACAGGCAATTCAATCACCCGGTTGTTCAGATTTTCGAAATTATATACTACTGCTTTTTCGGTAGAGGTTATTTGTTTCGTTTTGGATTTTTTGCTTGTATTTTCCGGTTTTACTGCTTTTTCTAGGGGAGCCGGTTTTAAGTTATCGTTTTCCGGAGCAAATGGAATGGGAGCCTCCTCTGTTAAAGGTAATATATATATTTTATTCATATTGGTATAAACATGGTTCCATTCCGTTTGGCTATAAGTAGGATTGAATGTCCGGGCCGAAGAGAATACCAGGTATTTCCCGTCGGAACTGAAGTTGGGAGAATTGATTTCGTACCAGCCGTCGGTAATTTGGTGTTTCTCTTTGGTATCGAGGTTATAAAGGATAAGATTATTTGTATTTTTCTCCGGACGTACATAAGTCAGGTATTTGCTGTCGGGCGACCAGTTATAGCTATAGAAGGTACCGATACCGGATGTTTCTACGGTTTCTGTTTTACCTGTAGCGACGTCTGTAATGTTTAAATTATTTTGTTTGTCGTTCCAGGCTATTTTTTTACTGTCGGGTGACCAGAGAATATTGAAAATATAGGTTTTCAGATTTTGGGTCAGGTCTTGTTCTTTGCCTGTGAATACATCCCGGATCCAGATATTGAATTCTCCGTTTTTATCGGAAATATAAGCTATTTTTTGTCCGTCGGGCGACCAGGTGCCGGCAAAGTCATTGGCATCGGAAGAATTGGTCAGGTTATAGGTAATCCCTTTTTTGGCCGGTACAGAAAATAAATCCCCGCGCGCTGTTAGCAATATCCGTTCCCCGTTGGGAGAAATATCGATATTGCGAATCTGACCGCTTACATCTTTTAGCAAAGGGCGGGAATACAATTGGTCGTTGTCGATTTCTACAGGAACTTTGGTTATTTGTTTACTTTGAGTGTCAAACTTATAAATATATCCTCCTTGTTCGTAAACAATCTGATCTTTTCCGATAGCCGGAAATTTGATATCGTAATCTTTTGAAAACGTCAGTTGTTTGGTGCTTTTGTCCTGTACATTATAAACGTAGAGATTCATCACATTATCGCGGTCGGAAATATAATAAATTTCGTTGCCATCGGCCGACCACATCGGGATAATATCCTGGCGGATATGGTCCGTAATTTTTTCTGATTTTTTAGTATCGAAATCAAAAATCCGGATATCGTCAGCCATTCCTCCTTGGTATCTTTTCCAAGTTCTGAATTCCCGGAAGACATAATTGTATGCCAATTTCTTCCCATCTGGAGAATAGGAGGCAAAACCTCCGTTTTTCAACGGAATTTCGGTCGCTTCTCCGCCTTCTACAGGAATAGTAAAGAGTTGTCCCGTGAAATCGTTAAAGGTATACTGCCGGGAACGGAACAATATATTTTTACTGTCTGGCGTCCAGCCGATCACGATGTTGTTGGGGCCCATCCGATCACCTAAATCATCTCTTCCAAGAGTAGCGGTATAAGTGAGACGTTTGGGTTGTCCTCCTTCTGCCGGCATGACGAATACTTCCGTATTCCCGTCGTATTGACCGGTAAAGGCTATGTACTTTCCGTCGGGAGAAAATCTGGGAAACATTTCGTAACCGATATCGGAAGTTAGTTTCCGGGCTGTGCCTCCTGTAGCGTCTACCGTATACAGGTCTCCTGCATAGGAAAATACGATTTTATTTCCCTGAATGTGCGGGAATCTCAATAATCTGGCTTCTTCTCCGTAGGTGCCGAATACAAATGCCATTAAAAAGACAAGGATGAAACATTTTTTCATAACAGACATTTTAAATTTATGATTTTATTTTGGATAGATCCGCACAGTTGAACCCCCATAGAGTATGGTACTTTTCTTATGGACGAACTTACAAAAAATACTTTAAGAAAGTATCAGAATAGGGAAAAAATAATAAAAAACCTGCACAAACAAATTGAATTTACATTGTCGATTATCGCTTGGTCAAATATTCGAGTAAAATTCAATCGTTGTGCAGGCACTCCAGTGGTGATGAATAAGGGATATTTGGGTCTATCCCGGAGTATTTAAATAGTGCTTGACATTTTCTTTAAAAAGTTTGCCATGCCCCACTTGGGAAAGGGCACAGCAAACACAAAATTGACTTATTATCAACTTGGGATATCTTTATTTCTTTATTTCAAATTTTGCCACTTGCGTTGCCAACTCTTCACTATAACAAGAAATTTTGTAACTTCCTGCTTCTAAGTTTCTTATGTCTAATGTATAAGTACCACCCTTATAAGCTATTGTATTTTCTGTTAAAACAATCGATTTTGCTTGCTGTGATTCTATTTTAAAAGTTACTTGCCCTAAATCATAATAGAAATTACAGTCTATTGTCATTTTGTTTTGGGATAAAGTTCCGTCTAAATATACGGGAGCTGTATCTGTTGGATATACAAGATCTCCGTCGTCTCCTCCGATAAATTCAATATCTTCATCTGTATAATAAGTAGATGAAAAAACCGGAACAACTACTAAACTTATTAATACTATTAATACACCAAAAAACTTTGTTTTCATACACACTTGTTTTTGTTCTCTAAAACTTTTTGGCAAATTTAAAGCAAATTTGGTCCTACTTCCAAATCATTTTATGGGACAAGATAGGGGACAGATGAAAATTCAATAATTTAGTAATTAGATGTTTAAATATAATGAAGTGGTGACACTTATAAAAAAGTTACTTTTTTGAATTAAAATTATAGACAATTTTAAGTATTACATCTTATTTAAATAATCTTCTAAACTGATTTTGTTGTTATCAGCTCCTAGAATTTTTATTTTGAGTCTGTACTTTCTTTTCTTGAAAGCTTCAAAAGTGATTCGGAATACTTGTGCAATATCATTGATGTCCCATTCATGACGAAGCATATAAGCAAGCATTACTTCATCTATATTTAGATCCGGGAATTTATATTGAAGTTTCTCGATAAAATTATTATCGATATTTGTCAGTGCAGAAAAAAGACGTTGGGAGTATTCTTCTTTTTGAGCTTTTAATGAGTTTTCAAATTCATAGTAGACCTTATCTGGAATGAGTTTTATATTTTTAGTCAAAAGAAGTTCTAGTTTTTCATAAGCGCTGCTATTATCTGCAATTAATTCTTTTGATAAAGCAAATCCCCATTGAGTTTTTGCTATTTCTTCTGATAAATGAGCATTCTTAACTTTTAATTTTCGATGTATCCAGCTAAAATATAACGCGACAATACTAGCAGTTAGTGCAATAGTCAAAGAAATTGTAAAATACCAAAGACTTCTATTACGATCTCTTAGATTCTCTTTTTCTTTTTCCGCTAAAGCATATTTTTGTTCTAACTCTTTTAAAACTTCCTTTTCATGGTTCGAATTTATTTGATCTTTTAATTTGTTAAATAAGGAATTATATACACAAGCTTGTTTATAGTCTTTTTGTTCTATTGATATTTGTGAAAGATTTTTGTAACAGTTAGCTAGATTAAATAAATTATTTTCTTGTTCTGCTGCTTTTTTCATTTTCATTCCATAAAATTTGCAACTATCTATTTCTGCTTTTTTACGGAATACATTAATAATTCCAAGATAATATGGTGATTTTATTGATATATCTCGGTTGTCAAGTAGTGATATACACTTTCTGCTAGCCATAAGAGCACTATCCGTATTTCCCGTATTTATAAATAAGAAACTTTGGTTGTTTAGAATACTGGCATATAATTCAGATATTTGAGAATCATTTTTATTATCAATGTAGGTAATGATTTCTAACATTTGATTCGTATTCTCTTTTGCTAAATCATATTTCTTTTGTTTATTATAAATCCGATTCAATTGTCTGAGAGAATATACCATATAAAGGGAATCTTTAAGTTTAGAGTATATTTGATTAGATTTTTTATAATATAATTCAGCTTCAGATAAATTAATCTGTTTATATTGAATTTGGCCTAACCAATAATAAATTAATCCGAGAATATGGTAATCATCCTTTGGGCTTTTCTCAAAATTAATTTCGGCAGTTTTTAATAGTTCATATATTTTTTGAGGATCTTCTTGGTATTTAGATAAATAATATTGGGTTCGGGCGAGAGCGTAATAATCTTTTTTACTATTATAATATCTTTCGGAAATCAGTAACGTGGAATCGTTTTTCAATTGTTTTAAATTTTTGTCCGCGACTGCAGCTTCCAGCAGGTAATAATAAGCTTTTTCAGCTTTGTTTAATTTTGCAACATTTAGTGTTGCCAAGCTATCCCCTATGGTTTCGGGATTATTTTCCAATGCTTTATCCCATTGGGTTAATTGCTCCATATAAGGGGTAAGTTGAGTATCGCAGGCGAATACCCCTAATGTTATTAAGATCAAAAAGCAGTATCTATTCATCACACACCGATATTTGATACAAAAATAACTAACTTTGATAATATAGCAATGTTTTGATTAATCTCTTTAAAATAAGGTGATTTTTTTCTGAGGTGGGAGAAAAAAGCACCTACCTTCCACTGTGGAAAGCAGGTGCCCGCCTAATAAGATACGTCTAACTTTATCTTATCATTTTTGTTTTGCTCGTCCTCCCGAGCTAAGCTTATGATTTATGATTTTGGGATTTCCCTTGTAAATCAAGTCGGCACCTGTAGACATATAGAATTCTAATTGTTCCGATACCTCTATGGTGGCTTTACTACTGGTTGTCCCTTTTATATTTGCAAATTTTACCGGAAAATCCGCAGCATTTAAATCTCCGCTCGTACTCAACTTTGCATCTAATTTGTCAGCTTTCCCTTTTAAATAAATGTTCCCGGAAGTAGTGGCCGAAACTTTCACAACTACAGCTTCTAAGTCTAAGGTCATAATACCCGAAGTAGAGGCTTTCAAATCGATGCTCTTTGCCTGTATTAACTGGGTACTTTTTATCATGGCTCCTGTCGATACCGTTAATTTTTCAAGTTGCGGCAAAGTTACATATACTTCTGAAGAACGGGGAGATTTTATTTGAATATCTTCCGAAAAATATATTTTTAACGTATTTCCTTGTACTTCGGTTTTTAAATACGGTAAAATATTATCATCGGTTTTCACGCTTATACTGTGATCTTCTCCGGGTGTCAGATAAAGATTTATTTCTTGCGAAACCGCGATAGCAGTAAAAACTTTTACTGATCGTTGTTCGGTGACAATGCGACCGGATGCTTTAACCGTTTTTTGCTCTTTGCCACTCCAGGAACATAGAGAAAAAAGGAGGACAGGAAGTAAAATAAATAATTTCATAGAATTGTAATTTTTATGGGACAGACGTAAAATCCCTTATTCTGTTAATATCCAGAAAGTGTTTTTGAAGATTTTGTTATTTTACACCTTTGCCTCTAGGCTTGGCATAGTCCGATTCGGCTTTGAGAATACGGGGTTCTCCGTAATAATCTAATTTACCCCTACTGTTTGTATCGTATTCCAATTCGTCGGTCACATAAATCGTTGCTTTGGCGTTAGAACTTACCTCTATATCTGCTTTGCGTACAATGAATTTTTCAGCATCTAAATTAGCCGCAGAACTCACTTCGGCATCTAAGATATCTCCTTTACCGTTCAGCTGAACTTTTGCAGCAGAGGAAACTTCCAAATCCAAATGAGTAACATCCAGGTTCATAATTAATTGAGCCGCAGAATTTACTTCTATTTCCATATTTGTAGCTTTCCAAGCGTTTGTCACTTTGATCTGAGAGGCCGAAGAAGCTTCAATTTTTTCCAGATTCGGTATACTTACATATACGTTTATCGGTTTTGTGATTTCTAAATTTTTTTGTTTTCTATCCCGATTAACGGCAATAACGAGACGGTTTTTTTCTACTTCCGTTTCTACATACTTTATTATATTGTCTTCGGCTTCTATACGTATCGGCTCTGCTTGTCCCTGAGTTAAAAAAACATGAATTCCGGATGAGGTATTTAGTGCTGTGAAATGTCCAACTTCCCGTTGTTCTTTTATTACATTTCCAGATCCTTTTTCCCGGGTACCCCAGGAACAAAGCGTCAGCATAAGGCAGCTCAGTAAAATAAGATGTAATGTTTTCATAATAATATATTTAAAATTTTAGGTATAATTTCTATAAACCATTTTCCTGTATAAAGGTTTTCGTCTTTATTGTATGACGGAAATTTATGGTTTTTGTTACACTTTTTTAAGAAAAATAATTGATCCCTGTTGTATCTAGATTTATGAACGTTTTTTATAATGATTTTCAGATGTAAGTCTGTATTATAAGAGATTGTTGGTCTCTTATAAACAGGCTTTCTGGATAATTTATTGAAAAAGGTTGGAGTTGATTTTCAATTTTTATTTGGTTTTACAGCTGTTGCCTATTTTAAGACCAGCCGCTCATTGTCGCCGTACATTTCATAACCGGAAGTAATGACTTTTTCTCCGGGTTCCAAACCTTCTATTACCTGATAGTATTGCGGATTTTGTTTTCCAATCTTGATGGTACGTCGGTATGCTTCGCTGCCATCGGGAGAAAGAACAAATATCCATTGTCCTCCGGTACTTTGATAGAAGGCTCCTCTCGGGATCAATACGGACTCGTCGGACTGTCCCAATTGAAGGTTAATATGGTAAGTCTGTCCCGTACGTATATTTTCCGGCATATCCCCTACAAAACAAAGGTCCGTTTTAAATTGTCCCCCTTTTACATCCGGATAGACTTTCATAACTTTCATGTTGAAATTTGTACCTTGACGTTCCAATGAGGCTGCCAAATCTTTGCGTACCCGGTCAATATAATGTTCGTCGATTTGTGCGGTTACTTTATAGTTGTCTAATACATTGATTTTACCCAGTTCCATACCACTACTTACAGATTGACCAATTTCTACCGAAAGTGTTCCCAACTGCCCGCTGATCGGTGCTTTTACATTCAGGTTTTCGTATCTTTCCCGGACGAGTTTCAAGTTTCTCTGCATACTCTTTAAACTTTCTTCCATATTCTCAATCTGAATTTCGCGGTACATGGAATCCTGTTTCTGGCGTTCGATTAACATTTCATTGTTTTGTACAGAAGTTTCATAATCCTCTTTTGCCATCAGATAGTCTTCTTTTGCAATCAAGTCTTCTTCATACAATTTTTTATTTTGTTCGAATTTTCGTTTGTTACGGGTGACGTTCAACTCACTTTGTAAACGATCCTGACGGATACTTATTTTTTCTTTTTCCATAGAAAGCAGTGTATTTCTCAATTCATTTTCCTGATAAGCCAGATCGGCTTCGCTTTTCAGAATTTCCATCGATAAATTGGGATTTTCAAGTTTGACGATGATGTCTCCAGCTCTTACCATCGCCCCTTCTTCCACTACTTTTTCAATGACGCGTCCTCCTTCCATGGCACTTAACTGAATGAATGTGATCGGTTCTACATTTCCCATGATCCGGATGTAATCGTTGAAGGTTCCTTTTTTAATCCCTTCAATGGTAATTTTATCTTTTTCTACCCTTAAAGTGGAACTGTGATTTCCAAAAATCAGCCATCCGATGAAAAGGAGTACAAAAGCTCCTCCCAAAAGATAAGGGATATGTTTTTTCTTCAATCCTTTTTTCTGTTCAATAATCTTATCCATGATTATATATTTTAATTGTTATTCAATAGGTTTTTTCCTGTTTTAATATTTGATTTTTGCTTGTAAAGGAGCTCCTCTGTAGAAATCGACCATTCTTTTTTTGATTCCATACGTTAGTTTCGCTTTTAATACGTCGAGTTTTGCTTGCCTCAAATTATTGTCACTGGTATTTAAATCGATAATGGTCACGAGTCCTTGTTCGTATTTTTTTTGGTTCGCCTCATAAGATAACTGGCTGAAATTTTGCTTTTTTATCGCCATGTCGTATTCCTGTGCAGCGGCCTTTAAATCCAGTACGGCTAATTCAATTTCCTTATATACAGATTGTAATGTTTCTTGATAAGCGAATTCTGCATCCTGCATCTGGTATTTGCTGCGGGATACCGTAGAATGCCGGGAAAGTCCCCCGAATATGGGAATACTTACGCTGAATCCGAAACTTTTTCCCAGATTGTTTTTTATTTGAGAATGGAAGGAATTTTCCTGAGAATCGTAATAATAGGTGTTCAATGTACCGGAAGCTCCGAAACTGGGGAACAACTGACCTTTGGTGATGTACCAATTCAGTCGGGCCGCCCGGAAAGCATATTCGGCTGCACTTACTTCGGGCAGGTCTTCTTTGGCTTTTCCGTATATTTCTGCGATACTTAAATCGTGTGTTTCAGGAATATTGCTGCTGAGAGAAGAGACTTCAATATCCAGTTCTTCATCGGGATTGTAATTCATCGCTTGTTTAAGTGTCACTAAAGCTGTTGCTTTTTTGTTCTGGTTGGCAATCAGGTTGTATTCACTTTCGGCCAACTGAGCCTGTATGTCAAATAAATCACTTTTAGGTTTGATACCCAGCTCGTGTTGACGCTCCATTCTTTTTAATTGTAAACGTGCATTCTCCAATTGTTCCTGTGAAATTTCAATTAATCCTTCCGCATAAGCCAGATCGTAAAATGCCTGCATGATATTTACCGCAATATCGTTAGCCGTTTTTTCAGAATCTTGTAATCCTCTTAATTTGGATACTTTCCGGTAACGTAGCGTGTTGATAGCCGTAAAACCGGAAAATAGATTAAGGTTGGCCCCTACCCGGTAGTTGTTAGCAAGTATACGGGAATCTACATAGGTGTTGTCGGCTCCGATAGAACGACCGAAACTATATTCCAAACTTGAAGAACCACTTATGTTAGGTAGTAAATCCAGACGGGCGTCTCTTAAATAGGCATTGTCTATTTTATTGTTGAGTAATTGACGTTCCATGGTCAAGCTTTGTGCCACACCATAATCAATGCATTCCTGTAACGTCCATTTTTTCTCTTGGCCGTAACTTTGAAAAGCAATCAAGACCGTGAGTAAAGTGATACCGATTTTTACCATTTTATTTTGTTTTTTATGATTTCTATTTTTCTGCATTTGCTGGAAATTCTACTAAAAACGTGCCAAAATCACAGATCGTTTATAATCAATGTATTGTTGAGGCGTCATTTCCGACGGTTGTCAAAAAAATAGACAACGGTGTGAAATTATTTGACAGTAAATAGGGTAGAAAAGATGGAAAAGATTTTAGAATTAAACGAGAGGGAAGAATTTGGAATCTTTCTGGTAAGACAAAAGAATGTAAATTTCAAAATTCTTTTGCTTTTGCAGTCGGTAAATACTTTTGTTATATTTGTGCTGTAGAAGGAGGATAGACCCGAGGGGGCAGGAGATGAACGGCTTTCTTCAGGGAGGGAAGACGTTGCCTGTTGTAGATTATAACCCGTAAGTTGCAGCATATGAATACAACTGTCATAGGAGTAGCCGGAGGAACCGGTTCCGGTAAGAGTACATTGGTACGAAAATTAAGGGAAGCTTTCGCGGAAGAGGAAGTGATTACCTTGAGCCACGATTATTATTATAAGGCCAACAATGATATTGGTATCGAAGAAAGAAGAAAACTGAATTACGACCATCCTCAATCTTTCGATACGGAAATGATGATTGAACATGTGCGTACCCTGAAAGACGGTGTACCGATTCAGCGGCCTGTATATTCCTTTGTCGAGCATAATCGTTTGCGGGAAACGGTAAAAGTAGTGCCGGCCAAAGTTTTGATTGTAGAGGGGATTCTGATTTTTGAAAACAAAGCCCTTCGGGACCTGATGGATATTAAAGTATATGTAGATACAGATGCAGACATACGTTTGGCCCGCCGAATTTTGAGGGATGTACAGGAAAGAGGCAGGAGTATGACTTCTGTCATCAACCAATACATTTCTACAGTGAAACCAATGCATGAAGAATTTGTAGAACCTTCCAAGAAATATGCGGATGTCATCATTCCGGAAGGGGGATTTAATTCCGTCGCTCTTTCCCTTTTGATCGAGAATATCAAATCCGTTATCCGTTAGGTGATAGGGAAAACAGTTCTTTTGTCATCTATTTTTGCATTTTTCTCTTTCTCTCTGTAGTATCCGTACGGGATAAGGTATTTTTATTCCGGATGTGGAAATTTTTAAGTGTCCCCAAATTCAGACATTTCCTCGGATTACAGTTTTATTTCTCCTGGAGGTATCGGGAGAGCCTCTGCCCGGATTTATAGTTCAATCGTGAATCGGGTTTCCTTATTGGGAACGGAATGTACGCGGATAGATCCCCCGTGTGCCCGCATAATCTGTCGGGCAATACTCAATCCTATCCCAGAACCTTGTTCTTTCGTGGTAAAAAAGGGTACAAAAATCTGTTTGATTAGTTCTTCCGGGATACCTGGACCATTGTCTTTAATCGTAAAAATAGTCCGGTCGTTTTCTGTTTTCCAGGCTTTAATTATAATACATGCATCCTTCCGGCCTGATAAAGCCTGAATGGCATTTTTTACAATATTGATCAACACCTGTCCTAACAGGTTAGAGTCGGCATATAATTTTAAGTCTTCCGGAACTTCCGACATATCGATTTTGACGGCGTTGAAATTGTCTTCAGCACTGCAAAGAATGACGATGCGCTGAATAAATTCACTTACATTGAATAATTCCCGGGTAGGGGTAGGAATACGGGTAAATTTACGGTAGGATTCCACAAAGGATACCAATCCTTTGCTGGTTTCGCTGATGACATGAAGTCCGCTGATGGCATTCGAGCGGATATCGCTGTCCGGAACGTCTTTATCTTCATAGAGGGTGAGCAGTGTGTCACTGAGGGAGGTAATGGGTGCAATGGAGTTCATAATCTCGTGCGATAATACGCGGATCAGCTTAATCCAGGATTCGATTTCCTTTTCATCCATTTCGTTGTTGATATCATGGATAACGATCAGGCGTACAAATTCGTTCTCCAGCGTCATGCCTGAAGCCTTAATGCTCAATTGTACACTTCCCCTTTCCATCGTCAGGGGGAAAGTCTTATTATCTCCGGGCCGGATCGTGTCGAACAAAACCGTCAAAGCCGGGTCTACCCTTTCCAATTGCCGGATGTGTGTAAAAACATCCAACCCCAGAAGTTTTAGAGCGGCTGTATTGGATTGCAATACAAACCCTTTTGAATTTAAAATGACGATGCCAGAATGGATACTGCCCAGAATCATTTCGTAGAATTTTTCTTTCTGCTGGGCTTCGATCCGGATTTTTTGGAGAACACTTTTCATTTTATTCAGGATATAACTCAGAAACATTTCAGAACTGGTTCCTTTTTTTTCAATAAAATTGATGGAATAATCGTCGTTTTCTATGGATTCGAAAAAGTAGGCCAGTTTGCGGTTTACTGAATTATAAAGGGTCAGCGTCTTGGAAATATAAATGATGGCTCCCAGGGCGCATAGCAATCCCCAGCCTTTATAAGAAAAATAGAAAAAGGCTGCTGAAGCTACAGAACAACCGACGATAATCAGGATGAACAATAAGAGATGTAGTGAGATTCTCCGGAACATATTTTAATATTTACTTTTTGCGGAATCGTTTTGTACTGATTTCGAAGAATAAATTGCAGATGTTATAAATTGTATTTTTTCATTTTGTTATAAAGTGTCTGTCGGGTGATACCCAACTGGGTGGCTACGGCCGATAAATTTCCGTTACTCCGGTCCAGAGCGTGTTGAATCATTTGTTTTTCCATATCTTCCAACGTCTCGTTTTTATCGATAAAAGTTGTGGTGACCGTTTTGAAGAAAAAGTCCGAAGGTTTGATCGTATTCCCTTCGCACATAATCACCGCTTTTTCGATTGCATGTTGTAATTCCCGTATATTTCCCGGCCATTTATATTCCTGTAATTTCTCTTGAGTTGCCGGTAGCATGTTGCAATTTTTTCCGTATTTCGAAGAATATTTTTTCAGGAAATATTCGGCTAGTGGTACAATATCTTCTCTTCTTTCCCGAAGCGGGGGAATTTCAATATGAATAGTGTTGATCCGGTAGAGTAAATCTTCCCGAAAATGGTTTTGCTGAACCATTTCCTGGATATTCCGGTTGGTAGCACATATCAGACGGATATCGGTATCTATGGGTTTATTGGAACCGACCCGGGTGATTTTACGATTTTGAAGAGCTGTCAGTAACTTTGCCTGTAGGGCATAAGATAAATTGCCGATCTCGTCCAGGAACAAAGTACCTTTATTAGCCGCTTCGAATTTTCCGGCTCTGTCTTCCCGGGCATCTGTGAAAGCCCCTTTTGCATGCCCGAACAATTCGCTTTCGAAAAGTGTTTCCGTAACTGCTCCCATATCTACGGATATCATCACTTCATGTGAACGATTCGACAGACGATGGATTTCCCGGGCGATCATCTCTTTACCGGTACCGTTTTCACCGGTAAGCAAAATATTGGCATCTGTTTTAGCGACTTTACACACCAGATTATAGACCTGCATGATTTCCGGGGAACTTCCCCACAGCATAGAAGGTTCGCTATTCAACTGATTTTTCAAAGCGTTTTTTTCTTCCTTCAGCTGTTTTACTTCGTTCTGGGATTCTCTCAACCGATAGGCTGAAAGCAAGGTCGCTACCAGTTTTGCATTATCCCAAGGTTTGACCACAAAATCCGTCGCTCCTTCTTTTACCGCTTTTACCGCTAGTTCAATATCTGCGTATGCGGTAAATAAAACCACCGGAAGGTCCGGAACCTGTTCTTTGATTTTGGAAAGCCAAAACAGACCTTCGTTACCGGTATTGATGGCAGCAGAAAAATTCATGTCCAATAAAACGACATCTACCCGCTCAGCCGATAATACCGTAGGTATGCGTTCGGGAGTTGATAACGTAATTACTTTTTCGAAATAACTTCCCAATAATAATCCCACTGCTGTCAGTACAGATTTATTATCATCTACTACTAATATTATTCCTTTTTTTGCCATGTCCTTTCTGAATTTATCATTCAAAGCTATAAATCCTGCCGGATATATCCATAACAGTGTCAAAAAAATAGACATTTTTCAGAATTTTTTACAAGAAAAGAATGTTTTTTATTTCATCATATATTTGTAAATTCTGTACTTATAGGCAAAAAGTATGTGTATACTTTTCATAGTAGTTTCTCATTTTCCAAAAAGAAATCCGAAATACAAGAAGTATAATTAAAAACAATTCGTATGTCATTTTTAGAAAAAATCTGACGCTCAAAAGTGGTCATAAAAGGACTAAAATGGTCTTGTTCAAATATTTTTTTTAATGCCTATTAGTAATCAGTTAATTAAAAATGGCTTGTTCAAATGCTTTTTTTGCATTTTGTAAAAATACCCTTTAACTTTAATAGAGAAATCTTCTTACCCACCCGGGAATTTGGTAAGTACGGATGAAAAAACAGAAATAGTTGTAGTCTGTATGTGCTGATTGTCATTCTATGTCGGATATCGCAAAAGGCGGTTTTTACCGTCCGGGGATTTTTATGCTCTTCACTTGACGATTACAACTCGTGTAAAATTTAAAAATGTTAAAAATATGAAACATAAAAAGACTGGAATAGTAAACTTTCCAAAAGTAAAGAGAAAGGAAGAAGTACAAGCTTTTAAAATAGAAAATGTTTGTAAAGCTAGATTGAAAGATGAGATACAGGTTTTTAAGCTAAAAAATCTTTTTCCTAGGAATAAAGTTCCTTATTATGCATTATATTCTTTTGTGCTTTTTCTATTGATTTTCAGTTCGTATAACAGTCGGGCGCAGGTTATTCCTCCTGCTCCTGGGAGCAGTACTTTAATCAGGGATATTACCAATCCGGTTAATTATGCTACTGGAGTAGTCGGGATTCAAATTCCTTTACACACATTTTCATGTGGAGATATTCATATTCCGATATCCCTTTCTTACCAAGCTTCCGGTATTAAAGTCCGAGATGCTTCCGGTTGGACAGGTTTGGGCTGGAATTTATCAACTGGAGGTAAAATTACTCGTATGGTACGAAAACGTCCGGATGAAAATGGATATAATCGGGAATTGGCTCAATCGGAAAAAGATGGCATTAAAGCAGCTTCTTTGCAAAATTGGTACAATAATTTCTTGGATTGGCATGACGGGGATTTTGACGGGGAACCAGATGTGTATTATTATGAATTACCCGATCGTTCCGGAATGTTTGTACGTGATGTAACAGGAAAAGCTTGGACCATTCCTTATCAGCCTTTGGATATTCGTAGAGTAAACGACCAATATTTTGTTATTTCTGATGAGCGGGGATATACTTATACTTTTGGATTAGGTGGTATGGAGACATCTGAAGTAACAACTTATACAAATAAAGATGCGACAAAAAAAACGTTTTCTTATACTTCTACTTGGAACTTGACCGCAGTCTCGGACGCTTGTAATAATCAGATTCGGTTTGATTATATATCGGGGAACCAGATGATTGTGCAAGACCGGGATTCCCGAGCTAGTATACTGGTTAAAAATGATAATGGTATATATGTTTTAAAAGAAAGAGATTCTACAATTCAATACAGTACTACTGTCATTCAGCCGAAGTATTTAAGATATATCGTGGCGGATAGCGGAGATTGTATTTTTTTCGAATCTGAGGAAGATCCGGAAAATGAGATAAATACAAGACGCTTATCTGAGATAAAAATATATAATACAATGGGAGATTATTTAAAATCTATCCGTTTAGATTATTCTTATTTCGGAACAACTTCTAAAAGGCTTAAGTTGGATAAAGTTTATGAATATGCTAATGCTAAAACATTGCTGTTGGGTTGTTTTGAATATGCGCCTTGGTATATACCGAATCGAGATACTCGAGATTTCGATCATTGGGGATATTATAATAAAGCTAACAATAAATCGGATTTTGTCAAAGAGATATTTGAGGGTGTCCAGTTTCCAGGAGCCAGTCGGGAGGCTAATCTGACTTATGCAAGTTCTGGAGTGTTAACTCGGGTTTATACGGCTACTGGCGGATATATTGATTACGAGTATGAATTAAATAAAGGAGTATATGAGGATAAAGGTCTGGAAAAGACTATAGAAGGGGGCGGATTGAGAATAAAAGCAATCCGGCAGTATACGGATAATAATTCGGTGCCTATCGAAACCACCTTTTCTTATACTCTTCCCGGTAAAGAAAAGACAAGTGGAACCGTGAATAGTAAATTTTTGTATTATTACGGAAAAGGTTGGACCTATCAGCAAGCAGGAGGAGGTGCTATGGCTTATAATGAACTGGTTTTGCCTGTAATTGGGGCATCTCGTTCTTTAGGGGATATTTTTGATTATGATGGAGCACCTGTTCATTATGATGTAGTCACTGTACATCATCCGAATGGATCGCGTCATGTGTATTATTATACTGGGAATGAGAAAAAGGATGAACCTTCTCTGGTTTATGAAATGCCGGCCCTGCATCTTCCACCTATAGAAAATACGTTCACTGGAATGCCGAATAGTTCCCGTTTTTGGAGGCGTGGGTTACTCTGGCAGGAAATTATGTACGACTCTAACAACGATACGCTTAGTTATATATATAATCATTATGATTATAAGCCAAAAAAAGGAGGTCGTGTAGCGGGGTATGTTCCGGGTCTTATGATTGGCTATAACGGCCTTATAGGATTTTTATGGAAATATGAATGGGTTTCAGAAGCTATTCTACTCAAAAGTACATATAGCTGGGGACAAAATCAACCTGAACAGGAAGTGACTTATATTTATTCCGAAGATGATTTGCTTCCTCTGGAAATTAAAACCAAGAATAAAATCTCCGGGGAAGAAACTTGCGTCGTTTATCATTATCCAGAGGATTACAAAGAAGAGGTAAAATCTGCTTCCTCTGACTACCCGGTCGCTTATGCGCTGAACAGAATGTTAGTGAAACAAGTTCGGAATTTGCCGGTGGAAATCGTGTATTTAAAAAATAATAAAGTAGTAGGAGGACAAATTTATGAATATAAGGTGATAGATCAGCTTTCCGGAAAATATAGTATACGGTTGGCAGAAAAGAAAAATTTATTATTGAATACGTCCCGAACAAACTATGTAGCGTATCATTTTTCTGAAGGTTTATCGGTTTTCGATTCGAATTATGAGACGGAGGTGTTCTACGATCAATATAATAAATATGGAAAACTTGTTACCTCTCATGTAAAAGAGGGGAATTATAATACTATCATTTACGGGTATAATGAGACGCTTCCGGTGGCTTCAGTGGAAAACGCTAATTTTAACCAGGTTTATTACTCCAATTTTGCGGAGGATCCTCAAGCTATGGAAATAGAAGGAATAAATGGGAAAGAGAAAGTTGTCAATGGGCCTGTCCGGATTAGCATGGAAAATTTTCCTTCGGGGACGTATCAAGTAAATTCTTGGATTTCGACTGATAATGGTCAGAGTTGGAGTTGGAGAAGTCAGTCGGTTTTTGTATCTGCTTCTGGAGCGATACTGTATCCTGCAGATTCCATGGAGGGTATAGCTTTTATGTCAGATGATACTTCTTCGGAAGGAAGTGTATCTGGAGAAAGTTCTTCTTCTCAAACGGTACCTGAATCGTCTTGCTATATTACCGTCGGATTTGTGGGAAATTTAATAAAAGAAGTTCGAATTATTCCTCAAAATTCTTTTATAACGACAGCTGATTATCTCCCCGGTATTGGTAAGACGTCAGAAACCGATCAAAATGGGAAAACATCTTATTATCAGTATGATGAGCTTGGACGTCTGATTCGTCTGCTGGATAATGAAGGAAATGTCTTAAATGAATACGACTATTACATTGCTCCCTGAGCTAAAGAACGAGTCGTTTGTTATTGGTAAGTACATGTTTAGGTGTCTAATATTAATAAAAAAAACAATGAAAAATAGTATCCTCTTTATCCTCTGTTTTATCTTTGTTGGGATAATTGTTTATTCGGACCGTTGTCAGGCCATGGGGGTTCCAGACCAAATTGTGATTCCTCCCTCTCCCGTCGAACCTCCTCAATGTTTAAAAGTAGGAGATAATAATTCCCTTATTTTTTCTACAGAAAAAAGCAGTTATGTTTTTGAATTGCAGCCGGATCCCATAGCGGAAAAATTTGTTGCAGATCATTTTTCCGGAATTTATCAATGGACAAAGACGTTAGGGAGTTCTTCTTCCACTGCTGATAGTGATACGGTTGTGCAATGGCATACTATCTTGTTTTCCTCGGACATTCTTCCTTGGAGGGCAAGACGCAATGCAGAACCTGCAGAACCTGAAACTCCCATTGGTCCTCCTGAAAAGGCCATAGAGTTTATTTATACCTTAAAGGAATATAGAGACTGGGGAGGTTGTATCCTAGGTTTTACTGCAGATCCTGCTGGTAAATATTGCAAAATTATCTTGAGAGAACAGGATGGATATGAAGAAATCAAAAGTAATCTGTTTGTTACCTATCATGTTCAAGTTGTTTCTGGGTTCGATACGTTGGCTTTTGATAAAGAACTTCCTATTATTTATCGCCTGACAAGGCGGCATCATATACTGGAAAAAACCAGAAATGCAGAGAATACTGGATTCCACAGAGCGATTACTTATTGCGATGGAATGGGACGTACGATACAGAAAATAAATATAGGAAGCACTCCGAGTGGAAAAGATGTCGTTTTGCCTGTTTATTATGATATATATGGTCGGAATTCCCGTACTTACTTACCTTATGTAACAGTGGGTCAGGGAAAGTATCACGCAAATGCATTTGAAGCTCAGGAGGCTTATTATACTTCTCTATACGGTGCGTCACCTTATGCCTATAGTGAATCCCGTTTTAACGGAGCCGGTCAGGTGGTTCGCAGTAATATCCCAGGTCAGGCCTGGCAGATAGAAGGGGAGCATACAACCCATACAGTGTATCGGAAAAACAGAGTACAGGACGGGATAAGACGGTATGTTTTAGAAGATAATGGGCTTACTTGTGGAGGATATTATCAAGAGGGAGAGTTGAGTGTTACGGAAATAATTGATCCAGAAAGTCATGTGTTATTGGAATATCGAAATACTGAAGGGCTTTTGATAGCTAAAGAGGTGAGAGATGAGGGGGGAGAGAGTCTTTTTACTTATACTGTATACGATGATTTTAAGCGAAAAAGGTATATTCTTCCGCCCTCTCGTTCTGCCGTATTTCATCAAGGTACGCGATATTTTTCTGAATTACAGTCGGATTGTTATTATATTGAATATGATTCTCACGGACGGGTTTATAAACAGCATGTCCCCGGAGGCGGATATACTTTGAATTTGTATGATGCTCGGGGCCGATTGGCTTTTTCTCAGGATGCTCGCTTACGGGAAGAAGGAAAATGGAATTTTACCAAGTACGATGTTTTTGACCGTCCTGTCATAACAGGTCTTTGTACAGGTACTGAAGTAGAATTACAGGAAATGTTGGCGACACAGAAAGATCGGAATGAAAGGAGAGGAATGGCTATGCACGGATATACCAACCAGGCTTGTCCTACTCGTATTTCTCCGGAGGATTGTTTCGTGATTATCTATTATGATGATTATTTATGGCCTGATCAGGAAAAGGTGGCTTGGTCTGATGCTGACGCTTTGTCAGAAATGAGGTCCGACAGAGTACTAGGAGAAGTGACAGGAACAAAGACGAAAGTATTGGGAGATACTATAGACCAATGGTTATTAAAAGCTAATTATTACAGTGCTAAATATTTACCGATTCAAGTAGTAAGTCAGCTTTACCCATCAGGTACAGAAATTGTTTCCAACAAACACAATTTCGGAGGGGATGTTAAACAGGTCAAAGTCAAGCAAATTGTCTGCGGATTGGTGACGGAATACAATAAATATTTTGATTACGACAATCAGGAACGTTTGTTGCAAGTTCGACAAAAAATTACCGGTGATACAGTAAATAATGAAGTAGTGGTAGCTTCTTATGTATATGATGATTTAGGACGTACGCAAAAAATGAATTTACATAACGATAAAGAGTCGATCGACTATTCCTATCATTTGGCGGGCATGTTATCTACGGTCACGAATCCGCATTTTTCTTATGCATTAGATTATGAACAGAAAGTGATTCCCGAAGCTATTGCCCGCTATGACGGCAATATCAATGCCATCCGTTGGAAACGTGGAGATGAACCTTCAAAAGCTTATCTATATTATTATGATCCTTTAAATCGGCTTGCTTCTGCTTCTTTCCGAGAAAAAAACGCTTCTACTTGGATAAATCATTCTGGTGCTTATAATGTAACCGGCTTAACTTATGATATGAACAGCAATTTACTGAGTCTAAAACGACAAGCGAATAATGGTGCAGTACTTAACGATCTCGTATATTCTTACACTTTCTCTGGTAATAAAAATGCAGTTACCTGTATTACAGATCAGGGCAATACTTCTGCAATTTATGAGTACGATGAATTGGGCAATATGACTTCCGATGGAAGACGTGGTATTAATATTTCTTACAATTTACTAAATTTACCTGAATGTATAACGAAAAGTTCTGATAATATTTCTTATTTTTACAGTGCTTCGGGTGAAAAACTGGCACAGAAGGTAGGAAGTTCTTTGACGTATTATCGAGGAGTGATGATTTACGAAGGGTCCAATATTTCTTATTTACTGCATCCAGAAGGTTTTGTTCGTAAGAATGATAGAGGATATGCTTATCATTATCTTTTAAAAGATTATTTAGGAAATACCCGGGTTTTGTTGGAAGCTTTCAATGATAATTTGGTTGCTATACAACATACAGATTATTATCCCTTTGGAGTGACTTTTGAGAATAATGAGTTGCATCGTAATAAATATCTTTTTAGCGGTAAAGAATTGCAGGACAAAGTCTTTAATGGCCGTATGCTTTCTCTGTATGATTTTGGTTCGCGTTATTATGATCCGGAATTGGGGCGTTGGTTGAATATAGATCCGGCCTTACAATTAGTTAGTCCCTATGGATATTGTGGAAATAATCCGATTCGCTATATTGATCCTGATGGGGAATTTTTTTGGATACCTCTTGCAATTGGAGCGGTGCTAGGGGCTTGGTCCGGAGGGACATTAGCTAATGATGGACAATTAAATCCTGTCAAATGGGATTGGCAATCGGGAAAAACTTGGAAATACATGGCAGGAGGCGCAGCTATTGGAGGATTGTCGGCTTATGGAGCCGCAGGTATCACCAGTATTTCTTCGATGATGCCGAATTTAATGGGAACGATAGCTGGTTCTTTTTATAGTTCCATAGGGATGGCGGCTATGTCAGGCGGACGAGTGTCCCCTAATATAAATTTCGGCCTTGCCTCTGTGGATTTAGGATCAGGGGAATGGAATTATTTAGGAAAAAAAGGAAATAAATGGTATGAAGACCTTTCGTATGGAGTGGCTGCCTTTGGTAATCTTTCAGATCTTTGGTCTATATATAAAGGTTCTTATAATTCAACGAGTCATGTAGAATTACAAACCGATGGACATTCTCAGATTTATAATCCAGAAGATGGGAAAACATTTTCTTGGGGAGCTTATGCCGAGAATGGAGATTATATTGAACATACGATACCTAATTTCTTTAAAGAACATAAACCTACTACAAATTATACAAATTCCAAAGTAGGTCCTTTTGAGCGAAGCGTACGGATTAATAAAATTAATTTAGAAGGTTATAATAGTTACATTAATAGTGTGCCAAAAGCAGGACAGATGTATAGAATGGGTTTACTTTTCCCTATAAAAAACATGCATTGTGCAATAGCAGCTTCCCGAGCCCTTTTAAATGGTGGTGTTTTTAATCTTCCTGTTTTAAGGATACCGTTATTATTAGATATGCAAATGCGGATAAGAGATTATGTGTATATAAGTTATTCACTTAAAAATTTGAAATTATGAAATATGTCTTTTTGATTTTATTTTTGTGGAGTGGAATGTTTGTAGTAAGAGCTCAATCTTATTTGTTGATAGATAATAAAGTAAATTTGAGATTATGTAATTTTCATATGGATCTAAAAGGTAATTTTGATTATTATGATAATATTGTATTGGATTTAGGAGATATTTATGGGTCAAGATTTGCAGGTTATAATTGGAAAGGAGATTCTCTAGTTTTGTTTTTGGAAACTAAAGGTAAAGTGGCTCAAAAAATAATTGTGTTGGATTCAATAAAATCGGTACCAATTTTACCAATTTTAAAAGTTTCTAATTTAAAAACGCTATATAATTCCAGACAAAAAAATCCAAATGCAGAATATCGATTCAGAAATATTAAAGTTAAGATAAACGCTCAAGGTTGGATCGAATGCTATCAAAAAGATAGTTTATTGTGGCAAAAGCATCCAAATATAAATACGTTTAGTATAGGTACTTTAGGATTAGGCTATCAAAATCCGGTAATTACGCCTGACGGACAAACGCTGTTGTTACGTTATGCCACTTATTTTACCTGTTATTTGGTGGAGATAGATGTGAATACAGGAAAACAGAGAAAAATAGTTCGGAATAAGATTTATACTCCCTTTTGGTATTCTCCGGATGGCCGGTATATTTTATATACTTCTAAGCGGGGGTTGAGAATTTACGATAGGGAAACAAGAAAAAAGTTTAAAGGTTTTGGCTGGCGGGATGCTTTTTGGCTCTATCGTTAATGTATAGAGGAATTGTTTAAGATTCTATAAAAGGAGTCTATCTATTTGAAGATGACTTTTAAATAAAAAGAACGAGATTTAGCATGAGTCTCGTTCTTTATTTTCTTCTTTCCCTTAAAAAGCAAAGCTTTATCGACTGAATCTCAGTAATTAAGTTTTTCTATTAGTTTTTTACTCTGTATTCTATTGCTTCCTTTATTATAGTGGGTAAAGAATTATCATAATAATATTGTTGTTATTTTTTTATGTCAATAGTACTGATAATAAAAAATGTATAAATTTTCTTCAGTAAAATTTCCTGGATTATATGAATTACTGCTTATTAGTCCTATTTAATATTTTAAAAATAGGTTTATTTTGTGATATTTTGAATAGAATTATTATTTTTTTCTTTAAGCATTTCTTCTGCTATTTTTATTTGTTTTTGTCTTTTATCTGCAAGTTGAAGTGTGCTTGTTAATAAAGAAAAATTTGATACCACATAATTCGCAAGTGTTGTAGGTTCTTCTTCAGGATTTGTATATTGAATAATAGAGAGGATATGGTGAGCAGCCTTACTTTCATATCCAATACCTATTGCATCTTCATAATCTCCATTATATTCAATTAAGGTATATGCGAGTCCGAGCAAATATATTAATTCAGGAAAGTATAAAGTGTCATTAATAATACCAATAGTATTTCCAATAAATTTAGCACCATAATTTATTCTGATTTTTGCAATTTTCTTTTCAATTTCATTAGATATGTTAGGCCCTAATATATCCAATGATTCTGTTGTTTCGAAATTAGAATATTGATTATCAAATGTGTAGCCAGAATAATCGAGCATATAATCTTTTATCGTAGCAATGTCTATTTCATTATTACAAATATTGTCAAATATATAAATTGTATTATTATAAAATGATTGATAGGGTTTACCATTTTCTCTGAATACTAAAACAAAGAATACTTTCCCAGATTTTACAATAGCATTCTTAGGGATTCCATCTTTGTTAATATTTGCATAAATTACATACCCTCTATTATATGCAAAAATATGAGTGAAAGGTGCATTTTCCTTGGTAATATCTATAACATAAATTTTTTCCTCTGGTTTTCTTGTTTTTTTGTCTTCATCGTTGTTACATCCGATAATAAGAGTTAGTAATGAGACTATTATAATTTTGAAAATAATCTTTTTCATGATATTATAGTTAATAGTTATATTCTTTTTTACTTTTTATACAAATATAATAATTAAGTAATAGTGGTAAATAAAAATGAGAAAATATTTTTCTTAAAATGGGAAATGGACAATTTTTTGTCATCTTTTTTATCCTTGCTCTTTAAGAGTCTGGAAATATTGTTAATCTTTACATTACTACAGGTAAAGACGGAATCTAAAAATAGGTATTTCTTTGATGTATTTTGTAAAGTAATAATTTAAGAAGGACTGACGTTTTTAAGTTCTTAAGGGAGAAGAATTGAGTATAGCAAAAATAGACGTTAATAAATAATAAAACGAGTCACAATTCCCGTGAGTAATATATTTTGCGCCAACATTAAGGGAAAATTTGGAGATGTTTCCAATATAGTGGATTAGTTTATAAGTAATTAAATAGTGAGGAGATCCGGGTATTTAAGACACCTTATCCGATAGATGCAGTAATGAATTTGGAAGAAATCGTTAAAGATGACGTTGACTTCTAGGCACATGTTCGTGCAGAATTTTACTATAATTATAAGGAAAAAGCCGGGAATATGCCTTTTGCGGAAAAAGCGGATGCACTTTTTCGAACCACAGATGATTTAGATAGGGAACTGGGGAACCCATTGTAAAAGTTTCCTCTTTTTGACACGTTTGGCGAATGAAGGAGCCAGGGATATTTGTCGGAAAATTAGATGAAGAGCCTCGTAAAGCAGAGAGAGGACTGGTATTGGAAGCCGTGATCTGTTTTTGAACAAATGGGGACGGACTATTTCTCCAGACTTATACCTTTGAGAATAAAAGCGAAAATCAATCTTTTTTCTTTATGGGAGCTGTTTTTTAAGGGATATTGAGGAAGTAGAGGAAGGATTAGGAGTTTTCCTTTTGTTTCGTTTATTTTAGGTTAATGAATCTTGATAAAAAACCGCCTGATTTTATTATGATCAGGCGGTTTTTTTAAGAGTTAAATATTGGAGGAAATTATCCGACGTTGATATAGGTTTTTACTAATTCGGTAATTTTCATCATATCGTTTCCGATATCGGTACGCAATGTACGGTCGTCATAAGATTTTAGTTTTTTAATGAGTCCGTCCAGCAGATTTTTACTGAAAACTCCGTATGCTTCATAAATGCTGCGTTGTTGTTCCAGGCATTCGGCCGATTCAGCACAGGAAGCCGGCAAATGACTTAGTCTTTCGGCAGTAGCTTTGTGGGCATCGTCGAAAATGTTGACACTGACATAGCGGTCTTTTGCGTATTGGATACTGTCTTGCATTTCAAAACCATGACGGGCAGCGACAGCTAATCCCGCTAATAAGAGATAAAGGTCGGCGGAACCATCCGGACAACGGAATTCTACGGTTTGTTTAATACCCGGATCTAAACTGTGTGCCGGTTTTTCTAACGGATTAGCGTCTGTGATCATTTTATCGGCACCTTCCGTCCAGCCTAATGGAACCCGTACCAGTACCGACCGGTTGCGGTCTCCCCAGCAAATATTGGTAGGAGCTTCCTGGTGAGGAACCAGACGGAAATAAGAAGTTGGATTCGTATTTCCAAAAGCCGTCAGGGAAGAGGCGATGTTCAGGATTCCGGCAATGGCTTTCAGAGCATTGTCTGTCAGCTGGCCGTTTTCAATATACATATTCTTTCCGTCTTTCATCAAGCGGGTATGGATATGTAATCCGCTTCCGGCTTTTCCGGCCGTGATCTTAGGAGCAAAAGTCAGGTTAATACCATACTGAAGAGCCAAGGTGCGCATGATCCACTTGGCAATTACCAGTTGATCGGCAGCTTCTTCAATGTTAACCGGTAAAAATTCTATTTCGTTTTGTTCGTATTGGATGTTGCCCAAGGTGAAATTACCTACTTCCGAGTGACCGTATTTGATTTTTCCTCCGGTCTGAGCAATGGCCCGCATACATTCACAGCGGAAATCCGCCCATTTACAGAAAGGAGTGGATTCATGATAACCTCTCTGGTCAGCGGTTTCAAATAATTCTTCTTTTTCACTGATAACGTAATATTCCAATTCCCCCATGGCCTGAAACTCCATGCCCGTCACTTTTTTAAATTCTTCGTGAGCTTTCCTGAGGGTATATTCCGGTGCACTTTCCAAGGGCTTACCGTCTTTTGTATAATAACTGCACAAAATATCCAAAGCCGGGATTTCACTGAAAGGATTCAAGAAAGCTGTCCGGTAACGGGGAATAACGTATAAATCGCTGGATCCTGCTTCGATATAAGGAAAAAGACTGGAACCGTCTACCCGTTCTCCATACGTTAATATGCTGTCTAAATGCTCCAGACTGCTAATGATAAAATTCAGGGTTTTTAATCTGCCGTCCGCTCCGACATATCGGAAATTGATCATCTCAATCTGATTTTCGGTAACGTATTTTATAATATCGGCTTTTGTAAATTCTTTTTGTTCTTTTTGTAAAAACTGAACTAAAGGATTAGGATTCAATGTAAAATTCTGCTCCATGATCTTTGTTGTTAACGTTTGCGGAAACAAAACTAGAAAAAATATCCCGAATTAAAAATTTTTCTAATATATTATTATAAAAGGCTATCGTTTACTGTCAATTTGTAATAAAAATAAATTTATTTACTGATGATTTGAAATAATTTCACTGCAATTGAAAGAAAAAATAGTGTTTTATCTTGTCCTGCCGTTTCCTCATTTTTAAAGATTGAATATTTATGCATACGTTTGCTTTCCTTGTAGAAGCTATGTTCTGAATGGAATAAAGACTTTATAAGAAAAATATATTTGCATAAATATTTGTTTTAAATAGATATTTATGCATATCTTTGCATCGAATTCAAAAGAAGAAAGAATCAAAAGGTCAGAATATAAATATTTAAAACGCACTTAAATTAGAAGGAGATGAAAATAGATGTGATGGTCGCTTCTGAGAAGCATTTAAAGTATGTTACAACTATTAACGACACTATTGACGAAGCAGCGAAAGCTCGTGGTACAGGTATTGCCCGGAGAACAGACGAATATATAACCGGTAAGATTAAACAGGGAAAAGCGATTATCGCTTTAAACCGGGAGGAATTTGTGGGTTTTTGTTATATTGAATCGTGGGGGCATGAAAAATTCGTTGCCAATTCCGGATTGATTGTAAAACCCGCTTACCGGGGAATGGGGGTAGCAAAGAAGATTAAGAGGGCAGCTTTCGAGTTATCCCGTAAGAAATTTCCGCAAGCTAAGTTGTTTGGATTGACTACCGGGGAACAAGTGATGCGAATCAACACAGAATTGGGATATGTGCCTGTTACTTTTGCTAAACTGACCGATGATGAACAATTCTGGGCCGGCTGTCAGTCCTGTGTAAATTACGATATCCTTCAGCGTACGAATATGACGAAATGTCTATGTACCGGTATGGTGTATGATCCGGAAGCGATTGCGAAACGGGAGGCGGAGTTGAAAAAAGTAGGTCGGAAACGTTCGGGCATTATTCGTTTATTGAAAAAATTTGCCTGTTTTTAGCCGGACTGCTTGTTGGCTGCGACAGGGACAAGTTTTAAATGCCTAAACGTTCAAATATAAAAATGTTTGAATGTTCAGCTTGGGGAGGAAGATTCTGCCTCCGATTACAGGCTGGAAATTTTTTGAACGGGGGCGGAGGGTTGCCCAAGGGTTTTTAATCGGCTAGGAAGTTGCCCGGTCGGGATACGAGGAAACGTTTACATTTGCTCGTTTACAAGAATGTAGAGTATAACTTTTGTAATTACAAATAGAAATGGAAAAAGTCGTTTTAGCATATAGCGGAGGTTTAGATACCTCTTATTGTGTGAAATATTTGAGTGAAGAGTTAGGGTTAGAAGTATATACTGCTTTAGCCAATACCGGAGGGTTTAGTACGGAGGAATTGAAAGTGGTGGAGGAAAAAGCGTATGCTTTGGGGGCTAAAAAGCATGTAAATCTGGATGTAACAACCGATTATTATGAAAAATGTATTAAATATATGGTTTTCGGAAATGTATTGCGGAATCATACTTATCCAATTTCTGTCAGTTCTGAACGTACTTTTCAAGCTTTAGCCATTGTAAATTATGCGAACGAAATTGGAGCACAGTATATTGCTCACGGGAGTACAGGAGCCGGGAACGACCAGATTCGTTTTGATCTTTGCTTTAATGTTTTCGCTCCGGATAAAAAAATCATTACTCCTACCCGGGATTTGAAGTTATCCCGGGAAGAGGAGATTGCTTATCTGAAAGCTCATGGTGTAAGCTATGATTGGAAGAAGATGGAATATTCCATTAATAAAGGGGTTTGGGGAACGTCGATCGGGGGAAAAGAAACCTTGCAGGCAAATACAAATTTACCGGAAGAAGCCTATCCTTCTCCCTTACAGAAAGCCGGAAAAGAAATGCTGGAGATCGAATTTGAGCAGGGAGAGGTGGTAGCCGTCAATGGACAGCAAGGAAAGAGAATAGAAGCAATCCGTGCGATAGAAGCAATTGCCTCCCCTTGGGCGATTGGCCGCGATACCCATGTAGGCGATACAATTGTCGGTATTAAAGGCCGGGTCGGTTTTGAAGCCGCAGCTCCGCTTTTAATTATTAAAGCGCATGAATTGTTGGAGAAACATACATTGACAAAGTGGCAGCAATATTGGAAAGAACAGTTGGGAAACTGGTATGGGATGTTTTTGCACGAAGCCATGTATTCCGAACCGGTCATGCGGGATATCGAACGGTTTCTGGAAAATAGTCAGCGGAATGTCAGCGGAAAGGTGAAAATACAATTGCGGCCTTATCATTTTGATCTGATTGGCATTGAATCGGTTCACGATTTGATGAATTCCGGATTTGCCGAGTATGGGGAGATGAATAATGCCTGGACATCGGATGATGTAAAAGGGTTTACCAAAATGATTGCCATGCCGTTGAAGATTTACAACGCGGTCAATCACGATTTGTAAGAGAGGACTATAAGTTATGGATTATTGTAGTAGTATGATAAAAATAGGAATTGCCGGCGGAGCCGGTTATACGGCAGGAGAATTAATCCGGATTCTGGTGAATCATCCCCAAGCGGAAATAAAATATATTCAAAGTGAATCGCATGCCGGAGAACTGGTTTCTAAGGTTCATGGGGATCTGTTATATCTTCCGTTGACTTTTTCAGCAATTGATTTTTCGGCAATTGATGTTTTGTTTATGTGTATGGGACATGGAGTGTCTGCTGAATTTTTAGGAAAATATGCTGTTCCGCAACGGGTAAAAATCATCGATTTGGGAAATGATTTTCGCTTGGCCGCCGATGCCAACGGTTTTGTATACGGTTTACCCGAATTGGCCCGGGACGTAATTGTACAAAGCCAGTATATTGCTAATCCGGGTTGTTTTGCTACGGCAATCGAGCTGGGGTTGTTGCCTCTGGCAGCTTCCGATAGATTACCCGCAGAGATTACCGTTTTTGGGGTCACCGGTTCTACGGGAGCTGGACAAAAACCGACAACCGATACACATTTCAGCAACCGTTGCAATAATTTATCGAATTATAAGGTATTTACTCATCAACATTTGGCCGAAATTAAGGAAACTTTACAAAGAGCAGGTGCTAAGAATCCTTTTGATCTGGCTTTTGTTCCGGTAAGGGGATGTCACACCCGAGGGATTATAATTAACACTGTCCTCCGTAGCAATGACTCAAAAGCTAAATGGGTAGATTTATATAAAAGTTATTATCAGTCTCATCCTTTTGTATGTATAAGCGATGAACCTCTTTATTTAAAGCAGGTGGTCAATACGAATTATTGTTTTATTCACATCACTCAGCAAGATCGGAAGATCCTGATTACTTCTGTGATTGATAATTTATTGAAGGGAGCTTCCGGTCAGGCCGTACAGAATATGAATCTGATTTCTGGATTACCGGAAACCATGGGACTTCAGTTAAAGGCGAATTATTTTTGAGTTATTTCCGGATTTGAAAAGCCGTTTTTCATTTCCGGTCTGTATAAATTTTCAGTTATGGGATTGTTTGAGGTTTATGATTTACTTGATATAGAGCCAGTAGAGGCCAAGGGCGCTTATTTATGGGATAAGCAAGGAGGAAAATATCTGGATTTTTATGGAGGACATGCTGTTATTTCTATTGGGCATTGTCACCCTGTTTATGTGGAAAAAGTAACCCGTCAGTTGCAGAAGATCGGATTTTATTCGAATGCTGTAGTAAATTCTTTACAGGAAGAATTGGCGATAAAATTGTGTCAGCTTGCCGGGGAGGAGGATTATAAGCTTTTCCTCTGTAACAGTGGTGCGGAGGCTAATGAGAATGCTTTAAAATTAGCTTCTTTTACCAATGGAAGAGATCAGATATTGGCTTTTAAAGGTGCTTTTCATGGACGGACAAGCGCTGCTGTGTCCATCACCGACAATCCGGCCATTCAGGCTCCGGTGAATCGGCATCACAAAGTGACGTTTATTCCCTTGAATGATGTCCAGGCTTTGGAAGGGGAACTGTCGAGCGGAAAATATGCGGCTGTGATAGTGGAGGGAATACAGGGGGTCGGCGGGATTCGTGTGGCAGAGGATGAATTTTTATGCCGGATGCGGAAGTGTTGCGATCAAACCGGAACATTGATGATTGTAGATGAAATCCAATGTGGTTACGGTAGGAGTGGAATGTTTTTTTCTCATCAGTATGCAGGCGTAAAACCGGATATTATTACGATGGCAAAAGGGATGGGGAACGGCTTTCCGATTGCAGGTCTGTTGATTGCCGGAGGAATTCAGGCCAAAAAAGGAATGCTGGGAACTACTTTTGGCGGCAGTCATCTGGCTTGTGCTGCTGCCCTGGCAGTATTGGAAGTGATCGAAAAGGAATATGCCGTCAATAATGCTGCTGGCTTGGGAAAATACCTGATGCGGGAGTTGAAGAGAATAAAAGGTGTCACGGAAGTGAGGGGCAGAGGATTGATGATAGGAGTCGATACGGAGAGTCCACAAAAGGATGTAAGGGCCCGATTGTTGAAAGAATATCATATCCTCACCGGGTACAGTGGACAGTATACACTTCGTTTGTTACCAGCCTTGACAATTACCCGTAAGGAAGCAGATGAATTTTTGAGAGCTTTCCGGGAAGTGATGGAAGCTTGAAAGGGTAAGGGAGAATATTTTCAACAGGTAAATGTATGATAAAAGTGATAAAAGTTGGCGGTAAGCTGATCGAAAATGAACAGGTGCTGCAAGATCTTTGTAATAAATTGTCGGCTTATTATCCTTACTGTGTATTAGTACACGGAGGGGGAAGTATGGCCGGGCAATTGTCAGCCCGTTTAGGGATAGAAACTCGGATGCATGAAGGCCGGCGGATTACAGATGCTTCTACTTTGGACGTCACCGTCATGGCTTATGCTGGTTTAGCAAATAAGAAGATTGTTGCCTGTTTGCAGTCCAAACGAGTAAATGCTTGCGGTTTATCGGGTTGTGATATGGGGGTGATTGTTGCTCATAAACGAACTGTTACAGATATCGATTGGGGATATGTCGGAGATATTGATCAGGTAAAGGAGGAGGTTCTGGCCTTTTTGTTGGAGAAAGAGATCATGCCTGTGCTCTCTCCTATTACCTGTTCCGAAACCGGACAGTTGCTGAATACCAATGCCGATAGTGTGGCTGCTGCTACAGCAATTGCTTTAAGTAAGAGGTATGATACGGAGTTGGTATTTTGTTTTGATAAGCCGGGAGTACTGGAAAATATTCAGGACGAAAATTCAGTAATTCCCCTTATCGACCGGGAGAAATATAAGGAGTTACTGGAAGAAAAAAGTATACATGCAGGGATGTTGCCTAAATTGGAAAATGCTTTTAAAACCCTGGATGCAGGGGTAAAAAGAGTGAGGCTGACCAGTCCTTCGGATTTAGAGGGGGGCACTGTCATTGTCGGAGAGTAGATTCAATTATTCGGATACTCAAAGGTGAAGGATGATTCAGGGAACTTTGCATTTGTTTTCTACCTGTTCAACTTTTTGCGGAAGGAAGACCTTCGTGTAGATAAAGGGTTTATAGTCCTGAATTCCGGTTTTGTTACTTTGTTTTCTGAGGAGAATATTCCTCTGATAAAGGATTTTAGGATGCTTATATTTGTAAATATTGCGGACTTATAGATTAAATTTATAAATATTGAAATATGCAGGCTTCGGAAGCAATTGATTTGTTGATGAAAATTATTTCTATTCCTTCTTTCAGTGGAGAAGAAGATCGTGTGGCGGACCTGATGGAAATGACATGGGCGAAACTCGGTTATCAGGCTTACCGGAAAGGAAATAACGTATGGGTTCGATCTCATTATTTCGATCCTGCGAAGCCGACAGTATTGCTGGAAGCGCATATTGATACCGTGAAACCGAATGCTGCCTGGACGTTTGATCCTTTCTGTCCCGAAATCCGGGAAGGAAAGTTATTTGGGTTAGGGAGTAATGATACGGGGGGAAGTATTGTCTCTATGTGGGCTGCTTTTTTACAATTGGATCGGAAAGCTCAGCCTTATAATTTGATTTACCTGAATGCCGCAGAAGAAGAAAATACCGGAAAGAAAGGGATACAAAGTGTGGTGAAGGAATTGGACGGAATTGCCTTGGCTTTTATCGGAGAACCGACCGGAATGCAAGCTGCTGTTGCTGAAAAAGGATTGATGGTATTGGATTGTATAGCCAAAGGAAAAGCGGGACACGCTGCCCGGGAAGAGGGAGTCAATGCAATTTATGAAGCTTTGCCTGACATCGAATGGTTCCGGAATTACCGCTTCGGAAAAGTATCGGATTTGCTAGGAGAAGTGAAAATGACCGTAACCGGAATACAAGCCGGTAGTCTGCACAATGTGGTTCCCGCAGAGTGTCGCTTTATGGTCGATATACGGGTGAATGAATATTATTCGAATACTGAAATTTATGAAACTATCCGGTCGCAGATAAAAAGTGAAATAAAACCCCGTTCTTTTTCGCTGAATTCTTCTTCTATTTCTGAAAATCATCCTATCGTGGAGCGTTGTAAGAGCTTGGGACTAGCTACTTATGGTTCCCCTACTACTTCCGATCAGGCTGTCATCCCCTGGACTTCTTTGAAAATCGGTCCGGGCGATAGTGCCCGCAGTCATACTGCAGATGAATATATATACCTGAAGGAGATAGAAGAAGGAATCGAATTGTTTGTCCGGCTGTTGGATAATTTTCAATTAAACATTTAAACATTTGCACCCTCATATATTTGCACATTTAAACATAAAGACAATGAAGCTTTGGGATAAAGGATACGATATCGATGGTTTTACAGAAAAATTTACCGTTGGGAAAGACAGAGAACTGGATGTCATGTTAGCAAAAGCTGACGTGCTGGGAAATATGGCTCATTTGAAAATGTTGTATTCCATCGGATTGGTGAATGATAGCGAATTAACGGATTTGGAGAGAGCTTTAAAAGAAATCGGACAGGAGATTGATCGGGGAGAATTTAGAATAGAAGAGGGGATAGAAGATATACATTCTCAGATTGAGTATTTATTAACTCAAAAATGTGGGGAAGCCGGGAAGAAGATTCATACAGGTCGTTCCCGCAATGATCAGGTGCTGACAGATATTAAGTTATTTACCCGTTCGGCTTTAATCGATGTCCTGGTACAGGTCCGGGAATTTTTTGAAATTTTGATGGCGAAAGCCGAAGAAAATAAGGAAGTTTTATTGCCGGGTTATACTCATTTGCAAATAGCAATGCCTTCTTCTTTCGGGATGTGGTTTAGTGCTTATGCTGAGTCTCTGGCCGATGATTTGCTGTTTTTAAAAGCTGCTTACGACATGGTCAATACGAATCCCCTCGGATCAGGCGCCGGCTATGGTTCTTCCGTACCGCTTAACCGTACCTTGACGACTACCTTGTTGGGATTTGACGATCTGGCTTATAATTCTGTCTATGCCCAAATGCAAAGGGGAAAAATGGAGAAAAATGTATTGTTTGCTTTGTCTGCTGTGGCAACAACTTTAGGGAAAATGGCGGCGGATATTTGCCTGTTTTCCTGCGGAAATTTCGGATTTATCAAATTACCGGATAAGTTTACAACCGGTTCCAGTATTATGCCGCATAAGAAAAATCCCGATATATTCGAATTAATCCGGGCTAAATGCAACCGGCTACAATCTTTACCGTCTCAAATGGCTTTATTATGCGCGAATCTAAATTCTGGCTATTTCCGGGATATGCAACTGACGAAAGAGATCTTTTTTCCGGCTTTTGAGGAATTGAATGATTGCTTGTGTATGGCCGGAACTGTTTTGAAGGAAATGCAGCTGAATAAAAATATTCTGGAAGATAAACGTTATAATTATTTGTTTACGGTGGAAGACGTCAACGATATGGTCAGTGCCGGAATGCCTTTTCGGGAAGCCTATCGCCTGGTTGGACTGAAAGTGCAGGCCGGAGAGTACGATAGTAATACACAGCGTCCGCTTCATCATACACACGAAGGAAGTATCGGGAATCTTTGCCTGGAACAAATCCGGACTAAATTTGCGCGTCATCTCTGGGATTATTCTTCCGTATTGAAGGCCGAGAAGACGTTGATGCAATCCTGAATTTTAAGGGAAGTTGGGGAAATTTTCCCCTACACTTTTTTTCCTTTTTCCCCATTTTCCTCAGTTTAAGATTTTTGGGGAAGTTGTTGCCGATGTGTAATGTGTTGATACAGATGTTTTTGTATCCGTATTCAAAGTTGTTTTTCTTTTTTGGCATGTCTTTTTCTATATAATAAATAGAAAAGCTTACGATCTAAAGGAAAAAACTATGAAACGTTTAGCAGGAATTACCGGAATATTGTTGGGATGCGGAGTTTTTTTGTCTGTTTCAGCTTGTGATTCTCCGAATCCTGATGTATATGAAGAAGAGACTCTAAAGGAAGAAATAACTTATTCTGCTAAACTACCGGCAGAAGGGATAGATTTTCAGCAAGTAACTGTCGGTGATGTACCTTCTGTGGTAAAATCTGCCATTGCAGCCCGGTATTCTGCTTATGTGATCGATGAAGCCTTTGCTGATGGAAACAGTTTTTATAAATTGGTATTAAAGAAAAGAGGGACTAAATTAACGGTTTATTATAGTGGGAATGGGGAATTCCTGCGGAAAGAAACCTGTGTTTTCATACAGGGTATTTGATGTTTTATTATTTAATGCGAAAGAGAGCTGCCTTTTCGGAGGCAGCTTTTTCGTATGCCGGGAATGCTGATAGCAGTTGTAGGGTTTTTGCGGCTAATTTTTATTCCAGTGAATAATGTTTTAAACGATTGTAAAGTGTTTTCCGGTCTATTTTCAAAAGACGGGCAGCTTCACTTTTATTATTATTGCATTTCGCCAGCGCTTCTTTAATGAGTTCTAATTCATTTTTTTCTCTCCGGGAAGAAAAATCATCCGCGGTATTTTCAGAGGTAGCTAGCAATTCTGCAGGGATATCGTTTTCTGTGATAAAAGCAGTTTTGCATAATAAAGTCGCCCTTTTTACCACGTTTCTCATTTCCCGCAAATTGCCGGGCCAGGCGTATTTTTTAAAAATACGGATAACTTTATCTTCAAAGCCGATTACGTTTTTATCTAATTCTTCATTTGATTTAGAGAGGAAGTGATTGGCAAATACAATAATATCTTCAGGGCGCTCCCGTAAACTCAATGCTTTTAGCGAGAATTCATTCAGGCGATGATATAAATCTTCCCTGAATTTTCCTTCTGCTACAGCTTTTGTCAGGTTTTCATTTGTAGCCGAAATAATCCGGACGTCAAAATCAATTTCTTTGTTACTTCCTACGGGTTTTACTTTTCTCTCTTCTAAAGCTCTCAATAGCTGTACTTGAATTTCGTAACTCAGATTCCCGATTTCATCCAGGAAAATCGTTCCTCCGGAGGCTGATACAAAATAACCTGTTTTGTCGCTGACCGCTCCTGTAAAGGCCCCTTTTATATGTCCGAAGAATTCACTGGCCGCTAATTCTTTCGGTATAGCACCGCAATCTACGGCAACAAAAGGTCCGTTTTTTCGTTTACTGCGCTCATGGATTAAACGGGCAATGTATTCTTTACCCGATCCGCTTTCGCCTGTAATCAGTACGGTCATCTGGGTAGGAGCAACCAATTGGATGTATTCGTAGAGTTTATCGGCCTGCTCACTGGTTCCTTTTATATAAGAAATGTCTTCTTTTGTCTCCGTCTTTTGCTGTATAGCCGGATTTTTTTTCGCTACAGCATCTTCTATCTTTTTGAGGATTTCTTCGGGAATGACGGGCTTGGAAACATAATCGAAAGCCCCTGCTTTTATGGACTCTACTGCTGTTTGTATGTCTGCATATCCCGTCATTAAAATCACCTGGGTGGCCGGATGAGTCGCTTTTATATTTTTTAAAAGAAAAATTCCGTCTTTATCCGGTAAACGTAAATCTGTCAGGACAACATCGTATTGATGTGCCGTCAGTGATTTTAAAGCGGCTTCGCAGGAGAATACCTCATCGACTTCAAAATTTCGTTTTGATAACCAAGTCTTTAACATTAAACAAAATGTCGTATCATCGTCTACTAATAATATTTTTGTCATATCTCCTCTTTTGCTATAAATTTAAAAAATTGTTCGTAAGTGCGGATGATAAGTGAGGATTATATTTCTAAAAAAGAATTTTTACCTCATCTGTTATACCGTTTTTCGAACGGGCTGTCAGGATATTTTCTCCTTTTTTCCATTGGATTTCCGTCCAGGTGAAAATGCCGTAAACTCCTTTTTTGACCCCTAGAGATTTCCCGTTTAATATTAATTCTACTTCCGGCTGGTTGGAATAGATTTTTATTTGCTGGGACATTTCGGATCTTTTTTCAAATCGCTTTCCTGTTATGTATACGAAAGGTTCCTCTAAATTCCAGTTGGCTTTATAAAAATAAAAAGCATCTTTTTTTATTTTCCGGTCGAAAGTTACTAAACCTTTATCATTTTTTCCGGCCATTTCACCTTCTTGGCGATGAGCCGCGCCAAAATCAAACATATTCCATACAAAGGTACCCCATAAATAAGGCCGTTGGTCTATTGCTTTCCAGTGCTCTTCGTGGAAGAAAGCCTGCCAGTTTTCCGGGTGCCAGTAGCTGTTTGCTACCGGTTTTTTTAGTTCTTCCTGTTGGTGGAGGATACTGGCTCCGGCTCCGTATTCGCTGATCCCAACAGGTTTTTCCGGATATTTTTTATGTACTGCATCAGCCCATTTACCTATTCCTGCAGGTTCTCCGCCATACCAACCATAATATTGATTCCAGGCAATCAGGTCGGTCACTTCGTTCAAGGCTCCGTTTTGATTACTGGCTGCCGTTGTGAGGCGGTAGGGGTCTTCCTCATGAGCTAAAGTATTTAGTTCTTCCACATAATTCAGCGGATCGTCTCCGCTTTGTTTTAGTTCATTGAATAATCCCCAGAAGCAAATGGAAGGATGATTGTAATTCTGGCGAATCAGTTCTTTCAGCTGGATTTTACCATTTTCCCGAAAAGACAGCTGGTCGACAAAACCTTTGTCCCGATAGCCTCCTGGACCTACGAAGGGAATTTCTGCCCATACAATGAATCCGTATTCATCACAGAGGTCGTATACATAACGGTCTTGAGGATAGTGGGCTAATCTGATAGCATTTACCCCCATTTCTTTCATGATTTCCATATCTTCCCGATGATGGGAGGGGAAAAGGGCGTTTCCGATTTCTGCCCGGTCCTGATGACGGCATACTCCTCTGAGTTGTAAAGGTTCATCGTTTAGAAAGAAACCTTTATCGGGATCTACCCGGAAATACCGGATGCCGATTTTTTCCTCTACCCGGTCCGTAATTTGTCCTTTGCGAAGGAGCTCGGTAATTGTTTTGTATAGAAAAGGGTCTTTACGCCCGTTCCAAAGATGCGGTTTGGAGATATTTAATATAAGTTCTCCTACGGCTTCTCCCTGTTCATCAAAAGTGATTTCTTGTTCTGCACTGACGATGTTTTTGCCTTGTGGATCTTCTATTTTTACACGGATCACTGAGGAACAGCCTGTTTCACCCTTTACTAGAATTTTTGCCAATATTCTGGCTTTTTCCCGGGAGACATCCGTCTGTGTAAAATATAGGCCATAAGAACCGTAATCAGAAAGACTGATATGAAAGGGATCGGTAATAATGAGTTCTACATCGCGATAGATACCCCCATACATATTAAAATCTCCTAGCAGTGGCATAATATCTAGCTGAGGAGAATTATTGACCCTTACCCAAATGTTGTTCTTTGTTCCCCAATGAATATAAGGCGTTATATCCATTGCGAAAGCTGTATAACCTCCCCGGTGTTCTCCTGCATGTTTGCTGTTTATAAATACATTTGTTATTGTATTGGCTCCTTTGAAACGTAAATAAAGGCGCTTCCCTTGCCAGGCGGCTGGTATATCGATGTCCTTTTCATAATTTCCAAGTCCCCGTTCATAATTGACTTTGGCCGCTAAAGCGTCCTGATTCCAGGTGTGCGGAAGGTTTACTTCCGTATAAGTATTTTTAGCCGTTTCATAGCCTGGAGTGAATTTCCAGGAACGATTCAGGGAAATAACCTCTCGCCCCCAACTCTGACACACAATACTACACCAAAAAATGATCAGAATATATTTCATTTCTCTATCTGTTTGAGTTATACAAAAATAGAAAAAATCCGGAAATTCAGAAATGTTTGAGTATGCAAATGTTCAAGGCTTAAAAGTAAAGAACAGTCCGACTGTAAAGATCGAAAAGTATTTCTTGTTTGTTTCAGATTTCTCTTCCCACTCGCTATGTGGTAAACCTTTGTCTCTGGTTTAAGACAAGTATCAAAAATTTTAATTACTTAGCCTTTACAATTTTTATCCGAAAAAGGGAGAGGACGCTTATGTCTTGTGAACTTTTAGCCTATAGGTTGTTGTCCATTTGATTCTGCAAGGTTCGTATTAATTTCTCTGAGAGATCAATAACTTGGCGGACCCTCTCTTCGCTCTGTTTTTCTGATAACGGATTTTTATCGGAATGCTCTAATTGTTGTAAAGAGGTGATGACTTCTTTTACTTCCAGTTGGCGAAATAATGGCAACATTTTATGAGCTAGAAGCCCAATTGCTTTCCATTGTTTTTCTTGTAAGTATTTTTTTAGTAATTCGATATGTTCTTGGGTACTGCTCGTGAATGATATTAATATTTTTTGTAAGGCTTTCGGATCATTGTCTGTGAATTGGAGAATATTTTTCAGCGTATAGCCCCGGTTTTCTTCGTCGAGAAGATTTTTTTCTTCCGGAGAAGAGGAAAGGTTTAAAGTAGATGATTCCTGGCCGGTTAGACGGAGAATCAATTGCATGAGTTGACGGGAACTGAAAGGTTTACTCAGATAGGTTGTAAAACCGGCTTGCAAGTAGTCTTCTTCTTTTTTATCGGAATCAGCAGATAAGGCTACCACCGGCAAGGATGGATATTGCTTCCGGATTTGTTTTACAAGCTCGAATCCATTCATTTCCGGCATTTGTATATCTGAAAATACCAGGTCATAATGTTCGGTCTGTAGCTTATTTATGATTTCTTGAGGATGGGTCGTAATGAAAGACTGGATTCCTTGATTTTTCAATAAGCCAGCTGCCATTTCCAACTGAAGCGGATCGTCGTCTACCAATAATATCTTTAACCGGGAGAGGTCGGCTGTTTTCGCTGGGACTGAAGGAGAAGGAGTATCTGCTTCTGAGGTAGAAGGATGGGCTGCAGACTTTTTTAACGGTAATTCGATGGTGAAACAACTTCCTTTGCCAGGTTTGCTGTCCAACAAAATCTGTCCCTTTAATAGGTGGACGAGTTTTTGAGTAATTGTTAATCCTAGTCCCGTTCCTTCTGCAGGTACAGAAGAAGTTAAACGGGTAAATTCCTGAAAAATCAAGGTTTGTTCTTCTTTCGAGAGCCCCGGACCGGTGTCTTTTACTTGGATAATCAGTTTATCACCAGGTATATTTGTCGTGACAATGAGGGCTACACTTCCTTTTTCTGTATATTTGATTGCATTGGACATCAGATTGACAATGATCTGACGTATTCGGAGGGCATCTCCTGTATATTCTTTATCTAGTTTATCATCGATATGGAAATTAAGTACCAGGTTTTTGGTTTTCGCCAAAGGGATAAAACTGTCATTTATTTCCTGAAATAGACGGGCTGGATTAAAACTGACATTTTCCGGTTTTACTTTGTTGTTTTCTAATTTTGAAAAATCCAGTAGGTTCATTACCAGTTTTTGTATGTGCTCGGAAGAACTTTGCATGTTTTTCAAAAAATAGCGTTGCCGTTCATCGGTATGGGTTGTATTCAATAGTTCGATATAACCTAGAACAGAACTCAGAGGGGATTTAATATCGTGAGTTACCGATAGCATGAGTTGTTCCCGACTTTTTAGTAATTGATCCGTATAAGTTTTCGCTTTTTCTAATTCTTGTCGGTAGCGTTGATTACGTGTGATATCTTTTAAAATGAGTGTACAGAAAAAGGCTATGAATAAAACGGCGATAATGGCAATTTTGGCAATCATGGCAGCCGCAGAATTCATGACTTCTTCCCGCTGTTTCATACGACTGATGGAGGTGTTGATTTCCTCGTTTTCATAGTCGTATAAAACTTTTTTTAGTTGTTCCGTGATCCTGACGCTTTGGAGCACGATATTGTATTCTTTCTGGGTAATTTGCCGGTTTAGGTTTTCGGTTTCTGCTTGAAAGTTTTCCCAGGCCGATTTCAATATATTCATGATACTGTCAGCGTTTGTTGCAGGGGTTGGCTGATAGAGTGTATCCCATACTTCTTGGTTTGTAACCGTAATTTGTAAAGAGGAATCTGGCTGGCGGGAAGAAAAGATACCTAAAAAACCTTTTTTCTTTTTTGTGCTTTTGATATAGGAACTGTCTCTTGTGGTGATGACCCGTTTCTGAATTTGAGGAATATCTGGTGAGGTATCCCGGTTCGATTCGATTAAAGCTATGGCCTGATTGTAATAATCTTCCGGGTTTTGAGACTTTTTAGCCCGGATCAGTTCTTTGAGGTTTTTAATTTTACTATTGAGCAAGGTATGTATAGTGTCGATACGGGCAATTTGTTCCGGTTGGTCGGTCATGTTTTTTAAAGAATCGATGTTTAGCTCTACTTGTTTTATAATCTGAATGTATTTCCGGAAGGAACTGGGAGAACCGGTTTGTATAAAGGAACTACTTAAGGATTCTGCTTCGTAAAGACCCGTAATGGTATTGCCGATGATAAACAGTTTTTGATTGGCTGTACTGACCAGCTGATCGTTGTCCGTAAAACGGGATATCTGTTTGTATATAAAAGTAATGGCTGCAATTGTCAGAATAAAAAGTAAAATGTAACCACTCACTACTTTTAGTTTCGTATGACGGGACGGTTTTTTCATCTTTTTCTTTTCTTTCTGCGAATATAGTATAAAAATTACACATTAGGGCACGTCCCTAATGTGTAAAAATAAACTCCAATACAGACTTTCTGTTTGGGTTCTGTGATCCTGTGGAGTATATAAAATTGTCAGGTGACTTATAAAAAGCGTATATTTGTAACAAAATTCACTACATCATGAAATTACCTGACCTTTCCTCCGCTATTTGTCAGACCCACATTGCATTGCAGTCCAGTGCACTCAAAGCTATCAACCGAAACCTCACTCTTCGCAACTGGCTCATAGGTTTCTACATCATCGAATTTGAGCAGCGAGGGGAAGACCGTGCCCAATACGGGACCAATCTCCTGAAAACACTCGAAAAACAAGTAAACACCCGCGGGCTTACCGAAACTCTTTTTAAATTATCCCGTCAATTTTATATAATCTATCCGCAAATAAAGGATATGATTGTAAATCAGTTAAATACAATTCGTCCGACACTGTCGGACGAATTCAATCTACAATTATCCTCAACCGTCTTATCAATTCCTGCGACAAAGTCGCAGGAATTACAAAACATAAAAAGAAAACCCAAAACACTGATTTAAGCGTTTTGGGTTTTTGGCTCTGTGATCCCGTGGGGACTCGAACCCCAATCAAAGGAACCGGAATCCTTCATTCTATCCATTGAA
Source organism: Odoribacter laneus YIT 12061 (assembly GCF_000243215.1). GTDB lineage: Bacteria > Bacteroidota > Bacteroidia > Bacteroidales > Marinifilaceae > Culturomica > Culturomica lanea. Next base: position 2,728,489 of record NZ_JH594596.1, on the reverse strand, counting down.
CTACGGAACCAATTGCGTTTGCAAAAATAATAATTTTGCAAGAAAAAAGGGGATTTTAGATCCCCTTTTTTTTAGTTATTAGTGCTTGGTGACCTTTTGTCTAGCACCATAGTTGATTCTCAAAGAATTAGCTTTACGTAATTCTTGTTTGATATCAGTGACAATACCCATCGTGGTCTCAGACTGGATTTTTAGGTTATTGGTAATGCTGTTCCGGTCTTCCTCTTTCCGGGCTTCCCGTTCAGCAGCTACGAAGGCGCCTACGTCTTCCAGTGTTGCGAATTTATCATTCAGTTGGATACGGGGTTCCGTACCGTATGCTTTCTGGTATTGTAATGTCGGTTTTCCTACATAAATATTACTTACCAACGATTTCTTTTCCAGTTTAGCAATTTGTGTTGCCTGAGGCAGATTATTCTGAATCATAAGTGTTACTTCACGCATGGTCGTACTAACCATAAAGAAGAACAACAACATGAACACAATATCAGGTAATGACGCTGTTGAAATTGCCGGCGTTTCTTTTTTGCCGTCTTTTTTAAATTTTGCCATTATTTTTTACCTCCTATGTTTTTAGGTTCTGCTTCTGATATTGACATGGGCACCCAGTTTTTGATGGCATCCTGTTGTTCAGATGTCAAAGCTGAATATTTTTTACCCCATTTGCTCACGGCTTTCCGGTCTCTTACGTCATTGTATGCTGCTGCTAATTGATCTTGGACAGCAATATACATTTCATAGGATGTTCCTTTATCACTTTGCAGAGAAACGATCCCTTTGGATACTTCTACATTTCCTAACAAATCGACATCTTTTACTATTTTTTCCGGTAAATTTTCGTCGTTTGTCGGGTTCAGTATGAATTCAACCGTTCTCTCTTTTAGCGTAGAAACATCAGCTAATTCACCGTTGATAGCCAGCTGATTGTTCCGGTTTACCAATATTTGCAAGATGTTTCTTTTTGCAATTTTAGGTGCTTCGGTATTGTCAGGCTGATATGGCGGTAATCTCCGGAACATACCGGAATCCACATTCATCGTCGTTGTAGCCAAGAAGAATACAAGCAACAAGAATGCAATATCGGCAGTTGAAGTAGCATTAATTTCTGGTGTTTTTTTTGCCATATTTTTCGTTTTTATCTAATTCCCTATGGGGAAATGATTATCTGAATTTTCTCAGAAGTTCAGTTGCTAAAATAGCAATTATAGCTCCTGCGAACAAGAAATACATTGTATAGATGATGGTATCTGAGAAAATCAGACGTGACGGAACATTGTCCGGGCCTGAGTATCCTACGATTTGCATCGGAGTACCATCAGCCAGCAAATAAGCAAAGAGTATAACTACTGCAAGGGCTACCAAACCTATAAAGCTCTTCATCGCTTGTTTCGGTCTGGTGAATAACCTTACGATAGGGAATATAATTGCTGCTATTATTGCAATAATAAACAGTATATAGGCCCAGTTAAGTAATGCTCCCGTATGTATTGGTGTTGAGTAGAGCTGATCGGGTACTTCTCCCCCGAACATAAACATACCCAATATCACAAGGGTAATGGCGAACATTACAATAGTGATAATTTTTAATATCTTCTCGGTCATGGTTGATTATTTATTTTTTTGATTGTATTTTACTAAGATATCCAACAAACTAACTGAAGCATCTTCCATGTTGTTTACAATGCCTTCGATTTTTGAGTTACAGTAGTTGAAGAATACCTGGAGGATCATAGCTACGATCAAACCACCAACGGTCGTAATCAAAGCCACTTTAATACCTCCTGCAACCAGAGCCGGACTCATGTCCCCTGCTGCCTGAATGTTATCGAAGGCCTCGATCATACCGATTACTGTTCCCAAGAACCCTAACATCGGGGCGATAGCGATAAATAATGAAATCCATGTAAGACCTTTTTCCAAAAGACCCATTTGTACAGATCCATAAGATACAACTGATTTTTCAACCATGTCTACTCCCTGGTCATAACGCATCAATCCTTGATAGAAAATGCTGGCAACCGGTCCACGAGCGTTGCGGCAATATTCTTTAGCTGCTTCAACACCTCCGTTATTCAAAGCTTCTTCTACTCCGTTCACCAATTTCTTGGTATTCGTATCAGAAAGATTCAAATAAATAACTCTCTCAATAGCAACTGCCAAACCGAAAATTAAACAAAGTACAACAGCAGCCATAAATCCAGCACCACCTTCGATGAATTTCTGTTTGATAGCGGCATGCATTGACGTACTTTCTACAACGTCTTCATCCAATGTTGTGGTCTGAGGAGTAGTGGTTGTTTCTTCTGTTTGTGTTTCAGGTTCTGTTGATTCCTGAGCCATTAGCATTGTTGATGCTCCAATAGTAAGCATTCCTAAAACTGCTATTAGTGCAAATAATTTTCTCATGATCTCTTTAACTGATTTTTAGTTTATAAATAATTAAAATTTAACTCTATATATTTCTATATTTATTGCAAACCTTTGTATCCTACAACTGCACTCCAAACGACGGGCCAAGGTACAAAAAAAATGTTAAAATCCAATACGATTTACAGTTATTTCTCCTTTTAAGGCCGAATTTAAACTTTTTTTTGTTTCGTTAGCGTCTTTCTGTTGTCCCAATACATACATCATCTTGCATACTGCAGCTTCAGTTGTAATATCATATCCACTTGTAACTCCAGCATTTATAAGTGCTGTGCTGGTTTCATAGCGTCCCATTTCCACTGTTCCGCCCTGACATTGGGTGACATTGTAAATAATGATTCCTTTTTCACAAGCTTGCTGGATTTTATTTAGGAAAATAGCATCTGTAGGAGCATTTCCCGAACCATAGGTTTCCAGAATCAATCCTTTTAAGCCTGGCGTTTGGATGACGGATTCCAGTAACTCGGGACGAATACCCGGAAATATTTTTAATATGGCAATATGAGTATTCATTTCAGTAGAAGCGGAAACTTTCTCGGTACGGGGAGAATAATCGATTGCTCCATAGTTATAATGAATGTGAATCCCGATTTCTGCTAAAGGCGGATAATTAAAGGACTGAAAGGCATCGAAACTTTCAGCATTAATTTTTGTCGTCCGATTCCCCCGGAATAGTTTTGCTCCGAATAAAATGCATACTTCCGGTACAATTGCTTTATCTTCTATATAAGCTGCAGCGATTTCCAGGGCAGCGATCAGGTTCTCCCGTCCATCTGTACGAATGGTACCGATAGGAAGCTGGGAACCTGTGAATACAACCGGTTTCGTGAGATTCGATAACATAAAACTCAGCGCAGAAGCAGAATAAGCCATCGTATCCGTACCGTGTAAAACCACAAAACCGCAGTATTTCTCGTAATTGTCCAGAATAATCTGACACAATTGAGCCCATACCTGGGGTTTTACATCGGAAGAGTCAATTAGTTCTGGCAAAGTATAGCTGTCAATATCAAATCCGAATTCTTTTATTTCAGGCACTTCGTTTACAATTTGTTCGAAATTGAACGGACACAGTGCTCCCGTTTCAGGATTGTTAATCATCCCGATGGTACCTCCGGTATAGATGATTAAAACGGATTTATTCATATTGACGGTTTGATGCGTTTTCTGGGTGCAAAGTAAATAAATTCATTGCATTTTGCGTCGTAATTTTTTCTATTTTTTTTATATCTTCCTGTAAGATATCCGCAATTTTTTGGGCAATGAGGGGAATGTAACTGCTTTCATTTCTTTTTCCCCGATAAGGTACGGGGGCCAGATAGGGGGAATCTGTTTCTAAAACGAGGGAGAAAAGTCCGGTTTTTAAAAGGACTTTATCCAGCTGGGTGTTTTTAAACGTTACTACACCTCCGATACCGAGCAAAAATCCCCTGTCAATTGCCTGCTCTGCCTGGTTGATGTCTCCCGAAAAACAATGAAATATACCTTTGAGATAAGGATACTTTTTCAAAGAGGTAAAAATTACCTCTAAAGATTCCCGGGCATGTATAATGACAGGTAGATTGAGTTCCCGGGCAATTCCCAATTGATACTCGAAAACTTTTACCTGTTCTTTCAGATAAGTTTTGTCCCAGTAAAGGTCTATGCCGCATTCTCCTATTCCGTAATATTTTCTTGCTCCGAGCTGAGCTTCTAGCTTCCGAAGTTCTGTTTTATATTCCGCCTGGACAGATGTCGGGTGTAGACCGATTAAAGGAAATAATAAATCCGGATAAATGTCGCAAAGTTCCAGCATTTGCGAACGGGTTTGGCTATCGATATCGGGTAAAATAATTTTTTCTACCCGGGCTTCCTTAGCTCTTTGAATCACTTCCTCCCGGTCTGCGGCAAATTCTTCTCCATATAAATGAGAATGTGTATCAATATACATAGGTATCTGTATTTGGTAGAGTAAAGGTAATGATTAATCGGAAATACAAAAAAATTGTAGAAAAGAATATGTTAAACTATATGTCGTTTCTTACTAGTGGTTATATGCGATAGCGTTGAAGGGTACAATGGGTTTATTTAATCTTTTCTGAAATGTATAATAACTACTACAAGTGCAATACTTTTACAGAAAGAGAAGCAAAAAGCCGGCTGAAATTAATTTCCAGCCGGCTTCTTTTTATTGAAAAAAGAAATTATTTTTTCTTTTTATACATGTCCTTGAGCACACATTGCTTCAGCAACTTTGATAAAGCCACCGACATTTGCACCTTTTACGTAGTCAATCTTATCTCCTTCTTTACCGAATTTCACGCAAGTATCGTGAATATCTTTCATGATCTGAGATAATTTTTGATCTACTTCTTCTGCAGTCCAGCTGTAACGCATAGAGTTCTGGCTCATTTCCAAACCTGAAACAGCTACACCACCAGCATTAGCGGCCTTACCCGGAGCAAATGTAATATTAGCGTTCAAGAATTTAACGGCTTCAGCTGTACAACCCATATTAGATGTTTCAACAACCATTTGACAGCCGTTGGCAACCAATTGTTTTGCATCTTCTTCGTTCAATTCATTTTGAATAGCACACGGGAATGCAATATCGCATTTAACTTCCCACGGTTTTTTCTTAGCGAAGAATTTAGCGCCGAATTTAGCTGCATACGGTTCAACTACATCGTTGTTGCTGGCACGAAGTTCCAACATATAGTCTACACCTTCCTGAGTAATACCTTTTTCGTCATAGATATATCCGTCAGGACCAGAAATGGTAACTAATTTAGCTCCTAATTGAACTAATTTCTGAGCGGCACCCCATGCTACGTTACCGAAACCGGAAATAGCAACGGTTTTACCTTTAATATCCTGGCCTTTTTCTTTCAACATATGTTGAGCAAAATAAACCGTACCGTAACCGGTAGCTTCCGGACGAACTCTTGAACCTCCAAATTCACGCGGTTTACCTGTCAATACACCTACGAATTCATTGCGGATTCTCTTATATTGTCCAAACAGATAACCAATTTCCCGAGCTCCTACACCGATATCTCCAGCAGGTACGTCTGTATCAGCACCAATATATTTGCAAAGTTCTGTCATAAAGCTTTGGCAGAAACGCATTACTTCATTGTCTGATTTTCCTTTCGGATTGAAATCAGAACCTCCTTTACCACCACCCATCGGAAGGGTTGTCAAGGAATTTTTGAAAGTTTGTTCAAAACCTAAGAATTTTAAACCTCCTAAGGTTACGGACGGATGAAAACGCAAACCTCCTTTGTACGGTCCGATAGCACTGTTGAATTGTACCCGGTAACCGCGGTTGATTTGTACTTCACCTTTATCATCAATCCATGGAACTCTGAACATGATAACTCTTTCGGGCTCAACCATTTTTTCCAGAATCTTATTGGCTTTGTATTTGGGGTTTGCCTGATAGGTATCCCAAACCGTTTCAATAACTTCTTCCACTGCCTGATGGAATTCGTTTTCACCGACAGTTTTTGCCTTTAAGGCATCCATGAATTCTTTAATTTCTGCTCTCATGTGTATAATTTTTAAGTCGTTTAAAATCCCAAGAGGATTTTAATAAATGTATTTGATTGTATATGACACTTTTTAAACATTTGATTTTCTCAAACGTTTTCAGGATTCAAAATTACCTATTTATTTAATATTCCAAAATTTTTAAGCGTATTTTTATTTGATAAGTAAACCTTTTTTTATTACAATTTATTACTGGAATTTAAAGGTGACATTTAAATTGTTATTAAAATCCGCTATTATTTATAAAAAATGAAATTTTATACTTCTTTTTCCTCTGAATTTTAAGAAATGATGTAATTTTTTCCGGGAAGGGATATTATTTTGCCTTCTAATTCTAATTTTAATAAAAGAGCGATGAGTTCGTTCATTGCAATATGGGTATTTTTGCTTAATTCGTCTATCGGAGTACATCCCTGTTGAGTCAGTATTTTTAAAACCTGTTTCTCTTGATCGCCGGTGTCGAAAAAGTTGAAGCTTGTTTGTTGAGGAGGACTCTTTTTGTCTTTTAAATGAAGTAAGCAGGCGATATCAGAACTGTCTTCTACCAATGCGGCAATGTTTTGTTTGATCAGCTCATTGCAACCTTTGGAAAATATGTCTTCCGGCCTACCCGGAAGCGCCATAACGTCGCGTCCGTATGAAGCTGCTATGTGGGCGGTAGCCATTGCTCCCCCTTTTAAAGCTGATTCCGCAACAAAAGTTGCCTGACTTAAACCGGCAATGATCCTGTTTCGTTGCAGAAAGTGTTGGGGAATAAAGGGCGAAGAGCAGGGATATTCTGAGAGGAGAGCTCCTCCTTGACGGAGGATATTTTCAGCAATATTTTTATGAGGTGCCGGATAAATGAGATTCAACCCGTGTCCCAGTACCGCATAGGTGGGAAAATGTTGAGTAAGACTCGACAAATGAGCGGTAATATCGATACCGTAAGCTAAGCCGCTTACAATAACGAGCCGGTGCCCCCTTTCGGCTAATTCTTTCAGTATCGTCCGAACCCGTATTTTGCAACGCTCAGAAGCGTGACGGGTACCTACAATGGCTAGATAAGGCAGAGACTCGGTAACCAATTGTCCTTTGTAGTAAAAGACTAAAGGAGTGTCTTCGCATTGCCTTAGTAGAAAAGGATAATTAGAATGTTCGACAGAACAAAGCCGTATATCGTACAGGTCGAGATTTTTTAATTCTTCTTCTGCACTTTTAAGGGCAGATTTCCTTTCGTCGGAAAAAGAAAGCTGATATTCTTTTAAAAGAGTCGAAAAAGCACGGGTTTTTTCGTGGAAAAAACCTTCAATACCTCCACATCGTTCTATAAATGTCAGGTATTTTTGTGTATTGAATTTAGGAAGCAATGTCAATGCAACCTGCATTTTCAGGCAACTATTCGTTTCCATGATAAATAAGATAAGGGATATAAACAAATTTACGAAAAAAAGCTGAAAATAAAAATAGGCCTCACTTTCCAATTTAAATCGGAAAGTGCAGGCTGTATTTATCCGGCTGGCGGACGAATCATATTTCCGGAAATCCGGAATATGCTTCCCGGATAAAACAACCTACACTATAGATAAATAGATATTGTAAATTTGCAAATTTAATAAAATATTGCAGTTATTCAAAGGAGGTGTTGCAATGTTGCAACAATATTTCGCTTCGAAATAAAAAATACTCTATTTCAGTTATACGCGGTTTGTTCGGGTTTGTTTTTTAAAGAAGGGAAAAGCGGATTTCGGTGGGAAGTTTTTAAGTTTTGGTTTATCTTTGTTGCGTTTTAAGGTTGTGGAAAGGAGATTGTGGAGCATTTTAATTTTAAAACCTTGAGGAAATAGCAATAAATTAGGGTTGTTTAAACGATGATGGAGAATATTATCTTTACCCGGAATGTAAAGGGCGTTTTGGAGCAGGCATTGGAAAATTTTATACCGGAAAATATTTTTATTTTAGCTGATACCGGTAGCAATAAATATTGCCTGCCTCTTGTGAATCTGGAAAAAATAAAGGTAGAAAATAAGATTGTCATTGGAGAAGGGGAAACGCATAAGTCGCCAGAAAGTGTATTATATATTTGGAAAATTCTATCCGATAGAGGAGCGAAGCGAAATGCTGTTTTGGTAAACATTGGAGGAGGTTTGGTAACGGATATCGGAGGTTTTGCCGCTTCTTGTTTTAAGCGGGGAATAAAATGTATCAATATCCCGACAACTTTGCTTTCTCAGGTGGACGCTTCTGTGGGAGGAAAGACCGGGATGAATTTTAATGGTTTAAAGAATGAAATCGGGACGTTTTCTATGCCTGAAAAAGTAATTATAGATGTTTCATTTTTAAAAACCTTATCTCCGCGCCAGATTTTGTCCGGATTTGCTGAGATGCTGAAGCACGCTTTACTGGCAGGAGGAGAACATTTTGAGGCGGTGTTTTCGATTGTACCGGAACAAATAGAGGAGAGTCGATGGATCGGCATGATTGAAGAATCGGTGAAAGTGAAATATGCCGTTGTGGAAGCGGATCCACAGGAGACCGGTATCCGGAAAGCCCTTAATTTCGGTCATACCGTAGGGCATGCTATTGAAAGCGTAGCTATCGAGCAAGGAGTGGAACTTTATCACGGCGATGCTGTAGCTTACGGCATGTTGGTCGAATTGTACCTTTCTACAGAAAAAATGGGCTTTGATTCCGGCTTATATGAAAAAATCAGCCAGCACATCCGGCAGATCTATCCTCCTTATATGCCTTTGGTGCCTGAAGAAGATTTATATAAATTGATGTTACACGATAAGAAAAATGAACAGAAAGGAGTGAACTTCACTCTTTTGCGTCAGCCCGGGGAATTCTCAATCGATAATTATTGTAGTCGGGAGGAAATAATGAAAGCTTTACAGGTCCTTTCTTCTCAATGATTAAAATCCGCTTAAAGAAATGAATATAGCCGTCTGTTTTAACGATAAAATAAAAGGAATAGTTAGTTTGCCTGCTTCTAAAAGCATATCCAACCGGATTTTGATATTAAATGCATTGGCGGATAGTCCTTTGGAAATCGAAAACCTTTCCGATTGTGATGATACGAAAAGTATGTTGCAGGTATTGCAGTCGGACGTAAATTATTTTGATATAGGACATGCGGGGACAGCTATGCGTTTCCTAACAGCTTTTTTGTCGAGGATTGTCGGTATTTGGGACTTGACGGGTTCTGAGCGGATGAAACAGCGACCGATAGGTGTTTTAGTGGATGCTTTAAATCGGTTGGGCGCACACATTGAGTATCGGGAACAGGTCGGTTTTCCTCCACTCCGGATTTATGGTTCTTATTTGCGGGGAGGTGAAATATCCATTCCTGCTTCGGTGAGCAGTCAGTATATTTCGGCATTGATGATGATTGCCCCTTATATGGCCGAAGGTTTGCGATTGCGCCTGACTGGTAAAGTGGTTTCCCGGAAATACATCGATATGACAGTGGCTTTGATGCGTTTTTTCGGAGCAGAAATTGAGACGAACGGCGATTTTATAAAAATAGCGCCTCTTCCCTATACGCCGGTGCCTTTTCGGGTGGAATCGGACTGGAGTGCAGCTTCTTATTTTTATGAGTTACTGGCGATAGCTGAAGGAGGAGAAATAACATTGACCGGTTTAGAAAAGGAAAGTTTGCAGGGGGATGCCGGGCAGGTGTATGTATGGGAAAAATTGGGCGTAAAGAGTTCTTGGCAGGGAGATAAATTAATGTTGAGAAAAAAAGAAGTGGAAATCCGTTTTCTGGAATTTAACTTTGTCGAAATGCCGGATTTGGTGCAATCTTTTGCCGTTGCCTGCTGTATGAACGGAATCCCTTTTTCTTTCTCGGGAGTAGAAACCCTGCGTATCAAAGAGACGGACCGGATTACTGCTTTGATAACGGAATTGAGGAAATTAGGCTATGAGCTGAGCACAGAGGGGGAAGGGGTGTTGAAATGGGAGGGGACGCTCGCGCTGCCCGAAAAAAATATTTGTATAGAGACTTATCACGATCATCGGATGGCTATGGCATTTGCTCCAGCTGCTTTGAAACATCCCGGGATGGTTATCGTTGATAAGGAAGTAGTCAGTAAATCGTTTGCGGATTATTGGAAGGAACTGCAAAAGCTGGGGTTGGAAATAGAGGAGGTGAAATAAGAGTCGGTTATCGGTATAAAAAAATTAAATAAAACAATATGTTGGTCGGTTTATTACAATCTTCGTATTTCGCTCTGTTTTTAATTGTCGCTCTCGGATTTGTATTGGGACGGATAAATTTTAAAGGTATTTCTTTGGACGTATCAGCCGTGATTTTTATTGCTTTATTATTCGGGCATTTTGGCGTGATTATTCCGAAAGAGTTGGGAAATTTCGGTTTGGTATTGTTTATCTTTACGATTGGGATACAAGCGGGACCTGGTTTTTTTGATTCTTTCCGTTCCAAAGGGAAGGTCTTGATCTTGATTACTTTATTAATTATCGGTTCGGCTTGTATGACAGGGGTTTTGTTTAAGTATTTATTGCATATAGATATGGCCGAAACGGTCGGTTTAATAGCTGGCTCGTTGACAAGTACTCCCGGATTGGCGGCAGCCATAGACAGCACTCAATCTTCTGCTGCCTCCATCGCTTATGGTATTGCTTATCCTTTTGGAGTGATAGGGGTCATTTTGTTTATTAAATTGCTACCCGGCTTATTGAGATTGGATATAAAGAAAGAGGAAAAACGTTTGGAGATGCAACAGAGAGACAAATATCCTGAAATTTATACCGGAACGTTTCGGGTGACCAATGAAAATATTTTTAATAAGAGTTTGATACAACTGCAAATCCGTACGATGACAGGGGCTGTGATATCCCGGGTGAAGCATGGCGACAAGACAGAGGTGCCTTCTGCTAAGACGATGTTATATCAGGGGGATCTGGTAAAAGCTGTGGGGAGTGAATATGCCTTGGCTCAATTGGGCGTATTGGTAGGCGAGCGGTTGCAGGAGGATTTGCCTTTAGCCACTTCTTATGAATTGCAATCTCTGTTATTGACTAAAAAAGAAGTAATTGGAAAGACGTTGGGGAGTTTAAATCTGCAGCAGAATTTTGGTTGTACGGTGACCCGTATCCGGCGGAGTGGTATTGACCTTTCGCCGGAGCCCGGATTGACATTAAAGTTCGGAGATAAGCTTTTGGTTGTCGGCCATCAGGATAGTTTAAAGGAATTGGCTAAACTGTTAGGGAACGATGAAAAGCGTCTTTCTGACACTGATTTTTTCCCCATTGCGATGGGAATCGTATTAGGCGTATTAGTAGGCAAGATCAATATTTCTTTTTCCGATAGTTTTAGTTTTTCTCCCGGTTTGACAGGAGGTATATTGTTAACAGCTTTGGTTTTAAGTTCTGTTGGGAAGACGGGTCCTATCCTTTGGTCGATGTCTGGAGCTGCCAATCTTCTTTTGCGGCAATTGGGGCTATTGTTATTTTTAGCTGAAGTGGGAACTTCTGCCGGAGCGAATTTAGTGGAGACGTTTCGGGAAAGTGGATGGGCCCTTTTTGGGGCGGGAGTAGCCATTACTTTAGTGCCCATGATTGTAGCTGTTGCAGTCGGTTATTTCGTTTTTAAGATTAATTTGTTTGATCTGATGGGAACCATTACGGGAGGGATGACCAGTACGCCAGGATTGGCTGCTGCCGGTTCGATGACCGATAGTGATGCACCGAGTGTTGCCTATGCCACGGTTTATCCGATAGCTATGGTTTTCCTGATTGTCTTTATTCAGGTAATTGCCATTTTGTTATAGTTCGGCTGGAAAGGATATAAAAGATTGCCTTTATCTTTTTTCCTGAAAGAACTTTTTTACCAGTTGACTGCATTCTGTTTCCAGGATCCCTCCGGTAACTTTCGTACGGGGATGGAGGACGGGAGGAGATAATCGTTTATAGCCTCTCTGTGGATCGGAAGCACCATAGACCAATTCTCCTAGCTGGGCCCAAGCTATTGCCCCCGCGCACATTGTACAGGGTTCTAATGTAACATATAAAGTACATTCATTCAGGTATTTCCCTCCTAAAGCGGCTGTTGCCATTGTGATAGCAATCATTTCCGCATGCGCTGTCACATCCTGTAAACGTTCTGTTTGGTTGTGGGCACGTGCGATGATTTTACCTTTGCATGTGATCAGAACGCCTACGGGTATTTCTCCTTCTTCTGCTGCAAAAGCGGCTTCTTCCAATGCTTTACGCATAAATAGTTCATGAGACATAGTGGCTGTTTCTTTTATGAAAGAAAGAAAAAACAAAAGTAAGAAGAAAGAAATGAATCTGGTAATTCAGGACTTCTGAAATTAAAGAATAAATACAATCGTTTGAGTTTTTTGTTAGCGTTATAAACTGAAAATATTTGGGATGCATTTGATTTATTGTTAATTTTAGCGGCAGAAAGAAAAGAGGATACAGAGAAGAAGCTATTCTAAATTAAATAATTATAAACAATTTCAGTTATGCAGACTATTGATACTTATGATTTCAGAGGCAAAAAGGCATTGATTCGGGTGGATTTTAATGTGCCTTTGAATGAAAAACTTGAAATTACTGATGATACCCGTATGAGAGCTGCTATCCCGACTATAAAAAAAGTATTGGCAGGAGGCGGTTCTGTTATTTTGATGTCGCATTTGGGACGTCCTAAGAATGGACCAGAAGATAAATTTTCCCTGAAACATATTCAAAAACATTTGGAAGAACTGACGGGAGTACCTGTAAAATTTGCCGAAGATTGTGTTGGCGAGGTCGCAGAGAAAGCAGCTGCGGATTTGAAACCGGGAGAAATACTTTTACTGGAAAATTTGCGTTTTCACAAAGAAGAAGAAAAGGGAGACGAAGAATTTGCCCGTCAGCTATCAAAGTTAGGGGATGTCTGGATCAACGATGCTTTTGGAACGGCACATCGGGCCCATGCTTCTACGGCTGTTATCGCTAAATTTTTCCCCAACGATAAGTTGTTCGGATATGTAATGAAGGGAGAATTAGACAGTGTGGATAAAGTAATGAAAAATCCGGAACGTCCTTTTACGGCGATTATGGGGGGATCTAAAGTTTCTTCTAAGATCGATATCATTATGAATCTGTTGGGTAAAGTCGATAATCTGATCTTAGGAGGCGGAATGACTTTTACTTTTAAAAAAGCTTTGGGTGGACATATAGGGGCTTCTATTTGCGAGGATGATAAGTTGGATTTAGCTCGTGAGATTATGCAAAAGGCTAAAGAGGCAGGGGTGAATTTAGTACTTTCTGACCAAGCCGTTATCGCAGATAGTTTCAGTAATGATGCCAATACGAAACTGGCCAATCCGATGGACATTCCGGATGGATGGGAAGGTTTGGATATCGGTCCGGAGACCCGGGAAAAATTTGCTAAAGTCATAGAGAACTCCAAGACGATTCTTTGGAATGGTCCGGTGGGCGTTTTTGAAATGCCTAAATTTGCCGAGGGGACTAAAGCAATTGCAGAAGCAATCGTAAAAGCGACAGAAAAAGGCGCTTTTTCCCTTATCGGTGGCGGTGACTCTGTAGCTGCAATCAATCAATTCGGCCTGGCCGATAAGGTCAGCTATGTTTCCACGGGAGGCGGAGCTCTTTTAGAATATATAGAAGGTAAGAAATTACCGGGAATTGAAGCAATACGGGAAGAATAAAGAAGTTTAAATAGAAGGTTTAGCCCGGTATTGCCGGGCTAAATTCATTTTGAAAGTAGATTTAATATACACTCTTTCCCCCTCCGGTCGTTTGCATTTTTAGTCGGGTACTCTTCTCGCTTATCTGGTTTTTTCAGAAAACGATAAGCATTCTTTGAGGAGTATTTCGTTGATCAGTGCATTTGCAGTGCTGAGGAGCGAACCTTCGGTCCGACCGAAATTTGCTGTCGACTGGCAATATTCAGGTCGTATTCCGAACGAAGTTCTGTCAATCAGATGCGGAAGAAGATGCCAATCGGCATTGTGTTGAGCCGGGAGGCTGATCTACTTCTACCGAGGAGGAATTAAGAGGTTAGTTTCCGGAAGGCTTTGGGATTACCTGCCAAAATAAACACATCATTTTCCCCGATGATAAAATTGTCTTCCGGTTGATCCAATAAGCTGATCTTTACTCGGGAAGTTTTTTCTTCCGTCACCGGGTGTTTAATTGCAATAAGCTGCAGATTAAATTCTTTTTCGAATTGTACATCGCTTAGGCGGCGACCGATGAAAGAATCGGGGAGTTTTAGTTCCTGTATAAAATAATTACTGCTAATTTTATATGTAAAAATAGAATTTGCCCATTCGATACGGGTAGTGAAAAGATCTGCATATTCCAGTTCCGGACGGATAATTTCAGTAATGCCCATTGCCTTTAATATGGTGGTATGAATATCGGATATGGAGCAGGCAATGATACGCCGGGCTTTATACTGCTTCAAAAGAGCGACGGCCTGTATGGAAGCTCCTATATCTTTACGGATGGTTACAAAAATAATATCGGCATCTTTTAATGGTAAGGTTTGGATGGCTTGCTGGTTGTTAATATTTAGGCAAATGGTATTTTTGATAGAATCTTTGTATTCATTTATTTTATGGAGATCCATATCTATACCGAGCACTTCATGCCCCATCGCAGTTAATCTTTGGGCGAGTGCTACTCCGAAATGACTTAAGCCCATGATAATACAATTCATATTTTTTCTCTTTCTTTATAAAATTACATTTTCTTCCGGATATTGATAGGGTTGTGTCGGTTGTTGCCGGATCATGCCGATCAACAAAGTCAGTATGCCGACTCTTCCTGCAAACATTGTAATACTGATAATGATCTTCCCGCTGATATTTAATTCCGGAGTTAGGCCCAGGCTCAATCCGACAGTACTGAGGGCGGACACTACTTCGAACAATGCCTGAAGAAAGGGAGCCTGCGGATTGGTGATCAGCAGTAATAGAGTAGCACCTCCTATCCATAGTAGCGACAAGAGGATGATCGCGTTTGCTCGTCGGATACTGGTGGGGGAGATAGTACGCCGAGCAATTTCCACTGTTTTTTTCTCCCGTATAATACTCACTATGTTTTTAAAAGCGACGACAAACGTAGTGGTTTTAATGCCTCCTCCTGTGGACATGGGGGAGGCCCCGATCCACATCAAGAGGAGTATTAAAAAGAGAGTGGAGGGAAGGAGTGAAGTCATCTCTACATTATTGAATCCGGCAGTGCGGGGGGTGACGGCATTCATAAAAGCGAGAGCTATTTTTCCGGACAGGGGAACATCTTGGAGGATATGGTGATTTTCCAAGAATAAAAAAGCAAAAGTTCCTCCTATAATTAAAATGAGGGTAATTGGCAGTACAATCCGGGTCGTTAAACTGATGATATGAAACTGCCCGTAATGGGCGATCGGATTCCCTTTCAGACGGGAAAGAGCATTGTGGAAATAATGTATAAATAATTTCCCAAAATTGAATAAAATCGGAAATCCGATTCCTCCCAAAATAACCAGACAAGCTATCCAACTCTGAAATCCGTATAAATTTCGTACGGCAGGATTGTATAAATTCCCGGGAAGGGTAGAAAATCCGGCATTGCAAAATGAAGATACAGCATGAAAAATAGAAAAAAACAATTTATCCGGCAGGATGTGTTGTGGAATATCCTGGATTTGATTGTAAATGACGTAAGCTCCGAAACCTTCGATAAGAAAAGTAGTGAGGATGATATAAAAGAGAGTGCGGAAAATATTGCTTAAGGAGTTTTCGTTGAGGATATTCTTTAGGCTGAGTTGGTCCCGGAAAGAAACCTGACTGAAAAAAGACATCGCGAAAAAACTGGTAAAAGTCATGACTCCGATACCTCCGATCTGAATGAGTGAAACCAGAATAATCAAACCTGTAAAAGTAAAGGCTGTAGAGGTGTCTACCACAGTAAGTCCGGTAATACAGACAGCACTGGTGGAGGTAAAGAAGGCATCTATAAAATCCAGATGATAAGTGTGGGCGTTGGGAAGCAGTAAAAGAAAAGTACCGACTAAAATAATGAAAAGAAAACTGTAGACAAACATCATTTCCGGTTTTACATATCTTTGGAGAGTGGTGACAATTTGTTTCGAAAATTCAATGACACTGATTGTAGAGAGCAATAGATAAGTAGCTACCTCTATAAAGTGTTTGGAAACTAAGGCGTCCTTAAAAGCAGGCCAGGCTTCTAAAATAATGATGAATACCAAGGCGATCAAAAGTACGACTTCAAACCAGAATCCTCTTTCTTTTTTCACCCCTTGCGGGTCTGAGAGAACTCTTGCCAGGCCGGTGTATAGAAAAATCCGGAGAATTACTTTATAAGTTTCTAATAGAAACAAATGAATTTTACCATCTTCGTGAAAACCGATTTCATAAATGAGGAGGCAAAGTGTTATAAAAGAAGTCAGGAAAGCAATAATGTCGGTTGATAGTTTGACAAACGACTGAAACTTTTGATAGTATTGCCGGATTTTATATTTCAGTTCTGTATGAGGTGTCATTTGTTAACCGATAAATGCTTATGAAAAATTCCGGAAAAACCGGCTTTCTCACAAAATTAAGACAAAATTATCGGTTAGCGGTAATCTTTTAGTGTTTTAGTTCAGACAAACATTTCTTTATAAAACTTGTTATTTCATAAATACAAAATAGACTGCCATAACTAAGCACACACAGGCTGCAATATGATTCCAATGTAAGGCTTCTCCTTTAAAACATAAAAGGGAAAAAATAATAAATACGACTAATGTGATGACTTCCTGGATAATTTTTAATTGCATCAAGGTAAACGGTCCCCCATTCCCTGCAAATCCCAGACGATTGGCTGGCACCTGAGCGCAATATTCAAACAGGGCAATACTCCAGGAAAATAAGATAACGCCAATGAGGGGCCAATGGGTAATGATTTTAGCTTCCTGAAGTTTTAAATGACCGTACCAGGCGAATGTCATAAATATGTTAGACAAAATAAGGAGACCAATAGTTGATAATCCGCGCATAAGACTGAATTTAAAGTACGAATTCCTTTTTTTACACTAAGGTTTTGAAAAACCCTGCAAAAATATATTTTTTATCGTTCTCTTTTTCATTTTTAGTTTTATATCTTTGTAGAAAGAGTCTACTATGGAAGCTAACTTGATACATTGTATAGAGATCCGGAATTTATGGCGGAAATATGATTTGATCTGGAAAGATTTGAATGCGGATGTCAATATTCTGATAGGAATAAACGGAAGTGGTAAAACGACATTTTTTAATATACTGGATGCTATTTTTACCGCTGATGTAAAACGCTTGAAATTATACGGAGTATCTGTCACTGTAGAAGTAAATGATTTTATTGTAAATTATAATCCTAAAACCCCCGTCAGTGAGCTTAAAAACGCTTTGTCGGGAATTCGCTATCAGAAAATCAGTACTTTTGACGTACCGATGAAAGATCGGCCTAAAGCCGGGAAAGAATACAGCCAGCTGTATAATGAATTGCACGATATTGTTTACAATATCGGAGGGGATCGTCCTTCTTTTTCGGATTATCGCTTGAAAGCTACCAACTTTCCGGATCAGGCTGCAAAAATCAATGAGCGGATTCATGCGTTTTACGATACGGTAAACCGTCTTTTTGCCAAGACCGAGAAAACCATTGAAATTGATCCTCATACCAATCATTTGATTTTTATCGATCAGGGGGAGGTGATCCCTTTATATAAACTTTCTTCTGGTGAAAAGCAGTTGCTGATTATTTTATTGAGGGTTTTTCTGATGGAAGAACAACCTTATATTTTATTGATGGATGAGCCCGAGATCTCCCTTCATATCGAATGGCAATATCGTTTATTTGAAGAGATCCGGAATTTAAATCCCAATTGTCAGATTATTACTTCCACTCATTCGCCTAGTCTTTTTGGAGATGGTTGGGGCGATAAGTTGTTTTACATAGAGGATATGGTAAGGGTGATTAGCTAGAGAAAAAGAAAGCTTTGAACGGGAAGGGAAAAGGAATAGAGAAAATTATTTTGTCGGTTTTCGGGGAAAAACGGAAAGTCAGTGCGTGAAAGGATATAGGTTGCTTTACAGATTTGAATTTTTATATGTTTGGGATAGGTGCGGGTATAGAGAATAAGGGTATATTTTTTGCCAATTCAGCAAGACGTTTTGCTTTGGATGCAAAGATGTTTCGCTGTCGGGCAGCCATTCATGTAGAAAATAAAGATGATATCGTCTTTTGGAGTACCATTCTGAAGCATTTCCGACCGAACGACCGTTTCCATTTTATAGCAGGCTCCCGGAATGAATTCGGTCATGAAACCAGTGGAGTGACCCAGTGTCTGAAATATTTTGATTACCTGAGTCATGATTTTTTTATTTGCATAGACAGCGATTATCGTTATCTGTTGCATGAAAAAGGGATAGATGTGAAACATTATGTGTTGCAAACCTATACCTATTCTTTTGAGAACCACCATTGTTTTGCAGAAGGTTTGGACGATGTGTGCAGTCGGGTAACTCATGTCCCCAATCAGTTATTTAATTTTAGTAGGTTTCTGTCGGACTATTCCTCTATTGTATACGATCTTTTTATCTGGCATCTTTATTTTCTCGGATCCGATCCTACCCGGTTCACTAAATATGAATTCAATCAGTTGATCAATCTGAGTAAACACAAAAATCCGGATATTACAGATAATGCCAGAAGGGCTTTGGGGGAACTGAAGCATAAGATAGAGAAAAAAACAGATTATTTCAGACGGGCATATCCGCTGGCCGATTTGGAATTTATCCGGGAAAAATACAAAGCTCTGGGGTTGACTCCGGATACGACTTACTTGTTTATCCGGGGCCATAATGTTTACGATATGATTAGCTGTATCAGTAAGGAAGTATGTAAGGTCTTGTTGAAAAAAGCCAGACGCGGACATCATAGCCGGGAGGCAATTGCAGCATTGTATCGGGATCGTAACAGTGTGGATATAGAACTTCGCCAAAACATCCATTATGGTGCCTATACAGCTATTCAAAAATTGGAGGAGGATATTGGAGAACTTCTGGGAAAAGCAGAAGATTCCGTACCCCGGCAAGGAACGAAAAAAGCAATGTCTGTAGATCATAGAAATTCTTAGAGAATTGTCTAGGAGGTATTTATCATTAAAAACTAATTCTAAATGTTAATCTTCTTTTAATTTCTTCCTGAAATTAACACTTTTCGATTTTAACACTTTGAGTTGATATATTGTTTTTATACTTTTGATGTCAGATGTATATACGGCAATGGGTGATTTTGATATAAGAGACAATAGGGTAAAAGAGACGGACAGGGAGTTTGAGCGGGCATTACGTCCCTTGACTTTTGAGGATTTTCAGGGACAGAAGAAGGTGGTAGAGAATCTGAAGATATTTGTCAGTGCTGCAAAGATGCGGGGAGAGGCATTGGATCATGTCATTTTACACGGTCCGCCAGGTTTGGGGAAAACGACGCTTTCTACTATCATTGCCAACGAGTTGGGAGTAGGCATAAAGATCACTTCCGGACCGGTGTTGGATAAACCGGGAGATTTGGCTGGATTATTGACAAATTTGGAAGAGAATGACGTTCTTTTTATAGATGAAATTCACCGTTTGAGTCCGATTGTAGAGGAGTATTTGTATTCTGCTATGGAGGATTACCGGATTGATATAATGATCGATAAGGGACCAGCAGCCCGGTCGGTACAAATTCAGCTCAATCCTTTTACTTTGGTGGGAGCAACTACGCGGAGTGGATTATTGACCGCGCCTTTGCGGGCTCGTTTCGGTATTAATTTCCATTTAGAGTATTACGATACGGATGTGTTATCGGCTATTATCTGGAGATCGGCTTCTATTTTAAAAGTGAAAATAACCAGTCAGGCCGCCATCGAGATCGCTTCCCGGAGCCGTGGTACTCCCCGTATCGCCAATGCTTTGTTACGAAGGGTCAGGGATTTTGCCATGGTAAAGGGAACGGGAGAAATTGATTGGGATATAACCCGTTATGCGCTGGAGGCTTTGAATATCGATAAGTACGGTTTAGATGAAATGGATAATAAGATTTTATTGACCATTATCGAGAAATTCAAGGGAGGTCCGGTAGGATTGACTACTATTGCTACAGCAGTAGGGGAAGATGCGGGGACATTGGAGGAAGTATACGAACCCTTTTTGATTAAAGAAGGTTTTTTGAAGCGGACCCCCCGGGGAAGAGAGGTGACAGAGTTGGCTTTTAAACATCTGGGTAAAAATGACAGACGGATAGACGAACAACCTACTTTGTTCTGAGAAAAGAAAAGCCGGATTGTGGGGGAGAGTAAATGTGGTTTTGAATTGATAAATAGGCGTGTATGAGAAAGAAACAAATTATTGTTTTGAGTGTGGTGCTGGGTTGCTCGCTGTTAGGGTTAATCTATATGCAGGCAAAATATTTTCAAACGGCTTTTAAGTTAAAAAAAGCACAGTTTGATTATGCGGTCAATCGTTCCCTGGACGAGGCAATCGCTTATGTGGAAGAAAGGGATAAGCTGAATGAAATAAAAAAAGGAACGGAAAAATTACAGGAACCGGAAAACAGATATAGAGAAGGACGGGAAAATATTTCTTTAAAGAATGAGATGGGCTTGGGACAACCTTTGAACCTGATCGATTGCGATGAAGAAACTCAAAATGTAAACGATTTTTTAGGACAGAAAAATACGGGTCTGTTGTCTTCTCTTCAAAAATACAGACAAGCTGTAAAAGATCGTTTGGGAACTGATTATGAATTAGTGTTGAAAAAGAAATTTAGTGAGCCCGAACGTACCGTAGAAGAACGGATTAAAGGTGTAAATCTGCAGACGGTGTTGGGAGAAAGGCTGCGGAATAACGGTGTGAAATCCGATTTCGAGTTTGCCGTGAAGGAGAAAGACCGATTTATTGTGATGTCACAACATTTTTTTAACCGCTATTCTGATTATACATATAGTAAACAGATATTTTTGGGTGGGAATAAAAGTCAGGCTAGTCTTTATTTAATATTTCCTGACCAGATACACGATCGGTTGTCATCAATATTTTTGTTATTGCCTAGCTTGATTATTACAATCTTGTTAGTGCTTTGTTTCGGTTTCTGTATCTTCGTGATTGTCAGGCAAAAGAAATTGTCCGCGATTAAAAATGATTTTATCAACAATATGACTCATGAGTTTAAAACGCCGATCGCGACGATTTCTTTGGCGGCTCAGATGATGAAGGACGGAGCTGTGCAACAAACCCCTGAATCTATCGATCACATTGCAGGCATTATCCGGGATGAAAGTAAGCGGTTGACCTATCAGGTTGAAAAAGTATTACAAACGGCTTTATTTACAGAAACCCGGATGAAATTGAAATTGAAAAATGTGAACTTGAATGAAGTGGTGGAAGGCTTGTTAACGAAGTTTAGCCTGAGAGTAGAAGACAAAGGCGGACAATTATTCGGTCATTTGGATGCAGACCGGGATGAAGTGTTAGCGGATGAAGTGCATATTACGAATGTAGTTTCTAATTTGCTTGACAATGCTATCAAATATTGTGTAAAAGCTCCGGAGATTAGTGTATACACTCGCAATAAGGGAGATGAAATAATTATCAGTGTGATAGACAATGGCATAGGAATTGCTACGAAAGAGCAGAAGTTGATTTTTGAACGCTTTTACAGAGTATCGACGGGTAATTTGCACAATGTAAAAGGATTTGGATTGGGGCTTTCCTATGTCAAAAAAATTGTAGAAGCCCATGGGGGAAGAATAGAGGTAGAGAGTGCTTTGGACAAAGGAAGTCGTTTCGATATTATTTTACCTTTGACGTCTAAAAAACAAAAAGTAAAGAGAACTTTATTTTTTTAAAAACGTATATTTTTCAGAGAAATTATTTAAAACTATATAGTTATGGATGAGAAAATTAAAATTTTATTGGCCGAGGATGATACGAATCTGGGGATGCTGTTAAAGGAATATTTAAGAGCAAAAGGATTCGATACAATTTTATGCGAAGATGGGGATGCTGCATACGAGGCTTTTTTGAATCAGCCTTTTGATTTATGCATATTTGATGTGATGATGCCAAAAAGAGATGGCTTTACTTTAGCAAAAGACGTGCGTCAGATAAATAGTGAAATTCCTATTATTTTCCTTACCGCGAAAAATATGAAGGAAGATGTATTGGAAGGTTTTAAAATTGGTGCAGACGACTACATGAGTAAACCTTTCAGCATGGAAGAGTTATTACTGAGAATCGAAGCTGTTTTGCGGCGTTCTACCGGTTTGAAGCCGGAAGATGAACAAGAAGTTTTCAAGATCGGGAAATTGACCTTTAATTCTAAAAAGCAGACTTTGTTTGATGGAGAAGAAGAGCAGAAACTGACGACGAAAGAATCGGAATTGTTGAAATTATTGTGCTTGAATGTAAATAAAGTATTGGAAAGAAATTATGCTTTAAAGAACATTTGGGCGGATGATAATTATTTTAATGCCCGCAGTATGGATGTGTATATTACAAAATTGCGGAAACATTTGAAAAAAGATCCTTCCGTAGAAATTATCAATGTACACGGAAAAGGGTATAAGCTGATCCTTTGATATAGTAATAAATATTTTGATAGGTATTCGCAAGAATACCTATTTTTTTTGCTTATCTAAAAGATAATCCTTTAACTTTGTATCATTGAAATGTATAACAAAGACTGTTCCGGCGATTCTGTATGGGTGGGGTGCACAGTTTCCTGTCGCTACTGTTGTAACCGGACATATAATATGTTTTAAACTATGAAAATTGCAATAGCTTGTGATCATGCCGGTTTCGAATACAAAGAAAAGCTGGTAGATTATCTTCGGAAAAACGGACATGAAGTCAAAGATTTCGGGACTCATTCTCCGGAAAGTATGGATTATCCCGATACGGTTCATCCTTTGGCGGAAGCAGTAGAAGCCGGGGAATTCGAAAGAGGAATTGTACTTTGCGGAAGTGGGAATGGGGCCTCTATGACTGCCAATAAACACCAGGGAATTCGATGTGCTCTATGCTGGAATATAGAAATCGCTTGGTTGGCCCGTTTGCATAATAATGCGAATGTATGTGGATTACCGGCCCGTTTTATAGCGTATGAAGAAGCACAGGAAATCGTAGATCGCTTTTTAGTTACGGAATTTGAAGGAGGCCGACATCAGCGGAGAATAGAAAAGATCCCCTTGAAAAAGGGCTATTGCGGATAAACGAATTCCGTTGTCATTAAAATTTTCATTTATACGGGAAAAAAGAGGGTGCCCTTGTTGGGCGCCCTCTTTTTATTTATATCGCTATCGGAAACTGAAATTAAATTTTATATTATCTTCGGTTTTCTATGGGACAAAAATCAATTGCTTGCTTTTTTTGGGCATCCGATACGGCTACGGCTGTAAGATATACAATATCCCGGATACGACAATCCATAGGAAGAATATGGATCGGTTTTTTCATGCCCAAGAGTATCGGACCGATGATTTCGTGATTCCCTAATTCTTTCAGAATGCCTAGTCCAATGCTTCCCGAACTCAGGTTGGGAAAGATAATCGTATTGACTTCTTTATCGCCTAAAGTGGAAAAAGGGAAAGCATTCTGTCTTAATTCTTTATTAAAAGCTACCGAAGCATGCATTTCTCCATCTACCAGCATTTCCGGATATTTCTGATGAAGTTGCTCTATGGCTGTTTGGATTTGGGCAGGACTTCCCAATTTATATTCTCCGAAATCGGAATAAGAAGTCAGGGCAATGACAGGCTCTATATCAAATTGTTTTACGGATTCGTAAGTGAGAGCTGTGACACATTCTAAAGTTTCTGCCGAAGGATGACTGTTTACAGTAGTGTCGGCCAGGAAGAAAGTTCCTTTTTTGGTTACTGCAATATGCATTCCTGCAGCATAGGGACAACAAGCCCGTAAACCGACCACTTCCTTTGCTATTTTCAGTAGAGTTCTGTAAGGCGTCTGTGTGCCACTGATAAACCCGTCTGCATCTCCGTTTTCTACCATCATAAGTCCGATGTAGTTAGGATTTTGCATATGTTTGCGGGCAATATCCGGAAGTATACCGGCTCTTTGCCTGCGGGCATAATAAAGTTCCGTATATTTTTCCAATGTATTTTGCTCCGCTTGTGGATCAAAAATATCCGGTGTGGATATATTCAGTTTATTTTCTTTTATTTTTCGGAGAATAACAGCTTTGTTTCCGATGAGAATGGGATGAGCAATCCCTTCTCCGGTAATTTCTTCTATAGCCGAAAGAATTTTTAAATCCTCTCCTTCTGCGAATACGATACGTTTCGGATTGGAACGGGCTTTATTGATCATCATCCGCATCAAGCGATTGTCGTGTCCCATCCGTTTTTCAAGTTCATTGTCATAGGCTTCCCAGTCGTAGATGATCTTTCGGGCTATTCCTGATTGTATGGCTGCTTTGGCTACGGCCGGAGCTACCCGGCTGATCAAACGGTTGTCCAAAGGTTTCGGGATAATATAATCTCTTCCAAAAGCTAAGGTCGGTTCATTATAGGCCATTTTTACGTTTTCGGGTACGGCTTCTTGGGTCAAATCCGCTATGGCGTATGCGGCAGCTAATTTCATCTCTTCATTGATTCCACAGGCTTGTACATCTAAAGCTCCTCGGAAAATATAGGGAAATCCCAATACATTATTGATTTGATTGGGGTAATCAGAACGGCCTGTGGCAAAAATGATATCCTTACGGGAATGCATTGCCTTTTCGTAAGTGATTTCCGGATCGGGATTGGCAAGGGCAAATACAATCGGGTCCGGAGCCATAGTGCGGATCATTTCTTCAGTTAGTATATTGGCGACCGAAAGTCCTAAAAATACATCTGCGTTTGTCAAAGCTTCGGCCAACGTATCGAAAGGCGTATCTGCGACGAAATCCTGCTTTTCCTTGTTCAGATGCGTTCGGCGGGTATTGATGACCCCTTTGCTGTCACACATTATAATATTTTCTTTTTTAACGCCTAGGGCACAGTAAAAACGAGCGCAGGAAATGGCGGCAGCTCCGGCTCCATTGACAACTACCCGTATGCGGTCTATTTCCTTTCCGTTTAATTTCAGGGCATTCAACAAACCGGCTCCGGAAATGATGGCTGTTCCATGTTGGTCGTCGTGCATAACGGGAATTTGCAATTCTTCTTTCAATCGGCGTTCAATTTCGAAACATTCCGGGGCTTTGATATCTTCTAGATTAATCCCGCCGAAGGTTGGGGATATGAGTTTTACCGTTTCTATAAATTTGTCGACATCTTCAGTATTCAGCTCGATATCAAAAACGTCGATGTCTGCAAATATTTTAAAGAGTAAGCCTTTTCCTTCCATGACAGGTTTTCCGGAAATCGCTCCGATGTTCCCTAATCCTAAAACCGCAGTACCGTTGGAGATAACTGCAACCAGATTACTTTTAGCTGTATAGCGATATGCATCTGCCGGATTTTTTTGAATTTCCAGACAGGGTGCAGCTACTCCCGGAGAATAAGCCAAAGAAAGATCGTGTTGGGTACTATGCGGTTTGGTGGGGATAACTTCTATTTTTCCGGGACGCCCCTCTGCATGGTACCGGAGTGCTTCATTTTTGTCCATTTTTCAATCCAAAATAATTTTACAAGTTTATAAATGTTTACGGATTTTTTCTCTATTTGATCAGAATAATTTTTATTTCTTCGTCAAAATAAATGTTAACCTTATGGTTTTAAAGAAGAAATATAATAGTTTTGTCTTTATAAAAAGTAAGTATGTCTAAATTTGGGATCTGTATTTTTATTTTTTTCTTTTTATATGCTTGTCATTCTTCCGATTCTTCCTTCCTTCGGATAAAGATAGATGGTGGAGAAGCAGAACTTACTCCGGTTTTACGAATAGGGGAAAATACATATCCCTTTCTAATAGATTCGGCAGGCTTTGCTGAGATAAATTACCCTCAGCTTTCTGTACCGGCAGAAGGAATGTTGCAATATGGAAGATACCGTTTGCTTTTATACTTGGAACCGAAGAAAAATCTGGATATTTATCTCAATCTTTTCCCAGATTCTTTTGGAGCAGAATTCCGGGGGGAGGGAGCTTTGAAAAATGAGATTTTAAACGGTAAATTCCAGGAGGCAGATTTTATTCCTGATTTTACATCGAATGAAATTGCTTTTATTCGTTCTTTGGAAACGGTGAAACAGAAATACGACCGTAAAATCGATTCTTTGCATCTGGATTCCTTTTTTGCTGAAAGGGTAAAAGAAAAATCAAAATACAGTATTTTTAGATATCTGGGAGAATATCCGTGGAAACATGCCGATACTTTACGTTTAGCTGCCTATAAACCTTCTGAATTTTATACGAATTATCTTCAGGCTTTGATTACACAGGAAAAAGGAGGATTGAAAGATAAAGACTACCTGCAGGCGATGTTGGGTTGGGTAGAGGTTTGTAGCCGTCAAGATTTTTCTGAAAGTACAACTTTGGGCGTCCTTCTGGCAAAACTGGAATTTATAGACCGTCATATCACCCCTTCCTCTCTTGCAGAATTTCTAACAGATCGTTATGTGACGGATTATGTTAATGTTAATGGGATAGATAGCCTGGAGCGGATATTGCCTTATTACGAAACAAAAGTAAAAAACAAGGAGAAAAGAAATCGTTTCAGGCAGCTCTGTGAACTCTGGCAGCATAAGGCTCCTGGAGCACTTGCTTTGGATTTTAATTATGTGAATATCGATTCTGCTTCTGTTCGGTTAAGTGATTTCAAAGGAAAATTTGTGTACCTCTGTTTTTGGAATACTGCTTGCCATTCTTCTGCTAAAAGTCTGCTTGCTTTGAAAGAAATGGAACGGAGAGGAAAAAATAAGAATATTTGTTTTATCGGTATTTCTACCGATAAGGAGGAAAAAACTTGGAAAAAATTTGTTACTTCCAAAGAATTGACGGGGATTCAATTGTGGGGAAAAGATATAAGAAAGCAAATCGATTTTTATCAAATCCATCAACTGCCTTATTGTGTTTTAGTTGATCCCGAAGGAAAAATTATAAAAGCGGGCAAGCCTGGTCCCGTTACAACTGCTTTGCTGGAACAAGTGGAAGCAGGAAAGAAATAATTCGAAGGCAGATTGAATTTATTTTCTTATGGGAAAATTGTAGTAAGATTTTCTTTCGCCGGAAGAAAGTTTTCTCCTCGGGAAATAATTTTGTTAATTGCTAAAAAAAGCCGTCCTTTACAGAAAAATTAGAAAGGACAGTGAGGAGAAAATATTCCTAAAATTCAGTTGAAGACGGAGAGGTAAACTTTAAAAAAAGAGAATGAATACAGTTCGTTTTTGGATTCAGAATTCACGTTCTAATGCATTGCCGCAGAGTTTATTACCGGCTTTTTTGGCGGTTGCTATGGCTTTTCGGCAGCCGGATTTTTCTATGTCGTTATCCATTTTAGCTATAGGGGGAGTTGTTTTAGGGCATCTGGGTTTAAATTTATGGGATGATTATTTTGATTATCGGAGAAAAGAAACGGCGTATAGGGATAAAATGGCCCGGGCGGGCATTCGGGCCCGTATTGCCAAATGCAGTTACCTTACTTCCGGGGCAGCTACAATCGGGCAATTACGAAATGCTTGTCTGGTATTTTGTTTGCTGGCGTTGTTAATAGGGTTGATTCTATTTCTCAGCAGAGGTATATTTATATTGTATATCGGTTTAATTACCGGTTTTTTGGGACTTTCTTATTCTGGGAATCCTTTGCGATTGAGTTACAGAGGATTGGGAGAATTGCTAGTGGGATTTATGTTTGGTCCTTTATTAATGGCCGGAGTGTATTATTCCGCTTGCGGACAATTGGATCTTTCTGTCATTTTAGTGTCTATACCTGTAGGCTTGTTGGTGGCAAATATCCTATATACGCATTCCATAATGGATTTTGAGCCGGATAAGTCGGTCGGAAAAATGACATTGGCTGTATTATTGAATAATAAAAAAGCAATGTTGCTGATTTTGACAGTTTTTTTATTTTTGCCTTTTTTATTGATTGGCTATGGAATTATGGCGGCTTGTTTACCGGCTTATTATTGGTGGGTAATGGGGGTATTTCCTATGGCTTTGGGGTTATTTTATTTTATGATAAAGTATATAAAATATCCGACGCAGGAAATTGACCGCTATTTTTGGATGGGGCCGATGAATAATTGGGAAAAAATAAAAGGAACGGGAATAGAATGGTTCATGATTCGGTGGTATTTGGCCCGCAATTTGCTTTCTATCTTTTGTTTGGTTATTCTGCTTTTGAATGTGATATACAGTGTATAGGCGCTTCAGCAAACATTTATAGTCGGATTTGTTTTCACTGGTAACGGATTATAAGAAGGGTTAGTCGCCTTTTGTCGGCTAAATAAAAAGGATTTAGGAGTATGGGACGATTGATGTATCTTTTTTCCTGGTTTTTCCGGGCTAAATTTGGAAAGGTAAAAAGGCCTTTGCAGACGGTTTTATTTATTTCTGATCAGTGTAATTTGGCTTGTCGGCATTGTAGTGTTTATCGAAAAGAGCATCCACATATTAAGTCCTATGAGCAGGTCCGGAAGGAATTGGAATATTCTTTTGCTTTGGGATCTCGGTTTGTAGATTTTGAGGGAGGGGAACCTATGATTTGGAGAGACGGGGAAAAGAATATCAATGATTTGGTAAGGTTGGCCCGTCAAATCGGTTTTTTTTCTGTGACAATCACTACCAATGCCCAGGTTCCTTTTAAAGGATGTGAAGCAGATTCAATATGGGTCAGTTTAGATGGACTAGGGAAATATCACGATCAGATCCGGGGGGAGGGTACTTTTGCCCGTTTAATGAAAAATATTGAAGAAAGCGGGCATCCTGCTTTAAGTGTCAATATGGTTGTCAATCGCTTGAATCATCCTTCTGTAAGGGAGACGATAGAATTTGTAAAGAGTAATCCTCATATTCAGTCGATCTCGGTCAATTTTCATACTCCTTTTGAGGGAACAGAAAATTTAATGGTAAATTGGGGCGTTCGGGCGGAAATTATAGATGAGGTCATCCGGTTGAAAAAAGCCGGTTATCCCATTATGAATTCTGTGTCGGGATTGCGGTTGATGCGGCATAATCATTTTCGGAAACAATGTTGGGTTTCCAATTTTATTTTACCTGAGGGGCAAAAATTGGCAGAATGTCAGGGGAAGGAAGCCGGTCTTTGCGACCGTTGCGGTTTCTGCATGGCCGGAGAAATGAGGAGCCTATTGGATTTGAAATTCGATACAATCCGAGCCGGAATGAAATTAAGAGTGAAATGAAAATAGAAAAGAATAGGATATCTTTTCTGGGCGATATCCTACTTTTATTGGAACTTTTGGAGAAAAATCAGATTTGCTTCTTAAATTGTATTCCAAAAACTATTTAAACCAGCTGTTTACCTCCTCAAAATTAAGAATGTGAAGAATACTTTTTCCGTCTGCTGTATAATTATGATGTTGGCAAGCAAATAAATTGTCAAATATATCGTTCATTTCGGAAGTTGTCAGAGGGGTATTGTAAGAAATGGCTGTCGCTTTTGCTAGAGCTAAAGCGATTCTTTCTTTCATTTTTTGTTTAATTTCTCCTTCTGTATTTTTGTAATAATCGATGAGTTGGATCAGGACTTCCTTTGCCCGGGAATACGAAAGGTCGGGCGGTGTCGCATAAATTGCATAACAATTTTTTCCGAATTCGCTTAATTCAAAACCCAGGTATTCTAAATCAGCGTTTATTTCCTGAATCAAGGCAAAGTCCCCTGCTGAAAGTTCTAAGGTTTCGGGAAATAAGTTTTTCTGTCCGGCTACTTTCTCTGTACAAAGACGATGTGTGTACTGTTCAAAAAGGATTCGTTCGTGTGCCCGTTTCTGATCGATAAACATTAAGCCGGAATGGACGGGCGTTACGATATAGCGTCCTTTCATCTGGATGAAAGCAGGATGAGCAGGAGCTATTTCTTCCGGAATCTCCATACCGGTAATTGTCATTTGCTGATTTTCTTCTTTCTCTTTCAGATTTTCAAAAAGAGCCTCCCAATTTGTAGGTACTTTCTCTTTCGAATGTGTATCGGAAGAAAAAGTAGCCGGTTTTTCAAAATCCGAATCTTCTATACTAATACCCGATTTATAATTAAATGGATTGTAATTGGGCTTATAGTTGATTTTGGGAATATAAGGAGGTGTTGAAGGGGTGGAAGGATTGTATTCAATGTCGCCTTCCCGGTCAAAATCAAGAGGAGGAGTGACATTGAATTTTCCCAAGGCTTCTTTTACACCGGCCAATAATATCTGGAATAAATCAGATTCGTTTTGGAATTTTATTTCGGTTTTTGTCGGATGAATATTGACGTCTATTTGTGAGGGTTGAACGGTAAAATAAAGAAAATAAGAAGGGATACAATCTGCGCTGATCAGGCCGGAATAAGCTTCCATTACCGCTTTGTGAAAAAAGTTGTGCTTCATAAAACGGTTGTTGACAAAAAAGTATTGTTCTCCGTAAGTTTTTTTAGCATGTTCCGGGCTACAGACAAATCCCTTTATCGAAATAAGTTCTGTATCGCAATTGATGTTGAGTAAGCGGGAATTAATACTTTTTCCGAATACGTTGACGATACGTTGTCGGAGTCCGCTGACCGGTAAGTTATATACTTCATTTCCGTTATTTATCAAAGAAAGGGTAACCTCCGGATAAGTCAGCGCTAATCTCAGAAATTCGTTGATGACATTGCGTAATTCTGTGGCGTCAGATTTCAGAAATTTCCGGCGGGCTGGTATATTGAAAAAAAGGTTTTTTACACAAATATTGGTGCCCAAAGGGGTATTGACAGATTCCTGTGATTTTAATTCAGAAGCCGCTATGCGGACATAACTACCCAGTTCATCTTCCGAACGACGGGTTTTCAATTCTATTTCTGCTACAGAAGCGATGGAAGGAAGCGCTTCTCCCCGAAATCCCAACGTATGGATATTAAATAAATCCTGTGCAGATGCTATTTTTGAAGTCGCATGTCTTTCGAAAGCCATACGGGCATCGAGAGGCGACATCCCTTTTCCGTTATCGATGACTTGGATAAAGGCTTTTCCTACATTTTTCAGTACGACTTGTATGTGATCAGCCCCTGCGTCGATCGCATTTTCCATCAATTCTTTCACCACGGATGCCGGTCGTTGTACTACTTCCCCGGCAGCAATCTGATTCGCTACGGAATCAGGCAATAACTGAATAATATCTGACATATCTTGAAATAGCTGTTAAAACGATCCGGAATTTATAGTCCTAAAAATTTCAAACCTCCTTCAGAATAACGCATAACCAGATAAAGAATGATTAAGAATACGGCAATCAAGATGAGAAACAAACGGACTGCATATCTACCATTATACCCTCTGCGATTTGCTTTCCGTTTTTCATACATATCGGTAAAGCGTCCCCTTATATTGGGAATATAAGTATCTTTATCTTCTTCGGTAATGCCCAATTCTGTTTTAATTCTTTTCTCACGTTCTTCTCTTTCTTCTTTTTCAGGATCCCAATAACGGGGTTTCAAATTAAACGTCCGTCGGTCCTGTCTTTCAAACATTCGGGACATAATATATTTATTTTATATGGTTCTTTTTATCTTTTTAATTGATCCGACAGATCTGAGCTTTCTTTGAGTAAAAATAGTCTTTTAAGATCAAATATCGGGCTATTTTATCTCCTTTTTTATACTTCCGCCAAAATGCTTTGTTATCCATCTGGGAATCAGGAAAGCTCCTATGAACAGATAGGGATAATAGCTGATGAGCCTCCACAAGATAGCCATTGCTACAGCAACGCCTGCACTGGGTAAAAATTCACCCAAGTATTTGGAAAATACATATTCCGCAAAGCCGCTTCCTCCTGGAGTAGGACTCACCAACATCATGATCCACATCACGAGTTGCCGGGCAAAAATCAAGAAATGTTGGGCCCAATCGTAACGGCCGGCCCAAAAGGCCATCAGAATCGCATTCACCACCCAATAACGGGCTGTCCAGGAAAAAAAGGTCGCTCCAAAGGTCTTCAGCCAAAAAGAAAATGGCATATGCTTTAATTCGTGAGAGTTGCGAATAATGTCATAACCTGCTTCATTGGCATTCTGTCTCCATTTTCTTAATATACGCAGCTTAAAACATTTCATAATCAGGTATTTTAAACCGCGCGGGTTTTTAAAAAGCCCGTAACTGAGTATTAATAAATAGAGCAGTTTAATGGAATAACCTATTATAGCAAACCAAAAAAGACTGTCGATAACTGCCGTACTGGCCCCTGGAATATTCCACAATTGGTTGTGATTGACAAAAATAAGGATGAGGGGAAACATCAGGATGAAGTACAGTTCATCTAAAAAAGAAGTAGCCATCACGATGGCTGAACTCCGGCCTACTTTTATGCCTTCTTTGTTGACAAATAATATCGCTATACTCGTACCACCGATGGCGGATGGGGTGACAGCTGACGTGAATTCCCACAGAAAGATAATACGTAAAGATTGCAACCAGCTGAGACGATCTCCGGAAAGAACCCGGATGCGGATGACATATCCCAGGTCCCGTATGCCCATACATAAAATAGCTACAAATAACCAAGCTACAGAGTTCCAGCTAAAAGTAATTTCTTCGAATGCTTTAATGTCAAATTCTTTATAAAGCATGTACGATACAACAGCCAATCCTATTATAATCGGATAAATAATTTTATACGGACTGATTTTTTTGGTTAGAATTTGCTGTTCTCCTTCCATTGCATTTTTTATTTCAATCAGAGGTCTAAGTTAGCAAAAAAAAAGAAAACGGACAATGTTTTCGCTTGTCCGTTTCGTGGAGAATATGGGAGTCGAACCCACGACCTCTTGCATGCCATGCAAGCGCTCTAGCCAACTGAGCTAATTCCCCAATAATAATTTACGATTGCAAATATAGACCTTTTACTGGAAAAATCAAATTTTTAAATTTCCATTTCCTGTCTTTCCTTTGTCTATTTTTCAATTCTTTCTATTTCTTTTTTTCAATTTGCTTTGTATCGGATAATGATCTGACAGAGTAACCGTTTCTCTGAAATAGCTTATTGTTTGATAGTGAGGGGAATGTAAAATGTAATCGATCCGGAAAGAAGGAAATTCCCCAATATAAGTATTCCCTAAACCTCTTCCTTTTTCGATAAAGCTGTCCTGTAAACCTTTTTCTATCGTTTGGTAAGTATAAGAAAGAGGTGTGTCGTTAAAATCCCCGCAGACTATAAACGGATAAGGGGAATGCTGCAGGACTGTTTTAATTTGCCGGGCTTGTTTCGCCCGGCTTTTATTCGCTTCTGTAATCCGCGACGTTAGATTTTTAACGCCTTCGGAAAGATCGTTTCCGACCCCTTCTGAAATGTCTTTTACAAATTTGCGTTCTTTTTGTCCTAGCTTATAAGATTCTAAATGAATGTTATAAATCCGGATCGTGTCTCCTGATTTTACGATGTCGCAATATAGGCAGGAGCTGGTGTATTTTTTGTCAAAGGTGATTTCTTTACAGGTAATAATGGGAGAACGGGAAAAAATAGCCATGTTTTTTTTTATTCGATGATAGGGGTAGGATGATAATTCCCGAATAATAGCTTGCGGGTTGATGGAGGCACTCTTCTCTGGAAATTCTTGCAGGCAAATGATATCTCCCGGGAAGTGATTCAGATAGTCCAGCAGTTTTTCTGATGTATTTTTGTGCTTACTCCAGCCGTATCTGTCAAAATAACGAACATTGTAGGATAGTATTTGTAAATCATAGGATTCCGTGACATTTTTTTCTTTATGAGTGCCGTAATAGGTTCGGAAAACAGGAATTCCTATTGCTAATACAAGAAGTTCTATAAAAGCCATTTTTTTCCAGCGGGCAATCCAATAGAGCAGGAGGATTACATTTGCAATAAGAAGGTAAGGATAGGCTAAACCCAGTAAAGAAGGAAAGATAAAGGTATTGGGATCGATATAGCGTGCTGTATAACTTCCTGCCAATCCGAGCATAGCTACCAGCGTGATTATTCCTATAAGTTTATCCACTAATTTGAACATACTTTTTCGTATAATCTGTATTTATTTTCCAGATCGGAAAAGGATTTCTTTTTCTTCTTTCGTCAGACTTTCATAACCGGACCGGGAAATTTTGTCCAGGATTTTGTTGATTCTGTCATCTTTTTGTTTTTTGTAGGCATTGTATTCCCGGTCGTTCATTTCTGTTACATTTTTTTTTTGTCTGACATGCATTTTTTTTCTGCCAATGAATAATTTACCTATTTTTTCAAAAAATGTGGTCGTCGCACCGGCAATATTCCGGTTGTGCTTCACACTTAAAACGAATAGATAACCGAAAAAAGCTCCTCCCAGATGGGCGATATGTCCTCCTGCATTAGAACTGGGAATACTCAGAATATCAATTGCTGCTGTAAAGAGGGCCAAGTAAATGAGTTTTACGGGACCGATTAGAAAGATATAAATACGTTGTTGAGGCAGGTAAAGACAAACTGCAAAAACAACTGCCATTACAGAGGCCGAGGCTCCGATAGCCCAGGAATAATAGCGGGAGAGCTCAAAAGCCGGA
Source organism: Odoribacter laneus YIT 12061 (assembly GCF_000243215.1). Taxonomy (GTDB): domain Bacteria; phylum Bacteroidota; class Bacteroidia; order Bacteroidales; family Marinifilaceae; genus Culturomica; species Culturomica lanea. The sequence continues at coordinate 2,693,874 of NZ_JH594596.1, read as the reverse complement.
AGGACATTATAAGCCAGTACGTACGTAAATGCACCGCATAAGCCTCCTAAAAGATAAACGCCTGTGAGTTCTTTCTGAGTAAAATGATTCAGAAAAAAACTTCCGAACCAATACAGCCATAACATGTTGAACAATAAATGGAAAAAATCGAATTGAGTGAACATGTAAGTAAATACTGTCCAAGGATGAGTAAGTAGGGAATCAAAATAGGCTGGAATCCCTAAATTTTCCAATAAAAAATTACCAACTCCGGCTTTTTGTCCGGAAAGAATGACAAGGACGTTGATTATTTTGACTAGTAAGAAGATTCCTATATTGATATAGATAAGCCGGGTAAGGGCATTACCTTTGATAAAGGAATTTTTTAAACGGTCGCCTATAGTAGCGGAAGGTTGTTTGTATTGAGAATACATATTCGTTTTAAAATGATCCGACTGAATGTATACAAATCGGACAGGTTAAATCGTTTTTCGGCAATAAAATAGAATGTTCCAGTAAAACGTCGGAAATCTAAATGTTTTTATATTTGTTTGTCGCTGAATGTTAAATTTAAGTTTACTGTCGTCAATAAAATTTCCGGCGGTTTCTGCTCCAGAATTTCAATAAAATAAATCCGAAAAGCATTCCTCCTAAATGAGCGAAGTGAGCTACATTGTCACCTACGCTATTTTGGATACCCATAAAGAATTCAATAACTCCGTAACCGATGACGAAATACTTGGCTTTTATGGGAATAGGAATAAACATTAAAAAAAGTTCTGTATTAGGAAAGAGCATTCCAAAAGCAAGCAATATTCCGAAAATTGCTCCGGAAGCTCCGATGGTAGGAATATTTACGGTTTCTGTAATTACTCTCCTGAAAAGTTCTTCTCCCGCCTGTGTATATTGAATAGAAGTCGGGTTGTTTGTCCAGTTATCGATAAGTTCCCATACCCAGGGAGCCGGATGGGAAATATGAGCGCGGATAAATTCTGCCAACAGTCCCGGTTCCGGTGTATTCTGAAAAGCCAAAAACTGTTCATACATTTTGTGATATCCCCACCACCCTACGGCACTGTTGAGTGCAGCAGCTCCTAAGCCGGTTACAAAATAATAGACTAAAAAACGATTGGTCCCCCATACCGACTCTAATACCCTTCCGAACATGAATAGAGCAAACATGTTGAAAAAAAGATGGGTGAAACTACCATGCATGAACATATGGGTAATGTACTGATAGGGAGCCCAGTATTCAGACTGAGGCAAATGTAAACCGAGAGTATTCGATAAGTTAGTACCGGTGCGTTTATCAAACATCAAGGTTAATAGATACATGATGACATTGATAATAATCAAAATTTTTACAGCCGGTGTTATTCCTGAGTACGGGCGATAATTGTTCATAAGTTTTCCGTTTTTATTCCGATTTTATTGTTCCGGTTTAGAACCGGCCTGTGAAGTTTTGTCCCCTGCTTTGGCTACGGGCTTCGCATTATTCGAAGGGGTATTATTTCCTCCGGGTTTATTGTTGTTTTTATTTCGGTTGGTCGGATTATTATTGTTCCGGTTATTGTTGTTTTTGTTTTTAGAGCGACGTTTTTTCTGCTTTTTCTCATCAAAACGATTCAAGCTTTCTTCTCCTACTCCATCAGTATATTTAATATTTTCTGGTTCTTCTTCGGTTATATTATTGGCTTTGGGCGGAATGATTCCTTTTCGGTTTAAAGTGATAATTTCTTTGATTCTTTTTACCGGAAGCTTAATCAGACTTCCTTTGCCTTCTTTATCAAAGGAATAATACATTACCCCTCCGAAAATATCAGTTTTCTGATGATATAACATCCCTTCTCCGGTATTTAGTGCTACATTGGCAGAAGGAAAATTTTTCTGAGCGTCGATATAGGCATCTACTTCGTAATTTAAACAACATTTCAATTTCCCGCATTGACCGGCTAATTTTTGAGGATTCAGGGAAATGTCCTGATAACGGGCAGCCGATGTAGATACAGAAACAAAATTTGTAATAAAAGTAGAACAACATAATTTCAATCCACAAGGTCCTATGCCACCAATCCGCCCTGCTTCTTGGCGGGCTCCGATTTGCTTCATTTCAATCCGGATCCGGAAGGTTTCTGCCAGTACTTTGATCAAAGTTCTGAAATCTACTCGGTCTTCTGCAATGTAATAAAAAATAGCTTTGGTTTTATCTCCTTGATATTCAACGTCTCCGATTTTCATGTTTAAATTTAAATCCGCAGCTATTTTACGGGATTGTATCATCGTTTCGTATTCTAAAGCAATAGCTTGTTGCCATTTTTCAATATCGTGGGGTTTCGCTTTACGATATACTTTTTTTAACGGATTTCGGTTTAAATCCGTTTTCTTCATACGCATTTGTTCCTTAACAAGTTCTCCAGACAAAGAAACAATGCCGATATCATGCCCCAAAGCGGCTTCAACAGCCACAATATCTCCTTCTTTTAGATCCAGTTTAGCCGGATTGCTGTAAAATCCTTTACGGGTGTTTTTAAAACGTACTTCTACAATTTCAGGAGCACAATTATTATTGGGGACATCACTTAACCAGTCGTATACAGCTAATTTCCCGGCTAGCAACCGATGGTCGATTATCGGTATTGAAGGTTTATATTGTTTCCGGATTTGTTTTTCCGGTTCTTCTTCTGGTTTATCTTCTTGTTTTTCCCATTTTACCTGAGGCATTTCCGGTTCATCGTCTTCTCCTGGCTGTTCCGCTGAATCGACATCGTTTACTGAAGCAATTGTTTCTTTTATTTCGACGATTTCAGCTTTTTCTTCTATAATAATATTCTCTTTATCCTGCTTCCCTTCAGTAGAAGAAGAATTTTCTGCTTTCTTCTCTTGTGAATTGGGGGTTATATCATTTTTATTCATATATTTTTCTTTTATCTTTTTTCTTCTTATGGTCGTATATTTTGCATCACCTTGATACATAAATCGGTGAAGATGATTTTTCCGTTTCCGTTGCGGCTGATGTCGTGATAAGCCTTCTCAAATTCTTCCGTTAAAGGAATGATATTGCCTTCGTGAATATAGGGTGCAAATTTTACGGAAAAATTGCACTCTCTTTCTGTCATATAATTTAATTCGCCTATTCTGAAATTTTTTACGAAATTTTCCCGTAGCATTCGTAAGCTATGTATTAAAAAGCTTTTTTGACGTTCTCTTCCTAAGCTGTGCATTTCATTTACCCAAGTATTTACAGGTAACATTTTCCGTTCCCAACACAGACGCATCAGTTGAATAAATTTTTCCTGATTGTAGATTTGCTCTTCTGATTCGTTTAATAAACAAAGGGCACTGTGCCAGTTTCCGGCAGCGATATGTGCATATTCTTCTGCTTTTTCTGCGTGTATACCTTTATCTTGGATCAATTGCTGTTTAATTTCTGTTTTTGTCAAAGGTGGAATGTTGATCCGTTGCGTGCGGGATTGTATGGTGTTAATAATTTGTTCCGGATGTTCTGAAACCAAGAGAAAGAGGGTTTTATCATAAGGTTCTTCAATGATTTTCAGAAGCTTATTGGAACATTCCAAATTCATTTTTTCTGGCAGCCAGATGATCATGATTTTATAATCCGATTGGAAAGATTTTAAATGGAGCTTTCGGAGGATATTACCACTTTCTTCTGTATAAATAGCTGCCTGTGCATTGTCTTCTATACCCATTTCTGCATACCAATCCTCGAGATGGAAGTAAGCCGTTTTGGATAAAAGACTACGCCATTCGCTGATATATTCGTCGCTGACGGGTGTTTTGGTTTTGCGCACAACGGGAAAAACAAAATGAAGATCCGGATGAATGAGTTTCTGCATTTGCCTGCAGGAAGGACATTCTCCGCAAGCATCTTCTTTTTTGTTACCCGTGCAAAAGACATATTGTGCAAAAGCCAGGGCCAGAGCTAAAGAGCCGTAACCGGTATTTCCGGCAAAAAGCTGGGCGTGACTGATACGTCCCGATTGAAGGGTAGTGATCAGTTGCCGCTTAATATTGCTATGTCCGATTACGTCTTTAAACACTTTTATAAGTTTTAGATGACGATTTCGTGAGTTTACGAAATCATCATTTTTAATTATAAGTTTAGTTTGATTCCCAATTCTTTAAATTGCTCTTCGCTGATTTCTGATGGAGAATCGATCATCACGTCGCGACCCGAATTGTTTTTCGGAAAAGCAATCGTGTCCCGGATACTGTCAAGGCCGGCAAACATAGAAACCAGTCGGTCAAAACCAAAAGCAATGCCTCCGTGAGGAGGTGCTCCGTATTTGAAAGCGTTCAATAGGAAGCCGAATTGTTTTTTGGCTTGTTCCGGCGTGAACCCTAAACAATGAAACATACGTTGTTGTAAGGTGGTATCGTGAATTCGGATAGAACCTCCGCCGACTTCGACACCGTTAATGACCATATCGTATGCATTAGCCCGAACTGCACCGGGATTGGTTTCCATCATATCCACGTCTTCCAGATTAGGAGAAGTGAAGGGGTGATGCATAGCATAAAAACGTTGAGTTTCTTCATCCCATTCCAATAAGGGAAAATCGACTACCCATAACGGTTTATATACATTTTTATCCCGCAGTCCGAGACGTTCTCCCATTTCCAGACGTAATTCACACAGTTGGGGAAGTGTTTTGTTTTTAGGACCACAAAGGAGGAGAAGCAAATCTCCTGGTTCAGCTTTACAAGCAGAGATCCATTGTTTTAAATCTGTTTCGTTATAGAACTTGTCAACAGAGGATTTTAGTGTTCCGTCTTCATTGTATTTGACATATACCAGTCCTTTGGCTCCAATCTGGGGACGTTTTACAAATTCTGTTAATTCATCCAGCTGTTTGCGGGTATAAGAGGCACATCCCGAAGCGCAGATAGCACCGATGTATTCTGCTGAATTGAAAACGGCAAAATCTTTATTCTTTGCTATGTCGCTCAAATTGACAAATTGCATGCCAAAACGGATGTCCGGTTTATCACAGCCATAATATTCCATGGCGTCGTTCCAACTCATACGAGGGAGTTCCGGAATATCTATTCCTTTGATTTCTTTAAAGAGATGGCGAATCATCCCTTCAAAAATTTCCAATACATCCTTTCGTTCTACAAACGACATTTCGCAATCGATTTGGGTAAATTCCGGCTGTCGGTCGGCACGTAAGTCTTCATCCCGGAAACATTTTACGATTTGATAATAACGGTCGAAACCAGCGACCATAAGCAATTGCTTAAATGTCTGAGGACTCTGAGGAAGAGCATAAAATTGCCCTTGATTCATACGGGAAGGTACCACAAAGTCGCGGGCTCCTTCAGGTGTACTTTTAATTAATACCGGCGTTTCAACTTCCATAAAATGTTGCCCGTCCAGATAATTACGTACCAGATGAGCCATGCGGTGACGTAATTCCAAATTCTTCCTCACCATATTCCGGCGTAAATCCAAATAACGGTATTTCATCCGGATTTCGTCTCCACCATCTGTGTTATCTTCGATTGTAAAGGGAGGAATGTCCGAACGACTGAGGATTGTTAAATCTGTAATAAGAATTTCAATTTCTCCTGTAGGTATTTTACTGTTTTTACTGGCTCTTTCAACCACCTTACCTTTTACTTGAATAACAAACTCCCGTCCCAGTTTATCTACTTGTCTTTTTATTTCTTCTGAAGCAGACTCTTCTATTACTAGCTGAGTAATTCCATATCTGTCGCGGAGGTCGATAAACGTCATAGCACCGAGATTACGGATTTTTTGTACCCATCCGCTTAAACAAACGCTTTCATTTACATTTTCAACTCTCAGTTGTCCGCATGTGTGTGTTCTATACATTAGACTGAATTTAAATTTTGATTCGTTTTGTCGTTTTATAAACTTCCTTATAAAGGCAATTGAATCGCTTTGAATGAATAATATTACTAAAAAACAGTTTATTCAATAGCTTAAAAGCTATAATACCCATTTTACCAATTTGCGAAAATACGAAAATAATAGGGAATTGAAAATTGTAAACCGAAAAAAGTGTTCTCTCCTCCTTTTTCCCTCCATGGGGACGGACCTTTTTGGTTATTTGGGAAACATCTATTTTTTTCGTAAATTTGATAAGGTGTCTTTATATTTCATTCCTATGCCAAGACATGCTCGTCAACGATCGGTTACCCATGTATACCATGTTATATTGCGTGGTATAAATCGAATGATGATTTTTTGCGAAAACGATGATTGGCAATTTTTTTTACATTTATTGAAACAACAAGCTTCGGAAAAATTTAGAATCTATTGTTATTGCCTTATGACAAATCATATACATCTTATTGTGGAAAGCGAAGAACTTAGCCGAGGGGTGCATCGTATTGCAACCAGATATGCTATGTGGTTTAATCATAAGTATAAGCGATGTGGTTATTTATTTCAGGATCGTTTTAAAAGCGAGGTTATTGAAGATGAAATTTATTTGCTACAATGTTTTCGTTATATTTTACAAAATCCGGTAAAAGCCGGAATATGTACTAAAGCTTCTCTATATACCTGGAGTAGTTATTGTAATTATTTTTCTTCTTACTCTTCTTTTATTTATACTGAATTCTTGAATACATTTTTTAAGAAAGAAAAGGATTTTGAAAACTACATTTCTATAGTGGATGAGGGACAATATATGGATATTGATCAATTGAAAAAATGGAATAATCAGGAAATTAAAGATATTTGTAACCAAAAATTAGGTAACAAAGGAATCATGGAATTATCCCAAGAAGATCGTATCCTGTTAATTCAGGAGTTGCGACAAAAAACTCATGCTAGTGTACGTCAATTATCTAAAGTGACAGGAATAAGTAGGTATAACGTTCGCTATTGGAAAAAATAACACAAAAGGTCCGTCCCTCTGGGGCAATGCAAGTAAATAAATAATATTTGGTTTTTGTGTTTTGATAATCAGTTTGATACATGTTTTTGAGGTGGAGGATTATAATTCTCTATAAATAATGAGATCAAAGAGAGTGGTTTTTAATATTTAAAACCCCCCAAAAAGGTCCGTCCCTGTGGGGTAAATTCTTTACTGTTGAAAAAAGTAATACTTGGAGTTTGTTCTTGTTGGGAGAGGCCTTCAGGGGAGAATATAAGTAAATAAGGGATAATGTTGTTTTATATTATTGATAATCAAACAATTGAATGTTTTTAAATTGAAGAGGTATTATCTTCTATAAATCCTGAGATTAAAGAGCGGTTTTTTCAATATTTAGAACCTCCAAAAAGGTCCGTCCCCATGGGGGGATAAAAAATTGGAGGAAAGTTTTTTTTACAAAATTCTTTATCTTTAAATAAATCACTTTATCTTTGGTTTTCTGAAATAAAGAGGTTAAGGTGAATTACATAGATATTATATTATTATTGCCTTTGTTATACGGAGCTTATAGGGGTTTTTCCCGGGGGTTGATCATTGAAGTTGCCACTTTGTTGGGACTTCTTTTGGGTGTGTATATAGCTATCAAATTTTCAGGGTATACGGAGGACTTTCTGCGGGATTTTTTGAATCTCTCTTCTGAATCTCTTTCTTATGTTGCTTTAGGAGTTACTTTTCTGATTGTGGTTGTTGCGATTTCTCTGTTGGGAAAGATGTTGACGAAACTTATCGATATTATTTCTTTAGGGATGGTGAATAAGCTATTGGGTACAGTATTAGGAATAGCTAAATATTTTGTTTTTCTCTGTATCGCTTTGTTCATTATAGAAGCCTTAGACGGGAAGTTTCATTTTATAAATGAGGAAGTGAAAGAGAAAAGTCTTTTGTACAATGCTTTTCTTACCTTTGCACAGCGAATGTATAATATGATCAAGTTCTGAGAGAAAATGGAAGCAATATTCTGGAGAACAACGGGGAGGTTGTATTATTGACAGGAGCACCCAGGAGGTGCATATCGGATTTATAAAGAGAATAAAATAAACTAGAAAATAAATAACGATGAATTTTGTAGATGAATTAAAGTGGAGGGGTATGATTCACGATATCATGCCCGGTACGGAAGAGCAGTTAGCCAAAGGAGAAACAACGGCATATGTAGGTATTGATCCGACAGCGGATTCCTTACATATCGGGCATTTGGTGTCTGTGATGATGATGAAGCATTTTCAAATGGCTGGTCATAAACCTATTTTTATTATTGGAGGAGCTACGGGAATGATCGGGGATCCGAGTGGGAAATCCCAGGAACGTAATTTGTTGGACGAAGAGACGATTCATCGCAATATGACGGCTATTAAAGCCCAACTTTCGCGTTTTATCGATTTTAATTCTTCAGCTTCTAATGCTGCCATTATGTTGAACAATTACGACTGGATGAAAGATTTTTCTTTTTTAGATTTTATCCGGGAGGTTGGAAAACATATTACGGTTAATTATATGATGGCCAAAGATTCTGTCAAGAAAAGACTGAGTAGTGAGTCTGCTCAGGGGATGTCTTTTACAGAATTTACCTATCAATTGGTGCAGGGATATGATTTTTTATATTTGCGTAGAAATTACAACTGTCTGTTACAGATGGGCGGTTCTGACCAGTGGGGTAATATCACTACAGGAGGAGAATTGATCCGGCGAAAAGAAGGGTTGGAAGCTTATGGTCTAACCTGGCCATTGATGACAAAAAGCGATGGTAAAAAATTTGGGAAAACTGAATCCGGTAATATATGGTTGGATCCGTCCCGGACTTCTCCTTATCAGTTTTATCAATTTTGGTTGAATACTGCAGATGAAGACGCTGAAAAATATATCAAGATATTTACGCTTTTGCCTCCTGCTGAGATTGATGCTTTGATCGAGGAACATCGGCAAGTGCCGCATCTTCGTAAACTTCAGAAAATATTGGCGAAAGAAATTACTTGTCTGATTCATGGGGAAGAAGCCTATCATTTAGCTTTGGAAGCTTCTCAAATATTGTTCGGAAATGCTACTTCGGAAACATTGAGAAAAATCGATGAATCGACTTTTTTATCTGTATTTGAAGGTGTCCCTCAATTTGAATTGAAAGCAGAGGAATTGGCAGCAGGCATACCGATTATAGATTTTTTGGCAGAGAAAACGGGCATTATGAGTTCTAAGGGAGAGGCTCGACGAGCACTGAAAGCGAATTCTATTAGCATTAATAAAGAAAAAGTAGGAGAAGATACGATTGTTAATGAAAATTGCCTGATCGACCAAAAATATATTTTAGCGCAAAGCGGAAAAAAGAATTATTATCTGATAATAGTAAAATAAATTCTTGGGATGTATATGTTTTTTCTTTACATTTGTTCCGATTTGTGAAGAAAATGTATAAATTTACGTTCGCATAGAGTCTTTTCCTAGGGAATCTAGCAGTTACTAACGGAAACAGAGACGAAGTGTGCAACGCCTGCGCTGTATAGGAATAATAATATGGCGTGGGCTTGCTTATTAAGTTTCCAGGTAATGCTAGAACCTCCTTGGATAATAAGTTAAGTCCACGCCTTTTATATGACTTTAGCTGAACGGTTGGATAATCGAAAAGACAAAGTCATGACCGAAGAAGATATTTTACGGATCAGTTTTCAGTTTATAGATGAAAATCCCGATGTATATTGGAATGAAGTTCCAGAAGAGTTATTAAAATGCTGGCATGTAATTGTTCCTTTAGATAAATATCTGGCGAACTCTTACGAAGAGAAGTACGAGTATAAAATTTTTATTTACGCTTTACAAAAGTATTGTGAACGCAAGAATATAATGATCCCTTCTGAAAAAGTTATTCCGCTCTTTTGTACTTTTCAAATGATATTGATGTTGCCTTATATCAAGCGTTATTCCGGAGAAAAGCGTCCTGTTTTTCGTATCTTCGATTTCGGTTTTTTATTGGATGATCAATAAAAGGCATAAAGAATAATAAATGTCATTGCTTTCGGTTTCCAGTAAAGGCAAGGTGTAAACCGGAAGAAAATTAGTTTATTTCCTCCGGCAGTTCATCTTCCGTATTGTAAAGAAAATCGTTGTATGGAAAGCGGGCAGAATGGATTTCTTTTACGATGGCATATAGTTTTTCTTTCAGTTCTTCGATATTTTCTTTTTTGGCAGCAGATATGTATACGGTTTCGCAACCTTGTTTAGACATCCACATTTGTTTTAAATCTTCCAGACTGTAATTGCAGCGTTCTGTAGGGGTGAGATCGTCTTCGTCCTTAGGTGTATAAGTAAAAGCGTCGATTTTATTAAATACGATGATCGTGGGTTTCGGTTCTTTTATCAGTTCAGCTAATGTTTCATTGACTACCTTTAGCTGATCTTCGAATTGCGGATGTGAAATATCTACCACATGTAAAATTACGTCGGCTTCCCTTACTTCGTCTAAAGTAGATTTGAACGATTCGATCAGATGTGTGGGTAATTTCCGGATAAATCCTACTGTATCTGCTAAAAGCAGAGGCACATTTTTGATTGTGATTTTCCGGACGGTTGTATCGAGGGTTGCGAATAGTTTATTCTCGGCGAATACTTCAGATTTACTGAGCAAATTCATCAGGGTGGATTTCCCGACATTTGTATAGCCTACGAGAGCTACTCTTACAAGTTTTCCCCTGTTTTTACGCTGTGTAGACATTTGTTTATCGACCCTTGTTAATTGTTCTTTGAGGCGGGTAATTTTATCCCGGATAACGCGTCGGTCCGTTTCTATTTCTGTTTCTCCGGGACCTCTTAGGCCGATCCCTCCTTTTTGTCTTTCCAAGTGAGTCCACATGCCAGCGAGACGGGGTAATAAATATTGGTATTGTGCCAGTTCCACCTGTGTTTTGGCGTGGGCTGTGCGGGCTCGGTTTGCAAAGATATCGAGAATAAGATTGGTGCGGTCGAGGACTTTTACTCCTTTTAGTTCGTTTTCAATGTTACGAAGTTGAGTGGGACTTAATTCATCGTCAAAAATAACCAAGTCGGTTTCGTTTTCTTCAATATATTGGCGGATTTCTTCTAGTTTCCCTTTGCCGATAAACGTGCTGTTAACGGGTTTATCCAGATTTTGAGTGAATACTTTAATGGTTTCTGCTCCTGCTGTTTCTGCTAAAAATGCCAGTTCGTCCAAATATTCACACATTCTTTCATAATTTATTCCTTCTTCCTGTAAAGCTACTCCCACTAAAATGGCTTTTTCTGCTTCTTTTTTTGTATAATAGAATTCACCCATATAAATTTGATGTATTGCGATAAATTTTAATGATATATCCGGTTTTATAAACGTATAAAAAGGGATAAAGTTTATAGAGACAAGAAGGGGCTGACATAAATGACAGCCCCCTTTTGCTATTGGTTATTTCTGTTAGTTCAGTTGGAAATTGATCGGCAACGTATAAGAAACTCTTACTGGTTTACCTCTCTGTTTTCCCGGTTTCCACTTCGGCATACTCTGAATAACGCGGATGGCTTCTTTATCCAAAGATGCATCTACTCCTCTCGCTACTCTTACGTCCGTGATACTTCCGTCTTTTTCAATCACAAACTGAAGATAAACTTTTCCCTGAATACCATTTTCTTGAGCCAGGATCGGATATTTTATATTCTTACTGATCCATTTATTGACATTTCCCCCTTCTGCTGTAAAGGCGGGCATTTCTTCTACCACCTGGAAAATTTCCTGCTCACCGGTATCTTCTTCTCCGTAACCTTCGAATGCTGTAACGTCAACAACTGTATTCTCTGTTTGGTCCTCAGCATCAGTAATTTCGAGTTCATCATCGATATCCTGGTCATTTTCTACAATATCAATCAGGTCCGTCAATTTCGGAGCTGGAGGAGGAGGAGGAGGAGGAGGGGTGTTCTGTTGTGTAATAGGGATAACTTCTTCTTCTACCTGCATTTGAGTATTTGTATCCATTTCCTTTGTCTGTGCTGTTTCAGTTTTCCAGGTAAAAGCATACAATAAGATTCCCAAAGCAAGCACAAGTCCGATCTCGAAAAAGAGCGTTTTCTTGCCTTCAAGATCTGCTTTTGGTGCCTTTTTTACTTCCATGATATCAATTTAATTTGTATTTATTACATCTCACTTACAGCGGGTAAAAGTAAAGAAATTCATATAAACTTCCAATATTTCAAACGTTTTTTTTAAATGAAACGTTAAATTCTTAAAATCAGATGTTTTCAAGTGTTAATTGTTTAAACAGCTGTCTCTCGTCTGGCTGAAGATCGGCTTAATTTTCTCTTTTTATATTTTCCCTGCTTTTATTGCAAAGATATAATTTCCTTCGTTATTTTGTATACTGTAGGTTTGAAAAGTTTTCTAATGGTTTTGAAATTAAAATAGAATGTTGGCTGTTTTATATATAAATCTCTCTGAAGGAGGGGAGGAGGTATGCAAGGAAGTCGATTTTGCTTCTTTGGTAGGGGAGAATGCTTTTCAGGAAGTTCGTTCGATTCGAAATCTGAAATCCCGTACAGCTCGGTTGTGGGGAGAGGCTTTGAGAAATTACGGCTTAAAGATTTATTGGGGAATAGATGCGGGAGCTTATACTTTTATTCGGGGGGCTCATGGAAAACCGTATATAAAGGAGAGAAAAGATGTCTTTTTCAATGTATCACATTCTGGAGAATATGTTTTATGTGCTTTTTCCGACACTCCTGTAGGAGTGGATATTGAAAAAAAAGGAAAACTCCGATTAGCTGTAGCCCGTCGTTTTTTTCATGCGGAAGAAATTCGGCAGTTGGAGGATATCGGGGAGGAGGAAAAACAGGTGGAACTTTTTTATCGGTTATGGAGCGTGAAAGAAAGTTTTTTAAAATATACGGGAGAGGGCTTATCAGCTTCCTTATCAGCTTTTAGGGTAAAATTTGAACAAGCCATTGTATTGTTAGGACAAGGGATGGAAAAAAGAGAAGTAAAGATTTCAGAGTGTAAAATTGATCCCTCTTATGTTTCTTATATTTGTTCCGGAAATCGAGAAATCCCTGTGTTACGAAAAGTCGCTTTGGCAGAACTTCAGTATCGTTTATAGAAATTTCATTTGCTGGAACGACCGAAAATCCGGTAAAAAAGGATTTTCGGTCGTTCTAGTTTAGTGTAGATTTTTACTAGCGTTTTGTCAGAAGATATTCTGCGATTTGTACAGCGTTTAAAGCTGCTCCTTTTTTGATCTGATCTCCTACCACCCAGAATGTCAGTCCATTTTCATTTGTCAGATCTTTCCGGATGCGGCCTACATAAACCGGGTCTTTTTGTGAAACAAAGAGAGGCATCGGATATTCTTTTTGTGCAGGGTTATCTTGCAGGACAATTCCTTTTGCTTTTGAAAAAGCTGCGCGGGCTTCCTCTACAGATATGGGCCGTTCTGTTTCTATCCAAATGCTTTCGGAATGGGCTCTTAAAGCAGGTACCCGTACACAAGTGGCACTTACTTGGATATCTGAATGCATAATTTTTCGGGTTTCGTTATACATTTTCATTTCCTCCTTGGTGTAACCGTTTTCTGTAAATACGTCTACTTGAGGAATAAGATTGAATGCCAATTGATAAGGAAACTTTTCGACACTTACTTTTTCTTTCGCTAAAGTCTGCCTGTATTGATTGTATAGTTCGTCCATGGCAGCAGATCCCGCTCCGCTCGCAGCCTGATATGTAGAAACGTATGCCCGACGAATATGGCTGATTTGTTCCAGAGCATTTAGGGCGACTACCATTTGAATGGTCGTGCAGTTGGGATTAGCAATAATATTGAGCGGATGATTTTCTGCGTCTTTGGCATTGACTTCGGGAACTACCAAAGGAATATTTTCCTTCATACGGAATGCGCTGGAGTTATCAATCATAAGGGTCCCATAACGGGTAATTGTATCGGCATATTCCTCGGCTGTTCCCCCTCCTGCAGAAGTGAAGGCGATATCTACTCCTTTAAAATCATCATTGTGTTGTAAAAGTTTTACTTCTATCTCCCTTTCCCGAAAAAGATATTTTTTTCCGGCACTTCGGGAAGAGCCAAATAAAATTAATTGATCTAAAGGAAAATTACGTTCCTCAAGTACTCGTAAGAATTCTTGTCCTACAGCTCCGCTTACACCGACTATTGCTACTTTCATTTTTTCTCTGCTATTATACTCATTTATCTGGAAACAAAATTAATGAATAGCATGAGGGTTGAAAAGGAAATACGAAGATTTTTCAGATAGAAAAAACGGTGTTTTATTTTAAACATTTTGTATAAAAAAAGATGTGTTTTGGTTTTCGACAAATACGGTTCCTTATATAATTTTCCCCTATTTTTAAAATCCGATTTACAAAGAGGATAAAAGGGAAGTAAAATTTTTGTAATTTTATAGGTGTAAAATTTGAAAATAGAAGATTATGAAACATTTGAGATTATGTATTCTTTTAGGATGTATGTGTTCCGTGAGCGGTTATGCTCAAACGCCGGAAACCATAAAATTGAAGGCTCCTGATAAAAACGGGGGTGTGTCTGTAATGAAAGCTTTTGAGCAGAGGCAGTCGGACCGGGAATTTTCAGAAAAAAAATTGGATTTACAGGCTTTATCGGATTTATTGTGGGCTGCCAATGGAATTAACCGTCCGGAATCGGGTAAGCGGACGGCTCCCTCGGCCATGAATCGTCAAGACGTAGATGTTTATGTTTGTATGGCCGAAGGAGCTTATGTTTATGAAGCCGATCAGCATCAGCTTCGGTTAGTGGTCGCTAAAGATTTAAGACCGGCTGTGGCGGCGGGTCAGGATTGGGTGAAAGAAGCTCCTCTTTGTTTGGTTCTTGTTTCGGATGTTGCAAAATTCAGCGGGGATGCCCAGCATCAAATGTTGACAGGGGCGCTGGATGCCGGAATCGTTTCTGAAAATATTGCTCTTTTTTGTGCAGGTATGGGATTGGCTACCGTTCCTCGCATGACAATGGACCAAAATGAATTGAGAAAATCGTTGAAGTTGAAAGACAGTCAGTATCCTCTGTTAAATAATCCGGTTGGTTACCGGAAATGAATGCAGATGGCTGAAAATTCCTTTGCAGAGGGAATAGCAGTTTGTATTGGAGAATATCGATCTGACGCTTCGGTGATGCACGAAAGAAAAGTTCGTTAGTCAGCGGAGCGTTCTTTTGTTCTCGTTGGAAAATAATTCCTTTCGGATCTGAAAAAGTGGGTTTTCCGTATTTTTTTACTCTTGTTGAAAAATATATAAATTCCGTTTTTTAATCATTTCCATATCCTCTTCTTTAAGACCGGCTTTATAAAAAAGAATGGGTTTGTCGTGGTCGTTAAGGTACATCCGGGGAGCAATCTCAAATTGTGGGTTTACGAGAGAAAGAGCCGGCTGTAAGTATTTCGTACGGATAGCGGCCATATCCAGAACGGTGTGGAAAGCTGAATTTGTCGCTATCGGTTTCAGGCGATTTTCGATAGCAGCTTCCGTTTTCTGAGGATAAGCGGTTTGGTAATTACCGGAAAGCCATAAGAAAATAGGGATATGGAGTTGGTAAAATGTGGGATTAGGAGAAGAATGTAAAAAGCGATTGCGGTCGTCATCCAATAAATCTTCTCCGTGATCGGAAGTATAAAATAAAGCCGTACAGGCATCTTGTTCCGCTAAAGTTTGGATTAATTTATTCAGAAACATATCGGTATAAAGAATACTGTTATCATAGGCATTTATCAGCTGGGATTTATTCTGGACTTTTACATCTGTGGCATTATCCGGAGTATAATGGGAGAAGCTTTTGGGATAGCGTTCTTTATAATTAAAATGAGAACCGTAAGTATGAAGTACGAAGAACAAATCCCCCGGTAAAGAATCTATATATTGCCGGACCAGGGGTAAGAGTGTTTCGTCGTAATTATTGGCTGTGATCAATCCGCTATGGTCTGCTGTGCGGAGATTATGGTGAATGTTGGCTTGAGCGGCGTAGAAATCCGTAAAGGAGCGATTGGGCGTCTGATTGGATAAAAATAAAGTTGTAAATCCGGCTTCCTTAAACGCTTGCAGTATACTTTTTTGGGAGTAGATGATTCCATAATTTTCGGCAGAAGCTGCAGAAAGGATAAGGGGTACGCTTTTGTGAGTCGTATTCGATTGAGTAATGGCATCCGGGTAGTAAATAAGACCTTGGGTACTTTGTAATTTAGGCGTTGTCGTTCGTTCATAACCGTTAAGGCTCCAGTTTTCTGCCCGGCTGGCTTCCCCCACTACCAGAATATAAATTTCTCTTTTTCCCGGATGAATATCTTTTTGTGCGTCGAAAGTAAAGTCTTTTGACGTTTCGGGATAGTTTTCACTTTTATGCCATTTATTGAATGCAAATCCCAGATTATAAAATATATTCGTGGGATAAAGGTCTTCTTTAAAAGTAAATTTGCCTGTATTTTTATTTTGAGCACAGAAAGTTAGTCCATAAGTAAGCAAGAGGAGTAGAATACCGGCAAAAATCATTTTTCTCCGGAAAGTTCGGGATGTATGTACTTTGTGTTTGCAGGCGATTGCTGCAATAATGGTGGTAGGAATATAGAGAATACAGACTAGGACGACGGCTGGCCATATGTTATCCAGTAGTTCAGAGGCTTCGCTTACATTCGTAGTTGCAATATTCAGAAACATATCTACGGCGATGACTGCTTCTCCGAAAAGATAAAACAATACCAGTTGAAAGGCATGGAGAAATAACAGGGGGAACAGCAGTAATTGTAAGAGACCTGTATTTTTAATGGAAGAGAACAGTATAAAATAGAATCCTAAGGGGAAAAGAATCAATAAAAATTTTCCCATAAAAGTGAAAGGTTCTGTAAAAGTCAGACAAATACTAGGAATTAAATTCATGCCGATATAAAACCAGAATAATTGCTGTGGGGCATTCAGGAAATGATGTAATTTTTCTTTTAATTTATTATACATAGATGTGTTTATTTACTCTAATTCCACTTTTTATAAGAGACAATTGGAAAAATACCTTTTCGTCTTGAGGGGCCTCTTAGAAGGCCTCGTTTATATTGAAATAAAATGCACTTTGTTTTTTACCAAAACCGTAATCCAGGCGTATATTCACTCTCTTTTTAAATTCCCATCGGTAGCCTATGCCGTAGGAGGGTAGAGTTTCGTCCCATTTAAACCGGCTGAATTTGGGAAAAACATTTCCTGCTCCCACCCAGACAGCGATTCCATGACGATTGTATATTTTTTGCCTTAACTCAAATTGGGTTTGAATCAAATTTTCATCCCGGTATTGACCTTCATAATATCCTCTCATTTGATAAGCTCCTCCAAGTTGGGCCACCATACTCCAGGGAGTATCTCCGTAGTTTAAAATTCCTTCCAGATCGGAAGCCAGAATGGCCCCTTTCCAAAGGGGGGAATAATGTCTTAATATGATATCTGTCCTCCGGAAAGAATATTTATTCCCTAAAAAAGAAGGGTAAAAAGTCTGTTCTACTTTTGCATAAATGCCGGTATAAGGGTTTGGGATAAAATCCCTGGAGTCGTAAGAAATTAAAATTCCTCCTCCGAAAGTAGAGATGTTACTTTTTTCTCCTTCTAAAAAGGCGATGTCTTTAAAATGTTTTCCGTTTACGTGTCGGTATAATCCTGTGATTCCGACGAAAGTGTTGGGAGCAATTTTTGTCAGGAAATTAATTTTCCATTGCACTTCTTTCCGGTCGTAGGTGGTATAATGGGCTTCCTGGCTTCCGTTTTTGTAGCCTATCCCCCAATATTTACTTGGAAAAGAGAAAAAATAGAGGTCGAAATCCAATCGGTATTTTTCCTTGGGGAAAAGAGTATTGCCGTTTACCCCTAGCAGATAATAACCAGTAGTGGTCACGTCCCCGTAAAAAGAGACATTGGAAGGAGATAGGGATTTATCGGTATGGTCTACCCGATATAAGCCGGAGGCGACCAATCCTAGTCCTAATTTGGTATCACTGGCAAAATGAGGACCTCCGATAATACTAAAATCGAATTTTTTTTCTTCTTTGGGTTTATTTGCTTCCTGAAAATATTTATAAATACGGCGAAAGATGTTATTTTTTTTTATGCTATCCTGTTTTTGAATGATGAGCGTATCCCGGATTACATCCTTATACTGTCCGTAATTATTCATCGAAAAGAAGAATAAAAATAGATTTATATAAAGGATTCGTGATAGCATAAAAATACTTTTTATCTGATTTAATGTTTTTAGCACGCATTTTGCTATATATTTTGCATTCAGTTGCAAATTGCTTGCAGAATTTTACGGCAATAATGATGCCAATGTTTATTTTTTTCAAATCATTTTTTATGGGGCATATATTTGTCATAATTGTATTTTTGCTTCTCTTTGCTTTGCCCGTTAAGGCACAGTTAGGGCAGAAGGTTTGTCCCATAACGATTTATGATGCCTATAATAAACCTTTGCAGTTGCCTTATTTAGGGGAGAAGCATTTGCTTATTTTTTACGTAGATCCGGATCATCCGAGCCAGAACCGGGAATTTAGAAATTATTTTAAAAAACATCCTTTTACGGATGAAAACATAGAATCTTACGGGATTGTTAACTTAAAGGATGCTCCTTTACTAGCTAATTCATTGCTTCGTTTTATGATTCGGAAAGAAATTGCAGGAACTCAGGCTTATGTTTATAATGATCCCGATCATACTTTAAAACATGCCTGGAAGTTAGGAAATGTGAACAATAAGTTTGTCGTATTATGGATTAATAAAGATTGTGTGATAGAGTTTTTTAAAGCGGGTCAGTTGACAGAAGCAGAGGTGGAACAAATTCATGCTTTAATCCGGAAATACAAAAAAGAAAGGACGGATACGGGGGAATTACAACGGGATTCTTTGAGCCGGAAAGAGGGAAGATAGGGAAGGGAAAATAGGGTTCTTTATTAAAAAGCCCGGGAAAGTGATAGATTCAGTTACAGTTTATCCTTTCTCCGGGCATTTTTTTCGGGGGAAAATTTAGGAAATAACAAGTGCAGGCTTGATATGACCTGATGCTTTTGTCCCGAAAGCTGCAAATCGATATTTGGCAGGTCTTCTGACTTGCTTCCGGAGTGAAGCGCCTTCCCGTCGGTTCAACAGTGGCTAAGTTTGCTTTTCCTTGAGGAAGCTTACAGCAGCGGGTACTGTCCGGGATTTACACCCGGTTCCCTTTTCATTCATATCCGGGAATTACGGAGATGAACACCAAATACATGTAACAAAGATAAAAAGGAAAACTCAAAAAGCAAAAATGTAGGAAAGAAATAAAGAGGAGGGGTGTCTGCTATGGGTCGCTTTACCTTTTCAGACAACCCTCTCTTTTATATTAGTCATTTGATTTGGATTTCTCGTGCCGTTTCCGTTCTGTTTCGTCCAAATATATTTTCCGGAGGCGCATAGAGTGAGGAGTTACTTCTACGTATTCGTCTTCCTGTATGTATTCGAGCGCTTCTTCCAGGCTGAATTTAACGGGGGGTGCAATATTTACTTTGTCATCCGATCCGCTGGCGCGCATATTGGTCAGTTTTTTCGATTTACACACATTGATGACGATATCATCCGGACGTGTACTTTCGCCGATTACTTGTCCGGCGTAGACCGTTTCTCCGGGCTCAATGAAAAATTTACCTCTGTCCTGAAGTTTGTTTATGGCATAGGCAAAAGTATCCCCTGTTTCCATGGCGATCAACGAACCGTTGATGCGCATTTCGATATCACCTTTATAAGGTTCAAATCCTTTTAACCGATGGGCGATGACTGCTTCACCAGCCGAAGCGGTAAGCAGGTTACTACGTAAGCCGATGATTCCTCTGGAAGGGATGTCAAAATCCAGATGAACCCGGTCTCCCCGCGTTTCCATATTATTGAGGCTTCCTTTACGTTTGGTTACCATTTCGATGGCTTTCCCGGAAAATTCTTCCGGAATATCGATGGTAAGTTGCTCTACGGGTTCACATTTTTTACCGTCCATTTCTTTGATAATGACTTTCGGTTGCCCTACCTGGAGCTCATAGCCTTCGCGTCGCATGGTTTCAATCAATACGCTTAAATGCAGTACGCCTCTTCCAAATACAACGAAAGAATCGGCGCTGGGACCCGGTTGTACTTTTAATGCCAGATTTTTTTCCAGTTCTTTATCCAGTCTTTCTTTGATGTGGCGGGAAGTGACATATTTCCCGTCTTTCCCAAAAAAAGGAGAATTATTAATGGTGAAGAGCATACTCATGGTCGGTTCGTCAATAGCGATGGGCGGAAGGGCTTCCGGATTCTCGTAATCCGCTATGGTGTCTCCGATTTCAAAGCCTTCAATCCCTACCAAGGCACATATCTCACCGGCATTTACTTCTTCTACCTTCTTTTTCTCCAAACCTTCGAAGAGCATTAAGTCCTTAATACGCGTTTTTTCGAGTGTTATGCCGTCTCTTTTACAGAGTGTGACTGCCTGGCTTGCTTTTAAAGTTCCGCGTGTTAACTTTCCGATGGCAATACGGCCGACATAAGAAGAATATTCCAGCGAGGTAATAAGCATCTGAGGAGTTCCTGTTGCAGCCTGAGGCGCCGGAATGTTTGCAATAATTGCGTCTAATAAAGCGGTGATATCAGTAGTCGGTTTTTTCCAGTCTGTCGACATCCAGCCTTGTTTAGCACTTCCGTAAATGGTAACGAAATCCAATTGTTCTTCCGAGGCGCCCAAAGAAAACATTAAGTCAAAAACTTCTTCCTGTACCTCCTCTGGACGGCAATTCGGTTTATCTACTTTGTTGATGACGACAATTGCTTTCTTGCCCAATCCCAATGCTTTTTGTAATACAAAACGGGTTTGGGGCATAGTACCTTCAAAGGCATCTACTAAAAGTAATACTCCGTCGGCCATATTTAAAACGCGCTCTACTTCTCCTCCAAAATCCGAGTGACCCGGGGTATCTATGATATTTATCTTATAGTCCTTATACCGGACGGATACATTTTTAGAAAGTATGGTTATACCTCTTTCCCTTTCGAGGTCATTATTGTCGAGGATAAGATCTCCTCCTTGTTTTTCATTTTCTCTGAATAGTTTACCTTGAAGGATCATTTTGTCCACCAAGGTTGTTTTGCCGTGGTCGACGTGTGCGATTATGGCAATGTTCCTTAAATTCTGCATTTTGTGATTATAAAATTAGGGCGCAAAGTTAGTATAAAAACAGGAGAAAAAGAATAATTTAGTTTGTAAATGAGGAATTAATTCACACAAAGGTTTGAGAAAGAGGTAGAAATGTTGTTGTTCTAGCAGAATTCATAGGCATACGAAATATAATATTACTCTTTTCATTTATATTCTTAAAAGTACTAAGACATAGGAAGATTTCATAAAGTTTATTACATTTGTTACATAAAAGGTTAAATTATTGTCAATTCTTCCATAATAAAGAGTAGTATAGATCTGTTTTCTATTTTCGTATCAGCTTAACGGATCTTATTATTTAAAATTGGCGTTCCGCTTTGCGTTTAGGTTTGCGGACGTTTTCTATTTTTGGAATGACAACCGTGTAGGATCATGAAACGCAAATTTTTACTGTTTTTCTGTCTTTGGGGGATTTGGGGATGTTCCCCTTCAGCTGATCGTCAAAATGTTTTTCCCGCTTCCGAAAAGATTGCGGTAGGGGTATTTGAGGGGCATGGAGGAGCTCAGACGTGTATTTGGGAAACTGTTGCGGCGCTGCGGATCGATCCGCAGATGGAAGTGCGGGTAATTACCTCGTCCGATATTGCCTGTGGCATACTCGATTCTCTGGAGGCTATTGTAATTCCCGGAGGAGGAGGAAGCCGGCAATTTTTAAATCTGGGAGCGGAAAACCGCTTGCGGATCGAAAAATTTGTGGCAGAGGGAAAAGGAGCTGTTGGCATTTGTGCCGGAGCTTATTTGTTTTCTAACACTCCCGCTTATGCGTGTATGAGGTTGAACGGGGAACAGGCAATCGATATAGAACATGACAACCGGGGGCACGGCTTGGTTAAATTTACGATTTTGGAGGAGGGAAAAGACATTTTTCCGGAGCTTTCTTCCTTTGATACTTGCTATGTCATGTATTATGAGGGACCGGTTTTTGTGAAAAATCCTTTTGATACCTTACAAAATACCGTATTGGCCCTTATGCAGAGTGATGTCAAAGAAGAAGGGGGAGCTCCGGCGAATATGACGAATAACAAACCTTTTTTTATCGCTAATTTATATGGAAAAGGGCGGGTATTCAGTTCGATTGCTCATCCTGAAGCTACACCAGGCATGATGTGGATGATCCCTCGTATGGTGCGTTGGACGTTAAATAAACCTTTTGTTGCTTATAAAAAGGAGGTTGTACGACCGGAAATCTACCGGCAGGAATTGTTAATGAGTGTTGAAGATTTACAACAGGAATCCGCTTTTTTTCAAGTTTTATTATACGGGTCTGACGATGAAAAAATTGCAGCTTTGGATTGGCTGGAGTCTCATTATTCCTGGGATGCTAAACGTTGGGTACAGGGATTACTCTATGATGTTTCACCACTAGTACGTTTACGGGCTGCGAAGTATATAGCAAATCTGGACGCTATTATTTTTCTGCCAGATTTGCGGGCAGCTTATATCACCGAGCGGGATATGTCTATTCGTTCCGGGATGAAAGAACAACTGGACAGATTGGAAGTATTGTTACCATAGAATAGGTAGATTTTTGCCTGTTAAGACGCTTGTTAAGGATCATTTATATTATGGATAAAAATTGAGTTATGAATAAAAATTTTGTTCTTCCTGCTTTGACTTACGGGGTTTGCGGAGTTTCGGCTTTGGTTTCGGCTGCGGAACCATCCTCCGAACGGACTCCTAATATCGTTTTTATTATTGCTGATGATTTGGGGTATGGGGATATCAGTTGTTATGGGCAGCAGAAGTTTAATACGCCTAATATCGATCGTTTGGCACAGGAGGGCTTGAGATTTACCCAATGCTATTCCGGGACGACGGTCAGTGCTCCTTCGCGGGCTTGTCTGATATCCGGTTTACATTCCGGACATGCTCCCATCCGGGGTAATAAGGAGGTAGAGCCGGAGGGGCAAGCTGCTTTGCCGGAAGGTATGGCTTCTATTTTCAAGGTATTCAAGGATGCCGGTTATGTGACAGGAGCATTTGGAAAATGGGGATTGGGTTCTCCGGGTTCGGAGGGTGATCCGAATAAGCAGGGAATAGATGATTTTTTTGGCTATAATTGTCAGTTGTTGGCTCATAATTATTATGCCGATCATTTGTGGGAAAACGACCGGAGGATCGAGTTGACCGGGAATTACAACGGAGGATATGGCGTCTATACACAAGATACCATTCATAAAAAGGGATTAGAGTTTATCGAAAAGAATAAAGACAAGCCGTTTTTTTTATTCTTGCCTTATGTGATTCCTCATGCGGAATTAATTGTGCCCGAAGATAGTATCATACAGAAGTTCAGGGGACTTTATCCGGAAAAACCGTTTAAGGGATGTGATGCAGGGTGTAAAATGTTCCGAAAGGGTGGATATTGTTCCCAGCCGGAACCGCATGCTACTTTTGCGGCTATGATTTATCGTTTGGATGTATATGTTGGGCAAGTGGTAGCTAAGTTAAAGGAATTGGGACTTTATGAGAATACGATTCTCGTTTTCACGAGTGATAATGGTCCGCATAAAGAAGGGGGAGCTGATCCGGATTTTTTTAATAGTAACGGAGGTTTTCGGGGATACAAACGGGATGTGTACGAAGGAGGAATTCGGGTTCCGTTTATTGTTGTATGGCCGGGAATTGTGCAAGGGGGAGAAACGGATTTTATGTGTTCTTTCTGGGATATGATGCCCACTTTTGCAGCTTTGACAGGTAGTGAAGCCGGAACGACGGATGGAATTAGTTTAGTGCCTTTACTCACGGGAAAAGGAGAACAGAAAAAGCACGATTATTTCTATTTTGAATTTCAGGAATTGGGGGGCCGACAGGCGGTACGAAAAGGGGATTGGAAATTGATTCGTCTGAATGCTTCTAAAGGAGGGGCTTCCACATATGAGTTGTATAATCTGGCTGTTGACCCTGCGGAGCAGCAGAATCTATTCCCTTCAGAACCGTCAAAAGTGAAAGAACTCAAAAATCTGATGGAAGAAGCGCATACGTATAATCCGGATTGGCCTTTGCTTGAAGAGGAGTGGAAAATGAAGACGGGGGAAAGTGTTATGGAAAAGTAAAGATAAAAAAGACCGCTTCCGGTAAGAGGCGGTCTTTTGTTTTATTTTACGGTATTGGCACTGCCTAATACATTAACCAGCTTGTGTTTGTATAGCTCTTTCAAAGAATCCCGGGCCGGGCCAAGGTATTTTCTCGGATCGAATTCTGCCGGTTTTAAAGCGAATACTTCGCGAATGGCAGCTGTCATAGCCAAACGGCCGTCTGAATCGATGTTGATTTTACATACAGCAGATTTAGCTGCTTCGCGCAATTGGTCTTCCGGAATACCGATTGCGTCTTTTAAAGCGCCTCCGTATTTATTGATAATTGCTACCTTGTCCTGAGGTACGGACGAAGAACCGTGTAATACGATCGGAAAACCCGGAATCCGTTTTTCAATTTCTTTCAGAATGTCAAAACGCAAGGGAGGAGGAACTAAAACCCCGTCGGCATTGCGAGTGCACTGTTCCGGTTTAAATTTATTTGCTCCGTGAGAAGTTCCGATAGAAATAGCCAGAGAATCTACTCCGGTTTTGCTTACGAAATCCTCTACTTCTTCCGGGCGGGTATAGGTGTGATGTTCGGCGGAAACTTCGTCTTCTACGCCAGCTAATACTCCCAGTTCGCCTTCTACGGTTACGTCAAATTGATGGGCATAGTCCACGACTTTACGAGTTAAGGCTACATTTTCATCGTAAGAAAGATGCGAACCGTCAATCATAACGGAAGAGAAGCCCATATCAATGCAACTTTTGCAAAGTTCAAAGCTGTCTCCGTGGTCAAGATGAAGTACAATCGGAATATTTAGTCCCAGTTCTTTTGCATATTCCACGGCTCCTTGGGCCATGTAACGAAGAATAGTCTGGTTGGCGTATTTACGTGCACCACTGGATACTTGAAGAATAACCGGTGATTTACATTCAACAGCAGCAGATATGATGGCTTGCATTTGCTCCATATTGTTAAAATTGAATGCAGCAATTGCATATTTGCCTTCCATTGCTTTTTTGAACATCTCACGGCTGTTTACCAGCCCTAGATCTTTGTAATTTACCATAATATATATTTTAAGATTAACAGAATGAGCATCAAAGATAACAGTAAAAAGAGAAAAATAAAAAAGATGCTCTTAAAAGGAACTTTTCTATTGTTAAGTTGTTAATTATTAATACTTTTTTACCAAGAGATCTCTTGCATTCCTTGTTCTTTTAAATATTGGTTTGTTTTGCTGAATTGGTGATTTCCGAACCAACCGCCCCGGTTTGCAGAGAGGGGGGAGGGATGTACGCTTTTCAGTACCAGATTTTTTTGAGTATCGATATAAGCTCCTTTCCTTTGGGCATAAGCTCCCCATAATAAAAATACCAGATTACTTTTCTTTTCTGTCAGACGCTGTATGACCGCATCAGTAAATGTTTCCCAGCCTTTGTTTTGGTGGGAGCCTGCACAATGGGCCCTCACTGTAAGGGTAGCGTTGAGTAATAATACTCCTTGATCGGCCCAGCGTTCCAGATTGCCGGATTTGGGAATGGGAGTACCTAAATCGTCGTGGATTTCTTTAAAGATATTTTGTAGAGAAGGGGGTTGTTCGATCCCTTCCGGGACAGAAAAACAGAGTCCGTGGGCTTGTCCGGGACCGTGATAAGGATCTTGTCCTAAGATGACTACTTTCGTTTTGTCTACGGGACAATGGTTAAAAGCATTGAATATCAAATTTCCCGGGGGGTAAATCCGGAAATGTTTGTATTCATCTTTGACGAAAGCAATGAGTTGTTCGAAATACGGTTTGTCAAACTCATCTTTCAATAATTCTTTCCAGGATTCTTCAATTTTTACATCCGCCATAATCATCTATTTTAAAATTCCGGTCGTTTTGGAAAAAACGATTCGATTATTTTATTTTTATTTCAAAGAGTTTAGGCCAGCGTTTTCCTGTCAGATAAACCGTCCTTTTTTCCGGATTCCAGGCAATCCCATTTAAAACATCATCGCTATCATCCAATTGCCGCTGATCGGAGGCAGGTAGTAAATTCGTCAAGTCGATTTCTCCTTTTACTTCCCCTGTTTCCGGGTCTATCATGACAATTCGGTCGCTCATCCAGACATTAGCCCACACCAAGCCATCAATATATTCCAATTCGTTGAGATTTTTAACGGGACCGTTGTGATCATATACTTCTGTTTCTTGAATAATACCGAAAGAAGAAGGAGCTATATGGTATAACTTATGACTCCCGTCGCTCATGATCAACTGATCGTCTTGGGTTGTAATTCCCCATCCCTGAGTGTTATAGCGAAAAGTAGATTCCAGACTGAAGGTTTTTAAGTCGTATATAAAACCTTGTCCGGAAGTCCAAGTCAACTGATAAATTTTGTCTTTATAGATTGTGATCCCTTCTCCGAAAAGTTTACTATCGATGTTTAATACAGAGAGTACTTTTCCATCTTTCATATCGTATTTTCTGATGCCTGATTCGCCGTATTGTCCCGTACTTTCGTACATAAAGTTGTCTTGATATACTAGTCCTTGGGTGTAAGCTTTGGGATCGTGAGAATAAGTTTTTACGACTTCGTAGTTATATTTTTGAGGAGCGGAATCCGGCTTCAGCACAATACTTACACTGCCTACTCCTTTTTTATTATCCGGATGGAAAGCGATGACTTTAAGAGTTTGTTTTCCCGTTTTTCCTGAAGGGAGCCGGAAGGAATAAGATTTACAGTCTTTTTGAGAGGCAATTTTTTTCCCTTCCCAAAAAATCTGGATAGAATCAACCGAAAATTTTTCTTTGACAGAGAATTCAATATCGATAAGATCGTTATAAGAGAGTAAAGCATTCTTTTCCGGAGAAAGAATACGGATGCTGTTGACATATTTCACTTCTTCTTTGGAAGAAGTAGCGGTACTTTTCTCTATATTGTTTTCTATTTTTTTTTCTCCTTTACACGACCAGAAAAGGAGAATAAGGATTAGGTATAAATAGGGCATATATAAAAAATAAAATGAATTAAAAAGGAAATGCTTCCAAGTACTTTTCCTGAAGGTACATTGTTGACAAATCCTTTTCTTTTATTCTATATTCCATTCGTAACCTTCTTTGGTGTCTTTTACTTGCACACCGGCAGCTTTCAGTTCATCCCGTATTTTGTCGGAAGTCGCCCAGTCTTTTTTCTGTTTGGCTTCAGTACGGATAGACATTACCATGTCGAGTACTTTACCCAGTACTTCATGGTCTTTTCCTACGGTTTCCCCTTCTGTTTTTAATCCGAGAATATCAAATACGAAGTCGTGATACAATTTTTTCAGTTTGTCCAACTGTTCTGTATCGATTTGCTCTTTTCCTGCGGCGATGGAATTGATCATGCGCACTCCTTCGAAAAGCTGAGAGATAAGAATCGGAGTATTCAGATCGTCGTCCATGGCTTCGAAGCATTTGACATACAATTCATCCACAGACACTGTGTTGTGGTCTGAAGGTTTCAGACGGTCGAGCACTTCTATTGCGGACATCAGACGTTCGTAACCTTTTTCTGCAGCTTTTAAGGCTTCATTCGAAAAATCCAGAGGGCTTCTGTAGTGGGCTTGCAGAATAAAAAAGCGGACAGTCATGGGTGAATAAGCTTGTTCCAGAACATCATTTTGTCCGGAAAATAATTGATCGAGGGTGATAAAATTACCCAGCGATTTTCCCATTTTTTGTCCGTTGATGGTAATCATATTGTTGTGCATCCAGTAGCGGACGGCTTCATGCCCATAGGCAGCTGTGCTTTGAGCGATCTCACATTCGTGATGGGGAAACTGCAAATCCAGTCCTCCTCCATGGATATCGAAGGTATCTCCGAGGTATTTTTGGCTCATACAGGAACATTCCAGATGCCAGCCCGGAAAACCATCGCTCCAGGGCGAGGGCCAGCGCATAATGTGTTCCGGAGAAGCCTTTTTCCACAGCGCAAAATCATAAGGATTCCGTTTTTCGCTTTGTCCGTCCAATTGCCGGGTATTGGCGAAAAGTTCTTCTATTTTTCGTCCGGAAAGTTTTCCGTATTGGTATTTTTTGTTGTAAGCTTCTACATCAAAATAAATACTCCCATCGCTTTCGTAAGCATATCCGTTTTCCAAAATTTTTTTCACCAGTGCCTGTTGTTCCAAAATATGTCCTGAAGCGTGAGGTTCTATACTGGGCGGTAAGGTATTCAACTGCTCCATGTTTTTATGATAACGGTTGGTGTAAAACTGGACGATTTCCATCGGTTCCAATTGATCCAGTTTGGCTTTCTTTTCAATTTTATCTTCACCGTCATCACTGTCGTTGGTCAAGTGACCGACATCTGTAATATTCCGGATATACCTGACTTTATAGCCGAGGTATTGCAAATACCGGAAAAGGACATCGAAGGTAATGGCCGGGCGGGCATGTCCCAGGTGGGCATCTCCGTAAACAGTCGGTCCGCAGACGTAAAGTCCTACAAAAGGCGGATTTAGCGGTTTAAACTCCTCTTTCCGGCGCGACATCGTATTGTATATCGTCAATTTATTTTCCATGATCTTAAAATAGTAATTGTAAAATTAAGTTAACCTACTTATAAGGAAAACGTAAAGGTAGAGAAAAAAAGTAAAAAGCAAAAGACCGGAAATAAATTGTTGTTGAATAAAAAAATTTCATACCATAAATAAAAGTATCTCGAAAAAAGGGAGAAACCTTTTGGTTAAATTCGATGAGTATTTCTTTTTCTGTATTCGGACGGGATAAATTTTTTATAATTTATATTCTCTTGTGATCTCCTATATTTTTAATTTAACATTTTTCATTTGTTATTGTTTGCAGAGAAAACTTTAGCTTAGTTCTGTTACAGTTGCCCGAGTGAATTGGATAAGGTGTTGTGGTGAGATCTTGATTTGTAAGCCCCGTATGCCGGCGCTGATATAGATGTGGGGAAATTTCAAACAACTGGAGTGAATGAAGGTGGGAAAATTTTTCTTCATGCCAATGGGAGAACAACCTCCCCGGATGTAGCCGGTGACAGAGAGTAATTCTTTCATCGGTATGAGATCGGCTTTTTTATTGGCAGAAGCTTTGGCAGCTCGTTTCAAATCTACTTCCCGATCTCCGGGAATGACACATACAAAATATCCGGTTTTATCCCCCTCTAATACGAGCGTCTTGAAGACACATTGAATATCTTCGCTCAGTTGTTCAGCGACGTGGGTAGCTGCCAGGTTATTTTCGTCCACTTCGTAAGGGATCAGTTCATACGAAATTTTAGCTTTATCCAATAATCGGGCCGCATTGGTCTTGTTTATTTTCATAGGCTGATTTTTTCTGCTGTAAAAATACAGAAATTATCTGAAAAGTTTTTGGATTCGATTTAGGGTATTGATTTTATTGGAAGCACCCTGGATTTGATAGAAACGTAGATTTAATTTGCTTGTTCATTTTTTTAGGTATTCCTCCGCCTTGTTTCGGGAAAGAGCTGGAGACTCCGTTCGCTATTTTGTATCGTCAGTCTCCCCTAAAACGCAGATGCTTCCTCCTTTTAGTCACACTTCGTGTGCCTAACGTCGGCGGACAACCCTGCGTTTTTTAACGGTACGTCTTCCTGACAAAATTACGCTCTCTCCCGTCATATCTCTTTCCCGAAACAAGGCTCCGGCTTCAAACACAGGAACTTTGAGAAAACATTTAAAGAAGCGACGAGGGGAGAGTTTAGCGGGTATCGGAGGTTGTTTGTGTTTTTCAGTCATTGCGGGAAGGAGCGTCTTTCTGTGCGAAAGCGGAGTGTAAAAAACACCATTTGTCCGCCGACTTTAGGCAGGCAAAGCCTGTCTAAAAGGAGGAAGTTTTGGTGTTTTAACGGAGCTTGAGCTTACAGAAAAGCGAGTGAAGCACGACTGAAAAACGCAAACAACCGAAGAAGGGGAAGCAAATTAAATCTACTATTTACAAACCTTACCGCTTTAAAGATATATAAGCTTCCAGGCAGTCCGAAAGATTACGGTTTTTCATAGGGGATGTAGGAATCCGGATTTTGTTTAGCATAGGGGCGGCCGTCCTGATAAGTTTGAGATCGGGAAAATAAAACTTTTCATCCATAAGTTTTTGTAATTGTTTAAGCGTATATCACTTGGGCGATGTAATCTCCTACTTCTTCTGTAGTGTAGGTTTGATTGTGTTCTGTCAGGTCTTCTGTGATAATGCCTTTTTGAAGCGAAAGGGCGACGGCTTCCCGGATAGCGGTTCCTTCTGCCTGTAAGCCGAAAGCATATTCAAACAACATGGCGGCCGATAAGATTGTCGCTACTGGGTTTGCTATATTTTTTCCGGCAGCTTGTGGATAAGAACCGTGGATCGGTTCGAATAGAGACGTATGTATTCCGATGGAGGCAGAAGGCAATAGTCCTAAGGAGCCTGTGATGACGCTCGCTTCGTCTGTCAGTATGTCTCCAAACATATTTTCGGTAACAATGACGTCGAAATGAGGGGGGTGTTGTATGAGTTGCATGGCGGCGTTGTCTACAAACATATATTCTACTTTTACTTCCGGCCAATCGACCGACATCTCCTGTACGGTTTCCCGCCACAAGCGGGAAGTCGCCAGGACATTCGCTTTATCGACAACCGTCAGTTGCTGACGGCGTTTATGGGCATATTCAAATCCCAGTTTGCATATCCTTCGAATTTCTTCCCGGTTATATACGCAACTGTCGAAAGCCGTTTGTCCGTCTTCCGAACGACCTTGTGGACGGCCGAAATAAATTCCGCCAGTCAGTTCCCGGATACATAGAAAATCAACGCCTTCTATTAACTCCTGTCGTAGCGGGGAGCGGTGGATAAGAGACGGAAAAGTTGCGACAGGCCGTATGTTGGCGTATAAGCCCAATTCTTTTCGCATTTTTAGAAGTCCTTGTTCCGGCCGTATTTTGGCTTTCGGATCATTGTCGAAGCGAGGATCTCCTATGGCACCGAAAAGTATGGCGTCAGCTTCCATACACATCCGATGGGTTTCTTCCGGATACGGATCGCCTTTTGTAGTTATGGCTGCTGCTCCGACAAGGCCAAAGGAATAATCGAAGGTATGTCCAAATCGGTTTCCTATTGCTTCCATGACCTTTAAAGCTTGTTTTATAATTTCGGGACCGATACCGTCTCCCGGAAGTATGGCTATTTTTAGTTTCATCGTATTTTTGAATGTTATTGTTAAAATTTAATTATTACTTTTTCTCCGGCCTTATGTAGGTTCACACAGATTAACCTTCGTGATCGGCGTGTCGTTGATAGACGACCTGAGGGAGCTGATTGGCAGAATTTCGTTCCGGATAAAACTTTCATATTGAACAACAACAAATTTTTCTGAACCGAAAGTTCACCTATCAGCAACGGATCTGCATCAATCGACGAGAACATATACGGGGGCGAAAGGAACACTTATCGTTTTCTGGGGAAGTCCGAAAACCTACTTTATCTTTGTTCTTCGAATGCCTGTATTTTTTCCCGAATGCTCAATACGTAATCGATATCGTCGAAACCTTTTAGAAGGCATTCTTTTTTATAAGGATTGAGATCGAATGTTTCGGTTTCATTCTCATAACAGATCGTTTGTTTTTCCAGGTTGATAGTGAGAAGGGTCTCTGGAAAAGCTTCTGTTTGCTTAAACAGTCCGGCTAAAAACGGTTCTGAAATTTGTACAGGTAATAAGCCATTATTGAGGGCATTGTTGCGGAATATATCTGCAAAATGGCTGGATACGACCGCTTTAAAACCGGCATCCCGGATGGCCCAGGCCGCATGTTCGCGACTGGATCCGCATCCGAAATTTTTACCTGCAATCAGGATGGATCCCTTGTATTTACCGTCATTTAGGACGAATCCGGATTGCGGATGTCCTTCCCAGTCGTATCGCCAGTCGTAAAAAAGGTTGGACCCCAAACCTTCTTTGTGAGTTGTTTTGAGAAAACGGGCGGGAATGATCTGATCCGTATCTATATTTTCGATATTTAAGGGAACGGCTGTGCTGGTCAGTATGTCGAATTTGTCGATCATGGGATTGAGGTTTAAATGTGAAAATGTTTAAAGGTTCAAATGTTCGGTTGTTTTAGAATTCGGAGGGGGCGGGGGATAAATCGGGATAGGTGATCACTCCGTGTATGGCTGTAGCGGCGGCAGCCAAAGGACCGGCTAAGAGAGTTCGCGCTCCCGGGCCTTGTCGTCCTTCAAAGTTCCGGTTGGAAGTGGCCACACAGTATTTCCCTTCGGGAATTTTATCCTCATTCATAGCCAGGCAAGCCGAGCATCCGGGTTGGCGTAATTCAAATCCGGCTGCTTCCAGGGTATCCCGGATACCTTCTTCAATCGCTTGTTTTTCCACTTGCTTGCTTCCTGGAACAATCCAGGCCGTTATGTGAGGCGCTTTCTTTTTTCCTTTTACATAGTTCGCAAAAGCCCTTAGGTCTTCGATGCGTCCGTTGGTACAACTACCTACAAATACATAGTCTATTTTTTTGCCTTCCATCCGGTCTCCAGCTTGGAAATTCATGTATTTTAACGCTTTCCAAAAAGAAAGACGGGAAGAGGGAGCTATTTCTTCCGGACGGGGGATGGTACCGTTAATTTTTATACCCATTCCGGGATTTGTGCCGTAAGTGATCATCGGTTCGATGTCTTCGGCCCGGAAATTTACTTCTTTATCGAAAACGGCATCGGGATCACTATAAAGTTGCTTCCATTTTTCCAGTGCTTTTTTCCAAGCGATCCCTTGAGGGGCGTATTCCCGGCCTTTTAAATAGGCGAATGTCTTTTCGTCCGGAGCAATCATACCGCCTCTGGCTCCCATTTCGATGCTCATATTACAAATGGTCATCCGGGCTTCCATGGAAAGCGAACGGATAGCTGAGCCGGCGAATTCGATGAAATGACCCGTTCCGCCATCAGTTCCGAGCCGGGAAATAATGTAAAGGATGATGTCTTTGGCACATACGTTTTCTTTTAATTCTCCTTCAATATTGATGCGCATGGTTTTGGGACGGATTTGCAAAACGCATTGGGAAGCCAATACCATTTCCACTTCACTGGTACCGATTCCGAAAGCAATACATCCTAGAGCTCCGTGGGTAGACGTGTGGCTGTCTCCACAGACAATCGTCATACCCGGTTGCGTCAAACCGGTTTCAGGACCGACGACGTGGACAATACCGTTCCGGGAACTTCCTACTTTAAAAATCCGGATTCCCTGTTCGGCGCAATTTTTTTCCAGCGTCGACAGTTGTTCCCGGGAAAGGGGATCCTGTGCCGGTAGATGTTGGTGTATGGTCGGTATATTGTGATCGGGACTGGCTGTCGTTTGATCGGGACGGAACACTTTTATTCCCCGTTTACGAAGGCCTTCAAAAGCTTGTGGACTGGTGACTTCGTGTATATATTGCCGGTCAATATACAATACACATGCTCCTCCGGCGATAGCATCTACTACGTGGGCTTCCCAAATCTTATCGAATAATGTCTTCATGAATTTTAATTAAAACGTTTATCAGTTAGCGTTTGATTCCTGTTGGTTATTGTCTGTTTAAAAGTAAATGGCTAAGGTGATGGGCTGCCATTTTTCCATCTGTATTTTCCGACGATTGTTGAAAAATTATGAAATTTTCGAGATTGCATCTAAAAAAGATTCTACCGAAGCGGAGATAATATCTGTATTTGCTGCAAATCCGTGATACATTTTCCCTTTATGGGATATTTGCACATGTACTTTCCCCAAGTCGTCACTCCCTCTCGTAATGGCTTGTACCAGATATTCTTCCACATGAACCCGGCGTTTGGTTATGCTTTTTATGGCATTAAAGGCGGCATCCACAGGACCGTTTCCACTAGCTGTCTCTGTAAATATATCTCCTCCGAAGCTTACTTGTACTGTGGCTGTAGGAAGGGTGGTGGAACCGCATACGACTTGCAGAGCTTCCAGTTTCAGAGAACGATTCTTTCTGGATTTTTCCATACCTGCTAATACTTCCAGATCCCGGGTGGTGATATCTTTTTTCTTATCCGCCAGTTCCAGGAATTTCTGGTAGAGGATGTCCAGCTCTTCGCCTTCCGGGGTATAACCTATTTCTTTTAAATGATGTTTTAAGGCTGCACGTCCGCTACGGGCTGTGAGGATAATACTGGACTGATCGACGCCTACTTCTTCCGGAGCGATAATTTCATAGGTTTCTCTGCTTTTCAGTACTCCGTCCTGGTGAATGCCGGAAGAGTGTGCGAAGGCGTTTCTACCTACAATCGCTTTGTTGGGCTGGACAGGCACGCGCATCAGACTGGATACTAATTGACTGCTCGCTATTATTTGCCGGGTGTTGATGCCTAAATCGAAATTCAGGTTTTTGTGGCAGGAAATGGCCATTACTACTTCTTCTAAAGCGGTATTCCCGGCTCGTTCTCCCAAGCCATTGATTGTTACTTCTACTTGGCGGGCGCCGTTTTGGATAGCGGCAATGGTATTTGCTGTTGCCATGCCCAGGTCATTGTGACAATGAGTAGAAATAATGGCTTTGTCGATATTGGGAACGTGGTTTTTCAGGTAGGCGATTTTTGCACCGTATTCATTGGGCAGGCAATAGCCCGTCGTATCAGGTATATTTACCACTGTTGCGCCTGCCTGTATAACGGCTTCTATCACCCGGGCCAGGTATTCTTCAGCGGTACGCCCTGCGTCCTCCGCATAAAATTCCACATCCTCTACAAATCGGCGGGCATATTTTACTGCTTCTACCGCCTGCCGGATGATCTCTTCAGGAGTGGAGTTTAATTTTTCATAGATATGATAATCTGAGGTCCCGATCCCTGTGTGAATACGTCCTCTTTGGGCAAATTTCAACGCTTCTGCGGCTACTTCGATGTCTTTTTTCACTGCCCGGGTTAAGGCACAGATCGTCGGATTCGTAACGGCTTTAGAAATTTCTACGACCGAATTGAAATCTCCCGGACTTGAGACCGGAAATCCGGCTTCAATGATATCGACACCTAGTTTTTCCAATTGGCGG
The DNA here is from genome assembly GCF_000243215.1 of Odoribacter laneus YIT 12061. Classification (GTDB taxonomy): domain Bacteria; phylum Bacteroidota; class Bacteroidia; order Bacteroidales; family Marinifilaceae; genus Culturomica; species Culturomica lanea. The sequence continues at coordinate 2,658,706 of NZ_JH594596.1, read as the reverse complement.
GCCACTTCAATTTTTTCGATTGTATTCAGTTGGCAACCGGGTACCTGTTCCGCATCCCGTAAAGTCGTGTCGAAGATGTATATTTTTTCTGTCATGTCTTTTGGTTTAAATGTAAAAAGAGCGACAAAGGCTTAAAATTTCAGCTGTCCCTTTCTGGCCGGAATCGCAAAATCGGCCTTTAAGTAAATAAACCGAGGAGGGCGAATAACGTAGCGGCTCGTTTAAAATAGTCGGTTTTTAAACCTTTGTCCTCCGAAGGGGTCAGTTGTTTTCCGGTCTCAATTTGCGGACTATGCTTCCGGCTTGCCACATTTCTGAATCCCGCATGGCTTTCAGTTCGGAATCTAACTTTTCCCGGTAGTCGGGCCGGCTATTGGCATTAATAGATCGTTGGGCTTCATTTCCGCAGGCAACTTCCTGGTATAATTCTTCAAATACGGGTTTGGCCGCATCTCTGAATTTTTCCCACCAGTCCAGTGCTCCCCTTTGAGCCGTTGTAGAACAGTTGGCATACATCCAATCCATTCCGTTTTCGGCGATCAGGGGCATAAGGCTTTGGGTCAGTTCTTCTACCGTTTCATTGAACGCTTCGGAAGGTGTGTGTCCATGAGCCCTTAGGGTATCATACTGTGCAGCAAAAAGTCCTTGGATAGCTCCCATTAGGGTACCTCTTTCTCCCGTCAGGTCGGAGTATACTTCTTTTTGAAAGGTCGTTTCGAACAGATAGCCTGATCCCACACCAATTCCCAGAGCGATAACCCTTTCCATAGCTTTTCCGGTAGCATCCTGAAAAATAGCATAACTGGAATTCACCCCTCTGCCTTGCAGGAACATTCTTCTCAGACTCGTTCCGGAGCCTTTGGGAGCGATCAGGATAACGTCGACATCGGCAGGAGGGATAATGCCTGTCCGTTCTTTATACGTGATACCGAAGCCATGGGAAAAGTAAAGTGCTTTTCCGGGAGTCAGGTGTTTTTTTATCAAAGGCCAGGCTGAGATTTGTCCTGCATCGGAGAGCAAATACTGAATAATTGTCCCTTTTTCTGCGGCTTCTTCCATTTCAAATAAAGTCTCTCCCGGTATCCAGCCATCGGCTACAGCTTTATCCCAGGATTTGCTGTTTTTCCGTTGTCCGACAATGACGTGAAAGCCATTGTCCTTCAGGTTAAGAGATTGTCCGGGACCCTGTACTCCGTAACCAATCACTGCAATTGTGTCATTCTTTAAAGTTTCCAATGCTTTGGAAAGCGGGAACTCTTCACGGGTGACTACGTTTTCTTCTGTTCCTCCGAAATTAATTTTTGCCATAATAGTAAATTTTAATGGTTTATGTGTTTGTTGTAAATTTGATTTCTTTTTAAAACTTTGCTCTGGTACGATTTTAGATCGACATAGAATCTGGATTGCTTTTTAAAAATTCTGTCATCAATTCCCGTTTCGATTTGATGACAGCGACCAGACCGGAACGTACAAATTGATATACTCCATAAGGTTTCAATAATTCGAACAGAGCTTGGGTTTCCTTTTTGTGTCCGGTTTTTTCTAATACAATGTAATCGTTGTCGACTTCCAAAATGCGTACGTGTTGGTCCCTGACCAGATTTTCTATATTTTTATTCCGAGCTACTTTGTAAAGTGCGATTTCTTGTAGGACTAATTCATCCGGAGTAAAGACAAATACTTTCAATACGTCGATTTTTTTCTCGATTTGTTTGGCTAATTTTTCTACTTTTTCCGGATCGGTATGGACAACAACCGTATATTTATATATCCCCGGTATGGAAGATTCCGAAGCGGTGAGGCTTTCGATATTTACATCCCGGTAGGTGAAAACAATAGTGATTTGATTGAGTAGTCCTACTTTGTTTTCTGAAAAGATGGTGATGATATATTCTTTTTCCACGACTTTAATTTTTAAGGGGTCGGTCAGGGAGGTTTATTCCAATCGTATTTCCGAAACAGAAGCACCTGCCGGTATCATAGGAAAAACATTTTCTTCTTTTTTTACTTTTACTTCTAAAAGATAAGCCTTTGTGCTTTTTTTCATCCTTGCGATAGCAGCGGGTAATTGCGTCCGGTTTTCGACACATTCGTATCCCATGTCATTCCCGCGGGCAATTAGTCCGAAATCTGGATTAATCATTTCAGTAAAGGAGTAGCGTTTGTTGAAAAATAACTCCTGCCATTGCCTTACCATGCCGAGATAGTTATTGTTCAACAGTATAATTTTTATCGGAATGCGGGATTGAAAAATAGTTCCCAATTCCTGTAAGTTCATTTGAAATCCTCCGTCTCCTACGAAAAGGCATACCTCTCGTTCGGGCATTCCGATTTTGGCTCCTATGGCGGCAGGAAGTCCGAAGCCCATGGTACCCAATCCTCCGGAGGTTACCAGGCTGCGGCTTTGCGTGAAATGGAAATAACGGGAAGCTATCATTTGTTGTTGTCCGACGTCCGTCACTAAAATGGCATTGTCCTGATAAGCTTTGGATACCAGGTGTACCACTTCTCCCATACGCAGGAAGGGGGCTTCCGGAAATAGTTCTTTTTCAATGATTTCCTGATATTCGATGTGATAACACGCCTGAAATTCTGCTAGCCATTTGGGATGATTCTTTTTAATAATGCGGTTGGTCAGCATCGGAAGAGTTTCTTTTACATTTCCGATAACAGGTATATCTGCATAGATAATCTTGTTGATTTCGGCCGGATCGATTTCCATATGAATGATCTTGGCATTTATACCGAATTTTTCCGGGTCACCGGTTACCCGGTCGTCAAACCGCATGCCGATGGCAAGGAGTAGATCGCATTCTTTGTTTTTAATATTGGGGGCATAATTCCCGTGCATTCCTAACATACCGACATATTGAGGATGCTTCGTGGGGATGGCGGAAAGTCCCAACAGCGTAGAGGCTGCCGGAATGCCGCTTTTTTGTAAAAAATCTAGTAGTTCTCTTTCTGCATGTCCGAGCAATACGCCCTGTCCGACGAGCGCCAAGGGCTTCCGGGCAAAATTGATAAGCCGCGCCGCCGCTGCGATTTGTGCTTCATCCGGTTGTGGATAAGGCATGTAACTTCGGATGCCGCTGATTTTCGGGTAGTGAAAGGCTGTGATTTCCTGCTGGGCATCTTTGGTAATGTCCACTACTACCGGACCCGGTCGGCCGGACCGGGCGATGTAAAATGCTTTGGCTATCGCTGCCGGAATATCAGCTGCCTGTTTTACCTGGCAGTTCCATTTGGTCACAGCTTGGGTAATCCCGATAAAATTGGTTTCTTGAAAAGCATCTGTACCTAAAAGTCGGGAACTGACCTGTCCGCTAATCACGACGATAGGAGTGGAGTCCATTAAGGCATCTGCCAGCCCCGTTACCGTATTGGTAGCTCCCGGTCCGGAGGTTACGAAACAAACGCCGACTTTCCCGCTTACCCGGGCATACCCTTGGGCGGCATGTATAGCTCCCTGTTCGTGGCGTACCAGAATATGACGGATACGATCCCGGTAGTCGTATAAGGCATCATAAACCGGCATAATCGTCCCTCCCGGGTAGCCAAAGATGGTGTCGATGCCTTCTTCCAGTAAGGATTCGATAACGGCTTGGGCTCCCGATATTCCTGTGGAGGGTATACATGGCTTTTCTCTTTGCAGAGAAAGTGTAGTCCTATTCATTGTGAGTGTGTTGTGTGTCGTTTTTAATAAATATCTCTGATGGCTCCTTTGTCAGCGGAACTGACCAGCATGGCATAAGCTTGTAATGATTTCGATATACGACGGTCGCGGGCAACCGGCTTGAAAACCTTGCAGGCTTTGAGCCGGGCTGAAAGTTCCTCAGGAGAGAGAAGCAGATTGATACGGCGTTCCGGGATATTTATTTCGATCGTATCCCCGTTTTGTACGACTGCTATTTCTCCTCCTGCCGCGGCTTCCGGAGAAATGTGACCGACAGAAAGTCCGGATGTTCCTCCGGAAAACCGCCCGTCCGTGATGAGGGCACAGACCTTATCCAATTGTTTGGATTTCAGATAAGAAGTGGGGTAAAGCATTTCTTGCATCCCCGGTCCGCCTTTCGGTCCTTCGTAACGGATAACCACCACCTCTCCGGCTTTGACTTCATCGTTTAAAATCCCATTCATGGCTTGTCCCTGGGATTCGAAAACTCTTGCTTTTCCCCGGAATTTCAAAAGGGATTCGTCGACTCCAGCTGTTTTTACAATACATCCGTTCCGGGCAATATTGCCGGTAAGTACAGCTAAACCGCCGTCTGTAAAGTAAGCATGCGCTACATCCCGGATACAACCCTGAGTCCGGTCGTCGTCAAAACTATTATGGTAATTGCCCTGTGCTCCCAGTTCCCTGCAAAACTTATTTCCCGGTGCACTCAGATAGAACTTCCGGGCTTTTTGACTCAGTCGTTTACTGCTGAGGTTATATTTGGCCAGGCAACTTTCCAAACTGTCGTATCCGATTCTTTTTACCGTGGTGTCGATTAAACCGGTGGCGGCTAATTCTCCCATAATGCTCATTACTCCTCCGGCCCGGTTTACGTCCTGCATATGATAATGAGAATTGGGAGCTACTTTGCAGAGTACCGGGATTTTTTTCGATAGGCGATCGATGTCTTGCATGGTAAAATCAACTTCGGCTTCATGGGCGATCGCCAATAAATGGAGTACTGTATTCGTAGAACCTCCCATAGCGATATCCAAAGCCATTGCATTTTCAAAAGCGGCTTTCGTTGCAATAGAACGGGGTAAAACGGAATGATCTCCTTCAAAATAATACGATCCCGCTTTTTGTACAATCAGGGAAGCTGCTTTTTCAAACAAGCGTTTCCGGTTTTTATGGGTAGCCGGTATAGTGCCGTTTCCGGGTATGGCCAATCCCAATGCTTCTGTCAGGCAATTCATAGAATTTGCAGTAAACATACCTGAACAAGAACCGCAACCCGGACAAGCGCATTTTTCTATTTCTTCTACCTCTTCTTCACTATACCGTTCGTCTGCCCCCATAACCATAGCGTCGATCAAGTCCACGGCTTTTCCTTTGTAAGATCCGGCTTCCATAGGTCCGCCTGATACGAATAAAGTGGGAATGTTTAGTCGCATGGCCGCCATTAACATGCCGGGAGTAACCTTATCACAATTACTGATGCAAACCAAAGCGTCGATTTTATGAGCATTGGCCATATATTCAATACTGTCGGCTATGATTTCCCGGGAAGGTAAAGAATAAAGCATACCTTCGTGTCCCATTGCGATACCATCGTCTATGGCAATAGTGTTAAATTCAGCAGCAAAACAGCCTCTTTGTTCAATCAAAGCTTTTACATATTGCCCGATTTCGTGTAAATGGCCATGCCCCGGTACAAACTGGGTGAACGAATTAGCGATGCCAATTACCGGCATCCCAAATTGTTCTTTTTTCATCCCGTTTGCACGCCAGAGACTTCTAGCTCCTGCCATTCTCCGGCCTGTCATGGTCATTTCGCTTCTTAGTTTGTTTCTCATTTTTATATAAATTGTGCAGTGTGTTCCTCAAAACAAAAAGGCCTTTCCCATTTGTGAGAAAGGCCTTTTTAATACGTTATATATTTTAGATCATCATTCCATTAAATACACCTTTCTCACGTCGTGGCAGAGGACCACGAGCATCAGAATATTAATGAGGTGTAGAGATAAATTTGTCATATTTTAAATTTTTATGCAGACAAATGTATGAATTAAATTTTTGAAAAACCAAATAATTCTTCAATTATTTACATTCTATGAGCATTTTGTATAGAATTATACAATTACAATCGTGTGCATAAAAATTCATTTATTTTGAATATTTGAAAGAAGGGAAAGAAGGGTGGATTCTGAATTTAAATGAATTGAGTTGCAGAAAAACCCATAAGGGTACATGAGGGTGGAACTCTGGATTGAAATTTATTCAGCGGCTCAAGGAAGGGTAGATGTTAAGTTTAAAAAAATCCAGCAGAAATATCGTTTTGCCACTAACTTTCCTCAAAAGCCTCCTTTTATAGATCGAAATAAAAGCTCTTAGACAGTTAGAATTTTGAGTAATTGGATAGAAAATGCCTGTAAATTCTATAGGAAAGATAGGAAATAAACTTTTAAATACCTATTCCCCTTTAGGATGAGGGGAAACATAGGGTTCCGTTTTGATAGAAGATAGGGGAAAGAAAAATCCTCTTATATCTTCCGGTAAGATATTTTTTCCTGTTAGGAATTCATAATTATAATGTACAGCCGAAAACTGTTGTTTAGGTTTATTTTCCCATCTGAGCAAGGCCATCAGGATAATGATGACAATCGCCAGAATGCCCGTTATTACTAATCTCATCGCCTCAAAATTTAATATGTGGATGTTCGTATACGAAGAAAAACAGGATAAGGTTATGAAAACAGTGGAAAAAATGAGAAGGGTTTTAAAGAAAGCGGAGGTTTTCGAAGATATAGCTTGTTTTTTGCTTCCGGAAAACTTTGTAACTTTGTGGGAATTATTATGGAAGGATGGATACGATTATTGATTTATTTGAGCGAAGTTGTGTGAAATTCCCGGATAATCCTTATTTATGGGAAAAAAGGCAGGGGAAATATGAAGCTATGACTTATTCCCAAACAAATTCTCGGGTGAGAGATATTGCTGCCGGATTAATGGCTATAGGGATAAAGAAAGGAGAGAGGGTTGCTTTATTGAGTGAAGGGCGCAGGGATTGGGTATGTGCTGAATTGGGTATTTTGTATGCAGGAGGAATAAATGTACCTTTGAGTATTCGCTTGACGGAACAGGAATTAGTGTTTCGTTTAAATCATTCGGAAGCCCGTTTTGTATTTGTTTCTTCTTATTATTTAAAGCGTCTTAGGAATATTGAAGGGCAATTGAATTCGGTAGAGCGGATTTTTGTATTCGATTATAAGGGAGAAATAACGGATAAGTATGTTTCTTTTACCGATCTTGTGGAAAAAGGGAAACGGCATTTACATATTTTCCCGGGATGTCTGGAGACAGTCGGGAAAACTATCCGGGGAGAAGATATTGCGAATATTTCTTATACTTCGGGGACGACTGCCGAGCCAAAAGGAATACTGCTTACTCATGCAAATTACGTGAGTAATGTCTTACAGGCTGATTCTCTCATTCGGATTCCGGCCTATTACAAAATTTTACTCTTTTTGCCTTGGGATCATAGTTTTGCTCATACTGTCGGGATTTATTCTTTTATGTACAATGGAGCTTCTTTGGCAGCTGTGGATTTCGGAAATTCTCCTTTGGAGTTTCTTCGCAACATACCGGTAAATATGAAGGAAATTAAGCCTCATGTTTTACTTAGCGTACCGGCTATTGCTAAGAATTTTAGAAAAAATATTGAAGCAAAGATTCGTCGGCAGGGTCGTTTTATAGAAATACTTTATACCTGGGGCTTAAAATTTGCTTATTGGTTTCAAGGGAGGGAAAGCTTTGCCAGGAGAGGAGTGAAAAGCCTTGCCTATCCAATTTGGTATCTATTCGATTGTCTTTTATTTTTTAAGATACGTCAGTCTTTCGGCGGGGAACTGCGTTTTTTTATCGGAGGTGGGGCTTTATTGGACATCGAGTTGCAGCAGTATTATTGTGCACTTGGTATTCCGATGTACCAAGGATATGGTTTGTCGGAAGCTTCTCCTGTAATTAGTTCTAATACTCCTGAAAGATACCGATTGGGATCCTCGGGAATGCCGGTGCGACCGATGGAGTTGAAAATATGTGACGAGGGGGGAAAAGCTTTAGCTGCAGGAGAAACGGGAGAGATTGTAATAAAGGGAGGAAATGTCATGCGGGGATATTGGAAAAATGAATCGTCTACGAAAGAAGTTATCCGGGAAGGTTGGCTCTATACAGGAGATTTGGGTTATGTGGATTCGGATGGTTTTTTGATGGTATTGGGACGTTTTAAATCTTTATTGATTGCTAATGACGGAGAAAAATACAGTCCGGAAGGAATAGAGGAAGCGATTGTAGAAAAGTCGAAATTTATTGATTATTGTATACTGTATAATGATCAATCCCTTTATACCGTAGGCTTGATTGCTCCGAATAAGGTTGTCTTAAAAGAATATATTCAGCAAAAGCATGTGGAATGGGGATCGATAGAGGGATATAAGTTAATGTTGGAAAAACTGCATGAGGAATTAATGGAGTTCCGTTATGGGGGGAAGTTTGCCGGACTTTTTCCGGAAAGATGGCTACCGGCAGTTGTTGCTATTTTACCTGAGCCGTTAAGTGATAAAAATGGAACGATTAACTCGACTTCCAAAGTCGTACGCCGACGGATTACCGAATTGTATCAGACTGAATTAGAACAGGCTTATACAGTAGAGGGAAAGGATATTTTTAACGTGAAAAACACCCAAAATATTCGGAGATATATGGAGAGTTGAAAAGAAAAGTGTTCCGGAAAAACGTTTTGTAAATCAAAAAACAGAAAGAGATTTTGTAAATCAGATCTATTTGTCATTTTAAAGAAAAAAATATGCGTCGTGAAACTATAGCAGTGCAGATCGGGGAGGTTGTACTTTCGTCAGAGCAGCCCGTATTGGTACAGTCCATGTTAAATACTTCCACTTTAGATACAGAAGCTTGTGTAGAACAGTCTATCCGTATCATAGAAGCTGGTGGGCAGTTGGTGCGCATCACTGCTCCGGGAGTAAAAGAGGCTGAAAATCTGAAAAATATTCGGGATATTTTACGAGAACGATCTTATACGGTTCCTCTTTCTGCAGACATTCATTTTAGTCCTGCCGCTGCTTTAGTAGCGGCCCGTTATGTAGAAAAAGTAAGGATTAATCCCGGAAATTTTGTCGATAAACGGGCTACTTTTCAGAATCTGGTATACACAGAAGAGGAATATGCGGCAGAACTGCAGCAGCTAAAGTGCAAATTCACGGAATTTCTGGATGAATGCCGTCGTCACCATACGGCTGTACGTATCGGGACAAATCACGGTTCTTTATCCGATCGGATTATGAGCCGGTATGGAAATACGCCTGCCGGAATGGTGGAGGCCACTATGGAATATTTGAGGATTTGTCAGGAAATCGGTTTTGATCAGGTGGTCATATCTTTAAAGTCCAGTGATTGCCGGATCATGGTAGAAGCTGTCCGTTTGTTAGTCAAGGAAATGGAGAAAGCCGGCATGAAATATCCCCTGCATCTAGGGGTGACTGAAGCGGGAGAGGGAGAAGACGGGCGTATTCGTTCGGCTGTCGGAATTGGCTGTTTGTTGAACGAAGGAATAGGCGATACGATACGGGTGTCGTTGACAGAAGCTCCGGAACAGGAGATTCCGGTTGCCCGAACCTTAATCGGCCTTTGTCGTCCGATGTATCAGCCCGGTCGGTTATATGCTATGGGTAGGTCTACAAAACCCGTTATTGTTGCTGATATTTCGGCTTCTGAGGTAGTAGACGAAAAGGCGATCCGGCAATTGGATTTTTATGAAAATAAGGAAATAGATCCTGCTTTAGGAGTACGTTTAGAGGCAGGGGCTAAATCCCCGGAAATGATATATACGGAAGCTTTAGGACCGGAATTGACGAAATTACCTTCTGCTTTACGGATTATTGTCCCTTCCCGGAATCTGGATATGGCGCATGTATACCATCGGGGAGCCTGTCCGTTGGTGAGCCGGAACGAATTTATGCAAAAAAAATTGCCGGAGCAGGGAGGTACCGTTTTTGTCGAGATTGTAAAAAAAGAAGAAATTGATTTGAAATTTATAGAACAATTGCGAAAAACAGAACGTGTTTTCATTGTTTTAACTCTTTCGCAACCGGATTATCATCTATGGCATGAGATGTATAGGCTTTTACAACAAGCCGGTATAACGCATGAAATTATTCTTAAAACGAAAGTAAAGACGGCTGATAAAGAACGAGCTGCTCTTCAGATTGCAGCTCATACGGGTGGGTTATTTATAGATCGTATACCTTATGGGTTGTGGATTACGGCTTCTCAGGAAGAAAATATTGCTTTTACTTTAAATCTGAGTCGTAATATTTTGCAATCTGCCGGATTGAGACGTTATAAAACAGAGTTTGTAAGTTGTCCGGGTTGCGGACGTACTCTTTATAATCTGGAGGAGGCTGTTGCTAAAGTGAAGGGAGCTTTTTCTCATTTAAGTAAACTGAAGATTGCGATTATGGGGTGTATTGTAAACGGGCCGGGAGAGATGGGGGATGCTGATTATGGATATGTTGGGGCGGGCAACGGCAAAGTCAACCTTTATAAAGGAAGAAAAATGGTGAGGGCCGCTGTGCCCGAGCAGCAGGCCATTGCTGCGCTTGAACAATTGATCCGGGAAAACGGAGATTGGTGCGACCGTAGTGAATAAACGAATTGTCGGTTAAGAGACGGAATGGGATTTATTCAAACCTTCCCGCATCCGGATAAGCATCTGTTTGGATAAGGAGTGCTATTCTATATCTGGCAAGCATCTGTTTGGTCATTTGCTGATTAACGGACTCTTGATTCGAATAAAGGTGTATAATCAGGACCGTTTGTATACGAAATAATATTCCTTTGTTTCGGTCAGAGAATTTTGATCCGCTTTATTTCAGGCGGAAAGTTGCTAAGACGGCTTTATGATCGGTGGGCCATATACCCAGGGGAGCTAAAATAGGGTCAGACGTTTCTTCAGTCATTCGTTCTCCCCGGAGAATATCTCCTCGGGGCCCCACTAGGGTCACCTCCGTCAGGGATAATCCTTTAAAAGGAGCGTACATGATAAAATCAATACGATCTCTATCGTCTGCTTGTGGTGACCAGACTAATTTTTTCAAAGCGATATCCTTACAATCGGCAGGACATGTAAATCCGGGATGAGTCAGTGGATCCGGATAAATTTCGCGGTAGGCGTCTTTATAACCGGCTTTTTCCAGCATAACAGATACATCCCAAGGGACAACGAGACCTTGATGGTCGCGAATATTTTTTGTTGCCTTTGTCCAGTCGAGATGGGAAGGTTCGTTGAAATCTCCTCCCAAGATGACAATGCGTCCCGCAACCCGATCTTTCGCTGCTGCTTCCAGAAAACAAGCAATGGCGTCATCCCGTACAGAAAGACGGTTCAAATAGAGGATTGAGTCGATATGAGTTACCGGTTCCCTTTTTTCCCATGTATTTCCATCGTAACCCCTTGCATCATAATAAGCACAGTTCCGGTAATCCAGGTGGGCTGTATAAAGAGCGACCTCTGTGTCTCCTATCCGGGTAATGGCTTTATAAATACTTCCCCGGTCGTCTTTTAGTGGATAGATGGTTAAACTATCTGCAATCGGGTAACGACTTAATAAACCGGAATCTTCGGAATAAAAAGAATAATAAATTTCCCCTCTTTGTTTTAAAGCTTCTACTATCCGATCGCAAAAACGAGTATGGTGGTAATTACGTACTTCACTCAAGGTTACAAAATCGGCTTTACTTCGGGCAATCTCATCCGCAACGGCTTCAAATCCTTTTTCCACGACTGCACCCTCCTGCCAGATATTGAATTGAAGTACTCTGAACGTTTTCTCTTGTTGACAGGAAAAACAACAGCATATGTACAAAAACAATCCCCAGACAGATCCGTTTTTTATTTTCATAATCGTATCATTAGTTGTCACTGATAATGAGTTCTTTTTCGTTTTAAATAGGAGAATCGAAAAAGAATGATCCGGAAGACAAAAATACAAATTAAAATTTTTTAAAAGAAAATAGAATAAAATATTCTATATATCGAAAGTATCCGTAAAAAAAAGAAACAGAGTCATAAAAAAGCGGGATTACCCAAACCATTTTTGCAAAATATGAGTTTAAATATACAGAGAAAATGGATTTAATAATTTAATACAGAAGTGATATGATGTTTATTTGGTACATTATCATTGGGATTATTGCTGGTTGGATAGCTGGTAAGATAATGAAAGGTAGCGGTTACGGTTTATTTGTAAACATGATCGTTGGGATTATTGGAGGAGTATTGGGAGGCTGGTTGTTCAGTTTGGTAGGTATAGAATCTACCGGCGGTATAATTGGCAGTTTGATTATTTCTGTCGTAGGAGCTATCGTTTTACTTTGGTTCGTCTCTTTAGTGAGTCCTTCCCACCGAAAGTGAGTCACATATCAGGGGAAGAGATGAGAATGTCCAAAAAACGAAGTTTTACTTTTTTGAAAAAGAATAGGGGAACTAAAGTGCCTGATTCGTATTTATCAAAATTTTAGGTCTGTCGGCCAGAAGTTTGAATGTCTTTATCCGTTGAAGAGGAAAAATTTCGAAGCAGTAAAAATTTTTCTGGGTATTCTCATCGAATCCCGATATTTTTGAGGGTAGAATGGAGAAGAAAAGGCATAGAATTTAGTCAAAAGATATGTATTTTTGTTCCCTAATCGAATGTTCTATGAAAAAACTAATTCTACTTTTCAGTTTACTTACAGTTTGTTTTGGTAAAAGTTATGCTTCTCGGATGGATTGGGTAACCTCTCCGGATTCCGTATCTTTTCAAAATTTGTCTGTTTCCGACTTTCAAAAGCTTCTGGCAGATACGACTGTACAATTAATAGATGTCCGGACTCCTGCAGAATTTGAAGCGGGACATATACCTCATGCCTTGAATATAGATGTGAAAGAGGTGAATTTTGAAAAAAATATAAAAACACTTGATCCGTCCCGGCCGGTTGCGGTATATTGCAGAAGCGGTGTGAGAAGCCGGAAAGCTGCCCGGAAATTAGCAGAAAAAGGATTTCGGGTTTACAATTTGGACAAAGGATTTCTAAGCTGGCCAAAGCATTAACAGCATTTTGTGTCTGATTTCTGCTCGTTCCTGAAACGCTGATTCCTCTTTATTCTGTTCTGATTAAAAAATTAATGAGAACGATTCAAAGGAAAGTCCCGAAACTCAGACAAAATAGTGATACTGCTTTGACATTTTGACAATTAACGTACAAAACGAATTCCTACAGAAATATTGGCCATAGAGATATTTTCACCATCTTGCGGATTAAGAGTAAATTTCGTCGTTTCTCCAGCACTATTTTTATATGTAAAATTTTTGATATTGCCGAAAAGTAAAGATAATTTAATGCCCAAAGCGACTTTATCTGACAAAGCAAAGTCATAACCGATCGATCCTTTACCTGCCAGGCATCCTCCTGTGAACGATTCTTCTTCATCTGCTTCCTTGGTTATTTCTTTAAAATGTCCATAACCAATTGCCAAAGTATATACAAAAGCATCCCGTCGGTAAGATATCGGTATACGCCCCGCAAAAGAAGGTCCGATAAACTGAATTTTAGTGTTATCTTTTAAATAGTGATTCTCAATTGTTCCTGAATGTTTGGCATTATAATAATCATATTCTATACCTAACGCAATTTTTCTTTTTAGGAAAAAATGTAAATCAATGCCAAATTGTCCTCCTAGACGCATATTATTGATAAAATCTGTCAGTTCTTCGCTGCCTTCAGGCGTTCTTCCTAAACGGTATCCGGTACCTCCACTGATAGCGAGCCGGAAAACAGGTCTCTTTAAATAATTTTGTTTTTGTATAGAAGGAATAATAGTGTCGTTAGAGCTCTCTCTCCAGTTATAATATTCCGGATCTGTTGCCTGTCGTAAAGTGTCCGACCTATGTACGTAAGTGGTGTCTTGCGCTTTTGTAGAAAAAGGAAGTATAAAAAGAATAAATAAACAAACACCTATAAAACTTCTCATATATCTCTTGTTTTTGATGCTATAATAAATATTTATTTTATGCAAAAATATTTAAATAAAATTAAAATGAAAATTATTTTATATTTTTTATTACAAATTTTTCAGTTTTATAAAGGGGAAACTGATTTCAGGGGAGCCGCGGAAAAGGCCCAGTATAAGGACTTCAAGTATAGATACATTCGGATCTCTCGGATGAAGAATTGCATATCTATAATTGTAGAGAGGTTTTAGGAAATTGACACAGTATGTAAATAAGGGAGATAATTTGAAAAGAGAGGGCATTTCTAAAAAATGTCCCCTAAAAGTTTTTGGTCTGACTTTTAGGGGCATTTCATTTTTAAATAATTTTAAGCTATAAATTGTATTTTATTATTTGCTTGCTTCTTCCACAGCAACGGCGACAGCAACGGTTGCACCTACCATAGGGTTGTTTCCCATTCCTAGGAATCCCATCATTTCTACGTGGGCAGGTACGGAAGAAGAGCCGGCGAACTGGGCATCTCCGTGCATACGACCCAGGGTGTCGGTAAAACCGTAAGAAGCTGGACCGGCAGCCATATTATCCGGGTGCAAGGTACGGCCTGTTCCGCCTCCTGAAGCTACAGAGAAATATTTCTTTCCGGTTTCCATACATTCTTTTTTGTAAGTACCGGCTACCGGGTGCTGAAAACGGGTAGGGTTAGTGGAGTTACCGGTAATGGATACATCTACTCCTTCATGGCGCATAATAGCTACTCCTTCCCGTACATCGTCTGCGCCATAGCAACGAACTTTTGCCCGTTCTCCTGTAGAATATGCTTTTTCATGTACTATTTTCAATTCTCCTGAATAGTAGTCGAATTGAGTTTGCACATAAGTAAAGCCGTTAATACGGGAGATAATCATAGCAGCGTCTTTTCCCAATCCGTTCAGGATGACCTGTAAAGGTTGTTGCCGTACCTTATTGGCTGATTTTGCAATTCCGATAGCTCCTTCTGCTGCGGCAAAAGATTCATGTCCGGCCAAAAAAGCAAAGCATTTGGTTTCTTCCCGTAATAACATAGCGGCAAGATTCCCGTGTCCTAACCCTACCTTACGGTCGGCTGCTACAGAGCCCGGGATACAGAATGCCTGTAGGCCTTCACCAATCGCTTCGGCGGCATCAGCGGCTTTTACACATCCTTTTTTTATCGCAATTGCCGCACCTATTACATAAGCCCATTTCGCATTTTCGAAACAGATGGGCTGGGTTTTTTCACATATATCATAAGGATTGATTCCTTTTGCATCGCAGATTGCTTTTGCTTCTTCGATGTCTTTGATGCCGTAGCTATTTAAAACCGCGTTAATCTGATTAATCCGACGGTCGTAACTTTCAAATAATGCCATATTTTTTAGATTTTAGATTTTAAATTTTAAATCGGATTTCTTTCCTGAAAACGGGCGATTTATAATCTAAAATTCAGAATTTACAATTTCTTTTTATTCGTGACGAGGGTCGATATATTGGGCGGCTTCTGCAAAACGGCCGTAAGTTCCTTTCGCTTTGTCGAGAGCTTCTTGTGGAGAAAGTCCTTTTTTCAGAAAATCAGTGAACTTTCCTAAATGGATAAATTCATATCCGATTACTTCTCCGTCTTCGTCAAGCCCCATACGGGTTACATAACCTTCTGCCATTTCCAGATAGCGGGTTCCTTTGGCTTTGGTCCCGAACATTGTGCCCACTTGACTCCGCAAACCTTTACCCAAATCTTCCAGACTGGCACCTATCGGCAGTCCCCCTTCAGAGAAAGCACTTTGCGTCCGTCCGTAAACAATTTGCAGGAATAATTCACGCATGGCTGTGTTGATGGCATCACACACCAAATCCGTATTCAACGCTTCCAATAACGTTTTCCCCGGAAGAATTTCTGAAGCCATGGCTGCAGAATGAGTCATACCAGAACATCCGATGGTTTCCACTAAAGCTTCTTCAATGATACCTTCTTTGATGTTCAACGTCAGTTTACACGCTCCTTGCTGGGGAGCACACCACCCGATACCGTGGGTTAAACCTGAAATGTCTTTGATTTCTTTGGAGCGCACCCATTTTCCTTCTTCGGGAATCGGAGCCGGACCATGATTCGGTCCCTTTTTTACAACACACATGTGTTGTACTTCCTGTGAATAAATCATACTATTGTTTTTATTGATTAATATATTGTTACACATCACATTCATACCTACAACTTTGGCAAAGATACAGGTTTGTTTGATATAAAAAAATAAATGAATTGAGATAAAATTATGCAAACGTGTGCAAAGAATATATACGAATAGAGAAATGATTTTATTAAAAATTCCGTAAGGGTGAGAAAATGTCTTTTATTTTCTGAAAATGCTTGTTTCTGTTATAATGAAATAAAATTGGGCGGGAACTTTATTTTCTGATTAATTTTATACTTTTACAAGCCAGTAAAACAGTAGGAAAAGAATTCTATACGGAAATAGCGCTGGAAGAAAAGAAATAGAAGACCCTTCATCAGCATAAGAGGAAGAATATCAATTCGAAGGTTTTTTTATGGGTGTGTACAATTTCATGATAGGCCGTGGAATGTCTTATCCTTTTCGCCAGGAGCCAAACGGTAGCGGGTTTGTCTAATGCCCCCTGTCAAACGGGATTTTTTATCAAAGTAAAATTAAAATCTTTTCTCCATGAAACAAATGATAGTTATCTTGTTTTCTTGCTTGGGTTTAGTTGTATCGGCTCAGAAATCAGCCTCGCATCTGATTATCGATTCTCTTCAAAGTCAGTATTTAAAAAATACACGGAAATTCTGTCTCTATTTCCCACCACAATTTAATTCTCAGAAAGAATATCCGATAATTGTGGCAACGGACGGACAGCTCCTGGAAGAAGGAAATTACGCTCGCGTTCTGGATTCTCTTATCCTG
This sequence comes from Odoribacter laneus YIT 12061, assembly GCF_000243215.1. GTDB lineage: Bacteria > Bacteroidota > Bacteroidia > Bacteroidales > Marinifilaceae > Culturomica > Culturomica lanea. Next base: position 2,642,054 of record NZ_JH594596.1, on the reverse strand, counting down.
AATAAGCGGATAAAACCTTTCCTTTTGATTGGAGCGTATTCTGATGAAACACCTGCGGAAGGTGTAACCGTCAGAAATCTGGAATATTTAAAACCCGATAAGAGTAATCAGAAGGCACAAACTTATTTCAATAATCATTATCAGTTTTTTACAAAAGAATTAATGGAAGAGGTTGTGACTAAATACACTCTTAAAACACAGCTGCCCTTTATATTTTACGGTTGTTCAAACGGAGGGGATTTTGGACTCATCCTTTACAGTCAAAAAGAACCGATGTTTAACCGTTATATTTGTTTATCACCTTTAAGCACTACGACAGAGGATTTTCAATACAATAATCAAGCCGGACTTTACGTTGCTTTTGGAGATGAAGAACTGGTTTTCCCTTATGGAATAAATCTGGAGGGTTTGAACGAAAAAATGCAGAAGTACAGGGGAAAAGGGGTTTTCATACAACCCTATAAAGGAGGGCATGAAAGAGAAAAATGGTTGACGTTTTTCTGTTGCGTCCTGATCGAACAGCTTTTGTCTTTATAAGGGAGGTACTTTGAAAAAGATTCTTTGCAAAAATTTATTCTGCATATAAGAGAGAGATGGAGAAAGCGATTCGGCTTTAGAAAATTTTCAGCAGATAAAGTATAAATTCATTTCGACTGCTTCGCCACATCGCTTGTAGAGAAGGGAAAAACGTTAAATTTCCTCGGTTGAAAGAAAATTATGGTATACCTCTTGCATCTTCAAAAGGTTTATTCTAATTTTGAATATCGTGAAGTGTAGGAAAGCACATAGAATTATGAATGTATTGTTTGTTGAGGAACAATATGGGATTGCTATGGGATTTTATTCTATCCTCACGACCACTACTTTTACTACAACCCCTTTGGGGGTGTAATTTGTCATATTACCAATATTATATTATTTCGACCCAGGAGTCGGGAGTTGGTGTCCGTAAATTTCATTATCAATAAGTTGTAAATCCGAAAGTTTATAGAAGGTGGACTTTACTGCGGTGGAGGATGTATATTCACTCTTTTATAATCGAATTTATAAAATGTATCATTTCTATATATTTATCACAAGATGATTGTCTATAAATTTAAAGGTGCCGTTTTACAAGATCCGGAAGGATTAGTGGCCATAAAAAATAGGATCCGGGAAAATGTTCCCTGTATTATAGTGGTTTCTGCTTTAAAAGGGGTTATGCCCCGTTTACGCGCTTTATATGCTCAGAGTTTAAAAAAAGGAGCTGGTTTTGAAGAAGAATTTGCCGGACTTCGAAAGTTGCATGTTGATTTGGCCATGTCTTTACTTTCCGGAAATTCGTTGAGAGAGTATCAGGAAGAAATGGAGTTGCATTTGACGGAATTGTATGAGATTTTGCATAATGTTGCTCCGGTAAAAGAGTCGTCCTTAGCCATGAAGGACTATATTTTAGCCAAAGGAGATATTTTAGCTTCTTTGCTTTTTAGTAAATTGTTTGAAAATGCGCTTTGGAAGGATTCCCGGGATTTTATTAGGACAAACAGTAATTTTGGAGCTCCTGAAATATGGTGGGAAGAGAGCTGTCAGGCTGCCCGGCAGGAGTTTGGAAATTTGAAAGGGATAGCTGTAGTGCCGGGATATTGTGGAAAAACCAAAGCTGGTTATACCATTTCCTTGGGACGCGTCGGTTTATCTCTGACGGCTTCTTTGCTGGAATCTGCTTTCCAACAGATAAAGGTAGCTTAGTGCTGCCGGAGAAAAAGGGAAGGCTAAAGGTTCTGAAAGACAAAATTTTGTCTTTTGGAAAAGGAGTTTTTCTTTTAGAAACAGGTTGACGTTCCTGTGGTTCAGTGGGATAAAAGGCCTTGATCGGTATTTTTACACGAACTGCAGGTTCGCCAACCAGAAAACTGAAACATTTTGTCAATCTGCTGAAAAGCCATAGAGAGGTATAAAAACTTTTTTCGCATCTTTCTGTCCTGTTTGTCCGGTAAAAGGGCAATTCCTTTTTTCTGCTTTCCTGTCCGTTTAATTTTCGGTTGAAATCTTAAACTATTCTTAAAAAAAGAAAGACAAAGCGTATTTCTCTCCAAAACCCTTACTTTAGTATACATCTATTTTGAAAAATAGGAACCCCTTTAGTGGACTGTTTTTCTGATATTTTCTGCTTTTAAAATTATATTTATAAAGATTCAGGGATGAAAAAATATGGATTTCTTTTGGCGTTTTTAATTGTAATTTTTCAAATCACTTTAGCAGGCATTCCGGAGAAAAAAGAATTATCTCCCGACGGTCCTTACATTCTGCATGAGCAAAATTCAGGTATTCGTCTGATTCGGGTAAATGAGACGGGGGAAATCAAAGATACGGTGTACAAAACTATACCGGCTGATTTTTCATTCCCCGTAGTATCTGAAGATGGAAAACATCGGTTCGAAGTAAAGTTACATTCTTTTGAGCGTCAGCCTTATAAAATGCCTCAGCCGGAAAAATTGATGGTGATTTCTGATCCTCATGGTAATTTGGAGTGTTTTGTATCTATTTTGCAGGGGGGAGGAGTAATCGATGAACAATATACCTGGAAATTCGGAAAAAATCAATTGGTTATTATCGGGGATGTTTTTGACCGGGGAAAGGATGTATTACCGATTTTCTGGTTGATTTATAAATTAGAGCAAGAGGCTGCAGAGGCCGGTGGCCGGGTCAGTTTTATGTTGGGTAATCATGAAGAAATGGTATTAAGGGGGGATTGCAGATATACAAAAGACAAATATAAAGAGCTGGCTTCGGAATTAGGCATTTCTTATCAAGAACTTTGGCAGCAGAATTCTGAATTGGGAAAATGGTTAAAAAGCCGGAATCTGGTGCAGATTATCGGGGAGAATTTTTTTGTACATGCAGGTTTAAGTACTGATTTTTTAAAAAGGAAAGAATCTTTAGAAGTTCTGAATGAAACGGCGGGGGATAATCTTTTCTTGAGCCGGGAACAACGAAAAAACAATTCGGATTTGTCGGCTTTTATTTTCGGGAGTTATGGTCCTTTCTGGTACAGAGGAATGGTGAAAAGCGAGGATCGCTATCTTCCGTTGTCTGAGAAATCTCTGAAACGGATACTGAAAAAGTATAACGTAAAAAGAGTTATTGTGGGGCATACTATCTTTGATGATGTCACTACTTTTTATAATAAAAGGGTCATTGCCGTAAATGTGGACAATGCGAAAAATCGGAAAAAGGGGAGAGGACGAGGTATATTGATCGACAAAGAAAATATTTCTGTACTTTACGATTCAGGAAAACAGAAAGCGCTTGTTCCCTAAATAATAATTGGTAAAGGGAGTTCCGGAGGTATTGCTTGTCTGTTTTTCATTCGGTTCTTACAATTCAATATTTAAAAATGGGTTATTCCTATTTTTCAGCTTTATAAAAAAACGGATTAAAGATTTTTAATTATTAAGGAATTTAAGAAAATCTTAGTGAATTAATCTTGGATGGGAAATTCTTAGATTGGATAAAAAAAGAATTGAACAATAATTAAAAAAAACGAACATTTATTTTGTGCAAATATACGGATATTATTTATAAAAAAAAGCATTCAGCTATTTTTTTATCAGTATTTATCCGGTTTAAAAAAAATCAAATCCAACGATTGTCATTCGGATTAAAGGACTTTAGTATTTTTATCTTTCTTATTTTCAGGTATTTATTATTCTATTCTTTTCTTTTTTTCTTTTTGAAATCTCCTTTAAGTCGTTGATAGAAGTATTTTTCTGCTCCTTTAATAAATATTAATAAAAAATTACACTTTGCATTTTGATCCCTTTTCTTTTTGTTTTTAAAAGAAAACAAAGCAGGATTATTCCCTTCCAATATTTTAATATGAGATTAATTTATTTATTATGAGTAACTTATATTTTGGATGATTTTGTTTCTGCTTTATATATACTTAATTTACGTTTTATTTAATAATCTGATTAATAGTAATTTAAATGACTTTTTAAAGGTTCGTTTTTAAAGGAGATTTATGCCTTCATAAAACGTCTTAAAAATGTAGAATATGTTTTTTATGAGTAAGGATCGATAATTTAACAATTACAAGAATGAAAAACAAATTTTTACTAATTCTTATACCGCCGGAATCGGGGTAGATGAAAAATTTAAGTAATAAAGGTATGCAAAGTTCAGGAGTTATGAGAAATGTGACTTTGAATTTGATTATTTAATATAAATTTATTATTATGAACAAAAAACGGAAATTTATAAGTATTGCACTGGCAAGTGCTTTATTTTTAGGGATTGCAAGTCCTACTTTCGTCGCTTGTAAAGATTACGACGACGATATTAATAATCTGCAGAGGCAGATTGATGAAATCAATGTGACAATTAAAGAATTACAAGAATTGATTGATGCGGGCTATTTTATCAAATCAATTACTAACACGGATAATGGTATTTCCATTTTAATGAGCAATGGCAAAACTTATACCTTGACGAACGGCCAGGATGGTAAGAGTGTCGTTTGGACAATTGGTCAGGACGGCTATTGGTATCAAGATGGTGTGAAAACTCAGTACAAAGCTATCGGTGTGGACGGTAAGAATGGCAAAGATGGAGAGGACGGTAAAGACGGAGAAGATGGTAAAGATGGTCAGGATGGCCAGAACGGTAAAGATGGCAAGTATTATGTTCCGAATCAGGAAACCGGTTGTTTTGATATTTACCAGGATGGTAAATTAGTGTCCTCGACGGATATTAAGTGGAGAGGCACGGAAGATGAAGGTAAGGCCGGGATCACTGCTGTGCTTAACGGTAATACCTTGACATTATCAGGCGTAAAAGGAGAAACCGATACCGTAATTATTTATATTGGTAAACAATTGGGTTCGGTTGCATTTGTACCGGAAGTAATGAGCTCTGTTGTTTCTTATCCCACTACTACGGACGAATTTTATCATTTGGCTACCTATTTGGATGAGAATAAATACAATGCTGCAACGAAGGTTTTTACTCCTCAATCGAACTGGAAAAAGTCGAACATTGTAAATATGCTTTATCGTTTAAATCCGGAAGATGCTTATGTAGACACTCTGACGATTGCAACTTTCCTGAATCGTAGTGTTTCTACCAGGGCTGCTGCAAATGATAAATTTAATTTACTTTCAGTAGAGAATAACAAGTTTGAAAACGGTATTGCTTCCATTAACGCGACGGTTGATCCTTCTGCATTGAGCACGGATAGTAAAAACGATATTGTAGCTTTACAGGTATGGGTTGGACAGAATGCTGTGACTTCTGATTACGTTCACATTACCTCTTCACCAATCGACGTCATTTTGGTCGATAGTATAAATACGATTGTGGGAAGTAATGTAAAAGAATTTTATTCCCGTACCAAAAGTATAAAAGGGACCCCAGAAAATGATGCTTTTATAAAACAATATGTAAGTTTGGATGCTGAGGCTAATTTTGCATTCAAATACGATGAATCAATTGACTTAAAAGAAAAAGTAGGTCTTTATTCCAATATAAAAGAAAATTATTTGGCTAAGTTGGGTTTTGTCGGCATGAGTTATGAATTTAGTCTTCCTAAAGAATACAACGCTACGGATGAGCAGAAAACCAATCAACAGTGGTTTGTGGAAATGACTGATGGAGTAGTAAAAGCAAATGCAAAGAATTTGGTAAATGGATTGACTCCGGCTATTGGGCGTACACCTGTTGTTCGTGTGGATGCTTATTTGACAGCTAATGGTGGTGCCAATAAATATCTGGTGGCTTCTTCTTATATCAAATTGTCGATTGAACGTACGACTCCTCAACCGGGAGTGGATAAACCGGATTATAATGTCAATATGAGTAGTGCAAAAGAATACGAATATCATACATTATCCGGTTCTGGAACTCTTGTGGTTGAAATGCCGTGGACAGACATCAATAATAAACTTTACGGATTGACAGGTCTGAACGCTAAAAACTTCTGGGATTACTATGGCGGTAGTAGCGATACTTATGCTGTACAAATTTCCACTATTGACAAGACAAATAGAGAAATAAGCCTCTTATATCAACAAATACAAGCCGATCAAAACTGGGTAACGAATAATAATGGCATTCCTGGAGTAATTTTTGGAATAATGCTGAATAAAGGAGAACAGACGACTTCGAATATCAACTTGGGTATAAATAATCTTATTAAGACCGAGAATACGTATAAGGATGTAAATGGCAAGGGTGCTAAATATGTTGTTGAGATCGTTATTCCGTCTGACAATAAGAAAGTTTACGGTGATTTTAGGTTAGTACAGGAATTCTATGTAAGAGAAGATTGTAAAAACTTCACTTATAATCCGTTGTATTATTACGATAATTTCGCAGGTGCGTCAAATTGCATTGTCGTAAAAGGACAATTGAACACATCATGGGAAATGTCTTCTGTAGTCAGTGAACATTTTGAAAAAATTAATGGCAAGAGCGTCTTCCAGTATTACAATACGGTTAACAATGTGAAATCATTGGAATTCCAATGGAAGTCAGGTGTTACCGGTGTAACTCCGGGAGCAGACCAGGTACAGAAGGCAGACTTTACCGTTGCTTTGAGGCAGGCAATGACAAAGGGTACTGAGGTGAAGAATATGACTTATAAAACTGTATTGGTGAACGGTGAGGAATGTAATTTCAATTATAATATCGTATTTGTCAATCCGTTCAAGGCTGGTACTGGAAAAACTATAAGTGTATACGGTAATGGTATAGGCGAAAATATTGGTGAAACGATGCCGCAGGTACTTGTTATGGACAATGATAACGATATTGTCTACAGCTATGATGTGAATGCCGGTAGTTTAGCGCTTAGCGATAAGGCTACTGACGATTACAAAGTTGCTGTGCCGACAGTAACTTATGCATTCGATGATACAGAGGCTGATTATAAAGAATTAGTTAACAATATGTCTCAAGGTTCTATCTTAGAGGTGGACGCTTCAAGCGGTGTGTTCACCTGGAAGAACGAAGGTGCAAGGTTAAAGAGAGATTATAACCTGACCGTTATTGCTAAGGTTACATTCGCTAATCTTTCTGAAGTACAATGCCGTATCCCGGTTGTACTTACAGCAACCAAATAACGGGCATTGTTTCCAAAGGAAACTAGTCGTATGAAAAGAAGGGCTGTCTACAGGAGTAGGCAGCCTTTCTTTGTTTATTTCGTCATTTCATCATTTCTTCATCTTTTTGTCTTTGTGGCTTATCTTTTTTTGTTTAGTTTTGAAAGACGGTTACGAAGGTAGTATTGGTTGGAAATTTATCTATTAAAAGTGCGAGATATGAAAAAAACATTTTATTTATTATTATTTGCATGGGTAGTTGTATTGATTTTGCCACAATGCCAGAATGCTCCTCAGGAGAAAAAAGCTAAATACGTTTTTTATTTTATCGGTGATGGGATGGGGGTGAACCAGGTAAATGGTACGGAAATGTATTTAGCCGAGAAAGAGGGAAGAATTGGACTTAAACCTTTAAACTTTACTCAATTCCCTGTTGTAAATGTTGCCACGACCTATTCCCGGTATAATTCCGTCACTTGTTCGGCCGCTGCCGGTACGGCATTGGCTACAGGTAGTAAAACGAAGAATGGTACAATCGGCATGGATAGTTTGCATAAAGCGCCGCTTTATAGTGTGGCCGTAAAAGCGAAAAATGCCGGTAAGAAAGTCGGGATTACAACTAGTGTCAGTGTGGATCATGCTACTCCTGCCGCTTTCTATGCTCACCAGCCGAACCGGAGTATGTATTATGAAATTGGAACCGACTTACCGAAAGCTGGTTTTGATTTTTATGCGGGAGCGGGCTTTTTACGGCCGGATAATAAAAAAGATTCTACCGCGATGAATTTATTCGAATTGTATGATCGGGAAGGATACACCCTTATAAGAGGTATGGAAGAGTATGCCAATCAGTCGGGAGAGGCTGCTAAGATCATCTTTATTCAGCAGGAAGGGAGCGATCAAGGGAGTCTTCCGTATGCAATCGACCGAAAGGAAGGAGATTTGACATTGGCTCAGATTACGGAGAATGCCATTCAATTTTTAACCCGGAACAATGATAACGGTTTTTTCCTCATGGTAGAAGGCGGAAAAATCGATTGGGCTTGTCACGGTAATGATGCTGCGACAGTTTTTACAGAAGTGGTGGACATGTCTGAAGCTGTACAAAAGGCATTGGATTTTTATAATCAGCATCCGGATGAAACGTTGATTGTGATCACTGCGGATCATGAAACCGGAGGAATTGTATTGGGTACGGGCAAATATGCTTTAAATTTACAGGCTTTACAGTATCAGAAATTATCTAAAGAGGAGTTGACGAAGGCCATTCAGGATTTAGGAAAAGCAAAAGGCAATAAAATATCCTGGGAAGACGTGAAAAATCTGCTCAGTGAAAAACTCGGTTTTTGGAAAGAGGTACAGTTGAGTGAGGAACAGGAAGCTCGATTGAAAAAGGCTTATGCTTCCACTTTTAGCTCTAAAAATGCAAAAATGGAAAAAAATCTCTACGCTGAAAATAGTCAGTTGGCTTCGGAGGCAATCCGGATATTGGATGCGGTTGCTATGGTGGGATGGACCAGTGGAGGACATTCAGCCGGGGTAGTGCCGGTGTATGCCATAGGTGCTGGTTCCCAGCTTTTTTCAGGGAAATTAGACAATACAGATATTCCTAAGAAAATTGCCGAGGCAGCAGGTTATTAGTACAAGCTGTTGAAAAATGACAATGGATAAGAATGTTCAAAAAGTCAAAATTTTAATCTTTTAAAGATAAGCGTTTCTTCGGAAGCAGATTGGCGGAACGGAGATCCTTGCGGAGTGTCTATTTATCACAACCTAGGTGGGGACAATCAAAAATCTGCCGGATCTTACCCATCAGCTTTGAAAGGCCATATATTTATAAAGAACTTTTTGGACATTCTTATTTTAGATTTTCATCTGTTTAACATAAGGGGTGAGGAATAAACTTTTATTGAAGAATTCGATAAATAACAGTAACGAATTGCGAGTAGCTTGTTTGGGGGTTCTATGGTTTAGATATCGCTTTTATTTTGTCTTATAGACACGTAAAGTGCTGGAATATATAGTAAGGAGATTAACTCTTTTCCTATTTTCAGTGCATAGTTACCGGCTTTTGGATATTTTTGCAATACTTCATGGGAAGTTGTCATTTTCATTTGATAAAAGAGAACTTTCTTTGATATTATAAGTTCATTTAGATATATAATCCTTATAAATTACGGCGATTATGTCAATGCATGCAATAGAAAGTTTGGTAGAATATTCTGTCATAACAGTAGCGACAAGCTCGCCTGTTCCCTCTTTGGCACAGAGTATTTGTTATAATCTTTATCGTCTTCAGGATCAGTTGGATTGCGGGTATACGGTCTTGCGGGTTCGGGATGAACTGGAACAGCTCGGTTATCTCTTTCTTTTGCCGCCGGAACAATTGCCGGAACCAGAGCGTGGTGAGGCGATGCGGTTAGCTGAAGAGGGCGGTTTCTTGGAGGATGGCACTTATGTGGACGGCTGTTCCGGGAAATGTTGTATCACTGCAGGATCTGCATTATGGGAGAAACTGCTTGGGGTGGGTATTCTTCCTGCATCGGTAAAGGTGGAACTTCGCCTGCTTAATCCGTTGGAATTGGCGGAACAGATTGTACCCTTGGCTTCCAAGGCACTTGCCGAAGGGGATAAAAGAGGGGCAGATACGTTGGGGCATTGGTATGCTTTCTTCCCGCTGTTTTGCGTGGTGGAAGGTATGGACGATAACAATACCCCCGAACCGGAAAGAATCCAAGAGTTGCTCCGGCTGTTGGCAATTCCCGAAGCGTTTGAAGTGGCAGGAGCCTATGGGAAAGAGATGGATTTCGATTTTGAAGAAGAGGAAATGTCTTTCCTTGCCGGTTGGGAGACTCCGTACCACCAATGGAAAGAGAAACAAGAATCTCTATTCCCGGAATTTTGCAAACGACTGGTATATGAGTTTATCAAGAAGCATGATTTTGCCGAAGCTGACCGTTATGCCTCCCTCATGGGAGATGAAAATGATCCGTCACGCCTGCTCCAGCGTTGCGTGGTCAGTTTTGCCTGCCATCAATGGTTAAAGACGCAGGAGCCGGATAGGTTGCCACCGGAACGCCTACTCTCCCTTCTTGAAGTCAAAGAGGGGTTTGAATACCTGAGCGGACTGCCATTACCTGAGCAGGAACTTGCTACTTGCCGTGTTTATCTGTTACAAACGCTTGTATTATTGAGTGATTATCCGGCTGCCATCGAAATGCAGCAATCCCTGTTTACGGAGGCTATCGCCAAACTGGAGCAATACCCCGAAGGAGAAACAAAACAGTTACAACAGATTGCATTATCCATCAGCTACTACCAGATGTTATACACCAATCTTCCGGACGGTTATCCGTCTAAGAGAGAATGGATGCGAAAAGGCTTTCCGGAATTGATGGAAATGTCCGACGTCAAACGGATATGTGGTGAACTGCTTCCTAAAATGCCGCAAATGGCAGAAACACTGCAACAATACATGGAACAATGTGATACCTTAATAGTGTATATGAAATGAAAAGATTTATGATTTTTAATGCCAAGAAATTCAATATTATGCTATCGTTACTGTTAGTGACGACGCTTTCTTTAGGCATAAACAATAAAGCTGAAATATTGCCTATATCCAATCAAATCAAGCAGGAGAAAGATGTAAAAAAATTTATTTTTACTCCACAAACCATAGTAAAAACAAATTTGCCAAAACAGGCACCCAGCTTGTTTGAGTTGCAACGCATATTAAGAGAGAGATTCGGGCAAAGTGCCATTATAGGAGGTTTCCGGGCAAAAGGGAAGTCAGTTATCGAACTCTGGACAGACTCTGAAATGGAGGGGAAAGAACATTATATACTCGATATATCAGCAAATAAACTCTCCATCAGAGGGGCTACGCAGGAAGCCCTTCTTTACGGATTGAAAGCATTGGATCGGATATTGCAGAGTGATGTATGTAATACGGCGAACAAGCGGATAGCTCCTGTTCATATCGATGCCGCATCCGCTACGGTCATCCAGCCCTGATGCTTGATTTGGAACTTTTATCCCATCAACGTTATCTCTTTCACCTTATGATCTTCCATGTGGGCATGCAGGAAGTGACCGGCGAATGTATCGTCTGTATCTTGAAAAAGAAGTTCCAGTTTATAATGAATGGAACTATCCTCTTTCTCTTTGGTCCTTATATGGACAGATTGCAATTCTATTTGGGAAGCAAACTTCTTTAGGGATAGTGCCGGAAGTTCGCAATCTTCCCGCCAAAAGAAAAACAAAACCTAACGAACGCTTTTTCAGTTAATACGTTAGGCTTTGCCCAAATGTGTAATTCTGCTATCTGTTTATTTTGAAAGTTTATATTCCACCTAACAACTAGGCTTTACAAACGTTTTCTATTTTTAAAGCTTAGCTTTTCATTAGATTTTTCTAACGTTTTTTAGTTTAATTCTTTGAAGCTCAAAATATTTATTTCGTATTTTCGAAAGTTTTTGAATTTTGTCTTGTCCTATTGAAGTAAGTCCGGTGGTATGGGGGAACAAGAATTAGTAAAAAGGATATTGGAAGGGGATGAAAAAGCCTTTCGACTATTTGTTGACATTCATAAAGTGATGGTTGTCAATACTTGCTATGCCTTCCTCCATAATCGGGAAGAAGCGGAGGATATCGCTCAAGATGTATTTATTCAGGCTTTTGAATCCCTGAAATCTTTTCGTTTTGACTGTAAACTTTCCAGTTGGCTTTATCGGATGGCTGTTAATCGGGCGATTAACAGTTGTAAATCTTTTCATAAACGTCGGATAAAATTGAAATTGGACGAAGCGGAACAGCATTTTGATTTCCCTTCTGAAGAATTGCCGGTACAGGAAAAGATGGAGGCCCAGGAAAGGAGGGAACTTTTGCATCGGGCGATAGATAGTTTGCCGGAAAATCAGCGAAAGGCTATTATTCTGAACAAGTACGAAGATTTGTCTTATAAGGAAGTCGCTGATATTATGAATATCAGTTTGGGTGCTGTAGAATCTTTGATTTTCAGGGCAAAAACGAATTTGGAAAAAAAACTGAAACCGATTATCGGTCGGAATAAGATGATATCTCAGAAGTAAAATAGAAAATGTCAGGAAATCCAGTATGAAAGAGAAGAGGCAAACTTTTAAAATAAAAAACGTTTGTAAAGCCTAGTTGTTAGGTGGAATATAAACTTTTAAATAAGTCCGTTGGCTTATTAATATTTTCGTAGACTCCTTGTCTGCAAATAATTAAAATATTACAATGTGTCATCAATTTTGAACGTTTACTTATATAATATTTAAGTTATGGAAAATGTAAAAAAAAGGTATTGGATCTACTGGCTCAATATTGTTTTTCTGGTAGCAAATACTGCGTTTTTTGTCTTTACTTTTTTAGATAACGGACAACGGAAAGCCGATGAACGGAAAATTATTTCCAATGTGTTTTTGAAGAAAGAATTGAAGCTTTCTGATGAACAGTATACTTTATTGTGCGATATGGATAGTATAGTACAGGAAAGATACGAAAGGGTATTGAAACTATTGTGCCGGAATCGCTATATGTTGATGAGTGAATTGGCTAAGCCGCAGCCTTCTGTGGAACGATTGAACAAATTAGCCCGGTCTGTCGGTTTTTTACATGCGGCTTTAAAAACACAGACTTCTCGTCATTTATTAAATATTAAGAAGATTTGCAATCCGGAACAATCTCAGAAATTAGAACAGATTTTCAGGGAATTGCTGGAAATAGATGCACATTGTACGGCATGTGAGAAAAAATGTAGTCAGGAGGAAAAATGTAAAAAATCACCTAAGTTTTGTCCTTACCAACAAGAAATTAAAGATACGCTGGAAAATTTTGCTCTTTCCGGAAAAGAAGTAAAATAATGCAATAGAAGCGCAAGAATTGAAAAATAGATTTGTCTAATAAGAAAAGCTTGTAGAATGAATCTGGAACAGTTAATCAACGAAGATCGAATTCGAAAGGTAAGTGCCGGTTTTTATGAAGAAATTCAGACCCGGGTAAAAGAGCGTACGGAAATGAAGAAGATAAACCGCATTTTTGTCCGCAGGCATTTATGGATGAGCTTGGCTGCCGGGATTCTTCTTGGTTTACTGATCAATGGAATTCAGAAATATCGTTTTGAACACGACCGGTCTGCCGTATTGAAAGAATGGATGGATAATCATTATATGAATGATATTGAAATAGAGCAATCGGATTACTATTTTTTGTAGCCGGAGAAAGTGCGTAAATAATTACAATAAAGAAGGGGATAGCGTGGTGTATAAAAGAAGGGCCGGATTAAACTTTTGAAGAATAGGGATAAGAAAAAAACAGGTTTTCAGTGGTAGAAGACTTGCAGGAGGATTATACAATCCTGTGAAAAGAGCGGGATAATTGAACAGCTAATCATACAAATTGATTTATTATGAAATTTAAGGTGTTGTTTATATTAAGTGTTGCTATCTGGCTGACGGGGCAAATTCCCGTATGGGGACAATCGGCGAAGGTAACCTTGTCCGGTACAGTATCGGACGCAAAAAATGGAGAAACCATGCCGGCTGTGGTAGTGAATATCAAGGAGTTGAATTTATGGGCGACTTCCGACATTGACGGTAATTTTCATTTCAAAAATGTAACTCCGGGAACTTATACTTTGACGGCTTCCTGTTTGGGTTATGAGGATTATTCGATAAAAATTGCCCTGTCTAAAGCCGTGGAAAATTATAAGTTGAAATTGAATGCGCAATCCTTGGCATTGGAGGAGGTAGTGGTAACGGCTAAGGAAGGGGGGAAGTTGAATAGCTCTTCTACGATTAATAAGACAGCTATCGATCACCTTCAGGGAGCTAGTTTAACGGATGTGATGCAGTTGTTACCGGGATCGGTGACGACGAATCCGGATTTGACGAAAATCAATAAGATTTCGATCCGGGATATATCAGGCGATGATGCTACCAATGCCTTGGGAACGGCCGTCATTGTCGATGGAGCCAGATTGTCGAATGATGCTAATTTACAATCCCGGAACGATATCAGTGCTTTTGAAACCACGAAAGGGACGGGGGTGGATGCCCGTCAGGTCTCTGTCGATAATGTAGAATCGGTCGAGATTATCCGGGGGGTAGCTTCTGCGGAATACGGAGATATGACTTCGGGAGCGGTTGTCGTCAAGACAAAGGCGGGGAAGACTCCTTTCCAGGTGCGTTTTAAAACAGATCCTAATATTAAACAAGTGTCCGCCGGGAAGGGCTTGTCTTTAGGAGAAAACAAAGGTTTTTTTAATGTAGATGCCGAATATGCCCGTGCCTTTAAAGATGTCCGTACTCCTTCTAAATCCTTTGACCGGGTGACAGCTCAATTCGGGTATTCTAACATTTTTAACCCGGAAAAACGTGCTGTGAGTTTCAATGCAAAATTAAAAGGGATTTTTATAAAAGATAAATACGAAAGGGATCCGGATCAGGTAAAAGATGAAGTTTATAAAGCTCAGGAGCAGCAAGTGAGTTTAAACCTATACGGGAACTGGATGATACAGAAACCTTGGCTGACAAATATAAATTACAATCTTTTCGGTTCTTACGGAAATCAGTATAACCGGGAGAAAATCTGGAGAACGCCTGGGCGTGTCCCAAGTACTTCGGAGACAATAACGGGAGAACAGGAGGGGATTTTATTACCGTATGAATATTTCAGTGATCTGAAGATTAAAGGGAAGCCGATTTATGTGACGGCTAAAGTGACTGCAAATGTGGCTGGTAAATACGGTTCCGTTTATAATAAGTTTTTGTTAGGAGCAGAATGGTCGACAAAAGGGAATAAGGGAGAGGGAAAAACATTTGATGCCAATCGGACGCCTTCCCAGAATTTGCGCCCCCGTTCTTTTAAAGATATTCCTTTTATCCAGGAGTATACCGGATTTATCGAAGATAAAGTAACCTTTACCATGAATAAAAAGTCGTTGGAACTTTCTGCCGGCTTGCGTTTCACTACTATTGAGACAAGAGATTATGATTACGGTGTCGTATTTGACCCCCGTTTCAATGCCCGCTTTGTATTTCTGGATAATAAATGGAATAGAAAGGGTTTTCAGCATTTGAGTATACGTGCTGGTTGGGGAATCTTACATAAGATGCCGGGTCTTGCCTATCTTTATCCTGATCCCTCTTATGTGGATAGATCCAGTTTTTCTTATAACGATGAAGAAAATAATTATTCCCTGGGAGTAATGACGACGATGGTGACGGAGACTGCTAACCGGGATTTGGAGTTACCTAAGAGTACGAATTTTGAGTTTGGCGTTGATTTAAAATTTTGGGGAATTACAGCTAATTTGGCTTATTTCAATGAAAAACTGAGAAAAGGATTCAGTTTTGCCGGAGCGGCACGGCCTTTCTTTTACCGGGAATATAATTTGGTCAACGAAAGCGGAAAGCGTCCTCAATTTGTAAACGGGATGGTGGAAGTGGACGGAAAACCTGTGGATTATTCAATACGAGAAACTTTTGCTACCTATAATCGTGCTGCCAACGGTGTAAGTAATGATAAATGGGGAATCGAATACAGTTTGGATTTCGGTAAAATTAAGGCTATTTCTACTTCCGTTATTGTGGATGGAGCTTATTTTTACAATAAACAGCTGGAAAATAACCTGCAAATGCAATATGAGACTTCTAATTTCGGGGGAGGTATAAAGGACTATCCTTTTGTGGGTATTTATGCCGGGGGTAATACAAATTCGGGAAGTAACGGTACAAAGAGCCAACGTTTGAATACAAATGTTCGTCTGGTGACACATTTGCCTAAACTACGTTTGATTTTCACGCTGACGGGACAATGTGTCTGGATAGATAAAACCCAGCGTTTAGCGGAATATCAGGGGAAGAGTCTTTTGTATTACAGAGATCAGGATAAAAATATAGTGGATGGAAGTAATCCGGATGCAATCGCTGCGATTTGTGTAAATCCGGTTGCTTATATGGATTTGGAGGGCAGGATTCATCCTTTTACAGAAGCAGAAAGACTGAATCCGGATTTTGACCGCTATATCCGGACTTCTCGCCCGGAATATTTTACGACGGATTCCCAGGATCCTTATTTTATGTTGAATATGCGGTTGACCAAAGAGATCGGTAGGATTGCTTCTTTATCCTTTTATGCAAATAATTTTACGAATTCCCGTCCCAGAAGATTTTTCCGTTCCGGTGCTTATTATCAGCGTTTAAATACAGAGATGTCATTTGGAGCTGAATTGCAATTGAAATTTTAATACTTTTAAACGATAAGATGATGAAGACATATTATATAATAACTCTTTTTCTAATGCTGTGTTGTATCGGTTGTTTGAAAGATGAAAAAGAAAGTTTACCCGTACGGATCCAAATGGTTTTTCCGGAAGAATTACAACAAGTCGATAAATCGGGGGTAAATGTAAAATTGTTTAATACAACTACCGGTTTGACTTATAATATGGTGACGGATGCTTCCGGTATAGCTGTTGCGAATGTAGAATATGGGTTTTACGAGGCAATTGCTCAAAAAAAGTATCATACAGGTAGTGAAGTCCGGATTGTAAATGGCCGGATCGAAAACATGATTCTGACACCGGAAAATGGAGACAATAAAGAATTGTACTCCATGGATTTGATTTCTGCTGTTTTACCGCAGTTGGTTATCAAAGAAATATATTATGCCGGATGTTTGGATGATATGGGAAATAATTACAATAAAGATACTTATATCTCCATTTATAATAATTCTTCGGAAGAGGCGAGTCTGGATAGTTTGTGTATTGCTTGTGTCAACCCCTTGACGAGTGCCAATGGAAGCACTTTTATAAAAGAGGATGGTTCTCTAATGGATAAATTGCCGCTGGCTTATCTGGCTTGGCAAGTTCCTGCCGGATCGGCTAAAGTATTGAAACCGGGAGAGGAAGTCATTATGGCGATTAATGCTGTCAATCATGAGCAGAGGGCTAGTCATTCTGTTAATCTGGCAGTAGCTGATTATGCCTTCTGGGATGCAGATTTGACAAAAGAAGAGGTGCCGGCGCCGGGAGTTGTGCCTCTTTTAAAGTTTTGGAAAGAAGGAACCTCGACTGCTTTTAGTGTTTCTCAGACCGGACCGGCTATGATTTTGTTTAAGATAAAAGGCACGAGTGCTACTGAATATGCGGGGGATCCGGGAAATCTCATGAAAGATCCTGCCAAACCCAATGTAAATACCCGTTATCTGATGATTCCATCGGATTGGGTAATTGACGGAGTGGAATGCGTAATTAGCCGTGCTCAGGCCAATAAACGGTTGACGACAAATGTAGATGCAGGGTTTATTTTTATGGAGAACCAGAATGAAGGTTTAGCCGTCGTCCGGAAGATAGAAAGTGTAGAAGGAGGAAGAATCGTTTATAGGGATACAAATAATTCAAGTGAAGATTTTGAAGTAAAACCAGCCAGCTTGAAGAAATAAACAAAGGTCAGCAACTCATAAAATGAATGTGTTATGAAAGTTAATAAAATATATATCCTTGTTTTAAGTCTGGTATTTACCGGATTCGCTGGGGTGAAGGCACAGACGAGAGAATCGGAGAAATATGCTTATCGCATGGAGCGTATCCGGACGGCAAATCCTTGGAATGTTTCGTATAATTCGGCCGGTTTGATTTTTAACCGGAATGAAGATTTTTCGTTGGTTCGTTTAGGTTATGATTATCAGGACGGAAATTACCGGAATGTTTTTGAATCCACCTCGGAAGGTTGCTTTAAGTTGAATACGGAGTCTTTTCGAAAGATAAAGAAGGTATATTTCTATGGAAATTTCGATTTTGATTATTCTCATCGGCAGAATAAAGCGTGGGCTAGTGTGTTGGATCCTTATCGGACACCTATTTTCCTGGCAGATTCTACACCCGGCAGACAGACTTTGGAACTTTACCGGGTAAACGGAGGTGTGGGATATGAGTTGAGTAGACATTTTGCAATTGGAGGACGAATGGATTTTGAAGTGGCTAATAATGCTAAAAAGAGAGATGCCCGGAATAAAAATGTCTATATGTCCTTACACATTGCTCCGGGCATAATGTACCGTAGTAAATGGATGAATCTGGGATTAAATTTTATCTATGGCAGAAAAACAGAAAAAGTAGATATCCGGATTTATGGGACCGGACAAAACCATGAGATATTTGAATTCGACGGGTTATGGTTTTATACTTCTGATGTGATTAAAGAATCCGGAACGATAGAACGGGAATACCGTGATAATATTTATGGAGGAGCTGCTCAAATGGAATTCTACGGAAAACGGTGGAAATTTTTTAATCAGTTGTCTATCACAAAAGGAAAGGAAGAAATTTTCCGAAACAAGGCCGGGGATAACAGGGGCGGGGAAGTCGAGACCCTTGTTTACGATTACGACGGAGCTTTTCAAATAACAGGAGAAAAATATGATCATCATTTACAAGGAGCGGCAGACTTTACAAAGAGCCTTCTTTTTGAAAATCTTCAACGTTCTATTATTATCGATCAATCGAGTCAGATTGTACAATTCGGACGGAAAAATAAGTCGGATATCGATGCTGTAAAAGCGGATATCCACTATACGCTTTACCGGAATCGTACGGATTATAACAGTTCCTGGTACATGACTGTGGGGGGAAGGGGATATATACGGGAAGTTAAATACCGGATGTTCCCTGTCGAATTTAAACACGAAGTAAAGAGTCTGGAGGGGTATATTGACTTTAATAAAAATTTCCTGTTCAAAAAAGGTATGTTAGATTGTGGTGTCGGGGGAAGCTATGCAGAAGGCAGTGGAACATTATTGGACCGGAACAGCGTAGCTCCGGAAGAGCGGCCCGATATCGATTTATACAAACAACGGAAAGATTTGTTGTTGCAGGAATATGAGTTTTTAACTTGTGATAAGTTTTCGGTACATGTCCGCTTGAGGTATTCTTACTTTTTGAATAGAGAAAAAGGAATGAGCTTGTATGCAGATGCTCGTGTAAACTACTTAAAAGCTGTCAGCGGAATATATAAAAATAAAGAACGGACAGGCATACAGGCTGTCATAGGCTTGGCTTTCTAAATTGTGATATGCTAAATAAAAGAAAATCAAAATCATACTAAATCAATTATCCTAATGAAAAAAATTAAAAATAATGTGTGGCGTCATGTATTGCAATTGGGTGTGATTGCAGTCATTGCCGGTTTTATCCTGAAAGTATTTTTAGGTGGGGCTCCGGCCGATGTAGAAGCTTATTGTCCCTTCGGAGGTTTACAGTCCTTAGCTACGTTTATCAGTTCTGATACCCTGGCTTGCAGCATGTCGGTAGTACAGATTACGATGGGAATTGTACTGGCTTTGGCGGTGATGCTGTTCAGTAAGTTATTTTGCGGTTATGTTTGTCCGCTGGGAACGCTGACGGAATGGATGAATGAACTGCGCAAAAAGATGAAAATAGGATTTATGGTAAAAACGGGCTCGGTTGGGGATAAATTGTTGAGAGCTATTAAATATATTTTATTGTTTGTCATTTTTTACATGACGATTCGTTCCAGTGAATTATTTTGTAAAAACTTCGATCCTTATTATGCTTTTGCCACCGGTTTTAAAGGGGAATTAACTGCTTGGATGGCTATTATTTCTATTTTGGTCCTTTTTGCCGGGAATTTGTTTATCGGGATGTTCTGGTGTAAATATGTCTGTCCCTTGGGAGCATTGAGTAATATCTTTAAATTTACGCTGACCTTTATTGTTTTGGTGGTATTGGGGATAATAGCCGGGTATGCCGGACTACCGATGAATTGGATTTGGATATTGGGAGCTGCTGCCGTTATTTGTTATCTGTACGAGATCATTTATTATAAGAGCAATACATTCCCTTTGCTGCGGATTACCCGGAAGGAAGAAAAATGTAATAATTGCGGACTTTGTTCAAAGCGTTGCCCGATGAATATTGATGTGGCTCAGTTGAAAACAGTCAAACATGTCGATTGTATGCTGTGTGGGGAATGTGTAGGTGCTTGTCATAGTCAGGCCATTCAGATCAACCGGAATCCCAGATTCCGTTGGTTACCAGTGGTGTTGACTGTTGTATTATTCTTTTTTGCCGTATGGATGGGTTCTCATTGGGAATTGCCTACTATTTCTGAAAAATGGGGAGACGAAGCGAAATGGTCAAAATTGGAAATGTTTGAACGGGATGGTATGAAAACAGTAAAATGTTATGGAAGCTCTAAAGCTTTTGCTGCTAAAATGAAAAGAGTGCCCGGGGTATATGGCGTAACGACTTACGTCAACCGTTTTGCTGTTCAGGTATATTATAATCCGGAAGAGACTACTCAGGAAAAGGTGGAGAAGGCGATGTTTACTCCGACAAAAATGAAATTGAAAGTTCCTTCTCCCGAAGTGGAAAAATTGCAAGTGATTACCATCGGAGTGGAAAAATTGTTCGATAAGATGGACGTTACTTTCTTATCCAATATTTTCCGGCAGAAGGAAGGGTATTACGGGATCATTTCCCAGTATGCTTGTCCCGTTCAGATAAAACTGTTTATAGATGCCAATAAACCGATTGATAAAAAAGAATTGAGAGAAATTGTTGAAACCCGAGAGTTCGAAATCCTGCTGCACGGAGGGGTTAAGAAAAAAGTAACCTGTGATTACGAATTTGTATCTATGGATGCGAAGATAGATACGATTAGCCGGGCTGATTTTTTGAATCTGATGTTTCCTCAGACAAAAATGACCTTTAAAGGAAATGTGGCAAAATATGGATCGGATGTGGCGACAGCCGTATATGAATTGCCTTATGTGGGTCTGGATAAACCTCTGATTCAAAGAAGATTGCCTTATTTTGGCAGCTTTATCTCCAATTACGATGGAATACTGGGTTATGAGACAGCCTTGAACGGGGATACGCCTGTCATCCGGATTACTTATGTAAAGGAAGTGTTAAACGATGAAAAAATATGGGAGATGTTGCAAGCTCCGAAATGGACCATCCATTATACGGACGGACGGGTGGAGGAAAAAGAAGCGCAATTGCCTTTTAAAACGCCGGGAAAAACAATAGAGTAAAAATTCGGTTAAATTGAGAAAAATGAAAAGAGTATTGAAATATATAACTGTTCTGTTTTTGTTAAGTTGTCCTGTAAGGGTATGGGCAGATGAGGGGATGTGGTTGATAAACCTGATGGAACGGATCAATTATGAGACAATGCAGGCAAAAGGCGTTCAGCTTTCTGCGGAAGAGATTTACAGCGAGACCCAACCTTCTTTGAAAGATGCCATTGTTGCTCTGGATTACGGAAGTTGTACGGGAAGTATGATTTCCCAAAGCGGGTTGATGATTACCAATCACCATTGTGCTTACGATGATATTCAGAAAATCAGTTCGATGGAACACGATTATTTAAAAAATGGTTTTTGGGCAAAAAGAGCCGAAGAGGAAATTGTAATTCCAGGAAAAACTGTTATGTTTTTGCAGAAAGTGAAAGATGTCACGGAAGAATACCGGAAAGTACTGGCTAAATATAATAAACCGGGTGAATACCAACCTTATTTTTCCCGGAGAGCAGGGAGTGAGTTGGAAAAAAAATACAAAGAAAAGGGGTATGAATTGTCTTGTGTTCCGATGTTGAGGGGGGACCGGTATTATCTTTTTTACTATAAAGTATATTCCGATGTACGGTTAGTAGGCGCACCTTCGGCCATGTTGGGCGCTTTTGGCGGGGATACGGACAATTGGTCCTGGCCGCAACACAAATGTGATTTTTCCCTCTACCGGGTATATGCGGATAAAGACGGAAATCCTGCTAAGTATTCCAAGGACAATGTGCCTTTACAACCCCAATATGTATTGCCGGTATCGGTAGCCGGTTTAAAGGAGGGAGATTATGCCATGTTGTTGGGTTATCCGGGTTCCACGGCCCGTTACACCCCTTCCTTTGGTGTGGCAGAAAAAATAGAAGTGAGCGATCCGGCGATGGTGAAAGTGAGGGATGTGAAACTGGCTATTTTACGGGAGGCAATGCAGGCGGATCCGGAAGTGAAATTACAGTATGCATCTAAATATTTTGGTAACAGTAATTATTGGAAATATGCCATAGGGGAGATGAAATACACCCGTCAATACGATGTCGTAGGTTTGAAAACGGCCGAGGAACAAAAATTGACAGAATGGATAAAAGCGGATTCCCGGCGTTTGTCAAAATACGGTGATTTAATAGCGGAATTGCGCGAATGTTATGCTTTTCAGGCTCCTTATATTGCTGCGGATATTTACCACAAAGAGACGATGATCAACGGCTCGGATATATTGCGTTTGGGCTTACGGTTTAAAGCCGTGGAAGGGAGAATGAAGAAAGACAAATGCTGTAAAATGGAAAAGGATTGCAGCCAATGTCAAATGCTCCGGAAGGTATGTGAAAACTATTTTAAAGATTATAATGAACAGGTCGACCGGAAAGTTTTTGCTGCTGCATTGCGTTTGTATATAGAAAATATGCATCCTGATTTTATTGCCCCGGAGATCGTACAGTTGGTAAAAAAATTTGATTCTAATTATGAAAAATTGACGGAATATGTCTATGAGCATTCTTTTTTGGCAAGCCGAGAAAAACTGTTTGCCAAATTAAACAAAGACCTTCGTTTGGAGGATATTGTGAAAGATCCGGCTTATATTATCGTCCGTTCTGCTCAGGATAAAAATTATAAATTACGGGATTATCTGGAGAAAAACCGTCAGAAAATAGCAGAATTGAGAACAAAATATACAGCGGCTTTGTTGGAGATGAATCAAGGAAAGGCGATTTATCCGGATGCGAATTCTACGATGCGGATTACTTATGGAAACGTGGGGGGCTATTCTTCTAAGGATGCCGTTACCTATGCTTCTCATTCTACGATTGCCGGTTATCCCGAAAAATATGTAAAGGGAGATCCTGAATTTGATTTGCCGGAAGGCTTTCTGGATTTGGTGGAAAAAGGGGAATGGGGAAGATATGCAGACACGGCCGGAAAACTATATACGGGATTTGTAACCAATCAGGATATTACAGGAGGAAATTCCGGGAGTCCGGTGATGAATGCTAAGGGAGAATTAGTAGGCTTGGCTTATGATGGGAACTGGGAGTCCATGGCCGGAGATCTATACTTTCATCCGGAATACAACAAATGCGTCTGTGTCGACATTCGTTTTGTTTTGTGGGTAATTGATAAATACGCTGGGGCTGGGCGATTGATCGAAGAGATGAATATTAAGGAATAATCTATTAAATTAAATAACTTTACTATGAAAAGAACCATTTACTACGGAATCATACTGGCGGCTTTTTCAGTTTTCTTTTATGGCTGTGATGAAGAAGATGAAACGGCGTCTCCGGTATTGAATCTTTCGGAGTCTTCTAAGGAAATAGACTTCCAGAAGAATGTGTTCGAAGTGGATCTGATGTCGAATACGAAATGGGAATTGGTAAATAAATCCTTGTGGATCAGTGCTGTTCCCGGAAGTGGTGACGGAGATGCTAAGTTGACTTTTAGTATTGCTGCCAATGAAGAGAACGACCGAAAAGATTCTGTTTATTATGAAGTGATTACCGGTATAGAAAAAGTGAGGAAATATTTTGTGGTTTCTCAAAAAGGAGTACCGGCAGAAATTGCGATCAGTCCTTGGGGAGAAAAAAATATTGACGAAAATGGAGAGGAATTTGAGGTGAAAGTCTATACGAATAAAGATTGGAGCTTGGATTTGGCTTCTGCCGATGAAGGCTGGATAAGCTTGAGCCGGACGGAGGGAAGCCGGGAAGATTCCATCGTAGTGGTTACGGTAAATTCCAATGTGGGAGATGTCCATACAGGCACATTGACATTTCGGGCTGGAGGGGCGTCGGTTGAGTTGATCGTCACTCAGGAAGAAAATTCCTGTAAGGCAGAATTTACCTACGAAGGGGAAATATATAAAAATGTCAAGATGAAAGATGGCCGTTGCTGGATGGCGGAGAACTTGAGGTATGTTCCGGCTGGAATGACTGTTTCTGACGATCCAGCGGAGGATACCGGTATCTGGTATGCAAAGATGGAAAGTGATGCGGATTCTGTGAAAGCGTATGGGTATTTGTACAACTGGTCGACTGTTTTGGGAGGGGAAAGTGCAGCTGAAAAAGTGAAAGGAATTTGTCCTCCGGGGTATCACGTACCTTCTCAGGAAGAATTAAATGTACTTTTGGAATCCTATAAAAGGGAAGATGATAAAGTTTACTTAGAAGATTTGGAGGCGGATGGATTCCAATGTACTATTGGTGGACAGAGAATGTTTAATGGTAAATTTACCGGTGTTCTCGGCTATATGTGGGCATCTACCGATGCCAGTACAGCTACCGTTTCTCAAAATAAAGGCCTGATGCTGAGCCCGGTCTTGAAAACGGCTAGTGTGGCAAATGCCCGTTGGACAGTGGGAATCGGATTGAGGTGTGTAAAGGACGAGAAAAAGTAAATAGTTTTGAATGTTCTGATGGGAAGAAGAATTGGTGGTATTTCATACCCGCTAAGTGCCCGTCTGAATACTGACTGATGAACGAACCTTCAGTTCTGATGACAACTTAATCAGAATTGAAGGTTCATTTATAAATGGAGGCTGATCCTCTGTCGGCTGAAAGCAGGAAGATTTCAGATTACTGTTTACATTTTGCTTTAGCGTTTCCCTAATTTTAGAAGATTATAGCTGAGTGTAAGATTTGCTTGGAAAGGGAAAAGCTTTTTGGGATAAAAATCGGCCTGCTTTAAAATGTCTTTGCAGCTGCCGCTTACTCTCAACATAATAAAGAGCTGCTTTACAATTTGTTGTTCTATTCCTAATGTAAGGCCTGCATCCCATTTATCGGCTTCAGGCATATCGGGAAGGAAAGTCAGCGAGGGGTTCTGAGTCTCTCCTTCTGGTTCCCATGAAGTTGTCCCTCCTATGATTGTTGTAGGAAGTGAAATTTTTCTTTTGATGTTTACGGAAAAATAACCTCCCAAAAATACGGCGGTTCGCTGAGCATTGAATTTATATTTTACATAAAAAGGGACGGATAAGGCATGTAGATTTATTTTTATAAGAGCCTGATCCTTAAAAATAAGTTTGTAAGGGTGTTCTGCTAAAGAAGGAATAATGAGTGTCTGTATATCGTGTTTATTTTCCGTTCTTAACTGCGTATAATTAATTTCGGCCCCAATACTCCATTTTTTTTGGAAAGGGAAATCCATTTTTAGTCCATAAATTCCATCGTATTTCATTCCGTCGATTGTTCCGGAAGACATAAAACCTGTACTGATACCTGCCTGTATAGCAAAGTTTACCGAATAATCTTTGGAACAGGATGTTTTTTGGCTATACACATTCCCTGACAGTAATAAAGCCACAAGGATAAAAATATCTTTTCGCATCATCATTTAGAAATTGAAAATTAGATGCAATAAAGATATTAATTAAAATTATATATTTTGCATTATTTTTATAAATTAATCAATTTGTTGGATGATGACAGGATTTTCGATATTTTCGTCTTCATCGATAATTGTAGCAGCTAGAAGCCACCATAACAGTAAAATAGATAAAAGGACAGCAGCGATGATCGTCCATATTTTTTGAGTTTTCTTTTTCATTTTATATTGTTTTAGAAATATACGCAAATCCGAAAGAAAGGGTTAAGAAAGATTTCTAAACCTTCCCTCAGAATCGATACTGTCAAACTTTAAAAAAGAATAAAATAAAGGAGGGAAGTCAGATTTATTTAGAAATATTGTATTTTTATGATTAAAATAAACGAACTTTGCCTGGTCAGTCTATTAAAAAATAAGTGGGAAAAAATAATCTTAGATTTATAAATTTATACAAAGGGGGCTTTGTGAATTAAAATCAAGAATGGATACGAAGGAAGATATACTTTGCTTGATAGAAGGAGATGCTAAGGCCTTTGAGCGGATTTTTCGTTATTATTCCCGTGCGATGTTTTTTATTGCTATGGGATTGGTCAATGACCGGGATATAGCGGAAGATGCCGTGCAGGAAAGTTTTGTGTATTTATGGAATCATCGGAAGCAAATTGATCCGGCTTATGATATTCAGTATTATTTGAAACAATCTGTCCGAAATTATATTTTTAATTATTTTCGTCATCAAAATATAGAGAAAAAACATGCGGAGGATTTAAACCGGGAGCAGCAATTTTGGGGAGAGTATGCACCGGAAGATTGTTCTGAACAAATTGAACGGATCAAAAAAGTAATTTTTTCTTTACCCGAGGAATGTCGTAAAATTTTTATAATGTCTGTTCTGGAAGGCATGAGTTATGCAGATACAGCTACTGCTCTGGATGTTTCCATAAATACGGTAAAGACTCAAGTGAAAATTGCTTATCGTAAGTTAAAAACTTCTTTTCAGGAATGTTCTCTGGATGAGTTAGTTCCCATTCTCATCGTCATAATTCTAAAATTTTTTTTATAATTTTTTCACCCTTTTTATCGATTGGAGTTCATTATATAGGATTCCGTTCCGAAACGGAAGGAGTAATGAAATTCCAAATCAGGAAAGATGAAAGAATTATTTCAACAAATATGGCAACTTTTACAAGGGGAAAATCGGAATAAAGCTGATTCTCCGGAAGTCCGCGACGTGCTAAAACGTATGGCTCGGGTGACTCAGGTGCGGGAACCGGATTATAAGCAAATGTGGAAAGAGGTTCGAAGGGCTACAATCGGGAAAAGAGAACGGCATATTAAGTTTTTTCAAGGAGTGGCGGCGGTGTTACTGCCGGTACTTATTCTTTCTTCGGCTGTTTATTTTTATCATTCTAAATATACCTCACAGCCCAAGGTTGCAAAAGTGGAAAAGGAGATAGAAGATGCCTCTGCTGTGCGTTTAACTCTTGCGGATGGAAAGGTAATTCGGGTCCATAAGGATTCGGTTGTGAATTTGGTGGTGCACGAAGATGTTGCTATCCGGCATAAATCTAACTCTGCCTTGTCGTATGAAGTAAAAGGACCTGTTTCTGCTCAATTGGAATACAATACTTTGGAAATGCCTGTGGGGGGTAGTTATCAACTGACTCTTTCCGATGGGAGTGTGGTGTATCTGAATTCGTGTAGTAAGCTGAAGTATCCGGTCGCTTTTGTAGGAAACGAACGTCGTGTATTTCTGGAAGGGGAAGGATATTTTGAGGTGAAAAGTGATAAAAATCATCCTTTTCGGGTCGTTGTGGGAAATGTAGAGGTCGAAGCGGTAGGTACCCGTTTTAATATCAATGCTTATCCGGAAAAAAAGGGCGTGGAGACGACTTTGGTGAAAGGGAAAGTGAATGTAGAAGATGGAAATCAAAAAGTAGGACTTTTACCGGGCCAACAAGCCTGTTGTTCTGAGCAAAAAATCAGTGTGAAAGAAGTGAATTACCGGGATTTTATCGGTTGGAAAAATGGAAAATTCGTTTTTAGAAAGATGTCTCTGGAAAATATCATGATTCAGATGGAACGTTGGTATGGGTTATCGGTATTTTTCCGGAATCGGGAAGCCCAAGCGTATACTTTTACAGGAATGATCGACCGGAATTTATCGCCGGAAGAAACGTTCCGGACAATAGAAAAAACGGTGGATGTACGTTTTAGGCTGAACGGGAAGACTGTAATCGTAGAATGAATATTAAATAATAATAAATGAAACCGGTGATTGGTGCGAGCAATCACCGGTAGATAACCGCCTGTTGCTTTTTGGACGAAGGACAACAGGTAATGTTGGATCTTAATTACAAATTTATGAAAAAAAAGCAATTAATTGCTATCCCCAGGGGGCAATTACTGAAAAAGACATTGCGTATTATGAGATTAACGCTGATTTTGATGTTAGCATTCATATTCGATGTGAATGCGTTAGGTTTTTCACAAGTAGTGCGAGTTTCTGTCCATTGTCAGAACGAGTTGCTCAGTAAGGTCTTTAAAGATCTGGAAAATCAAACCGATTATTATTTCTTCTTTAATGATAAAAACGTAAATACGGATCAGAGGGTAACTCTTTCGATTCAGGAAGAAGAATTAGAGAAGGCCCTTCAGAAAATTATAGGGGACGGTTATCAGTATGAGATTTCCAATAATCTGATCATTATCACGAAAGCGAAGATCGCGGCCCAACTGAAGGCTGGGGTGGAAAAAAAGCGATTTACAGGAGTGGTAAGGGATAGCAAGGGGGAATCTATACCCGGTGTAAGCGTCGTTGTAAAAGGGACGACGACGGGGACAGCCACGGATTTAGATGGTAAATTTACAATCGATTGTCCTTCTGATAAGCCAATGATTCTGGTATTCTCGTTTGTGGGCATGAAGAGTAAAGAAGTGACAGCAACTCCGGATAAACCTTTGAGCATAGTGCTGGAAGACGATGCTCAGGTATTGGAAGATGTGGTGGTGACCGGTTATCGGAGTATCAGTAAAACGACATTTACCGGTTCTTCTACTAAGCTTCAGCAGGAAGATATCGCTCAAAAAGGAGTTGTGGATGTGAGTCGTATGTTGGAAGGACAAGTGGCGGGGGTAAGTATTCAGAACGTATCCGGTACTTTTGGTGCAGCTCCTAAAGTAAGGGTGCGTGGCGCCACTTCTTTGTCGGGAGAGAATAAACCTTTGTGGGTAATTGATGGCGTTGTGCATGAAGATATCGTCAGTGTGAGCAATGACGAATTGACCAGTGGGGACCCTACTACTCTTTTGGGCTCAGCTGTAGCCGGCCTGAATGCAAACGATATTGAGAGTATTGACATTTTGAAAGATGCGGCAGCTACCGCTCTCTATGGAGCTCGGGCTATGAATGGCGTAGTAGTGGTGACGACGAAGAAAGGAGTGGAAGGTCGTCCGATTTTAAGATATTCCGGAAATTTCACCGTCCAGTTCCGGCCGACTTATGCTGATTACGATATTTTGAACTCGGGGGATCAGATGTCTATTTATGCCGAATTAGAAAGGAAGGGATTTCTGAATTCTGACTTGGTAAATGATGCTAATTCCGGCGTTTACGGGAAAATGTATAAGTTGATCAATACGTATGATCCGGAAACCGGAGAATTCGGATTACTGAATACGGTAGAAGCCCGCCGTCAGTTTTTACGCCGTTATGCCAATGCTAATACGGATTGGTTTAAAGTTTTATTCCGGAATTCTTTGCAACAGGAACATTCTATCAGTATTTCTGCAGGTAATCAGAAAAGCCGTACTTACGGTTCTTTGAGTTTTCTGAACGATGAAGGTTGGAGTATCGGAACCAAAGTACGCCGTTATACGGCCAATATACGTAACGATCTGAAGTTGGCGGATAATTTGAATCTGGGGCTGCAGGTGATCGGCTCTGTTCGCGACCAGAAAGCTCCCGGAGCTTTGTCCCGCCGGAGCAATACGGTGGAAGGAACGTACGACCGGGATTTCGATATCAATCCCTTCAGTTATGCTTTGAATACCAGCCGGGCAATGACTTGTTACGATGAGGACGGAAATCTGGAATTTTTTACCCGCAATTATGCCCCTTTTAATATTATCCACGAATTGAGAAATAATTCAATTCATTTGAAGATGGTGGATGTAAAGGCTCAGGTAGATTTAGGCTGGGAAATTGTAAAGGGACTTCGGTATGAATTCACAGGAGCTGTCCGTTATGTGAAATCCGACCGGGAACATATGATCAAAGAGAAATCCAATATGGCGGAGGCTTATCGGGCCGATTATAACTCCACTATTCGGAAAAACAATAATTTTCTGTATAAGGATCCGGATCATCCCGAAGCAGAACCCGTTTCCGTATTGCCTTACGGAGGATTTTACAATCGGACCGAAGATCAGTTGACCAGTTATGACGTCAGGAATTCTTTGAAGTTTAATAAAAAATTCGGTCTTCATGAATTGAATATGATTGGAGGTATACAAGTGAAGTATGCCGATCGTCAGGCGTTTAATAACACCGGGTATGGATATCAGTACGAGGAAGGGGGAAATGTATCGGTAGATTACCGTATTATGAAAATGATGATCGAGAGTAATTTCCCTTATTATGGCATGGGGACGACCCGCGATCGTTTTGTCGCTTTTTATTACAATGCAGATTATGGGTATGATGCCCGTTATATTTTTTCCGGTACGGTCCGGTATGACGGAACCAATGCTTTGGGAAAAAGCCGGACGGCTCGTTGGTTACCCACCTGGAACGTCAGTGCTAAATGGAATATCAGTAATGAACATTTTATGGAGCCGGTAAAATGGGTGGATCAATTGTCTTTACGGGCTTCTTACGGTCTGACGGCCTCTATGAACAGTTCCGCTTCTGCTTCTGCTAAGTTTGTGGACGGGACGACCAACCGTCCCACGGCCGGAGATCACGAGTCTGTCATTACGATGGATGCTTTGGAAAATAAGGATTTAACTTGGGAAAAAGGCCATGTATTGAATCTGGGAATTGATCTGGGACTCTTCAATCGTAGATTGGATGTTATTTTTGATTATTGGAAAAGAAATAGTTTTGACCTGATCGCTACGATGAAAACGTCAGGCATCGGAGGAAAGATAAGTAAAAAGGCGAATTATGCCGATATGGAATCCTCGGGCTTTGATATCGCTATCGGCATTACTCCCATCCGGACGAAAGACTGGGGTTGGAAATCTAATTTTACTCTAGGCTATACGAAAACTAAAATTACGAATTCTAAAAATTTACCTTCTATCAACAATATGATACGCTCTACGGGAGGAAATCTGGAGGGTTATCCTGTAGGAAGTTTATTTTCCATTCAGTTTTGTGGATTGACTCCGGATACAGGCGTACCTTTAATTTTAGATCAAAACGGAGAAGTTGCTGAAACGATAGATTTTCAGAGTACAAATTTGCAATATTTGAAATACGAAGGTCCGGTGGATCCTACCTATACCGGAGGCTGGTCCAATACTTTCCGCTGGAAAGATTTGTCTGTAAATGTGTTTCTGACTTTTCAGGCTGGTAACAAAGTGCGCTTAGACGGACAATTTAAGAAAAGGTATACGGAATTGGATGCCATGTCAAAAGTGTTTAAAGACAGATGGATGCATCCGGGTGACGAAAAATATACCAATGTCCCCTCTATTCCGGACGCCATGACAGTTTCCAGATTGTCTAGTAAATATGCCTATAGTGCTTATAATTATACTGGCCTGCGGGTAGCAAAAGGGGATTTTGTCCGGTTAAAGACGATTTCTTTAACTTACAGATTACCTAAATATATTTTAGAAAAGACTAGAATATTAAGTGATATGACGTTAACGGTTGCCGGGTCAAATCTATGGTTGATTTATGCCGATAAAAAATTCAACGGACAGGATCCCGAGTTTTATAATACCGGTGGTGTTGCCCAACCGCTAGCCCGTCAATTTACCGTGGCTTTGAATATCGGATTTTAAGAAAACGGCTTATCATAAAGAAGAATCGAATGAAAGTGTATTTAAAAAATACAGTTATGAATAAATATATCAGAAATATCCTTGCCGGTGGACTTATTTTATTAACCGGTTGTAATAACTTTTTGGACGAAGTGCCGGATGACAGAACTGAAATCGACTCTACGTCTAAATTGGCTAAATTGATCGCAGATGCTTATCCAAAAGCTTCTTATGCAGCAACGTTAAATTCCAGAGTCGATTTTGTAACGGATAAAGGTGCCGGAAACAAAGAATATGCTTCGAATACGGATCCTTTCTTCTGGCGGGATGTTACGGATGATCAGCAAGACACACCCACATATTTGTGGCAGAAGTTTTATTTTAGCATCGCAGAAGTAAATCATGCTTTAAAAGCAGCGGAAGAGATGGGAATGCCGAAGGAACAAAAACCTTATGTTGCCGAGGCAAAAATAATACGGGCTTTTTCACATTTTATTCTGGTTTCTTTATATGCTAAATTTTATGAATGGAAGGGGGCAAACGATTCCCCGGGGATTCCCTATGTAACGGAACCGGAAACTGAAGCAATAGCCCAGTACGATCGGGAAACGGTAGCCCAAACGTATGAGAAAATCGAACAGGATATTGTCGAGTCGATAGATAAGATCGGACCGGATGCGACTTATTCTGTCCCCCGCTATCATTTTACACAGGCTGCAGCTCATGCTTTTGCCAGTCGTTTTTATTTATATAAAGGGGATTGGAATAATGTGATCGTCCATGCCAATAAAGTATTCCCGAGACCGACAGAATTTGTGGGAGAAGAAGGAGCAAAAAATGTGGCGGTAACCGATCAGGCTACCATATATGCTAAGAATAATTTTCAACCCTGGTTAACAACCTATGCCAATGCTTCCGGTTCCTCGGAAATTAAAATCGCTTATGGGGCTTCCAGTAATATGTCTAATCTTTTATTGACAGAAATGGTATGCCGGATGTCCCGCTATGCCAATAGCTGGAGATATGGTACCACTGCGGACGATTTGGCGGTCACATTGGACAAAAAAGCTGCTAATGTAACAGGAGGTAGCTGGGCTTACCGCACCTATCATAATGACGAAAATTATTATGTCCCGAAATTTTATGAATTATTTATCAAGACAGATATCAATGCGAGTTCGGGAAAGATTTATACGATTTTTCCGACTTTCCGGAACGAAGAAGTATTGTTAAACCGGGCAGAAGCTTATGCTATGCTGGATGATTACGAAGCAGCGATTGCAGATTTAAATGTATTTTGCCGGCAGCGGATTTTAGATTATAAGGAAGATGCGCATGTGATTACGGAGGCTTCTTTGCTTAAATTTTATGCCACAGCTCTTCAAAATGAAGAACATTTTATGAAAAAATACAACGCTTATGGTTCTGCTGCTTGGTCCGATTTAAAGAAATCTTTGATCCTCTGTATTCTCGATTTCCGTCGGAATGAGTTTATGTGGGAAGGACTCCGGTATTGGGACTTGATAAGGTATAAAATACCGGTAACCCACCGGACAAACACTGGCGATGAAAATACGCTTTATCCGGGAGATGATCGCTGGGTATTGGAAATTCCTGAAACGGCTGTACTGTCAGGAGTCGCTTTAAATCCCCGGGAAAATTTACTGAGCAAAAAATGGTAAGATCATTCAATTTAATATCGGAATTATGAAAAAATTAAAATATTTGATATGCCTCGCCCTGCTATGGACAGTTTGGGGATGTTCCGAGGAAAAGTTTACCCCCGATCAGTATTTACATGGATTGGGAGGAGAGGATTATACGCCGAATGAAATAGACGAATGGATACTGAAGAATTTTACGATTCCTTACAATATGGAAGTGAAGTACAGATGGGACCAGTCGGAATTGGATTTAAATAAAACTTTGGTTCCTGTAAAAGAGGACGTCGTAATTCCTGTGATGCAGATTGTAAAGCATGTGTGGATAGAGCCTTACGAAGTTTTAGCCGGAGAAGATTTTATCCGTTTATATTCTCCTAAAAAGTATGTATTGGTAGGAAGTCCTATGTATAATTCCGATGGAACGATTGTTGTCGGACAGGCTGAAGGGGGACGCAAGATCACTCTTTTCCGCTTAAATCGGTTTACACCGACTGATAAGGAATTGATTCAGGAAATTATGAAAACCGTACACCATGAGTTTGCACATACATTGCATCAGACCATTATGTACCCGGAAGAATTTAAACAGATTACCCCTGCCGGGTATACTTCTTCCTGGAATAATGTGGATGAAGAAGAGGCTTTGGTTTTGGGATTTGTCAGCCGTTATGCCTGTAGCGAGGCCGACGAAGATTTTGCCGAAATGATCTCTCGCATCGCCGTATATGGCCGGGATTGGTGGGAACAAAGAATCGCCAAAGCCCATGAAATGTATGTGAATGCTGCTTCTCCCGGACAATATGCTTACGATCCGGCAGAGGCGATGAGACAAAAAGAGACAATTGTTATCAATTATTTGAAAAATATCTGGGGAATTGAATTTTATGACCACGATGGGGAAAAAGGATTGGTAACTATGGTACAGGAAGCTTTGGACCGGGTGTTGAACGAAGAATATGAATCGTAATTTCGGAATTAGGTATGAAAAAGTATATATTTATTATATTATCTGTTTTATTACTGGGATGTGATAAGATGGAAGACAATGTATTTTCGGAGAATCCCGACGATCGTTTACAAAAAACAGAAGAAGAATATCGGCAGACGATATTGGCTGCCCCGAATGGTTGGTTTTTAGCTATAAATACAAAGAAAGAGGGTGCTTATCGTTTTTGGATGTCTTTTACAGAAGAAGGAAAAGTG
The DNA here is from genome assembly GCF_000243215.1 of Odoribacter laneus YIT 12061. Classification (GTDB taxonomy): domain Bacteria; phylum Bacteroidota; class Bacteroidia; order Bacteroidales; family Marinifilaceae; genus Culturomica; species Culturomica lanea. The sequence continues at coordinate 2,607,685 of NZ_JH594596.1, read as the reverse complement.
GCCATGTTGGCTGATATGGACGCTACTTATAGCGGTATAGGGGAAACTTCTCTTGTCCCTTCTGGATCGACCTGGCAATTAAAAGCTTTATTGGCCCCTTCTTTAATTTTTGAAACATATAGTTATTTGCATCTTTTAGCAGATCCGGATAATAATATCATCGGAGGAACAAAAGGAGAAGGTTTGGGATCTGATTTTGAATTCCGGATTGTAAGTGAAGATAACGGAGGCTTGAATCTGAAAGGGAATTTTAATAATTGCCTGGCCCGTATGGATCCGGCTACTCCAGAGCAAGCAGTGAAAGCTTCCGAAGGAGGACTGAAGACGGTTCTTGAAAAACATGCCGATTACCTGGAAGCTGTCCGCTTTCCGACCATTGAGGTGGGAGAGACAAAGTATCTGGTCAAACCCAATACCCGTAAAACCGATTTTGCTTATATAGACAAGGAGAATAATCTGGTGGAAAAAACAGTTGGTTCCTATCTGGATTTTAACAGTCTGACACAAGAGGCTTTTGCCAGCGATGTCCATTTTTTTGAACCTGTTGAGCTTGATGGAATGACTTTTAAGGGATTGAAATGGAATGGAGAAGCTTATCAGGTAGAAATTGAGGGTAAAACTTATGAGATATTTGACAACAAAGTTCCTCCGTATCCGTTGCATTTCGGATATAATCAGACATTTAGCCAATTGTATGTAAATGCGAATACGATGCAGGGCACATTGTCCGATTCTTTTATGAATGAACTCTATACCCCTGCTTATAATCGTCTGGGGGAAAGAAGCCGTTATATTCAGGAAATGTATTGCAAGTTTGTTATGGACGCTTTAAGCGGAAAACCGGTTATGGAATTCGGTGTGACGTATGAAAATAAAAGCAATGGAAAGACTTTTACGGCAAAATGGCATTATCCGTACGACGTAAACGAAGATGGTACCCTTACTTTTACCGATCGGGAACAAACGGGATCTACCAATGAATTTATTTATGAGGAATATATATATGAACTGCCTGATTTATTCTGTGGTCTGGAATATTCTAATTACGGGGATGCCGATAACTGGAGTCAGGTCGTGAAGTCGAAAATCATCCCTCATACGTTTAAAGTAGATTGGGCGGAAAATAAAACCCCGGGATTGAGCGGAAATATCGGAGGACTTTTCCGGGTAGAACGGGAAGAACTGTTTATTGCAGGTCAGTTGAAACAGTAATTTGTATAAAAGGATAGAGGTATGAAACATATAAAAATTTTAGGTCTACTGTTAGTAGTCGGTTTTTTAGGAATTTTATCTTCTTGTTCGGAAGACGAGGAGATTCAGGGAGCCTTGGTTATCCAGACCGGTTTGTTGAAAAATGTAATGTATACTTCTGCGCTATGCGGAGGGGAAATTTCCGGAGGAGCAGAAATTGGGGAACGGGGAGTGTGTTGGAGTACGGCAGAACATCCTACTGTAACAGACGCCCATACGTCGGATGGCAAGGGCAGAGGAGAATTTTTGAGTGAAATGAACGGTTTGCAGGAAGGTACTCTTTATTATGTAAGGGCTTATGCCTATACGAACGAAGGTGTACAATACGGGGATGAAAAATGGTGTGTTACTTTGGCAAAAGGACGCCCGACCCTTGCTATGGTGTCCGTTACGGACGTAAAGACATCTTCTGCAATCGTGAAAGCGGAGGTGTTTACAGACGGAGGGACGGAAATTACAGAACGGGGATTTGTTTATGCTTTAAGCTCAGCCGTGGAAGGAGAATTGACCTTGGAGAATGCAGGAAAAGTAAAAGTAGACGGGAAAGTGGGGACCTTAAAATGTATGTTGGAAGAATTGATTGATCATTCGGAATACGTTTGCCGTGCTTATGTTTCTTACACCGGAGGGACGGTCTATGCGCAATCTTTGTATTTTATGACTGAAATGTTTCCTGAGCCGGCAGTGGAAATTACAAGTATTGACGATATCCGGGGAGAATCTTTTCAGGTGAGCGTAAAAGCTGTTTCAGGAACCCCCTTGCCTATACTGGAATATGGTTTCGTATATGGGGAGGTAGCTGTACCTACTTTAGAAGATACAAAAGTTGTTCTGGGTGAAGGAGACGGAGAAAAGAGCTATAAGCTGGAAGGATTGGAACAAGGTATTACTTATCAGGTACGTCCCTATGCAAGGAATAAAAACGGCGTGGTTTATGGGGAAATTCAAAGTGTGACGACGTTGAGTTATAAAGCGATTATTTCTACTCAACTTTCTGCTCATATTACGGCTCACCGGGCTTATGCTGGGGGAGAAGTGACGAGTACCGGATTGTTGAATGCTCCTATTATTGAAGCAGGTATTTGCTGGGGCACTGCGCATAATCCGACTATCGCAGGAAATAAAGTGATGGCAGAAGGGGTGGACGGAGAACATCTGAAATTCGAACCCCTTCAGCTCTTTCCTTTGAACCCGAATACTACTTATTATGTAAGAGCTTATGTCACCAATGAATATGGTACGACATACGGAGAGGAAGAGAACTTTAAGACCCGCCAACCGGTGGCTGATTATTTTAAGGCAGAAGCGAGTAAAGAAGATAATCCGCTGTTTAATGCCTTGAATTTAACAGCCGATTTCCTGGATAAGCAAGCTTCTGCCGACCAGATAGAGGCTTATAATAAATTGGTTCCCATTTTGACATCTTACGGTAGCCGTATATTGAAAGCTTACCGGATTAGTTTGGGTACAAATTCTTCTAAGGATCTTTCTTATATATATACTTCCCTGGAATATGAAAATTCTTCGGGGAAAGCTTATAGCGCTATTTGGCGGTCGGAACTGGCTGTGAATGCCAATTATCAGTATACCGTTTCCCACCACGCTATTAATACAGGAAATAACAATGCTTCCAATATTATAAACAGTGCTGCTAAAAACGGGCAGACGGAAGATCTGGAACGTAGCATGAATTATTTGACAGAAGGTCCCTTTGTCATCGATTGGGATACGGAAAGTTCTACGACGTTTAATAGTGCTTTCTATATTATTCCGCTAAATGCACCAGAAAAATATAAACGAATGGAAGTATATCGGAATACTAAAATTACAGTTTACGATCCTTGGTGGTGATCCTTTCTAATTCTATTTAAAACCACACCAAGGGGACGGACCTTTTGTGTGGTTTTTCAATTTTTAGTAAAAGCAGTTCGTAATGTATAGATAGTTAAGGAAGTAGGTACTTTTTCGGAAGCGATTTGACAGAACAAACCTTTCTGATTCTGACTTTTGGAGAAAGCTTGGGGAATATTGATTTAACAGTGAATTGCAAGGAAAACCTTGGCCAGATACGATGTATCGTTATTTTTTTACATTTATATATCAGGAAAACCGCCAAAAAGGTCCGTCCCCTTGGGCGGTTTTCATTCATCTTTCTTTTTTACCATTAGACGTGAATCAATTCATAGTTCATTGTTCCGATTCCGATTTTTTCGGCATGTTGTAGACCGGCCAGCCAATTGGTATCGGGATGAATGAGATGGAATTTGTCTACCCCTTCCAGCTGTTCGTGCGGGTGGGCTTCGGCTAATTTATTTCCTTGAAGTACGGGCGCTTGAATGACCAGATCGGCACAAGCTTTATCCAAGGCTACCGGATCGAAGGAAGCCAATATGCCTAAATCCGGAATAATCGCGGCATCGTTATGGTTCCAGCAATCGCATTCTGGAGAAACGTTCATGATAAAACTGACGTGGAAGTGAGGTTTGTCTTTTAATACGGCTTTTGTGTATTCTGCAATTTTGTAATTAAGGCGTTCGGCAGTATCCGGGCTTCCTATTGTGGCAGCATCATATTGACAAAGTGCGATACATTGACCGCAGCCTACGCATTGACTATAGTCGATTTGAGCAATATGGTTTTCTTTAAAATGTATCGCCTGATGAGCGCAATGTTTGATGCAAATGCCACAGCCTTTACAGTTTTCTTCGGTAATTGTCGGTTGAGAAGCGGAATGCAATTCCAGTTTTCCCCCTACACTGGCGCAGCCCATACCCAGATTTTTCAAGGCTCCTCCGAAACCGGCCTGTTCGTGGCCTTTAAAGTGATTAAGGGAAATAATGATATCAGCCTCGGCGATAGCTGCTCCGATTTTAGGCGCTTTACAGTACTCCCCCTTGATTTCAATTTCCTGGTAATCGATACCTTTTAACCCGTCCGCTATGATGACTTGGCATTGTGCGGAGATAGGGTTATAACCGTTTTCCATAGCGCTTTCTAAATGGTCTACGGCATTGGCCCGATGTCCCGAATAAAGCGTATTACAGTCTGTTAGAAAAGGTTTTGCACCCAGACTACGTAGTAAACGAGTCATACGGGCAGCATAATTGGGACGGAGATAAGCCAAATTTCCCGGTTCTCCAAAGTGAATTTTCAAAGCTACAAATTGATTTTCAAAAGGAATCGTGGAAATGCCTGCTTTTTTGACTAGCTTTTCCATTTTATCGAGTAAATTACTGCTCGGACTTGTCCGCAAGTTTGTGAAATAGACTTTTGATTTTTCCATACGACTTTTACGATAAGGTTCGATATACAAACATAACGAATTATTTAGATAATTTGAAAAAAGAAAAGTACGGTTTGTTTTTCTGCTTTGAGTAGGGAAGGTTGATTTTAATCAGAAGTCTGAATTTATATCGATCAATGCTCTGGCCTGCTTGAAAGAGGTAGAAAGAGCATTCCTTATAAACCTATTCGGACAAGTAGCAGTCTGCATTAAATAAAGTTAAGGAAAGGAACAATTTTGCCTCAGGGGAGTTTAATGAATAGAGCGTAAAGACGTTCAGGGAGCTACAAAAAGGATATAAAATGAATAGTTAAAGGAAAAGGCATGGAAAATACATTTTTAAATTATCCGGATTGGCAGGATACAGCAGATACGATACATTTATTCTTACAACTGGCAGGGAAAGTGAAGGTAAAAAGATGTACAACCCGTCCGGAATGGGCGCATGTGTTACTTTATCTGTTACCGGATGGACTTACAACGGGTTTGATTCCCGGCGATAATTCTGCCTTTTCCATATTTTTCGATTTCCGGCAACATCAGGTGGAATTTCGGAACGGAGAAGGAAAGAGGGTAGATATTCCTTTAGAAGACGGTTTAAGTGTTGCGGATTTTTATAAACAATTTAATAATGCTTTAGAACAAATGGGGTCACCTACATCTATTGGCGTCAAAGCCCAGTATTTTTATGAACCTGTTGATTTGGATAGAGATGAAAAACATCATACTTATGATAAAATAGCGATACGGAAATGGCTTCAGAGTCTGTTATTTGCTTATAAAGTGATGTCTCTTTATTTAGCTCCTTTCCATGGAAAAGTACATTATCCGGCGTATTATTTTGGAAAAATGGACTTGAGTTGTATGGTGTTTAATGGAAAATTAATCCCGACGACTCTCAAAAATGAAGTAATGAGAAAAGCTTTGGATGAAGAGATGTATGCTTGTGGATTTTGGCCGGGAGATATCAGTTCCCCTCAAGCCGCTTTTTATGCCATGCCTTACCCGTTTATAGAAGACCTGAAAGAAAATGCGACCTTGTTACAACCCGATAAAGCTATTTTTAAACCGGATAAAAAAGAATTTTTCTTGGCTTTAGAAGATGTCTTTTCTTATCCCGACCCTGAAAAAACAGTAACCGATTTCTTTCAGTCCGGTTTTGATATTTTCCAAAAAATTCAACCCTGGTGATAAGGAGATCGTTCTTTTGTTACCATTTTAATTAAAAATCCCCCCTAGAAGATCTTTTCATTTTCTATGGGGGATCCGTATAACTGAAATTGTCAATAATTTAATCTTCGTCAGTACATTCAGAAGAATAGGGATTACAATCTGTATTGGAGGAACAAATCGCTGTATCTCCGCAAAGAATGGATACACAAGCTGAAGATATGTCGCAAAAATCAATCGACAAACAATTCTCTTCGCTGGGAGGAAGCCCTGGATCCCCTTCGTCCCCTTTTCCGCCCCATAGTTGTGTCATTGCCTTTCTATTTAGCGTTGTAATAACTTCTTTTTTGAGTTCGAGTTTTTTCATATCAAATTTGTATTCGTTAATGGTATTTCTAAAAATTACTTTTTAGGCGGATTAAAAATCTGTATCATTACAGTCTTCCAAAGTGTCTTCCGGACAATTCTGTGTGTCGTCACAAACTCCGGTTGCAATACAATCACCGGATTCACACCATTGTTGTGTTTCACATTTTTCTAATGTGTCCCTTAAGTCTTCTTGTACTGTATCATCTAGACCTCCTAAAAGTTTACGCATTGAATTTCTGTTTAAAACAGTGATAATTTCTTTTTTTAATTTTAAATTTTTCATAACAATAAATTTCAAGTAAATATTCAAGACTATAAATAAATACAAATATAATATTTATTGTAAATGAATTGAAAAATATATTTAAAATGTAATATAATAAGTACAAGAATAAATATTTATCGTTAATTTATAGGCAATAAATTAGTTTTTAGATGCTGTTGACGTTTAAAGGGAAACTATTCATTCGGATAGACTTTATAGAGAAGGGGGAAAACGGCGGAGAAGTAATAAAAGGTATCTTCTCTCTCCTTTTTAAAAGTTTTTCCTCAATATTTTGGCGGGTAATAAAAAAGCATTACATTTGTAACCGCAATCAAGCGATAGCTCGGGCGCTTAGCTCAGTTGGTTCAGAGCATCTGGTTTACACCCAGAGGGTCGGGGGTTCGAATCCCTCAGCGCCCACGAAAAGAGATCTTTTATAAAAGATCTCTTTTTTTAGCTTTTATAAGTTTGAAATTAAAAAATATTATGAAGTTGTATGTTCCCGAATAAAAATTTGACGAATTCCATTTATATAATTAACTTTATTTAACTGTAATCATATTGTAAATAAAAAATGAACCTTTAATTTTGCCCTGTCTTTTAAAAAGATTGTTTTTCATAAGTTTGTATGGTTTAGGTTAGTAGTTAGTAAATGTTAAAGGGTCGGTTTCCGGCCCTTTTTCATTTATAGCCTGATAAATGTTTTGTGAATTCGTTCGAATACTGTATTTTTAACAGCAATTACGGGCATTATTAAAAGAAAAGGGATGAAAAGTATTATAGAAATAGAGGGAATGGAGTTTTTTGCTTATCACGGTTGTTTTGAAGCAGAGCAGATTGTTGGCAATAAATTTACTGTGTATGCTTGTTTACATTATGATGCGGAGCAGGCTGCTCAGACGGATGATATCCGGGATGCACTGAGTTATCAGGCGGCTTATGAAATTATTGCCTGTGAAATGAAGAAGCGTTCTCATCTGTTGGAGCATGTAGCTCAACGTATTTTAGAGGCTTTTTATAAAACTTTTCCTCAGTTAAATTATGCTTGTATCAAGATTTCTAAAATGAATCCTCCTTTAGGAGGAAAAATCGGCTGTACAAGTGTGACTTTGGAAAAATAATAGAGAAGGGCTTTTTTTGTAATATTCTTGATACCTAATATATTGAGGAATTCTTTTTTTACTTCTCTGAAATAACACAAACATTTTTTTTGGTATTTAACAAAAACGTCCTATCTTTGCAACGCAAAATCGCAACAAGGTCGGTTGGCCGAGCGGTTAGGCAGCGGTCTGCAAAACCGCGTACAGCAGTTCAAATCTGCTACCGACCTCCATTTCAAAATAGCAATTATTTGATTTCCAAATGATTGCTATTTTTATTTTATTAAAAAAGCTATTTTTTGCATGACTATTTTGGGGATCAATTGGAAAATGTGTGTATGTTCATTTACTGTGATCTTTATAAGGAAGAAAACAGAATTTATTGAGAATTTAGTTGTAATCTAAATTTGATACTGCTTCATGGGAATGGACGGTTGATGCCCTAAAGTTTTTATGTTCCTATAAATAGTACAGTTTTCGGAACTTTATCTGCAAATTTGCAGAAGAGAGAATCTTCCTCCATGTTGAGTTCTGTAATATCATTTATGATCCGTTAAATTTTATCTTTTTTATTCGAACTCATTTAAAAATATCTAACTTTACGCACCAACATTGGACCGTAATTTTATGACGAAACAGTATTGTGTACACGCCTTTTTTATATATTGGAGAAATTGTATTATACTACTTTCCGGGCTATTATCCGGCACTATAGTTTGTGCTCAGCAAGAGAGTTCTCCCGGTTTTAAAAACGATTATCTGTTAATTATCAATACTTATTCGTCCAATGCTCCTTGTAGTAATGCCATCATCAATTCGGTTCAGAACCGATTGACAACAGACAATACAATTGCCGTCTATGTGGAGCACCTCAATACGTTACTGATTGATAATCAGGAAGAATTCCAAAAGGTTAAGCGGGATATCTTTGCCAAGTATGCGGCGCGAATCCCCAAGGCTGTATTGCTGATCGGTAACCCCGTATTGATTCTCAAAGACGATATCCGGGCTCATTGGGGTGACGTACCAATTGTCGCAACTGCTGAAATGGATTTCGTGTCTCCTGATACGACAAGCCTTCAGACTACGGCGATTCCTGAAGAGCAACGCGTTCCTATATCGAAGCTGGCTGACAAATATAACCTCACCTTTCTTCAAAGCAGATTGTTTCCGCAGGACAATGTCGAATTGTTGAAGCGCATGGTTCCGGGACTTAAAAAAGTGCTGTTGCTCGGTGACGGTTGTTACGTAAACCAGCAACTTCATTACGACATGAAGCACATGATGGCGAAACAATATCCCGGTCTGGAATATGAATTTATCTCGGCAGCTGACATTACTACAGAAGAGTTGCTCGCAAGGCTCAACACTATCGATACAAAAACTACAGGTGTTCTTTTTTCTTCCTGGTCCTGTGTCTCGAATGTGGGCGGTGCGACTGTACTGGAGACCTATTCATTCCGCGTGATTGCCAATATTCCTATTCCGATCTTCGCTTTCAAGCAAGCCGTCATGGAGAATAGCGGTATGGTCGGAGGTTGCATCTACGATGAGCCAGAATTGCTGGCCCGGTTACAACAAACTTTCGACCAGATTCGCATGGGTATACAGCCGCGCGATATTCCTTTTTACATTCCCGAAAAATCGATTCCTACGTTCAACTACCCGTCATTGTTGCAACGTAATTTCTCGGTAGGTGACTGCCCTGTCGGTAGTACGTTTTTGGGCCGTCCGCAGAATTTCTGGCAGCAGAATAAATACTTGCTACTGTTCGGCGGGATAGCCGTGGCGGCATTATTGATCACTTTCTTTGTACGTAAATATATCCGTTCTCTTAAAGCACTCAATAAAGCTCAGCAACAGCAAGTCGAAACCAGCCGTAAGCTAGAATTGGTTCTCGGTGTAGCCAATATTATTCCTTGGCATATGAATATGCGTGAAGAAATGGTTTATTGGGATGCCGCTCCTCCGGTGAACCTGAGCGGTACGATAACGACTCCAGAGAAAGTAAGGGTTGCGATACCTTTGAAGGAATGTTTCGAAAGAATACATAAAGAAGATTTGAAGCGGATACAACAGAGGGTCGATGATCTTCTAAACGGTAATATCCAGAAAATTCACGAAGAATACCGGGTTGTGGGCCTGGATGTTTCAGATCCCCAGATCAACTGGGTGGAAGTACAAGCTACTGTGGAAGGTCGGGACGAAAATGGAGTTCCGTCGACTTTGGTCGGTTCCCTGCATATTATTACCAAACGCAAGCAGATGGAACAGGAATTAATTGACACGAAGGAACAGGCTGAGGAATCTAACCGTCTCAAGTCCGTGTTTCTGGCTAATATGAGCCATGAGATCCGTACTCCACTGAACGCTATTGTGGGTTTTTCAAAACTGCTTGCAACAGTAGATGAGGAAAGTGAGAAAGAGGAATACATTCAAATCATTGAAAACAATAACGATTTGCTTCTCCAATTGATCAGCGATATTCTCGATCTGTCAAAGATTGAGACCGGGACGATGGAATTCGTAGAGGCACCGGTGGATGTCAACGAAATGATGGATGAAATTGTCCGTGCTATGTCATTACGGGCTGAAGCCAAGGGATTAGCGGTGCAGTTTGAAGACTGTTTGCCTGAATGCAATATTCTCACTGACCGTAATCGCCTGCATCAGGTGATTACCAACCTAATGACTAACGCGCTCAAATTTACCGACGGGGGCTCAATTACGATCGGCTATAGATTGCAGTCTGATAATATGCTCAGGTTTTACGTTTTCGATACCGGTTGCGGTATTCCTGAAAAACTACAGAAAGACATTTTCAACCGTTTTGTCAAGCTCAACCGTTTCGTACAGGGAACAGGATTGGGGCTACCTATTTGTCAGACGATTGTGCAACGGATGGGCGGTAAGATGGGTGTAGAATCTGAGGTGGGTAAAGGATCGACCTTTTGGTTTACGGTTCCATATCGGCAGATGGAGAAAATCTGTAAAATGACTTCCGAGCTCGATCGCACTCGTGTGCATAAAAGCGATGTCACAATTCTTGTCGCAGAGGACAATCCCAGTAATTTCAAGTTTATGGAAGCCATCCTGAAAAAGAAATACAATATTTTGCACGCTTGGGATGGACAAGAAGCTATAGAGCTCTACAAAGTGCATACCCCACATCTCATTCTAATGGATATCAATATGCCAATTTTAGATGGATATGGGGCAAAGGACGGTATCCGTCAATACTCCCCTCATGTGCCGATAATTGCCGTAACAGCATACGCTTTTGCTTCAGACGAACAAAAAATTCTGAGTTCGGGATTTGATGGATATATTGCCAAGCCCATCAATCCTGATTTACTACATCAGAAAATTGTGGAGATACTCGTTACGAGGCTTCAGATACTAAGCGAATAAAGAGGAGGTAGCGTCATTGTTTTATAGTCTGACGCGGTCAGAATATTCTAAAAAAGGAATTCCTTTACTTTTTAGGTGATTATTATTCACTTGAAATGTTTACGGATTCGTCCAGTTGCAGCAAGATTCCATTCGCTTCAGAAGGGGGCATGCCGAGGTGCGAAATGGTAATTTTATAGAGTTCCCTATACGCATTCTTTGAATTGTATATTGCCCGTCCACGTTTGAGATGGTGCTATAACGGATACTGGAAAGTGAGTGAAGAAAGATGGTCGTGGATGGTGGTTTGAATATTTTTTATTTCAGGCCCTTCAGATCTATTAAGAAAATATTTAATAGTTAGGCGACAGGAAGTACAATTGTGAACCGACTGCCTTTGCCTTCTTCAGATTCGACTTCAATGTATCCCTGTAGTTGCTCTGCAATACTATTGCAAATAGCTAGCCCCAGGCCTGTACCTTGGGCAAATTCATCGTGTTTGTAAAAACGGGAGAAAATTATTTTTAATTCGTTGTGAGGAATTCCTTTTCCGGTGTCTTCCACAAAAATGCCTACTGCATGTTCCTTGGCTGAGTAGCGATAACCGAGCTTAATATAACCCGTCTGGGTAAATTTGTTAGCATTTGTCAGGAAATTGGTGATTACCTGTTGCAGCCGTGAGGCATCGACATAGACAGTACAATCTTCGTTTGGAAAATCCTGCAAGAATTTGAGGTCCGGCTTCACTTGTACCCCGAAGGTCTGGTAATAAGAACTGAGTAAAGTCCGCACATCTTCTCTCCGTAGGTTGAAATTTGCAGAACCCGAATCAAGACGCGATAATTCCAATATGTCGTTTATTAATCTTAGCAATAATTCGGTGTTAGTATTGATTATATCGACATAATTCTGTTTATCTTCTTCTTCCAATTCTGGAGTATTGGTCAGTAAGTTTGCAAAGCCGGCAATGGCGTTCAGTGGAGTCCGTATTTCATGGCTCATATTATTGAGGAACGACTGTTTTAACTCAGCCTTCTCTGCAATTTCACGAGCCTGTATTAATTCCTCTTCCCGATCTTTAAATTCCTGTATATTTTGCAATAAACCGGTCACTACAGGTAATTTTTCGTCATGGCAAATAACATTATAGCGAAATTCCCACCATTGATATTTCCCGTTGAATTTACAACGGTATTCTCCTTTGTAACGTTTTGTGGGACTATTTTGCAAAAAGTTTACAGAGAAAGGTTCTTGATCATCAGGATAAATAAAAGGAAGAATTTGTTCCAGGGTAATGAATGGGCCCGTATGAGCGATCAATTTATAGAAGTGGGAGTCAAAACTGAGTTTATCTTCTGTCTGGCGCCAAGCATAGGTAGTCCCCCCTTCGATGGCAAGTTTTAAGGTTTCATGCTCATAAAGTAAATTACGAAGGGCTTCCAATTTTCGTTTGCGTTCATCTATAACTTTGTATATCAATAAAGCAAATATGGTAAATAACAAAACTCCTCCTGATATGTAACCTGCGAGCAAGTAATACCGATGGCTTACGGAAAAGGGGATATACATGATCTGGTATTCCTCGGGCAAATCTTTGGTTGAGATGTTATTAGCTTGTAGAACTTTCCAGTTTAAAACATATTGTTTGGAAGATGGAGTGATTTGTTGTTTCGGCATTTCTTTTCTAAGACGCAGCGCTATGCCTTCGGCCATTTCTTTTAATTGTGTTTCAAGAGGAGTAAAATAACCTCCCAGCATTTTATCGTTTGCTCCAAATCCTTCGTTAATTGTAGCAAAGGAAGGATTGATAAAAAATTCCTGAGCATCCATAGAATTGTAAGTACGTGATGTCAGCATCAGATAAGTCTCAGATCCCCTCGCTGTCTGTTGAATCGTACGAAGAGGCATTTCTTCGCTCAATAAACGCATTACGACAGTTGTATCAATTTTCTCGTTGATGGTTTCTGTTTTGCCTTCTTCGTAAGGATTCTTGATAATACGGTGGAATAAAATATCTTTGAACACATCCCCCTCGAATGTTTTGATACCTTCTTTTCGACATTGTTGTTCCAAATTCAGCCACATTTGATTATCAATCATGCCGGTGCCACTCATGACGATGATGCGTGATTTGCTCATGATGCGTTCTATCATACGGACTGTTGCAGCATAATCGGGAATATCAACATAACCGGTAACGTTGGGGTAACTACGGATCAAATCCACATCAGGGTGGTATACACCGCTGAAAACGACGGGAATATCACGTAATTTGGGATTGTTACATTTCAAAAGAGAGAAGGTGGCCTGATTGTTGAAGATGGCGATTGCGTCGCCTCCCCATTTTGTGATTTCATCAATGAAAAAGGAAGAACGGGCCATTTCAGCGTCATATCTTAATTCGTCGCAATTTAAAAAGAATTCTTTGATTTCAAATTTCAACCCTTGGGTTGCCAGTTCTTTTTCCAGAAGCGACCGATATCGTTTGGCATCGTGGTAATTTTTCTCGTAAGAATGTATAATCGCTATTTTGTAACGGGGAGCTGCCTTTGTCGGATATATCACCCAAAAAGAAGATAGTATAAAAAATAACAGACGAAGTAATACCTTGGTCTGCCCGATTCTTTTCAAGTTAATATGTTTTTTTATAAGACACATAAATTTCTTGTACAAATATATTGTAAAATATCTTATTCTTTAGTTAATTAATTCGGAAATTCCAATACAAGATATATTTATTTTTATGCCGTTTCTATATTTGAGAAAAGTGTTAAACGAGAGCCGGATTATAATACAATTGTAGAGATTCTGTTACCAAATATTATAGGTCTTTGAAAGATAACAATTTCGGAATTCTTCTTTTTTGAGTATTATTAGGTCATTTTGCTGTGAATATTTGATTATTAGAGATCGGTGTATTTTTCCCAAAATACCTTGATTTTTATATTAATCTTTGTTTTTTAGTTTTATGCAGTGTCTGAATGAGAAATGAATTCTTATTGTGTAATCAATCGGGAGGTACTGCTTGAAAATACGAATGGTAAAAGTTACAGATGGAGCTAAGTAAAGATCAGAGAAGATGCATAGGACGTTTTTTGAAGACCTCAGAAATTGTATTTATAAACAGGGGGACAAATAGGGTAAGGAATATAAGATGAACTTTAGCAAGGAGTGATTCTTTTTCATAAGCCTGTTCTTATAGCTGGTTCCAATGGTTTAGATCGTAATTCTGTAACTTTTAACTTCTCCCTATTGAACGGAAGATTTTAGTTATAGTAATCCTGATATTATTGTTCAGGAGAGAGTTCCGGGGACGGGATGCTTGTGTGCACAGATACCTCTTCTCTGTAATATAATTCCTTGGCTGAACTAAATTTCTGTCTCATGAAATCAATCAGAGATGGGGGTGAAAGTACTTTGAGAGCATCGGCATAGCCCAAAAATTCTTGTTGTAATTCTGGATTGATGACTACTTGGATTTCAAAGATTTTGGAACCATCTTCACGTTCTTCTATTATTTGCTGGCTTTTGTGAAAAGGTTTGGTTTCTACATAAGGAACATTTTGTGCATTAACCCAAAAACGGATTGTTTCAGCTTGTTCCCCGATATTTTTGGTCACTCCTATCAGATTATTGAAAAAGATCTCGGGATCGAATAAGTTGTTCTCACTGAATTTTTCTTTAGGGGCAATTACTATTTCGTGTATCCGGTCTAATGCCAGGTTGGCCAGATTGTTTTTTTTCTTCCCGAATACAAACCAACGATTGCGATATTCTTTTAAAAGATAGGGATGGAACAGAAAGGTTTTTGCTGAACAGGCTTTAAATGAACGATATTTTATTTCCAATACCTGTTTGTTTACAATGCCCTTGTAAATAGTGTCCAAATGATCTAATCCTTTCAAGCTTTCATTTTTCTCAAAATCAATGACTGGTAGTGTTTTTTGTCGTGTTGAAGTGATATGGTCTTCTAAGCGGTTGACAATTTCACCCAACCCTGAAAAATAAGAGAATTCTTTAAATTGGCGCAATACTTCTACAGCTTCAGACATCGTTTTCAGATCCTGTTTTGATAAAGGAGTGTTAGTAATGCTATAATTTTCATCTTCGTATTTGTAATATTTGTTGTCGTAAACGACAATGGGAGCATTGTAACCCAATTTTTCACTACGCATCATTTGGATGTCTATTTGTACAGTTCGTTTGCTGATACCTTTATCTATTCCTTCGTATTCGTAAAGGGCTTCCGAACAGGCATCGATCAAATCTTCGAGGGTCCATTTACGGTATTTATTCCGCAAACAGCTGTCGATTGTCTTATAACGTATTAAGGCATTACGGTTGACAGGCATAGAGATAAATCTGATTATTTTTTCAAAGGTATAAAAAATATTTTTATTGCGCAGAAACATTACGTAATCCTTATTTTACTTTGCATTGTCAAAAAAGAAGAAATATGATAGAATTAAGTGGAAAATACAATACAGATTGTAAAATATTTGTAAATGAGGTAGAAGCAGAAGTCATAACTTTGGTTTGCGGAATATTGGATAATGAAATATCCGCGGGAGTTCCTGTGCGCATTATGCCCGACACCCATGCCGGAAAAGGAATTGTGATTGGTTTTACGATGCCGCTGACTAGATCGGTAAATCCTAATTATATAGGAGTGGATATTGGTTGTTCGGTAACCAGCTATAAATTGAATAAACATTTTGGGCCGTCGGATCTTCCGCGGGTGGATTGTCTGATCCGAAAAGTCGTTCCAATGGGGTGTGATATACATAAAGATTCTCATTTCGATCATTGGTGGGTGGAAGATTATCTGGCATCGGCGACTCAAAATGTGAATCATTTTCAAAGTGAATGGAATAAACGTTTCGGAGATCAGAAAGAAGACATCTGTATTGATCGGGGATATATATCTGAATTGTGTGAAAAAGTGGATATTAAAGAGAGTGTTTTCTACAATTCGGTCGGTACACTTGGAGGAGGAAATCATTTTATAGAAGTCGGAGAATCCCTTCAAGAAGGGGCGCATTACCTGACCTTGCATTCCGGTTCACGGAATTTTGGATTGAAAGTGTGCAATTATCACGCAAATAAAATGAAAGTCCGGAATTTTTTTCCGCAGGAATATCAAGATGAGTTTGAGTGTATCACCAAAAATACGACTCCCAGAAGTGATATTCCAGCTAAACTTGCTGAATTGAACGCACGTTATGAAGAGAATAAAAAAGAGTATTTTTTGCAAGGGGAGGATATGTATGAGTATTTGGTAGATATGGTGATTGCTCAGACGTATGCACAATTTAATCATCGGGTAATGGCTCATGACATTTTTGTCGAATTGCGTGATGTGGAGGTTATTGAAAGTATTCATTCCATGCACAATTTTATCGATACCCGCGATTGGATTATCCGGAAAGGAGCAATCCGGGCCTATAGAGGAGAGAAAATGGTGATCCCTTTTAATATGCGGGATGGGTTGTTGATCTGTGAAGGAAAAAGCAATGTCGGCTGGAATTGTTCGGCTCCGCATGGAGCTGGAAGAATTCTGGCACGGAGCCAGGCCTTTAAGACGTTGAAAATGGAAGAATTTGAAAAGGAGATGAAAGGTATTTATTCTACTTCTGTTTGCCCGTCAACTCTTGACGAGTCGCCGATGGCTTATAAAGATAAGGATATAATTATAAATGCCATTGGGGATACAGCATTGATACAGGATACTGTAAAACCAATATTAAATATTAAAGCAAAAGCATAATGTTTTTCATTACGCAAAAAGATTGCGTATCCTTAACTTTTCTTTGCATCAAGAAATGTTCTTTGATAGATAAATAGAAACAGGTGACGTAAAGATTACTTCTGTCTTTTAATGGGACAGCTTTCGTAATTACCTGCTTCTTACAGAAGGGCAGTTGTTCAGTTAGCGGAGCAAAGTTAATTCCGAAATTACTGGTTATTCGGTCAATAGGATTTGCTTCGGGGATTTTTCATTCCTGTGTCGCCGTGTCAATTCCGACCTGCCCGACGAAATTGGGGGAGTAGTAGCTCAAAGGATAGAGCGCATTATAAGTAGCTTTTAAATTATCTGCTGAAGGTCAATAAAGGCTTACTTCTAACGATATTATGATGATGAGGTTATTGGTTCGAATCCAATCTACTCCGCAAAATAAGGGTCAAAAGAGACTTACTTCAACAATATTTATACAACGCCAGTCTCTTCATTACCCTATTAAATAAATCTTTAAAAACTTAGTCATGAACCTTGATTTATTGAAAGTGTCTCTTCGACAGAGGGCGGTTTATATCCCTAAGGAACGAATTGTATGTACAAATAAAAGCATATCGGAACATACGCTCGGTTTTTTGATGAATATAAAGAAATTGGGTTATACGGTTTCGGAAGAATTACTCCATGTATTAGATTTGGTGACGCCGAGTGATAAGTTGCAAATTTATGATTTCTTGAATGAAGTTACCGGCATGAAATTAAACTGGACTCCATTGGTAAAAGGATGGGATATTCCGACCGGTGAATCTCGAGAGGATCATGCCGTTACTTTTTATATCAATGCATGGAATGTAAATGTGGGTATCTTTCTGCCCTGTGGTCATTGGATTCCGGAAAACACCTTTCCTTTAGAAAGATACAATGGTTGTCCTTTTTGTGGAGTCCCTTTCCTGTTTGGAAAAATAGGAGATTGCAGACAAGGTAGTAAGCTAAAAATATTGGAATTGTGGACTGAGGATGATTTGAACCGGTTTTTTAAAGATTTGTTGGAATCGCGTACGGCTTTGGATGCAACTCAGGTGGATAGTTTGAAAATATTGATAGAGGCTTTGCCTTTGCCGGAAGTTGTGATAACGATGAAGGAGACGATGATGTTGGTCTTGGACGTTTTGGTAGAAAAGGGAAAGCCGGAGAAGGCCAGATCCCTTTTTTCAACGCCCAACGACATATTACGTTATTTGTGGTATAAGAAAACCGGTTTCTTACAAATTATAGAGCCTAAAACAATCATTAGACGTGTTGCGAAAAATAATACCCATATCAATCAGTTTTTGGATTATTCTTTGAAAGCAAGTGTAAAGCAGAAAAATACCTTAAAATTGAAGTATAATCGTTCACAATGTCGAATGGTTGCCGGATGGCTCAATCATTTGAATATGGATCCGGCAAAGGCTTGCGAAGTGATGCATCCCAAACGGGCAATGTGGGTGCGTTTTATCCGAGCATTACGTTTGGTTGAATATGCTGATAAAAAAGGATTCGAATACCTGAAAGAATTGATAGATGTATTCCATAACCAGACTTACGAAGTATGGCAGGGGAAAGTGGATCGGAATAAATTGAAGATGGACGCTGAGAAGACATTTAGCCTACTGAAACAACGCCCCGGATTATTTGCTCGCTCTTTGTTTGCTAATATGCTTTGGTTCGGAGCTGATCAAACGCTGGCTACATTTTCCGAAGTAGCCGACCAATTGCCAGTCCGGTTGGTGTTAACGTTGAATATGTATGCTTTGAACTATTTCGACCGTAATCAAAGAAGGAATGTTAAGCCGCTTGGTGGCGTTGTCAGAGCCATTGATGCCAATAAAATGCTGGCTTTATATACGGATGAGCAATTGAAAGAGATGGTTGGTAAAGTGGAAGAATTTTGCCTGAAAGTGATTTCCGACCGATTTGCCCATATACCTACTGAAAGCAAAACGATGTATATTGATCCGATGTTGTTCAATGTTCCTTTGTCGATCGGAGACCGGAACGAAACCATTCAGGATACCTCCTGTGCATTAATGGGTACACGTTTCCCGCTTGAAGGTAATACCATCCGGTTATTTATGCAATGGGGAAAAGGTCTGCCGGCACAACCGTTGGATATGGATTTAAGCTGCTGTATTGCTTTTGAACAACGGATAGAAATATGTGCGTATTATAGTTTAGTGGCTACAGGAGCCAAACATAGTGGGGATATTCGTAGTATTCCCGACAAGATTGGTACTGCTGAATACATTGAATTGGATATGTCTGAACTAACAAAAGCTGGTGCAAAATATGTGGCTTGCACTTGTAATGCGTATAGCAACGGAACTCTTTCGCCTGAACTGGTAGTGGGTTGGATGAATTCGGCATATCCCATGGAGATTTCCGAAAAGACGGGAGTGGCTTACGATCCTTCATGCGTACAGCATCAGGTCCGAGTATCACAGAGCTTAACCAAAGGGCTTGTGTTTGGAGTGATCGATGTACCATCCAGAGAAATCATTTGGCTTGAAATGCCTTTTGGAGGCCAACAGATTTGCAATATGGATGCAGCAGTTCTGAAGGCTTTGTTAGACAAACTGAACAGTAAAATAACCATAGGTCGTTTGTTGTCATTAAAAGCAAAAGCTCAAAATATGCAATTGACAGATGATGCAAGAGCTGATGAAGTATATACAATGCAGTGGGCTTTAAATACGGCTGCTGTTACGAAATTATTGGTAGATTTTTCTGACTTTACCATAAAATGATAAGCGTTCCCTTCCTCTCTTAATGAGCTTTTGGTTAATTGGTGTTCGGTATGGATAATATGTACTGTTGATGTTCACGATTAAATTTTTATTAGGAACAAAGGGACTGTTAATCAAATCCAATGGAGTGCCGATCAGCAGTGAGTATCCGGGCTCGGGGATGGTGTTAACAACATATTCCGTTTGTCTATGAGAATAGTATGAGAAATATTTTCCTATTTCGCTTTATTCTTATGTAAATGACGCTTTCCCCCGTCCCCGGATGTTTTCAAAACAAAGGACACATAAATTTTTTAGAAAATATAAAAGTGATTTTTTGCTATCAAATTTGTGAATAATGTTGTACCTTTGCGGCGAAAATGAAAAGGTATATTGTCAACATATTGATTTATACAGCTTTTTTATTCAGTATTAGTGGAATAAAGGGGATGTTTTTTCAGGAATCTTTGCTACAAAGTTCTGAAATAGAACAGAGTACTGTCAATTCTCTGGAAAAGGAGCAGGCATTGGCTACGACTCATTCCTTTTCATTTGATTTTTTCTGTTTTAAAAGTTCTGATGTTCCTCTTCTAATTTCTTCTTCTCCCAGGAGCATTAATTTCCCTAAAAATTTGAAATCTGTTGCTGTAATTCAGCGCCTTTCTGCAATGGACACTCCTTTGGTCGCAAGGGATGCAAAGAATTTGTATTTTCAATATTGTTTTATAAAATCTTCTAATCAATATTTTATCTATACGCTAAGGCGGCTTCTGATTTAAATTTTCTTTTCTTTTTAAAAAAGGTGCAGTTAATAATTTATTATCTGTGAGATATTTGTTTGTGTCTTATTCATTGGGCAAAATAGGTATCCTCCGGATTTTTATACTGAGTTCCTTTCTATTGATTATTGTAGCTCGAAAGCCAGAATGGATCGGAATATTCTGTTTTTTCTATTCCTACTACAATAAGTATATCGTCTTTGAATAAAGGATTTGTAAATAAGTGAAGAATATATAATCATATTGTTGTATTAAAAAAAAATAATCATGTTAAATTTATTATTATCTACATTGGGGATGATGGGCTTGACGTTTGCCATCGGTTTTTTTGTTGCAGGTATTATTAAAGCTATTGCAAACTGGGCGGATTTGTTCGCTTTCTATAAATTGCATCAGCTGGAAATTTTGAGTTTGAAGAAAACCTCTCGGCCATTGGAGAAAACCGTGCCGGGATTTGTAGCGATGCCGAAAAATGATATATATAAAGAAAAGCATCGAAAAGTAAGCCACTTTTTAAACGAAACTTTCCATAGTCTAAAACCTCGTAGAAGAATTACTGCTTGATGAGAAGCGAATTCCCTGTGTTTAAAAGAGTTTACAGGGGGAATGCTGTTTTGCTTCGGACTTATTAATAGAATAAAATATGGAAAATATTGATTTTTATAGTCTGTTTCAGGGGGTTGGAACTATGGTAGCCAGCGGTTGGTTTTTGGCTACTGTCCGTGTAGTGTTGATCATGCTTGGATTTCTTTTAATCTATTTGGGCAGAAAAGGGGTATTAGAACCGATGATTATGATACCGATGGGGTTGGGGATGATTGCAATTAACTGTGGTACCTTGATAATGCCTGGGGGAGGAATGGGAAATCTTTTTTTAGATCCTATGATCACGGATACGGACGAATTAATGAATGTCATGCAGATTGATTTTTTACAACCTGTATATACGCTTACTTTTAGTAATGGGTTGATTGCTTGTTTCGTCTTTATGGGAATAGGAACTTTATTGGATGTCGGATATTTGCTTCAACGTCCTTTTGTGAGTATTTTTTTAGCTTTATGTGCAGAGCTAGGTACTTTTTTGACATTGCCCATTGCTTCTTCTATGGGGTTGACTTTGGAAGAAAGTGCTTCTGTTGCTATGGTCGGAGGAGCTGACGGGCCGATGGTTTTATTTACTTCCTTAGTGTTGGCAAAGCATTTATTTGTGCCGATAACCGTGGTAGCCTATCTCTATTTAGGGTTGACCTATGGAGGTTATCCTTATTTAGTAAAAATGTTGGTACCTAAGCGTTTGCGGGCAATAAAAATGACGGCTAAAAAGGCTCCTAAAAATTACGACTCTAAAGTAAAGTTGGCTTTTGCCGTTATTTTATGTGCTTTATTGTGTTTTTTATTTCCGGTAGCATCCCCCTTGTTTTTTTCTTTGTTTATTGGAGTGGCTGTCAGGGAATCAAAAGACAGCATGAAACATGTGTATGATTTTATAAGTGGGCCTTTACTGTATGGTTCTACTTTTATGCTGGGTTTGTTATTAGGCGTTTTGTGCGATGCGCATTTGTTATTAGATGCTAAAATTTTAAAACTCTTGATTTTGAGTATTATCGCATTATTGTTGTCAGGTGTCGGCGGTATTATTGGAGGATACATTATGTATTTTATTAAAAAGGGGAATTATAATCCCGTTATCGGTATTGCCGCTGTCAGTTGTGTGCCTACTACTGCAAAAGTGGCACAGAAAATCGTAAGCAAAGAAAATGCAGATTCTTTTATTTTAAGTGAAGCATTAGGTGCTAATATCTCGGGGGTTATTACTTCAGCTATTATTGCCGGTGTTTTTACTTCGATTATTCCTCTTTTATAAAGAAGGAATAGAAGTGACATAGTTTTTTTATAAAAGTGACGAAGAATACGGGACTACTTTTTAGCTAATTGTAGTTCTGTATTCTATTTTTTAGCGCTTGAAGAAGAGGAGGAAGGTGTTAACAAAGTATTCCGTTTGTTTCTGAGAATGTTGCAAGAAGGATTCCCTATTTGGCTTCATTTTTATGTGAATGACGCCTTTCCCCGTCTCCGGATGTTTTCCTAGGTGGAACTTTTAGACTTTTCTTCAAGAGACCGTTTTTTATTTTCCATTTTGATTTTAGGTATATTTTTAATATGGAATGATAATTTCATAATTCCTGAATTTTTATATTATAGATTTCTAACGACTATTTTCAAATATTTTTAACTTTTTAGTAAAAGTATTGATATTATATCAAATGTAAAATAGCACGTTCATTTTTATGTAAGTAAATTGGTATAGGATAATAATAGAGAAAGATAGTTTTTAAAAAGTCATATTAATATATTTTAATTACCTTATTTATAGTAAATTAATAAATTTAATGTCTTTTTATTGTCAGAGTCAAAATTTGATAAATATAAAAAATATTTTTAAATTAGAATAAAATAATTAAACTACTTCATTTTGTAAGAAAAAAATTTAATTTTTAAATTAATTGTAAAAAACAAAAAAACTATGAAAAAAAGAGTATATTTGTTAATCATGTTGTTGATTACTTTTTGGAGTTGTTATGAGCAGAATTTTGACGAAGCGGTAAATCCTGTAACAACTTCCGGTTTTGAAATCAAACAAAAATCAGGAGTGGAAGTGGGAATCCAGGAGGTAAACGCTTATATGGAATTGCTGCATGCTGCTGATTCTACTTTAGAGGTAGAATCGATTACGCCTTATATAATAGAGAATGATACTGTTATGTATATTGTGAATTATAAAGAAGATAAAGGTTGGAAAATTATTTCAGGGGATAAGCGGACAACTGCAGTATTGGCCAGTGCTGCGGATGGGCAGTTAGATGTGAATACTTTGCATCCGGGAATTGTCGTCTGGTTGGAGAGTATAGGGAAACGCATCATTGCTTTGAAAAATATTCCTCAAATCGAAACGGCTGGAGGAGATGGGGAATTGTGGCAACATGTGGCTGCTTACGTAGAAGGAACGATGGCTAAGCAAAAAAAGGCTGAGGAAGCTTTTTCTACCCGTACGGGAGAATATCATTGGGAATTAATGAGTATTTCAGAAGTAGAGATCGGGTCTACTTTACATGGACCGTTTACATGCACCCGTTGGGGACAATATGATCCTTGGAATCGTATGCTCCCTGATAATTCTCCGACCTTGAGCCTTAAGTGTCCAGCCGGTTGTTTGGCTGTTGCCGGATCGCAGATGTTATACTATTTGCATTATAAAATTGGGGTGCCCCAATACACTTATAAGCAAGGTTCTTGTAAAGGTTGGGCTTCTTCCGAACAGGACCAGTCCTATACCTTCCAATTCAGTAATCCGGATGAAAAATCATGGGATTGGATGCCTTTAGAGAAAGGGTATCCTTTTACCCAAAATGTCAATTTAGTTAATATTTTAATGGCTCATGTCGGACATTCCATAAAAACAATTTATACACCCGAGGGTTCTTCAGCACTGAATTCGAATTTGGTTAAGTATATGAATGACAATAATATATCTTGTCGTTATGAAGACTATAATAGTGATCAGGTGATAAATAGTCTGAATAATGAAATGCCGGTTATCGTAACGGCTGTTGCTACTTCTGCCAAACCTCCCAAGAGGCATAGTTGGATTATAGATGGTTATGAGGTAAAACGTTATAAGGTGATTTATACCTATGGATTGGCTGATGAAAGAGGTAATTTTTTGGATGAATATATGGAACCTGATCAGGGACAAGTAGAGAAAGATTCCGTAAAAGATGATGGAGGGTTTGGAGAAGGTGGTTATACACGGGATAGTGCTCTTAATGTAAGTGGAGTTTTACCTATACTTATGGGTAGTTCAACTACTAGAAAGACTTGGGAAACAACAACTTATAAAAATTTTTTGATTATGAATTGGGGATGGGATGGAAGATATAAAGATGAACGTTATGCACTTCTAGAGAAATGGACAAGTGATTATGTTTTTGAAAGTGGAGAGACAATGATTATCGGTTTTTCTAAAAAGAATTGATTTGAATAAGTATCGTTTTATTATGTATAAATTTGATTAGGGTTGATAGTGTTCTTATGTTTCTGAAATAAAATTGTAAATCTATGGGAAAAAAATTTTTATTGATTTTGTTTTGCGCGCTGTTTCTTTTTTCTTGCGAGGAAACGGAAGATGAGATGAGGAGTGGAAATTTTGTGGAATTTCATCCCCGGGAATGCAATTATGTATATAGTTTATTGGGTTGTACTCTGACCAAGGAGCAAGTTCAGGCTTACGATGAAGCAAATATTTATAATGACGGCTATAGAGCAGATATCCAAAAGGACTCTGTCTATTCGGCCGACCGGGTTTTGCTCCTTGTTTATACTACAGATCGGAGTCGGGATTCGTTGTTTAATGCGGTGTTGTATAGCATTTTTATGGTATTTTCAGAGGATAAGGAGAATGATTTTACCGCTCCTCATTTGCCTATATTGGAAAATCAGCTTACAGAAAGTTTTGGAAAAACGATTCTTCCTCCTGAAAAGACAAGAAGCATAGATCTGCCGTCTTCATTAGGGGTGATCCTAATGGAATATCGTACGGATGCGGTACGTAATCTGACTATTTCTTCTTTGGATGCAACACTTTTCGGTTGTCCGGCAGGCACTCCTTTGAATGATTATTTTGAAATAGACATGTATCAGCCGGATTTTATCGCTTCTTCTTTGACACAGGGATTGGTATTCGACCGTTTTGAAGATAAACCGAAAACGATACGGGAATGGTTGTATTATTCCCCCTTGGCTTCTCCGGGAATTTTTCTGCGTTTTAGTTCTACGCCTCCGGAATTGCCTGTTTCTACACGTTTTGTCGTTACGATGGAAACGAATAAAAAAGTTTTAAGGGATACTTCTGAGGTAATTCATATTGTTCGTTAAATAAGGAATATGAGATTTAAGTTATTATTGCTGAGTGTTGCATTTTTATTGAATGCTTGTGTGGAAAATCTGAACATGGATTTGGATGTTCGGGGAATCCCTGTTGTAAATTGTATATTGAAAAATGATACGGTGCAAACACTGAGCATTACCAGGAGTATCGGTTTGAAAGATAAGTATATTTATGAGGAGATTGAGAATGCCCGGGCGACTTTATATGTAAACGGCTATAAAATAGATACTTTTAAACGGGTGGCTTATGATCTGCGTCAGCTTAAATATACCCCTTCTCCTGGGGCCTCTTATCGCTTAGTGGTAGAAATTCCCAGCGAACCCACCTTGACGGCTAGGACTACAATGCCGGCCAATACTTATATTTTCCGAGACAGCAAAGAATTAAAGCATTACATCAAATATTTTACGCAATATACGGCCCAATATCCTTTATGGATAAGTGTGCTTACAGAATCAGGTGTTGATAAAGTTCTACAACCGGGTGCTCCTCCTTCGGAAGAGGCGATTTTGGAAAGAGCTATTGGAACGGATCATCCTTGGGTAGATCAGTTTAATCAAAACGGAAGTTTTACGGAATATCCTTCAGCTCCTTTAGCAACGCCTAAATACGATTATTATTTACGGATTCCTGCCCAACCGGAGGTGCCGAAAGGAGGAGTTTATTTTCGTATTGAAGCTTTGTATGGGGAGCTTTCAATTGTTGTTTTTCGCACAGCCTCTGAGGAATATGATAAATATATGAAAAGTAGTTTTGAAAAGATGCAATTTAACAAAGAGGATGATTTTACCACTTGGTTTGATGAGATGAGAATTTTTTCAAATATAGAAAACGGAATAGGCATATTTGCTGCTTATTCAGACAAATATTTTACTCGCAATGAATGGCTGCCTCTATTTAGGTAAATTTTTATTTTTCTGCATATTACTGCTAAAAGCGGAATCCTGTATGGCCCAGAATAATACAGAGAGAGATTCTATACAACAGATTCAGTTGGAGAATGTAAATGTATATGGGAGGGATCTGACTCGTAGAAATAGTTTGTATCAGTATACACCTGTACAGGTTCGTTCTTTAGTGACTGTATTGGGAGAGCCGGATGTGATGCGGTATGTGGGAACTTTACCCGGAGTAACCCAAGGAATAGAGGGCACAATGGGCTTTTTTATACGGGGCGGAAATAATGGCAACAATCGATTAGAGTTGGACGGAGTTCCCGTCTATGGAGCGACACATTTATTCGGTCTTTTTTCTTCTTTTCATCCGGATATTGTTCGGGACGTGGAGTTCAGAAGTGGGGGACTATCTGCTTCTTCCGGAAATTTGTTGTCGGCCTTATCTCTAATAACGACTATACAACCGGATACACAAAAATATCAAGGTAGTTTTGCTCTTTCTCCTTATATGTTAAGCACGAGTGTAGAAGGCCCGATAAATAAAAAGCTTTCTTTTCAGTTTGCCGGACGGGTTTCTCTATTGGCAGCAGAATATAAAATATTGCATAAAACATTGCATAAGATATTGAATGAAAATTTAGATTCTGATTTGGATTTTAAAGGGGATGTAAAACCTTGGGTAACAGATTGGTATTTCAAATTGTATTACCATCCGCATGAAAGAAAAAGCTTTACCCTCAGCGGGTATGTCAGTAATGATTATTTCAAATATCGATGGCCCAAGGGTGAATGGATCACCAATTCTATCCGACTTTCCTGGGGAAATGAGGTGATACGTCTGGGATGGGAGCATCAGGTTTCTGATTATTGTTGGGTGAAAACGATGATTTATGGTAATCATTTTTATGCTGAACAGAAATGGACTTCTCAAAGAGATATTGATCTTCCTGAAGACCTTCTGATGAAAAATGACCGAATCAGGACAACTATATATGAAATTGCTTTTCAAAAAAAGGTGCAATATGCTAAAAAAAGATGGGCCATTGAAGCCGGTATAGAAGGGAAATATCAGTATTTTGAACCGGCTGTAAAAAGTGTGCAAACTACTATAGAAAGGGGGGAAATGAAAATAGGGGATAAGCCGAATGCGGGGACATTTGCTTTATTTGGGGAGGCAAAATACAATTATAAATTACTGCAACTTAAATTAGGAGTACGGGAAGCGGTTTTTCTGACAGATGGCCAAAAGTTTTTTACTACGGATTTGCATTTTAGTTCGATAGTCAACTTTATAAGAGGATGGGGTTTGGAATTGGATTACGACTGTTTATCTCAACACCAGCATATCATGGAGGGGTTGCCTGTCGGCTGGTCGTTGGATATGATTGTCCCGGCCAATCGGCTTTTGCCTCCTGAAAAAGCGCATCAGATTTATTTGGGAAGTTTTTATCATCATGGATTTTTTTATGTCTCTGCAGGAGGGTATTATAAAAAGATGAAGCATCTGGCTAGTTATAAAAATGCATCGAATGTATTCGGCGTAAAGAATTCCAGTTGGGAAGATGAAGTGTGTGAAGGAGAAGGCGAAAGTTATGGCATGGAAGCTCGGGCTGAAAAAAGAGGGGCCTATTGGAATGCTGCTTTATCCTATACTTTGTCAAAAACCGATCGGCAGTTCGATGAGATAAATGGAGGAAGGAAGTTTCCGTTTCGGTTTGACCGTCGTCATGTGTTGAATTTGACTGGCCGGATATTGATAAAAACGAAAGAAAAGAAGCAACAATATTTAAATCTGGGTTTGGCGTATGCTTCCGGACATTATCTTACCGTTCCTCAAGGTATGTATAAAGGGGTATTACCTCCTTATTGGGAGCAGGGTTTAGTAGGATGGGTCCCCCAGAAAATGCAGGATCTGGCTTACTCCCGGGAGTTGATGGGAGATGTAAATGCCTATCAAATGACCGATTATTTTCGTATGGATATTGGCTATAGTTTTCAAAAGCAGGGAAAACATCATTTTCGGGAATTGACTATTGGATTGTATAATATTTTCAATCGTCGCAATCCCTACCTTTTATTTTATGATGATAATAAATGGAAACAGTTGAGTATAATGCCTATTGTTCCTTCGATACAATGGACGATACGATTTTAATTCTTTAAAAACAAACGCAGAAAGGTGTAGCTTTGCTCATAAATCGCACTTTTCCTCATCCCCGAATGTTTTTTGATTTTTATCTTTATCTTTGAAAAATTATTTTGAAGAAGAGGATTCATAAAAAAATATGGGAAATCAGATTACGATATATACAGATGGTGCGGCAAGCGGAAATCCCGGTCCGGGAGGACTGGGTGTTGTTTTATTGGCGGGTCCTTACCGTAAGGAATTAATGGCCGGATTCCGGTTGACGACGAACAACCGAATGGAATTATTGGCTGTCATTATCGGTTTAGAAGCATTGAAAAATGCAGGAGAGGAAGTGACTGTTTATTCGGATTCCCGTTATGTGGTAGATGCTGTTGAAAAAGGCTGGGTATTTGGTTGGGAAAAAAAAGGATTTAAGGGGAAAAAGAATCCGGACTTATGGCAGCGTTTTTTAGCGGTATATCGTAAACATCATATTCGTTTTATTTGGGTGAAAGGGCATGCAGAAATTCCCGAGAACGAACGTTGCGATCAGTTGGCTGTCCAGGCTTATAAAAGTCAGCACTTACAAGTGGATTTTTATTATGAGCATGAAAATAGAGAGTAAAGTGAATTAGAATGAGGTCAAAAATTCATATAAATTTTTAGGATTTTGAGGACAAAATAACTTTGCTAAGCGGGATTTTCTCTTCCGGATGGTGGCCGGAGTCGCTGAATAAATAAAAGCAATATGGTCGATCTTACAATTTAATTTTAAAAGTAAAGCCAAGACCAAGTTATTTTGAGAAAGAGTAGGGTATTGTTTGCGGATTTGTTCCGTAAAATTGTGATCAAGTTTTAAAAGAATCTTCAATATTTTGGATTGTAAATCTTTTTTTAATTGTTTAGAAATGTTTTTTCCCTGTTCTTCAGCAAAATTTGATTGCAGGGTATTTAAGGTATATATATGATATTCGAATAAAAATTGAGCTATTTCTGCGATTCCTTCTTTCCTTCTATTTTCTGATATTAATTTTTCGTTCTCTTTTAACAGAATGTTTTTTTCTTCTTGTAAAGAGTTATATTTTTTTAATGTATTTTCCGGTGTAGAATGTTTATGACTTTTCTCCGGAAAACTATTTTTTATCTCCGAAGTTCGTTCTTCATTTTCCATTTTGTTTTTATGATTATTTCTTGATTTAAATAATAGTTTCATATTTCTTGAATTTTTATATTATAATTTTTTATATGCTGACGTAAAAATATTCAAATTATATAAATTATAAAATAATATATTCATTTTTATGTAAAGAAATGAATGTATAGTAGTAATGTAAAAAAAGTCAGAAAAATGTCATATTTATATATTTTAAATATTTGTTTTATAGTGAATTAATTAATATAATGTCATATTTTTATCCGAATTGAAATTTGATAAATAATAATTTAGAGGAATTTCGAATAAGTTTTTAAAATACTTAAGGAATTGGATTCTTTTTTAGAAGGAATTTTAGTACAGTAAAAATAATTATAATTAAAATAAAAAATATAAAAAAGAGTATATTTGTTAATTGTTCTGCCGGTCACTTTTGAGAATTGTCATGAATAAAATTTTGAAGAATCAGTAAATCTGGCTCTTCGTTTTCAAATTAAACAAAACTTAGAGTGTAGAAGTAGGAATAAAGGAGATAGAAGCCTGTCTGGAATTGCAATATGCTGCAGATTTTATTTTGGAGGTACGGTCTAAAGCCTTATGTAATGGAAAATGATACGGTAACGTATAAGATATTACAACTTAAGTTGGGTATAAGGGAAGCACTTTTTTTAGGAGATGACCGGAATTTTTTTAATACTGATGTTCATGTTAGTTCATTGATTAATTTTAAACGAGGGTGGGGAATTGAAATGGACTATGATTATTTGACACAGTTATACTTTTCAAAAACAGGGAAAGCATCACTATCGGGAGTTGATAATAGGAGTGTATAATATATTTAATCGTAAGAATCCTTATTTATTATTTTATGACGAAAATAAGTGGAAACAATTGAGTATAATGCCTGTCATCCCTTCTATACAATGGACAATGCGGTTTTGATTTTTATAACCAGGTTTTAAAAGAGAGCTATATACGCAGCAAAGCTGAATGAAAATAGAGATAGAAAGGGATTGATTACCAGTTTGATGCTTTTTAGAGGGGCGTAATTAAAAATTTTTACTTAATGGGGAAAAAATATTTCAATTTTTAGCTTTGTGAAATATTTAAATATGTATTTTTGTGTCGAATTTTTAAACTCCCAATCATAATGAAAAAGATATTAATCGTCGGTGCAGGTGGACAAATCGGATCGGAATTAGTGCCGCATCTGAGGTCTCTTTACGGAAACAACAATGTTGTTGCTGCTGATATCAGTGTTGAAAAATGCAAACATCTGGCAGAAGATGGACCTTTCGAAGAACTGAACGTGCTGGATAAGGATAAGTATATCAGTATTGTCAGAAAATACGGAATCGATAGCATCTTTAATTTGGTTGCCCTTTTGTCGGCCACTGGAGAAAAGAATCCGGAACTTGCTTGGAATATCAATATCGGGGCATTGACCAATTCGCTGAATATCGCAAAGGACAACAATTGTGCCGTATTTACACCGAGTTCTATCGGAGCTTTTGGCAAAGATACGCCTAAGGATAAAACTCCTCAGGATACGTTACAGCGCTCTAATACGACTATTTACGGAGTTTGCAAAGTGACCGGAGAATTATTGAGCGATTACTATTTCAATCGCTTCGGGGTGGATACCCGTAGTGTGCGTTTCCCGGGTCTTATTTCTTATGTAACTTTACCTGGAGGCGGAACGACAGATTATGCTGTGGAAATTTATTACGATGCTATTCGTAAAGGAACTTTTACTTGTAATGTAAAAGCCGGTACTTATATGGATATGATGTATATGCCCGATGCTTTACGTGCCGTCGTAGAATTGATGGAAGCTGATCCGACGAAATTGAAACACCGGAACAGTTTTAATATTGCCGCTATGAGTTTTGAACCGGAGCAGATTGCTGCAGAAATCCGAAAACATATTCCGGGTTTCACGATGGATTACCAGATCGATCCGGTAAAGCAAGCTATTGCAGACAGCTGGCCGAATAGTATGGACGATTCCTGCGCACATGAAGAATGGGGCTGGAAAGCAGAATATAATCTTCAGAATATGACAACGGATATGTTGGTGAAGGTGAAAGAAAAATTTGAGGCAGGTTTAGTAAAATAGAAAACATTTGTAAAGCCTAGTTGATAGGTGGAATACAAAGTTTTTAAATAAAAAGCGGCGAAAGCCGCTTTTTTTATTTTATTGTGATTAATTTTAGGGGTCACATTATTATACTGCATTATGTCTAAAAATAAGAAAAGGGGCGAACCTATCATCGGGAAGTCCGAATTGAAAAAATGTTTGGGTGAATTGTTTGCCAAACATCCGGGCTTGAGTTACAATTACAAACAAGTAGCCAAGCAATTGGAAGTAAAGAATATGGAGACGAAGCGGTTGATTGTAGAGATGTTGGAAGAGATGGCGGAACATGGAGAATTAATAGAAGAAGCAAGAGGACGTTATAAGAGTAAGGCGATAGGTTCTTATGTCACGGGGATAGTTGATTTGACGGCTAAGGGGGCTGCTTATATTCTTTCGGAAGAATGCCAGGAGGATATTTTTGTGGCATTTCCCAATTTAAAACATGCTTTGAATGGGGATAAGGTGAAAGTGTTGGTGTATGCCCGGAGTAAATCAAGGCGTCCGGAGGGGGAAGTTGTGGAAATCCTGGAGCGGAAAAAGAATACTTTTGTGGGGATTATCCAGCGTTCGGAGAATTACGCCTTTCTGATGCCAAGTGGGAAACAATTGCCTTATGATGTCTTTATCCCTTTGAGCCACTTAGGGGGAGCTAAAAACGGAGATAAAGTCGTGGTACAAATTACAGAATGGCCGGAAAATCAAAAAAATCCCGTAGGTACTGTCATTCAGGTTTTGGGGCGTCCCGGGAATAATGATACGGAGATGAATGCAATTATGGCGGAATATGAATTACCGGTGGCTTTCCCCTCTAAAGTACTGAAAGCGGCTGACCGTATAAAATTGGAATTACCGGAAGAAGAGGTAGCCCGGAGGCGGGATTTTCGGGATGTAGTTACTTTTACAATCGATCCGAAAGATGCTAAAGATTTTGACGATGCTCTTTCTATCCGGGAACTGGAGGGGGGATGTTACGAAGTAGGAGTGCACATTGCGGATGTCAGTTATTATGTGGCCCAGGACTCGGTATTGGATAAGGAGGCTTATTTGCGGGCGACTTCTGTATATTTGGTAGACCGGACGGTGCCGATGTTGCCGGAAAAGTTGTCGAATGGAGTATGTTCTTTGCGTCCGAATGAGGAAAAACTTTGTTTTTCTGCTGTATTCAAATTGGATGGTAACGCACAGGTCTTGGATCAATGGTTTGGGAAAACCGTGATCTTGTCAAATCGCCGGTTTACTTATGAAGAAGCGCAGGTCATGATAGAGGGCGCTGAGGGAGACTATCGGAAAGAAATTTTGCAATTAAATGGTTTGGCCCGGAAGTTAAGAGAAGAGCGGTTTAAAAATGGGGCGATTGATTTTGACCGGGTGGAAGTAAAATTTGAATTGGATGAACAGGGAAAACCTTTGGGGGTTTATTTTAAACAATCGAAGGAAGCCAATAAATTGATCGAAGAGTTTATGCTGCTGGCCAATAAAAAAGTGGCGGAATGTGTGGGAAAAATAAAGCGGGGACAGAAACCAAAAACATTTGTTTACCGGATACACGATAAACCGATGGATGACAAATTGGAAGAATTTAATAATTTTGTGGCTAAATTCGGATATGGTTTGAAACTGACAAGTCGCAAGAGTTTGACGACTTCGATGAATAAGTTAATGCAGGAAGTGAAAAACCGGCCGGAGCAAAATATGATAGAAACTTTGGCTGTCCGTACGATGGCTAAAGCTGTTTATTCTACAGTAAATATCGGACATTATGGGTTGGCGTTTGATTATTACACCCATTTTACTTCCCCCATCCGGCGTTATCCGGACGTTATGGTACATCGTTTGTTGCAGCGCTATTTGGACGGAGGGCGTTCGGTAAATCAGGAAAAATATGAAGAGTGGTGTAAACATTCTTCCGATATGGAGCAATTGGCTGCGAATGCGGAACGGGCTTCCATTAAGTACAAGCAGGTTGAGTTTATGTCCGATAAAATCGGACAGGATTTTGAGGGGACAATTTCCGGCGTTTCTCAATGGGGTTTTTATGTAGAGCTGGATGAATCGAAATGCGAAGGATTGGTATCTGTGAATCAGCTGGAGGATGATTATTACGAATTCGATGAAAAAAACTATTGTATTGTAGGAAGGCATCACGGACGAAAGTACCAATTGGGAGATAAGGTCAGGATAAAAGTGGCAAAAGCGAATCTGATAGCCCGGCAGTTGGATTACGAATTGGTGTGTAAAGAGAAAGAATCTTCCTTACAATTGAACCGGACAGTGAAAAATGACAAAAAAGGAAATAAGCGGAAAGGAAGTGCACGCTCGGGAAAAAGAAAATAAATTGATTTTTAAAGTAATTCTTTAATTTTCATATAGATGTTGACGTTTACGATTTGTTTACTGATTCTCGTTGGGGGATATTTTACATACGGGCGGTATATAGAACGGATTTTCGGACCGGATGTCAAGCGTCTTACTCCGGCCCTTACCAAAGCCGATGGTGTGGATTATATCCCTTTGCCTGCTTGGAAAATATTTATGATTCAGTTCTTGAATATTGCAGGCTTGGGACCTATTTTCGGGGCTATTATGGGGGCTAAGTTCGGGGCTGCTTCTTATTTATGGATCGTTTTGGGGAGTGTTCTTGCGGGAGCTACTCACGATTATTTAGCCGGTATGCTTTCTTTGCGGCAGGGAGGAGAGAGTTTGCCTGAAATTATCGGACGTTATTTGGGGGTGACGACAAAACAGGTAATGCGTGGGTTTACGGTTATTCTGATGGTGTTGGTCGGTGCAGTATTTGTGGCGGGACCTGCCGGGCTTTTGGCAAAACTGACTCCGGATTCATTGGATGTGACTTTTTGGATTATTGTTGTCTTTATCTATTATATTGTAGCTACGCTATTACCTATTGATAAGATTATCGGAAAGATCTATCCGGTTTTTGCAGTGGCTCTTTTATTTATGGCGGTAGGGATTTTGGTGATGTTGTATGTAAATGCTCCGGCTTTGCCTGAAGTGTGGGAAGGGGTACGGAATACTCATCCGAATGCGGCAGTATTGCCTATTTTCCCGGTCATGTTTATAAGTATCGCTTGCGGGGCTATTTCCGGTTTTCATGCCACTCAGTCTCCGTTAATGGCGCGGTGTATGACCAGCGAAAAGTATGGACGTCCGGTGTTTTATGGAGCGATGATTACAGAAGGGATTGTAGCCTTAATCTGGGCTGCTGCCGCTACTTATTTCTATCAGGAGAATGGAACGGCAGAAAGTAACGCCTCGGTTATCGTAGATGCGATCACCCGAAATTGGCTGGGCACTGCAGGAGGAATATTGGCAATTTTGGGCGTAGTGGCGGCTCCGATTACTTCCGGGGATACGGCATTCCGTTCGGCCCGTCTGATTGTGGCCGATTTTATGGGGATGGAGCAAAAAAGTGTCCGTCGCCGT
Organism: Odoribacter laneus YIT 12061; assembly: GCF_000243215.1. Classification (GTDB taxonomy): domain Bacteria; phylum Bacteroidota; class Bacteroidia; order Bacteroidales; family Marinifilaceae; genus Culturomica; species Culturomica lanea. Next base: position 2,572,870 of record NZ_JH594596.1, on the reverse strand, counting down.
TTGTATATTTGCATTCCAATGTTTATTATTGCAGTAGGTTTGTTGCTGTATAGTTTGAGTGATGCCGAAGGATTTGACAAAATCTGGCGATATTTTGCCTGGGGAAACCAGACTTTGGCTGTTTTCACGTTATGGGCAGTTACTGTTTATTTGGTGAAAGCCGATAAAAATTATTGGGTGACTTTTATTCCGGCTTTGTTTATGACGAGTGTCTGTTCTACATACATTTGTATTGCTCCGGAAGGCTTGGGGCAATCCCATTTTATTTCTTATTGCGTGGGACTTGTCTGTGTATTAATTGCGATTATTTGGTTTGCAGGCTGGAAACTAAAAGCCGGGAAAATGAAGGATAAAAATGAAGGATAACAGAAATTAGTGATGACGAAAAAGAAGCAGATTATTTTTTCCTCCTTGTTGGGTATTGCCTTGTTGATTGTTATTTTTATGCCGAAGCGGGAAGGGGAGGTAGAGTCGTTGGATGAAGTAGAGGTAACGGATTCTACGGAAGTACAGGAAATTGTATATAAATATGGGATTCCGGTCAATGATTATGATGTCGATTATGGGGTGGTTAAACGGAATCAAAGTCTTTCTACTATTTTAGGTACGCACGGTCTGAGCAGCCGCCAAATTCACGATCTGGGGCAGCGTGCAAAAGGTGTGTTCGATGTTCGGAAAATCCGGGGAGGGCAAGCTTATGCATTTTTTTCCCGTAAAGATAGTCTGGCGACCCCGGAATATTTTGTCTATGAAGCGGATCCCCGTGCGTATGTAGTTTTTCGTTTAAAAGAAAATTATGAGGTAACCATAGGGCAATATCCGGTTTCATGGAAACGGAAGGAAGTGAAGGGCGCCGTGCAATCGTCTTTGTGGAATGCTATGGTCAGTTGCGATACGGATCCTCTCTTGGCGGTGGAACTTTCCCGTATATTTGGCTGGTCGATCGATTTCTTCGGCTTGCAGCGGGAGGATGAATTCCGTGTAATTTATGAACAGGAATGTGTAGAGGGACAGGATTTGCCTAATTTTAAAATTATAGGAGCGGTTTTCCGCCATGCGGACAGTGCTTATTATGCGATCCCTTTTTTGCAAAATGGGGAAGTTCTCTTTTTCAACGAGCATGGGAAAAGTCTGGAAGGTGCTTTTTTAAAAGCTCCGTTGGATTATTTCCGGATTTCCTCCCGTTTTTCCAACAGTCGTTTTCATCCCGTTTTGAAAAAATACAGGGCGCATCATGGGGTAGATTATGCTGCGCCGGTAGGGACTCCCGTCTATGCTATCGGAGCGGGTACTGTCATAGCCAAGGGATATCAGGCGAATGGGGGTGGAAATTATTTAAAGATCAAGCACAACGGTACTTATACGACTACTTATATGCATTTGTCCCGTTTTGAAAAAGGGATAAAAGTGGGGTCTAAAGTCGCTCAGAAAGAAGTGATCGGGTATGTGGGAAGTACTGGCTTAGCGACAGGTCCTCATTTGGATTTCAGGGTATTTGAAAACGGACGTCCTGTCAATCCGCTTACTATTAAATCGCAGCCTAAAGAACCTGTTAAATCGGAAAATTTGGTTCAATTCAATGTGTTAAGAGATACGATAATGAATCAGTTGAAAAGATTGTAATTTTAAAATTTAATTTTCTTTTCGATTTCTCCTGTCACTTTATAATACTGCCAGTTACCTGTACGTTTCCCTTTTTTATATTTCCCTTCGCAAAGCAGATGACCGGTGGAATAATAAAATTTTGCTTCTCCTTGTCGCTTCCCTTTGCGGTATTCCAGTTCGGTACGGGGTGTTCCGTCGGGGAAAAACTCCCGAAAAGTCCGGATTTCTCCGTTTTCATAGGTGATTTCCGCTCTTATTTTTTGATTCGTATAAAACAGACGGGCTGTTCCATCCGGTTTCCCGTTTTTGTAGGGAAATTGTCCGATAAAGGCAGCCTGTTTGTCATAAAAATTCCAGAAACCGTTTGGTTCTCCATCCAGAAGCCGGCCTTTCATCGTAAGGTCTGCCGTTTCATAGGTAAAGTCTGTGAGTGTACTGACTACAATACTATCGGGAAGCACCGGATGATAGCGTCCGGATTCCACTTCGTCGGCTAGATTTTCGAATGCTTCGTTCAATTCTTGGATTTCGAATTCTTCCGGTGCGTTTGCGTCGTGAGTGGCAATGATGTTCGTTTTTAAATGTCCGTTTTCCTGGACAAATTCCAATGCCAGGTTTTCAAAACTCAGGACAGCTCCTTTGTTTTGCAATAAAGAGGGCTTGGATTGTTCCGGTAAAGACAAATACAGATAGCGATATACATTGGCAGCATTTAAATAAGCATATAGATTCGAATGATTGTTCAGTTGAGAGATCAACTGTTTATATTTCTCATTGTTTTCGAGTGTTTGTCCCAGGATGTATTTTTTAATGATTTGGGTTAAAGCTGTCGGGGAATTACTGAATAACACATAATTGTCGATAATCGTGTAATAAGGTTTTTCAAGTCGGTCGAACAGGCCTCCGGCGAATAGGCGGAAAAAACCTTTTAGACTGAGGTAATTGATTTCATATCCGTTATAATTGATCGTCTTGAATTTAACCGGCGTTCTGATCCGGATTTGTTCTCCCAGATAGTCGAGTTGGTCTTTAGCCAGGTTTTTATCTTTGCATTGCACGGCTAATACAACGGTTTGCAGCTGTTGCTCTGAGTCGTATGCAGGTTTAACCAAGGTAATTTCACTTCCGATCCAGGAAGTAAATAAATCGAGTAAGTCTATTTTCAGATATTTATTTAATTTTTGCAAGGATGTTTCGTAGAGCTGATAAGTTTCCGGATAATGTTGCCGGGAATGATAGGTCAGACTGTCTTTTAAATCCCGGAAGGAAGGGAAACAAAAAGAAAAATAGGCAGCAGTATTGTCCGGGATAATTCTTTTTATTTCGGAAGCGTTTCCTGTGGTATGTTGCAGAATTTCCGGCCAAAGAGAATTGGCCTTTAAAAAGTGAGTGGTTCCGCTGAGGGAGATTTCCTCTTTTTTCAATTGAAAATCCAAAGAAGTGCTGTCCAAAAAGGAAGGACCTGTGAAAGAAGAATCGAAAATAACCAGCGTACTCAGCCATTTATCCAATTCTTTATGATTAATGTTTACTGAAATATCGTCCGGATGCTTTTTCTTTTTTTCCCCTTTATGTTGTTCACAGCTTTTGAGTGCCTTTTGAACAAGAGCTTCGTTGAATGAACCGATCAGCAGATTGTCTTTAAACGAGTAATAAAAAATATTTTGTCCGTAAAGAAGATGTTGTATGTGGTTTTCTTGGGGAATGATCTGAATACCGTAGTCTTTTAACAGTCCCGGAAGAAGGGCTTCAAAATTTTGAATCATATTTAATTTTTGCAGATCACAGACGTATAATAAATCACAAGTCGTAGTGGGCGTGAGGTGTACAGAAATGGCGAAGGGACGGTCTAAAATAAGTTTTCTCAAGTTGGAATGCGTTTTTCCCAAAGAATCTATACGCTCGATATTTTGGTGATACTCCTTAAAAGAAGGATATTTTTTTAAAGATTTCCAAATGGTATTGGGACTTAAATTGTTGTAAATTTCCTGAAAAGAAGGAGTCCGGATGGTGACAATTGCATCCGAAGGTATAGCCATATCGATAGAATAACGGCCGGAGGGACGGAATATTCCGTACCATATGGCCAATAGTACAATGCAGAGGCAAAAGAAATAAAGGAAAAGTCGTTTTTTCATCTGACAGAAAATTTAATGTTGCAATTTACTATTTTTCTCAGAAAGAGATAAAAATATTCTAATTTTGTAAACGTTATTGTTTCTGAAATCGGGGCTTGGCTTTTCCGTAAATGAGAGAGTGTTCCGGTGAAAAATGAGAGGATATGTGCGGAAAATTGATGGCTTCGGCAAAGTAAAATATTTCTTCGAATCCTCCCGGAGCGGATTAGCGTATATAAGAGAAATCAATGGGGTATTATGAGATTTTATTTCCAATTATTTTGGTCTTTTTTTAAAATCGGAGCTTTTACGTTCGGAGGAGGATATGCCATGATCCCTTTGATTCAGAAAGAAGTGGTGAACCGGAAGAAATGGCTGGAAGACGAGGAATTTATGGATATGCTGGCTATTGCACAATCGGTACCGGGACCGATTTCTCTCAATACGGCTGTCTTTGTCGGGAATAAAATGCGGGGATGTAAAGGTTGTCTGATGACCAGTTTAGGGATTATCTTACCTTCTTTTATTGTTATTTTATTGATCGCCTTAGTGTTTACGGAATTTAAGGATAATCCTGATGTGGAACGGGTATTTAAAGGGATTCGTCCGGCTGTTGTCGCCTTGATTGCAGCTCCTTTGTGGGGGATGGGGAAAAAAGCAGGTATGACTTGGAAAACTTTGTGGTTTTCTGTAGCGGCCTTATTCGTCATCTGGCTTTTGGGGGTTTCTCCTGTTTATGTCGTTATGGTAACTATTGCAGTCGGAATCGTTTATTATAGGTATACGTTAAAGAGAAACCGGAAAAATAATGGATGAATGGAATTTATATTTGAGTTTATTCTTTTCTTTTTTTAAGATTGGCCTGTTCGGATTTGGCGGAGGATATGCCATGTTATCCCTGATACAACACGAAGTGGTGGAAACTCATCAATGGATCAGTGTTTCGGATTTTACGGATATTGTCGCCATTTCTCAAACGACTCCCGGTCCGATTGCTTTCAATACAGCTACTTATATCGGCTATACAGCCACGGGAAATGTATGGGGGGCTGTCGTGTGTACGCTGGCCGTCAGTTTACCGTCGATTATTTTGATGACTCTGGTAGCCCGCTTCTTTTTTGCCTTCCGGAATAACGGTTATGTGGCGGCCGTTTTGAAAGGGTTAAAGCCCGTTGTAATCGGTCTGATCGCCGCCGCCGCTGTTTTGTTAATGAATGAACGGAATTTTATTGATTATAAGAGCTGGCTTATTTTTGCAGCTGTATTTATTGCTTCATTAAAAAAAATAGACCCTATTCTCCTGATTGTAATCGCAGGGGTAATAGGGTATTGGGTGTATTGAATGTTCGAAAGTTTAAGGGGTGGGGAAAGGGATCAGTTGTCGACAGATTCGTTGATATTAGGATTATTGTTTGTTTCTTCTTCTGAAAAATCGATCTCCGGTAGGAGTAATTCGGATTCGCTTTGGGGCAGAACTTCTATATTTCTTAAATGCCGTTGGATGGCTCTTGTCCGTCTTCCCATGACTTCTTCGATTTGATTGTTGGCGGACTGGATATTTTTTTGGGCTTTTTCAAGCATACCGCCGAATTTTTCGAATTCGGTTTTTACGGCTCCCAACACTTTCCATACTTCGCTGCTGCGTTTTTGGATAGCCAGTGTACGAAACCCCATTTGCAGACTATTGAGAATGGCAGCTAGAGTAGTCGGGCCGGTTACAATTACCTTATATTCTTTCTGAAGTTGTTCTAAAAGGCTGGCACGGCGCACAACTTCCCCGTAAATAGCTTCAAACGGTAAAAACATAATTCCAAAATCAGTTGTATAAGGCGGATCCAGGTACTTATCGTGAATATCTTTGGCCATATTTTTGATGGTCTGTTCCATATTTTTGGACGCATTTTCTACTTCTTTGGTATCCCCTTTATCATAGGCTTCCAACAGTTGCTCATAGGCATCTTTCGGAAATTTAGCATCCAGAGGTAAATAAACACATTTTCCGCTATCGTCTTTCCCCGGTAATTTTATGGCAAATTCGACTAATGCATCGGAACCTTTACGGGTTTTCACATTGGCTTCGTATTGTTCGGGAGCTAAAATCTGTTCCAAAAGCATTTCCAATTGGACTTCTCCTATACATCCCCGCATTTTTACATTACTGAGCACTTTTTTCAGTCCTCCTACATCCTGGGCCAGGTTTTGCATCTCTCCCAACCCTTTTTGCACATGTTCCAATTGTTTGCTTACTAATTCGAAAGACTGGCCAATTCGTTCGTTCAGTGTTTTTTGAAGTTTTTCATCTACAGTCGCCCGCATTTCTTCCAGGCGTTTTTCTGTTGATTGCAACAACTCACTCTGTTTTTTATCCAATTCCCCGAATTTTTCCCGTTGGATTTCATTGAAAGAACGAATATTTTCCGTGAATATTTTTTGAAATTCTTTAAAAGCATTCTCCAATGTTTTGTGAATGGCTTCCAGGGCCTGAAGATTCTGTTCTGTGATGTGTTGCAAATTACGGCTGTTTTCGGTACGGAATTCTCCCAATGACTTGTTCAGCTCTTCGCGGTTTTCCCGGGCAGCTTTTGAATGATTGTCCACTAAATAACGACATTCTTCTTTCAGCATTTTTTCTAAACGCTCCAATTCGTTTTTTACCTGCTCAAAAGATAGGGAAACTGTATCCTTTTTTTTCCTTAGTAATAAAAAGAGAATAATTATATTTAGCAAAAGCACCAGTATGATCCAGATATCCATAGTCCTGTTCTTTTTTGTTAGTCTTTTCGTTTATTTGCCAATTGTCCGCAAGCAGCATCTATATCTTTGCCTTTGCTTTTCCGAATATGAACTACCATATTCCGGTTTTCCAGAAATTGTACAAAAGCATCCCGTTGTTTGTCTGGGGAATGCCGGAATTCAGAACCTTCTACCGGATTGTATTCAATAATATTTATTTTTACGGGAAATTGTTTGCAATAATCTGCCAATGCCCGGGCATCTTCCAGGGAATCGTTGATATGGTGCAGCAATAAATACTCAAAAGTAGGACGCGTTCCTGTTTTTTCGACAAAATAAATTAAACTAGCTGCCAGTTCTGCTAAAGGATATGCCCGGTTTACCGGCATGAGCTGACTTCTTACGTTTTCTTTGGCAGAATGAAGAGAGACCGCCAGGTTGAACCGGACGCGGTCATCGGCTAATTGCCGGATTTTGGCGGGTATGCCTGCTGTAGAAACCGTAATACGGGAGGGGGACATTCCTAATCCTTTTTCCGAGGTAATCCGTTGAATTGCTGAGAGAACATGATCATAATTTAAAAGAGGTTCTCCCATTCCCATAAAGACGATATTGGAGAGGCTGCTGCTGCTGCATTCCGCTTCTTTTCGGGCATGAAAAACCTGATCAACTATTTCCCCTACAGTAAGATTTCGCTTAAAACCTAATGTTCCGGTGGCGCAAAAACGACATCCCAATTGACAACCTGCTTGGGAAGATACACAGACTGTGTATTTCTCATTTCCTGGGATCAACACACTCTCTATGCGGTTTCCGTCATTCAAAAGCCAGGCTGTTTTGGTCGTACCGTCACTGGCGGTTTGAATACAATCCGGTAGAAGCTTGTCAAAGTAGTAAGTTGCCTTCAAAAGTTCCCGGCTACTTTTGGGTAAATTTGTCATTTCTTCAAAATCCTGTACCCCTTTTTGCCAAATCCATTCTTCTATTTGTTTTGCCCGGAATACTTTTTCTCCGTTTACCGAAAGAAAGGCAGCCATTTCTTCCGGGGAGACTTCCCGAATATTTTTCTTTTCCACTTGTTTTGATTTATTTGCCTATACAAAAATAAGAAAAATCACCAATAAAAAAGGTCTTTGTGGAAGTTGTTGCCTGAATAAAGAGCGGAAGGTAAAAAAGTTAAATTAAAATTGTGGAAGCTTACTTAGATTTCAAACGATTTAATTATATATTTGCATTTATAATCTTGTTAAAGTTATAAATTGATATAAAATAAAGTGAAAAAAGAAAAAATGAGAAGATTACTGATTATTGTTTTTGCCCTGCTTTCTTTTTCAACCTTGAAGGCAGATGAAGGGATGTGGTTGTTATCCTTATTAAAGCAACAGAATATTGACGAGATGCAGCAGATGGGATTTAAATTAAGTGCGGAAGATATTTATTCTGTCAATAAACCAGGCATTAAAGATGCTATCGTGGGATTGGGGTATGCTGAACGTCCTTTTCGCCATTTTTGTTCCGGGGAACTGGTATCTCCTCAGGGATTAATGATTACTAATCACCATTGTGGTTTTAGTGCTATACAGGAACATTCTTCTGTAGAACACGATTACCTGTCGGATGGTTTCTGGGCTTATAAGATGGAAGATGAGTTGACCAATCCCGGAATTACAGCTTCTATTTTGGAACGTATGGAAGATGTGACAGAACGGGTAAATGCCGTATTGAACGATGATATGAGTACCATGGAAAGAGAAATTGCCTTGGATAGTATCAGTAGCCTGATCGTAAAAGAAGCTACTGAAAATACGGATTTAAGCGGACAGGTCATTTCGATGTTTGAGGGAAATCAATATTTCCTTTTCCTCTATACCATTTATAAAGATGTACGTTTGGTCGGAGCCCCGCCTCAGAGTCTTGGAAAATTCGGAGGGGATACGGATAACTGGATTTGGCCGCGTCATACTTGTGATTTCTCCATGTTCCGGATTTATACAGGTCCTGATGGACGACCGGCCGAATATTCCAAGGATAATATTCCTTTAAAACCCAAACATCATTTACCTGTATCCATTAAAGGGGTAGAAGATGGGGATTTTGCGATGATTATGGGTTTTCCGGGTTCTACCGATCGTTTTGCAACCAGCTTTAGCTTGCAAAATACGATGGATATTGTAAATGATATCCGCTACAGAGTACGGACGGAAAAATTGAAGATTATGAAAGAAGAAATGGATAAGAGTCCGAAAACCCGTATCCAATATGCTTCTAAATATGCAAGCTGTGCGAACTACTGGAAATATTCCTTTGAGCAGAATAAAGCATTGAAACAATTGAAAACGGCTGAGAACAAAAAGGCTATAGAAGATCGTTTTACGGCTTGGGTAAAGGCTGATCCTGCCCGCGCTGCCCGCTATGCAGAAGTGCTTCCTGCTTTAAAGACGGCTTATCAGGATATTCAGGAGTATGAGGTTGCCTTGAATTATTTAAGAGAAGCTTTAGGAGGCCCTGAAGCGCATTTATTTGCTTACGGAGTGGCCGGAGAGCTGGAGGATCTTTGTGATAAAGCGACGGATGTAGCTACGAAAGAGAAGCTCGTCAAAGCATTGAAAGAACAGGGAGAAGCTTTCTATAAAGATTTCAATCCGGAAGTGGATGCACGTCTGTTTGCTGTGCTTTTTAAAATGTACAGCGATAATGTTTCCCCGGATTTATACCCTGATTTTATAGATCGGGTTAATAAAAAGTATAAAGGAGACTACCAGAAGCTAGCCGATGAATTCTACCGTACTTCTATTTTTAGGAGTAAAGAGGCTTTTGAGGAATTTATAGCACATCCGAATTGTAAAAAACTGAACAAGGATGTAGCTTACTTAGCTGGAGAGGCATTTTATGAAATGCTGATGAAAATAGCGGCTTATTCTGCTGAGATGAAAGAGAACATCGTTAAAAATAATCGTTTATTTGTACGGGGATTGATGGAAATGGATCCTCAGCAAAGAATGGCTCCGAATGCCAATTCTACTTTACGCCTGACTTATGGAAAAGTGAAAAGCTACAAACCCAGAGATGCCGTATTTTATGATTATTATACCACCTTAACGGGGGTTATGGAAAAAGAAGGTCCGAAAGGAGGAGAATTTGAAGTGCCGGCACGCTTAAAAGAACTTTATAAGAATAAAGATTTCGGACAATATGGAAAAGACAATGTAGTAACCTGTTTTATCACAGACAACGATATTACGGGAGGTAATTCCGGTTCTCCGGTAATCAATGCTAACGGGGAATTGATCGGAGCAGCTTTTGACGGAAACTCGGAAGCCATGTCCGGTGATATTGATTTTGAAGAAAACCTGCAGAGGTGTATTAATGTGGATATGCGGTATGTCTTATTCATTATTGATAAATATGCAGGCGCTAAAAATTTAATTGATGAGATGACAATAGTGAAATAGGAGAGAATGAATCCTATAAATATAATATTTAAATAAATACAGTTATGAAAAATCTGGATTGGAGTCAGTTGTCGTTCGGCTATACGAAGACAGATTATAATGTACGTTGCTATTATAAAGATGGTAAATGGAGCGCTCCGGAAGTAAGTGATTCGGAAATGCTCAGTATTCATATGGCTTCTACTTGTCTGCATTACGGACAAGAAGCTTTTGAAGGCATGAAGGCTTTTCGGGGGAAAGATAATAAAATCCGTTTGTTCCGTTGTGAAGAAAATGCCAAACGGATGCAGAATTCTGCCGATTACGTTATGATGAAGGCTCCTTCTGTGGAATTGTTCACGGAAGCCGTAATCAAAGCGGTAAAATTGAATGAAGAATATGTACCGCCCTACGAATCGGGAGCCAGCTTGTACATCCGGCCTTTATTGATTGGCGTGGGACCTCAGATGGGAGTCGCTCCGGCAAAAGAATTTTTGTTTGTTGTATTTGTCGCTCCGGTAGGTCCTTATTTTAAAGCCGGTTTTAAACCGACAAAAGTAATGCTGGAACGGAAATACGACCGGGCAGCGCCTAATGGGACCGGGCATATCAAAGTAGGTGGTAATTATGCAGCAGGTATGCGTTCGGGAGAAGTAGCCCATCAAAAAGGATACTCTACGGCTATATTCCTGGATTCCAAGGAAAAGAAATATATAGACGAATGCGGACCAGCTAATTTCTTCGGCATTAAGAATAATACCTATGTAACTCCTTATTCTCATACCATTCTTCCCTCTATTACAAATGCAAGTTTGATGATGTTGGCGGAAGATATGGGATTGAAAGTGGAACGCCGGCATATTCCGGTAGAAGAATTGGAAACATTTGAAGAAGCTGGAGCTTGCGGTACAGCTGCAGTGATCAGTCCTGTAGGGCAGATCGATGACCTGGAAAATAATAAAAGTATTCATTTCGGTAAACCCGGAGAACCCGGAGAATGGTGTACGAAATTGTATAATCGTTTACGGGCTATCCAATATGGGGATGAACCGGATAAATTTGGCTGGATTACAATCGTAGAGTAAAACCAGAAGAATAAAACAAGAGAAAATGTCCAAAATACTTTTGGACATTTTTTTTGTAAAAAAATCGGCAGATCCTTGTGTTTATTACGAAAAATTCGTAGATTTGCGATATAATCGTAATTACGGAAGATTATGGAAAAATTGACGTTTCAGGAAGAAGAAATAATGCTTATTATTTGGCGGCTCAAAGAAGGGGTAGTGAAAGATTTTTTATTGCAGATGCAGGAACCGCATCCTCCTTATACTACAGCTGCTTCTGTGGTAAAGAATTTGGAAAAAAAGGGATATATAGCGGGTAAACGTTATGGAAATACCTATGTTTACCGACCGCTTATAGATGAAAATGATTATAAAGCATAATTTATGTCGGGATTCGTCCGGAATTATTTTGCTAATTCTTATAAAGATTTGGTTGCTTTTTTTGCTCAGAAGCAGAAGATTTCTGCTACCGAATTGAAAGAAATTATAGATTTAATTGAAGAAAAGTAATTGGAAAAGTCCGGTATCGAATTATGGAAGCATTTTATACATATGTGGCAAAGGTAAATATCGCTTTGGGGATATTCTGGCTTTTTTATCATTTTATTTTTCTCCGGGATAGTTTTATCGTATTAAAGCGTGTTTGTTTACTTACGGTTTTGTTTTTATCTTTTAGCTATCCTTTTATTGATTTTTCCCTTTGGGTATTCCAGGAGCGTCAACTTTTTTGGATAAATTATATACCGATTTGGGAAGAAGTAGGAATTGTACCTGTAATTCCTATAGAAGAAGGAATAAGTGGGGACCATATTTTAGGATTTATTTATGGTATAGGGGTTGTTATTTTAGGGATTCGCTTCGGCGTTCAATCTTATCAGATCTATCGTTTTATCCGGAAAGGGAAGGTATTTGTTGATGCAGGAGTACGTGTTGTTTCTTTGGAGAGGGGAATGGCGCCCTTTTCTTTTTTTCACTGGGTTTTCCTGAATCCCGAAGATTATTCCGATAGAGAGAGGAAGGAAATTTTGACGCATGAAAAAACGCATGTAGAACAATGGCATTCTGTCGATATGCTTTTGGGAGAAGTATTGTGTATTTTATTTTGGTTCAATCCTTTTGTTTGGTTATTGAGGCGGGATATCCGGCAGAATCTGGAATTCCTGGCTGATAGAAAAGTTGTTGAATCCGGTTATGACCGAAAAAATTACCAGTATCATTTATTGCGTTTATCACATCAATCGGCTGCAGCTCAATTTATAAATAACTTTAATGTATCACAGTTAAAAAAACGGATTATCATGATGAATAAAAGGAAAACTCCCCGTGTGGGACTTTTTAAATATGCTTTGTTGTTGCCGGTAACCCTGGGCTTAGTATTGGTAGCGAATAGGCAGACATTGGCTGGAATGGCATCGGTCGTTTCTGTTTCTGAGGGGAAGGTGGGAGAAAAGATGATGGTAAAGGGTAAAGTGACGGATGAAGAGAGTAATCCGATTCCGGGAGCTACTGTTGTCATAAAGAATTCTACGATGGGTACTGTTACGAATGCTGAGGGAGAATTTGCTTTGAATGCGGATCCCGAAGCGGTATTGTGTGTTTCTTATATCGGAAAAGAAATAGAAGAGATTCCGGTGAAAGGAAAGTCGGGCAAGGAAATACAGGTCACCGTCGTTTTGAAATCTTCTCCACAGGAGATGGAAGGAGTGGAAATTATCGGATTGACTGGGGAGAAAAAGTCGGTTACCCGACAGCTGGCCGAAGTGAACCCGGAATTTCCCGGAGGTAGGGAAGCTTTAAAGCATTTTTTGGCACAACATATCCAATATCCTGCAGAAGCCCGGGAGAAAAATATCCAGGGGAAAGTATGGGTTCAATTCGTGGTAGATGAACAGGGCAAGGTCATGCAGCCTCAGATTGTCAAAGGGGTTGATCCTCTATTGGACCAGGAAGCTTTGCGGATTGTAAAGCTGATGCCGGATTGGAAGCCTGCCCAACAAAATGGTAAATCGGTTGAAACGAGTTTTTTGCTCCCGCTGGATTTTTCTATTCCGGTAAAACAGGGGAAAGGAATTATCGTGGTGGATGGAAAGCTAATGCCGGAGGATTTTAATGTCGCCACCCTCTCTCTGGACGAGGTGGAATCCATCACTGTTCTGAAAGGAGAAAAAGCAGTTGCCCTCTATGGAGAGAAAGCAAAGGAAAGAGAAGTTTTGTTGATTACTACCCAAAAAGGTCATTGAATTCCCGGCATAGAGAAAGGAAGTGTTCCCAAAGTTTTTCAAACAGAGAGAACGACTTCCCCTTCCTAAAAGGCAAAATTTTGATCTTTGCAAATCTTTTTCTGTTCAGATTATTCCCGCCTTGTTTCGGTACTTTCCGGACGTTTTCTATTCTTGGGTGAGAATAAAGACTTCGGCAGAACCGTATTCTCCGATTTCTTTTTCCATAGGCGTTAACGGACGAATTTGCTGGATTTCATTCGGGTGTATGTCTGTAAAATCGTTTGTCACTTCCCCGTTGATGACAAGAAGCGGTTGAGTGGCTTTTTCCAGATTGTATTTGTATTCCTGATCGCCGTATTGAAAGGTCAGGGTATGGTTTTTGTAGGAAACGAATTGTCCCAGTTGACTGTTAGAGATGACAATCAGATAGGATTTGCGGGGATTTTTCGTATCCCCTACGATTCGTACATCTCTTATTTTTTCCGGCATGGAAACTTCTTCCCCTTCGAATTTCACTCCGTCTACGATGTAGATCATATCTGAATTTTGGGTATTGATTTTGATTTTTGTTTTCCCGTTCTCTTCTGTAATTTGTACGGAATTTCCACGGATGTCTATTCCATTGGGTAAAGGATTTAAACGGTCGAAAATGTCACTCATCCTATTGAATCTCATGCCCATAGAACCGAATAAGGAATCGACATCACTGAAGCGGAAAAGAGAATCCCTCCCGTCGAATCTAAAATAGTTGAAAGGACTGAAAAACCTATCCTCTTCCTGATCTCCAAACATTTCTCTGAAATTTTCCCGCATTCTTTGAGCCATTTCCTGCATTTGCCGGGACATGTCGGCCATATTATCGTAGTCAAAAGAACGAAGGTAGTTATTGTAATTTTCGTTTTCAGAATTCAGAGATGAAAGGGAATTCAGTCCCTTGATATTCAAAGCTTTTGAAAGGAGAGCTATATTTTCTGTGTCGATATCTCCTTTTAGTTCAATGATATCCATGCGTTGCGGTGTCTGGTTCCATACCACCAGATCGCTGACTTTATCCTGATCCGAATGGGCATATATCCATTGTTTCCCGGAATTTTCGCTGTGGCTTTTAATCAGTTTGTATTTGTCCGGGTTATCCAATACAGATTTGAATTTGGCGTCAATCTCTTCCGCTACATTTTCATTACAGTGGTTTAAATCTAACGTCAGGATATTTACTTCTCTTAGCCGTTTTAATAAATTTTCGGCCTCCGGAGAAATGTTTTTCTTCTTATAAAGCCCATATAAATTTTTATCCAGCTGAGTGACTGTCACACATTCTTTCCCATGGTATTTCGCCATTAATTTCCCTAATTGTGCTTTTGTACAAAATGGGAGGAGCAAACTTGTTACCAACAAAATAATTAACTTATTCATAACCCTTCTGATTTATATAAATTATACTTGAAATTGTTATTTTATTCAATGGCAATAATTAGATTTTTGTCTTCGTATAAGACCTTTTCTTGAGAAGGAGCCGGCTTTTCCAATACATTACCGATCACCCGGAGCGCATCTTCGAAACGTTCCCGTTTCATATTATCGGAAAGTTGCAACGTTTTCCCTTTGTAGGCAGGAAATATTCCTTTGAGAGAAAGCAATAAGATTGCGATGGCAGCAATACTCCCTACGGTAATGTATATCCGGCGAAGGGCGCATTTCTTTTGCTGCCGTATAGCCTGCCGGATTTTTTCATTTAATTCGGAAGGCAGAGGAAGGGAGGGATACGAAAGGGACAAAAAAGGATCTTCTTTTAAATGTCCGGATCGGTATTGTGCTCTGAGAAATTTCTCCTCTTCAATGCTGGTTTCTCCCCGGTAATAGCGTTTTATAATTTCTTCTGTTTTCTCCATCTTTCCACTATTTGGATAAATTTTTAATCAGTCGTATTTCGAAATTTTGTATTTTTTGACCAGTAGTTCTTTTACTCTGCTGCGGGCTCTGGAGAGAATGGTCCGGATATTGTTTAAACCTAAACCGGTGATTTGGGCGATTTCGTCGTATTCCAGTTCTTCCACTTCCCGGAGCAGGATAACTTCTCTTTGCGTGTCCGGTAAGGTTTCAATAATTTGCCTGACAAGTGCTGCTGTTTCCTGATTGTCGATTGTCGTCATCAAATCGGAAGCGCCTTGTTCGTGCAGAAACATTTGTGCTTCATTGTAGAGAGGTTTGTATTTTTTTACCGTGTCGTAATACAAATTCCGGGTAATTTTCAATGCCCAGGCCCGAAGATTTTTAATTTTGGATAGCTCATTCCGGCTATTCCATAATTTGAACAGGACATCTTGAGTGATATCTGCCGCATCTGTACGGTTACCCGTCAGGTTTGCCGCAAAGTCGTAAATATGCTGGGCCAGCGGCAGAATAGATTCGTTAAACTCGTGTTCAGTCATTCTTTTCAGCCTGTAGAATTACCAATTTCGGATCTGTTGTGAATGTTCGTTTCTTTAAAGACGAATGAAGAGGAATTTTATTACACCAAAAATAAAAAAACATTGGTTTACTTTAAAAATTTACTTTTTGTTTTCAAGCTGGTTTTCCGAAGTTTTTTGTTTTCCGGTTTCTTCAGGGCGCGCTTACCGAAATTTAGAGAAAAAAACAAGGATAATGTAAGGGGAGGAGAGGGAAGATTGTTTTTCCGCAAAATATACTCCTCTCCTTGCGAAACGAAACAGGATTTGGGAAAGTCCGGATCCGCCATTGACGGGAAAATTATTTGATCTCAGCAGGTAGATTTTCTTCGTAGATAACCGGTAAGTTTTCTGTTGTATCTTTCTTTTTCCGGCTAAATTTTTCTTGAATTTCTTGCATGAGTTTGTAGAAATTAGGAATGAAAAGTGTGCCTACTAAAGAACTCATCAACATTCCTGCGAAAACAGCGATTCCCAGGGAAATTCTGCTGGCGGCTCCTGCTCCGGTGGAGATGACCAGCGGTAATGTTCCCAAGATAAAAGCAAAAGAGGTCATCAAAATAGGACGTAAACGTACCCGTCCCCCTTCGAGAGCAGCTTCTGTAATGGATTTGCCGGAAGCATGATAATCCCGGGCAAATTCTACAATTAGAATGGCATTTTTAGCTGCCAGGGCTATTAAGAGAACAATTCCGATTTGAGTGTAAACGCTGACAGGCAAATTCATAACCATAACTCCGATGACTACTCCTAATAAAGCGATAGGTAATCCCATGATCACAGCAACCGGATTGGTCCAGCTTTCATATTGAGCGGCTAAGATAAGATAAGCGACAAGGATGGCTAAAATAAAAACCAAAGAGGTCGCAGAAGAAGAGTTTTCTTCCTGATAAGCCATGGAAGTCCACTCGTAACCAAAAGAACGGCCCGTTTTTTCTTTAATTAATTTACCCATAATTTCCAAGGCTTGTCCGGAGCTGTAACCGGGAGCTGCCGATCCAGAAATAAGAGCTGAAAGGTAAGTGTTGTATTTGGTAAGGTTTTCTGGTCCCAACTGGCTTTCGATAGTTGTAAAAGCTGAAAAAGGGATCATATCTCCCTTCGCATTCCGAACATTCAGCCGGCTTACATCTTCGATGACGGCTCGGCTGTTGGGGTCGCCTTCTACATTGACCTGATAGGTACGACCGAATTTAACAAAGTTATTGACATAAGAAGAACCTAGAAAAACGGTCAGTGTGTTGAAAACTTCTCCCAATGACACTTGCATCATTTCTACTTTATTCCGGTCGATATTGAGAAAATATTGAGGTACGCTTGCACTGAACATCGATTGAACAGTGGAAAGTCCGGGGGTTTGATTTCCCGCCATCATTAATTCGTCGGTCATCTTTTCCAGTTCTTGAGGACCGTAATTATTAATGTCTTCCAACATTACTTCGAAACCGCTGCTTTCGCCCAAACCGGGAATGGCTGGGGGAAGGACGGCAAAAGCCTGGGCTTCCGGGATTTCAAAATACGCCATTTCGTTGAATTTGTCGACGATAGCTTGTGCACTGAGACCGGGAGCTTTGCGTTCGTCCCAGTTTTTTAGCATCACGAATAATGTGGCGGCATTAGAGGTATTGGCTCCGCTCATGACAGAGAAACCATTGATCGTAATATAAGTTTCTATCCCTTCGATATGATTTAAAATAGCTGTGGCTTTTTGAATGGCCGTTTCAGTTTGGGAAGAAGAAGCTCCATTCGTCAATTGCATAAATGCCATAAAATAACCTTGGTCTTCCTGCGGCAGGAACGTCCGGGGCCATTTCAGAAATCCCCAAAAAGCGAAAAAAGAAATTGCAACAAATACGAGGAGGGTAAGTATGGATTTACGCATAAAACCAGTAATTACCCAGGTATATCCCTTTGTCGTTTTGTCGAAAAATCGATTGAATGCTTTGAATAAAAAGAACCGGGTCGGTTGTTTGGGTTTTAAAAAGAGAGCACAAAGCGCAGGACTGAGGGTGAGGGCATTAAAACCACTGATAACTGTAGCAACGGCTATGGTGAGGGCGAATTGCTTGTATAATTGTCCGGTAATTCCTCCGATAAACGCGGTCGGGATAAACACAGCTAATAAAACCAACACAATTCCGATAATGGCACCGGAAACTTCATTCATTGCTTGTATAACAGCTTCTTTTACGGTTTTGTATTTGCCGGTTTCGATAAGTCGGTAACTATTTTCTACGATGACAATTGCATCGTCCACGACCAATCCGATAGCAAGTACTAGGCCAAATAAGGTCAGCGTATTGATAGAAAAACCAAGTAAGTCCATAAAAGTGAAAGTTCCAATTAAGGATACCGGAATCGTGACCAGTGGAATAAGCATCGCTCTCCAGTTTTGTAAGAAAATAAGGATGACTAGTAATACCAGTATAAAAGCAGTGATCAGAGTACTGTAAATACCGGAGATAGACGCCCGTATAAATTCTGTCGTATCCAGTGTTATATTATAATGGACTCCTTGGGGAAAATAAGAGGCCAGCTTGTTCATTTCTTTTTTTATCCGTTGGGAAACGTCCAGGGCATTTGCACCCGGTAATTGATAGACGGCTATGGCGGCGACAGGTCCTCCTTTTAAGGTAGCGGTCGTACTGTAACTTTCCCGTCCGATTTCGACTTTTGCGACGTCCCGGATGCGAAGGTATTTTCCATCCGGAAGGGCTTTAATAATGATATTCCCGAATTCTTTTTCGTTGACCAGTAACCCTTGTGTTTCCAAGGTATATTGATAGGCTTCTTTGCGGGCGAGCGGTTCTGCTCCCACGCTTCCTGCCGCTACTTGTATGTTCTGACTTTCGATTGCTGAGATGACGTCTGCTGGGGTGATGCCCCGTATCGTCAATATGTCCGGTTCGAGCCAAATACGCATACTGTAGTCGCCCATACCGAACAAACCTACATTTCCGACCCCTTTTACCCGGCTCAGTTCGTTAGTAATATTCAAAGAGGCATAGTTGGAAAGATAAAGGGCATCGTAGTCCGGAGAATCGGACGTTAAAGAGAGAAACATGACTACATTGGTCGATTCTTTCGTAGTGGTAACCCCTATTTTCGTCACTTCCTGCGGAAGAGTCGGGAGAGCTGCATTCACCCGGTTTTCGACTAAAACGGTGGCCATATCCAGATCGGTGCCGACTTCAAAAGTAATGGTGAGTTGATAAGTCCCTGTACTGGAAGAGGTAGACGACATATAGAGCATTCCTTCCACACCGTTGACTTGCTGCTCAATAGGAGTGGCAATCATGTCGGCAATGGTCGTAGCGTTTGCTCCCGGATAACTGGCCCGAACAACTACGGTAGGCGGAGTGATGGTCGGATATTCTTCTACAGGCAGGTTTTGCAGGGATACAAAGCCGGCAATAACAATTAAGATAGATAAAACGGTGGCAAATATCGGACGGTTGATAAAGAAGGTACTGATCATGGTGAATGATTAGAGGTTAACAATTCAGCATTAACGCTCCCCACGTTAATTCAATACCTATACGTAGACCTGTGCTGTCGGGTTTCACTCTTGAATTTCACGTTTATATCCTTTATAATGTTTTAAATTTAAAAGTTTTTCCAGATCATGGCATCTTTTTTGATGAATTAAAAATAAGAGGGAACGTGGTCGGAAGCATAATATATTCGCATTAAAACGTAGAAATATGACCAGGAATTTTCAAAAATTAATCAGAATAGGCATTATAGGGATGTGCTTATTAAGCGGAATGGCAGTTTTCGCACAAGGGAAGCCGTTTCTTTCGGTAGATTCCATTGCCGGTAATTTTTATCGGCAACGTATGACATACCCTCAGGAAAAAATCCATCTTCATATGGATAAATCCCATTATGTATCCGGGGAGAAAATTTGGTTCCGTATTTATTTGGTAGATGCTTTTTCTCATTTGCCGGAGACAGCCAGTCGTTATGTGTATGTAGAACTCATTAATCCTGTGGATTCAGTGGTTTCCCGGATCAAAATCCGGCCGGTGGATAGTTTATATTATGGGAGTATGAGTTTGCCGGAAAATTTAGCAGGAGGAAATTATGTCGTCCGGGCTTATACGAATTATATGTGTAGTTTGGGAGAGGAATATTTTTTTAGAAAGAATATTTATATCAGTAATCCTTTGGAGTTACAAATGCGGGCGAATGCGGAATTTTTACCTCCGGACGCTAAAGGGAAGCGGGAAGCCCGGATTTCACTTGTGGATTTGCGGAAAAAATGTAAATTGTCTCCCACCCAGCTCTCTATATGGCTGAATCGGGAAAAATTGGATTATACTTGGGTTGCTCGGGATAGTGTGGCTAAAATTAATTTCAGATTGCCCGGGGAAGAAAAGAGTAATCACTTCTATATTGAGGCCGGGAATTATCATCAGTTTATCGTTATTCCCCGCGGACAACAGGATTTTGACGTGTCTTTTTTTCCGGAAGGGGGATATTTGCTGGAAGGGACTGCCTGCCAGGTTGGATTTAAAGCTTTGAATAATGAGGGAATATCAGAAGAAGTTTCGGTGGATGTTTTCGATCAGGACGATAATTTAGTCGTTTCCGCTCATACATTTCACAAAGGCATGGGATCGTTTTTGTTTTCTCCGGAATCGGGGAAAAGCTATTATGCGGTTTGTAAAGACAAGCGGGGCCAATCCAAACGATTTGAGCTTCCGCAAGCCCGAAAGGAGATGTATTCTCTCAGAATAAACCGTTGGAAAAAAGGAAAATTCTTGGTTTCTGTTTTAAAATCGGCAGATATAAAGGATACGAAATCCCTTTTTTTGCTTGCCCATTCGAGAGGAGAGGTAAAATATGCAAAGCCTTGGGATTTTTCGGATGATTTTATCTCATTCGATGAAAAGAGTTTTCCTTCCGGAATTGTGCAATTTGTCTTATTGGATACTGAAATGAATCCTTTGAGCGAACGCTTGATTTTTTGTTTGAATGATGATCAGGCGGTGGTTACCTATAAAACGGATTCCCCTTCTTATGGAAGCCGGGAACATGTAAAAGCTCATATTCGGGCAACAGATTCGGAAAAACGTCCTTTAACGGGTAATTTTTCAATAGCAGTTACGGATGACAGGGATGTAATTGTAGATACGAATTACACCCTATTGAGTAACCTCTTACTTACTTCTGAGTTGAAGGGAAATATAGAGGATCCGGCTTTTTATCTGCAAAAAGATAACCGAAAGGCCAGAGCTGCCCTCGACGTGTTGATGTTGACGCAGGGATGGAGACGTTACCGGATCCCGGAAGTGATTCGGGGAAAATTCCAACTGCCTTCTTCTTCTTTGGAAATAGGTCAGGAGATTACAGGAGAAGTTCGTACAATCGGTTTGTTTAAGAGTAAACCTATGAAAAAAGGGAAAGTATCGGCTATGTCCATGCAAGCAAATTATTTGAATCTGGTGGAGACCGATGAAAATGGAAAATTTCAGATCAATGGATTTGAATTTCCGGATAGCACTGAGATAATCCTTCAGGCTCTGACGACAAAAGGGAAACCTGGGGTCGAATTGATCGTATACCCCGATTCTTTTCCAGCTGTGGTAATGCCTGTTCCGACCTATACCGAAATGAAAGAAGAAGTAATGCCGGGAGCTGTAGAAAAAGCAGATCGAAAGTATACTTATGAGAATGGAATGCGGATGATTTATCTGGATGAGGTAACGGTGAGGGGTGTATACAAGGAAAAGCAGGAAATTCAGATCAACGAAATTTTGGCTACCTCTACTTTTAATGCGAAAGACATAGAAGAAATGGGAGCTACGCGGGTAGAAGAGGTATTAATGCGGGTACCAGGAGTTCGGGTCGGCGTGGATGGGAAAATCTATATTCGTACTCCTACTTCCATTTACGATAGTTATATACCTCCGCTGGTGGTTATCGATGGAATGGAAATAGATGATCAAAGCTATGCGGATCCTTATTATAATCCGTTTGAGAGTGTGAATATGCAGGATATCGCCCGGATCGAAGTTATCAAAGTAGGCGGGGGAAAGGGAGCTTATCGTTTGGGGAAATCAGGGATGATTGTAATTACACGGAAAAAAATAGATGAAATGGTAGATGATAAAGTACAATATAATGTAAAACAGATTACCCCTTTAGGGTATCAAAAACCTGTGGAATTTTACTCCCCCAAATATGAATTGGCGAAAGAAAAAGAAAATGGAAAACCGGATTTGCGTACGACTTTATTCTGGAAGCCGGACGTAAAACTTTCGGATAAAGGACGGGCCGACATCGATTTTTATACGGCGGATGGTTATTCCACTTACTCTGTAGTGATAGAGGGGGTTACCGCTGACGGCAAATTAATCCGTACAGACGGAAAAATTTATATGGAGTAATTTATTTCCGGGTAACGGGTTTGACAGACATACCGGGGCGGACGCTCATG
Source organism: Odoribacter laneus YIT 12061 (assembly GCF_000243215.1). Lineage (GTDB taxonomy): Bacteria > Bacteroidota > Bacteroidia > Bacteroidales > Marinifilaceae > Culturomica > Culturomica lanea. The sequence goes on along the minus strand of NZ_JH594596.1, from coordinate 2,550,806 downwards.
AGGGCTTCTACTACATAGCGGTCGTCCCGGCGTATGCCACTGATGATTTGCCGCATTCCATCGGATTCGAGTACCCCGACTGTCACCGGTTTTAGTTCAACGCGGTTATCCCGGTCTATAATGTAAACAAAACGTCCGGTTTGATTCGTCCCGATGGAGGATTCCGGAATTAAGAGAGCATCTTTGACATTTCGGTAAGGAACGGAAATGGTGACGTACATGCCGCTGAGTAGTTCTTCGTGTGGATTTTCGATAATTGCTCTTATATTGACAGTTCCCGTTTGTAAATCCACATTGGGCGAAGTGTAATCGAGTTCGCCTTTCCATTGCCGATGCGGGTCAGCGGCATCTGTGACCGTCAGAAAACGAAGCGGGTCGTTGGGGGATAAATTTGCCTTTACCGGAGGCAAGTTCTGGTATTCAGCATAGGCCATATTGAAGTAAACATACATGCGTTTGTCTTTATAGGTTGTGGCCAATGTGGTCGGTTGTACGGATCCTGCAACAAAATTTGCCTGATCGACCAAATTGCGGCTGACGCGTCCGTCAAAAGGAGCTTTAATATAACAATAATTTAAATTGATACGGGCCGTATTCAACTGGGCCCTGGCATTATCCAGGCTGGCCAGTGCCGAATTATAGGTGGACTGGGCCTGCAGATAATCGATTTCACTGATTGCTTTTGTTTGTACGGCTTCTTTCATCCTTTCGTAGGAAGCTTTTGCATAAGCTAATTGGGCTTCTGCACTTTTTACCTGAGATTCCGCCGCTTTTACCTGATCGATATAAGGTTTGGGTTCAATGACAAATAATAATTGGCCGGCTTTGACCAATTGTCCGGGCGTATAGAGGATTTTTTCCAAAAAGCCGGAAACCCGGGCTACTAAGTTAACGGTTTGTTCTGCTTCCAGGTAGGCCGGATACTCATAAGTATAGGTCACATTTTCTTCTTCCGGCGTATTTACCAGAATTTCAGGAACAGGGGCCGCTTTTTGAGCTTGTTCTTTCTTCCCCTGTTCTTTCCGACATCCTCCTGCCAGAAATGCCAGGAGAAGAAATAAATATATTCCTTTTTTCGTATAAATGCTTTTTTTCATATGTTCTTTTTTAATTGTTCTCTTCCCATCCTCCTCCCAGGGCTTTGTATAATTGTATCAGATAGAGTAAAGTATTGCTTTCTGCAGTGACAAGTGCATTTTGGTAATTGAAAACATCTCTTTGGGAATTCAGGACATTTTGATAATCGGAAAGTCCTTGCCGGTAAAGTTCTACGGCGAGAGAAAGTGTCTCCTGGGCTTGTTGGTAAGCCTCCCGGTCTGCTTGCAATTGCTGTTGGGATTTATTATAGGACATCAGGGCGTCGTCTATTTCCTGTAAGGCAGAAAGGACGGTATTGTTGTAGTCGTTTATTCCTTCTTCCAGTTGTAACTGTGCTGTACGTGTTGTCTCTACAAGTCGTCTGCCGCTAAAAAATGTCCATTTGATGGCCGGGCTGATCTGCCAGTCCATATTTTCTTTGCGAAAGAAATGTTCAAATTTGTCGGACCCGAAGCCGAATGATCCTGTAAGGTAAAATTTAGGATACCAGTCGGAACGGGAGGCTCCGACAGCGGCAGCCAAAGCGTCCATGGTTCTTTCTGCCGAACGAATATCGGGCCGGCGGCGGATGAGTTCTGCCGGAATGCCGGCGACTCTTATATTCGCATTCGTAGGTAAAGGGCGTATTCGGAACAATTGCCGCTTCAAGCTGTCGGAATATTCCCCTGTCAGTACGCAAAGGCTATTGATTTGACTGTAAATGGCAGCTTCTATTCCGGGGATAGCGGCTTGGGTTTGTAAATATAAACTTTGAGCTTGAGAAACGTCTAAGCGGGAAGCTAAACCGGTATTGAACCGGGTAGTGGTGAGGTCTACTATTTGTTTTTGAGAAGCCAGATTCTGCCGGGCTACTTCCAACTGGGTTTGATAGGTGCGTAAATTGATATACGTAGAGGCTAACTGAGCAATTAAAGAGACCATGACACCCCGGTAATCTTCTTGGGAAGCATAGTAATATTCTCTTTGCGATTTGACATTTTTGCGTATGCTTCCGAAGACATCGATCTCCCAACTCATGTTTAAAGCAGCCTGACCGATGTAATTTCGTTCGTTGATGTGTTCAATCCCTAAACTATTTTTTTCGGGAGTATAAGAACTCGAAAAACTAAGCTCCGGATACCAGGCACTTTGTTGAATACGCATCCGGGCTTTTGCTAATTCAATGTTTTTAATGGCATTGAGTAAATTGTAATTGTTGTTTATGGCTTGTGGAATAAGTGAATCCAACATCTTGTCGCCAAACAATTGCCACCAGGTATCGTTACTGGGTAATTGTTGCTGTAAATTCACCAATCGGGCTGTTGTATCCGTCTGAGCAGCAATTTCGGAGACATAACAACAGGATAAACAAAGAAAAAAAATCCTGAATAGGCGTAATACAAAGACGGTTGTCATGTGCTAAATATTAAATTTATACAGACAACTATACGGGAGAAAGTGAAAGAAAGTTTAAAAAGAAAGAAAAAGGAAGAGTAAGTTTAACTTTAATATCGTTTTTTTATACCTCTCCTTCTTTTCATTTTTCATTTTTGCCTTTTTTACTTTCGATTTCTTTTAAATTTTCCATTTTCTTTTTTCGAAGAAAACCGTTTATATCTTCCAGATGCTCTGTTACTTTCTTGTTCCCGAATTCATATACTTTTTTTACTAAACCATTCAGAAAATCCCGGTCGTGGGACACGACAATTAAAGTACCGTCAAAGTCCAGAAGGGCATTTTTAAGTATATCTTTGGTTTTGAGATCCAGGTGATTGGTCGGTTCATCTAAAATCAGGAGGTTTACAGGTTGTAATAAAAGTTTTATCATGGCTAAACGGGTACGTTCTCCCCCTGATAATACTTTTACTTTTTTATCGATATCGTCTCCGCTGAACATAAAAGCCCCCAACAGATTTTTTGTATTGCTTTTCAATTCCAGGGGTGTTACGTCGTCAACCGTTTGAAATACTGTTAATTCTTCGTCCAGTAGAGAAGCTTGATTCTGGGCGAAATAGCCAATCTGTATGTTATGTCCTAACGTGAGTGTACCGGAATAATCCGTGATTTCACCCATGATGCACTTGACAAGAGTGGATTTTCCTTCCCCATTACGGCCTACAAAAGCAACTTTTTCTCCTCTTTCGATGGTAAAAGTAGCCTTATTAAATACCTCATGTGTTCCGTAATGTTTAGAAACTTCCTGGGCAATTACCGGATAACTTCCGGAACGGGGAGAAGGAGGGAATTTTAATCGCAAAGCAGAAGTATCTTCTTCATCTACTTCTACCAGGTCCAGTTTTTCAAGCATTCTTACCCGGGATTGCACCTGCAGTGTTTTGGAATAGGTTCCTTTGAATCTTTCTATGAATTCTTTGGTCTCGGCAATCATTTTCTGCTGTTCGTCGTAAGCTTTTTGTTGCTGGGCACGCCTTTCCTGCCGTAAAATCAGGTATTGGGAGTAATTCACTTTGTAATCGTAAATCCGGCCCATGGTAACTTCTATGGTACGGGTGGTGATATTGTCTACAAAAGTACGGTCGTGAGAAATGAGGATGACAGCTTTTCCGTTTGTAATCAGAAAATCCTCTAACCATTGTATCGAATCGATGTCCAGATGGTTGGTCGGTTCATCTAGAAGTAATACATCCGGATTTTTCAGTAACATTTTGGCCAGTTCAATCCGCATGCGCCATCCTCCGCTGAAATCACTGGTAGGCCGGTTGAAATCTGTACGTTGAAACCCTAATCCCTTTAACGTCTTTTCTACATCGGCTTCGAAATGGGTGAGGTCTATGCTGTAAAATTTTTCACTTAGAGCAGCGACTTCTTCGATTAATTTATAGTATTCCGGGGAATCGTAGTCTGTACGTTCTGTGAGTTGGCGGTTCAAATTTTCGATTCTTTTTTCCATGTCAAACAGATGGGCAAAAGCTTGGGAAGCTTCCTCGAATACTGTTCTCCCGTCGGCTGTCATCAAATGTTGGGGAAGATAAGCAACTGTTATATCCTTGGGAATCGTGACACTACCTCGGGTAGGCTTTTTTGCTCCTGCCAGTATTTTAAGTAAGGTCGATTTACCGGCTCCATTTTTTCCCATAAGGGCAATTCTGTCTTTTTCGTTAATTTGAAACGACACATCTTTAAAAAGAATGCGGTCGCCAAAGTCTACTGTTAATCCGTCTACTGAAATCATGATTTAAACTGTCCGAAGGTTTATCTGTATGGGAAATTTTGAATAATCTTCTCTCCTTTCCTTTTACGAGGGGGCAAAGATAGGGAAAAAACTGAAAAATAAGGCGGAATTTATACAAACTGCTGGCGAAAAGGCAAAAGGAGAAAAAAACGATCGGATTGTAATGGTATTGCATTTTGGCTTTCTTTCCGGTTTTCCTGACGTTTTGTATTTTACTATTTATAGAGATAATAAAATTTTTGTTATACTGTCGAACAAGGAGATGATTTTTGTTCCTCAAAAAACTTTAAGCGGTAAAAAAGCTATTTTTGTTACTTTTTTGAGCGAGAAGGGGAATTTTCTACACTTTCGTAGAATTTTTCTACAGTTTATTGGGATGAAGTAAGATTTTTAAATGGATAATATGTTGATTTTTAGTGTATTATTCCTTTTTGTTCAATGTGGCATATTATTTTCAATACTGAATTTAGCAGGATAATAATAAAACAGGATTATGAGGAGAAATTATGTAATTTTGGGAGCAGTATTCATGGCTGCTTTAATAGGTGGATGTAAAAAAGAAAAGGAACCGGAGAAGGTTGTGGTGAAAATGGAAAAGGCGGGGACGGACAATGTGGAGATATACGGGGAGTATGTCGGTCGAATCCGGGCTAGACAGTTTGTAGAAGTGCGGGCGAGAGTGGAGGGATATTTGGAAAACATGCTTTTTGAAGAAGGAAAACGGGTAGAACGGAATCAGCCTTTATTTATAATAAACCGGGCTCAGTATAAGGCGAGAGCAGATAAAGCTGATGCTCAGTTGAAAAAGGATTTGGCACAGGAAGCTAAGGCGGAGCGAGATGTACAGCGTTTACGTCCGCTTTATGTACAGAAAGCAGCCAGTCAGTTGGATTTGGATAATGCCATAGCAGCTTATGAAAGTGCCCGGGCGAGTGTTGCTATGAGCCGGGCGGATTTGGCGCAGGCGAACCTGGAATTAGGTTATACTACGGTGCGGTCGCCGATCTCCGGATATATAAGTGAACGTTATGTAGATATAGGGACTTTAGTGGGTCCGGGGGCAAAATCTTTATTGGCGACAGTTGTGGAAAGTGATGTCGTTTTGGTCGATTTCAGTCTTACGGCTCAGGATTATCTCCGGAGTTTACAGCGAAATGTTAAATTGGGAGAAAAAGATACCAGTCGTTCCTGGCAGCCTAACATTACTGTGACGTTGGCAGATAATTCAATATACCCTATCCGGGGATTGGTAGATTTTGCCGAGCCTCAGGTAGATCCGAAAACCGGTACTTTCAGTGTACGGGCTGAATTAGCGAATCCGGAGCGGAAATTGTTACCCGGACAGTTTACAAAAGTGAAGTTATTATTGGATGTCCGGGAGAATGCTGTGGTCGTTCCGGCGAAAGCAGTAGTTATTGAAAAAGGAGGGGCTTATGTCTACGTCGTCCGTAGGGACAGTACAGCCGAAAAGCGCTTTATAGAAATAGGACCTGAAGTCGGTAACCAGGTTGTAGTGGAAAGAGGTTTAGGACGGGGGGAGACGGTTGTGACAGAAGGATATCATAAAATTACTCCTGGGGTGCTGGTTATTCAGGAACCGGAGCCGGCAACAGAAACCGGAAAAGATTCAATCGTTGGTATGTTGAGAAGAAGAGAAGGAGGGGAAGCATGAAACCGACGTTCTTTATTGATCGGCCGATATTTTCGGCTGTATTGTCTATCTTAATTGTGATTGTAGGGTTTATCGGCTTATTTATGTTGCCTGTGGATCAGTATCCGCAAATTACCCCTCCAGTTGTAAAAGTTTCTGCTTCTTATCCGGGAGCCAGTGCCATAACTGTTTCTCAGGCTGTAGCTACGCCGATCGAACAGGAATTGAATGGAACACCCGGTATGTTATATATGGAATCGAGCAGCAGCAACTCGGGCGGATTGACCATTGATATTACCTTTGATATTTCTGCCAATCCGGAATTGTCCGCGGTAGAGGTACAAAATCGGGTGAAATTGGCAGAATCCCGTTTGCCGGCGGAGGTCGTGCAAAATGGTATTAAAGTAGAAAAACAATCTGCCAGTCAGTTGATGACGATTTGTTTGCGTTCTTCTGATTCCCGTTTTGATGAGATTTACCTCAGTAATTTTGCTACAATCAACGTTTTAGATATTTTGAGACGTATTCCCGGAGTAGGGCGGGTATCGAATATCGGAAGCCGTTATTACGGAATGTGTATTTGGGTAATGCCCGATCGTTTGGCGAATTTCGGACTCACTGTCCAGGATTTGCAAAATGCCTTGAAAGATCAGAACCGGGAATCTGCAGCGGGAGTGTTGGGAATGCAGCCTATGGAAGGTGCCGATATCACTATTCCGATTACAACTCAGGGGCGTTTGTCTACAGTCCAGGAATTTGAGGAAATTGTAGTTCGTGCCAATGCCGACGGCTCACTGATTCGTCTTCGGGATGTGGCAAGAGTTTCTTTGGAAGCTTCTTCCTATGCTACTGAAAGTGGTATTAATGGGGAAAATGCAGCAGTGCTGGGAATTTATATGCTCCCGGGGGCCAATGCTATGCAGGTTGCCGAAGATGTAAAAGCGGCAATGAAGGAAATTAGCCGTGATTTTCCCGAAGGATTAAGTTATGATATACCTTTTGATATCACTACTTATATTTCAGAATCTATACATGAAGTATATAAAACCTTATTTGAAGCTCTCGTATTGGTTATTTTAGTGGTGTTCCTGTCTTTGCAGAACTGGCGGGCCTCGCTTGTTCCTTTGGTTGCCGTTCCTATCTCTTTAGTGGGAACTTTCGGGGTGATGTTGATCTTGGGTTTCTCTTTAAATATGCTTACTCTCTTGGGATTGGTATTGGCCATCGGGATTGTTGTGGATGATGCTATCGTAGTGGTAGAGGCTGTAGAGAGTTATATGGAAAAAGAGGGGTTATCCCCTTATGAGGCTACTAAAAAAGCAATGCATGGATTAACAGGAGCTTTGGTCGCCACTTCTTTAGTTTTGGCCGCTGTTTTCGTACCGGTAAGTTTCTTGGGAGGAATAACGGGAATGCTTTATCGTCAGTTTGCGGTGACAATTGTTGTATCTGTTTTGATTTCCTTAGTCGTCGCTTTGACTTTAAGTCCGGCGATGTGTGCTCTTCTATTGCGTCCTTCTTCGGGACAAAAGAATAGAGTATTTCAAAAAATCAACCGATGGCTGGCTACGGGAAATCACAAATATACGGGTTTGGTCGAAAAAGCGAGTCGGAATTCCAGACGTATTTTAGCCGGTTTTGGAATGGTGCTGATTGCTATATTTGTTTTGAACCGGATTGTACCGGGAAGTTTTATTCCTGAAGAAGATCAGGGGTATTTTAAGGTGGAATTGGAATTGCCGGAAGGGGCAACTTTGGAGAGAACGCGGGAGGTAACCAACCGGGCTGTGGATTATATCAAAAATCATCCGGCAGTAGCTTATGTACAGAATGTAACCGGCAGTAGTCCTAGAGTAGGAACGAATCAGGCTCGTACAGAATTGACGGTTATCCTTCAGTCTTGGGAGAAAAGGAAAGGAAATAAGATGTCGGTAGAAGAGGTAATGGCGGATGTACGGGAAGAATTTTATCATTATCCGGAAGCCAAAGTATATTTGTCGAAACCTCCTGTAATTCCGGGCTTAGGAACTTCAGGCGGATTTGAACTACAGATAGAAGCAAGGAACGGAGCCTCTTTTGAAAATTTAGTCAGTGCAGTAGATACTTTTATGAAATATGCGGTAAAAGAAAAGGCATTGACCGGACTTTCTTCTTCTTTGCAACCTGAGATACCACAATTGTATTTTGACGTAGATAGGGATAAAGCTAAATTTTTAGGAATTCCCATGGCCGACATTTTTTCTACCATGAAAGCTTATACGGGCTCTGTATATGTAAATGATTTCAATATGTTCAACCGGGTATATCGGGTATATATTCAGGCAGAAGCACCTTATCGTATGCATAAAGATGACATCAATTTGTTTTTTGTAAGGGCTTCGTCCGGAGAAATGGTGCCTTTGACGGCTTTGGGGGATGCTGAGTATACGACAGGGCCCGGAAATATTCGTCGGTTTAATATGTTTAGTACCGCTGTCATCCGAGGAGCGGCTGCTTCCGGTTATAGTTCGGGGGAAGCAATGAGAGTGGTGGAAAATATTGCAGAGGAACATTTATCCGATAATATCGGGGTGGAATGGAGTGGACTTTCTTATCAGGAAAAAAAGGCTGAAGGTCAGATGGGAATTATTATGTTGCTGGTATTTGTGTTTGTATTCCTTTTCTTGGCGGCTTTATATGAAAGTTGGTTGGTTCCGATAGCTGTTTTATTGTCTTTGCCGGTGGCTGCGTTAGGCGCTTATTTGGGAATATGGGTGTTTGGCTTGGAGAACGATGTGTATTTTCAGATCGGGTTGGTGACTTTAGTCGGGTTGGCTGCAAAGAATGCAATCTTAATCGTCGAATTTGCACAGGTAGAAATGGAGAGGGGAGTAGATGCGTTAAAGGCTGCTCTTACAGCTGCCAGTTTGCGTTTCCGGCCGATTTTGATGACTTCTTTAGCTTTTGTCTTAGGTATGTTACCTTTGGTTATGGCCTCCGGTCCGGGGTCCGCTAGCCGGCATTCTATCGGTACGGGAGTATTCTTCGGTATGTTGGCTGCTATTACGGTAGGAATTGTGATGGTTCCCTTCTTCTTTGTGATGATTAACCGGACGAAAAGCAAGATGAAACATAAATTGCAGGCATTACACTTAAAGGAAAAGTGTGGAGCCCGAATGATAGAATGGATGAAGGACATAAAAAATAAAACAAGATAAATCTGTAAAACTTTTCCATATAATCTTCGGGAAAAGATAAGGGTTTTATGGGATGGCTTAAAGGAAAATTGTAACGATATGAAACAAATATATCTAATCGGAATTAGTTGTATTTTACTCGGAATACTTCTTTCTTCCTGTAAATTGGGGAAAGAGTATGTCCGGCCGGAATTAAATCTGCCTGCAGACTTTGAAAAAGGACAAACGATAGATTCGGTTTCGGTAAGCGAGTTAAAATGGTGGGATTTATATACGGATACTGTTTTACAAGGGTTAATTCGTAAAGCTTTGTTATATAATAAAGATATGCAAATGGCTGTTGCCCGTATTAAAGAAACGGAAGCGTCTAAACGGATTGCGAAGGCGGATTTATTTCCGAAAGTAGACATTAAAGTGAGTGGGCAACGGGATTATGATTATACGCCTGAAAATATATTTGAGGCCAAAGGTTTATTGTCTTGGGAAATTGATCTTTGGGGAAAATTACGTTGGGGAAATCAGGCGGCTATAGCGGAGTATTTGCAGTCTGTAGAAGGACAACGGGCTTTACAAATGACGATTGTTGCTCAGGTCGCTCAAGCTTATTTTGAATTGAGTGCTCTGGATGAAGAATTGAAAATCGTACGTCAGACGTTGGAAGCTCGTAAAGAAGGCGTTCATTTGGCAAAATTGCGGTATGAGGGGGGAATGACTTCCGAAACATCTCTGCGGCAGGCTCAGGTAGAATTGGCCAGAACAGCTACTTTAGTGCCGGATTTAGAGAGAAAAATTCATTTAAAAGAAAATGATATTTCCTTGTTGACGGGGCAATATCCGGGACAGATCGGCAGGGGAGAAGGCATTTTGAAACAAAATTTGCCCCGTACTCTCCCTACGGGTTTGCCATCTACTTTATTGGAACGCCGGCCGGATATTCGGGAAGCGGAGTTTAAATTGAGGGCTGCTCATGCAAAAGCAGGTTTACAATATACCAGTTTATTTCCTAAGATTCCGTTGTCGGCTCAGTATGGTTTGGAAAATAACCAGTGGGAAGGATTTTTTCAGTCACCTTTCTTTTTCTTGGGAGGACAGATATTGGCTCCTTTGTTCAATATGGGAAAGAACCGGGCTCAACTAAAGGCGGCGCGGGCTGTAGCTGAACGGGAAGGATATGCTTATGAAAAAGTTGTTCTGACAGCATTTAAAGAAGTAAACGATGCCTTGGTCTCTTCGCGGAAAATTGAGGCTATCCGGGAATCCAGGGATAGTTTAGAAGAGGCGGCTCGTTCTTATCTGGAATTGGCAAATTTGCAGTATATCAACGGGGTAATTGGTTATATCGATGTATTGGATGCTCAGCGGGGTTACTTTGATGCTCAAATCGGTTTGAACAATGCCGTGAGAGATGAATTAATCGCGATTGTAAACCTTTATAAGGTACTGGGTGGCGGCTGGGAACCCCAAGAGTAAATTTCCCCTTCGAGAAACGTTTTTTCTTTTCCTTTCCCCCACGGGGACGGACCTTTTGGAGCATTTTGAGGTGTAGAATATAAAAAAGGAATAAAATAAATTATTCTTCCTCCCTCTTTTCCAGTGTTTTACATAGATGATAGATTTTGGATATATTGAATTTTAATTCTTGAAATGCCCCAAAAGGTCCGTCCCCGTGGGGGCGTTAATTATTTTTATGATAATTCTCCACCTCTTCAGAATAGGAAAGTGTATTTTTGTATGCAGAATAATTGCGTATAAATGTATTGAATAGAAGCATGGGAGAACATATTTCTTTTCGGAGAAATGAGGGTTTGATTACAGTAAAACCGTATTGGAAAGGGAATCCAGTGGTGAAGGGACGATTTGTAAACCGCCAGCCTCATACGACTCATGGTATCGGAAATATTTTAAAATGGCGTTTTTCTCCTAATCCGCAGCGGAAAGAAAAAAAACGTGAAAAGTGGGAACCTTCATTAAAATATTTACATTCTTTGGAGAATCTTCCGGGGGATTCTCTGGTATGGCTCGGGCATAATTCCTTTTTTATGCAGATTGCCGGGAAACGGCTGATGTTTGACCCGGTTTTTGGTAATATTCCTTTTGTAAAGCGACGGAGTAAATTACCTGTAGATCCTGCTATATTTAAAAATATAGATTATCTCTTATTAAGTCATGATCATTTTGACCATTTGGATAAAAAGAGTATAGCTTGTCTGTATAAGAATAATCCTCATATGAAGGTTTTTTGCGGACTGGGAATGGAAGAACTGCTAAAAGGATGGTTTCCGGATTTGGCGGTGATAGAGGCGGGATGGTATCAGCAAATAGAAGATAATGGCTTGAAGATTACTTTTTTGCCTGCCCAGCATTGGAGTAAACGATCGGTACACGACAGCGGTCAGCGGTTGTGGGGAGCTTTTATGTTACAGGGAAATGGACTTTCTCTCTATTATAGTGGCGATACGGGTTATTCCAAGCATTTTATGGAAATACCTGAACTTTTTGGGGCGCCGGACTATGCATTGTTGGGTATAGGAGCTTATAAACCCCGTTGGTTTATGCAACCTAATCATATTTCTCCTTACGATTCGTTGACAGCTTCTACAGAAATGCAGGCTTCTATTACAATTCCCATGCATTATGGAACTTTTGACCTTTCCGATGAACCTTTGAGTGATCCTCCCAAAGTGTTTGCTGAAGAAGCCCGAAGGAGGAATATTCCTATCACCTTGCCGGCTTTAGGAGAAATTGTGAAATTGGAAAAGAAAAAATAAGTTTGTAATTGTTAGAAGTTTCTTTTTTTGTCAGGGAAGTTTCCGTTTTTAAGGAAAACTTTCCTTTCCATTGAGGTATTTTCTGTACCTCTCTTTTGTTATTATTTCTTTATCTTTTATTCTCTTTCCTGTCTCGGGTAAGGTGGCAAAGTTTTTGTTATCATTTCTTTATCGATTCCGATAGTAGGGTGGATTGACTATAAACAGGTATTTATGAATGAATTGTTCCTTTCCGAGGATTTATGGCAAACTTTCATTATAGAGGAAAATTTTCAGAGGCGGCGTATGCCTTATGCCGATTTAAAACGGAATTTTATCGTAGGGCCCGAAATAAAGGGGAGTCTTTTAGAAATGTATAAAAATCCTTGTCGTTTAAAAGCTGGGATATTTGTCCTTTGTTTGCAAGGGGAATTAAAAGCGGCAATTCATGGAAATTTATGGGAAATTCGGAAAAATGATTTTATTGGGATAATGCCGGGAAGTGTTATTCAGTATTATCAGCAGTCTGCCGATTTGCGAATTTGTTTTGTCGCTTTTTCTTCTTCTGTTATGGAAAGCATGAATTTTCAGCAATTGACAATAGATTTTGTATCTGTGATGCAGGAAAATCCGGTTTTAAGTTTAGAAGAAAAAACAGCAACTTGGTTTAAGGATTATTTTCATTTACTTGCCCGGGCAAACGGTTTGGTAAAGGACAATTTACCTCTGGAAATTGTAAAAAATATATTACAATCTCTTTTGTGTGGAGTAGATTTTTTATATACAAGTCATTCGTGGAGTAAGCAAATATTGAGCCGGGGAGAAGAGATATACAGAGATGTACTCAGGGCCGTAAGACAGCACTATTGTAAGGAGCATTCCGTAATTTTTTATGCCAATCTGTTGAGTATTTCTCCCCAACATTTGGGAGCTACTGTCCGGCGGGTATCCGGTTATACTTTTTCTGATATCCTTGCCGGAATAGTCATTACCGATGCTAAGGCACAACTTCGGTCTACTGAATTTTCGATACAAGAAATCGCCTATTCATTAGGATTTCGCAATACTTCATTTTTCGGAAAATATTTTAAGCGGTATGTCGGAATTAGTCCCCAAAAATACAGAGAAGGAACGGAACCTAAAAATGAACGGTTAGGAGCAGCTGAAAATTACTAACTTTTTCTTTCTCTTTTCCCGGAAAAAGTGTTTACATTTGAATTCCTCAATTGAATAAATAGTTTTTGAGGCATTCTATACGTATTATTTCAATGGAAAGAATATGAAAAATACTTTATTTATTTTCGGTTTATTTTTCTTGTTAGGAGCTTGTTGCCATAAAACGCATCAAACCGACTTAAAAATTATGAGTTTTAATGTTCGTTATGATACACCCCGGGACAGTATGAATAATTGGCAATACCGGAAAGAGGAAGCAGGAAAAATGCTGAATTATTATGCTCCGGATATAGTGGGGATGCAGGAAGTGCTGCATAATCAGTTGGAGGATATGAAGTCCCGTTTGCCACAATATACAGCTATAGGTGTAGGCCGGGAAGATGGTAAGGAAGGAGGGGAATACAATCCTTTATTTTTCAAAACCGGTCGTTTTGAAGTTTTGAAGAGTGGGAATTTCAGTTTGAGTGAAACTCCTGAGAAAGTGGGAATAAAAGGCTGGGATGCGGTTTGTAAGCGTATAGCAACTTGGGCTATTTTTAAGGATAAGGAGAGTGGTGTAGAATTTATGGCTTTAAACACTCACTTGGATCATAAAGGAGAAGTGGCTCGTCAGGAAAGTGCCCGTTTATTAGTAAAACAAATAACGGCTTTGGCAGAAGGTCGTCCGTTTGTTATGACTGGGGACTTTAATACGATCCCGGATTCGGATATTATAATGTTGTTGACAGAGGGAGGAAAAGTAAAAAATGCCAAGTTGGAAGCAGCCTTGGTGTATGGGCCGGAATGGACTTTCCATGATTTCGGAAGACTTCCTCAGACAGAGAGAACGTGGATTGATTATATTTTTATTTCACCGGACATACAGGTAAATAAATTCCGAAATATTACCGATATCCCGAATACAGGCTTTTTGTCCGATCATAATCCGGTCTTTGCAGAAATTACTATTCAAAAATAAAACGAGCGAATAAGTTGTTCGGATGGGGAGCAGGGATAAGCATCCGGAAAATTTATTTTTAAAACAAGGGATAAATACCTTCCCGTCAGGAATGAATGGACACTCTGCTAAAAAAGAAACCAGCATTTTTGAATGATCTTTATATATCAAAGCGCGGATCTCTTCAGCAGCGTAATTATTGGAAAGGAGTTGCCGTCAATAAAAACTTCCCGGATATTTAATCGGACGTATCTTCTTTTTCTGCATCTATTACTTCCGTTTCATCTTCGTCGGGCGGTTCTCCGTCTGTGTATTTGGGTTCCAGTTTTTCTTTATGCCCGTTTCCCATCCGGGTAAAATTATCCGGTGTTTCATCGTTCACCTCCCGGATATTTTCTGAATAATCGAAATTACTTCTCATCTTACTTTTTTATTTCCTTTTTTAGGAACGTAATCCGGGAGAGAAGGTTATTTAATAAGCGGTAAATTAATATAAGGAAAGGTATAAATTACCAGTAGAGAACTAATCCTAGTATTCCGGACAAACAGATCATCAGTATCGGATGAATTTTATATTTCCAGGTCAGGAAAAAGGCTCCCAGAAAAATCAAAACACTTTTATAATCGATAAAATTTTCATTGTTCATAAGCAATAACGCGGCCGCAGCAATCAGTCCGACAGTCATCGGACGCAGACCGGTAAAGGCTGCGGCTACATATTTGTTGTTTTTGAATTTGGCAAAAAAATAAGAAATAAGTAAGACCAACAAAAAAGAGGGCAAACAGACGGCAATGGTTGCAATGATAGAGCCCCAGACATTTCCAGTGACGGTATAACCGATATAAGTAGCACTATTAATCCCGATAGGTCCGGGAGTCATTTGGGAGATAGCCACGACATCAGTGAATTCTTGCAAAGAAAGCCATTGATGTTTGTCCACTACTTCGTATTGAATCAGGGAAAGCATCGCATATCCTCCACCAAAACCGAAAATCCCGATTTTCAAATATACCCACCACAACTGCCAATAGATCATGGTTTACTTGTCTTAATTTATATTCCTTTTTTCTTTATTTTATCTTTTATCCAAAACGTATATACGAGGCCGCCCACAATTCCAGCCAATACGATATAAGCGGGGGAAATACCGGCTTTCCAGATTAAAACAGCCCCGATCAAGGGAAAGATCAATTCCATGCGTTTTAATTTCAGCGCTTGCGCAGCGGAAAGACAGGGGACTAAGATAAGAGCTACTACGGCGGGGCGTATACCGTTAAAGACCTTTACTACCCATACATTATCCTGAAAATGATTAAAAAATAAGGCGATAGCTAAGATAATAAAAAAGGAAGGTAATATCGTTCCTAAAGCACAAATAATACTGCCTGTTATTTTTTTCAATTTATATCCCACAAAAATGGAAATATTCACGGCAAAAATACCGGGTAAAGATTGGGTTACCGCAAATAAATCGATAAAATCCTGTTTATTCAGCCATCCCCGGTTTACCACTTCCCGTTCAATCAGGGGAATCATTGCATAACCTCCTCCGATAGTGAACATACCGATCTTGACAAATGTGAGAAAAAGCACCCAATACATATTGTTTTGTGAAAATATTATCCGTTGCCATGGATGGTACAAAGGTATAAAAAATGCCGGGAACCCTTCAGAAACATAGGAATAATTCAAATATAAGCTGACTTTCGTCTATAGGAAAAATCGTAGAGCGGAATTATTATCCCTACCCAGTGCTGCTTCTTACTTATTCTGAGCCGATAGGAGTTTGTATTGTCGATGGGCAAGCAACAATTTAGCAAGGAAGAAAGGGAATTTTTCCGTCCCGTAGCTGTTGCCCTGTCTTTTGTAAAATCTTCAGTAGTATTCCTGTTTGTCGGGGTTGCGCCTGTTTTTACAAAATTACTAGCTGTTTCTCTTTTCTGAAAATATATAAACGCTCTTTCCTGACAGATAAATACGAATTTTTTCTGATTGTTCCAAAAATCACTAGGGGGGAAGGGAATAACACCATATCAATTTAAGAAATCAATGATAACAAATAGAAACATAATTCTTTATAAATGTAAATATTTCTTTAGAATCAAGATGGAGTTGTCATTATATTTTCTTATTTTTAGAACATAATGATTTTATATGCGTCTGAAATTAGAATTAAAATTAGTAGAAGGGACCACTCTGCCTTGTAATTATATGTACGAGTTGTCCAGTTGTTTATATAAAATTCTGAACGAAGGAAATCCGGAATTTACTTCCTGGTTGCACGACAGTGGTTTTTGCAAAGGGAAAAAGACGTTTAAACTTTTTACCTTTTCTAATTTATACATACCTCGTTTTCAAATTGAGGGGGATCGGTTGCGGATTCTGGCACATGCTATCCGGTTAATCGTATCGTTTTATCCCATTGAAGCAATCGATGCTTTTGTAATCGGTTTATTCCGGAATCGGCGGATAGAAATTGGCGACCGGAAGTCAAGGGTTATGTTTGAAATTTCAACCCTTGAACGAATGCCCGAACCGGAGTTTGTTTCGCGTATTGTGTAATGTATATATATAGTAAGATAAAATTATTGTTTTTTTATTTTTAACAAATTTGAGCATGAATGATATAAAGAAAGATATTTTTATTATTCCTTCAGGAAATAAATATATAGTATATTTACCTTTAAGAGGTGTAGCTTTTTATGCAAATAATAAGACTATTACAGCAATTAATAGTTATTTGGAGAATGGTCTTTTTCCATATGAAGTTAAAAATACAACACTATTCAGACGTTTTCAACAATTAGAAAGAATAGAAATTAAAGAATCTGATACAAAATGTGTTATTGATACTTCAGATAAAGTAATGTTTATTCTTTCTCAAATGTGTAATCTTGCTTGTAGTTATTGCTATGCTCAAGAGTCTCGATCAAAAGAAGTGCTCAGTAAAGAAAAGATAAAAGCTGTTGTTGATTATATATTATCCTCTAATGAAGATCACTCTAAGACATTTTCTTTTATAGGGGGAGGTGAACCGATGCTTACGTGGGGTCTGCTCGTATGGGCTATCAACTATATAACAGAAGAAACTAATAAGAAGAAAATAAAAAAGAGTATCGGGATTACTACAAATGCAACATTGTTGAACGAAGAGCGAATCTTATGGTTAAAAAAAATGAATGTTAAGCTCTGTGTCTCTTATGACATCCTTCCAGAAATTCAAAATTCGCAACGTAATTTTTCCATGAGTACATTGAATTCATTTGATGTTGTAGATAAGAATATTCACCTATTATTGAAACATGAGATCCCTTTTAGATTACGTTCTACAATTACGAATAAGAATGTTGAATTAATGGTAGATATGGTACAATTTACAGTTAAAAATTATCCTAATATTAATCAACTTCATTTCGAACCTGTTTCAGACACAATAGAAAATAGCAATTTGTATTATGAAAAATTTGTAAAAAAATTTATCGAAGCTTATAATGTTGCCAGAGAAAATAATATATTTGTATATAATTCTATTTTAAACTCATTTTTTCGTATTAGAAAACAGTTCTGTGTTGGTGAATTTTGTGTAACACCAACGGGGGATATTGTTTCTTGTCATAGGCACTCAACTGAAAAGGATATAGCATTTTCATCTTTTCAGTATGGACGGGTAGAAGATGGTTCTGTTTGCATCAATCAAACAAGTTTTCATAATGCAATAACTGTTAGACAAAATAGATTTAATGATTGTGAGACTTGTTTTGCAAAATGGCATTGTGCTGGAGGATGTATATCTATTCGAAAAACATTGTCATCAGAACAACAGATGTTTTATTGTCGATTTATCAAATCTATGCTAATATCTTTTTTAGAGAATAAACTATTAAAAAAGGAGGTTAATTATGGACAAGTCAAATTATGATGAACAAACTTTTTTTGTTGGGGAATTATTATTTGTGAGAGATGATTTAATGGCATCTTTTGCTCCTAAATGTGAATGCGAAGATGATTGCGGAGAATGGTGTGGAACAAATGGCGATTAATTAATGATGAACGAGCTGAATAATAATTTTTATTATTCAGCTTTTTCATAATATATTACGTAAATATATTATTTATTCAATTTCATATTTCTTACAAATTTGCGATGTATGGAACTCTATACTTCTCTTATGTGCCATCTATTCATGCATGCATTAAAATTTTTCCATGTTTTTTAATCCCTATTACTCTATCTCCGAACAACATTAATTGTACTATTGTAAAATAAAAATTTCTAGTGAAAAGCAGGGAGATAATTTTAAAATAATAAATGAAGTATATTTTTTTGAATTATAGCCAAGAGCAATTAATATTTAGGAAAAGAAGAAAAATATATATCTTTTTTATGGATTTTCGTTTGTTGCCTTCTTCACTATCGAGTTGAAAAGTTTTAAGATAAAAAATTATTTATATAAATCTTTTGAGATAAAATTATTGCCAGGAATAATTTTGTTGGTGAGTGTTTCTCTGATAAAGGCTCAGCAGCCTTTGATGAGATCTTTCTAGAAGTAGGAAAATAATTTATTCATTTAACTTAGTTCAATTAATAAACGCTCTTTGAACTGTTAAATGTTTAAAATAGAATACTTTAATACTATTCTCATTTAATTGATATTTATTGAATCTGTTAAATATTTTTAGTAAATTATATCCATCTCTGAAATGAAATGGATATTTTTTCAGAAAATGGGAAAAGTACAAGGTATTTCTAATACCCTGTACTTTTTAACTTACCAATTTATCGGATAAAAATCATAAGGATTCACTCTAAGGGTAATAGCATCTATGGCTTCACCGGATTCGATAAGATGATCAAGGTCGAAATGGAAACGATAAAGGAGATTGTATATCGCCTTCATAATTTTGTGGGTAAAGGGAACGGTACTTTTATTTTGAAAGTAGTTGAATAGAATTTCTTTTATCCATTTATTTCCTGGATCGACTTGTATAAGAGAAAAATAATCTGTCAACAATTTACTGATAATATCTAAGAAATTTATAGATATACCTCCTTTTACTTTTATATAGGAATCCAGTTGATTCAAAGAATAAAGAACAGGTTTGTAATTCGTGTCTTTATAAGAAATTTCAATTTCTCTATGCCAAGAATCTTCGAGAAAGTAAGTTTCAGTGTCAAACATTTTAATTCGATAAATTGTACTAGAGGTAGATGGATTAATTACTCTTAAATCGTAAGGATAATAACTTTTCATAATTTCTTTATTCATAACCTAAAATTTTAGAAGTTTTTATAATCTCCTAAAACTGGCTTAAATGAATTACGAAACATAATTTTTATAAAATTATTTCAAAGAATCATGTATAGTAAAATAAAAAGATGACAAAATAGATTATAAATCAAATGAATATAGACATCACTTAAAGGGAAGGGTAAAATTGAGAAGTATAAAACTGTATAATTTTATGTTTCTGTATCGAACATAAAAAACAATTTTCTGATTATATATTTAGTTTTGTCGATTATTTCAATACTCTTCTAAATCCATTAATACTTGCTATAAGGATTAAATTCTTTATTTTTATACAATCAGTAGACGGAATGCATTTATCGTGATAGGACAGACATTGACTATTATCAATTTTGCTTAGAAAGAACGCTATAAGATACTTACAAATAAAAAGCAATAAAAAATAAAACAGTATATGAGTAATTTAAAGGATGGTTATTACTAATAAATTTCTACTTTTATTTCACTTACTTTCGGTGAGTATATCGCATTGCGACACGGAGCTTTCCCTTTTTAAGCTCCGTGTTTTATTATAAGCAGATGACGTTTGTAGTAAGTACATCGAAAGTATTCGCAAGGATAAAATTTTCTGCAAGTCCCCTTTGCTTAAAGTCTACTAGTAGAAGGAAGTATACTGTTTTAAATCAACAGGGTAAAAAAGGGTATCGGGTAAGCATCGTTTTTCCTGGAAGGGGGGTACTGTTTCGGAATCTTTCCTTACTTTTTCCCATCTCATTGAAGAGGGGAATGGAAAAATCGGAAAGGACACGGATATAAACTTTCTATCGGAAGAGGTTGTCAAAAGATTGTTTATCTCGCTTTGACGGAAATCAAAAGGAAGGAACGATATCTGTTTGAGGATCGAGAGGGATCAGGAATCCATTTATGATTGTATTTAGAAACAGATTCCAGCTAGAAGTACTGTTATCTGAGTCTTGCTTTCTCATTGACACAAACCTTGGTCGTTACCTAAAAAGAGTATACCAGTGATTGTTTTGTCCGTGGACAGTCTGGTATACTCTTTGGATTAAAAATTTCAATAGGAAAATTGTCCTATTTTGTAAAGTGTTTTATTGACAATCACCTCTGTGGGAGGATTCGCCACCTTTACGTCCTGCTTCAGCGTGTTGTTCGCGACTTCCGCCTTGTTTGCCGGAATTGCTGCTTTCACGACTGCTGCTCTGAGAGCTGCGTCCACCTCCGTGAGAAGCTTCGCCGCCTTTACGTCCTGCTTCAGCATGTTGCTCGCGGCTTCCGCCTTGGGTACCGGAATTACTGTTTTCTCTGTTACTGCTTTGAGAACTGCGTCCACCTCCATGAGAAGCTTCACCGCCTTTACGTCCTGCTTCAACATGTTGTTCATGGCTACCACCTTGTGTGTGGCTGCCACTGCTTTTTGAGTTTGTGTTTTCGTTATTCATCGTTTCTAATTTTTATGATTACTCTACTATTCAAACGAATTTAAAAGGGATATGTTTTTTAATAATCAGTAAATTAGTATAATATAGTTTTTAATTCCCCTTAATAAGTGGTGAGGTAAATTTAAATAAGTGAAAGAGATGTAGCTTTTAAGATTTGTGGAGAGGTTTAAAAAGTTCTTTTAGGATAAATAAGTGGCTTTTTAAACTTAGTTGAGAAAGTTTTGCTGTATGGCAAACTCTTTCTTTCATTCTTTTTATTACTTTTTCTATTCGGATAAAGGTTTTTCGTCTTTGAGGGAAAGTCGGAATGAATAGCAGCTTTTATCTTTATAAGTTACCGACGAATCGGTTGGCGTAAATATTTATTCGTACTTTTTTCTTTAAGAACTTGAGGGAATAAATGGTCTTTCGATTTTTGATTACGGGAATCAGTAAGTATTTTCGTTTGCTTATTTCATTTTTTAGTTGATATAGGAGTGTAAGGTGGTTGCAATTTAAGAGTCATTTCCAGTTTTGCTTTCCTAACAGTGGTCAATGGATGGATCAACAAAAATTGTTTCAGTGTGAAATCTGTCCGGTAGATGTCAAAAGGGATATCTTTCGGATTGTGAGAGCCTGTCCCAGAAAATTAATTAGAAAATTGAAAGGAGATACAGCCTCCTTCACCAGAAGATTGGTCAAGGGCTTGAAGATAATTTTCTTATAAAAGAAAGGGGGGGAATTTATATTGCTTTTTACCAGAAGATCTGTTTTGATATTCTCATCGACGTCTTTGATAATATACAAAGCCGTTCGTAAAGGAATATTAAATTGCGGCTTGAATCTCTTTATATTTTTGTCTACTTCGCAACAGTATCGGTTCGGCTTGTTGTGTCCGTCCAGATCGTGATCCCGGATATTATTGATATGGGTAAAAGCGAGGACACTCTTTTATTAGGAGTAACCAAAATATTGCCTGTGATAGGGACTCAACACGTTCGGATCCGGATCTTGAAAACAAAGATTGAGATCCGGCTTTGAAATATCATCCAGGCGTTCGTTCCCCTGGAGAGGAATGGATAGGGAATTTAAACCTTTCATGCTGCAAATTTTTTGGACAAAATTAGGTCCCTTTCCGTTTGAAAAAAACTGTGGAGAAAAAGAAAATACCTTCCTTCCCGGAATTTTGAGATTTATTAATGTCTTTATAAAAAATCTCAAGCTATATAATTTTCGAAGAGTGGCTTCGTTCGTTTTAGGAGATTGAACGTTTTGAGGGAAAAAAGTAAAAGGAAGATAAGGAATTAGAAGAGTTGTAGTTATCTTTGTAAAAGGTTATTGGAAAAAAGTAAAAGGATGAAATTATATCTTTGGGTCAGTTTGTTGTTGCCGTTATTATTATTTGGAAAATCCGGAGGAAAAGAGAACGGATTAAAGGAATTGGATAAGATTGTAAAATATCCTGAAGAATATATACAGCGGAAGGAGCAACGGATTGCAGAGGGAAAATTAAAACGCCAACAGGCGCAGACAGATGAACAGCGGATGGAAGCAGATGCGTATTTGGCTAACGAGTACAAAATATATACTGCTGATTCGGCTTTGTATTATGCACGGGAACAATTACAATTGGCAGAAAAATCAGGGAAGAGGGAAATTATAGAGAAAAGCCGTATGTTATTGGCTGAAGTGAGAATTATTACCGGGATGTACTGGGAATCTTTGGATTTATTAGCAAATATAGATCAAAGGGAATTGTCGGAAGAAATGTTGGAATCTTATTATCATTTGTATCAGACCTTATACGGGGCAATGCGGGATTATGCTATCGGAGAGGAACTGCAGCAGGAATATGAACAGAAAGTAGCTTTATATCAGGATTCTTTGTTGAGCTTAGCCTCCAGAAAAAGCGATGGTCGTGTAATGATAAAAGCGAATCAGTGGGTACATCAAGGGGAGTATCGGAAAGCATTGAACCTATTGTTGCCTTATTATGAGACCTTAAATCCGGATAGCCGGGAAATGGGGTATACGGCTTATGCTGTTGCTAATGTCTATCGGCAGATGGGGGAACAGGAAAAGGAGAAAGAATATTTGATTATATCGGCTTTATCGGATTTAAAATGTGGGGTTAAAGAATATATTTCGCTTAGGGAATTGGCGGCTTTATTGTATGAGGAAGGAGATATCGCAAGGGCGTATGCTTATATGAAACGGGCGATGGAAGACGCTGCTTTTTGCAATGCCCGTTTGCGTACGATAGAGGTGTCACAGGTTTTGCCGATTATCAATGAAGCTTATCGTTTGCAAAGAGAGCGTCAGCAGCGGCAAATGTTTATTTATCTCTTGTGCATAAGTGTATTGGCTTTATTTTTAATCCTTCTGGCTCTTTATTTGAGACGGCAAATGAAAAAACTGGCATTGGCTAAAAAAGAGGTGGGAAAAGCGAATGAACAATTGAAATTGTTGAATGGAGAATTACAACTTCTGAATGTTCGCTTATCGGATTCTAACACCCGTTTGCAACTTACAAATAAAAGTTTGGCAGAAGTAAATTATATTAAAGAAGCTTATATTGGTCGTTTCTTGGATCTTTGTTCAACCTATATCGGAAAATTAGATACTTATCGGCGTTCCTTGAATAAAAAGGCGATGAACGGGCAGACAGAGGAATTGTTCCGGGATTTAAAATCGACTCAATTTGTAGAGGAGGAACTGGAGGAATTTTATACTAATTTCGACACTGCTTTTTTACAGTTGTTTCCTGATTTTGTAAAAGAATTCAATGCTTTGCTGGCAGAAGGAGAGGAGATTATATTGAAGCCGGGAGAACTACTGAATACGGAATTGCGGATTTTTGCCCTCATCCGTTTGGGCATTACGGATAGCAACAAAATTGCCCAATTCCTGCGTTATTCTTTGAAAACCATTTACAACTATCGTACAAAAATGCGCAATAAAGCCCGGGGAGCTCGGGAGGATTTTGAACAGGAAGTGATGCGTATCGGTACTTTTTAATAAACGGGGACGGACCTTTTGGGGGATTTTTAGCAATAAACTTCTTTGTTAAAAGTATTTTGTAGAAATTTTTAATATCCTAGAGGAGAAAACTCCTGTTATTAAGTATCTTTCTTTCAGTTTGTTGAGTGAATATTTTCCGGTTTTATTCGTTTAAATGAAAAATGGGAAAAAGAGTATTTTGGGCAAAAATGCCCCAAAAGGTCCGTCCCTCTGGGGGAAAAGAAGATTTTTCTTTAATTTCCTCTGGGACCCTGTCTTTCTTCGATCATTTGGATGGTTTCGTTGAGTAAGGTTTCGACTTCAGGAAAGCCTTTTTTAAAATCCCGCGCACCTGATATGAAGGTAAGGACATTATGGACGGGAAAACTGGTTAATCGGAATTGCCAGATTTGCTGAATATTTTTTTTGACACCTTCCCGAAGAAGTTTGTCTTCTTTATAAAGAAAATCCCGTTCCGTTTTCATATCATTCATATATTGAGTTTTTAAATCGTAGTACCATTTGACAATGTCTTCAACGATGATAATTTCATTATAGGTTTTTATGATTTGGAGAATAAGTTTTTTATCGTGTACTTGTGGGGCTAAAGAAGACATTTTGAACATTTCCAAAGCATCTGTTTTAGCTCTGAAATTATTTATCAGAAAAGGATAGGAGAGATATATTTCTAACGAATCATTCGAAGCTTTGCTGAGGTTATTTTCAAAGCGAAGTGCATATCGGCTTGCTTTTTGCTCAATGGCTAAAGTTTTACCGATTTCCTGAATGCTTTTTCTGTTCGTCTCTAATTCAATTTTGATTAACTCCATCGCATTGGTGATCTCTTTCGCCTTCGCCCGTTTGTTTAACATATTCCCTCCGCCGAAAGTAATCAAGACTCCCAAAATAACTACGGATAATTGTAATGCATAATCTCCTATTTTCCAAGTAACCAGATCATTCAGTTTTTTCATGTTTTCCATACGATTTGATAAGAATTACAGACAAAGGTAACGTTTTAATGTAAAATTATATATTATAATGTCCTTACTTTATTTATTTCCCGATAGATCTAAAAGATCCTCTTGCTTATAAACTGAAGTTTCACTCCTTTTTTAACAATCTATCTATTGGATAATGTCCTTGTTGTCAGTAAATTAACATTTAACGGTTCTTCCTATTTACTCCTTTTTTTCTCCCTTCTCTGGATTAAGGTCTTTTTCGGTATATTTTTGTATGGCAGTACAAATGTGGCTAGATTTAAATTGCAAACGTTATAAAAATGAACTAAATCCATAGAATATGAGAAGATTACAAATTTTATTAGTCTGTTTACTTGCTGCTGCTGGTCTGAAGGCGGCGGAGCTGAAATCTCCCAATGGAAACCTGGTGTTGCAGGCGGATGTAAAAGACGGGTGTCCGGTGTACCGTTTAGACTATAAGAATCGTCCGGTAATCAAAGAAAGTCGGTTGGGGTTGGAAGTAAAGAATGAGAAAGATTTGAGGAGTGACTTTAGGATTGCAGAGGTACATACGTCTGCTTTCGACGAGACCTGGCAACCGGTGTGGGGAGAAGTAAAGGATATCCGTAATCACTATAATGAGTTGGCATTAACATTAGAACAGGAAGAAACCGGGCGAACGATGATCATCCGTTTCCGTTTATACGATGATGGAGTTGGTTTCCGTTATGAATTCCCGCAGCAACCGAATTTGAATTATTTTGTAATCAAAGAAGAGCATACTCAGTTTGCAATGGCCGGAGATCATAAGGCTTTTTGGATTCCGGGGGACTATGATACCCAGGAATACAGTACGGTAACTTCTAAATTATCGGAGATACGCGGTAAAATGGAAGCTGCTATTACTCCTAATTCTTCCCAGACGCCATTTTCACCGACTGGGGTACAGACGTCGCTGATGATGAAAAGTGACGACGGTTTATATATCAATATTCACGAAGCAGCTTTGGTCGATTATGCCTGTATGCATCTGAATCTGGATGACAAGAATATGGTATTTGAATCGTGGTTGACTCCGGATGCTATAGGGGATAAAGGATATATGCAGGCTCCCTGTCATTCTCCCTGGCGGACGGTGATGGTGAGTGATGATGCCCGTGAAATATTGGCTTCTAAATTGATCCTCAATTTGAATGATCCTTGTGTTTATGAAGATGTCAGTTGGATCAAACCGGTAAAATACATCGGGGTATGGTGGGAAATGATTACCGGAAAAAGTAGTTGGGCCTATACGGATCTGCCTGCCGTAAAGTTGGGAGAAACTGATTATACTCAGGTAAAGCCTAACGGAAAGCATGCTGCCCATACGGAACATGTGAAAAAATATATTGATTTTGCGGCGGAGCATGGTTTTGACCAAGTGTTGGTGGAAGGATGGAATATCGGCTGGGAGGATTGGTTTGGTAAAACCAAAGATTATGTATTTGATTTTGTAACTCCTTATCCGGATTTCGATGTACAGGAATTAAATCAGTATGCTGCTTCTAAAGGAGTAAAACTGATGATGCATCATGAGACATCGGCTTCGGTTCGCAATTACGAACGTCATTTGGATACAGCTTACAAATTTAT
Organism: Odoribacter laneus YIT 12061; assembly: GCF_000243215.1. Taxonomy (GTDB): domain Bacteria; phylum Bacteroidota; class Bacteroidia; order Bacteroidales; family Marinifilaceae; genus Culturomica; species Culturomica lanea. The sequence continues at coordinate 2,524,566 of NZ_JH594596.1, read as the reverse complement.
GGTAGAGAATGGCTATAATGCTGTGAAGAGCGGATATGTGGGAAATATTATTCCAAGAGGGGAATACCATTACGGGCAATGGCTGGTAAACCATTACTTATATGCAGTGAAAAAAGCCGCTGATTACAAGATTATGGTAAATGCGCATGAGGCAGTACGACCGACCGGATTGTGCCGTACTTATCCTAATCTGATTGGAAATGAATCGGCTCGGGGAACGGAATACGAAGCTTTCGGGGGAAGTAATCCGGATCATACGACTATATTACCTTTTACCCGTTTGATGGGAGGTCCGATGGATTATACGCCCGGTATTTTTGAGATGCGGGTAAGTAAAGCCAATCCGGATAATCATTCGTTTGTGCATTCTACATTGGCCCGTCAGTTGGCTTTGTATGTGACGATGTACAGTCCTTTACAAATGGCTGCTGATATGATAGAGAATTACGAACCTTATATGGATGCTTTCCAGTTTATCAAAGATGTAGCTGTGGATTGGGAGGATAGCCGTTATCTGGAAGCAGAACCGGGGGACTATATCACGGTAGCCCGGAAAGCAAAGGGAACGAACAATTGGTTTATCGGATGTACTGCCGATGAGAATGGGCATCGTTCAAATTTGACTTTTGAATATTTAGAGCCGGGGAAAAAATACATTGCAACCGTGTATGCGGATGCTAAAGATGCTCATTATGAACATAATCCCCAAGCTTATACCATCCGGAAGGGGATCTTAACCAATAAATCTAAATTGACATTAGCAGCGGCTCCTGGAGGTGGATACGCCATTAGTGTCATAGAAGTGACAAATCCGGAAGAAATAAAAGGATTAAAAAAATTGTAAATCCTTCATACGTTTATAAAAAGAGACTATCGAAATCAATCGGTAGTCTTTTTTATATCTGGTAACAGAAATTCATTTTTTGTTAATCTGCTGCTTTTCCTGTTAGGAAATTTAGGGGATAGTCATTACCTTCGCATGATTTTGCCTAAAGAGATGGATGCTTCTGAATTAGAAAAAAAAGTCAGCCGGAGGGATACGATTATTTCCGTATGTGTATTCTTATCGGGTTTTTCTTGTTTTGCGCAGTTGTATTATTTTCAGCCGCTTTTGCCCGATTTAGCCCGGGATTTTCATTTGACAGCCAGTGACAGCAGTCTGGCGGTGTCATTCTCGACCTTGGGTATGGTGTTTGGTTTAATAACGACGATGTTTATTGCCGATCGCATATCGCGAAAACAGTTAATCAGCGTAGGACTTTTGGCTTCTTCTGTATTTTCTGTTGCAGCTTCTTTTGCTCCGTTTTTTGGTTTATTGATCTTATTGAGTGCAGCTAAGGGCTATTTGCTTTCCGGGGCTACTTCTGTATCTATGGCTTATATTGCCGAAGAGGTGTCGGAGCGTAATAAAGGAAAAATTATGGCTCTTTATATTGCTGGGAATGCATTGGGAGGGATGAGTGGACGTTTTATTTCTTCCTGGATCGGGGCAATTTGGTCGTGGAGGATTGCTTCCGTAAGTATTGGGCTGATTTGTGCTTTTTTTGCTCTTTTATTTTTGATTTTCAGTCCTCGTTCCACACATTTTATTCCTTGTAGGGAAAGTTTACATTCACTGGTGGTTACGAATCTTCATCTGATTACTTCCAAGGCTTTGATCCCCTTTTATCTTACCGGAGGCTTGATTTTAGGCGTATTTGTCAGCTTGTATAATTATATGGGTTTTTATTTAGTGGAGGAGCCTTTTTCTTTCCCCGAGTATTCAATTCATTACATTTATTTGATGTATATTTTTGGAATTTTTGGATCAGTAGCTACTGTGCGTTTAACCCGCCGGCATACTTCTTTTCAGGTATTGAAGAAAATATTATTAATTTCTGCTGTCAGTATAGTATTGCTTTATATTGCCAATTTCTGGCTTGTTACCTTAGGATTAGCTGTTTTTACGTTTAATTTTTTTGTTGTGCATGTCCTCTGTAACCGGATTGTCAGTGAATATAATCCGGCAAAACGTTCCGTTACAATATCCATTTATTTGTTGGTGTATTATCTGGGATCCAGTTTATTGGGTTGGGCTACCGGTATTTTGCTTGATACGGGAGGTTGGCCTTACTTTTTGGCTGGCTTAATTTTATTGTTACTTCTCAATTATATTATTGTATATAGAGGTGTCGTTCACATGAAAGAAATTCAGGATCAGAGAAATAACTGATAGCGTGGCTGTAACGATAATAAATGGGGACAAAAGAAAAGGAGCTAAATTTCTGACTTTATATTAAAATCCGATATTTTATCTTTGTTTTGAAAGAGGTAGAGGACTTTTGTGTGATAAAATGTAATGAAATGGAAATAAAAATGAGATCATAATGTAATGTTTATAGCTAATCTTTGCGCTGTAAAACAAGTAAAGATGTATAAACAACAGAATTTTCTCAGACATTTTCTTTTTCTTTTCTTTTTCTCTCTTTTGTCTTTTCAGGCATTTTGCGGAGTTATCAAAGGAACTATTGTTGACAAGAAAACTAGAGAGCCTTTGTTCGGGGCGACTATTCAAGTAGCGGGTACGGCATTCGGAACAGTTGCTGATAGGGAGGGGAGATATACCTTAAACGTAGACACGGGTACTTATACATTGATAGTGAAATTTGTGGGCTATCAAGATTTAATACGGGAAGGGGTAAAGGTAGCGGAAAACCAGGAAATTCATTTTGAGCTTGAACCGGATACCGAAACGTTGGATGAGGTAAAAGTGACAGCCCGTAAAAATTTAGAAAACGAACGGGTATTACAGGTTGAAAGACAGAATGCGACCATAGCGATAGAAAATATGGGAGCAAAAGAAATGAGTTTGAAGGGAATTTCCAATGTAGAGGAAGGAGTAAAAAAGATCACTGGAATTTCTGTGGCAAATGCCGGACAGTTGATTGTTCGGGGCTTAGGGGACCGTTACAGTACGACGACTTTAAATGGATTGCCGATTGCTTCTCCCAATCCGGATAATAAATTAATACCTTTGGATTTATTTCCATCGGCTACGGTGAAAAATATTACAGTAAGTAAAGTATATGCCGTACAATCTTTTGCAGACTATTCGGGTGCACATATAGATATTGGAACGAAAGTGCATACAGGAGAGGATTTCTTTTCTGTCGGCATGAATGTCGGTGGGGTATTTAATACTCTGGGTAAAGATTTTTATTATAGTGACCGGGAAGGGTCTCTGTTAAAAACTGGAAATATTGATTCCAAATATCTGGATATGCCTTATTCTTCTTTTGAAGAGAAGGTAAAGGAAAAGGATATTTTCGGAACTTCTTTTGTTATAGAGAAGAAGACGGCTTTGCCTGATTTCAGCGGTAATGTAGGTTGGGGGAAGAGTTTTGGAAAACTCAATGTACTTTTATCGATGGGAGCGGGTAACGAAAAACAAATCCTCAAAGATGCTTTTGTCAAGCAATTTACCGCTCAGGGACGTGTACTGAATATGTTCCGTTATAACAGTTATATAACAAAATTCAAAATAGCGGCTTTAGCCGGCTTAAGCTATACTTTTCGTCATTCAGACTATCTCAATTATTCATTATTTTATGCCCGCAATGCTATTGATGAATTTATGGAACGGGACGGTTTTGATTCCGAAGGGGTCACCTTGAGGGGAAGCAATAGCGTTTATCATGCATACAGTTTATTAAATAATCAGCTAAGCGGGCATCATGAATGGGGAGAGAGATGGGAATTAAATTGGGCTGGTTCTTATGGAATGACTGGGAGTGATGAACCAGATCGGCGGCAGGTAATGTTTCGTAAAAATGAAGAGACAGGTAAATTGAGTCTTTTCTTGCTGAATCAACAGGAGACAATGCGTTATTTCGGAGAATTGGACGAAAATGAAATGGTGGGAGATGTAAAAGTTGCTTATCGGTTTGGGGAAAAGAATCGTTTACATTTTGGAGCTACATATAAGCGGAAGACGCGTGATTTCCGGTGTGCCAGTTTCTATTACAATCTGGATAATTTACCTTCTCCTGAGATATTTAATATTTACGATACAGATAGTTACCTGAATTTTGAAAATGTGGCGAATGGAAATATTCTGATCAAAAGGAGTTATCAACCGCGGAATCGGTATAAGGCAGAGAGTAAGGCGTATGCTGCTTTTGCAGAGGTAGATTTTTTCCCTTTCCCCACATTGTTGATAAATATAGGTGTGCGTTATGAGCAAGTCAATCAGAGTGTGGATTATTTTGATGACGGGAGTATAAAACGAAAATCTGAACTAAAAAACGGGGATATTTTTCCGGCTTTAAATATAAAATATACGATAGGGGAACGAAACAGTCTTCGCTTTGCTGTATCGCGTACTGTGACCCGTCCGGCTTTTGTGGAGATGGCTCCTTTTTTGTACCGTGAGTCGTATGGAAGTGCTGCTATCCGGGGAAATGCTGCTATTCAGAACGGCTATAACATTAATGTGGATTTGCGTTATGATCTTTTTTCGAAAAAAAATAACGATATGTTTTCGGCTACTTTGTATTTCAAGCAATTGAACGATCCGATTGAGCGGGTACAGGAAGCAGAAGGGGGATCGGCTGTACATACTTTCCGGAATTCAAAAAATGGAATTGCTATGGGGGTAGAAGTGGAAATGCGTAAGGAAGTTTTTAAAAACTTTCGATTGGGCCTCAATGGTTCGTATATGTATACCGATGTCAAATTGCCGAAAGATGGCGGGATATATACAGACAATCAACGGGCTCTTCAGGGAGCTTCGCCTTATCTGATCAATGCCGATATAAGTTATGCTCCTTATTTACGTGGGGGGGACGACCGTATGATTCTGGCTTTGGTATACAATGTGCAAGGGCCTCGTATTCATTCGGTTGGAATATTCGGCTTAGGTGATAACAAACAACTTACCTTACATACGCTCGATTGGGTGGGAAGTTATAGTTTAGGCCGTCATTGGAGTTTCAAATTGACGGTTAAAGATTTGCTCAACAGTAAGGTACGTTTTCGGCAGGATGTACCGCAAATTAACGATAAATTGGAAGTAGAGGCCTTTCGGCCAGGTACGAATGCCGAAATTGGATTTACCTATAAGTTTTAGTTTTAATCAATAAGTTTTAATTTTAAAATGGGAAATGTATGAAAAGGAATTTTTTAAAGTTAAGGTCATGGGCTGTAATTGCTTTGATCGGTAGTTTTACGTTTACTTCCTGTAGCGATGATGACGATAATGGGGGTAGCGGTGATGGCAATGAAGATGAGATTGTAATGGAAAATGGTACGACTTTGTCGGGAGAAATTGCTTCTGGTAAAACCGTGATACTTTCGTCGGGCTATCGGTTTAAACTGTCCGGAGGATATGCTGTTAAAAATGGAGCTAAACTGAAAATTGAAAAGGGTGTTATTCTTACAGCAGTTAAAGATGATATTGCCGATTATATTTTAGTGGAACAAGGAGGGTATATCGATGCACAGGGAACGGCCGACGATCCGATTATAATGACTGCAGAGGACCAGACTCCCGGCGGTTGGGGCGGGATCCATATCTGCGGATATGCACATACAAATAAGGGTGCAGGTACTAAATCCGAGATTGGGAATGCTCCTTACGGTGGAAATAAAGAGGATGATAATTCTGGTATACTGAGATACATTCGCTTGGAATATACAGGTTTTTCTTTCGATGATGAACACGAATCAAACGGAGTATCTTTCTATGGGGTCGGGAATGGGACTACTGTTGAATATCTGCAATCCTATAAGGGAGCTGACGATGGTTTTGAATTTTTCGGTGGTTCGGTAAATGTGAAATATTTGCTTGCTACAGATAATGAGGATGATTCTTTCGACTGGACAGAAGGTTGGAACGGAAAGGCCCAGTTTTTAGTTGCTACCCAGTTGGGTACCAGTGGCGCAAAGGATATGGGAGATTGCCTGATAGAAGCTGATAATAACGGAGATGATGCTACAGCTACTCCGGTCGCTTTTCCTACATTATCTAATTTGACTTTAATTGGCAATAATTCTACAGAAGGAAAGAGGGGAATTCGTTTACGGGCGGGAACCAAAGTAAAAATATACAATGCTCTGGTAACCGGAAAACCTGAATGTTTAACGACAGAGACCGAACAAACAGAAAACGCTTTGGTGTCCTCGGCTTCTGACGCTTCTGTATTGAAATATATGACATTATCTTCCGATATTAAATGTAATGAAGGCATTTACTCCAGCGAGTTATTTAGGACAGCAGAAAATCATAATGAGATCAACCAAACCCTTTCTTTTGAAAATGTTTACGTTGGAACTGTAGAGGGAGGAGCCGATCTTTCTGCCGATTCTTTCTTTACAAAGGCTACTTATAGAGGGGCTGTAAAAAAAGGTGCTGATTGGACACAAGGATGGACCAAATGATTTTTTAATACCGATTAAATTTTTTATCCTGAATTTGGAAATGCCTGTTGTCATTTCCGGATTCGGGATAATATTTTCGGACAAGCTCTTTTTGTTTGGTGGTAAAGGAGTAGCTTTTATTCGATAATAATTTCTTTATCTGCTTGTGGCATACCTTTGGCTTCTGCGGAAATTCTGATATGTCCCGGCATATTGCCCGTCCGGATAAGAGCTGTTGCGATGCCGGCTTCTGCTTGGAGGAAAGCGGGACTACAAAGCTGCGCTCCCTCTATATGAAAAATAATACTGTCGGAAGCAGAGTGGACCAGGCTGCCTTGCTTATCGCAAATCAAAGCATAGACAAATACCACATCATTCCGTGCCGGGGCTATGCCACTTTCATCTACTACTAGTTTTAGGTGAGTGGGCTTGCCTGCTGTTGTAACTTTATGTTCTGATACAACTTTTCCTTTACGGAAGCCTACAGCTTTTACTGTTCCCGGTTTTTTACAACTTACATTAAATGTAAAAGGAGGATGGGTCAATTGAGAGGAGAAAATATCGGTATCTGGTTTTCGCCGTTCCACGAGCAGGTCGTCTACATAAAGTTCTACTTCTTCGCAATTTCCAAATACCCTTACTTGCTGACTCTCTCCCGGTTGCCAATAGGAGGCAATAAACAGTACATCGGGAGTAGTGCGTTGACTCCGGAAAAAATAATAGGAAAATTTCGGAATACGGGTAATATCCATAATACCGGAATATTCAATATCATCTGCATAACCCCGATTATAATCAAACATAGCCCAGTAGCCATCGGCGAAAGCAGGAGTTTTCAAATTATCGTTATGGGCTTCTTGTATATTGCGGGCTTGCTGAAGCAGTCGTTTTTCTCCAGAAAAACGGGGTTGGCGGGAGCTGCGTTCTTCCGGTAATAAATCCTTCCAGTTGTTTTGGTGAAATCCGGCATTTTGGGCATAATATTCCCAATCCCCGTATTCCGATACGAGCAGGGGTTGTGAAGGATATAAATCATGGCGGTGTTGCCGTGCTTCTATATAGATAGAATAGGCATTGCGTATCCAGCCGGCAGTATAACAGTCCGGATAAGGAAATTCTTCCCGGGCAATTTGATTTACTGCTTTTGTGAAAGTGGATGGCATAGGCGTTTCATTGATTGAAAGTTCCCAGGCTAAGAGGGAAGGATGATTGCGGTCGCGCCGGATCAATTCGCGGGCAGAATGAAGGGCATGTTCAATGAAGAGGGAATCACCGAAATATTGCCATCCGAGAATAGCATCGAGCACCAGAACACCCATTTCGTCACATGCTTCTAAAAATGCCGGTGATTGCGGATAATGGCTCAGGCGCACATAGTCGAATCCGGCTTCTTTTATTTTCCGGGCGTCCCGGTATTGAGCTTCGTCTGAAAGTGCGTAACCGATATAAGGGTATTCCTGGTGACGGTTTACACCTCGTAAAAATCGCTTTTTCCCGTTTAGCCACAACCCTTCGGGGGTGATTTTCAAATCCCGGATTCCAAAACGTACTTTTTCGGAGTCCATCAGTCGGTTTCTTTGGCGGACGTTTATATTTAGCGTGTAGAGAGAAGGTGATTCCGGGCTCCATAAAACCGGGCGTTTTAGCTGACACACAACATTCAGAGTTGTATCCTCCTTACTTCGGATTGATAGCATTTCCCTGTAGCTGGATACGATTCGGCCGGAAGGGTCGTGGATTTCATATTCAATATCTGCCCTTTTGTTTCCCGTGAAAAAATTGGCGATATTTGTGCGGATATGAAGGTCTGCTTTCTCTTCGGATAGAGCAGAGGCATGTACGAAAATTCCGCCTTCCTTCCGGGAAACCGGATCTGTAATATAGAGGGAATCTTTACTTATCAGCCAGACGTTGCGATAAAGTCCCCCGTAAGTACAAAAATCAAGTAAACGAAGAGGCTTTGGTCCCGTGATTTTATTGTCCCGGTTGTCAAGACGGACGAGGAGGGTATTTTCGGCTTCAGTTTCTAAGGCGCTGTTAAGCGGAACAGTAAAGGGTAAATATCCGCCTGTATGTGTCAACAGATGTTTCCCGTTCAACCATACATCTGCTACATTCATGGCTCCGTCGAAACGGATAAAAAGTAACTTCCCTTTTAATGCTTCAGGCAGCATGAATTTTTTTGCGTAATAACAGATTCCCTGCCATTGATTGTTTACCGTCAACGGCTCTAGGCGAGGAGTGTGAGGTAGGATTACTTTTTCCATTTTATCCGGCCGGATGGCTGCCGGCTGACTGTCAGAACGTACAAACAGCCAGCCGTCATTGAATAAATCCGTACTTGATCGCTCTGTGTCTACATTTTTACCGCATCCTCCTAATAGAATGCAATAAGCAATACATAGGAATAATTTCATTGTTTAATTCAGAATCGTTATGATGAAAAACAGCCTTTGATCTGCTTTATTTTGGAATACAATAATAAGTATTCCTTTTTATTCTTTACTTTATAAATTAAATAAAGTTTATACAAAAGAAATTCTATGTCTAAATGTTTGATATTTAAAATATTCCTTATTAAGCTTTTCCGCTTTGCTATAAATTCAGGATCAAGGAATAGGTATATATAACTGCTAAAATCTTTATTATTTGGAAGGGGAATGATAAAACCAGGATTCGATAGAAATATAATTTTTGAAAGACAGGGTTAAGAGAGGTGGCTGTCCTTTTTATTTTAACAGGAGTTTAGAGAAGAGGAGAATATTCAACGGAAATCGGTTTTATTTTCAGTCCTATACTTAAATTATAGGGATTCATTTTATTTTTCACATTTATTGTCTATATTTCGCTACCATTTTGTTGTAAAATACAGTAAAAGAGGATACGTTAATTATTAAATAGTCAGTTATGAAATATTCGGTAGGACATAGTCAAAAAGAGAGCCGTTTTGAAGTGGAATGCAGCGGAAAAACTGCTTTTTTAGAATATGTGATTGCAGAAGGCGTAATGGATATTCTCCATACGATTGTACCTCCGGAATTGGAAGGAAAAGGGATAGGAACTGCATTAGTAAAGCAAGCCTTGGAGTATGCACGGGAGAATCACTTAAATGTTGTTCCTTCTTGTGCTTTTGTAGAAACTTACCTGATCCGGCATAAAGAATACCAAGATTTACTCCTGCCTTAATATGATTTTAAGAGTATCTATGCAGGATAAGGATAAAAGATTTTGAAATCGGGAAGACGAGTCATTCGTTTTTTTGAAAAATCATGTAAATATTATTCTTCCAGAAAAAAAAGCCCGGCATTTTTCCAGTAGGAGGGCAGGAGAATAAGAGAGTTTGGCTTTTCTTAAACCGGGAATTCCTAAATCTTCCTCCCGGTTAATATAGGTAAAAGAGTGCGGAATGCGTGAAGCAAATTCCTGATTGATGACAGTGTAAGCACCGTCAAAATCTGTATTTGCTTTTTCAATGTGTACACAAAATGTATCATAATTGATGGGAGCACCATAGGTGAAAGCGACTATTTCATGATCTACCCATAAAGCTCCTCCTGAAAGCCCGAGTGTTTCAAAATGTTCCATTGCAAATTGCATGGCCTGTTGTTCTAATTGTAAATTCCGGTCTTCCTCACAGTTGTGTCTCTCACACCATTTTTGTGCTAATTCCAGACAATGCGGAAGGATTTCCGGAGATAAAGGCGTATAGGTATATGAATATTTTTTACGGAAACGGTTGGCATGATTTCGTTTCGGCTGATAGTCTTTCCCTTTTAACTCTGCTAATGCTTCTCTTAAATAAAGATAGTCAAAATGATCTCTTGGACAAGTGTATTCAAAACGACCTTGGAAATATTTCTCCAATTCTTCCCGTAGGAAGGGAGTCGGTCCGAAGAATAACAAAGGCTGGTTATTCGCAACAGCGTCTTGATGAAGTAAGTCCAATGTCAACGTTGTATCCCCTTCGCCGAAAGGTAGGGTATAAATCGGATTCCCTTCCCGGTCCCGGAAACGTATTAATAATTGATGATTTAAAATGGCATAACTGCTTTCGCTTAAAAAATGCCAACTACAGAGGTTACAGATAGATAAGTTGTTGTCCCTGTATTCTCCAAGAAGAGTATAGGACGTGATAAGAGATTTATCAGCTGGGGTAATGGGATAAAAAATAATCATATGCCTTACGTTTATGGTATTTTAACGTAAAACCTCTGATAAAGTTTAGAGACGAAGGAAAAATAGGGGTAGATTAGAAGATAGATTGAAACGGGAAGTGCAGGGAAGGGATACGAATAGTCATTTATCCTTGGAATTTTTAAACGAATAGAAGTTGGTCTTTCCTCTTTATATGAAAATGAGGGAGAATCATTTTAGAGAATAAGCGCTGAATTTTGCTAAAACAGAAGCAAACTTTATAGGAGAGGATTTCGGTTTGAGCCGATTGGCTTCAAGAAGGGGATAGATCCGTGAAGGAGCGGATTGTGCCCATCTTTTAAAAACCGGGTTGGGACGATAAAGAGGGATAAAATTCAAAAGGCTGTCTAAATCGAAACGGCTTGCGGATATTCCGGCTCCGACATTTTGCGCATCCCAGGCATTACATTTTTGTTCGATATGGACAGGTACCATTAATACCGGCTTTTGTAAATAAAGAGCTTCACATACTGATTCGAAGCCGGCTGTGGTTGCATACGCTTTGCAATTGACCATGTATTGAAGAAATAAAGTATCGTCGATTTTATGAAGATGAAAATGGGAATTTATTTCTAATTGTCGCGGAGCTTCTTTTTGATCCCAGAAAAAATGTAAGGGAGTTACCGGATGTTGGGCTTGCCATTGTGTAATTTCTGAAACATATCCGCTATTGAGTAAATAGCCCAGTAAAAAATCCCGAGAGACGGGAGCGAAATCAAAGATTTCTTTTCGTAGTAAAGGGGGAATCACTGTAATTTGGTGCCGGGGATCCTGTGGGAAATCATAGAAGGATAAAGCAAATTTCTGAACGGCACCTATTGCTGTTATCCTGGAAAAAAAGCGAAGAAAAAATAATTCTAAACGGGATGCCGGAGGGAATTGAAAGTCCTTGTGTAAAAACAGGTATTGATGACCGATACAAATAAGAGGATAAGGAGGACTTTTGAATAAATAGGTCAGACCGGTAAGCAATTCGTAAAAATTAATGACCAGGTCCGGTTGAAGATCACAGATCTTTCGATGTATAAATTTTATGCTTTTTTGAAATTCCGGCAGTTTTCCTAAATTAAAAAACAGACTTTTAAGTAAAGGCGGACGCTTATTCTGCGGAGTGGGAAGAAAATTCGGGCTTTCAAAAGTGTAGACTGGAGCGTCTATTTTGGTGGTAAAGAAGGCTGGCAATTGCCGGTGTGAACTTTTTCCTACGAGGACGGCACAGAGGGTATCTCCTTTCTGTTGCAGAATTTGTTGTAAGGCTAAAGCTTGTGTGAAATGTCCTCGTCCTTCTCCCTGAATAATAAACAAAAATCGCATTATACAGCTAATTTTAATTCTTTTGTATCTATCTTTTCATCTTGATGATGATGGTATATTTCCCATCCGCCATCGGGATATTCGATGAGCGCGGTCAAGGATTCCACCCAGTCCCCGGAATTCAGGTAGTGAATGTTCCCATACCAGGTATTCGCCGGTTGATGAATGTGTCCGCAAATAATCCCATCAAAATGACGGGTAGCTGCAATTTTTGATAATTCTCTTTCAAAATCCGAGATATAGGATACGGCCGATTTGACTTTATGCTTTATGTTTTGAGAAAAAGAATAATAAGGCATGCCTTTCCGGCGGCGGTAATTGTTCAGAATTTTATTCAGCCACAAGAGAAAACTATAACCGTAATCTCCAAGCTTTGCCAGCCAGATCATATGAGAAGTGATAGTATCAAAAATGTCTCCGTGTGCCACATAATAGCGTTTACCGTGAGACAGGTGTACGTAATCATTGACAATAAACATGTTCGGTAATTTGAACGGAATCAGTTTGTCCAGGAAATCGTCATGATTTCCACGGACATAGATTACTTGAGTGGAATGATTTTCCATCATTTTCATAATGACTTTTACCAGATCGGTATAACTTTTTTTCCAACGCCCGAACGGATTTCTCTGTAATTTCCAGCCATCAATAATGTCCCCGTTCAATATTAATTTCTGGCAATCTATACTTTTTAAGAAAGCTGTCAGTTCTTCCACTTTGGAGTGTTCGGAACCCAGATGTACATCAGAAATAATAACGGTAGAAACTTGTAATCTATTTTTCATAATTTATTCTTTTTCTCCTAACAAAATAGCTTTTATTATATGACATTTCTGTTGCATGCTGGTAAATAAATTGTTAAGAGATAAAATGAAGGAGTGAAGAATCTTTATAACGCTTAACTTTAAGAAAAACAGGAAAGAGAAGGGTCTTTTTAAGTCTTTATTCCGAACAAGCAGATTTAATAAAAAATGTTAAAAATTGAAATTATAAAAAATAGACGTCACCCAAAATGTTAAAAAAACTGTCCTGTAGATAGAGCGAAAGAGGGAAGTCCAAAAGTGGATAGGAAATAGTTATATCTTATCCGAATGGTGGTGCTGAAGGTTTGTTTTACATAGAGTAATCATTTAAAGAAGGAAGGGATGTTTGTTTTTTATCTCTTTTGTGTTGATTATTTATCGTCATTATGGCGGTAAGAAAGAATAATCAAGATTCAGGATATTTTTACAAAACCCTATTATTAATCTACTCATTTAAACCCGAACACAAATGAAAAAATTATTAAGTATCGTGCTGTTTGCTGTAATAATTACAGCCTGCTCGAAGGATGACGAAGAAATGAAAGGGATCGTTGCCGATCAGATTACCGCTACTGTCCAACCGTTTACAGGTGATGATATGTCGTTAAGGGCATATTGGAACCAAGGGGATGTAATGACTGTCCTCAGGGCTGGATTACCTGCTTGCCAACTGACGCTTTCGGCCGGAGCAGGTACTTCTGTAGGTACTTTTGCCGGCGAATTATCTTTCGGGCTAGGGCAGGAGGTCACTGCCATTTATCCGAAAGTGACAGGAAATGAAGGTTTCCTTACCTTGCAAAATGAACAAAACTATGCGGCTGAAACCGATATAAATGCCTACGATATACGTTTCGGTTCCGCTCAGCTTGTGTCCGATGAAGTGAATATTCAGATGTCCAGTCTTTTATGTGCTTTAAAACTGGATATCATTTTGGGAACGGACGATGCGATGGAAAGTATAAATTCAATAGAGGTCGTTGTACCGGATCGGTTTTTGTCGGGAACATTCCCGATTTCATCTGCTAATCCGGCAGCTTCCCTGCAAATGACTAACGGGACGGACAGGATAAAGGTCAATTTAACCTCTACTCCTTCGGCAGGCAAACAAGTGACGGCCTATATACTTACGCTTCCCTGCGATTTGAGTGAGGTTCGGCAGGTAAAGTATATCATTACCACGACAAACGGAGTTTTTACTTTTTGTCATAAACCGGCTGAGGCGTTTTTATCCGGGAAGATGGTGCCAGTAATTCTCGATGTGAACCGCTTTACGTTAGTCTCGGGGGAACCGGGAGAAGGGGAATATGCTAGGACGATAAGCGATATATCCGAATATACAAATCTCAATGATCCGGTATTCTATGGAATAGGGGCAACAGATCCAGTGTATGCTAATAGCTATTTGATAAGCGAGGCCGGTAATTATACTTTTGATGCTACCGTTATCGGTAATGGTCCGGGAGGAATTATGGCTAATGGAAAGTTTCATACCTCTACGGCTTCTATTACACCGAAATCGGCGGCTTTGGTATGGCAGGATAAACCGGGATTGATAAAGAAAGTCGCTTTCAGCAACGGAAAAATTATTTTTTCTACTGCTGAAACATTCACGCCGGGTAACGCACTTATCGCTGCTTATGCGGGTAGTGATGGAACGGGTGAAATACTTTGGAGTTGGCATATTTGGATGACTGATAAACCCGCCTTGGAGACTCATATCAATCTGGAAGGACATAAATTCACTTTTATGGATCGGAATTTGGGAGCAGTAAACAAAACGATAGGGGATGCCGGATCGTTGGGATTGTTGTACCAATGGGGCCGTAAAGATCCATTCCTTAATTCGGCAAGTGCCACTGAGGTTGTCCAGCCGATTTTATATGATATAGAGGGTAAAGTTTTGACAGATCGGTTTGCCGAACTTTGGACTTCCTCTGACAAAGGAACTATAGCGTATACATTGGCTAACCCTACTCATTTTTTGCTGGCCAAGGATCAGGAAACTTCCGCTGACTGGTATTACGGAGGTGGTGCAGGTAGAGTGAACCGTAATTTCTATTTATGGGGGAATCCCGAAGGATATGTATACAGAGAGCTGTCGGAAACGCTAAAGACAATTTACGATCCTTGTCCTGTCGGCTACCGGGTTCCCGGTAATTTTGCCTGGTCGTTCGTAACCTATGACGGTCATTTTACTCCTGTTCCTGAGCAGTGGAGCGTAAAAGGGAGTTTTACTGGCGGTTATACGGTTATTTATGACGGAACGAATACGACTTTTTATCCGGCACAAGGTTGCAGGAGTAGTGCGGGAGGACTTTCCGATGCCGGTGAATACGGGCATTATTGGATGAGTGGTCCTTTTGATGAAATCAGCCCTTACGTCGTGTGTTTCGGATTTGCTAATTGGTACATTCATCCCGACAATGAGTGTAATACTTCAACCGGGCGGGCTGTAAGATGTGTAAAAGAATGATTTATTCTGATTTCGGCAAATAATGAAATAACAGCCGAGTGATTTAATTGTTGTACAACGTAGACGTCTCCTCCAGATTTCTGTATGATACAGAAAAGCCAGGGATTTCTACGTTGTATATAAATTAAGATCGAAAAAATTAAAACAGCTTTTTAGCACACACGTATGAAAGAAAAAAGAGAGAAAATGGAAGAACTAGATTTAACGACCCCTTCGATATTATTTTCGGCGATTTCTTTAATTATGCTGGCCTATACGAATCGATTCCTGGCTTATGCTACCGTAATCCGTAACTTAACTGTCGAACACGAGACCAATCCTACTCCGATTACGCGTAAACAAATAGAGAATTTGCGAAAGCGGTTGTATATCACTCGTTCCATGCAAATATTTGGGGTCAGTAGCCTTCTCCTTTGTGTGATCTGTACGCTGTTTATATATTTGGGATGGCAACTAACTGCCATATATATTTTTGGTATAGCTCTATTTTTATTGGTCATCTCTTTAGGACTATCTATCAGAGAATTATTAATTTCCGTCAAAGCGCTGGAATTCCATTTGGACCGAATAGACCCTTTCAAAAAACGCTCCTGAATTACGCCCCACCGGGACGGACCTTTTTGGCTAAACGTCCCTTAAAATGAACCTGATATTGCTGAGTTAAGATCTGGTAATATATATTTTAGAAATTTATTTATCCCTTTCTTCTTTACTTTATGGACATTTTTAGGCCTTTTGTAAGGTTTTGCTTTATCTTTAGATGCTATTTTATAAAGGGCGATTGGCATACATCTCATTGAAGTTGACCGGCTGTTTGGAAGTTTCGTCGATTTCTTCTGTCAGTTCTGCTCCCCTTTTTAAGTCATCCAGTGCACCGATTGTGTCTCCTTTCAATTCTTTCGCCTTTCCTCTGGCGGTGTAAGCACGTCCGAAATCGGGTTTATTTTCAATGGCTTCGTCGAAGTGACGAATAGCTTCTTCTATCAAATGCTGTTCCAATAAAAGACGCCCTGTTTCTAAATAGGCCTGCTCGTGAAAAGGATTTAATTCTACAACTGTCGTATAATCTTGTCGGGCGGATGGGGTATCCTTCAAAGCTTCGTAAATTGCTCCCCTTTGCATATAAGCATTTTCTTCTTCAGGCGCTAGGCGAATAGCTGTATTTACATCTTGCAAGGCTTGATCGTATTGTTTCAGCTCGGTTAAAAGTCCGGAACGTAACAGAAATATATCTGCCATATCGTTTTTAATTTCTATTGCTTTGCTGAGAGAATCGATAGCTGCTTCCGGTCGATTTAGCATCTTATATGCCTGTCCGATTAAGAAATGAGCTCTATAATCGGTGCTCTTTTTAGTGAGTATATATTCACAATCTGCAATTGCTGCTTCTGCTTGATTTTCCTGTAAGTATAACTGTGCTCGGTTTAAAAATGTGTCTGTCTCTTCAGAGTCCAAAAGAGTCATACGGCTATATGCTTCGATCGCTTCAGAAACATCGCCTTGCTGTATATAGGCTAAGGCCAGATAATTCAGGGTCTCAAATTCTTCTTCAATTGCGAGGGCTTCGTTAAAACAACGAACAGCATAACCAATTTTACCGATTTTCATCGCTTTCAAGCCATCATACTTGAAAATATCGAAATTCCGTTGTTTTTCTTTGTCTTTATTCTCTTCTGCCTGTTCTGATGTCTGACCGAAAAGAGATTTGAAAATACCCATATTAGCTTAATGTCTATAAATAATTGATGATAATTTTACTTTTCTCTTCCTGAGGGGACAAAGATTATTCCGATATGCATAGAAGCCCCAAAAAGGTCCGTCCCTCTGGGGGAACAAAATAACAAAAAGCCAATTAAAAAAACAAATGATTAGGATCTGATATGGTTTGATTTATTATCTTTAAGCCCGGTGAATATTGGTTTAATTTTATAATATATGAAAAGAATATTTATTATGGCAGGACTTATTGCAGTGTTAAACGCTTGTAATGGTTCAGAAAAAGATGCAACTTCTTCAGAAAATCCTTTTTTTACAGAGTATTCTACACCTTTTGGAGTACCTCCTTTTGACAAAATCAAAATAGAGCATTATAAGCCGGCTTTTTTGAAAGGAATGGAAGAACAGAAACAAGAAATTGAAACAATTTTGAACCAGCGTTCAATGCCTGATTTTGAAAATACAATTGTGGCCTTAGATCGGAGTGGTCAGTTATTGAAAAAAGTCAGTTCTGTGTTTTATGGATTAAATAGTGCTCATACTTCAGAGGAGATGCAAGCTTTGAGTAAAGAATTAGCTCCTTTATTATCCAAACACCGAGATGATATCAAGTTGAATCCGCGTTTGTTTGCAAGAGTTAAAGAAATATATAATCGACAGAAAGAATTTCGTTTAGATAAGGAGCAAACGGCTTTATTGGAAGAAACTTATAAGGAGTTTGTACGGGGTGGAGCGGATCTTGCTCCAGGAAAACAAGAAAAATTAAGAGCTATAAACAGTGAGATTGCTTTGTTGCAGCTTACCTTCGGACAAAATATGCTGAAAGAAACCAATGCCTTTCAGTTGGTGCTGGAAAAGCAAGCGGATTTGGCAGGTTTACCGGTATCATTGATTACTACAGCAGCAGAATCGGCAAAGGCGGCGGGAAAGGAAGGGAAATGGATGTTTACCTTACACAATCCGAGCATTATGCCTTTTCTGCAGTTTTCCGAGCGTCGTGATCTGAGGGAGAAAATGCTTGAGGCTTATCTTAACCGGGGGAATAATGAAAATGAAGCCGATAACAAAGAAGTGGTGAAAAAGCTGGTCGCTTTACGTTTGCAGAAAGCGCAATTAATGGGATATAATAATTATGCTGCTTTTGTTTTGGAAGATCGTATGGCTCGGAATGAGGCAAATGTTTATCAATTGTTGGATCAGATATGGAAGCCTGCGTTGCGTAAAGCAAAAGAAGAGGCGACTGATTTACAAGCTGCGATGAAAAAGGATGGTATCAAAGGGAAGTTGCAAAGTTGGGATTGGCGTTATTACAACGAAAAGGTAATGAAGGCAAAATTCGATATTGATGAAAATCAGCTTCGTCCTTATTTTAAGCTGGAGAATGTTCGGGAAGGCATGTTTTATGTCGCAAACCGGCTTTACGGTATTACATTTACTGAATTGAAAGATATCCCCAAACCTCATGAAGAAGCGATTGCCTTTGAATGTAAAGAGGTCGACGGAACGCATTTGGGGGTGTTGTATATGGATTATTTCCCGCGTGCCGGTAAGCGGGGAGGAGCTTGGTGTAGTACTTATCGTTCCCAGACTTATAAAGGTTCTGTCCGGGTGGCCCCGGTGGTGACGATTGTTTGTAATTTTACCAAACCTTCCGGAGATGTGCCGGCTTTGTTAAGTCCTGATGAAGCTTCCACTTTGTTTCACGAATTTGGACATGCTCTGCACAATCTGTTTAAAGACGTCCGATATTCCGGCGTTTCCGGAGTGCCCCGCGATTTTGTGGAATTACCTTCTCAACTTATGGAGCATTGGGTATTTGAACCGGAAGTTTTGAATGTATATGCGAAACATTATCAAACGGGAGACACAATGCCAAAAGAGTTGATAGGGAAATTAAGAGAAAGTGGGAAATACGGACAAGGATTTGCTACGGCCGAGCGCATACAGGCCTCTATGTTGGATATGGCTTATCATGTAATAAAAGAAATTCCGGCTGATTTTGATATCATAAAATTTGAGGAATCTGTTATAAAACGTTTGGGTGCTTTAAGTCAGATCCCACCCCGTTACCGGACGACCTATTTTAATCATACAATGGGAGGAGGATATACGGCAGGGTACTATAGTTATATGTGGGCAGAAGTACTCGATGCTGATGCTTATCAGGCTTTTATCGAAACAGGGAATATTTTTGACTCTGAAACTGCAGCTAAATTCCGGAAATATGTACTTACGCCGGGAGGGATAGAGGATGCCATGGTAATGTATACCAATTTTCGTGGAGCAGAACCGGGAGTAGAGCCTTTGTTAAAGAACAGGGGATTAAACTAAAAGGAAACTGAACTTCGGATGGTAGAGGTTTATGTGAGTGACAATTAAAAAAGACAAAAAAAGTCCCTCCCTTTTTGTGCTTTAGAAGAGATAGGAGACCGGGCGAAAAGTAGAAATTTCGCTCTATCTCCTTTTATATTTTGAACGATTATTCTAATTCTTTTTTTAGTATTTCTGCTTTAGCGTTGCACTGGTCTGCCTTGGCCTGTTCGCCTTTGTTTTTATATAAATCTGCTAAAAGATAAAATGAATATATCAACGGACGAATATAATTACACCGTTCGTATATATTTTCGCACAACTCTTGTAAAATCTCGACTGATTTCAGATAACACTTTTCAGCTTTAGAGTAATCGTGTAAATGCGATTCGTAAAGTTCTCCCAGGTTTCTTTGAAATTGGGCTGTTCCGGAACGATATCTATAGATGTCCTCTCGGTCGAATTCTGCTCTTGTCTTAAGTGCTGCCAAATACATTTGTTCTGCTTGGACGGGGCGTTTCATATCGAAGTACAAATTACCCAGTCTCCACTCCATAACGGATACATCTTCACTGAAAATCAGCCAATTCGTTTGGGCTAGCATTTTGTATATTTCCAACATTCGGAATAACATTTGTTCGGAACACTCTAAGCGATTGGTGCGATTATAAAGCTCCAATAATTTTCCCAGTACGCTGATTTTGTCGAGCGGTATATTTTGTTTACGGCCGCTGTAGTTTTCGTAATATTCTAGTGCTTTTAAAAGCAATTTTTCTATTTTATCGTATTCTTCACTTTTTTCCCAGTAGAGGGAAGCCAAATAATAGTAGGATTCTGCTAATTTCGGCAGATAAGTATTGGGTCTTTTAGTGATCTTTTGTTTATAACGGATAATGTTTTCTTCCGTATTTTTTATCCTTTCTTCATCGGGGGTGAGTTGGCATTTAGCTGGAGATTGTAGCTTTTGTTTCATAATAATATCCGATTTTAATTGATAAAAATATGTCCCTTGTATCCCAATAGACACTGCTCTTATTTTGCTTTTGTGCCGGAGTCTGATCCGTTTATCATACAAATATACGACTTTTTGTTTTGCGTTATAATTGGGGAACATATTCTCTGGAAAGATCCGGCTGAGAGAAGGATGAATAAATTTTTCAGATAAGTTTCGGAGACCTTGGGAATCCGATCTTTTGATTCGGAATAAAATACTCTATTTTTTCATTGACTTTTTGGTAGGAAGCTATAAATCGGTAATAGGTACGGAATAATTTGAAATTTTCATTTTTGTTTAACGGTTGTTTCTCCCTATTGGGGGGTAGATTAGAAAAATGGCAAGAGAAAAGTTAGAAAGGATGGTGGGAAAGATGCCATTGTATGGCAAAAGTGGGAACAAGCGACAGAGGAAAAGAGAGTAGTTACCTGAAATTTATACAAACACCTTCAGCCTTCGTCTTCCCTGTAACGGGCCTAATCTCATTGTCCAGTTTGAAAAATAAACATTTTGGATAGAAACAGTAGAATAGAATCAACAAGGGCAGATTTTATTGTCAAATTTCTGATGATTTGTCGTTTTTTTCTTGCTTTTTGTCCGTAAGCCTGCCACCTACCCTCGTGATTTAAAAAATTCGATGAGAAGCTATGCTGAATAAACTTTAGCTTGTGGGTTTCTACCAATCCTTAAACGGTGTTTGTAATAATTTTGTCCTGGTAATAAAATCAGCTTTTCTCAAGCTATTTATCATCCGGATCAATTGAGCAGAATTGATTTCCAGGATCCCGGTTCGTATGTATATGGCTTTTACATTTTGTAATTCGTACCACCTATCAAAGCGGTGAAACCAAGTAGGATAAATCAAGGTGGGTTTATAATCTCTGTCAATCAAAAGGCAAACAAAGAATTGTCCTCTGTAATAGAAATCGCTAACCTGACGAATAGCTTTCCATTCTATTTCTTCCCGGATAACGGACAATTCTGTGATCCCATTTTCTGTTAGAATGAGATAAGGTTTCCGGTCAAACCAAGTACCGATACCGAATATCAGGCACAAACCTGCTAAGATAATAAAACTCCACCCTGCAGTTGTATTATCCGTATATTGCAGGAATAACCAGCCGGCAATAGCAAGTATCGGGCTCAGGAAAGTTATGAGGATGGCTTTCTTTACCGACTGATATATCACGATCTTGCTATCCATCTGTAGATTTTATTCCTTAACTGCTTCCTCGTTTACCTGGTCTTCTGCCACCATTGTAAGCGATATATCTGTATTTTTCTCTTGGTCCAGAATCTTCTGCAGCAATTCCGCAACCTTTGTCTCACCCATCTGCTTGGCGAATTCTACCAGAGTTCCATAGGAAGCTATTTCATAGTGTTCGGTTTTTTGTCCTGCCAACACCAGACCTGCATCACGGGTATAAGAGTCTTTGTCCGTATCTTCGATTATCGCTTCTGCTTCTTTTATCAGACCGTCCATCGCTTCACATTTTTTGGCTTTGGCTTTCTCTCCCATCAGTTCAAATACTTGTTCCAGCATCCGGATTTGGCCTTCCGTTTCCTTTGTATGCTTTTCGAAAGCACTTGCCAGTTTTTTACTTGTTGCGGCTTTCATCATTTTAGGTAATGCTTTGTATAAAGCTTGTTCTGCCCAATAGATATCCTTCAATTGGTCTACGAAGAATTCTCTGAATTTACGATTCTCCATCTGGGGAGCAGTTTCTTTTTGGTTTTTACTTTTTGTTTCCATCGTTTTCTCTTTTTAATGAATTAATTAATCTAATATTTTCAAAAACATCTGTAATGCCCGATTAGAGGCTTGCCGTATTATTTCCTGACGGTCTCCGCTAAACAGAAAACGTTTGGCATGTATTTCCCCTTTCATCTTAACGGCAATCCATATTGTACCAACGGGATTCTCGTCCGAACCTCCCTCCGGACCTGCATACCCGGTAGTGGCAATGGAACAGGGGCACTTCAATACTTGACAGGCTCCATAGACCATTTGCTCTGCGATAGGTTGGCTGACTACTCCATATTTTTCCAAATCCTGGCTTTCGACTCCCAATATCTTCTTTTTAACTTCCTCGGAATAAGAGATGATCCCTCCGATAAAATGTTCCGAACTCTCAGGCTCTGAAGCAAGCATATTGGCAATACGTCCTCCGGTACAACTTTCCGCTGTCCCTACAGTCAGCTGATACTCGGCTAACTTTTTGCCTGCTTGCTTCAATAAGGCAATTTCATCGTCATCTAAATAATGAATTTTCATATTCCTGACTGTTGGACATATTTGTCGATCGCTGTACGGGTGTTATTCTCCTCTATTATTTTAACGTATCCGGTAAGGAACAGGTTGAGTGCTTGCTAATTAAACTTACTTATTTTGCGTAAATAAATGAGAAGCTTATCAGATATATGAGTATCCAATTCCCCTTTTTAGCGATAAAAGGGGAATCGAAAATATTTTTCTTTCCGCTTTCTTCTTATACTACAAAATGCCCCGGCATTAGATTCAGAGGAACAGGTATGATTGGGGGAGGAGTCAGGCCCAAAGGTGTGGACCCGATAAATACTACGTATCCTACATTTAGTAGAAGTATAAAGTTTATGGACTTCTATCCGTTTGCTGATATTGAAACGATCACATCACGTTTGAGGCTTTTTATTACAGGTGAAGATGCTCATTCGTACGAATTCAGGGAAGATGCCTACTGGTTTGCTGCCGAACCGAAAGAATTGTATGTTGTCCCCGATGTAGGACATGTGGATTTTTACGATTGTGTAATCCTTATCCTCTTAGATAAACTGGAGACTTTCAAATGGGCACCCCTTCCCAGGGAGACAAAATACAAGTTCAGGTATATGCAATCAATACCCGGAGCGGTCACGCATCCAACCGTCAGCTTTTTGTCACTTCTATTTCCGGACTCAGCGGAGAAGTAGCAGGAAACTGACAAATTAAATAACTGAATTTTTATAAAGAAAGGAGGCAACAATGGCAACCAATTGGAAAACGACATTGTGGGACATCATTCTGACCATCCTGACGCTGGGAATCTCTCACATCCAAAAGCGCAAAAAAAGGTTAGAAGAGGAGGGAAACAAAAAATCCACAAAGCAGCTCTCCGAAAACTAATCATTTACCTTGATTGTGTGTATAAGCGGCTGGTTAGAGCCGCTTATTTTTTACTTTACGTTTTGCAAATGTTTTGCAATTTGTTAAACTATAAAACCCAACTATCTTATTTACAGATAGTTGGGTTTTGGAATCGTGGTCCCACTTGGGCTTGAACCAAGGACGCCCTGATTATGAGTCAGGTGCTCTAACCAACTGAGCTATGGGACCTACACTCGCGTGTGTTAAGGATTTCACTCTTTAACGGGTGCAAATATAGGGATAAAATCCGGTTTTTTGCAAAGGATGTAAGAAAAAAATGTTACTTTCGTTCGCAATGAATAGAAAATGAATAGGTTTCAGGCAGGAGGAATGTTGAATAGGGATTAACGGAATAAGAATGAAGATTTGTTTATTGGTAATCGGTAAGACGGATGCGGCTTATATAAGAGCGGGCATAGAGGAATATGAGAAACGGATGGGAAAGTATGTAAATTATGAAATGAAAGTGCTGTCGGATGTGAAAAACAGCAAACATATGAGCGAGGAGGTACAGAAAGAAAAAGAGGGGGAATTATTGTTGGAGCAATTGCAGACGGGGGATTTTGTTGTCTTATTGGATGAAAAAGGAAAACAATTGAATTCAGTAGAATTTTCCACTTATGTGGCACAGAAAATGCAGTTGGGGATAAAACGGATGGTTTTTATTATAGGAGGACCTTATGGATTTACGGGAAAGGTCTACGAAAGGGGAAATGATAAAATCTCTTTGTCTAAAATGACATTTTCACATCAGATGGTAAGAATGATATTTATAGAACAATTGTATCGGGCAATGACCATCTGGAAAGGCGAACCCTATCATCATCTTTGAAGAAGAGCAAAATTGTAAGTAAAAAATAAATGAAAAGAGCATTATTCGTTTTTACTGCCGGGATTTTTCTTCTGCTGGGAGTGGTCTCGTGGGAATATATCTTTGATCGTCAGCAGCTGGATAGTTGGGCGGGACATTTTGAGAAACGCTTGCACCAAAAAGAGATAGAAGCGGATGAAATGCTTTTGCAGTTTAAAGATACAGTAGATATTAACGGGTACGACTGGGATGAAGATTTAATATTTGTAGGATTCAAAAATAAGAAAATTTTTTTCTGGACAAATGAGATTGTAGGGATGGACGGTTTGTATGAGGAGTTGACTACGAATGAAAAATTTTTAAAAATCAACAATGCTTTTTATGAGGTAAGAAAAAAGGCTTATGAGGATACGGAGTATTTTGCACTTTTGCATATTAAAGATAGTTATCCTTATAAAAATAAATATGTAAAAAACCAATTTGGTCAGTTTTTAGGAGTAGGTCGGGAGAATGCTGATAATATTAGTGTAAAGCGTTTTGCTGCTGACGATGAACCGGTCATTGTCAATAAAGAAGGAGAAAAACTTTTTTATATCGAACATAATGAAGATTTTAAAGACCGTTCTGTAAATTATGTTTTTGTATTCTGCTATTTTTTGGTTTTTTTGAGTCTTTTTTATATTTATGACCAGCTATTATCTGCTGCCGCTTCTTTGCGGATTCAATTGCTGTATATTGTAGGTTTTGTTCTTTTTTTGTGGGGATTACGGTACGTTATGCTGATGAATGAGGTCCCGGCTTCTATTTATCGGTTACCTATTTTTGATAAAAGTATTGTGCAGGGAGGATTGGTTTTTTCTATTGGAGATTTGATGCTGTCAGCTTTTTCTATTGTTCAGGTTTTATATATCACTTTTGCCAATTTAAAAATCAATTATCAGAGTGCAAAATTAAAGCGTTTCCGCTATGTAATTCTATGTGGCTTTTTGCTTTTTACTTTTTTATATGTTTCTTTTTTGAACTATTCTATTGGTTCTTTGATAGAGTCGACAGATGTACATATGAATATTGCCCGGGTGGTGAATGTAGGACTTACTTCTATATTGGCTTTTGTGTCTATTATTATGGGGGGCTTGGGGCTGATTATTATTGTCGACGGGGCTGTCGGTATTGTAAAAGTTCTGCTCCCGATAAGAGTTGTTTTGTATATAAGCGTGTTTATTTTGGGATTCTTAGCTTTGTGTTGTTTTGTCTTAGATGCTGACATGAATGGGTGGGGCTGTGTGTTTGTGTTGTTTTTATACATTTTGCTTATATTGAATCGGTATTGGGTGAAACGGGATGTGCAGCGGAGTGTTTATATGTTGATTATGGCCTTGCTGTCTATCTATCTGGTATTAGTAGCTAAAAAATATGAGCAATATAGAGAGTTGACACAAAGAGCGGGTTATGCGACGGAATTGATTGAAGAAAGGGATTATAATTTTGAAAACAAATTAATTGAGATTAGTGCGCAAATAAATGATTCAGAAATAATTGCAGATTTTGTTGCCAATTATAATGAGGAATTTTTAAAAATGTGCTTGACTGACGATTTATTGGACCTAAAAGGTTATAATTATGTTTCAGAAATTACTTTATGCCGGGGGAACGATAGTTTATGGGTAGAACCGGATAATGTCTTATACGGTTGTCAGGAGTATTTCAATGAGTTGATTGGAAACCATTGCATTCAAATCGAGCATTCGGATTTTTATGCTATCACGGAATTTGACGGTTTTGTATCTTATATCGGTCGTTTTGAATTTGGGGATGTAGTTTTATATTTGCGGTTTGATTCAACAAAAGATAGTGAGGGAGCAGGTTATCCCCAGATTTTATCCCGCAAATCGATTGAAGGCGAAAATATAATTTATCCTTATTCTTATGCTAAATATAGAAACGGCCAATTGATTTATTCTTCGGGGGACTTTAATTATTATAAATCTTTAGACTTTTTCGGGAAATACAATGGAAACATCGATATTATTGAAAAAGACGATTATTCTCATATGCTTATCCCTGTAGATGAAGATTCTACATTAGTAATGAGTCTTTCTGATAGTATATTTTCGTTGTATTATGTCAATGTATTATACGCTTTTTTTATTTGTATCCTTCTTTCTTCCTATGGTTTGTTTTTCAGTCGGAATTACACGATAAATTTCAGACGGGGCACATTAAAAGCTAAAATCAAAAATAGCATCGTATCTTTAATATTCAGTTTGTTCGTGATTTTGACGGCTTTATCGATTACTTTGAATACAAAAAGTTTTGAAAAACGACACAATGCTAAGGCCATGGAATTTTTGAAATTCATCAATAAAGAGCTGGAGCGTTTGGATTGTGTTGAATACCTGGAGTGTCCGGACATTTTGAATGTATTGGTGGAATTGTCAGAAGTACTCAAGATTGATATAAACATATATTCTCAGCAGGGGATGTTAGTGGCTACTTCCCGTCCTGAAATTTTCAGCACTGGTTTTAATGGCTATCTGGTGAATGCCAAAGCTTTGGAACGAATTGCGGGACAGGGAGCCATGAGTTATGTGAATAAAGGACATATAGGAGAGTTGGATTATATGTCTGCTTATATGCCGTTGGTTTTAGAGAACGGGAAGTCGTATATTATCAATGTACCTTATTTTACTCAAAATGATGAGTTAAATACGGATATTGTGATTATGGTAATCATTGCCATCAATATAGCCATTGTTGTGATGGTATTGGCTTTTATTCTTTCGGGAATTGTTGCGGAGAGAGTGACGAAACCTTTGCAGTTGGTAAACGATAAGCTGAAACAAATGCGTGTCGGAGGGAAAAATGAAAAGATTGATTACGACCAACAGGATGAGGTCGGAAGGCTTGTAAGAGAATACAACAATATGGTAGAAAAGCTGGAAGAAAATATAAATCAGTTAGCGAGGTCTGAAAGAGAGAGTGCCTGGCGTGAGATGGCCCGGCAGATTGCCCACGAAATTAAAAATCCTCTCACTCCGATGAAGTTGAATATTCAGTTTATGCAACGTTCTTTACAAGTGGAGGATCCGCAGGAGTTTAAACAACGATTTAAAGATATTTCGACTGTATTGATAGAGCAGATCGATAATATGGCTTCGATTGCATCTGCCTTTTCGGATTTTGCAAAAATGCCTGTATCTCAGAAGGAGGTGTTTGATATCAGTGAAATGGTAAGTAATGCAGTAGTGTTGTTTGAAAAAAATGTAGACCGCTTAATCTATACTATAGAACCCGATATAAAAGTATGGGCGGATAAAGAACAAGTCTATCGGGTAGTCATTAATGTATTGAAAAATGCTGTGCAGAGTATTCCGGAAGAGAGAGAGGGGAAAGTTGAAGTAAGTGTTTCCCGGGTAGAAAGCAAGGTGATCATCCGTGTAAAAGACAATGGTTGCGGTATCCCGGCCGAATTAAAAAATAAGATCTTTGAACCGAACTTTACGACAAAAACCAGTGGAATGGGATTGGGATTGGCGATTTCCCGGCGAATTATGGAAAGTATGGAGGGGACGATTGAATTCAAAAGTCTGGACGTAGGTACGGAATTTATAATCACCTTAGAAGCCGTAAGAATAAAATAGTAACACTTGGGGATGGCGGAAAGTATTGTTTCTAAAGCAATAGGTTTAATTTATTCTCTTTTCTCCGGTCGTTTGTGTTTTTCAGTCGGACGTTCCTCTCGCTTTTCTGTCAGCTCAGGCTTTGTTAAAATACCAAAACTTTTTCCTTTTAGCCGGGCAAAGCTTGGCTAAGGTCGGTAGACAAAGGGTATTTTTTCACACTTCGTCTTCGCACAGAGAGACGTACGTTCCTGCTATGATTGAAAAACACCAACGGCCTCCGATGCCCGCTAAATCCTCTTCTTCCCTTCGCTCGTTGCCACTCCAACACACTTTCCCGAAATAAGGCAGAGGAATACCTAAGAAAAAAGAGAAAAGCAAAATAAACTTGGATTTAAATAAAGACCGGGCGGTTTATTTCATAAGGTATTTAGTTCTTATTTTATTGGCGGTTTGATCCCGAAACTTTTAATTCAGGAGTGGGATGAATGAATCTATAAAATAGCAAAAAAGGTCCGTCCCTCTGGTTAAATGGATAGGCATTGTATCCGGTGGGAGGGAAATATTTCGATAGGAAAATTTAGCTCTATGCTTTTACAGATATTGATTAACTGTATAGAATTGAAACTAATTTTATATATTTGTAAGGTTGTCAAATAGGGAGATATACATTGTATTGTGTAGAATTGAAATAACAAACAACATCAAAGCAATAAGAAAATATTAATTGTATCACAGGAAAGCGGTTATGTTATTTCAGTTTATTATTATAGGGGTAATTGTTCTGACTGCTTTAATCGTTGGGTGGTGGTTATATCGGAGAGTACATGCGCCTTCGGTACCGGAAAAAACCGTTGCCGTTGAAAGTTTTGTACCTTTTTTACGTTTGACGGCAGAAGATTTGATAAAACTGGCCAATGCAGCATATATGGAGCAGTTGGATACTTTGATAAAAGAATCGGATGTAGCCAACCGAATGCCTGTTTTTTATCAGAATTATCAGGAATTAAACAAGAAAAATAGAGAAGCTTACTTCCAAAATTTATTGGATGTTCTGCGGAAAGATAAAAAAGAGTATATTGATAACTTATTGAATAATCGTTCGGATATTTCTACCCAAGAAATTTTGTTATTGATTTTAATGAAATCGGGTGTGAGTAATAAAGCGATTGCTAAAGTTTTATTTATTACGCCCGATACCTTGAAGAAGAGAAAATCACGTTTGAAAAGTAAGATGCAGAAGAATGAGCAGGGGGACCTGAAACAGGAGGAATAAAAATATGCCGGAAAATGAGTAAAAAAAGTTACTTTCTATAAGTGTTAGAAATAGTTTTTACGTAGAAAACAAAAGAAGATTGATTTACTTGCCGCCCGGGCGGAGTCGTAGCATAGGAGTGAAGAATTAGAACAGAAAAATACTAGATGCAAAGAAAATGAAAAAACATATTCCCAATCTGATTACCGGTTTGAATGCTCTATCCGGTAGCGTAGCCCTGTTTATAGCAATGTACGGCTATGCTGAACTAGCTGCTGTTTTTATTTTGTTAGGAATGTTTTTTGATTTTTTTGATGGGCTGACAGCTCGTTTGTTGCATGTGAAATCGGAAATGGGTAAAGAATTGGATTCTTTAGCGGATATTATCAGCTTTGGAGTAGCTCCTGCTTTTTTAGCGCATTTGCTTTTACGAGATATTGTCTTTATGGGTGGGGAAGGAAATATTTTAGATGTCGGGATAGGACAGCAGTTCCTGCTTTTTTCTCCTGTACTTATTCCTTTTTTTTCTGCCTTTCGTTTAGCTAAGTTTAATTTAGATGTCCGGCAGAGCCATTCTTTTATTGGAATGCCTGTTCCGGCCCATGCTTTGTTTTGGGTAGCGTTGATTTTTGCAGCCCGTTATTTACCGGAAATTTATGCTGCATTTTTCGGAAACGCATGGGTACTCGTCGCTTGTATAATTATTTTGTCCTTATTATTAATTAGTGAATTACCGATGTTTTCATTGAAGATTTCCGGTTGGGGATGGAAAGAAAACAAAATCCAGTATCTTTATTTCCTGACTTTAATTGGAATCGCTCTGATCGGCGGCTTATCTGTCATTCTCTTTATTATTCCTCTTTATATCCTTTTCTGTGTCGTAAATGCTTTGATCAATGTGGTAAAAAGATAAATTTGCCGGCAAAGAAGGGGTGAGAAAACAGTCAGAAAAGAAAAAGGGAGGGAAGAGAAAATTACCGTTTGTCTGTTGAGAAGACCCTTTCAGTCGTGTAAAAGTACGGTTCTGCAATTCTGATTTAGAAGAGTTATTTTTATTCTGTTCCTTTGGGTGTTATTCATTTAAATTAAAAAACTATGAATCAAAAAGACAAAGGAAGAGGGACTTTTATATGGAGAGTCAGTTCGGCCCATGTGATTGCTTACTTTATTGCAGGTGTGTTTGCTCTCGTTTTTATGAATTACAAAGTTCATTATTCTTCTGAGGCGCTTTCGTTATTCATGCGTCCTCTTAGTTCCCCTTGGGTGGGTATAGGACCTGCATTGCAAATTTTCAGAGGAGTAATCATTGCTTTGGTGTTGTTACCGATCCGGAGTTTTATTTTTACAAAGTACGGATATATAAAGCTGATGTGGCTTATATTTGGTTTTTGTTCTGTTTCTACAATCGGTCCTACTCCGGGTTCTTTTGATGGGTTTATTTATACAGTTTTACCTGTCTACTATCACTTATTAGGTATGCCGGAAACACTTTTATATATCTTTTTGTTTACGGGAATATTGGCATTTTGGTATAGGTGGGAAAAGAAATATATGGCCTGGATTTCCGTTATGGGGGTTATATTGATTATTACTATGGGGATTATGGGTTTCAAAAATATGCTACAAGTGTAAATACATGAAATTTTTTGTCGTAAATTTATATCAATGAAAAATCGTAAAAAACTAAAAGTTTTTGGTGGGGCCTTCCTTTTCAGCCTTGCATTTACTCTTTCTATCCGGATGGGACAGGGGGGAGCTCTTCTGAGTACTTCTGTCTGGATTTTTACGGCAACGAATTTTCTGACGGTCCTGTGTGTTGTTATTCTCTTTCATAAAATCTTGGTGGATAATGCACATAAATCTGTGCGGCAGTTAAAAAAACAAATGCTTCCTTCGTTTGTTTTCTTTTTAGTCGTCACTGTCTTTTTATCTTTGCTACTCTATAGTTTAGGGGTCTATATCCTGTATTTGACAGAGGGGTGGAGGATAGATAACTATTTGAAAATCTTGTTTCAACGTGATATTCCGAATACTTATGTCCCTTTAGCCATCGGTTTATTTTTTGCTTCTATCGTATTTTTTTATACGACCTGGCGGCAGGCTATAGAAAGAGAACAACGCTTACAGGAAGAGAAGTTAAAATATAAATACAGAACCCTTAAAACTCAGGTCAACCCGCATTTCCTGTTCAATAGTTTAAATACATTGTCGGAAGTCATCTACGAAGATGTGAAAAAAGCGGACCATTATATTCAAAAATTGGCAGGGATATACCGGTATATTTTGGATAATGAGGAGACTGATTTGATTTCTTTGAGCGAAGAGATTGATTTCGTGAAGCAATATTTTAGTTTGCAACAGGAAAGACTTGGCAATAAAATAGAATTGGAAATAGCGTGTGAAAATGCAGATAAATTTAAAGTAATCCCTATATCTTTACAAATTCTTGTAGAAAATGCATTAAAACACAATGTTGCCTCAGAGGAAAATCCGTTGAAAATAAAAATTTGTACGGTTGAGGGTAAATATATAATTGTTTCTAACAGAATACAGAAAAAG
Organism: Odoribacter laneus YIT 12061; assembly: GCF_000243215.1. Classification (GTDB taxonomy): domain Bacteria; phylum Bacteroidota; class Bacteroidia; order Bacteroidales; family Marinifilaceae; genus Culturomica; species Culturomica lanea. The sequence continues at coordinate 2,492,958 of NZ_JH594596.1, read as the reverse complement.
AATATATTAAAAGATGCCCGAGGAACAGGGTTGGCTAATTTAAAAGAAAGGGTCAAACTGATTATGGGAGAAAATTTGTTTATCGATCAGGCCAATAATCAGTTTTTAATTCAATTACCTATTATTCGGACTTGCTCATGAAGGTACTAATTGTAGAAGACGAACGATCTGCCGCTCAAAAACTGATCCGCTTACTGAAGGAAGTGGATCCGCATATTCAGGTTATAGCTGTTTTGGCGTCGGTAGAAGAGACGACGGTTTGGTTTCACCGGAATCCCAACCCGGATTTAATATTTATGGATATTCAACTTGAAGATGGGATAAGTTTTGAAATTTTTGAAAATTGTGAAATTCAAATTCCTGTAATTTTCACGACGGCTTATGACGAATATACTTTGAAAGCTTTTAAGGTGAACAGTGTAGATTATCTTTTAAAACCGGTTTCGGGGGAGGAATTGAGAAAAGCAATGGATAAGTTTTATCTCTTTCATGCTCAAAAAATAGATTATGCTGGGCTGAAAACAATCATCAGACAATTTCAGCCGATAGTAAAAGAACGGTTCCTGATTAAGATCGGAGAACATTACAAGTCTGTCGCGACCACTGCAATATGTGCTTTTTATATTTTAGAAAGAAATGTATTTATTTTTACGGATACGGGAAAAAATTATCCTCTTGATTATTCTCTTGATAAAATTGAGCAAATGATAGATTCCCATTTATTTTTTCGGGTAAACCGGAATTTTATTGTTTATTTTTATGCTATTCAGGATGTCATTGCTTATTCATCAAAGAGGCTGAAGATTATTTTATATAACTGGGAAGGAAGAGAGGAGATCGTAGTGAGTCGTGAACGGGTAACGGCATTTAAAAGATGGATGGACAGATAAGGTCGGGGAACGACTTAAAAGTTATTGGGGCCGTCTGGTGTTTTTGTAAAAGAATCAAATATCGGCGTCAATTAGCGGATCGTAGGAGACGTAATCGTAGTCGGGAGAGATTTTGATGCTTTGAGCCTGCATAAAGGAGGTTTCCGATTCGGAAGAAGCGGGTAAAGGTTGTAGTGTAGAAGTGCTGGTAATAAATGTGCTGTCTTTTACTTTTTTGAATTGAACCCATCCTATTTGAGTCGTTACGACGACACCGGCAAGAACTGCGGCGGCGGCACCATATTTCAGGGAACGTTGCAACCAGTTGCCGGAGTTTGCATTGATATAAGTAGTAGAAACCGGTACGGGAGAAAGTTCGACTTGACGAATTTTCTTTGTACGGGCAGGAAAACGGAGGGCTTCTATTTTTTCCATACCTAAGGCGGCCGCTAAAAAGTTTTTTCCGGCCGGTTCAAATAAAATATGGAAGCGTCGGTCTGTATAAAAGCTGCCGATATCTCCAAAATCGACTTTTTCTCGCTGATTTAAACGAATTTTTAAGTCTTCACAGAAAAATTCGATTTGTTTAATGGCTTTATCGTAAGGAATATTTTCCTTGCAAACAATCCAATTTGCGAGTAAGCCGTCGTTGAGGGTAAGGTTGCGATTGAACAATATCGTCTTGGAAGGCGGATAAATCAATCCGTTCTTTTCATCTACATAGGCACTTTGGTAATTACAGATAAATCCGCCGAAATCGGGGATGATTACGCAATCGTGCAAAAAGAGCAAATCCGATATGTATTCTATATATCTATGCATATTGCAAAAGTAGGAAAAAGAAGTAGAATGTCCATACTTATCGGTGGGGTTTTTAGAGATTTTCATATTTTATTATTTACTTTGCAGTGATTTACAGTGAGAATGTTAATCTTATAAATTTTTGTACGATGAAAATATTTGTTACAGGAGGTACCGGTTATATCGGATCTCACACCGTGGTTGAGCTCCAACAAAGCGGTTTTGAAGTGGTAATTGTAGATAATCTTTGTAATTCCAATATTCAGGTTTTGGATGGAATCGAAAAAATTACAGGTATTCGCCCCGAATTTGAACAATTTGATTTGACGGATGCGGAGGCTACCCGGGATTTTTTTGCCCGTCACAAGGATATCCGTGCAGTTATCCATTTTGCAGCTTTAAAGGCTGTGGGAGAATCGGTAGAAAAACCGTTGGAATATTATAGAAATAACCTGAATTCTATGATGAATGTTTTGGCATCTATGCGAGAATTCGGAGTGAAAAATCTGGTTTTTTCTTCCTCTTGTACTGTATACGGACAAGCAGATGTATTGCCGGTGACGGAACAGACGCCGCGGAAGCAAGCGGAATCTCCTTATGGGAATACCAAAGCGATGTGTGAAGATATTATGCGGGATTTGGCAAAGGTAGAAAAGGAAATGAACCTGATCGCTTTGCGTTATTTTAATCCGATAGGAGCTCATCCTTCTGCTAATATAGGGGAGTTGCCCAATGGAGTGCCCAATAATTTAATTCCTTATCTGACTCAGACGGTAGCCGGTATACGGGAACAGCTCAGTGTTTTCGGAGATGACTACAATACTCCGGATGGTACTCCGGTGAGGGATTATATTGACGTAGTGGATTTAGCGAAAGCTCATGTGATTGCTATACGGCGACTGATTGAAGGTAAAAACAAAGCGAATTACGAATATTTTAACATTGGTACCGGAAAGGGAGTTTCCGTATTGGAGTTAATCCATACTTTTGAAAAAGCCACAGGAAAGAAAGTGAATTATAAAATTACAGGCCGTCGTGCTGGAGATATTGAAAAAGTTTGGGCAGATACTTCCTTAGCGAATCAGGAATTGGGTTGGAAAGCGCAGATACCTTTAGTTGAAACCCTGACCAATACATGGAGATGGCAGGAAAAATTGGATAGAAAATAGTTTGTTATTTTAAAATGAAAACGTTCGGAAAGACAACGTAAATTTAATAGAAGAATGGGAGCCAACTCATTTATCACAAATGAGTTGGCTTTCCCATTTTTATAAGTATTATTCCACCGTTACTGATTTTGCCAGATTACGGGGCATGTCTACGTTGCAGCCGCGTAATACCGCAATATGGTATGAAATGAGTTGCAAAGGGATAACGGTGAGTAAAGGAGATAGGGATTCCAGTGTATCGGGAATTTCAATCGTCTGTTGGGCGATATCTTTTACAATTTCGTCTCCGGGGTTGATCAGAGCGATTACGTTTCCCTTGCGGGATTCGACTTCTTTGATATTGGAGACGATTTTTTCGTAATAGGTGTCCCGGGTGGCAATCACAAATACCGGCATTTTTTCATCTATCAGAGCGATGGGGCCGTGTTTCATCTCTGCGGCGGGATATCCTTCGGCATGTATATAAGAAATTTCTTTCAGCTTTAGGGCTCCTTCCAGGGCTACGGGATACTGACATCCCCGGCCGAGATAAATGGCATTCGGACAATCTTTGAGGAGGAGTGTCAATTGCTGAATCTCTTCGTCTTTTTTCAATATCTCATTAATTTTGTTTGGCAAGTGATAGAGCTCCTGAATATAGTTCCGGTATTTTTCATCGGAAAGCAAACCTTTTTTATGCCCGATTGAAAGAGCTAACATGGTGAGGACGGCAATTTGTGCTGTAAATGCTTTTGTAGAGGCAACGCCGATTTCTGGTCCCGCATGGGTATATACGCCTGCGTCTGTTTCCCGGGCGATACCGGAACCGACGACATTGCAGATCCCTAAGACGGTAGCGCCTTTTTCTTTAGCTAAGCGGACAGCAGCTAATGTATCGGCCGTTTCTCCGCTTTGCGAAATAGCAAGTACGATGTCTTTTTCCCGTATAATGGGATTCCGGTAACGAAATTCGGAGGCATATTCCACTTCTACCGGGATTCCGGCTAGTTCTTCTAACAGGTATTCTCCTACCAGACCGGCATGCCAGGAAGTGCCGCATCCTACAATTATAATTCTGTCGGCTTGAAGAAGCTTGGGGAGCATTTCACTGATTCCTCCCAGAAATATTTCTGAAGCTTCCAGATTTACCCGTCCTCGTATTGTATCCCGAATGGAGTATACCTGTTCGAATATTTCTTTCAGCATAAAATGGGGGAAACCGCCCTTTTCGATCTTTTCGATATCCAGGTCGACCTGCTGAATGTCGGGAGCCAGCATATCATTATTGCGGGTTTTCAACGTGAGACCGTCTTTTCTCAGTACAGCCATGTCATCATCGTTCAGATAAATGACGTTTTTTGTATATTCGATAATCGGAGTGGCATCCGAGGCCGCAAAATATTCTCTGTTCCCGACTCCTATCACCAAAGGACTTCCTTTACGGGTTGTAATTAATTTATCCTGCTCATCACTGCACATAATGACCAGTCCATAGGCTCCTACTACTTTTGTTAAAGCCAAACGTACAGCGGTTTCTGCATCTATTCCTCCTTTTAAGTAAATATATTCGATCAAATTGACCAATACTTCCGAATCTGTTTCACTTTTAAAAGAATACCCTCTTCGGGTCAATTTTTCTTTTAATACCATGTAATTTTCAATAATTCCGTTGTGTATTAAACAGAATTTTCCATTCATAGAGGTATGAGGATGGGCGTTTACATCATTGGGTTCTCCGTGGGTTGCCCAGCGCGTATGTCCCATGCCGCTATGGGCATGGGTATTTATTTCCTGGAGTTTTTTTTCCAGATCTTGTACTCTTCCTTTTGTTTTGTATACATGAATCTGGTGATTGTTGATCAAGGCGATGCCGGCTGAATCATATCCTCTGTATTCCAAGCGTTTTAGTCCGGATAAAAGAATAGGGCAAGCTTCTCTTTCCCCAATATAAGCTACAATTCCACACATAAAAGTTAGTTGTTAGTAAATAAAAAAAATGTTGAAGTAAGTTCTATAATAAAAAAAAGCTGTATAAGTTTTTATCTTATACAGCCTTCTGCTTATTTTTTTGTTTCCATGATCTGATCAAAAAATTCCGAGTAATTATCGATATACTCTTCTTTATTGGTATATTCCAAAATAGGTTTCTCTAATTTCTTTGCATATTCTTTTAGCTCCTGTTCTATATCTTTATTGTTAAAGATAATACCATCCGAATAATGGAAAGCCAATTTATTGACATTGGTATGGGTCGGTTCCTTTACCAGACTTACATCTTTCGTACTGATATTTTCAGTAAGGATTTTTTTATGAAAATCTTTTTGCAAATTCCCTTCAAAGACGTCGTTAGAGGTGGAAAAAACAACTTTAGAATGGGCGAAAATAGGATCGTCCGCATATTCTTTTTTCAGATAAAGGGGAACGAGTGAAGTGAACCAGCCTTGACAATAAATCAGATCCGGTGCCCATCTGAGTTTTTTTACCGTTTCAAAAACTCCTCTTGCAAAGAAGATTGCTCTTTCGTCGTTATCTTCGAAAAACTGACCTTTTTCGTCAGTAATAATATGTTTCCTCTGGAAATAATCTTCGTTATCTATAAAATACACTTGCATACGAGCAGACTGTATGGAAGCGACTTTTATAATCAGGGGATGATCCGTGTCGTTGATTATCAGATTCATACCGGATAATCGGATCACTTCGTGAAGTTGGTTACGGCGTTCATTGATACAACCGAACCGAGGCATGAATGTTCTGATTTCTTTTCCCTTTTCCTGTATTCCCTGAGGTAAATATCTGCCGATATGCGACATTTCCGACTCGGGCAGGTAAGGCATAATTTCCGAGGATATAAATAAAACTCTTTTCTTCGCCATAATTGCATTCTCCCAAAAAACCATACAAAGATATACAATAAAGTTTAGATATCAAAAAGTTAAAGTTTGGAAAACTGCAATTAAACAAGCAAACCTATATCTATTTTTTTTATTTTTCAAATTTTTCTCTACATTTGATTAAAACTTTCGTCGTGACTGAATCCGTCTGTTTAGGGCATAAAGGAGAAGATAAGGTTGTTGCTTATTTACGGGCTCTGGGCTATGTCGTACTGGAGCGGAATTGGCGTTATCGGCATTGGGAGATTGACGTAATTTGTACGGATGGAAAGGTCGTCGTCGTCGTAGAAGTAAAGACCCGTCAAAAAGCGATTGAATATCCTTCGGAGTTAATGGATTATCACAAGAGAAAGAATTTGTTGAATGCAGGGGCAGCTTACATACGATGTAAAAAATTAGAAAAAGAAATTCGTTTTGATTTGATAGTGGTAAGTGGGCCTGATCTGGAGATACAGCATTTCCAGGAAGCCATACAAATATTCGATTGAAAGGAAAGGATAAATAACGTATAAAAATTGAAGTTATGACAACAGTAAAAGCTAAGTATTTAGGGAATTTGCGGGTGGAGTGCGAACATCTGCAGAGTGGAACGAAAATGATTACAGATGCCCCCACCGATAACCACGGAAAAGGGGAATCTTTTTCTCCGACAGACTTGTGTGCTTCTTCTTTGGCTGCCTGTATGATGACGATTATGGGATTATATGCCCAGAATGCCGGTATTGATGTGACGGGAACGGAAATAGAGATTACGAAAGTAATGGCTGCAGACCCGAGGCGTATAGGAGAAGTTATTGTTATTTTTCGTATGCCTGCCCGGGCTTATACAGAAAAAGACAAAAAATCTCTCGAACGGGCTGCTCATACCTGTCCGGTGCATTACAGTCTGGGAGAAAATGTAAAGCAAACCATTATTTTTGAGTGGTAGATTGCTGACAGTGTTTTTGCCGTGTAAAATATAGGTGATCAGGTATATTTTACACGGTTTTTTTATGAAAGACAGAACTTTTTTTATTCACTTGCGTATTCGGAGAAAAAGCGAAATGATGGCGACTGTAAAAATAAAATACCGGGGAGATTTACGGGTGGAGTGTGAACATGTGCAAAGCGGAACGAAGCTGTACACGGATGCACCTACCGATAATCAGGGAAAAGGGGAATCTTTTTCTCCTACTGATTTATGTGTAACTTCTTTAGCGGCTTGTATGATGACCGCAATGGGATTATTGGCAAAGACCATAGGGGAAGATATTTCCGGTACGGAAATAGAGGTGGTCAAGAAAATGGAAGCGGACCCTTTGCGTCGTATCGGTGCTATCGATTTGGTCTTTCTTATGCCGGATCGGGAGTATTCGGATAAACATAAGATCGCTATGGAAAGAGCGGCTCGGGCTTGTGCTGTTCATCGGAGTTTGAGTGAGAAAGTGATCCAGCATGTTGAGTTTATCTGGAAAAAATAAAACGTCCGTTGCATTTTCATATTTAAAGTTACGAAACTATTTTTGGGAAAAATCGTTTTAATTAAAATAAAAAGGGAAGAGAAGTTCTCCCGGAATAAATGTTTTGGTAGAGATAAAAAATAGGGCGTATACTCGCCTGCCTCTATTTTACGGGTCATCGGAAAACTCGGTTTGGCTAAAAACGAATTATATATGGTATTTGTCACAGGTGCTACAGGTTTATTAGGTAGCCATTTATTGTATCATTTGGTAGAAGGCGGGCAGCAGGTGTGTGCTTTAAGACGGGAGACTAGTCGTTTGGACGGCGCACATCATGTATTTTTACAATATCCGGAGGGCGAGCAGGCTTGGAAAAAAGTAAACTGGGTGACAGGGAATGTACTGGAAAAAGAAACGCTGGCATCGGTTGTGCAGCGGGTGGAGTGTGTATATCATTGTGCTGCAGTTGTCTCTTTTGCCGGACAGGATAAAAACGGATTATTGGATATCAACTTAAAAGGGACGGAAAATGTGGCGCAATTATGCCGTAAATATAAAGTTCGTTTGTGTTATGTCAGTTCGATAGCCGCTTTAGGGGATGCCCGGCATGAAAAGGAAATTGTAAATGAAGACACTCCCATTATCCTGGAGACGATTCGTTCGGTGTATTCACAAAGTAAAATTGCTGCAGAAAATATTGTATGGCAACAGGTAAGGAAAGGTTTGGAGGTTGTTATTGTAAATCCTTCCATTATATTGGGGGCAGGGCATTGGGGAAGGAGCAGTTCTCAGTTGTTTTTGACTGTTTCTAAAGGAATGCCTTTTTATACGGATGGTGTATGTGGATATGTAGATGTCCGGGATGTTTGTAAAGCAATGATAATCTTAGCCGAGGATAAACATATAGAGGGAGAACGTTTTGTTATCAATGGAGGAAATTATAGTTATAAAGAATTGTTTACCAGTATTGCCCGGGTGAGTGGACACAGGCCTCCTTTTCTAGAGATGAAACCCTGGATGACTTCGCTGGCATGGCGTTCTTTAGCCGTTTGGGGAAAAATTACGGGGAGACAGCCTGCATTTACGAAGGAGACTGCGCGTTCTTCTCATCATAAATCTTATTATTCTTCAGCGAAGTTTTTAGCCCGCTATCCCGATTTTTCTTTTTGTTCTTTGGAGGAGACGGTTCGGCACATCTCCCGGTATAAGAGTTGACCTTTTCGGGCAGGAGGCAGGGACTTCTGCTAAAATATTGCCTGAAAGAGGCCTCCCTCTGTGGTAAAAATATTATTTTTGTGTCGGAAATAGAAAAAGGAGAATACATGGAGAATCCGCTGCTAGAAAAATTAGAAACTTATTATATCCGGTTTAAAGAGATTGGACAGTTAATTACAGATCCCGAGGTGATCGGGGATATGGAGCGTTATGTGAAATTAACCAAGGAGTATAAGGAATTAGAGGCTATTACATCGGCGGCGGATCAGTACAAAAAAGCCTTAGCGACCGGGGAAGAATCTCAATCTATTTTAGATTCCGAAGAGGATGCAGAACTGAAAGAAATGGCTCAATTGGAATTGGAGGAGTTGTCGGAAAAGTTACCGGAAATGGAACAGCATATCAAATTATTGTTGGTGCCGGCAGATCCGGAAGATTCCAAAAATGTAATTCTGGAAATCCGGGGAGGGACCGGGGGAGATGAAGCTTGTTTGTTTGCTGGGGACTTGTTTCGGATGTATACAAAATTTTGTGAAAGAAAAGGTTGGAAAATGGAGGTGACGAATGCCAATGAGGGAACGGCAGGAGGATACAAGGAAATCGTAGCCAATGTTTCCGGCAATGGGGTGTATGGAATATTGAAATATGAGTCGGGGGTTCATCGTGTACAGCGGGTTCCGGCTACCGAGACTCAGGGACGTATTCATACTTCTGCTGCTACGGTAGCTGTGTTGCCGGAAGCGGAAGAAGTTGACGTACAGCTGAATCCGGGAGATATCCGTAAGGATACTTATTGTTCATCCGGTCCCGGAGGTCAATCCGTAAATACCACCTATTCGGCTATTCGGTTGACACACCTTCCGACAGGTATTGTGGTAACCTGTCAGGATGAGAAATCTCAGATTAAAAATCTCGCTAAAGCAATGAATGAATTGCGTTCCCGCATTTATGCAGTGGAATACCAAAAGCATATGGATGAGATTGCTGCAAAACGAAGGACGATGGTATCGACGGGCGACCGTTCTGCAAAAATACGGACTTATAATTATCCGCAAGGACGGGTGACAGATCATCGGATCAATTTTACCCTGTATAATCTTGCTGCTGTTATGGACGGAGAAATTGACGAGATCATCGAGAAATTGCAGATTGAAGAGAATACAGAGAGACTGAAAGAAACGGGACTATAAATGAGGGGAAGATGTAAATGAATAAAAAGAGATACAGTTATGAATTATACAGCTTTATTTGAGCAAATTAAAAAGAAGAAATCATTTCTTTGTGTAGGTCTAGATTCCGATATAGCGAAAATTCCGGCTCATTTGCAGCAAGTAGCGGATCCGGTATTTGAATTTAACAAGGCTGTCATCGATGCGACAGCAGGAGTGACCATCGCTTATAAACCGAATATCGCTTTTTATGAAAGCAGGGGCGTGGAAGGCTGGCAGAGTTTAGAGAAAACAGTAACTTATATACGGCAGCAATATCCGGAAATTTTTCTCATAGCAGATGCAAAGCGAGGAGATATCGGGAATACGTCGCAGATGTATGCCAAAGCTTTTTTGGAGACTTTAAATTTCGATGCCATTACAGTGGCTCCTTATATGGGAGAAGATTCCGTTACACCCTTTTTGCAGTATCCGGAAAAATGGGTCATCCTGCTGGCATTGACCTCCAACAAAGGAGCTTTCGATTTTCAGTTCCGGGAAGATAAGGGTGTAAAATTGTATGAAGCCGTTTTGCGTAAATCTCAGGAATGGGGAGATAAACAGAATATGATGTATGTCGTGGGGGCAACTAAAGCGGAAATGCTGGGGGGTATACGGGACATTGTTCCGGATCATTTCTTATTAGTCCCCGGTGTCGGTGCGCAGGGGGGGAGCCTGCAAGAGGTGGCTAAATACGGTATGAATTCACATTGCGGATTGATTGTCAATTCTTCGCGAGGAATTATATTTGCCGATAAAACCGAGCAATTTGCTGTACGGGCCGGAGAAGAAGCCCGTAAGTTACAGGGAGAAATGGAAATTCTTTTAAAAGAAAAAGGAATCTTATAATATTTTAAGCACCCCATCGATTCTGATAGCGGCATTGCAAACGTGACGGACGCAGGCGGTCAAACTTTTGGTCGGCAGTCTTCAGGGGTTGATAAGTAAAACGGAAACTTTACAAAATCTGGGCAATAAATTCGCTAAAGCCTTCCTGGATGTCGGATGCGACAGTACGATAATGAGGAAGCAAGGGGGAAGGGGCGTTTTTTACAAGGTATGCTTTTCCGCAAATATCCAGAAAGTCGGTATCGTTATAATCGTTTCCGATACCGGCACAGTCGGTCGTTGCAATCTTTAAAAAATTCAGTAAATACTGACAGCTATAACCTTTGTTCACGCAAGACGGATAAATTTCCAGCCATACTGCTTGATTATCTAAAGGAGAGGTAGAGCGAATGACGGAATAGCGGGGAAGATCCTGTTTTATTTTTTCGACCAGAGCTAATTGCCGGTCATTGAGAATCATAATCAGCTGGGTTGCTGGAGTTCGTATTTCTTCGGGATTCGAGATAAGGGTACCATAATCCCGGAACTTTTCGAGGCGCCGGAGATAATCCCTGTGAGCGGGATAAATATCGGTATAGTAAAAATAGTGATTATCCGGAATTTCCTGTTGTACGATAAAATTGATGTTGTATTCCCATAAATAGGTAGCCAGTTCTTGGGTTTCTTCCTTACTGAGGTGATGAGCTTGTAAAATTTTTTTGTTTTTCCATTCCATAATCCCGGCTCCGGAGGAAAAAACCAGATAATCGATGGGAAAGTCATCGGTTAAGAATTTGCGGGCAGCGAATAGGGTCCTGCCGGTAGCTACGATCCGGACGATTGAACGATTTCCTACCGTTTGAAGTGCATGAAGTGTTTGCGGGCTGATCGTTCCGCCGGAAGGTAATATAGTACCGTCCAAATCCGTGATAATCGCTTTCATAACTGTATTAAAAGAAATGCATACAAAAAATAGATTTTAACCGATTAATTCATAACGGTAGTAGGGTAAAGGTCCATTCAAGTAATGGAGTACTTTTTCTTGATTCATGCCGTCGAGGGGATTCTGATCATAACCGAAAGTTGCTTTTATTCCCATATTGATAAAATATACGGCTCGGTCGATTGCTTCCGGAAGACTGTCCCCGTTCAGCAAGCAACCGGTAATTACGCTGGCAAAGGCATCTCCTGTGCCGGGATAAGAGGCCGGAATATAATCGGAAATAACACGCCAGGTCCGTTGATCGGTTTTGTTATAAGCGATGGTGGCAATATTTTGGTGATTTCCGGAAGGAGCTGAAGTAATGATGACATATTCGGGTCCCAGAGAGCTCAATTGCTTACACCATTTTATAGTTTCTTCCAGGCCGACACGATGTATTTCTTTTTCTGCCAATAAAAAGCAGGCTTCTGTAAGATTGGGGGTGATGACCTTTGCTTTTGAGCATAACTTTCGCATTCCTTCTACCATTTCCGTTGTCATACCGGGATACAATTGGTTGTGATCTCCCAATACGGGATCGACTAAAATAAAGTTATCTTTTCGCCCGAAAGTTTCAAAAAAGTCGGCGACAATATCCATTTGGCGGGCAGAAGCCAGATAGCCGGAATAGATGGCATCAAATTTTAAATTCAATTCTTTCCAGTGATCGATGATGTCCTGCATGTAAAAAGTCAGGTCCAGGCTTCGGAAATCCTTGTATTCACTATGGGCAGAGAGGATGGCTGTCGGCAGGGGACACACCTGATAACCCATATGAGAGAGAACGGGAATCGCTACGGTAAGGGAAGCTCTTCCGTAGCCGGACAGATCGTGTATGGCGGCAATTTTTTTCATATGTAGAGCTTTGTGACAAAGATATAAGAAATAACCGAAAATAAAGTGTGGACGGAAGGGGTTCCTTACAGACGAACCGGAATATTTTAATTTTGCTTTTTGGGGAATTTTCCTGTTTAAAAGTAGGGGTATGTCGTTAAAAGAATAATATTTTATACTTTTGTACCCGATATAAAGGTGGGTATATATCGAAAAATAATATTTATGGCAAGAATCAGGTTTTCAGCATTGGAGCAAATGTCCGGGAGAACGGCTGTTGAAAGAGGAAAGAAACAAAGAGTGTCCGATATCTATGGAGCGGATGTATTGACTTTGGAAAAGATGAGGCATTATCTGTCTGTGGAGGCATTTAAAAAATTGGAAAAGATAATGTTTCAAGGCGGGACAATCGACCGGACATTGGCCGACCAAGTGGCTGCTGCGATGAAGGCCTGGGCGGTAGAAAAGGGAGCCACTCATTACACGCATTGGTTTCATCCTTTAAACGGAGCTACGGCTGAGAAGCACGATAGTTTTATAGATGTATTAAAAGACGGGAACATTATCGAGTCTTTTGACGGGAAATTATTGGTACAACAAGAACCGGATGCTTCGAGTTTTCCGAACGGAGGCATACGAAATACGTTTGAAGCAAGGGGATATACGGCTTGGGATCCGGGTTCTCCGGCTTTTATTAATAATAATACCCTGTGTATACCTACGGTATTTGTCGCTTATACGGGAGAAGCATTGGATTACAAAACTCCGATGTTAAAGGCGTTGGCTTTAATCGACAAAGCAGCGGTGGATATTTGTCAGTATTTTGATAAAGATGTACGGAAGGTAACGGCGACTTTAGGGTGGGAACAGGAATATTTTTTAATAGACGAAGCTTTGTACAATGCCCGGCCGGATTTGAAATTATGCGGAAGAACATTGATGGGGCATTCGGCTGCTAAGGATCAGCAATTGGAAGATCACTATTTTGGGGCTATCCCTGAACGGGTAAATGCTTTTATGAACGAATTGGAAAACGAATGCTACCGGCTGGGGATTCCGGCAAAGACCCGGCATAATGAATGTGCCCCCAATCAGTTTGAGTTGGCCCCTATTTTTGAGGAAGCGAATTTGGCTGTGGATCATAATCAATTGCTGATGTCTACGATGAAACGGGTGGCCCGGCATCATCGTTTCAGGGTTTTGTTGCATGAAAAACCTTTTAAGGGGATCAACGGTTCCGGAAAGCATAATAATTGGTCGTTACTTACAGATACGGGAGTAAACCTTTTATCGCCCGGAAAAAATCCGAAGTCCAATATGCAGTTCTTGATTTTTCTGACGGCTACGACTCGGGCTGTATTGGAACAGGAAGCTTTATTTAAGGCTTGTATTGTTTCGTTGGGAAATGAACATCGTTTGGGGGGAGATGAAGCCCCTCCCGTTATTATGTCTGTTTTCTTAGGCCGGCAATTGGCTGCTATTCTGGATGAAATAGAACAGAAAGTAAGCAGTAAGAAAATGAGCCCGGACGAGAAAACCGAATTAAAATTAAATGTGGGAAGAATTCCGGAAATTATGCGGGACAATACGGATCGGAACCGGACTTCACCTTTTGCATTTACCGGGAATCGTTTTGAATTCCGGGCAGTAGGAGCTTCTGCCAATTGCGGGGCTGCAATGATCGTATTAAATGCTGCTGTAGCCCAACAATTAATAGCTTTCAAAAAAGAAACCGATGCACTGATAGACAAAGGTGTGAAAAAAGATGAAGCTATTTTTCAGGTTTTGAGAAAATACATTATTGCTTGTAAGAAAATCCGTTTTGAAGGAAACGGATATAGCAAGGAATGGCAGGAGGAAGCGCAAAAGAGGGGTTTATCTGTCGATAATGACTGTATTACAGCATTAAAAGCCTATCTGGCGCCGAAAGCGAAAAAATTGTTTGTAGAGAACGGTGTTTTTACCGAACGGGAGCTGGAGGCCCGTTTTGAGATTAAAAACGAGACGTATTTGAAAAAATTACAGATTGAATCCCGGGTATTGGGGGATTTGGCCTTGAATCATATTATTCCTACTGCCATCTCTTATCAGAATACCTTAATTGAAAATGTAAAAGGCTTGAAGGAGATTTTGCCGGATGTGTATGCAGAAGTGGGGAATGTACAATTGGAATCTATTAAGGAGATTTCCCGTCACATCAAAGAGATCAAAACCATGGTGAATGAAATGACGGAAGCCCGTAAAGTAGCGAATAACAATTTCCCGAATGAAGTAGAAAGGGCGGAGGCTTATTCTGTCACCGTAAGGCCGTATCTGGAAAAAATCCGTTACCATATCGATAAACTGGAATTGCTTGTCGATGATGAAATCTGGCCGCTGCCTAAATACAGGGAGTTGTTGTTTTCCAGATAGACCCGTTTGTCTGTTGGGAAGTAAAAAGGTTCAAAAGCTCAGCTTGACGCTTCCCCAAGCAAGGACACAAATGTTTCGGACTAGGGTTTTAAGTCTGAACCGAAAATTCCTTCATCCGACAGGGAGTACTGTGGAGCGGTAGAATGTTTTACTTGTATGCTTTTAAGCGAACGGACAAATTTATAGTTCTATTCCTTCCATCTTTTTATCTCCAAAATCGGTAATAAACTCCTAAAGGCAGGGATTTACCGAAGGAATCCGTGAAATAAAGTTCCCCGAATTGCTCCCCCTTACCCTCTCCGATCAGTTGTTGTACCGTCGTACGGGCCAGAAGGGCGGATAAACCCATGGAATAAAGGTTTAAAACCAGAAAACTTTGTTCGGGGGTTAAAAGTTGTTTACATAACGAGAGAAGTTCATTGAGGTTTTCTTCTAAAATCCATTTTTCACCATCGGGACCGCGTCCGTAAGCGGGAGGGTCTAAAAGAATGCCGTTGTATTTTTTTCCTCGTTTTACTTCCCGGCGGACAAATTTGAGGGCATCGTCCACAATCCAGCGGACGTCGTTGAGGCCGGAGGCTTCCATGTTTTCACGGGACCAGCTGACGACCGGTTTGACGGAATCGACATGAGTTACCTCGGCACCGGCACTCCGGGCTGCAAGGGTGGCTCCTCCCGTATAGGCAAAAAGGTTGAGTACTTTCGCTCCAACCGGCATACTCTTGATTTGGGAATAGATAAAATTCCAATTTTCGGCTTGTTCTGGAAACAGACCGACATGCTTAAAAGAGGTTAAGCCGAGGCGCATACGGAGGTGCATCTCCTGATATTGATAGGTGACGAACCATTGCTGGGGCATAAGTGGTTTACATTGCCATTCCCCTTTTTCTTCATTTCGTTTGTCTTTTCGGAAATAGGCATCGGCCCGTTTTGTCCATTCCGCTTCAGAAAGTGATTTGTTCCATAGCGCTTGCGGTTCGGGACGGGCAATAAGGTAGGGACCGAAACGTTCTAATTTTTCAAAATGACCACTGTCGATTAGTTCGTAATCTTTCCACTGGGTTGGACTTATCAATTTTATATTCATAGAAAATGGGGGAGTCGGTTATTTAACATTCATTTCGAGTAATTGGTCGATGTGGGTCCGGTCATTCCATAACCGGGGCACTTTATTTTGCCCTCCCAATTTCCCTTTTTCTTTTAGCCAGTCGGTAAACAAATGGGGGCGGGCTTGATGAATTTTTAATCTTTCCAAAGATAAAAGGCGTTTTGCTTCATAGTCGGAATTGAGCTTTTGTAATTCCTTATCCAGAATTTCGGCAAAAGTTTCAAGGTCGGCCGGAGGAACTTCAAATTCAATCAGCCATTCGTGTGCTCCTTTTTGGCCTTCCTGCATAAAGATAGGGGCTGCGGTGTATTCAAATAGAGTACTATGGGTTTTAGCACAGGCGATGCGTAAGGCTTCGGTTGCATTATCGATAATCAGCTCTTCCCCAAAGGCGTTGATAAACAATTTCGTGCGTCCGGTAATTTTAAATTTATAAGGATTCAAAGAAGTAAAGAGAATCGTATCTCCGATCATATAGCGCCATAGTCCTCCGTTTGTTGAAATAATCAAAGCATAATTTACACCGGTTTCCACCTCGGATAAAAGAAGGGTGCGGGGATTGGTTTTCCCGGTCTCACTCATCGGCATAAATTCGTAATACACGCCGTAATCCAACATCAGTAACATCGAAGAATCGCTGGGGTCGTCCTGAATTCCGAAGAAACCTTCCGAGGCATTATACGTTTCCATATATTTCATCTTTGCATCGGGCAATAGCTCTTGGTATTGCTGGCGATAAGGGACAAAACTGATACCGCCGTGAATGAATAATTCGAGATTCGGCCATACCTCATAGAGATTACTTTTTCCGGTTTTTTCCAGTATCTTATGAATAAGGGTCAAAAACCAGGAAGGAACTCCCGCCAGACAACGTACATCCTCTTTGATGGTGATTTCGCAAATTTTTTCCAGTTTTTCTTCCCAATTACTCATAAGCATAATGGAAGAATCGGGCGTTTTCATAAAATTAGCCCAGAAGGGGGTATTCGATATGAGGATAGCCGAGAGATCTCCGTATTGGCAATTGGTATTTATCTTATTGACTTCGCTGCTTCCTCCCAAGGCCAAGGTCTTGCCACTGAATACCTGAGCTTCCGGATAAAGGCGATTGAAGATAGAAACAACGTCTTTACCTCCCCGGAAATGACAATTTTCGAGAGAAGAGGGAGAAACCGGAATAAACTTGCTCTTGGCATCCGTCGTTCCGGACGATTTGGCAAACCATTTGATTTCTTCCGGCCAGAGGATATTTTGTTTGCCGTTCATGGTTTGCCGGATCAGTTCGTTGATATCTTCGTAGTGGACAATCGGTAACCTTTCTCTGTATTGTTCCGGTGTCGTAAGGGAGTGAAAATCGTATTGTTGTCCGTATTCGGTATTTTGCGCTGTACGTAATAATTCTTTCAGGGTATCCCTTTGGGTTTCGATAGGATTCGCTTTGAAATTATCGATTTGCCCCAAACGTTTTTGAGTAAAAATGCTAATGATCGAATTAATGAAAGCCATATAAAATAAAAAATGAAAAAGGAATTTGCTTATTCCTCAAAATTTAATTTTAATTGAGCGTCTGCTAAGTTAAAACTTTTTCGGTGAAAATCGGTTATTCCGTATTGTTTAATTTTATCACGATGCTCCTGAGTCGGATACCCTTTGTTTTGTTTCCAATTATAAACGGGAAAAAGCTTGTCTAAAGTTTCCATATATTCGTCCCGATGGGTTTTGGCCAGGACGGAGGCGGCGGCAATGGACATATATTTGGCATCCCCTTTGACAATGCAAAGATGAGGAATATTTTTATACGCTTTGAAGCGGTTCCCATCAATGATAATATGTTGCGGGAGAAGGCTGAGCCCGTCCAAAGCCTTGTGCATGGCTGCTATGGAAGCATTCAGAATATTTATCTGATCGATTTCCTGATTATCCATACTGGCTACGGCCCAGGCTAGCGCTTGTTGTTCGATGATCGGCCGTAAATAATCCCGTTGTTTTTCCGTGAGCTGCTTTGAATCGTTTAATAATTCATTGTGAAAATTATCGGGTAAAATAACTGCAGCCGCAAATACCGGTCCCGCCAGACATCCGCGTCCGGCTTCATCACAACCTGCTTCCCAGATACATTCTTTATATTTTAATTTTAACATAGCCTTTTCTTTCTTTTTATACCTTTGCAAAGGTAATCTTTTTCAATTTTTATATTCAATTATCTTATTATTATGTTGGGTAAGGAAGAAGCTAAAGAAATCCGTGTGAATTTTTGGAAGGGCTTAAAGCGGTATTGTGCGAAGCATCGGATTTATCGGAAATGGGTATTGACGGGAGTAAAAATAAAATCTGTACAATTGAAATTTTATGCAGATACCCGGAAAGCCTTGGCTTTGTTTCAGATTGATCATAAAAATGATTTACGTCGTTACGAAATTTACGAGATATTTTTAAGCTATCGGAAATTGATAACAGAGAGCTGTGGCGTGGATTTGAAATGGGAAGAAGATTACCGGGGAATAGAGGATTGTGTCGTCAGTGCTATTTATTTTGAGTTGGAAGGAGTAAACATATATCGGCAGGAAGATTGGGAAAAGATATATGCTTTTTTCACTCAGAAAATGATATTATTAGAAGAGGTGTATTGGGAATACAGGGACCTGATCAACGAGAGGCTGAAGGGAAAATGGACGGATTGAAGAACGGCATGGCTTATTTAGGGGAATTTATTTCATTAGGTGTCGCCTTTTCTTGGGCCATTACAGCGCTTTGCTTTGAGTATGCAAGCAAGCGGGTAGGGGCTTTGGCATTAAATCTTTTGCGTTTGATATTGGCTTTTCTACTGTTGGGAGCTTTATTGTACGTTTTTACCGGTAGCTTTTGGCCTGTCGGAGCGGATGGAAAAACATGGGTATGGTTGTCTGTGTCGGGACTTGTCGGTTTTGTCTTCGGAGATTTTTGTCTTTTTTATTCTTATGTATTAATCGGTTCTCGTTTTGGCCAGTTATTGATGACATTGGCTCCTCCTACTGCGGCCATTTGCGGAGCGTTGATTTTGCACGAATCTTTGCACCTCTTGGCTATCGTAGGGATGGTTGTCACATTGTGTGGGATTGCGATTTCCGTGATTAGCCGGGGAGAAAAGAGTGGGGAAAGAATGCACATCAAATTACCCCTGAAGGGGTTGTGGATGGGGATAGGTGGGGGTGTGGGCCAGGGTGTCGGATTAGTATTTAGTAAGTTGGGAATGGAATACTATGGGCGGAATGCTGCCAATCAGTCGGTTGATGTCGTCCATATGATTCCTTTTGCGGCTTCTCAGATCCGGATTATTACAGGAATAGTGGGTTTTGTACTTATTTTAGGGGTAAGCAGGCGTTTGGGTCTCTTACTTCCGGCGGTAAAGGACGGAAGGGCCATGAAAGCACTCTTCTGGGGTACCGTGTTCGGGCCTTTTCTAGGCGTTTCGTTTTCTTTGATGGCTGTACAATATACAGAGAGCGGAATCGCTTCTACTTTAATGGCCCTGACTCCGGTCATTATTCTTTTACCGGCTGCATTTTGGTTAAAACAAAAAATAACCTGGGCCGAAGTCATTGGGGCTATTGTCAGTGTAGGAGGAGTTTCTCTCTTTTTTCTGTAAAAAGGAGGGTATTTAAAAATTGAATTGTAGTCCTACTCCTAAGATTTCTTTAAATTGAACGCGGGGACCGGCAGTTCCGTCTTTCTGTACGATTTTAACGTCGTTGTCGTATATTAAGTTGGTCGTTAAATTGGTAGAAAACCAATTATTGATTTTCATATTGAGGAGAACATCCCAGCGGATATCAATGTTTTGCGGCTGTTCCAGGTAATTGGTATAAAATTCCAGACGGGAATAAATCGTCATATTTTTCAGAAATTCGTATTTTACTTCTGCTTTCAGATCTGCACCGAATTCGGAAAACAGGTGTTTCCCTTTTTTGACGCCAAAATCTCCTGCATCCGAAAGGCGTTTATTGGTGACAAACGTTCCTCTCCAGGCTGCCGGAGTAAAGGTTAATGTAAAATAAGCTTTAGGGGTCCAGGTGACGCCTGCCCCAAGGATGAGATAACCGGGTGCCATAAATTTAGAAATGAAAATATCCTGGGATACATCGTAATTATACCCTTTGGCAAATTGAGTCTGAAAAGTGAGCAGTGCACTCAGGTAAAAATTTTTTCTCAGTTGATAACCATAAGTGGAAGAAAGGTAAATCTTGTCGTTTGTTTTCCGGGTGCCGTTCCCATCCGTTTTATTGAGTCCGTAAGCCAGTTCCAAACGATTGTTCAAAAGATGCCGGTCTTTTTTAAAATCGGCCGTATACGTTAATAAGGCATCCAAGCCCAAAGCGGATTCACCTCCTGCCGACCAGCTGCTTAAACTGGCTTGAGATAAATTAATCGCTGTGAGCCCTTTTCTCTCCCAGTACGGATTTTGTCCTGGTTGGGCAAACCCCGTTTCTAGTCCCACTGAAATAAGTGATAAAAGAAAAAACGTCCGTAAATTCAACACAAAACAAAGAGGGTAAACTTTTAAAATAGTGACAAACGGTTTCATATTCTTTAAATTTATTTTCATTTGGTACGATAAGTTCGATAAAATGTTGAACCGAATACGTTAATTATAGTTTCTAATGATTTTTTTACTTTAGGGTTCGGATGGATAATTGTTCAGGTGTTTCAAGAATCGGCTATATACAGAAGGAGGGACTACTTTCTTACTTTTGGATTTTTGTGCATTTATTTCTCGGGAACATCCGGACGCTTAGGTGTTTTAACGATCAGAATAACGTAAATTGGAATCATTTTAAATAGTAAAAAAATGTTCAAAATAATTCATATTTAATATTGCAATTCGTAAATTTGACAAAAATCTTTTAATCTGTGTAATATTTAACAACAAACCTTATATAAAATAGCCATGAACAAATTTATATCAATCGAAAAGGCTGTGTCACAAGTAAAAGAGGGGATGACGGTGATGGTAGGAGGTTTTTTAGCAAATGGAACTCCTAACGCAATCGTTGACGCTCTGGCCCAAAGCGGGGTAAAAAATTTGACGCTTATTTGTAATGATACTGCTTATCCGGATAAGGGAGTAGGCCAGTTGATTGCAAATAAACAAGTAAAAAAATTAATTGTTTCTCATATTGGTACGAATCCTTGTACCAGTGAGCAGATGAACAGTGGAGAATTAGATATTGAGTTTGTGCCTCAGGGCACATTGGCAGAACGTATTCGTTCAGGGGGTGCGGGATTGGGAGGTTTTCTGACAACAACCGGGATGGGGACCATCGTGGCGGAGGGAAAACCGGTTGTTTGTGTAGAGGGGAAAGAATATCTGTTGGAAAAACCTTTGCGGGCTGATATCGCTTTAGTGGGAGCCAGTGTAGGGGATAAGAGTGGAAATTTAATTTACAAAGGGACTTCTCAAAATTTCAACCCTTTGATGGCAAGTGCTGCGGATTTGGTTATTGCTGAAATTTCAGAATTGGTTGAAGTGGGAGAATTGGCTCCGGAAGCTGTGAGGACTCCGGCCATATTTGTAGATTATATCGTAGAAAAGTAAAAGGTGTAACGTAATTTAAGATAATACTGGTATGGAAAAGTCAATGATAAGATTGAGAATGAGTGCTCATGATGCTCATTACGGAGGTAATTTAGTCGATGGAGCCAGAATGTTGCAATTGTTTGGGGATGTCGCGACAGAATTGCTTATCCAGCATGATGGAGATGAAGGTTTATTTGCGGGATATGATAATATCGAATTCTTGGCACCTGTTTTTGCCGGAGATTATATTGAGGCTACCGGAGAAATTGTGAAAGTTGGAAATTCTTCCCGGAAGATGGTATTTGAAGCGAAGAAAGTGATTCGTCCCCGGACGGATATTTCGGAATCGGCTGCTGACTTTTTAGAAGAGCCGATTGTTGTTTGCCGGGCCAGTGGAACCTGTGTCGTTCCGAAAAAATGTCAGAGAAAAGGATAAGTTTTTGAATTTTAGAAGTCTGTATTATGGAAAAACTGATTATAACAGCAGCGATTTGCGGTGCGGAAGTATTGAAAGAACACAATCCGGCCGTACCGTATACGGTAGAGGAATGTGTGAGAGAGGCTCGTTCTGCATACGAAGCAGGGGCCAGTATTATTCACTTACATGTGAGATATGACGATGGGACGCCTACGCAAGACAAAGCCCGTTTTAAGGTGATCATAGATGCTATAAAAGCTGCTTGTCCCGACGTTATCATTCAGCCCTCTACGGGAGGTGCTGTGGGAATGACCGATGATGAGCGTTTACAGCCTACGGAATTACATCCGGAGATGGCTACTCTGGATTGTGGAACCTTGAATTTCGGGGGGGATGAGGTGTTTACGAATACGGAGAATACGATTAAATATTTTGGACAACGGATGATCGAACTGGGTATTAAACCCGAATTGGAGGTATTCGACAAGAGTATGATCGATATGGCTTTGAGAATGTACAAAAAGGGTTTTATCAAAGCTCCGATGCATTTTGATTTTGTTATGGGAGTAAACGGAGGAATTGGCGGCGATATGCGGGATTTTGTCTTTTTGCGTCATAGCATACCTGCTGATGCAACTTATACGGTAGCCGGGATAGGACGTTACGAATTTCCTCTGGCTGCTTGTGCGATTGTAGACGGCGGTCATGTCAGAGTGGGATTTGAAGATAACGTTTATCTCTCTAAAGGGGTGTTGGCAAAATCCAATGGGGAGTTAGTGGAAAAAGTAGTCCGTCTGGCAAAAGAATTGGGTAGGGAAATTGCTACTCCCGAAGAAGCCCGGAGAATTTTAGGGTTGAAATAGGGAAAAGTAGTTTTGAAACAAACACAAACATAAAACGAAATAAAATTATAATATCATGAAAAAAGGAAATAAATACGGAACTCACAGAGTAATTGAACCCAAAGGCGTATTACCTCAGCCAGCCAACAAACTGGATAACAATATGGATGAAATATATGACAATGAGATTTTAATCGATGTACAAACATTGAATATTGACTCAGCCAGTTTCACACAGATCCATGAGCAAGCTAAGGGAGATGAGGCAAAAATTGCCGAAATTATGCTGGATATTGTAGCTAAACAGGGAAAGCACCGGAATCCGGTAACGGGTTCTGGAGGAATGTTATTGGGAACCGTAGAAAAAATTGGGGATGCTTTGATTGGAAAAACAGATTTGAAGGTAGGGGATAAGATTGCGACATTGGTATCTCTTTCTTTGACTCCGTTGAGAATAGATAAAATCAAAGAGATACGGGCCGATGTAGACCAGGTGGACATAGACGGAAAAGCGATTTTGTTTGAAAGCGGTATCTATGCAAAAATTCCGGCCGATCTGCCCGAGAAATTGGCATTGTCCGCTTTAGATGTAGCAGGTGCTCCAGCACAGACGGCAAAATTAGTAAAACCGGGAGATACGGTGTTGATTATTGGTGCAGGCGGTAAATCCGGTATGTTGTGTTGCTATGAGGCTAAAAAACGGGCAGGTGTCACCGGTAAAGTAATCGGTTTGTGCCACAGTCAGAAGAGTACGGAGAGATTACAAAAACTAGGTTTTTGCGATTATGTATTCTCGGCAGATGCCACTCAACCTGTGCCGGTTATGGAGAAAATTGCAGAATTGACAAATGGCGAAATGTGTGATATTACTATTAATAATGTGAATATTACGGATACTGAAATGACCAGTATTTTGTGTACGAAAGATACAGGTTTGGTATATTTCTTCTCTATGGCTACCAGTTTTACTAAAGCTGCTTTGGGGGCAGAGGGAGTTGGAAGTGATGTAACGATGTTGATCGGAAACGGATACACCCGGGGACATGCTGAAATTACGTTACAAGAACTGCGCGAAAGCGAAGAACTACGTAAAATATTTACGGAATTGTACGCTTAATAGTAGAATGGAAAAGTCTAAAAGGCTAGAAAAGAGGTTCCCTAAAAACTCTTGACTGCAAATAAAGACATTGGAGGACCTGTCTGGATCGTTTAGACTTTTTAATTAAAACAAAATTTATGGCAAGCAGACGAAAAGAGTTTTTTCCTGAAGTTACTGATGAACAATGGAACGATTGGCATTGGCAGGTAAAAAACCGTATTGAGACGCTGGAACAGTTAAAGAAGTATATATGCCTGACAAAAGAGGAAGAAGAGGGGGTAAGGGAGTCTTTAAAGACCTTGAGAATGGCGATTACTCCTTATTATCTGAGTTTGATAGACCCGGACAATCCGCATTGTCCCATCCGGAAGCAGTCGATTCCTACGATAGAAGAATTGCATAAGTCTCCGGCAGATTTAGTGGATCCCTTGCACGAAGACGGAGATTCGCCTGTACCGGGTTTGACACACCGTTATCCGGACCGGGTATTGTTTTTGATTACCGATCAATGTGCCATGTATTGCAGGCATTGTACCCGTCGTCGTTTTGCAGGTCAAAATGACTGTAGTGCTCCTTCCGAACGGATTGATAAAGGGATTGAATATATCGCCGCCCATCCGGAAGTAAGGGATGTTTTGTTGTCCGGAGGAGATGCTCTTTTAGTAAGTGATGAGAAACTGGAAGATATTATTCGTCGGTTGAGGGCTATTCCGCATGTGGAAATCATTCGTATCGGAAGCCGTACTCCTGTCGTATTGCCGCAGCGTATTACGGAAAATCTGGTGAATATGCTGAAAAAATACCATCCGATTTGGTTGAATACTCACTTTAATCATCCGAATGAGATTACTCTGGAATCTTCTGCTGCATGTGCCCGTTTGGCCGATGCCGGAATTCCTTTGGGAAATCAGTCGGTATTATTAAGGGGCATCAATGATTGTACCCATGTGATGAAAAAACTGGTGCAACAGTTGGTGCGGATCCGGGTAAGACCTTATTATATTTATATCTGTGATCTGTCTATGGGTATCGGGCATTTCCGTACGCCGGTTGCAAAAGGAATTGAAATTATAGAAAATCTGCGGGGACATACTTCCGGTTATGCTGTTCCGACTTTTGTCGTGGACGCTCCGGGCGGAGGTGGAAAAATTCCGGTAATGCCGACTTATATGATTTCTCAGAGTCCGAACCGGGTTGTATTGCGTAACTTTGAAGGGGTTGTAACAACTTATACGGAGCCTTCGGATTATAGAGATGAGTGTTATTGTGAGGAATGCGAAAAAGCCCGTAAAACGGAAGGTGTAGCCGAGTTATTAAATGGACGGAAATTATCCATAGAGCCGAATGACCTGGATCGTAAAAACCGGAACCTACTGTCTAAAAGGTAAAGAGGAAGGGTGAATTTTAACGTCCGCTTTTGAAAGAGCGAGTGAATGTTTCGTTGATTAACAGAACGGAAGTTCCGGGTAAAATTTTATTTGTTCGGGCGGAAGGTTTATTAATCAACGGACCATTTGACGAAGGAATAGGGAAACTCATTCGTCGAAAAGACAGAAATTTCCCGGAAGTTCGGTAAAGGTCGTAGACTGGAAATTTATTGAAAGCAGTTTTGTTTTTTATAGAAGAAATACTGAAGTGTAAAAGTTTGTCTATCGTAGGTCTGGAAAAGAATACGGGGAAGACGGAATGCCTGAATTACATCTTAAGACAAGTAAAAGATTCGGGAAAGACGATTGCACTCACCTCTATCGGTACGGACGGGGAAAAGCGGGATCAGGTATGTCAGACTGCCAAGCCGGAGATAGAGGTCTTTGAAGACATGTTGTTTGTCACTTCTGAACGGTATTATCGGGAGAAACGGTTTCTGGCGGAGATTTTGGATATCAGTGAGCGGCAGACGGCATTGGGGCGTTTGGTGACAGCTAAGGCTTTGTGGTCGGGTAAGGTATTGTTATCAGGTCCTCCAGATACTGTGGGCATGAAAGAATTGATCGTTCAGTTGGAAAAGAGAGGGGTGGATTTAACGCTTGTGGATGGAGCGTTGTCGCGTTTGAGCCATGGTTCGCCTACGGTATCGGATGCGTTGGTTTTGACGACAGGGGCGGCATTGTCAGGGAATGTCAGGGAATTGGTAAGGAAGACGAAATATGTATACGATCTGATCGGTTTGAAAGAAGTCGGCCCTGGTCGGCAGGATTTGTTACAGGGGATAAAGAAAGGTATATGGGCCATAGATGCGGAGGGTGAAATTCATGATTTGCAGCTTCCATCCGTTTTTATGCTGGAGAAGTACGAAGGAGATATTTTTAAATACGGACATACGTTGTATGTTTCCGGAGCGGTGAGTGATAAACTGCTCAATTTTTTGCGAATGCAGAAAGAAGTGACGGAATTAGTGGTGCAGGATTTTACTAAAATTTTTGCTCTGCCGGAGACATTTTATGCCTTCTTAAAAAGGGGAGGTAAAATAAATGTGTTAAAGCAGAGCCGTTTGTTGGCGGTATGTATTAATCCGCAGTCTCCTGCGGGCTATTGTCTGCATTCCGATCAATTGAAAGCGGCATTGGAAGAGAGTTTGAGGATTCCGGTGTACGATGTACGACGGATGGGTAATTAGAAGATATGTATCTAAGAGAAGCAATAGCAAAAATTGCCGGTTTTCGGTATATGATCGATCATTTGGAAATTCATTCCGGCTTGGGAAGGAGTTCTCTGTTGGATAGGGTTTGGCTGGAAGATGCCAAACAAATCAAGGCGGAACTGGAGCGGGTAGAGAAAATGGTTCGGGTCGTGCGGGATAGCCGTAATCAGTTAGTATTGGAGCGTTTGAAAGTAAAACTGAGCCAAGTGAAAGATATCCGGGGGACGGTTAAACGATTGAAAGAGCCTGTTGTCCTGGACGATCTGGAACTTTTTGAGTTGAAGAATCTGGCTTTTGTTGCAGAAGATATACGGGAGATTATAAAGGATTATCCGGTGGTGGATATTCCTTGTTTAGGGAATTTAGTGGATTTGCTGGATCCGGAGCAGAATCGTATCCCTCATTTTTATATATACGACAGTTATTCTGAAAAACTGTCTGCTTTGAGGGCTGAGATTAAGCAGAAGAAGAGAGAAGGGAGGGAGGAAAGGGAGATTGAAAATCTATACTTCCAAAGTTTAGAGGAAGAGGATCGGGTTCGGGCGGAATTGACGCTTCAGATCCGGATGTTGCGGGAAGAAATTGCAGAAACTCTTCGGGCCGTGGCGTATTTGGATATATTGTTGGCCAAGGCGATACAGGTAGAAAATATGGGTTTGGTCCTGCCGGAAGTGAAGGACGGAAAGAAGAATGAGCGGCTGAGTTTTCAAAAATTATTTCATCCTCAGTTAAGGGAGATACTGTTGCAGGAAGGCCGAAAATTTCAGCCGGTGGATGTGGGGTTGGAAAGGGGGGTGACTTTACTCACCGGAGCTAATATGGCAGGAAAAAGTGTATTATTGAAGAGCATAGCTTTAGCTCAGGGGTTGGCCCAGTTCGGGTTTTATGTACCGGCAGAGCGGGCGGAAATCGTTCCGGTTTCGGATATTTTAACTTGTATGGGGGATGGGCAGGACGAGCTGAGTGGTTTATCTTCTTTTGCTGCTGAGATGTTATGTGTCAACGAGATATTACTTCGGGTGAAGAGGGGAGAAAAAGTATTGGTGTTGATTGACGAACTGGCCCGTACAACTAATCCTACAGAGGGAAGGGCTATTGTAAACGGAGTGATTGAATTTTTGGCAGCTTATCAGATAAGAGCTTTGGTGACTACACATTATGGAGGAATTATTGCTCCTTGTCGGAAGCTTCGGGTAAGGGGATTCCGGGAAGAAAAAATACAAGGAAAATTGACATTACAAAATATAACAGATTATATCGATTATTCGTTACTCGAGGATGCGTCGGGAGAAGTGTCGCAGGAAGCCATACGGATTGCGGAAATTATAGGTGTAAGCCGGGAATTGACAGATAATGCGAAAAAATTTCTGGATAAGTCATGAGGGAGGTAGCGAAAAGTTGAAATTTTATTTTTGGAAGATGGAAGGGTGTGTAGCGGAAATAAAAAACCGGTTTTGAATCAGTTAAATTGAAAAATGGAATATGCAGGAAAGTAAATTAGGACTCGATTTTGGTAGAGTAGAATATGCTAAAGAGTTAGCGAAAAGAATCGCTGCCGGAGTTCAGGATTTTGTGGAACAATACACCACTGTTGCTGTGGAAAGGACACTTTGTCGTTTGTTAGGTATCGATGGGGTGGATGAAAATACGGTACCCTTACCCAATGTGCTGGTAAATGAGATCAAAGAAAAAGAATTATTGGGACAGGGAATTTTATTTTTTTTAGGCAATGCGATGTTGGAGTTCGGGGATAGTCCGCAGCAAATTGCCGAAAAAGTAGCAAGAGGAGAAGTGGATATTAGCCGGCTTGCCGCTCATCCACATGCTGAGATCGAAAAAGTTTTGGAGCCGTATATCCGGGAGAGTGTAGAACGGATACAAAAGAGGCGGCAGAAACGGGAACAGTATATAGAAACGCTGGGTGAAGGCAGAAAACCTTATTTATATGTCATTGTAGCGACAGGAAATATTTATGAAGATGTCGTGCAAGCGCAGGCGGCAGCCCGGCAGGGGGCGGATATCATTGCGGTTATTCGTACCACTGGCCAGAGTTTATTGGACTATGTCCCTTATGGCGCTACGACGGAAGGTTTTGGGGGGACTTTTGCCACTCAGGAAAATTTCCGGATTATGCGGAAAGCTTTGGACGAAGTCGGAGAAGAGGTGGGAAGGTATATTCGATTGTGTAATTATTGTTCCGGTTTGTGTATGCCGGAGATTGCGGCAATGGGAGCTTTGGAGGGATTAGACGTGATGCTCAATGATGCTTTGTATGGTATTCTCTTCCGGGATATCAATATGCAGCGTACGCTGATAGACCAGTATATGTCCCGGATAATTAACGGATTCGCCGGGGTTATTATCAATACGGGAGAAGATAATTATTTGACGACAGCAGATGCTGTGGAGCAGGCGCATACGGTTTTGGCTTCCGACTTGATTAACGAACAGTTGGCTTTATTTGCTGGTTTGCCGGAAGAACAAATGGGGTTAGGACATGCTTTTGAAATGGATCCGGAACTGGAAAACGGATTTCTTTTTGAGCTGGCTCAGGCACAGATGATACGGGAGATATTTCCGAAAGCGACTTTAAAATACATGCCTCCCACAAAATTTATGACTGGAAATATTTTCCGGGGACATATACAAGATGCCTTATTCAATATGATTGGAATCTGGACTTCCCAGGGGATACAATTATTGGGAATGCCGACGGAGGCCATTCACACCCCTTTTATGTCAGATCGTTACCTTTCCATTGAAAATGCCAAATATATTTTCGGAAATATGAAGAATATAGGCGATGAAGTGGAATATAAAAAAGGCGGTATAATCCGGAGACGTGCTGCAGAAGTCTTGGAAAAAGCGATAGTATTATTGGAAGATATGGAGGCTGAAGGATTGTTTACTGCTTTGGAAAAAGGAATTTTTGCCGATATAAAACGACCGAAAAACGGCGGGAAAGGTTTGGATGGAGTGAAAGCAAAAGGAGCCAATTATTACAATCCTTTTATTTCGCTAATGCGTCGTTGTTAACCGTTTTTTTAGAATATACGAGTAAAACAAATTTCTATATATAATTTTCTTTATTATGAGTGGAGGATTGTACTCAACGGAAGTAAATGATTTTGATCAGACCCTGGATCTGAAAAAAATAAAACCATACGGGGATACCATGAATGACGGTAAAACCCAGATCAGTTTTACCTTACCGGTTCCTGCCGGAGAAGAAGCAATAGAAGCAGCTAAATTGCTGATGAAAAAAATGGGATTTGAGAATCCTTTGGTGGTATATCATAAAGAATTGACAGAAGGATTTACTTTTTTCAATTGTTATGGCAGTTGTTCACATACGATAGATTACACCAATATTTATGTGCCTAAAGTAGAATCGACCCGTTGGGGAATGGCAGAAACCGATGAGTTTGTGCGGACCCATATCGGACGTAAAATCAGAGTGCTGGGAGCTAGTACAGGGACGGATGCACATACGGTAGGGATTGATGCCATCATGAATATGAAGGGGTTTGCAGGACATTACGGATTGGAAAGATACGACATGTTCGAGGCTGTAAACTTGGGAAGTCAGGTGCCCAATGAAGAATTCATCGCTAAAGCTATAGAATTCAAGGCAGATGCATTATTGGTGTCGCAAACTGTGACGCAAAAAGAGATTCATATTAAAAATCTGACGGAGCTGGTAGAAATGTTAGAAGCTGAAGGTTTGCGGGATAAAGTCATCCTTACTTGCGGAGGGCCTCGGATTTCTCATGAGTTAGCTAAGGAACTGGGGTATGATGCCGGTTTCGGTATGAATACTTATGCTGATGATGTGGCTTCGTTTATTGCTCAGGAAATGGAAAGGAGAATGAAAAATGAACCTGCATGAAGTCAGGACAGAAAGAGAATAATTAAAAAAATAGCAACTTAAAATATACAAGTTATGGAAAAAGATCAGATAAAACAAGTCATTGCCAAAAGAGTGGCTATGGAATTGAAGGATGGGGATGTGGTAAATCTGGGAATTGGAATTCCGACATTGGTTCCTAATTATCTAAAAAAGGGTGTAGAAGTTATTTTACAGACTGAAAATGGTATGTTGGGTATGGGACCGGCGCCTGAAGAAGGTAAAGAAAATCCGGAATTGACTAATGCTGGCGGGGGATATATTACTGCATTAGCTGGAGCTTCCAGTTTTGATAGTGCCACTTCTTTTGGTATAATTCGCGGAGGACATGTCGATGTCAGTATTTTGGGAGCTTTGCAAGTGGATGAAAAAGGAGATTTGGCCAACTGGATGATTCCAGGTAAAAAGACCCCGGGCATGGGAGGGGCTATGGATTTGTTGGTAGGAGCGAAGAAAGTGATTCTGGCGATGGAACATACGGCTAAAGGAAATCCGAAAATAATGAAAAAATGTACCTTGCCTTTGACAGCTGCTGGACAGGTAGATATGATCATTACGGAAATGGGAGTAATAGAAGTGACTCCTCAGGGCTTGGTGTTAAAGGAAATACACCCCGAATTTACTGTAGAACAAGTAAAGGCGGCTACGGAAGCTGCTTTAATTATTGCGGACGACTTAAAACCAATGGCTGTATAAGGAGAAAAATATAGCTATATATTTATTGGATTCCAGGATTTTTAAATTTTTAAATAAATCTAATATGGATTTTTCATTATCGAAGACAGAAATATTATTCCGGCAGATGATTCGGGATTTTGCCGAAAAGGAAGTAAAGCCTTTAGCTGCGGAAGTAGACGAAGAGGAACGTTTCCCGATAGAGACCGTAGAGAAAATGGCGAAACTGGGGATTATGGGAATCCCTTTCCCCGTAGAGTACGGGGGAGCAGGAGGTAATAATATACTTTATACCATGGCCGTGGAGGAACTGTCAAGAGTGTGTGCTACGACGGGGGTTATCGTGTCGGCTCATACTTCTTTGTGTGCTGCTCCCATTTATGAATTTGGTACAGAAGAGCAGCGGAAAAAATATCTGCCGAAACTTTGTACAGGGGAGTGGATTGGAGCTTTCGGATTAACGGAACCGAATGCGGGAACGGATGCTTCGGCTCAACAGACAATGGCTTTTGAAGAAGGGGATCATTATATCTTAAACGGCTCTAAAATTTTTATTACGAATGCCGCTTATGCTCATGTATATATTGTCATGGCGATGACCGATAAATCGAAAGGTACAAAAGGAATTTCAGCTTTTATCGTAGAACGGGATTTCCCGGGTTTTTCTATTGGAAAGAAAGAGAAAAAGATGGGAATACGAGGTTCTGCTACCTGCGAATTGATTTTTGAGAACTGTATCGTGCCTAAGCAGAATTTATTAGGAAAAATTGGAGAAGGTTTCAAAATTGCCATGAAGACGTTGGACGGAGGACGAATCGGTATTGCTTCTCAAGCTTTGGGTATTGCTCAGGGAGCTATGGATGAAACGGTGAAGTATGTAAAAGAACGTAAACAGTTTGGGAAAGCCATCGGGCAATTTCAGAATACGCAATTTCAGTTAGCTGATTTACAGGCGAAAATTCAGGCCTCCCGTTTGTTGGTACGTATGGCTGCTTATAAAAAAGACCAGAAACAACCCTATTCTGTCGAGGCTGCTCAGGCGAAATTGTTTGCTGCAGAGACGGCTATGGAGACGACGACGAAAGCCGTCCAATTCCACGGTGGTTATGGATATACCCGGGAATATCCGGTAGAGCGGATGATGCGGGATGCGAAGATCACGGAAATATACGAAGGAACTTCTGAGGTACAACGGATGGTTATAGCAGCCGCTTTATTGAAGTAAGGAAAAGAAATCATTTACTTCTTTCAGCAGAGAAATGAAGATATTTTGAATAAACAGAAAATACAGATAAAAATGAAAATAGTAGTTTGCATCAAGCAAGTACCGGATACAACGGAAATTAAGCTGGATCCTGTTACGGGTACATTGATTCGGGATGGTGTCCCCAGTATTATGAATCCGGATGATAAAGGTGGTTTGGAAATGGCCTTGCAATTGAAAGATAAATATGGGGCAGAAGTGACTGTCATTACAATGGGACCACCTCAGGCCGACGATATTTTGCGGGAAGCTTTTGCTATGGGGGTAGACCGGGCGATTCATCTGAGCGACCGGAAATTTGCCGGAGCAGATACACTGGCGACGTCTAATGCGATTGCCGGGGCATTGCGTATGCTGGATTACGATTTGATCATTACCGGTCGTCAGGCCATTGACGGAGATACGGCTCAGGTCGGACCGCAGATTGCCGAGCATTTGGATTTGCCGCAAGTCACCTATGTCGAAGATTTGAAATACGATGGAGAAAAAACATTTACCATTAAAAAATCGACAGAAGAAGGCTACCAGATGGTGGAAGTGGAAGCACCTTGCGTGATAACGGTTTTAGCCACAGCTAACAAAGCCCGTTATATGTCTGTCCGGGGGATTGTAGAGGCTTACTTGAAGGAAGTGGAAATCTGGAATTTCAGCAATGTCCGCGTAGACGAAAAGAAACTGGGTTTGAATGGTTCTCCTACCCGGGTGTTTAAATCTTTTACAAAAGGAGTAAAAGCTGCCGGGAAAATATACGAGGTAGAGCCGGAAGAAGCTGCGGATATTATTGTAAGTAAGTTGAAAGAAAAGTTTATTATTTAATGAGAAACGGCTGGAAAAAATAAGATGTTTTCCACTACCTATCGTTTATGATCTTTAATTTTTAATGAATATGGATAAATCTCAATATAAAGATGTCTACGTTTTTGTAGAACAACGGGAAGGAGTCATACAACCGGTGGCTTTTGAACTTTTGGGTAAAGCGAGGGAGCTTGCCGATCAGTTAAGCCAAAACGTGGTGGCTATTTTAGCAGGTTATGGAATTGCGGAAAAGGCTTCGGAACTAATTGCTTATGGAGCGGATTCTGTCTTGTGTATAGATGCTCCGGAATTGGTATATTATATTACAGAACCCTATGCCCAAGCGGTGACCAAAGTGGTAGAAGAGCGTAAACCATCGATTTTATTAATTGGAGCCACGACCATTGGCCGGGATTTAGGACCCCGTTTATCAGCCCGGTTGGAGACCGGATTGACGGCCGACTGTACAGGTTTGGATATTTCGGAGGAAGGGGATCTCATGATGACCCGTCCGGCTTTCGGAGGAAATTTAATGGCGACTATTCTTTGTAAAGAACATCGTCCGCAGATGTCTACTGTGCGTTCGGGAGTGATGCGAATGGGGAAAAAGGATGATACGCGTACCGGAAAGGTGGAAAATTTCAAAGTAACTTTTGATCGTTCTAAATTTAAAGTACGTCTGTTGGAGACCGTAAAGGAGCAGAAAAACCTGATTGATATTACAGAAGCTAAAATACTTGTTTCCGGTGGTCGTGGAGTGGGAAATTCAGAAGGCTTTAAGATGCTGGAAAAATTGGCCGAGGTAATCGGAGCCGAAGTTTCTTCTTCCCGGGCTATGGTGGATGCCGGCGTGATGCCTCATAACAGACAAGTGGGACAAACCGGTAAAACGGTACGTCCGGACGTTTATTTCGCATTGGGTATTTCCGGGGCGATACAGCATTTGGCAGGAATGGAAGAATCAGATTTCATAATTGCCGTTAACAAAGATAAGTATGCTCCTATTTTTAATGCTGCTGATCTGGGAATTGTAGGGGATGTGAACAAAATTATCCCCTTATTGACAGAAAAATTACGTCGTTGACCGAAACAAAACTAAAATGGATTATAAGTATATCTTACGAGAAAAACAGGATCATATCGGTCTGTTGACACTCAATCATCCGGAGACATTGAATGCGTTGAGCTCAGCCGTTTTGGAAGAGTTGGGGAACGTTTTTGATGAATTGGAGGCTGACAAAGAGATCTACGTCGTTATTCTTACAGGTGCGGGACGCTCTTTTGTCGCAGGGGCTGATATCGCTGAAATGAGTCGTTTGGATGCGGAAGCAGGGAGAGCTTTCGGGCGTTTGGGGACTGCTGTATTTCGTAAAATAGAATTATCTGAAAAAATTGTTATCGCAGCTGTAAACGGCTATGCTTTAGGGGGCGGGTGTGAATTGGCAATGGCTTGTGATATAAGAATTGCTTCTGTAAAGGCAAAGTTTGCGCAACCGGAAGTGGGTTTGGGTATTATTCCCGGCTTCTCGGGGACCCAGCGTTTGCCTCGTCTTGTAGGAGTAGGAAAAGCGAAAGAATTAATTTATACGGGTACTCCTATCGATGGAACGGAGGCTTTCCGGATAGGGCTAGTGAATAAAGTGACCGAGCCCGATCAATTGATGCAGGAGGCAAAGGCGATGGCGTTGACGATTGCTTCCCGTTCGCCTTTGGCTTTAAAGTACGCTAAGGAGGCTATTAACCGGGGTATTGAAACCGATATAGACACGGGAATTGCTTTTGAAAATGGGTATTTTGGACTTTGTTTTGGTACAACAGAACAAAAGGTACAGATGCAGGCCTTTTTAGAAAAGAAAAAATAATCAAGTTCGATAATTGGAACATTTAGTGGTAAACCACTTTTAAACCGAAAGCTTATGAAAATATGTGTAATTGGTACAGGTACTATGGGGAACGGAGTTGCCCAGGTTTTTGCTCAGGCAGGTTTTGAGGTTTTGCTGAAAGGGCGTTCTGAAGCTTCTTTAGCAAAGGCTCATAAAACGATGGAAAAGAATCTTTCCCGTATGGTTGAGAAGGGAAAAATGGAAGCAGCTGAAAAAGAGAGAGCCTTGGCTGCGATTACCGATACGATGTCTTATGAAGATTGTCGGGATGCCGATCTGATTGTAGAGGCTATTGCTGAGGATATGGAAGTGAAATGCGAGATATTCAAAATGCTGGATGGGATATGCAAACCGGAAGCTATTCTGGCAACCAATACTTCTTCTTTGTCTGTCACTCAGGTGGCTGCTGTGACTTCCCGTCCGGATCGGGTGATCGGAATGCATTTCTTTAATCCTGTACCTGCCATGAAATTGGTAGAAGTGATACGGGGGCAATTGACTTCGCCGGCAGTACACGACCAGGTTGTTGAAATCGCTCGGAAATTGGATAAGGTTCCCGTAAGTGTAAATGAGGCTCCGGGATTTGTCGTCAACCGGATTTTAATCCCGATGATTAACGAAGGAGTCGGTATTTTGGCTGATGGGGTGGCTAGTAAGGAAGAAATTGATGAGGCGATGAAATTAGGAGCGAATCATCCGATGGGCCCCTTGGCATTGGCTGATTTAATCGGTTTGGATGTTTGTCTGGCGATTATGGAAGTGCTCTATCATGAATTCGGCGATTCCAAATACCGTCCGCATCCTCTTTTACGCAAGATGGTACGGGCTAACTTATTGGGCCGGAAGACGGGTATAGGCTTTTATGATTATCGGAAATAAAAGCTGTTCAGAAGTAAATATTCCTGCTCTTTTTCGGGGAGAAATAAAATCTGCCGGTTGTGTTAGATTTTATTTCCTCAGCAGAAAAGGAGCAGTTTTTTTGTAGATTTATTCCCCAGTAAAGAGAGGCGGAATTCCCCAATTTCCCCAGTTTAAAAAATGTGATATTTTATAAAAAATTGATTTATAGTCTATTAGTATTTATATATAATTCGGTACATAAATTGATTAATTAAAAACAAATAACAGGTTCGCATTTTTTAATTAACACTTAAAATTGACAATTATGAAAAAGAGTATTTTTTGGATAGGTGGTATCAGTGCACTATTCTTATTTGGAAGTTGCGTGGAAAGTTCACAGAAATATAAGTCTTTACAATCGCAAATGGATTCTTTACAAGTGGCTTATAATGCTCAGACTACTGAAATGGAAGGTTTGTTTGCAGACTTGAATGATATTTCAGCAGGTATGCAGTCGATTCGGGAAGCTGAAAAATTGTTGACAATCGAATCCGGAGAAAAGACCAATAATAAGACCAAAAAGCAGGTGGCACAGTTGAAAAGTGATATACAGGCTGTTTCTGAGGCAATAGAGAATTATAAAACTCAGATTCAAAAATTAGAGGGTAAAAATAAACGCCAGTCTGCTGAATTTAAAAAACTGATAGAAAATTTGAAGGGAGAGCTGGAAGAAAGAACTCAGAAAATTAATGAGATCAGTTCTCAACTGGCAGAATCTCAGAAACAATTAGCTGTGAAAGAACAACAGATTACAGCCTTGAATAAGAATGTAGAGGATCTGAATCAGGAAAAAGCCAATCAGAAGATGACCATTACAGAACAGGATATGGCTATGCATCAGGGCCATTATCTGGTGGGGACCCGGAAATTGTTGAAAGAAGCGGAAGTCATTACACGTCAGGGCCTATTCTGTCCGCCGATTGTTTCTTCTCAAGTGGAAAAGGCTCCTTTTGAAGATATTGATATCAGGGAAGTAAAATCTATTCCTTTGAATTCCAAGAAAGCAAAAGTTCTGTCTGTTCATCCGCAAGATTCTTACGCTTTGGAAGCAGGAGAAGACGGTATGTTAAGTTTGACGGTAAAAGACGAGAATTCTTTCTGGAAACAGACGAAGTATCTGGTAGTGATGATAAATTAATAAGTAAATACGGGAAATTCGTTTCCGGTTCTCTGTCAGCTATAACGGGACAGAGAACCGGAAATTTTTTTATAGAAAAGAGGATTTGTCATTCTACTTCTTTAAAAAGATTTAATTTCTATATTTGTAAATTGTCTTATTAAAAATTTATAAATATGAACTATGTAGGGTGTATCTGGGGATTTTGCCTTTTCCTGTGTATAGGTGTGCTACCGGTTTCTGCTCAGCAGGAAAGTGAAATCTTGGGGCAATTGAAAGAATTGCAAAAGTCCGGTGAGGCTGTGAAACATTCTTTTGATGAGGTTATGAAAAAAGTAGATGATGTGCTGTGGTATGAACGAGTAGGGGATGTGGCTTTTATCGACAAAGTATATTTATGCGGACCTCCTAAAGCGAATAAACCTAATCCGACAGCAATGGGTGCCGATAATCCCTTAAAATTTTGGTCTTACGTATTTATTCCTAAAAGCATAGATCCTTCCAAAAAATATCCTTTAATTGTATTTGCCCATAGTGGAGTACATTCCGATTTTACGACCTACTATGCTCATATTATCCGGGAATTAATGGCTCAGGAATATATTGTGGTGGCAGCAGAATACAGAGGAAGTACCGGCTATGGAAGTAGTTATTATCAGAACATTGATTATGGGGGATTGGAAAATCAGGATGTATATGCCAGCCGGAATTATATGGTTGAAAATTACAGTTGTGTGGATAAAGACCGGATCGGTATTATGGGCTGGAGTCATGGCGGTATGATTACTTTGATGAATTTATGTACTTATCCGGGAGAATACAAATGCGGTTTTGCTGGCGTTCCGGTATGTGATGTCATTGCCCGTATGGGATATGCAACAGATAATTACCGGAAAATATTTTCTGATCATATCGGAAAGACAGCCCGGAATAATATTGCTGAATATAAAAGGCGTTCTCCGGTTTGGAATGCTGAGAAACTGAAAGATCCGGTATTAATCCATACGAATACTTCGGATGACGACGTCAATGTCGTGGAAGTAGAACATATGATACGGGCTCTGAAAGCCTACGGAAAAAAATTTGATTATCAGATTTTTCAGGAAGCTCCCGGGGGACATTCTTTTGACCGGATAGATACCAAAGAAGCGACGGAAATTCGATATTCGATATATAAATATTTGGAAAAATACCTGAAGCCTTCCCATCCTTTTAAATCTCAGCGGGATATGCGCAGAGCGGCTTATCGTTTTAATTGAGGGAGAATTCAAAATAAAAAAGACTGTATGGATTGACTCCGTACAGTCTTTTTAGGTAAGGTGAGAGAAGTTTATAATTGATTAGCTGTTTCTATATGATTCATTCCCGTTTGTATGGCTTCGATGTTCATAGGGATTAAATTATGATGCCGCGGCGGTAATGATTTCTGCAAACCTTTTTCTACGTTTTCGATCTTAACGATAGGTTTCACTTTTAAAAATCCGCCCAAGATGATCATATTGAAAATTTTGGGATTACCGCTTTCTGCTGCCAGACGCGCACCTTCTATCCGGTAGATGTTAATGTCTTGGCGGGTTGGATGATGAGTGATACCATTGGGATCATAGATCAATGTTCCCCCCGGTTTGACTTGTGATTCGAATTTATCCATAGATTGTTGATTCAGGATAATAGCGGTATCAAAACGGGTTAATACAGGAGAACTGATGCGTTCGTCACTGATAATTACGGTGACATTGGCTGTACCTCCACGCATTTCCGGTCCGTAGGAAGGCATCCAGGAGACTTCCTGATCTTGCATAATTCCGGAATAGGCAAGAATTTTTCCCATAGATAGAACTCCTTGTCCTCCGAAGCCTGCTATAATAATTTCTTCTGTCATATACTTAAATTTATGAGGTTTTTGAAGTTGATAAAATGGTTAAAGGGAGAAAGTAGTTGACTACTTTCAGCCTTTACCCTTTATAAACTATCAGATATCTTTGATATCTCCTAACGGATATTTTTTAAACATATTTTCCCGCATCCAGTTGTTGGCTTCTACGGGAGTTACTTTCCAACCGGAGTTACAGGTACTTACTACTTCTACGAAAGAAGTTCCTTTCTGTAAGCGGGTATTCTGGAATGCTTTTTTAAGAGCATTTTTAGTCTTCCTTACAGCTCCCGGAGTATCTGCACTTTGACGGGTCACATAGCAAGTTCCATCGAGTTGAGCGATAAGCTCGGTGATTTTCATGGGGAAACCGTTCAGTTTTGCATCCCTACCGTAAGGAGTGGTGGCTGTAACCTGTCCCAATAAGGTCGTTGGTGCCATCTGTCCGCCCGTCATACCGTAAATGGCGTTGTTGATGAAAATGACTACAATGTTTTCTCCCCGGTTACAAGCGTGCATAATTTCACCGCATCCGATGGAAGCCAGGTCACCGTCTCCCTGATAGGTGAAAACATATTTCTCCGGATGTAAACGGCTGATGCCGGTTGCTACAGCCGGAGCGCGTCCGTGAGCCGCTTCTGCCCAGTCGATATCGATATAATTGTAGGCAAATACACTACAACCTACAGGGGATACACCGATAGTCTGTTCCTGTATACCCAGCTCTTCAATAACTTCTGCGACCAATTTATGAACTACTCCGTGTGTACATCCCGGACAGTAGTGCATCACATTGTCGGTAAGAAGAGAACTCTTTTCATAGACAAGGTTCTCTGGTTTTATGATGTCTTGAATGTCAATCATAGAATTAAGATTTTAAATTTCAAATTGTAATTGTTGCCGAAAAGATTTAAAAATCCGTAATTTACAATTCAAAATTGTTTTTAAGCGCTTCAACAATTTCTTCCGGGGTAGGAACGACTCCCCCCATTCTACCGTAATGTTCTACTTTTACGCGACCATTTACAGCCAGCCGGACGTCTTCTACCATTTGTCCGGCACTCATTTCCACTGTCAACATGCCTTTTATCTGTCCGCACATCTCGGCGATTGCCTGGGTGGGGAAAGGATAAAGCGTAATCGGACGTAATAATCCTATCTTTATACCGGCTTCCCGGGCCAATTCAATGGATTTTTGGCAAATACGGGCAGCTGATCCGTAAGCGATAATCAGATAATCTGCATCCTCACACAATATTTTTTCGAAACGCACTTCATTAGCTTCGATTTTTCTGTATTTAGCCTGTAATTTTTTATTGAAATCTTCCTGACGGTGGGCGTCGAGTTCCAAAGACGTAATAACATGCCGTTCTCTGCCTTTTTTCCCGGTCAAAGCCCAACTGCCTGAAATCTTTTCGATTTCTTCTTCCGTCCATCTCGGTTTATAAGGAGACAACTGTACTTTTTCCATCATCTGCCCGATAACGCCATCGGCTAAAATCATGGCCGGATTCCGGTATTTAAAAGCGAGTTCAAAACCTAAATCCACGAAATCATTCATTTCCTGTACAGAGGCCGGAGCCAATACAATCAAATGATAATCTCCGTGCCCTCCTCCTTTGGTGGCTTGAAAATAGTCACTTTGTGCAGGTTGTATCGTCCCCAAACCGGGGCCTCCTCTCACCACGTCTACGACAAGACAAGGTAATTCGGCACCTGCAATATACGTCAGTCCTTCTTGCTTTAAGCTGATACCAGGGCTGGAAGATGAGGTCATTACTTTTTTTCCGCAGCATGCTCCGCCATATACCATATTTATAGCGGCTAATTCACTTTCTGCTTGTAAAACGACCATGCCGGTCTCTTCCCATGGCTTCCGGGCCATAAGTGTTTCCATAACTTCCGATTGCGGGGTAATGGGGTAACCAAAATATCCGTCACAACCACATCTGATGGCTGCTTCGGCAATTACTTCATTACCTTTCATTAATTTTACTTCTGCCATTTCCGGTAGTTTTTATTTTTATTCTACATTCATTTTATATACACTGATGACGGAGTCGGGACATACCAGACCGCAACTGGCACAACCAATACATGCTTCCGGATTTTTCATATAGGCATAGTGATAGCCTTTGCCGTTTACATCGGGGTTGAGATCAATTACTTTCGTCGGGCACGCTACGACGCATAAGCCGCATCCTTTGCATTTTTCGTTGTCCACAACGATTGCTCCTCTGAATTTTGCCATATCTTAAAAAGTTATAAATTATAATAATATTTTTCCCTTTTTCTTAGTTATTGTAACTATTTACAGGGTATAAAATTACATTTTTAAATTAATTGTACAAAAAATGAAAGCTTTTATTTATTCTAAAAATAAATATTTGCGCAAGCTAATAAGGGATGTGCAATTTTTTCTTTCACTTTTTATATAATGCTCATCTTCTATTTCAATTCTTTTCGCTGCGGAAAAAAATTCTGTCTCAATGATCTTTTTTGAATCGTTCCAGACGCTCTCTTAATACTTCCATTTTATCCAATCCCACCTGGGATACACAAGCTCTGAGCCCTTCGCGTTTGCTGCCACACCCTTTCAACGGAAGGGAAGAAATGCCGTAATATAATAATTCTTTGGCTAATTCTCCTCCTTTCATTCCCGGATAACCGATGGTAAAATAAAATCCATCTCCGATTTCCTCTTCTCCGTCTTTATCGTACACAATTTCAAAACCGGCTTCCCGGAAAAGTGTTTTCATGATATGAGCTCTGCTCCCGTATTCTTTGACGTCTTTTAAAATGTCCAGCTGACCGTCATTGGCTGCTTTTAATATAGCTGCTACAGCATATTGGGGAGAATGAGCAGTACCCGAAGTTTGGGTGTATATTAATTTGTATACTAAAGTATACCCGAGTTCTTCCGATTTGTATCTGACTTTTAAATGAGGATACTTTTTAGGATAGAGAGTATCGGATACACATAATAATCCTAATCGCTGACCGGCATAGCTGAAAAGCTTCGAACTCGATATCATCAGAATATAATTGTCAGTGTATTTCGCAACAGTCGGTTGAAAAGGAGGGACACCCGGATGAGACAAGTCTTTCCGGAAATCCATTGCAAAATAAGCCAGGTCTTCTAAGATAATAATATCGTATTGATTGGCTAATTCACCGATGATTTGTAATTCTTCTTCGTTTAGGCAAATCCAGGCCGGATTATTGGGGTTACTGTAAACGATTGCACAGATGTTCCCTTTTTTCAGGTATTCCTCTAATTTTGCACGCAGTTTTTTCCCCCGGAATTCAAAAATGTCGAATGTTTCATACGGTTTCCCGATCACTTCCAGTTGTGTTTTTTGTACAGAAAATCCAGGGTCTATAAAGAGCACCGTATTTTTCCCTTCCTGACATTCCGTCAAGGCCATAAAGGCCGTATAAGAAGCTTGCATCGCTCCTACTGTCGGTATGATATGAGCCGGCTGTATACGGATATCCATGAAATTCTGAATAAAACGGGCTGCTTCTTCTGAAAGAGAAGGGTGACCTTCCAGCATCGGGTAAAATTGTGCCACACCTAATTTTAATGCTTCAATTTCCGCTTCCGTACCGATACGGGAAGGAGATAATCCCGGCACACCCATCTCCATTCGGATAAACGGATACCCACTCGCTTTTTCCAAAAGGTTGGCCACTTTTACTACATCACGTATGGAAGCTTCCTGCATATCGTATATAGCAGACTCAGCCAGTTTGTTTTCTAAGAGTTGCTGATCAATAATATTGTTTTGCATGATATTAAGAGTAATTACTTACATTTTGAAACAATATTAGATAAATTTCTTGAAAAAACATAGTCTTTTGTGTATTTTAATTTTAAATAATTAAAACGGACGGATAAAATAAAACCCTGTCGCAGGGATTTATAAAGTTTTATTTTTTACTTCTTAGTTTTTCCTTTAATTTTGTACAGACGATGTGAAAAAAATTGAACGGAAACCGATAAGAAGTACTATTTGTAAACAAAAGATTCTGAGCATCGGAAGATTATTAAAAAAATTAGTCAGTGAATTTGGAATTATATATAGCCCGGAGATTCTTGAGTGGCCGTGAGAAAAATGCAGTATCCGTTCCGATTATCCGGATCGCTTTGGTAGGAGTTGCTCTGGGAGTTTGTATTATGTTGTTTTCCATATTCATTATCACGGGTTTTAAGCAAGAAATTACAAATAAATTAATAGGATTTTCTGCCCATTTGAATATAGGTTCTTATGGGAATATCAATTCCTATGCATCGGATAAAATTCAGCCCTCCGATACTTTATTGGAGGGAGTCCATGCTTTGCCGGAAGTAAAGGAGCTCTATGTATATGTAACGAAACCGGCAATTCTGAAAAGTAAACAGGAGATACATGGGGTTGTTTTGCATGGAGTGGATTCGACTTTTAAAGGGGATTTTTTTATCGAGAATTTAAAAGAAGGGGAATTCCCGGATTTTCATACGGTTTCTCCGTCGAATGAAATATTACTTTCCTCTCTGGTGGCTAATTATTTAAATTTACAGGTGGGGGATAAAGTTACGGCTCATTTTGTACAAGATCCTCCCCGGGCCAGAGTTTTTAGAGTGAAAGGAATATACGATACTGGTTTTAACGAATACGACGGAATGTTTGTGTTGTGTGATATCCGACATTTACAGCGCTTAAACGGATGGAAGGAGGGGGAGGTATCCGGGATTGCCGTTGAGTTGACAAATATGGATATGCTTTCGTCGGCTGAGCAAAAAATAGATGAATTGATACCTTGGGAGAATACGGATACTTTTTACAAGGTAACGACTATTTATGATATGATGCCTCAACTGTTTGAGTGGCTGGATTTATTGAATACCAATGTATGGGTAATTCTGATCCTTTTGGTGGTAGTGGCTGGTTTTAATATGGTCTCCGGTTTGTTAATCCTGATTTTAGATAAAACGTCTTTGATCGGAATACTGAAAGCATTGGGTTATAGGGATTTGAAGCTAAGGAAGTTGTTTTTGTATATATCCATTGGTTTAATCGGGAAAGGAATGCTTTGGGGAAACGGGTTGGCCTTTGCGATAGCCGGCATACAAAAATATTGGCATGTCGTTTCTTTGGATCCGGCCAATTATTATATGGATACGGTGCCTATTCATTTTAATATCGGATACGTGATTTTATTAAATTTAGGCGTTTTATTCGTCTCGACTCTTATGTTGATTGTACCGACAATGTTGATTTCAAAGATAAAACCTATTAAGGCCATTCGTTTTGAATAGAA
Source organism: Odoribacter laneus YIT 12061 (assembly GCF_000243215.1). GTDB lineage: Bacteria > Bacteroidota > Bacteroidia > Bacteroidales > Marinifilaceae > Culturomica > Culturomica lanea. The sequence continues at coordinate 2,448,948 of NZ_JH594596.1, read as the reverse complement.
ATAATTTTCATACAGAAGCAGATGAAATTTAAAGATTATATCAAACATAATTTTTATGCTCATAAGACAGGTATTATGGGGACTGTCATTTTTCACCTGCTATTGGCTATTTTCTTGTTGAGCATGGGAATATCCCAGATGAAAGTTCCGCAAAATACAGAGATTGAGCTTATTTCTCCTCCGGAAGAAGAAGTAAAAAAAATACTGGAAGAAAAGCAACGGCAGGAAGAAATACGGAAAAAAACTTCAACCGAGCAGGTGGAACAGATGCTGCGCTCGATTGCTGTAAATGAAAATATCCCAAAAGAAAATAACACTTCCCCTGTTCAGGAATACATCGATGAAATCAGACAAGAGCTGGAAAACGAAGAGTACTCCGGTCGTTATAGCAAGAAAAGAAACGAACATTACCGCCAAGACAGTATCCTGCATCAGCGGGATAAAAAAGAACAGACGCTGGACTCTTTAAAATCTACTTTTTATTCGGGAAAAAGTAGTGTCTCCTATAATTTGAAAAATCGGTACGCCCTTTTTTTGCCTATCCCAATATTTAAATGCGAATTCGGAGGAACGGTTGTCGTAAATATTGAAGTGAACCGCAAAGGAATAGTACAGCGGGCAGAAGTAGTCCGGAATTTGTCGGAACAGGATGATTGCTTGTATGAGGTGGCTGTAGATGCTGCCTTGCGTTCTAAGTTTAATCCGCGGCCCGATGCTGAATTGCTACAGGTCGGTACCATTACTTTCCATTTTGTCAAGCAATAGTCGATAAGGGAGAAAGCTTTTTTATAAAAGAGACATCTCCCTGAGGGACAGGAACAGGAATGCTGATCCCCGTGTTTTTTCGCTTTTCCTCCATAGTTTTAGAGGGAAAGCAACTTGCCGGAAAGTTTTAACCCATACAAATAAATTTTAAAGAGGAGAATATTTCTCCCCTTTATTCTTTTTAGTTTATATAATATTATTTTACATTTAATTTATTTTACTAAATTTGATCGTTTTATATGTATTAAATTAACAATATATTTTTATAAGAACATTTAATTTTTGCTAAATTTGTAAGAAATAATGAAATTTTAGATATTACATATGAAATTATTGTATTAACTTTGTTATATTGATTGACGTCTTTCTGGACGAACTTTTTTGTGTGTGTTATAAAAATTGCAGATAGTAAAGAGTAGCTGCTGTCGTAGGTTTAGCTTCTAAGGGGAGGGTGTGATATGGCTGTAGGGGAAATGAAGTTTATCCGAAGGCGTGGCGTTTATGCAGTCGGGATTATGAGTATATGTATAAATAATAAGAAAATCCGTAGTACGCGGGAGGCTGAAATTCAGAGGATGGTGTTTCAGGATGATTATGGTGTTTATTCGCGGATAAAGGAGAGTACTGATTTAAAACGTTATTGCGAACTGGAGGGATACGTCAATACTTTAGCTTTTCGGGAGAAACGGAAAAAGATAGAACATTTGGTCTATAGAGAAAGTGAATGTTATCGGCTGGAAAAAAAATATAAGAGTTTGCTGAAATCGCCTCAACTGAGAGCTTACTATCTGATGGAAAAATCTTCGGAATTAAAGAATTATTTGAAAATCAGGGAATCTAAATTATACCTCCGGTATGCAGCGTTGCGGGACCAGGTGCGAAGGGGGGTGTTAAACAGGAGGGCGTACCCGGAAAAATATGCGGAGTACAAGCAATTAGAAAAACAAGAGGCATTAAAAGAAGCGATAGCTTTGGAAGGCAAACGAAAATTTGTCTATTATTTAAAAGTAAAAGAAAGTGGATTGCCGACGGAGTTTGAAAAATTGAGAGCTTATGTGGAATCAGAAACGTTTCGGCAGGAAAAGCGTTTTCTATTAGACAGAAATAGATATGAAACTACAGAAGATTACAAGTCGTGGTGCGAATACGAGATTTTAAAAAAACGTCCGGATATTATCCGGTATTTCTTATTGAGTACGGATGAGTGTTTTCTGGATATGTGCCATTGGGAATTGGTGTTCGAAGAAAAGTTTACTGCCGGGAAACCGGATCAGGAAAAATGGCTGTTGCTTCAAGAAGAAGGCCGGAATGTCCCTTTGAAATGGGGTCGGAGGGAAGGAAAAATCGGGGGAGAGGGACAGGGGTGTGGAACTCAATTGAGTACGGCTTTGTCTTTCCGTCAATGTTATGGAAAATTTGAAGCAAAAATAAAATTGACAAATTCTTCTGTTGAGCAGTATTTTGGATTGAGAGGGGAAGCGGATATACCCCGGATTGAAATTTTAAAAGGGAGTAAAGATGGTATTTATATGGGAAATATAGTGGCTCCCGGGAGGAGTAGAAAAAATACATTGCAGTTGTTGAATGGATTGAAATATACAGAAGATTATTATATTTTTTCGTTGGAGTGGACTCCTGAAAGAATGGTGTGGAAGATAAACGATGCCCTTGTAAAGGAAGTGGTGAAAGATATCCCTGCTATACCTCTTTATCTGGTGTTGGGAGTTGGAGGGGATGACAGACAACAAATTGCTGATATATCTTTTCCGGAGGAGGTGGAATGGATAAAATGCTATAAAAGAAAATACTGAAAGATGAAAGAGTTAAAATGAACATCAAAATGGCTTTTGGAAGGGCATTAGCCGATTTGTTTTTCCCTCGCCTGTGTATGGTCTGTGAGTGTTGTTTAAGGAGGGGGGAAGTTTATATTTGTTCGGCTTGTCTGGCCGATTTCCCTTGTACCGATTCTTTGTATCAAGCTGAAACTACTGTATTGAAAACTTTTGAAGAAGCCTGTCGTCCGGAAAAATTATACTCTCTTTTTTATTACAGTAAATATAGTGATTACCGAAAATTAGTATATGCTTTAAAATATCGTTCTGGAAAAAAATTAGGTATATATTTGGGAAAAATGTTGGGGGAAAAAATCGGTAGGCAAGTCGGTATTCAGGGAATTGTCCCTATTCCCTTGCATCCGAAAAGAGAGAAAAAAAGAGGGTATAATCAATCTTTGCAAATCGCTTTGGGAATTACGGAGATTTTGAATATTCCTATTTACGATAAAGTGATTACCCGAACCCGGAATACTGCTTCTCAAACAGGGATGAGTGTTGTGGAACGACAGCAGAATGTAAGGAATATTTTTGATTTGCAGGATTGTCATTCGGTCCGGGGGAAACATTTATTGATTGTAGATGACGTCATTACTACAGGGGCTACCATGCGTTCTTGTGTAGAAACATTGGCGCAGGCCGGAAATATAAGATTCAGTTTAGGGTGTCTGGGGCGAACCTGGGCTTAAGGGATTCTTTTCTTTTTTATTTCTTCGTTTTTTTGAATCTATAACTTTATAATTTCGTAACCTTTAATACTGACAATTTTTTTTAACTTTGTTGATTCAATAGTTGTCTGAAATAAGGAGAAGGTATATGAATAGGAACAGTTATCGTTCAATCTGTTTGATTTGCTTGAGTGCAGTACTTATCTGTATATTGTTGCAGGCTTGTGCAAATAAAGGATATCCCGAGGGGGGGCCAAAAGATGTTACTCCTCCCAAAGTGATTGCAGAGGTCCCGGCTTCTTTTAATACGAATTTTAAGAAGAAAAGCGTTAATATATATTTTGACGAATTTGTACAATTAAAAAATGTTCAGGAAAAATTCATTATCTCTCCGCCTCAAGCCAAAAAACCGCGGGTACGTTTGAGGGCAAAATATATTATGGTTGAATTTGAGGATACCTTACGTCCGAATACTACCTATAGTTTGGATTTTGCAGATGCGATTGTGGATAATAATGAAGGGAATCCTTTGGGCTATTATCGTTATGTTTTTTCTACCGGAAATACGCTTGATTCGTTGGAATTGAGCGGAAATGTGGTCGATGCGCAAACGAATGAGCCTGTCATCGGTTCTTATGTTTTTCTTTATTCGGAGCATAGGGATTCCGTGCCTCTTTTACAATTGCCTGATTATATTGCGCGTACCGACAGTTCCGGTTTTTTCCGGGTAACCAATTTGAGGGAAGCGGATTATAAAGTATTGTCGGTGATGGATGATAACCGGGATATGAAGTACACTCCTGAAGCGGAACAGGTTGCTTTTTTGGATACTTTGGTACGTCCGCTTATTATGTCTGTCACACGAATAGATACCTTGGGAGGAGATTCTTTGGTTATGCGGACTTATAATGCCTTCGGACCGAATAATTTGTTTTTGAGGATGTTTCAGGAGAAGCTGACGCAATTGTATATGACAGATAATAACAGGAAGCAACGGGAATTGCTATATTTTACTTTCAGTATTCCGGGGAAAAATGATTTTGAGGTAGAGTTACTGGATACTGTAGTGACGGATAAATGGTATTTTCCGGAAGTTTCTCCCGGTGGCGATACGGTCCGGCTTTGGATAAAGGATTCGACCATTTATAAGCGGGATACGTTGAATTTAAAATTATCTTATTTGAGATCGGATAGTACCGGAATGTGGGTGAATCACCTGGATACCGTCCGTTTGGTTTATGCAGATAAAGAGAAAGAAAAGAACTCCAGAAAAAGGAAGAAAAAAGAAGAAGAAAAACCCAAGATTGAATTCTTACAAATTAATGTCGGCGTAGAACAGGATCATGATTTGAACAAAGGGATTATGTTGGAATTTGATCGGCCTGTAACGGAGGAGGTGAAAGAACATATTCATCTGTCAGAAAAAGTAGATACGGTTTATCAGCCTATAGATTTTGCTTTCAGACAGGATAGTACACAGATGCGGCGTTTTTATTTAGAAAGGATATGGGAGCCGGAAAAAGAATACGAACTGACGATTGATTCTGCAGCTATTTCGGATATTTATGGTCATATTAATGAGCAGGTAGAAAAGAAATTTAAAATCCGGGCTTTTGAAACTTATGGAAAATTAATGGTCACTTTAAAAGGTGTAAAAGGACAGGTGATATTGCAATTGTATAAACCAGACAGCAAGAAAGACGAAAAAGGACAGAAAATATTTAACGTTTTGGATCAGAAAATCGTAGATAAGGACAGTAAAATCACGTTTGACTATTTGCGTGAAGGCAAATACAAACTGAGAGCTATTCTGGATGAGAACGGAAATGGAGAATGGGATACCGGACTTTATATGAAAGGGATCCAACCGGAAGAAATACGATATCTGCCGATAGAAATTAATGTAAAACAAAATTTTGATGTAGAACAGGAATTTGATTTGAATAGTCCTTATCGGGGAGGAGAAGGAAAAACGAAAGAAGAAGACAAAAAACCAGGCCGGAAGGACCGTTCGGGCGGCGGTCCCCAAAAGGCCATACAAACGGGGAACGAAAATACTGGCCAAAGAAATATACAGAAGGGCCGTAACACACAATCTGCTCGGGTTGTAGATTAATAGAAAGAACGGGAAATGAAAAAATTGATTTTTATAGCACTCATGGTATGCACGGTGGGGTCCGTCTGGGCTCAACAAAAACCGGCTGCTGTGGAAGAATTAGTGTATAGTGGGTATTACAATTGGGGAATCTTTTGGATGAGAGCCGGAACAGTGAAATTTACTGTGTCTCCGTCGGAAAAATATCCGGGAGCAGTGGAATTGCAGGCTATTGGAACTTCTTTGCCTTCCTGGGATTGGGTTTTTAAGTTGAGGGATACCTTGACGTCTCATTTTAATCCGGATAATTTTTTGCCTTATGAGTTTTCCCGTAAAGCTCATGAAGGAAGTTACCATAAGACATTTGATTATACTGTCGATTATGATAGTATGAGAGTATATGGAGAAACACATAAAATCGGGAAGTATTTCCGAAAAGATACCATTCCCTTGCAACCTTTGACTTATGATATGTTGTCTGTTGCCTGGATGGCCCGTGAAATCAATTTTGATACGTTAAGTCCCAAAGAACTTATACCCATACGGATATTGATTGACAATAAGATTTATGACCTTTATATCCGTTATCAGGGACTGGATAAAGTGAGGGTAGGAGGGAAAAAGAGAGAATGTTATGTATTTTCTCCTCTTCTGGTAGAAGGGGATGTCTTTAAGGGAGGCGAAAATATGAAAATATGGGTAAGTAAGGATGAACACCGTATCCCACTCATGGTGGAAGCCAAAATTTTGGTCGGTTCCGTCAAAGGTATACTGGAACCTGCAGATAGTAAATACTGAGTCTGTTTTAGAGAAAATATAACCAATAAAACTCGAATCTATGAAACCAGCATCTTTAATGAAAATAACGATAAGTTTGTTCCTGTTAATGGCAGTAGCTGCCTGTAAAGAGAAAGGAAAAGCATTGCCAGTTCCTTCCGGTAGTTCGAATGAAATTTTAATTGTCATGGATAAGGCAGAATGGCAAGGTCCTGTGGGAGATACGGTAAAACAATGGTTTACCCAGGAACAAATTGGCTTGCCGCAGCCGGAACCTGTATTTGACATTATAAATCTACCGGTAGCTTTTTTCGATAAAAATGTAAAAGCATACCGCAATGTTTTGATGGCTAAAATTTCTCCAGAGATTGATTCTGCGACGATTCGTTTTAAAGATAGTCCCTGGTCCCAGACCCAAAAATATTTCGAAATAGATGCGCCCAGTGAAGCCGCTTTTTTAAAAGTATTTGAGGCGAATAAGCAAAAAATGCTGGATGTTTTTCTGAAAGCAGAACAGGACCGGTTAATGGCGAATTATAAAAAGAAACCGGATTCGGAGATATATCGGCTTTTCAAAGATAAATATCATTTGTATCTAAGTTGCCCTAGCGGGTATCTTATCAATAAAGATACGACTGATTTTGTTTGGATATCCCGGGAAACCCGCGTAGATAGCCGGGGAATTATATTTTTCCAAAAAGAATATAAAGATGCGGCCCAATTTGGGGAGCAGGCCATTGTGGATACGGTAAATGCAGCATTGGAAAAATTTATTCCGGGTCCTCTTCCCAAAACTTATATGACTTTGGATACTGTAGCTCCTATTGTGTCAAATGTGTATAATTATGCAGGAAAACATTATGCCGTATTGCTAAGAGGCTTGTGGATGGTCGTGAACGATTATATGGGGGGCCCGTTTGTCCTCAATGTGATATTGGACCAAGAAAATAACCGGGTGCTTTATATGATGGGATATATTTATGCTCCGGATGATAAAAAACGGAATATGCTCCGGCAGGTAGAAGCAATCTTGTTTACGGCAGGGTTGGATTATAAAGAAGGGAATCGTTAAGAAGGAAGAGTATTGTTTGGTTGTATGTATGTGAAATTTTTTATGGGTTTGCTCGGTTTGTTTCTTTTCGGGAGACAAATCGTTTCGGCCGAAGCGGTCCGGCCGGGTGTTCTGCAGTATGAGCTTTATCAGGAACAACTCAACGGAAAAAAGGTTGCTTTGGTAGCCAACCAGACTTCTGTGGTTTGTGAAATGGAACGGATTGGAAAGAATGTCCCTGCGGCAGGTTCTGAGGAGGGCGTACATACTGTTGATTTTTTGAGACAGAAGGGGGTGGAAGTGGTGAAGATTTTTTGTCCGGAACACGGTTTCCGGGGGACAGCAGATGCCGGAGAGAGGGTGGGAGATTATACGGACCAACAGACCGGTTTGCCTGTCGTTTCTTTATATGGTTCGAAAAAGAAGCCTTTGCCGTCGGATCTGGAGGGAATAGAGGTCGTTGTTTTTGATATGCAGGATGTAGGAGTCCGTTTTTATACTTACCTTTCCACCTTGCATTATGTTATGGAAGCTTGTGCGGAAAACCGGCTTCCGCTGATTGTGATGGACCGGCCTAATCCGAATGCTTTTTATATCGACGGACCGGTTTTAAAATCCGGCTATACTTCTTTCGTCGGTATGCATCCCGTACCGGTGGTATATGGTATGACTATAGGGGAATATGCAAAGATGATCAATGGCGAACATTGGTTGAGGGAAGGGGTGGTATGTGAATTGACTGTTATTCCGTGTCGGAATTGGTCGCGGGATATGATTGTGGAGTTACCTCGTAGACCTTCTCCGAATTTGCCGGACCGGATATCGGTAATGCTGTATCCTTCCGTCTGTTTTTTTGAAGGGACGGTGGTCAACGAAGGCAGGGGCACTCGGATCCCTTTCCAAGTTTTCGGACATCCGGAGCTGGAGAATATGCCTTATGTGTATATTCCTGTTGCTATAGAGGGAATGAGTAAAAATCCGAAATGTTTGGGAAAAACGTGTTATGGTAGAGATTTGAGAGATCAATATGAAGTGGTGAAAGAGGAAAAAAGGCTCCGCCTGGATTGGTTATTGGAAGCTTATCGAAATTATAAAGGAAAAACTTCGTTTTTTATTCCTTTTTTTGATAAATTAGCGGGGACGTCTGATTTGAGGGAGGCGATATTGGCAGGGAAGACGGAGGCAGAGATACGGGAATCCTGGCAGACGGATTTAGAACACTTCAAAAAAATGCGGCTTCGTTATTTGATCTATTGAGGAATAAGGCGGGACGAGGAAAGGTGTGGAAAAACGATTGAGTCATGTCTGGAAAAGTAAAAAAATCAAAGGGAAAAAGAATACTGAAATGGATTTCCCTGACAATTTTAGGAATCATTGTCCTGATTGGTGTTGCGATAGGCATTGTGATTAATTTTGTATTCACACCTTCGAAACTGACCCCCTTTGTCCAAAAAACTGCTGCTCAATATTTAAAGGCAGATGTGCATATCGGAGAAATCGAATTGACATTTTTCTCTACTTTCCCGGATTTCGGATTGAAAATAACAGATGCCAGTATTGTTTCAAATGTTTTGCGGGATACTTCTGTACAGGCAGCTAAGACCGATTCTTTGATGTATATAAAAGAATGCCTGGTGACGGTGAATCCAATAGCTTATCTGAGGAGAAATGAAATCAAAGTAAAGGATTTTATTGTGGAGAGTCCGCGTATCTATGCTTTTGTAGATAAGGAGGGGGAGGCCAACTGGAATATGGTGGAAGAAACATCCAGTTCGGTGGTTGCAGATTCGGTTGTTCCCGAGGAAAAGGAAAAAACGGAGACTTTACTGGATATAAAGAATGTGAAAATAAGGAACGGCTGGTTGGTGTTTGATGATCGCAGTACGCAGCTTTATTCCCGGGTGGAAGGCTTGAATTTAGAGGTGGATGGAAATTTTTTAGGTCGTACAGCTGACCTTCAATTGGGATTTACGACTCAAAATCTGCTTCTGTGGCAGGAAGGACAGTTATTGATCCGACGATTGGCTTTGGGAATGGAAACCCGCATGAATGTGAATAGAGATTCTCTTTTATATACCTTAGAAAAAGCTGTATTTACAGTAAACGGCATAAAGTTTGGAGCAGGCGGACGATTACAGGCAGATACCGTAAACCGGACGGTGTGGGTGGATGTGAAATATGGAATTCATATTCCTTCTTTAAAGACTTTGCTGGATTTGGTACCCGACGCTGTCTTGGATAAGAATAGGAAAGTAGATGTAAAAGGAAGCGTGCTTTGTACGGGTGCCTTGAAGGGTTTGTATGGAAAGGAAAATATTCCCCTGTTGACTTCTGAGTTTAAAATTAAGGATGGTTATATTGCGTACGAGGGAATGCCTTCCCAGATAGAACATTTGGATATGGATTTCTTTGCTCATATCGATTTACAAAAGGAGCAGCCTTCTTATGTTAAATTGAACCGTTTTTGCATGAAAGGTGGGAAAACGGATATCGATTTGGTGGGGGTAGCGGAGAATGTTTTAGGAGACCCGCTGTTTCGAGCGAAATTGGATGCTGAAGTCGATTTTGACGACTTGACTCGGATATTCCCTTTGACGGATGGGGTGATTTGTAAGGGAAAAATCGGAACTTCTTTAAAGGCAACTGCCTTGCTTTCGGATATGATGGCTGCTAATTACGGACGGTTGAAAGTGGGAGGTTGGTGTAAAATGCAGGATGTCGCTGTTTTTGTTCCTAAGGACAGTATTGTAATGAATATAAAATCCGCAGGAATCGGTTTTGCTACCAATCGGAAAAATGAGAACGTTATACAGGGCGTTGATTTCTTGAATGGCATTGTGGGGTATTCCGGTTTGGATATTCACGTGAAGAATAAAGTGAGGTTGTTGATGGATACGACTTACTTGACGTTGAAGACCACTCCTTTACGGGATACTACGGCTATTGCGACCGTAAATTCCGGATTACATATTGGACGAACACTTTTTATTGTACGGGATACTTTATTGTTGGGAGTGAAGCAGATGGATGCGAAGGCGAAACTGATGCCGAGTAAACGCAATAAAGATATTCCGCGGATAGAGGCGCAGTTTCAATTCGACAGTTTACGATTAAGGGCTCTTAATAACCGGTTGAACATTACGAAAGGCGATTTACAGTTGTCTGCCAGCAGGAGCCGTCGGCATGAACGGGTATGGTTTCCTTCGGGATATGTTGATTTTGAAGGTTTACGGGCTTATACGCCTTATTTCCCGTTGCGTATCCGTATGCCGGGTACCCGTATCCGTTTCGACAGGAAGCAAATTTTATTGGATTCTGCTGTGATGCGTTTGGGGAGATCGGATATCCGCTTGACGGGGAGTATTACAAACTTGACACGAGCATTCTTTAAAAAGGAGGAGCTTAAAGCCGAACTTACGGTTCAGTCGAAAATGATTAATTGCAATCAGCTGATGCGTGCCTTGGATATGGGAACTGCTTATATGAATAAAGTCGAGAGGGGATATCAGGAATCGATATCTACAGAAGAGGACGATATGGATAAGCTTGCTGTTGTTAGTGATACTGTCGGGTATGAGGGAAATAGCTCCGTATTTGTGGTGCCATCGGGTATTGATTTTACGTTTAGAACCGATATCGACCAGATGATATTCGGTAAGCTGCTGATGGATAGTATACACGGAGAAATGGTAATGAAAAACCAATGCATTGAAGTTTCAGATTTGAAATTGCGTTCTTCTGCTGCCAATATGGATGCTACTTTAATTTATAAAGCGACGGATACTTTGCAGGCTTACACCGGTTTTGCTTTAAAAATGCACGAAATCCGGATTGATAGCTTGGTTCGGGTAATCCCTTCACTGGATACGCTCTTTCCTATGTTGAAATCTTTTGAGGGTGTTGTGGATTTTCATATTTCGGCAGAGAGCTGGCTGGATTCAACATTTATGATTGATTTACCTACTCTGCGGGCAGCTGCTTACTTGGACGGACATAATCTGGTATTAATGGATGGGGAGACTTTTGCTGAAATCTCTAAAATGCTGATGTTTAAAAATAAAAAACGAAATATGATCGATTCTATTTCGGTTGATTTATTGGTAAAAGACGGTGTGATTGAAATCTTTCCGTTTTTATTGGAAATGGATCGTTATAAAGTTGCGGTGGGAGGGGAACATAATATCGACATGACTTTCAAATATCACGTTTCTTTGTTGAAATCTCCTATCCCTTTCCGGGCGGGAGTGGATATTTCAGGATCGTTGGAAAAGATGAAATTTCGGATTACCAAAGCGAAATATAAGGATTTATTCATTCCTTCCCGGAAGGCGAAAGTAGATAGTGCCCAACTTAACCTCCGGCAGCGTATTCGCACCTTGCTGAGAGAAGGGGGAAATAACGAATTGAATTAGGTGAAAATAGGAGGGAACGTCTGCAATATTTCCCGAAAGAGAACGGTACCCCAAGGGCGGGACAAAGCGATTGGAGTGCCGTTTTTATAGTAGATTTAATTTGCTTCTCCTTCTTCGGTTGTTTGCGTTTTTCAGTCGTGCTTCACTCGCTTTTCTGTAAGCTCAAGCTCCGTTAAAACACCAAAACTTCCTCCTTTTAGCCAGGCTTTGCCTGCCTAACGTCGGCGGACAAATGGTGTTTTTTACACTCCGCTTTCGAACAGAAAGACGCTCCTTCCCGCAATGACTGAAAAACACAAACAACCTCCGATACCCGCCAAACCCTCCCCTCGTCGCTTCTTTAAATGTTTTCTCAAAGTTCCTGTGTTTGAAGCCGGAGCCTTGTTTCGGGAAAGAGATATGACGGGAGAGAGCGTAATTTTGTCAGGAAGTCGTACCGTTAAAAAACGCAGGGTTGTCCGCCGACGTTAGGCACACGAAGTGTGACTAAAAGGAGGAAGCATCTGCGTTTTAGGGGAGACTGACTATACAAAATAGCGAACGGAGTCTCCAGCTCTTTCCCGAAACAAGGCGGAGGAATACCTAAGAAAAAAATAAACAAGCAAATTAAATCTAGAAAAATTTTGTTACAAAAAGAATCCGATCCGATGATTCCCCTTCAAAAGCGCTGAGGCAAATCTCTAAAGAAAGAGTTATCCTGCGGTCTGAATCATTTAAATACTTGAACGTTTTTGCATTTACACATTTAATCCTATCTTTGCATTGTTTTGTTCCAGACTGTCATTCGGCGGAATGGATTAAATGGGAATCAGGTGAGAGTCCTGAACAGTCCCGCTGCTGTGATCCTATGATGTGTCAAGCATTACTTTAGCCACTGTCTCTTGGAGATGGGAAGGCGCTTGAACCGGGTAGTCAGAAGACCTGCAAAACATGCATTTTTCAATAGCTTTCGAGGATATAGCTGTAGAAAACATCAGGTGTGGTGAATTCACCGTTACATCGTGTATTTTACCGGTTTGGAAGTCGTTGAAGCGGGGTAAACGAATGAGTTGGCCCGATTGTCGAACGGATTATTTTAATAAAAATTGGAAAAGCGGAAATTTTACCGGTTTTTACTTTTTTGGGTCGTATGGGAAATGGGGATATCATTTCCAATGCAGGCTCAGCAGGTTGATACGACTCAGATCTACGAATTGCAGCAGGTAGACGTTTCCGCTGAAAAGCGGCCTTCTGTTGTCCGGTCTCTGACGCCTGTACAAATCGTGGAAGGGGAGGAGATCGCCCGGCTGGGATACCAGAGTCTGGCGGATGTTGTGAGGCGTTTTGCCGGAGTAGCTGTCAAGGATTACGGTGGTATCGGTGGCTTAAAGACCGTTTCGGTCCGTAGTTTGGGGGCTAACCATACGGCTGTGGTATATGATGGGATAGTGGTGAGCAATTGTCAGGCCGGCCAAATCGATATCGGGCGTTTTTCATTGGATAATGTTGCCAGGGTATCTCTGGCGGTAGGACAGGAAAGTCATATTTTTCAATCGGCCCGGATGTTTGCTTCGGCAGGCGTTTTGAATATACAGAGCGAAATTCCCGATTTCCGGGAGAATAGGTTATATGGCTTAAAAGCTCAGATAAAGGGCGGCTCTTTCGGCTTGATTAACCCTGCTATGCGCTATTTTGCACGTTTGTCTCCCCGGACAAAAATCGTTCTGGACGGAGATTTTATGCGAGCAGATGGTACTTATCCTTTCCGACATAAAAATGGAAATTTTATGATTCACGGGAAACGCTATAATTCAGATATTCTTTCCTGGCATTCCGAGATAAATTTATATACTGTTCTAAAAGATAGTAGTCATTGGAATACAAAAGCTTATTATTTTGATTCCAAAAGGGGATTACCGGGGAATATTATATTATATAATCCTTATGCCGCGGAACGTTTATGGGATAAGAATTTTTTTATACAATCAGGGTATGAAAAACATTTTGACCGGAAATGGGCGTTGAAAACAGCCCTGAAGTATAATTATTCGTGGAATAAATATAGGGATATAAATCCGGCTTATCCGGATAAGGGGGTGCTGGAAGACCGGCATCGCCAACAAGAATATTATGTTTCAGCTACTGCACTTTTCCGGCCGATAGAAAATTGGGCATTTTCCTTGGCTACAGACGGGGCGGTAAACACATTACGGACGACTGTGGATACGCTTGATCCGGTCCGGTATTCTGCGCTTGCCGCATTTTCTGCCCGTTATCAATATCGCTTTCTGACAGTAACGGCCGTTATCCTCCATACTTGGATGAAAGATAAAGGAAAGGCAGGAAATTCGTTGGCAGATCATTACAAATGTACTCCTTCTGTGGGTTTATCTCTACGCCCCTGGGACACTCAGAACTTATATATCCGTTTTTTATATAAACACACTTTCCGTTTACCTACTTTTAATGATTTGTATTATTTACGTATGGGAAACACCAATTTGCGTCCGGAGTTAGCCCGGGAATATAATGTGGGTATCACCTGGAGCGGGGCTCCTTTCCAGTTTACAGATTTTATCACTTTTACGGCTGATGTTTATTATAATCGGGTGGATGATAAAATCGTAGCCCGTCCGACGAATTATGTCTGGAAAATGATGAATATGGGGAAGGTGGATATTACCGGAGTAGATCTTAATTTTACCGGGGACATTTCTCTGGCGGCCCGAATTCGGTTGAGTTTGTCGGCGAATTATACCTGGCAAAAAGCTGTGGATGTCACCAATCCGGATAAAGAAAATTATAAAGATCAGATTCCCTACACTCCTCAGCATACGGGGAATGGGGCATTTGCTCTGGAAATGCCTTGGGTTAGTCTTTCGTATACTTGTATTGCTGTCGGAGAACGCTACAGCCTGCCTCAAAATATTGAGCAAAATTTAATACCGGGGTATGTGGAACACGGATTGTCGGTATCCCGGGAGTTTGAATGGAAGAATTGTGCACTCCGTCTTCAGGCAGAATGTGTCAATTTTACAGACAAACAGTATGCGGTGATTAAAGATTACCCTATGCCCGGACGCTCTTGGCGATTTACCGGTAGAATAAGATTTTAAAAGAGAAAATGTTTAATTTAAATACTATTAAAATGAAATTCAGAAATTTATTTATTGTTCTTTTGGTTGGAATCGGTTTTATTTTTGCTTCTTGCAGTGATGATGAGTCGGAACAGGGAGAAATCACTACCGGGATTTTTATTTTAAATCAGGGTGGTTCTGAGGGAAACAATGCCGGTATTACAGCTTATAATCCGGAGACAGGTGCAATTACCCGGGATATTTATCGTTCGCAAAATGGGAAAGATTTGGGAGATACGGGACAGGATATGATTGTATACGGCGACAAAGTGTATGTGAGTGTATACGGATCCAGTCGCTTGGTTAAAATGGATAAAAACGGTGTAGAACGGGCTTCTTTATCTTTTGATGTTTCTACAGATGGACAACCCCGTTATATCGAAGCTGAAGATGGAAAATTATATGTAACCCTTTATAGCGGGCAAGTGGCACGTATTGATACGGCTACCCTACAGATCGAAGCTTATGTTTCTGTGGGAAACAACCCGGAGCAGATTGTAGAAGAGAATGGAAAATTATACGTGGCTAATTCTGGCTGGGGAAGCGGAACAACCGTTTCTGTCATTGATATTGCTACTTTTAAAGTAGTTCAGACCCTTGACGTAGCCCTCAATCCGAATGATTTACTTGAAGCAGGGGATAATGTTTATGTACTTTCTTGGGGAAATTATGCTGATATACCCTATGCTCTGCAAAAAATAAATGTACAGACAGGAGCTGTAGAGAGCATTACTCCTGCCACGAAGATGGTAGAAAATGAAGATATTATTTATCTGGTTAATTCGGTTACAAACTGGAATGTGAAGCCTAATGTTACCACGAATACCTTTTTTTCTTATGATACAAAGCAGCAAAAGTTAAACGAGACTTCATTTTTGAAACTGGAAGGGGAAGCGAAGACTTTAGAAACGGAAAGTGTATATATGATGGCTGTAGATCCGCATAATGGGGATTTCTATGTGGGGACTTCTGATTATGTCAACACAGGTAAGATATATCGTTTTTCCAGAAATGGAACCTTGATCAAGAAGTTCGGGAGTGGGGGAATTAGTCCCTGTAAAGCATTGTTCTTCTAATGAAGGCTTGTCTCTATTTCGGAATGGGACTGGTTGTTCTGCTGGCGTCTTGCCGGCAAAACAACCAATCTCTGTCCAAAGAGCCGACTACGGTCCAAGAATATCAGGTATATTATGCCACCGGTTATACCGTAAACCGTACGTCCGATTATACGGAAATAAAAATCCGGGATCCTTGGGATACGACCCGTTATTTGCAGAGGTATGTGCTTGTCGGAAAAGACAAAGCTTTGCCTGTCCGGTTGCCTGAAGGAATCCTTATTCGTACTCCCTTGCAACGGGTAGTGGTAGCTACTTCTGTGCATTGTGGCGTATTGGAATTACTGGGGGTGCGGGATCTGTTGGTGGGGGTGTGTGAATCCCGTTATATCGATCTGGATTTTGTAAAACAGGGAGTAGCGAATGGGAAGATCGTAGATATCGGGGAAGCGGGGGCGCCTGATGTAGAGCGGTTGATAGAGCTGGCTCCGGATGCTATGATCACCTCTCCTTTGAGTAATGCTCCTTACGGACGAGTGGAAAAGACGGGTATTCCTCAGATAAAATGTGTCGATTATATGGAACCAACGCCTTTAGGCCGGGCGGAATGGATCCGTTTTCAGGCTCTGTTTTTTGGTAAAGAAGAGAGTGCAGATTCTCTTTTCTGGCAAACGGTAAAAGCCTATGAGGAAATCAAAGCACTGACGCAACAGGTGAAGGAACGTCCCTCTGTCGTAACGGAAAAAAAGTACGGTGCCGTATGGTATTTGCCGGGAGGTAAAAGTTATATGGCCCATTTTTTGGAAGATGCCGGCGCAACTGTCGGAAAAGAGATAGATCAGCAGGTTGGCAGTGTGGGATGGCCTTTTGAAACGGTTTTTGAAAAATACGGAGATGCTGATTTTTGGTTGATTAAATACAACCGTCCCCGGGATATGAGCTATGAAGATCTGAAAAAAGAATATGCACCTTATTCAAAATTTGCAGCTTATAAAAATCGGCGTATCTATACTTGTAATACGGCTGAAGTTTCCTATTACGAAGAAGTACCGGTCCATCCGGATTATTTATTGAAAGATTTGGTTGCAATTTTTCATCCGGAATTATTGCCTGAACATCAGTTGAGATATTACAAAGCCATGGAAAATTAAACAGTTATAAGATGGTGAAACGCAGGATGATCTGGCTTCCGCTATTGATAATAGCTATTTTATTCACGAGCTGTCTTTTTATCGGTTCTGTGGATATCCCTTTTCGTGCAGTCGTTCGTATCCTGATGGGAGAAGAGGCGGAGAAAACCTCCTGGGCTTTTATCGTATTGCAAACCCGTTTACCACAGGCTGTTACGGCTTTGTTTGCCGGGGCTGCACTGGCCGTATCGGGTTTATTGTTACAGACTCTTTTTGCAAATCCCTTGGCGGGTCCTTCTATTTTAGGCATAGATTCGGGGGCTAGTTTGGGCGTAGCTTTGGTTATGTTGTTATTTGGAGGAACAGTGGGAAATTTTTCTGCCGGGCTTTCTTTTTCCGGATATATTGCCGTTATTATTGCAGCTTTTGCAGGGGCTACAGCTGTTTTGGGATTAATTATATTTTTCTCTACCTTGGTTCGAAGTAATGTGATGTTGCTCATTATCGGTATTATGATCGGCTATCTCACTTCTTCCTTAATTTCTTTGCTGAACTTTTTTTCTACAGCTGAAGGCGTTTTTTCTTATACCATGTGGGGGATGGGAGATTTTTCCGGAATTTCTCTGACTCAATTACCCCTATTCTGTTTGTTGTTGACCGGGGGACTTGTATTGGCTGTATTATTGATAAAACCTTTAAATGCACTTTTATTGGGAGAGCGTTATGCTGAAAATCTGGGGATAAATGTAAAAAGGGTGCGGATTTTATTGTTGGTAAGTACTGGTATATTGACGGCCGTAACGACCGCTTTTTGCGGTCCGATTGCCTTTATTGGTTTGGCTGTTCCTCATATTGCCCGTTTGATGCTACGTTCTTCGAATCACAAGTATTTATTGCCTTTGACGCTGCTGTGGGGAGCCGGTATAGCACTTTTGTGTAATCTGATCAGTGTCCTGCCGGGAGCGACGGGAGTAATTCCGCTCAATGCCATTACGCCGGTATTAGGAGCTCCGGTGATTATTTATGTTATTGTAAACCAGAAGAAAATACAATATTTTAATTGAATTCTCTAAGAATTAATGGCTGATATGAGGAGTGATATTATGATACAAGCCCGGAACTTGACGATTGGCTATCGGCAGGGGCGGAAAGTGAAAAAAGTTCATACAGGGCTTTCTTTTGCACTCCGGCAAGGGGAGCTGACCTGCTTGTTGGGACCCAATGGAGCAGGGAAGTCTACTTTATTGCGAACCTTGGGAGGGACTCAAGCTCCTCTTACGGGTGATATTTTTCTGGAAGGACGCTCTTTTACTACTTATACAGAGAAAGAAATTTCCCGTAAAATCGGGCTGGTCTTGACCGATCGGACAATGGCAGGAGGTTTGACCGTATTTGATTTAGTCTCCCTGGGTAGACATCCGCATACGGGTTTTTTTGGACGTTTGCAGAAAAGAGATGAAGAGATTGTATACCAATCGCTTGACGCTGTGGGCGTCGCTTTTAAAGCGGGAAGTTATGTGGCTGAGCTCTCGGATGGTGAACGGCAAAAGGTGATGATTGCTAAAGCTCTGGCTCAAGAGTGTCCTTTGTTGTTATTAGATGAACCTACTGCTTTCCTGGATGTGGTGAGCCGGATTGAAATGATGGATTTATTGCATGAGTTGGCAGAGAAAAAAGGAAAAACCGTACTTTTGTCTACCCATGATCTGGAACAGGCTTTGCTGCTCGGAGATCGTTTATGGCTTTTATCCCGCGACAAAGGTTTGGTCTGTGGCGCGACGGAAGATCTGGTCTTTTCCGGAGAAATCAATCAATTTTTTGCCCGTAACGAAATTATATTTGACCGGAAAAATGGAAACTTTCGTCCTCAAAAACGGGAAGGTAAAAAAATAACCTTAAAAGCAGAAGGTGAGTTATTTTTCTGGACACAAAATGCTTTGACAAGAAACGGGTTCCAATTGGAAGAACAAGCAACTTTAGTACTCGAAGCATGCTCACCTCATGCATTTCGTTTATGGGAAAATAATCAGATTAAAAAGACCTTCACTTCTTTTGAACAACTGATTGCTTTTGTAAAACAAAAAGAGCTTTTTCGTGAAAGGGAAGATATTCTTCCAGAACTTTAAAAGTTTTCGTTTGATTTTTGCCTTCTTTTAACAATTCATTATATTTGGATATTATTATATAGAATAGATCCAAAATAACTTCTATGAGAATTTTTAGCTTTTTACTTTTGTTGGGAATATTTGGAGGATGTACTCGTTCGGAAGTGCTGATCCCTGTACAGCTTTCGAAGACAGTTACTCCCGTGTTTATCGGAAAAACAGAGAATCCGGTTCTTCATATCGAGATTGATAACCCTACGGAACAGGAAATAGAGTTAAATAAATTGGTTTTATCTGCCGAAGGAACCACGAATCCGGAGGCCGTTGAAAGGATAAATGTGTTTTTTACGGGTCTGTCTGAAAAATTCAACCCTGTCGTCTTGTTCGGTCGTACTCAGCAAATAATTTCCCATTCTGAATTTGAAGGGCGTCAAATCCTGAAGCCTGGGAAAAACCATTTCTGGGTGGCTATAGAATTGTCGGATCAGGCGAAACTTACGGATCGGATAAATATGCAGTGTGTGGAAGTTTTATTTGCCGACGCCCGGGCAAAGATAAGTACGCCTTTCCCTTTGCTGCCTTCGGCGGTGGGGCAAGCGGTTCGTAAAAGAGGGGACGATGGCGTCCATACCTACCGTATACCGGGATTGGTGTGTACTCCCAAAGGAACTTTGATAGCCGTGTATGATATGCGTCATAATAACTCTTTGGACCTTCAGGAAGACATTGATGTCGGTGTCAGCCGTAGTGTGGACGGTGGCCGGACGTGGTTGCCCATGCAAAAAGCGATAGATAGGGGACAATGGGGAGAGAGGCCTGAAAAAGAAAATGGAGTGGGAGATCCTGCTATTTTAGTTGACCCCGAAACCGGGCGGATTTGGATTGCAGCTTTGTGGTTACACGGAAAGCCTGGAAAGCGGGCTTGGTGGGCTTCCCAACCCGGCACTACGCCGGATAAAACCGGGCAGTTGCTTTTGACTTATAGTGATGATGAAGGGGAAACTTGGGCGGAACCGATCAATATTACTTCTCAGGTTAAAAATCCGGAATGGTATCTGTGTTTTAACGGCCCGGGAATGGGGATTACGACAAAAACAGGAACATTGGTGTTTGCTGCACAGTTTAAGGATAAAAAACAGATACCGCATTCTACCATTCTTTATAGTAAAGATAAAGGAAAGAGTTGGCATATGGGAACGGGGGCACGGAGTAAAACGACGGAAGCCCAGGTGGTGGAATTGGAGGACGGAAGCTTGATGCTGAATATGCGGGATGATAGAGGCGGTTCCCGTGCGGTTGCCGTTACTAGAGATTGGGGAAAGACTTGGGAAGAGCATAGTTCTTCTCGTTCTGCTTTACCGGAGCCTGTTTGCCAGGCTAGCTTGATACGGATTCGGTTGCAGGATGGCCGGCAGGGTTTAGCCTTTTTTAATCCTGCGGATACGCTTAATCGTACCCATTCCACTTTGAAATTGAGTTTGGATGAAGGGAAAACCTGGCCTGAAAAATATCATCGACTCGTATATGAACCGGGAAGTTATGGTTATTCCTGTCTGACGCAAATTACTCCCGGTCGGTTGGGAGTAATCTATGAAGGGGCAGGAGAACTGTATTTTCAGCAATTGGACCTGGAGGAAATCCTGGCTGAAAAACATTGATTCTTTCTATAACAGAAAACCTGTTCCTTTTAGGGATTCGGTTTTCTGACTTTATGAGGCATTTCCATCGGAATCTCCATGGATAATTCCATAAATCCCTGATATTCCCCATTTTCGTACCAGGGCGTTTGATAAATCAGTTTTTTGATTCCGTTTTTTTCAATCGTATACACATTCGTACGGGGATGTATAAGCATATCTGCTAATAGAGAATGAGCTGGTTCCGGATGGCAGTCTAACACATTTTTACCGATTAATTCTGCTTGTCCCGGCTTAATAAAGGTTTTACGGGATTTATCATTCATATCGATGATTTTCCCTTCTTTGTCGCATACGGTAACGGCTACGTTCACTTCTTTAAAATAGTTCATCTCTTTTCTCATTTAAAAATCACATTTTTATACCATTCCATTCTTGCCTGACTGGGGTGAGAAGGTATGCAAACTTAAACTATTTCTTCGTTATTTCCACTTTTTTAAACATTTATACGCTTTAACCTATTAACGATTTGTTTTTTACACTCCGATCCTGTTTTTAATGTCTAAATTTACTTTTTATTCTCATATTTTTTGTAACGAAATTTTGCAGCTATCAAAAAAAAGACTATCTTTGCAACGCTTTTTGAGAAAAATTCCTCAGTAGCTCAGTTGGTTAGAGCGGCGGACTGTTAATCCGTAGGTCGTAGGTTCAAGTCCTACCTGAGGAGCCAGGCGAACAATTGCCTTGAAGTTCTTTTATTTAATTCCTCAGTAGCTCAGTTGGTTAGAGCGGCGGACTGTTAATCCGTAGGTCGTAGGTTCAAGTCCTACCTGAGGAGCAGTAAAAAAGCCACTGTTTTAGGTGGCTTTTTTTGTTCGGCTTTCCGAGAGGAAAGCTCCCTGAATTTATATTTAAGTTTGATTCTTTCCGATTGAACCGAAAATTCGCTTTCTTTGTAGCAGATAAATCATTCATTCAATTTCATGAAAAATATCAATAAAACAGCTTTTATTGTTTCCTTACTGGTTTTGATTGCTGCTTTTAGCGTGCTGTCAATGACTTCAATGCCGGAAGAATTCCGGTACACCTGGGTGGGTTTGAATCCTTGGAACGGAGTAGAAGGATTGGCTTTTACTGTCCGTTATTTCTTACATACCAGTGTGGCGGTGACCTATATTATTACGGTGGCTTTGTTATTTCTGATTTGGTGGCGGCTTTATGCTATTTTTCACCGGATCTGGCATTGAGGATTTGTTTGGAATTTTCAGTTTCCGATAACCGATATTTTATATAAATTTGCCTGTTCAAAATAGAAAGTTGCAACCTTTTAGGCTCAGAAAAAAGGTTTTAAGTAGTACCAATATCATGAGAAAAGACGAAAGATACAATAAACGGGGAGTGTCGGCTTCCAAAGAAGACGTACACAACGCTATCAAAAATATCGATAAGGGAATTTTTCCAAAAGCATTTTGCAAAATTGTGCCCGATTATTTGGGAGGTGATCCCGGGTACTGCAATATTATGCATGCGGATGGAGCTGGTACGAAATCCTCTCTGGCTTATCTGTATTGGAAAGAAACCGGGGATCTTTCGGTATGGAAAGGAATTGCCCAAGATGCTTTGATTATGAATATTGACGATCTGCTTTGTGTGGGAGCAGTCGATAATATATTACTTTCTTCGACGATTGGCCGGAATAAAAACTTAATTCCGGGAGAAGTTATTGCTGCGATCATCAACGGTACTGAAGAATTATTGGCAGAATACCGGAAATTGGGCGTCAGTATTTATTCTACAGGAGGAGAGACGGCGGATGTCGGAGATTTGGTACGTACTATTATTGTGGACTCTACTGTGACTTGCCGCATGAAACGGTCGGATGTCGTGGATAATGCCCGTATACAAGCCGGAGATGTAATTGTCGGATTGGCTTCTTACGGACAGGCTACTTATGAAAAAGAGTACAATGGAGGCATGGGATCGAATGGATTGACTTCAGCCCGGCATGATGTTTTCGCCAAATATCTGGCTGGAAAATATCCGGAAAGTTATGATGCCAATGTTCCGGAAGAACTCGTCTATACTGGTCAATGTAAGCTTACTGATCCGGTCGAGGGAAGTGAACTGAATGCCGGGAAACTGGTTTTATCGCCAACCCGCACATATGCCCCTGTCATAAAAAAGATACTGGATCAATATCGGTATCAAATTCATGGCATGATCCATTGTTCCGGAGGGGCCCAGACTAAAGTGATGAATTTTGTAGAAAATATGCATATTGTAAAAGACAATCTCTTCCCTATTCCTCCTTTGTTCCGCTTGATACAACAGCAATCCGGTACTCCCTGGGAAGAGATGTATAAGGTCTTTAATATGGGACACCGTATGGAAATATATGTGGAAGAAGAATTGGCTCCCGAAATTATTGCGATTTCAAAAAGTTTTAATATCGATGCTCAGCTCATTGGCCGTTGCTACAACAGCGATGAGGGAGAAGGAAATAAGCTTACCATTATCAGCGAATTCGGGAAATTCATATACTGAACGGTAGGTTTGATTCGTAAACTTTACATATAAGCGAAAACGGGAAACTTCAAATTCCCGTTTTTATTATTTATAAGGATAGCGCATAGAAATAACTACTGCAATGATTCGATTGTCCTCCACACGGTAAACTATTCTATGCGCTGCGTTAATGTGTCTGGACCGATGACCTGACAGTTCAAATTTTGCTGGTGTCCTAAAAATCCCCAAGGATAAGATAGGCAAGGTATTCGAAAACATTCAAATTAGTTAATAGGGTACCAAAAGTAACATTATGTAGCAAATTTATCTCGCGAGGATGGGAATTGCTATTTCCCGAGTATTATCTTCCCCTATACAGTCGTAGCACAATGAAACTCGTATATAAAGAGTAGCTCGGGAGGTATATCTTTCAATCGCCCAAAAACGAAATACAACGCAAATACAAGGAGGGGGTTAAGATTAAGCCCGAAGGTATAAAAGCAATCAGAAGACAATCCATCATCAATGAGGAATACGGATTCCTGGATAAGGATAAACTGAAAGCTGACTTCCTCGAATATTTCCGAAACTTTGCCCAATCAAAAGGCAGTAAGTGGTGGGGAACCTATCGACATTTGTTGAAGATTTGCTATCGTGATAAACTTATCCGAGAGGACATTAACGACTTGCTCGATAAGAGGGAAGATGAGGACGCCAAAAGAGAGTTCCTGACTCTTGAAGAGTTGAAACTATTGGCAGAAATTCCTTGTGACTCTGTTTTTATAGCGTGTGAGAATTGAGCAGCATATGTGATAATATATTGTAGACAAGTAACTTGGAATAAAAACTTGAATACAAAATATCTTATTACACTTAAAAACTCGATAAAATAAGTTTCTCGGAATAATATTTCGGCATTCTATTAAATAAATAATTATTCTATTCGCATAATTCAAAACAAATAATTAACTTTGCAAAAAGAGAACTATATGGCGAAGGCAATAAATCCATTTATTGTAACTGGTAAAATCGCACCGGAATATTTTTGTGATAGAGTAAATGAATCAGCTCGGCTTGTAAAGTCCATTACCAACGGGAACAATCTGGTAATTATATCACCACGTCGTATGGGTAAAACAGGATTAATTCAATTCTGCTATGACAAACCGGAGATAAGCAAGGAGTATTACACCTTCTTTATTGACATTTTGCATACGTCAAGCCTTCGGGAATTTACCTATCTGCTTGGTCGGGAGATTTACGAGACCCTTTTACCCCGTAGCCGTAAAATGGCAATCCTCTTCCTCCAGACGATTAAATCCATTCGTGGCAAATTCGGATTTGACCCGATAACCAATCTCCCCACTTTCAATGTCGAATTAGGTGATATTGAACGTCCTGAATATACTCTTAACGAGATTTTCCAATACTTGTCCAACGCAGACAAACCCTGTATTGTGGCAATCGACGAGTTTCAACAAATTGCCAAATATCCGGAAAAGAATATCGAGGCTCTGCTGCGAACTCACATACAACGGTCGGATAACAGCCATTTTATCTTTGCCGGTAGCGAACGACACATGATGCAAGAGATGTTCACATCCGCTGCACGCCCCTTCTATCACAGTGCCGACATAGTGGAGTTGAAAGCGATTGCACCGGAGATTTACATCCCGTTTGTTATGGGTCATTTCGAAAAACGAAACCGCAGCATTTCGGCTGAAAACGTGGAGAAAGCTTACGCCCTTTTCCAAGGACATACTTACTACATTCAAAAAACATTCAACGAATCTTTTGCCGATACCTCCGAAGGCGAGGAGTGTACATTGGAGATTATACAAGCTGCCATCGACAATATGATTGCCTCCAACGACACGATATTTCGCGAGATTTTGTCGAACATACCCGAAAAGCAGAAGGAGTTGCTTTATGCCATTGCCAAAGATGGCGAAGCAGAGCATATTACATCTGCCGATTTCATCAAACGCCATAGCCTTACTTCGGCAAGTTCGGTGCAATCCGCTGTAAAAAAACTTCTTGAAAGGGATATCATTACAGAGATCAATAAAGTTTTCTCTGTAACGGACAGATTATTCGCAATGTGGATAAATAAATTGTACGGCACTGTGTTATATTTATAATTATGGCATTCGGGATAAATGAAATTATTATTAAATAGTATCATATTCCATTTTTCCAACAAGATCCAATTGAGGATGAGGTTCTTATACAATGGGATTCAAGGACAGTAAGAGATAAAGATTCAGAGTAATATAAAAACATCATAATTATACTATCTGAGGAAAGAGAAATTATAAAACGTAATAGGCTTAGTGTTCATGGACAATTCCATGGGAAACATTATCGACTAAATTTTAAGCTATAAACAAAACGATGAAATCGCCTGTTCTGCCGGTTTGGAAAGTTTGTATATTAGTGAATACGGCGGAAGACCTCTGTTGGGTGGAAGGAAAGGAATCATTTAAAATATATAATAGGACTTGGCCTCCGGAGGATGCAAGGGGGAAGTCGGCGGGGATGTAAATCAATAATTTATTGATAAACAATTATTTAATAATATTGTAATTGAAATTGAATAAACTTTTCTGCTGCGGTGATTTATTTCTGGGGCCATTTATTACTTTTGTACAGAAGCAAGTAAATTCATTTTTTAAACATCAGTTATGAAAGAGATATACGATTTTTTACGGGAGTTGCGGGAAAATAATGATCGGGAATGGTTTAATGCGCATAAGAAGCGGTACGTGGAATTGAAGGCCTGGTTTGACGAGTGGGTGGGGAAGCTGATTGAAAAAACAGCTGGTTTTGATGAAGAAATCGAAGGGTTGAATGTCAAAGATTGTGTGTACAGAATCTATCGGGACGTCCGTTTTTCTCCGGATAAATCTCCTTATAAGACTCATTTTGCAGCTTATCTTGCTTCTCCCGGAGGAAGAAATAGTCAGCGGGCGGGCTATTATGTACATCTGGAACCCGATGGCAGTTTGTTGGGAGGTGGGTTGTATTGTCCGGAACCCTCCTTGTTAAAGAAATTGCGTCAGGATATATACGATAATATAGAAGAATTTACTTCTATTTTGGAAGAGAAGAAATTTGCTGCAGAATTTGCCGGTATAGATGCTACTGATAAATTGAAGAAGGTGCCGGCTCCTTTCCCTTCCGATTTTCCTCAGGGAGATTTGTTGAAATACAAGCATTACGATATCGTTACTTATAAACCGGATTCTTTTTTTACGGAAAAGGATGCCCAGGCAAAGATTGTGGACATCTTTCAAAAAATGTATCGTTTCAATCGTTTCTTAAATTATACTGTAGATGAGATGAACGCATAAAAAAGAAGTCGGCGGGAGCAAACAGATCCGTTTTCGTAACTGCTGCATCGCCGAAAGTTCGTTTCTTACCTCCTTGGTCACTGTAGGCAAGGAAAGGATCCTCCAGGAACGAAGGAAAGGTTTGTCGTTTTCTGATAAAGTCAGAAAAACCGGGGGGATCTGTTTGTGCTGAAAAAGGTTTCTCCTTTCTCGTGTTTTTAGGAATCCGGTAGGGAATACAGAAGTATTTTTCTATTTTTGTACCTTGTGAATTGGAGGAGCGATGGGGTATTGAATTAATTTTATAAGTCTGGATATGAAAGTATTATTATTGGGCGGCGGTGGCCGGGAACATGCGTTGGCTTGGAAAATGGCAGAGAGTCCTGAATTGGAAAAATTATATGTAGCTCCTGGAAATGCTGGTATGGCTGAGATTGCAGAGAATGTAAATATAAAAGTTTCGGATTTTCAAGGGATTGCGGATTTCGTTGCCCGGGAGGGGATTCATATGGTGGTTGTAGGACCGGAAGATCCGTTGGTAGAGGGGATTCGGGAGGCCTTGGAAGCCGATATCCGATTGAAAGACTTATTGATTATCGGGCCGGGAAAGGCAGGGGCAATATTAGAAGGGAGTAAGGATTTTGCTAAAGAATTTATGTTTAAATATCAAATTCCGACGGCTGCTTATATGACGGTTACTCCTGACCGCATAGAGGAGGGGGTCGGTTTTTTAAAGACCTTGAGGCCGCCTTATGTTTTAAAGGCTGATGGGTTGGCTGCCGGAAAGGGGGTTTTGATTTTGGAAGATTTGCAGGAAGCAACATCCGAATTGAAGGAAATGTTGGAAGGTAAATTCGGTAAAGCCAGTCAGCGCGTAGTAATTGAAGAGTATTTACAGGGAATAGAAATATCTGTTTTTGTGCTGACGGATGGAAAAGATTATAAAATATTGGGATCTGCAAAAGATTATAAGAGGATAGGGGAAGGAGATACCGGTTTAAATACAGGAGGAATGGGCGCTGTCTCCCCTGTTCCTTTTGCAGACGGAATTTTTAATCAGAAAGTGGAGGAGAAAATCATTCGTCCCACGATTGCCGGTTTAAAAGCTGAAGGAATTGATTATAAAGGATTTATCTTTTTTGGGTTGATGAATGTAGAAGGAGAGCCGAAAGTCATAGAATATAATGTGCGTATGGGAGATCCGGAGACGGAGGTGGTGATGCCCCGTATACAAGCAGACCTGATTCAGCTTTTCGAAGCAACTGCTCGGGGAGAATTGAAAACTGCACGTTTTGCGATGGACAGCCGGTATTGTACGACTGTTATGTTGGTGGCCAAGGGATATCCCGGAAGTTATGAAAAAGGAAAAGAGATTCAGATCGGGAAAGTGGAAGGAAGTTTGATCTTTCACGCCGGTACCCGCAGGGAAGGAGAAAAAATATTGACAAACGGAGGACGGGTGATTGCTGTCAGTTCTTATGGTAAAACAATGCAGCAAGCTCTTGATTTGTCGTATCGGAATGTGAAGGAGATAACATTTGAAGGTAAGACGTATCGGGGAGACATCGGGAAAGATCTGATGAAATTGGAAAATTAAAACCGAATGATTTTTGACGGTTATTTAAGGTCGAAAAAGACATATATGCTTTTTATATTGCCATTGGTGGTGGCAATAGCGGGCGTTTGTCATTTTTATTTCGGCCGGAATCTGCCGGAAGGGATCGCTACACAAGGACTCATACCTTCGGATGTCGTTGCATGTATACGACCGGAAGGAAAGGCCTATATTATTTGTCTTTTTACGCTGGGAATTGCTTATTTCTTATTTTTTATTAATGCCTGGTATAAGTTTCTGGCTCAGCAGACCACCCTGCCGGCTGTGATCTATGTTTTATTGACATTCGGTTTAATTGTGCAGGGGACTTTCAGCTGGATTTTGTTTTTCACTTTTTTTATCAGTTTGGCTTTTATCGGTTTGTTGGGAGCGATAAATAATACCAAATCCAATCGTTTTATTTTTAATTTCGGGTTTTGGATTGCTTGGACCGTTCTTTTTTATCCCAAGTTTATTTTGTTGGTATTGTGGGCTTTTTGTGTGTTGTTTTTTTCAGGAAGATCTACCTTAAAAGACATTATGGCTCTTTTGATCGGTATTTTAACACCGGTTTATTTTACGTTTTTTTATTATTATTGGACAGATCAATTAAATGAATTTTTCTCTCTTTTTAAAGACAATTTGTTGGAGGGAGAATACCTGCGTCAATTGACAATATTTCAGATCGTACGTTACGGTACGTTGTTATTTTTGCTGTTTATTTCCCTTTATTATATTACCGTTTACTATCCGGTTTCAATGGTGAGCCAGCGAAGGAGTATGTTATCCTTAGTCTCGATGTTGTTTTTCTGTATATTAACCCTTCTTTTTATACCTGGAATCCATTTTGACATGATGTATTTGGTGGCGCTTCCGCTTGCTTATATTTATTCTCAGTATTTTGTAACTTCCCGCTTGCCGATAGTGGGAAATATTCTTTTTTTACTCTTATTGGGAGTTTGTCTTGTGGTAGAGATTTGATTTATCGTTCAAAAAGTAATAATTCGCCTTTACGATCCTCGTAAAAAGTGCCTTTTTCATAGACTTTATGGCCGTTTACAAGGGTGAGTTGAACTTGATAAGTAAAGGAGGTATTCTCCAGGGGCGACCAGCCACAACGGTAAAGAAGATTGTCTTTCGTTACCGTCCAGGGAGATTTTTTGAAAATACAGATATCCGCTTTATAACCCTTTCTGAGGTATCCTCTTTGGGAAATATGGAATAAATCGGCCGGGGCATGACACATCCGGTCGACGATTTCTGCTAACGAAAAATAACCTTTTTCCATCAATTCCAGCATAACGGTTAAAGAATGTTGGATCATGGGTCCTCCGCTGGCAGCCTGAGTATAAGGACCATTTTTTTCACTCAACAAATGAGGGGCATGGTCTGTGGCAATAATATCGATCCTCCCTTCTTTTACTGCTTTTAACAGGCTTAACCGATCCTGCTCTGTTTTGATGGCCGGATTCCATTTCACCAGATTCCCTTTGGAGGTGTACGCTTGATCATTAAACCAGAGGTGATGAACACAGACTTCTCCGGTAATTTGTTTTTGGGTGCGTATACCTGAATCCGGTAATTTTGTTTCTTCAGCGGTGCTAAGGTGGAGAATATGTAAACGGCTTTTGTATTTCCGTGCCAGTGTTGCGGCTAAGGAAGAACTTTTAAAACAAGCTTCCCGGCTCCGGATAAGCGGATGGGCTTCGGGAGGAATGGCCTCTCCATAGCGTTGTCGGAATGCTGCCAGATTTTTGTTGATCAAAGGGGTATCTTCGCAATGCGTAGCAATTAAAAGGGGGGCTTCGGCGAATATCCGTTCCAGAGTTGGAATATGGTCTACCAGCATATTACCGGTAGAAGAACCCATAAAAACTTTTATTCCACAGGTGGTCCGGGGATCTGCTTTCCGAATTTCTTCGATATTTTCCGAAGTTGCTCCTAAATAGAAAGAGTAGTTTACCAGAGAATTCCGTTGTCCGATTTCCTGTTTTTCTTCCAGCAAGCGGAGAGTGGTGGTCGGTGGAATGACGTTGGGCATGTCCATAAAAGAGGTGACTCCTCCTGCTGCGGCTGCCCGGCTGCCTTCTGCAATATCACCTTTACGGGTAAGCCCGGGTTCCCGAAAATGCACCTGATCGTCGATGACGCCGGGGATGACATAGTGATCCTGGGCATTTATGATTTCTGCATTTTCGAATTGAGCTTCTGAAAGATGATCCGAAATCTCTGCGATACGGTCGTTTTCTAGAAGGATATCCGCTTGAAAAATGCGTCCTTCATTGATGAGGGTTCCTCCTTGGATGATTTTTTTCATATTCCCAGTATTATTTGTAATGTAGCCGGATTTCCGAAATATTATTTCCTTTTTTTCCGGAAAAGGCTCCTGAGCTTCATTGTAATTACGCCTAAAAAGGCTTCCGTGAAAATTCCTCCGCTCATTTTAGAGGTTCCTAAGGTACGGTCTGTAAAAATAATCGGTACTTCTTTTAACTTAAACCCGAGGGTCCACGCGGTGAATTTCATTTCGATCTGAAAAGCATAGCCTTTGAAACGGATTTTATCCAGATCAATAGCTAATAAAACTTTACGGGTATAGCATACAAATCCGGCGGTGGCGTCATGGATTTTCA
The DNA here is from genome assembly GCF_000243215.1 of Odoribacter laneus YIT 12061. Lineage (GTDB taxonomy): Bacteria > Bacteroidota > Bacteroidia > Bacteroidales > Marinifilaceae > Culturomica > Culturomica lanea. The sequence goes on along the minus strand of NZ_JH594596.1, from coordinate 2,418,241 downwards.
TGCCCGTAACGAACCGGACGTATTTGGATGCAAAATAAGACATCAACACTCTGCCCATGGGCCAATTCACCACATTAACTCCCGTGACATACCGGGAACCGATGGACATATCTGCCCCTGAAGCACAGGCATTGTATAAACGGATAAGATCGTCAGGATTGTGGGAAAAATCAGCGTCCATTTCAAAGATATATTCATATCCTTGCGCCAGACACCATTTAAAACCCGTAATATAGGCCGTTCCCAGTCCTAATTTGCCTGTCCGGCGAATCATATGTAACTGGGCAAATTCTTTTTGCAGTCCTTCTATGATATCTCCGGTTCCATCGGGGGAATTATCTTCGATAATAAGGATATCGAAAGCAGGTTGAAGACCGGCTACATAACGGATAATATTTTCTATATTTTCCTTTTCGTTGTAAGTCGGTATGATGACAATTCTAGTATTCACAGTGTCGGGATTATAAAAATTCGACAATTCTTTCCAGTTTATTCCCTCTTGAACCTTTTACAAAAATGTAAGAGGCATGGAGCGGATGTGCTTTTAGATATTCAATCAGTGTATCTGTATCCTTAAAATGACGGATAAATTTACGATTATCGCCACAATGTTCAAAATTATTTCCAACGAGAAATACGGTATGAGCTGGGTTTTCAGTGGCTAAAGAAACAATCTTGCGGTGGGCTTCCTCGCTGACTGTTCCCAATTCCCTCATTTCTCCCAGAATAAGTATTTTAGGAGAAGCTTGTATTTCGGCAAAGTTTTTGATTGCTACACTCATACTACTCGGATTGGCATTATAAGCATCCAGAATCACCGTATTGTGTGCTGTTTTGACCAATTGGGAGCGAAGATTTGTCGGGCGATAGCTTTCAATGGCTTCCTGAATGTGTAAAGGATTAACATCGAAATACTGGCCTACACAGGAAGCTGCCAGGGCATTGTCAAAATTATAACTCCCGATTAAATGCGTTTTGATGTAAAGATCTCCTTTTAAGGTTTTCAAAGCATATACCAGATAGGGGAGGGTTTGTTTGATTTCCCCTTTCAGATCCCCCTCGGATTTTCCATAGAGAATTCGGGTATGGCCTTCGGAAAGTTGCATCAACAACGGGTCTTCTGTATGGACAAATACTTTTCCTGATTTCCGAAAAATATGATCGTATAATTGTTTTTTAGTCCGGACGATATTTTCATAACTGCCGAATCCTTCTAAATGAGCTTGGCCGATATTTGTAATCAATCCGAAGTCCGGATCGGCTATTTCGCATAAATCTTTGATTTCATCGGGATGATTGGCTCCCATTTCGACTATTCCGAACTGCGTATTTTCGTCCATGCTCAGCAAAGTCAGCGGTACGCCGATGTGATTATTCAGATTCCCTTGAGTAGCAATCGTTCTGTAACGTTTTGAAAGTACGGCCTGGCATAATTCTTTCGTTGTCGTTTTGCCGTTTGTGCCGGTGATCCCCAAAATCGGGAGGCCCAACCGATGCCGGTGGTAGTGGGCTATTTCCTGCAGAAAACCCAAACCATCGGGAATGAATAGGCATTTTTCAGAAAGAAGGTATGCTTTATCATCCACAAAAGCTGTAGAAGCTCCCTTTTCCAGAGCTGAACGGGCAAATTGATTTCCATTGAAATTTTCTCCTTTAAGAGCAATGAAGACATCGCCTTCCTGTATGTTACGGGAGTCTGTTGTTACCCGATGGCCCCGGATAAAATCATTATAAAGTTGCGGAATAGAATACATGTCAAGCCTACATTAAAGAACATCCTTTGCTGAAAATTTTTTCCTCCCTTGTTTATTTTGTCGTCCTTTACAAAAAGGAATCATTTCCCCTGGGATGAAAGATTTAAATTTTATAGTCGGATCACAATACAGGAACAAATGTAAGGAAAAATGTATTTATCCTTTGAAAAACCCTCTCTTTTTTAAAGAAAACCTTCGTCTCTTCAAAGAATGCATCTATTTTTGTCAAGCTTATAAATAAGTTGTAATTTTAAACATTCAAGATCGGTATAACATTTTTGTAAAAACTAGAAAATGAAAATAAAAACGGGTATTGGTATAGATGTACACCGCTTAGAAGAAGGTTTGGAACTTTGGCTGGGCGGTATAAAAGTAGAGCATGAAAAAGGTTGTGTTGCTCATTCCGATGGGGATGTCTTGATTCATGCCATTTGTGATGCTTTGCTCGGAGCGGCCGGTATGCGCGATATTGGGTATCATTTCCCGGATACCTCAGATACCTTTAAAGGCATCGACAGTAAAATATTGTTGAGAAAAACCGTAGAACTTATACGGGAGAAAGGATTTGAAATCGGGAATATCGATAGTGTCATCTGTATGCAGCGTCCTAAATTAAAATCCCTTATTCCTCAAATGCAATCTTGTTTGGCCGGCATTTTAGGTATAGAAAAAGAAGAAATCTCTGTTAAAGCGACGACGACAGAAAAATTAGGCTTTGAAGGCCGGGAGGAGGGGGTTTCCGCTTATGCTACTGTTTTGATATATAAGGCCGGAATGGCTTGAGGAGCCTGACGAAAAAAACTTAACGCTTCACTGACGGGCAAAGGGGGATGCTGATGACAATCTCTTTCTATCAGCATCGGAAATTCATTCGTCAGTGAAGCGTTAAACGGGTTTTAATCCGGTGCAGGGCATCCGTTTGCCCTCGGGGGATTCTTTAAAACATATAATCCCATACCGGTAATGGAATCGGTTTTGATTTTAAACTGTGGATGGCTTTTTCATCCAAGTATTTCCGATGGATTACGATCCGGAACATATATTCGTCGAACCATTTGTCGGTAAATGTCAGATAACCTTGGTTACCGGCTTTGGTTCCCCAGCTGTTCTCAAATTCCCATTTTACGGGTTGATCGTTTTCGTCCGTATCACATCCCACTAATGTCATGGCGTGTGAAGAACCGCTTTGACGGGTTAAGATGCGGGCTTTTTTATCCATATTCAATTTTACTCCCAAAAGACTTTCATAGTCGTACATCTCCGGATCCAGAATACCGGTTTCCCGTTGATGTTGTTTCCCTACGTCGCAGGAGGCATACATCGCCTCGTTATTTTTAATGGAAGCCAGAGCCGCTTTCTTGATGTCTTCGTTGGGTAGATTCAGGTATACCCAGTTTACTCCTTCTACTGCATTCCGGTAATTTTGTATCTCGTATAATTTATAATATTCCCGTGTAGGATCATTCATAATCATAACATAGTTTTCCGGACTGTAATCTGCTGGGGTGATCGCTTTATAAAATTGCAAAGGGGTATAGTTTGCCAATTCTTTGATATTTCCTTCTTTATCTTTGTATCTCCAGGTAAACGTATGGGGAGGTTCTCCCAGGCAAAGAGAAAGAATACGATAGACATCTTTTAAAATCTCTTTCTTTTCTGCACGTAAGTCTTTAGCTGATTTACCAGCTGCAGCCATTTCTCTCAAAGTATATCCCCCTAAGCGAAGTTTTTCGTTGAGAATATTAACCATTTGAGAGGTATTGTTGGAATGAGCTGTTTCTGGCATGACTTCCTGAGGTACCACTCCATATTTTTGAGCAACATTATAATAAAGATTCCATACGCCTCCATCGTTTACAGGCGATTGAAAATAAGTCGTGACTTCCCGGTCGTCCATCGGTTTTGAAGCCGTTGTAATGATATTTTCCAAAAACAAATTCGATTTCTCAAAAATATCCCAGAAGTAAGTATAGTTGTGTGAAAAATCGAAGTGACTTAAATTGTATTTCTCCATGATAGAAGGCCGGAGTACATTCATGGAAGTGAACATCCAACAGCGTCCGGAGCTGTGCTGATCGGTAATTCCTTTCACATTAACCCGGTATTTGAAAAAATGGTCGATTTTTCCTTGCAATTCCCGGTTCAGCGCATTCTCTTTTATGTTTTTGTCTACGGTTAAAATGTTTTGAATGGCTTGCGTAGAAGCATCTTTTTTCAAGCTGGAACGAATTTCATTTAAGTCCTTGTCTGTAAGCGATTGAGCGAAAATGCCTGCACAGCTCATACTAAGGGCGGTAATCAATAAGATTTTTTTCATATTTAAAAACAGTTAAAAATTTCATTATTAAAACTTTTTCCTGTCTGTTGCTGAAAAGACAGGAAAATTTTTTTGCCTGCACCCTGAAGTCCGCTAATGTTAAAGATGAATTACTTCGTCATATGCCGCTGCAGCAGCTTCCATAATTGCTTCGCTCATAGTCGGGTGAGGGTGAATGGTTTTAATGAGGTCGTGGCCTGTAACCTTTTTCTTCCGGGCCAATACTAATTCTGCAATCATCTCTGTTACGTTTGTTCCGATTAAATGAGCGCCCAGTAAGGTGTTTTCTTTTGCATCGAAGATTAATTTAATAAATCCCTCATTTGCACCGGCAGCACTGGCTTTCCCTGAAGCAGTGAAAGGAAATTTTCCTATCTTGATTTCGTATCCGTTTTCCAGGGCTTTGGCTTCGGTAAGACCGACAGAAGCGACTTCAGGAGTGGTATAAGTACATCCCGGGATATTACCGTAATCAATCGGTTCGGGCTGAAGACCGGCGATTTTCTCTACACAACAGATGGCTTCTGCAGAAGCGACATGAGCTAAAGCCGGACCGTGCACGATGTCTCCGATTGCATAGATATTTTCCACGTTTGTGCGATAAAAGTCGTCTACCTGAATGCGTCCTCTTTCCAGTGCAATGCCGGCTTCTTCCAAACCGATATGTTCTACATTGGGCGTAATACCGGCTGCGGACAAAACAATTTCGGCTTCTTTTACTTCGATTTCTCCTTTTTTATTCCGAATGTTGATCTTTAATAGTTCTCCTGTGGTATCTACACTCTCTACAGTAGACTTAACCATTACTTCAATGCCGGCTTTTTTGAAAGAACGGGCAATTTGCTTAGAAACTTCTTCGTCTTCTACGGGCAATACATTCGGCATAAATTCTACTAAAGTAACTTTTGTCCCCATGGCGTTATAAAACCAAGCCAGTTCGGAACCGATGGCTCCGGAACCGACTACGAGCAAAGAAGCGGGCAAATGATCCAGGGTGAGAGCTTGCCGATAACCAATGATGCGTTTCCCGTCCTGGGGAATTGCCGGTAATTGTCTGGAACGGGCACCTGTGGCGAGAATGATGTGCTGAGCTTCGTAGAGTTGGGAAACACCTGTATTATCGGTCACTTCTACCTTCTTATCGGATGTCAGTTTCCCATTTCCTTCCAGGACCGTTATATTGTTTTTTTTGAATAAGTATTGAATACCTTTACTCATTTTTTCTGCCACTCCGCGGCTTCGGGCGATTATCGCATTGAAATCGGGCTGGGCTTCCATCACTTGAACGCCATAAGCTTCAGCATGGCGGGCGTAATCCAGTACCTGAGCCGATTTTAAAAGAGATTTGGTGGGAATACATCCCCAGTTTAAACAAATACCTCCTAATTCTGCTCTTTCTACGACAGCCACATTCATCCCCAATTGTGCTGCACGGATAGCGGCTACATAACCTCCGGGACCACTCCCGATGACAATTAAATCATATTTCATATTTCAAACGTTTTAAATTTTTTTAAATATGGATTCCGTTGCAAAGCTAAAAAAATCTAGGTCTGAAAGCAAAAAAACTTCCTACTATCAGTTGAATGTTTAAAGGGAATAAAGTTTAAGGGTGATAAGGTGAACGTATCTAAATGTTCAAGTGTTTAAGAGTGAAAATGTTCGAAAAAATAAAGTTTTACTTTTTGAAGGCAGAAATTGGGAAAACAAATTGGCGCAAGCCGGATGGGTGGAACAAAAGTTCCCGATTGAAATTTATTTATCCGAATTGTAGTTCCGCTGATCAGAAGTCTGAAAGATTTTGCCAGTCAGGTCCCGAAAACCCGTGACTTCTGTAAAACTCTTTTTAAACATTTATACATTTTCACATTCGAATATTTTCACCAAAATGGATTTTGAAAACAAAACGAAAAAAATAGAAAGACTGATCTATATTGGAGGGAAATGTATTATCTTTACCCTCTTAAATAAAATATTCCTTTTAATAATATGATTAGCATTAAGTTAACCAAAATACTTCCTTTTTTGCCCGTTCTGTTATTCTTTTTCTCCTGTGCTTCTAAGCCTAAAGATGAACGAATCGTCAGTGTCAGTATTTTACCCCAGCAGTATTTTGTGGAGCAAATTGCCGGAGATTACGTAAAGATAAATGTCATGGTGCCTCCGGGGATGAATCCAGCTACTTCCGACTTAAATACCGAGCAATTGAAAAAACTGTTAGATAGCGATATTTGTTTTGCAGTAGGTTATTTGCCTTTTGAAACAGTACATTTATATCCGGTATTGGAAGGAAAAAAGAAACCGGTATTGATCAGGCATTCCGATACATTAGAATTGATAGCTGGAGATTGTCAACATGCTTCGGCTCATGTACAGCATCCTCAGGCAAGCGTAGACCCACATGTATGGATGTCACCCCGCTATGCGCTGATGATGAGCCGGGAAATTTACGAAGTACTTGCTGAGACTTATCCTGAAAAACAAGCTGTGTTTCGGGCCAATTATGAGCGTTTAGAAAAACGTATAAAGCAGTTGGCTCAGCAGGCGGAGCAGGAATTGGCAGGTAAAACTCAACGTACGTTTCTGATTTATCATCCGGCACTCACATATTTTGCCCGTGATTACGGTTTGGAACAAATTTCAATAGAAGAAGAAGGGAAGGAACCCGACCCCAGGCATTTGAAAAAAATCGTGGACATTGTCCGGGAAAAGAAAATTCCCCTTATTTTCATTCAAAATCAATTTGACGTCAATAATGCTAATTCCGTAGCCGCGGAAACCGGTGTCCAGATTATTCCGATAGACCCACTTAGTCCCGACTGGATGGCGGAAATGGAAAATTTAATTCGTATATTGAAAGAGAAATTAAATTGAAATCGGGAAAAATGACGACAATTCTGGAATTGAAAAATATTACAGCCGGTTATGAGACTGTTCCGGTGTTGAAAAATGTAAACCTGAAAGTGGAGGAACAGGATTTTATCGGTATTATAGGACCAAACGGAGGCGGAAAAACGACACTTTTGAAAGTTATTCTGGGATTGTTAAAGCCTTTTAGCGGGGAAGTGGAATACTATGCTCCTCTACAAAATCTTTTTGGATATCTACCTCAAAATAGTCATTTCGATCAGCGCTTCCCTATTGATGTAAGGGAAGTGGTGCTTTCCGGTCTTTTGTCAGAGAAAGGGCTTTTTAAGACCTATGGACGAGAGGATAAGAAAAAAGCGGAGGAATTACTGGAAAAATATGGGATGAAGGAATATATAAAAATGCCTATTGGAGAATTGTCCGGAGGGCAAATGCAACGCGTATTTTTATGCCGGGCAATTATTTCCTCTCCCCGGGTATTGATATTGGATGAACCCACTACCTATGTAGACAGTAATTTTGAAAAAGAGTTTTATACCATACTGAAAGAGTTGAATAAAAGTCTTTGTATTATTATGGTTTCTCACGATCTGGGGACAATTTGTTCTTATGTGAAAACCATTGCTTGTGTAAACCGGGAATTGCATTATCATCATTCGAATTTAATATCTTCAGAACAATTGAAATTGTATAATTGTCCGATTGAGCTGATAACTCACGGGCAAATTCCACATCGGGTATTGACAGAACATCCCGAATGAAAAAAGGTTTGGAATTAATTTTATAGATCGGATTCTTATTATGTTTGATTTATTAAACTACGATTTTTTTCAGAATGCACTGATAAGTACCATACTGATTGGAATTAGTTGCGGCTTAGTGGGTACTTATATCGTTGCCAAGCGGATGGTGTTTATTAGCGGGGGAATTACCCATGCTTCTTTTGGCGGTTTGGGATTTGCCTATTATATGGGATTTGCTCCCCTTTTAGGCGCAGCGGTATTCTCTGTGCTGGCCGCTTGGGGAATACTTTTCCTTTCGGAGAATAGGAAAGTGAGGGAAGATTCCCTGATCGGAATATTTTGGTCGGCCGGTATGGCAATAGGCGTGCTTTTTATTTATTTGACCCCGGGATATGCCCCTAATTTGATGTCTTATCTTTTTGGGAATATATTGACGATTACTTTCGGTCAGATTGTTTTGTCGATATTACTTTGCATTTTTATCCTTGTCTTTTTTGCTCTTTTTTACCGTCCTCTTTTTTATATTGCTTTTGACAAAGAATATAGTCGAACTCTCCATATCCGCGTCAATTTTCTGGAAACCGGTATCATGCTAATTATTGCTCTTTGTGTGGTGTTGTGTATGAAATTGGCGGGGATTATATTGGTTATCTCTTATCTGACTATTCCACAGGCAATTGCTGGAATGCTTTATCAGAATTTCCGGCAGCAGCTTTTAGCTTCGGCTTTGATCAGTACGCTCGGATCGGTTATCGGCCTTTTTGTTTCCGCCGGATTGAAAATTCCTTCCGGAGCCACTATCGTATTGTGTTTCCTCCTTTTCTTTTCTTTTACCTGGCTGGTTCGGCGTTTTAAAAGCAGGTCCTAAGGAGGAAAAGGAGAAAAGAGTGGGATTAAAAACTTTTTGTGAAAATAAATACTGAATGTTTAAAATTTAAACAGCTTTGCTTGTCATTCTGCGATTCTTTCTATACTTTTGGCAGGTGATCGAAATACGAAATACAGTGAAGCATCTGAATAACAATAATCTTTTTAATAATTGCAATGTTAATCCGTTGCAAGAGGAAGGTTATTGTGAAAGTTGACGCATATAAAATCCTGATCAAGTATAGCCTTCCTTGTAAAAGGGAGGCTTTTTTGTTTAATTATATACAGATACACATGAAACAATTATTTTTACCACGGGCTTACCGCTCTTTGCTGGATGTCTGGCAAACGGAGCATGCGATTAAATTTGTAAAAGATACTTTTCAGTTGGCTTTGGCTGCTGAATTAAAATTGAGGAGAATTACGGCTCCGATTGCTGTGGCTGCGGGAAAAGGCTTGAATGATAATTTGAACGGTAAGGAATTACCGGTCCGGTTTCGGACCCGGATGTTGGGAGGAGGAGAGGCGGAGATCGTGCAATCTTTGGCAAAATGGAAACGTTATGCTTTATGGCGGCATCACATCCAACCCGGATTAGGTATTTATACAGATATGAACGCTTTGCGTCCTGATGAGGGAATCAGTAATATTCATTCGATCTATGTGGATCAGTGGGATTGGGAAAAAGTGATCCTTCCGCAAGAAAGGACTGTCGAACGTTTAAATACCTGTGTACGCCGGATTTATGCCGCTTTAAAACGGACAGAATTTTTGTTGAGTGAACAATTTCCGGTTTTACAAGCATTTTTACCGGACGAAATCTATTTTATCCATGCCGAAGAATTAAGACAGCTTTATCCGGATAAAACGCCTAAAGAGAGAGAACAATTGATTGCAGAAAAGCATGGGGCAGTGTTTATTCGGGGAATAGGGGGAACTTTAGCAGACGGGAGCATACACGATGATCGTTCTCCGGATTATGACGATTGGTCTACTCCGACGGAGGGGAATTTAGACGGGTTAAATGGCGATATTATCGTATGGAATCCCGTTTTGCAGGCTGCTTTTGAAATTTCTTCCATGGGTATCCGGGTTAATCCAGAAGCCTTACTGCGACAGTTAAAGTTAAGGAAATGTGAGGAACGGAAAGAGCTCTATTTTCATTCTTTGTTATTGGAGGGAAAATTGCCACAGACTATGGGAGGGGGGATTGGACAATCCCGGCTTTGTATGCTGCTTTTACATAAATGTCATATCGGGGAAGTGCAGGCGGGAATCTGGCCCGATGAGATAAGGGAAGAATGTGAAAAACAAGGGGTATTTTTATTCTAAAAGTTTGTATTTCCCCTAACGACTAGGCTTTACAAACGTTTTTTGTTTTGAAGGTTTAAACGTAAAAAGATTCAAATGTTTAAATGAAAGTTGATTCATGCTCTGCGGATGAATGAACTTCTGTTTCGGTCTAATTTTGAATCAGCATCGAAAGTTCATTCATCAGCGGGTCGTCAGACGAGCATTAATCAGGAACCAAGTCCTTCTAATCTTTTAAACATTTGAATCTTTTTACGTTTAGACGTTTTTTATTTAATCTCTTCCATCAAAGATTTTACAGCGGCTTCTACTTGTAAATCTTTTCCCTGGATAGCAGATTCCGGATCATTGGTTACCCGGATGTCTGGTTCCAGTTGAAGATTTTCCAGAAAACGTCCTTGATTATCTTTCATACCTACTTCCGGAATTCCAAATACTAAAGTCGGGTCTTGCTGAGATTCCCACCATACGGCAGTCATGGTTCCCGGTACCGGCATCCCGATCAGTTTTCCCAATTTCAGTTCTTTGTAAACCCAAGGGAAGCCGTGGGCATTACTGTAATTGCTTTCGCTCATGATAACGGCGGATGGTTTTGTCCATTGGGCAAAAGGATCTTGTCCGATATATTGGCCGCGGGGAACAAACTCTGCAAATTTTTTCCCGCCTAACATATTAGCCAAATCTTCATGCAACCACCCTCCTCCATTATAACGGGTATCTAAAATAATCGCTTTTTTATTCCGGAATTTTCCAAACAATTCGGAATATACTTTTCGGAAACTTTGGCTATCCATACTGCGGATATGGATGTAACCGATTTCCCCTCCTGACAATTTTTCCACCAGGTCTTGCCGGCTTTTTACCCATCTGTTATAAAGTAACTCCGATTGCGTTCCGCTTGAAATAGGTTTGACGTATTCGTGCCAGCGCTCTTTGGTTTGCGGATTATAAAGGGTCAGGTATACTCTTTTCCCCGTCTGATTTTCCAATAAAGGGAAATAGTCTTTTCCGGCTTTAATCGGTTGGTTATTGATCTCTTCTATAATAACTCCGGCTTTGATCTTTGTCTTGGCGGAAGTCAGAGGTCCTTTCTCCAATACTTCTTGAATTTTCAACCCGTCTCCTTTATATTCCGGATCGTAGAAAGCTCCTAAAACTGCTGTTTGTTTCGCCGAACTGGGTGCGTAGTAACTGGCTCCAGTATGAGAGGCATTCAATTCTCCCAGCAATTCTCCTAATACCTCTGCAAAATCATAATTGTTGTTGATGTGGGGTAAAAAGCGTTTGTATTCTTTTTTATAAAATTCCCAGTCAACATTATGCAGTTTCGGGTCGTAAAATTTATCCACTACTTGTTGCCAGGCATGATCGAATATATATTCTCTCTCTAACGGTTTTTTCAATTCTAATTCAGCTTCATAAGTTACAGGGGTTGCTTTCCCGCTGTTGATATCTATTTTGCTGATTTGTCCGTTGGCTAGCATGTATAAGTTTTTTCCTTCTTTATCCATTTCCAGCGAACCTCCCCATTTATTCAGTTTTGCCAGAATACGGGTTGTGCCTTCTTTGAAATCCCTCACCCATAAATCGTAGCCTCCTTCAAAGCGAGTCAGGTAATATAATTTAGAAGCATCTTTAGTCAGTACGGCGTCGCCCAGATTGGAAGAATTAATCGTCAAGCGGGTTATCCGGTCTTCTAAGTTGGTGAGATCGATATGGAGTTCGGGCAATGAGGTCGTTTCTGTTTTTTTCTTGTTGTCCTCCTTTTTCTCTCCCTTTTTCTCCTCTTTCTTATTTCCTTTTTTGGCCTCTTCTTTTTTCTTGTCGTTATTTTTCATCTCTTTCGCCAAGGCGTATTCTTCTTTACTCATATTGAATTCGTCCCAGGCTTCCGGGTCTAAGAAAAGACCATAAACGTCGTATTGTGCTCCCCAACTACCGTGACTACGGTATCCGGCACGGTCAGAGAACCAGATCACGGCTTTTCCGTCCATCATCCATTTCGGAGAGGCATCGGAATAACCGCTATTGGTCAGGTTGTGAATTTCCTGGCTCCCATCGGCTTTTACGAGGGCCACATCGCTATTCTGCCATCCGCCGTGTTCAAAGTATTTGGCCAATATCCATTTCCCGTCGGGGGACCACTGATACCATTGGTCGCCGTCGCTATAAGAATAGTTGTATTTTGCAGGTAATACCGTCCGTACTTTTTTGCTTTTTAAATCAATAACTTTAATTTCCGTGCGGTTTTCCAGGTAAGCGATTTCTTTTCCATTGGGAGAAAAAGAAGGTTCGAAGCAGGCATTTTTGCCTTTGGTGATTTGTTCTTCTTTTATCTCTTTTGCGTAAGTAAACAGTTTATCGGTAGTGTCTACCAGAGAAGCTGTATAAATCTGCCATTGGCCGTTCCGTTCTCCTGCGTAGACTAATGAGCGTCCATCCGGAGAAAAACTCACACTTCTTTCCTGGGTAGGAGTGTTGGTGATGCGTTTCGTCGTATTGTATTCTACCGAAGTGACGAATACGTCCCCTCTTAAGACGAATGCAATTTCCTTCCCGTTGGGAGACAGCGCTATTTCACGGGCTCCGTTTCTCATCGTGCTGGAGGTTACCTGAGGTTCTACTTGGTCGGTAATGATGTTTATTTTTACTTTTTTGGGCTGTTGGCCTTCTTTTAAGGTGTAGATCTCTCCGTTGAAAAAATAACAAAGTGTTCCGTCGTTGGAACGGGAAAGAAACCGTACCGGATGTTTGGAGTGATGTGTGATCTGTGCGATCTGTTGTGGATTATCCAAGGATAGTTTACATACATTGAAATCTCCGAAACGTTCACTTAAAAAATAGATTCCTTGTTCGTCTGTTGTAAAAACAGGACTCCGGTCTTCTACTTCTTTCGACGTAATATTGGTGAATTTACCGGTTTTCAAATCGTGAATCCAAACATCGCGGGTCACAGAAGATTTGTGGTGTTTCCGCCAGTTGTCCTCATAACCTTTGTAGTCGTGGTAGATGATCTTATCCCCGGTTTTATTGAAATGAATATCGTTTGCGTCGAATGTTAAGAATTGTTCCGGGCGTCCTCCCTGTACGGGAACTGCGTAAATTTGAGAGCCCGAAGGAAATTGGGTATAGTTTGCATCGGGCATAATCCGGGCCCGGTAGAGAATTTTTTTCCCATCCGGTGTGAACGTAATAGGCGTTTCTCCCGTTGAATTCCAGGTAAGACGAGTGGGGACTCCGCCTGTGGCAGGTACGGTATATACATCCATGCTACCCGAGCGGTTGGAAGCGAAGGCAAGGGTTTTGCTGTCCGGAGACCATACCGGCCAACCGTCGTATGCCGGGTTTGTCGTCAGTTGTGTAGCTTTTCCCCCTTCTACATTTACCGTATAAATATCTCCCTTGTAATTAAAAGCTATTGTCTTACCATCCGGTGAGATAGCCGGATAACGGGTCCAAAGTGCATTTTCCTGAGCGCTTAGGCCACAAAGGATAAAAACGCAAATGCCGGTGAGTAAAAATTTAAATAAATTCATATTGAAAGGTTTTAAATGTATTGGTTTGGATACGAAAAGTAATGATTATTACTTAGAATTTTGTTTTCAGACATGCTTTTAACAAAAAATTTGATGTTGTTAAAATCTGATAGATCTGTCCTATAGCTTAACGAGCCACTGCCTAAATTTTCCTTCTTCAAAAAGAAAAAGGCCATTCTGAAGACAGAAGATTGTTTTCATTTCTGTTCAGAATGGCAGTAGAGGTCATTGTTATACAGTCAAGTTATTAAAAAAATGTCCTTTATTTCCGTTTGGTATTTCCGAATATAGGGATTCAAAAAAGTCTGTATTGTTCTTTTTCATTCTGATTTTACAAACGTTTTTTATTTTTTATACATACCCAATTGATCCGGATTGAAATTAGCGATAAAAGACGCATGTGCACATACTTTTGCCTGACCGTATTTTATAAATATTTCTGCTGATTTCATAAAACGGGGAGCCCGTTGTGCATCCAGCAATAATAAATAACCGATGATGGTATAACCGGCCATTTCGACCAAACGGCGTGCATGGAAGTCGGTGTATTCCGTATTGCCGACTTCTCCTATTGTTTGGGTGGCTGTCTCCAGTTGTTCGGTCATGCCTTTCAATTGTTCGCGTAAATATTCCGTTTCCGGAGCGATTTCGGCTTTTTCGTATACTTCACGGATATGTTTGGCATACTGTCCTGTGGTTACTCCCCGGATGGCAGCTACTACCTGTAATTGTGAAGTCCCTTCATAGATATTCGTAATACGGGCGTCTCTCACCAGCCGTTGGATCGGATAGTCTTTCATAAAACCGGAACCTCCGTGAATTTGCAGAGCATCGTAAGTAATTTCGTTGGCGTATTCACTGGCAAAAAGTTTTTGCAGAGGAGTGTAGATATCAGCTAGTTTTTGATATTCTTTCATTTCGTTCCTTTCCTCTTTGTCCAGAGCTCTTTCTTTGGAGATGTGGTAATAAGTTTTATAAACATCCACAAAGCGGGCCGTTTCATACAATACAGAACGTATACCGTGTAATTTGGCTTCCATATTGGAAAGCATTTCATAAATAGCCGGGAATTCGATAATTGCTTTGCCAAACTGTTTCCTTTCCTGGGCGTATTTCAAGCCTTCCCGATAGGCGGCTTCTGCAATGCCGACCGATTGTGCTCCGATTCCCAGACGTGCGGCGTTCATTAAAGCCATCACGTATTTGATCAAGCCCATTTTACGTTCTCCTACTAATTCTGCCGGAGCATTTTTAAATACCAACTCGCAGGTAGGAGAACCTTTGATACCTAATTTATTCTCAATACGGCGCACCGTTACGGCATTATTGCTGCGATCGTAGATAAACATAGACAAACCACGTCCGTCGTTTGTTCCCTCTTCAGAACGGGCTAATACCAGAGATATATGTCCGTCTCCGTTTGTGATAAACCGCTTTACTCCATTCAGGTACCATTTCCCATCGGCTTCGTTGTACGTCGCTTTCAATTGTACGGCCTGTAAGTCGGAACCGGCATCCGGTTCGGTTAAATCCATCGCACAGGTTTCTCCTGCACTTACCCGGGGCAGGTATTTGCTTTTCTGTTCTGCGTTTGCAAATTCATTGATTGTTTCTGCACAGTCCTGTAATCCCCAGATATTCTGTAAACCGGCATCTGCTCGCGCTACGATTTCGGCTGCCATAATAAAAGGAACGATGGGGAAATTCAATCCGTTGTATTCCCGCGGCAGGGAAATCCCGTTTAAACCGGCCTGATTGATAACGTCGATGTTTTGTTGAGTTCCTGCGGCGTACTGAACATGTCCGTCAATAACTTGCGGACCTTCATTGTCTACCGACTCAGCGTTTACGGCAACGATTTCCCCGCAAATATCCCCTACGATTTCCAATACTTTATCGTAATTATCGAAAGCATCTTCATAATCCCGGGGGGCATCTTCGTATTTTTCGGCCTGGGTGTAATTCTGTTCTTTTAAAGCTACGATTTTTTCCATCAACGGATGACCGAGATGGAATTTTATATCTTCATTATCTGTGTAAAAATTTGCCATATGTAAAATTTTAATGAAATTAAAACTGGAGGTATATCCCGGTTTAAGTAAAATAATCCGTTTATAATACCTGTTTATTTGCTATTTTTCTTATAATACTGAATCATTTTCGGGATAATCACATTTAAGTCGCCCGTAATGACGTAGTCAGCAAATTTGTTAATCGGAGCGTTGACGTCCGTGTTGATTGCAATTACCATGGCAGATTCTTCCATTCCGGCGGTATGTTGTATTTGTCCGGAAATACCACAAGCAATGTATAATTTAGGACGTACTGTGGTACCCGTCTGTCCGATTTGGCGTTCGTGTTCACAAAAACCGGCATCTACAGCTGCGCGGGAAGCTCCCACTTCTCCTCCCAATACTTCGGCCAGTTCATAAAGCAACTTGAAATTTTCTTTGGAACCAACTCCATACCCTCCGGCAACGATAATGGGAGCGGCTTTTAAGTTCACTTTGGATTTTTCCATATGACGCTCGATGACTTTTACGATAAAGTCTGTTTCATTTACATAACGGGCGACATCTATTTTTTTAATTTCTCCCTGATGATCCGGATTGTAAATTTCTTTTTTCATTACGCCTTCCCGAACAGTTGCCATTTGAGGACGGCATTCCGGATTGACAATAGTGGCCACAATATTTCCACCGAAAGCAGGGCGTATTTGATAGAGAAGGTTGTGGTAGGTCTTTTGATTTTTGGGATCGTCGTAATCTCCGATTTCCAGACTGGTACAGTCGGCCGTCAATCCACTGTGAAGAGCTGAAGAAACCCGCGGACCTAAATCGCGTCCGATGCTGCTTGCTCCCATAAAAGCGATCTGGGGTTTTTCTTCTTTAAAAAGATTTACCAATACAGCGGTGTGAGGAAGAGTCGTATAAGGAGATAGTTTTTTATCGTCTCCGACCCATAATACGTCTACTCCGTAAGGAAATACTTGTTTGCCGATTTCATTCAGTCCATATCCCAGAGCAATCGCTTCTAATTTTACACCTAATTTATTAGCAAGAGTACGACCTTTGGTCAGCAGTTCTAGACTGACGTCGGCGACCACACCCTCTTCTATTTCGCAATATACAAATACACTATTCATAGTTTTAATTTTGGATGTTAGATTTCAGATTCCTTCTGATAAAGAGAGTCTAAAACCGTCAATATATTTTAATTGCAGCTTCTCATTTTTGGGGTAAAAATGATTTTCTGTCGTATGTTTTCAATTATCCGATGGTGTGATTGGTAATCAATTCCTTCATCATTTCTTCAATATCGGTGTCAGATGCCGTTAATACTTTGGCCTCTTTTGCCTGGAATACCACATTTTCGATATTCTTTACTTTTGTAGGAGAACCGCTTAATCCTAAATCCTTCGGGTCACTTTCGATATCGTTGACACTCCATTCTGTAATTTTCAGATAAGGCCTTTGGTTGATCAGAGTAAAATAATCTTCTCCGGCATTTTGTGCTTCGGAAGTGGCTTTCGCATATTTATATTTCAGTACGCGGCGTGCATTTCTGGGACGGCAAGGTGCAGCAGAGCCGTTTACGGTCACTACACAAGGTACAGGGCATTCCACTAATTCCACACCTCTTTCCAAGCGCCGCCTGATCGTTATTTTCTGGGCATCGCAAGAGAGAATTTCTTCTGCATAGGTTACCTGAGGCAAAGCCATTTTTTCAGCCACCTGAGGACCTACCTGGGCGGTGTCCCCATCGATCGCCTGACGTCCGCAAATGATCAAGTCCGGCTTCAGATTTCGCAAGGCGCAAGCCAGGGCGTAAGAAGTCGCTAATGTATCTGAGCCTGCAAAAGCCCTGTCTGATAACAAATAACCTCCATCTGCTCCCCGGTACATCGCTTCCCGGATAATTTCTGCAGCACGTCCCGGTCCCATCGTGAGAATATGTACCGTCGTACCTTCCAGGCTATCTTTTATTCTCAATGCCTGTTCCAGAGCATTTAGATCTTCAGGGTTAAAAATGGCAGGTAAAGCTGCCCTGTTTACAGTTCCGTCAGCCTTCATTGCATCTTTTCCCACATTTCTTGTGTCGGGAACCTGCTTCGCAAGAACAACAATTTTTAGTCCTTTCATGTGTAAATTTTTAAGTTACAACAGTCGCAACGGTTATAACAGTTACAACAGTCTGTTTGTTAATATTTGTTTGAATCTATTTATATTTCTCTTAAAATTCGGTAAAGATAATATTTTAAAATAAAAAGTAAAAAACAAAACACAAAAAATAAGGGCTTTTACATTTGATTTTAAAATGTATTGCCCTTATTGATAATAAGATATCACTTAGTCTTTCCCTCTCGTCTTTTCAGGAATGAAACAAATCCTTTAAAAGACTTAAGGGAAGGATTATAAATTTTCCTGAGCGAATTTTCTGCCTGCATGTAAGGCCTTTAAATTCATGTCTACGATGGTTTCGCCTTTCCGGCTAAAGATGGAACGTATGCCTTCTTCCAGATAGTCAAAAGGAATTTCTATAAAGGGAGAGGCTGCTCCTAACATGACAAAATTACTGGCTCTTGTCTGTCCGGTGGTTTCCTTCGCTATCTGATCCGCATCGATAATGATCCGGTGAGGCAGGTCTCTTAGGGTTTGTAATACTATTTCAATGTCCGGATAGTTCGGAATATTAATGAGGGGAGTCGAATTTGTAACTACATATCCGCCTTCTTTCAGATAAGGTAAATAACGAAGGGCTTCCATGGGTTCCACAGAGAGTATGATGTCGGCTTTCCCTTTTGCAATGAGATCGGAATAAATAGGTCGGTCTGAAATCCGCATGAACGATTGGACGTCTCCTCCTCTCTGGCTCATGCCGTGGGTTTCAGCTTGTTTCATATACAAATTGTTATTTAATGCTGCCGATCCCAGTGCTGCAGCTATCGACAAAATACCTTGTCCGCCGACTCCGGCTAAAATTATATTTGTTTTCATATTGGTCTAAATTTAAAGTCAGAAAAAGTTGTCTGATCAGCTCCCTAGGAACTGTTTATTTACTTTTTCATTTTTGTTTTTTTCCTTCTCTACGCGCTTTTTGGATACAGATTCTGCGGGGAATAATGACAGATACTCCTTGGTATTCAATTTCTTCCCGAATAATCCGGCATAATTCTTCATGGTTTTTAGGTACCGGATTGAGTACCCGGATATGCTGAGGATCGACTCCTATTCCTTGACAAATGGATTCGATTTTCCCCAATGCGGCGGAATCTTGTCCTCCTGTCATAGAGATAGATTCGTTATCCGAGATGATGATGGTAATGGGAGAATGTTCGTTTACTGCATCCAGTAAGCCGGTCATTCCAGAATGCGTGAAAGTGGAATCTCCTATAACGGCCACTGCGGGATATAAGCCTGCATCCGAAGCACCTTTGGCCATCGTGATAGAGGCTCCCATATCTACGCAGGAATTGATCGACTGGAAGGGGGGAAGAGCTCCCAAGGTATAACAACCGATATCTGAAAAGACATGGCCTTCACCATAAGTGGAAAGTACTTCATTCAAAGCATTGTAAACATCTCTATGGCTACATCCTACGCATAGGGCAGGAGGACGCGGAACCACGATTTCCGGTACTGCGGCTCCTTCTTTTATCTGCAATCCCAAGGCTTTTGCCAGTAAATCGGGATTCAACTCTCCGTCCCGGGGAAGGGTATTGTCCAGCCGTCCGCTAATTCGTTTATCTCCCGGATAACCTTTTAAAAGTTCTTCGATAAGGGGATAGCCTTCTTCTACGACCAAAATACGTTCACACTCTGCTAATATTTGCTTTATCAATTTGCGGGGTAAAGGATATTGGCATATTTTCAATAAAGGATAAGGACATTGGCCTTCAAAATTTTCCATGACGTAATTGTAACTTATCCCACAAGCAATAATGCCTAAAGATTTATCAGGCCCTTCAGAAAAATGATTGAAGGGGGAGTTCTCAGAAGCTTCTTTGAAGTCAGCTTGTTTGTTTAATAACAGACGGTATTGTTTTCTGGCAATTGCCGGAAGCAATACGAACTGTCGCTTATTATCGGGTAACCGGAGATTATTTTCCGCCAAGGCTTCGTGTATGTTCACACCGGCGCGGGAATGTGCCAGACGGGTAGTGATTCTAAGCAATACGGGACTTCCGACGGTTTCGGACAGGGCGAAAGCATAGCGTACCATTTCGTAAGCTTCCTGTTGATTAGAGGGTTCCAGGATCGGAATCAAAGCGAATTTTCCGTATACTCTGGAATCTTGTTCGTTTTGGGAAGAATGCATAGAAGGATCGTCTGCTGCGGTAATGACGATTCCTCCGTTTGCTCCCGTAATGGCCGCGTTCATAAAACAATCTGCGGCGACATTCATACCGACATGTTTCATGCAGACCAAGGCCCTTTTCCCTGCGTAGGACATGCCCAATGCTGCTTCCATGGCTGTCTTTTCATTGGCAGACCATTCTCTGTGGATATTCCTTTGAATAGCTTGTTGCGAGTTTTGAATATACTCTGTAATTTCTGTAGAAGGTGTTCCGGGATAAGCATATACACCGGATATTCCGCTATCGATAGCACCCTGGGCAATGGCTTCTACACCCAGTAACAATTGTTTTTGCATGGTTTAATGGCTTTAAAGTGAAAATAAAATTTTTTCTTGCTGATTTTACAATAGGAGTTGGAAACAGGAATCATCCTTTTATAATCCCCAATGGAATTTTAGAGCTCCCATGATGTAGGCCAGTACAAAATAGTATTCAGACGGTTGGTACATAGTTTAAATGCTAACGTTTGCGAAGATAACAAAATATTTTCCAATCTGAAAACATTTTAATCATTCTTTATTCGGCCAGATCGGTCGTCCAAATTTTCCAACCGGCTTCTGCTTGTCCGATCAGCATGCCCCATCCGTTGCAAACATGAGCTCCGGCTGCTGCTCCTCTTTTCATAAATGCTGTGTTTTCCGGATTATAGACAAGATCGAAAAGATAATGCCGGGGAGTTAAATATTCGTAGGGGATAGGGGGAAAATCAGCTATATTCGGCCAGGTACCTAAAGGGGTCGTATTGACGAGGAGAAGATGATCTGCTAAATAAGGGGCCACTTCTGTATAACCGATTTCTTGCCCGGATCGGGGAGTACGGGTTACGGTGAGGGAGGTGATACCCAATTGATGTAAAGTGTAACGTATCGCTTTGGCAGCTCCGCCGTTTCCGAGTACAAGGCTATATTTTATCCCTGGGGGGATAAAGTTGAGCAGGGCTTTGCGAAAGCCATATGTGTCTGTATTGTAGCCTATTAGTTGATAATTGGAGGCATGTCGTTCTATTTTAACACAATTGACGGCCCCGATCGCCAACGCTTCTTCACTTTGTTTTGCTAAAAAAGGGAGAATATGTTGTTTGTGAGGAATGGTCACGTTAAATCCCCTTAAATCCGGATGCTTTTCCAGTAGGTCCGGTAAAACATCCAGATTTTCTATTTCAAAATTTAGATATTCCGCCTGTATTTTTTCTATTTCAAATTTTTCGGTAAAATACTTCTTTGAAAAAGAATGTCCTAGTGGATAACCGATGAGTCCGTATTGTACCATCTTGTCAGGCGTGCTTAGCTTTCATTTTTTTCCCGAGCATTTCTACTCCCCAAATGAGAAGAAATCCGAAAACACAGAAGGCAATTGCCGGTCCGAGCATGGGATCTCCCTGGGAAATGATTTCTCCCGGTCCGCATGGATTTTGGGAGAGTATTTTCTCGGAAAAGAATAAATTCCCGTTACAGGTTTGCAATGTTCCAAAAGTAGCCGGCGAAACATTTTTTTCAATTAAGGCCTGTTGGATGCCATGACTGTCCCTAAAAAATTCGATCGTTTCTTTCCAGGGCCATACCTTATTTAAAGAACCTACCATAAAGCCCGTTAATAAAGCAATGGTCATATTGTGGTAATTTTTCAGTAACCACGAAAGTAAATGAGAAAAACTGATGATACCAATTAGGGCTCCTACGGCAAAAATGGCGAGTATCCCGATGTCCAAACGTCCTACAGCTCCTATAATAAAATAGTATTTACCCAGCAGAACTAAAATAAATGCTCCGGAAATTCCGGGTAAAATCATTGCACAAATGGCAATGGCTCCGGATAGCAGGATAAACCACCAGCTTTGAGGGGTAGAAGCAGGTGTGAGTACTGTAATCGTATAGGCAGCACAGATTCCTGCAACAAGGGAGATGATGGTGAAAATATCCCATTTTTTAATCTCTTTCGACACCAAAAAAGCGGAGGCAATGATTAAGCCGAAAAAAAACGACCACGTTTCGATAGGGTGATGCGTGAGGAGATAAGTCATGAGCTTGGCCAAAGAAAAAATAGAAATACCGATTCCACAGAGAACGGATAATAAGAAATTTCCATTTATTTTTTTCCAAAAAGATGTCGTTTTTAATTGAAATAGTAATCGGATTGCTTCGAGGTCGATGCTTTTAATCGAATTGATCAATTTCTCATAAATACCGGTGATGAAAGCGATTGTCCCTCCTGATACGCCCGGAACAACATCTGCAGCGCCCATAGCGCACCCTTTTAAAATCAATAAAAGATAATTCTCGTTTTTTTTCATATAAATCGGGTATTATTTCTGCTGAAAATACAGTATTTTTTGCTTTTGTTATGAAGATACTTTTCTGACAGGCTTTCTTTGGGGGCCTTTGAGTCCCCTTCTCGAAGAGAAAACGGAAAAAAGTAACTTTATAGACAGTCTTCTATTTCGAAAAAACATTCCGGTGTTCGGTCCTTCTCAAGTCGAATACCGTTTTCACCGGGGTAAATGTGCTCAAAGGAACTTCCACAAACACCGTAATCCATTCTGCCATGGCTCCGTTCCATAAGCCGGGTAATTCCTGTACCCGGATATCTTTGCCTTTATAGGATTTGGTGGTAATAAAGCCTTGGCTGGGATCGACAAAATTTGTCAAATCAAATCGTTTCCCTTTATAATTCTTAGTTCCGCAGACCAAATCTACCGGATTAAAATGAGTGGAGCGTTCAAAAATTTTCTTTTGCTCTTTGTCTTTCAGATTTATCTGAGCTGATTCGATGATCATAAGGTGGCAGCTGCCGTCGGCCGTTTTTACCCAGAAAGGTCCTCCCCCTGGTTCTCCTTCATTTTTTACCATGCCGCATACCCGAATCGGACGGTCCAAAATGTTTCGTAAATATTTTACACGTCCTTTCTTATCTTTAAATTGAAGTCCCTCCGCTTTTTTATAACCGAGATTCGCTTCAATAAAAGCTTCTGTTTCGTCCAATTGAGCTTCTGTTACCCCTCTTTTATCGAGTAAATCCAAGTGTTCGAAAACTTTACTTTGGATCTCAAACAAAGTACCGGCTAACAGTTTTTTGTATTTGACGGTATCAGCCTTACTCCGGTCCGGCGAAACATTGTCGATATTCTTGATAAAAATGATATCTGCTTTAATGTCGTTGACGTTGTGGATTAATGCACCGTGCCCTCCTGGTCTGAAGAGGATTTTCCCTGCCTCATCCCGGATGAGTTCTCCGTTTTCGTCTATACTTACTGTGTCGGTAGACGGTTTTTGAATAGAGAAGGTAACTTTGTATTTTACATTGAACATTTTTTCAAAGACCTTACTTACTTTTGCCAGACGATCTTTAAAACGAGGTACGTATTCTTCTGAGACAGTGAAATGCAAATGGGCTTCCCGGCCTTTTTTGCAATAGAGGGCAGCTTCTACCAGATGTTCGTCGAAGGGAGTCCTGACAAAATCCCGGTATACGTGAAAATCCACCAATCCTTTAGGGGTATCCCCGTAATTTAAACCTTTTTCCGTGAGGATATAAGCTAGAATGTCGGTAAACATTCTCTTGTCGAGCATTTTTTGTAAATCCTGTTCATCGTTCCACATGACATTTTTCAAGTGGGTGTAGAAGGGAAATTCATTGAGGTGTAAGAAAAATTCATGCATACTGTCGGGACTCTTATCCTGAACAAATTTCAGGAATTCTTCCGCTTCACCTTTATAGGTTTCCATGAACGTGAAAAGCTTTTTAAACATACGGGTCGCGGATCCGGAAGCCGGGACCATTTTTATCACATCGGCTTTCTGGCTTCCTTTTTCATAGAGATCGATCAGGTAATTTTCCTCTTCAGTGGGAACCGATTTTATTCCGTTGTTTAAAGTGGCTGGTTCTACTAAATTGACAAATTCAAATCCTTTTTTGAAATTTTCGATTTGCTTATCAATTTGTTCTGGTTTTATTTTACGGCGTTTAAATTCTTTTAAGTCTTCTTTTGTATACATCTTTTTACTTTATTAATGTGCAGATAAATGAATGTGTTCCTTCATAAAAAGGGGAGGAATACGGTTTTACCGACATATTAGCAAATTCTATTCTTCTTCATCGTAAATGTCTTCTTGGTTATCCAGTTCTTTTTCATAAAATTCTTCCGCTTCTTCCAGTAAGGTGTCGATATCATCCTGAGAAAGCGGTTCTTCGTCAATCCAATAGATACGCTGATTGCTGTAAAAACCATCGAGGTCACATTGAATAATGCAGCGTGGCGTTTCTGTGTGGACAACATATACCAAATCAATGGCTTCCTGTGAATTGTCTGCAATAAGAAATTTAGGCAACATGTTTTTAATGTTTAAAATTTACATCACAAATGTAGGATAAAATTGAGAAATATACATCTTACATTTTAACTTTTTGAATGGAAAACTCCAATTGTAGGAAAGATAAGGAAACAGAATCAGTCGTCCGGTCTACATTTCCTCTTTTTGTTACGAAAAAACTTTGGAAACGGTTCTCTATAATTATCGGCAGATACTCCTCTTTTCTTCGTAAAAAGTTGTATCTTTAGTCCCTCTTTTAAGAGGATATTCCGGTCTTTCCCGAATAATACAAATGCAGAAAGAATATGAACAGGAAATTGAATATCGGTGAAATGCAGATGTGGCAGGATGCCGAAAATCTGGTGGAAGAAATTTACAGACAGATTTCGGATGCCGGAAGTTATAGTTTCAATCGTCATTTCCGTCGTATCGTTTTAGCTATATTGGGAAATTTGACGGAATCCGGACATGCCACTTCTCAGCCACAATATTGTGCTTTTCTTTCAGCGGCAGAGTCAGCTTGTAATGAAATCCGGCATATGTTACGTACGGCCCGGTATTATCGGTACCTTCCTAATTCCGTATCGGATAAATTAGAGGAAGAATGCCGGGAATTGGCTTTACGCATTCAGGGCGTTATCCGCAATACTGAAAGTTGTTTTCCTGTTCCTGCTGAGAAAGTTAAGGCGAGAAAAAAACGACCGAAGAAAAACAATAATTTTTGAAAAATGGGGCCGAGAATTGTTGCTGTATACGGAAAAAATGTAAGTGAAGGATTCTTCCCTTATTTGAGAAGAATGTTGTGCCAATTAAAGGAGCGGAATATCGTATTGGATTGTGAAGATAATTTCAAGAAAATACTGGGGGAACGTTTTGATTGCAAAGACTTGTTCCGGGGAGTTTATAATCGGGATAATTTGTTGGCAACAGGGGCGGAAATGCTGTTGAGTATCGGGGGAGACGGAACATTTTTAGATGCGGTATTATATGTGAAGGACAGTGGAATTCCGGTTTTAGGAATGAACACAGGACATTTGGGATTTTTAGCGAATATTTCTGTGGAAGAAATAGATGCGGCCGTAGCTTATATAGACGAAGGGAAATATACGACCGAGGAAAGAAATCTGTTGTGTCTGAATGTAAAAGGCGGGGAATTCCCCGGGTTTAATTATGGATTGAATGAAGTAAGCGTACATAAAACGGATACTTCTTCTATGTTAAAAATACATGCCTATATCGGAGACATATATCTGACTACTTATTGGGCCGATGGTTTAATTGTTGCCAGTCCGACAGGATCCACAGGCTATTCTTTGAGCGGAGGAGGGCCTATTGTGCATCCGGAATGTAAAAATATTATTCTGACCCCCGTATGTCCTCATAATTTGACGATGCGTACTTTATTGGTTCCGGATGATGTCCTCATTCGTTTGAAAGTGGAGGGCCGGACAGGGGATTTTATGCTGAGTTTGGATTCCCGGATAGAAAAAATGAAAGATGATTGCGAAATTGAAATAAAAAACGGGGAATTTAAAATTCGGGTTGTCAATTTACCGGGGCATAATTACTACGGAACTTTGCGAAATAAACTGGGTTGGGGAGAGGATTTTCGCAATCGGAACGGTGGCGAAAATAAATTGAAATAATTCCGGGGTATACAGGGATGGAAAAACCTTAACTATAAAGAGACATTTAAATAAATAATATTATACATTCTTTGTATTTATTACCCGTTTTTTCACTTTTCACTTTTCGCTTTTCTTGTGATTGTTACTATCTTTGAACGATTTTTAGGAGTAGACAGGGGAGGAACATAGGAGAAGTTCAGAGGTTCAGAAAATCCGAATGTAAAAATGTTTGGTTGTTTGAATATCTTTTCTCGGGCCTTCGGAGGGATGTTCCTTGGGGGATGGGGTGATGTTTTGCTGATTAACGGACATTTGAAAGGAAGTATAAAGGATTTTGGTTTCTTAATTTCTGCCTTATGTAAGGGAGAAAATCGAGTCAAAGACCGTTCTCTTTTGTATATTTATATTTTTGAATGTTCCGGCTCATTTAAATAAATAGAAAATTCTTGGTAATAGACCTGTGATTGTATACTATGTTTGAATTAATAGAAAAAGAAAATTTGCCGCGGCATGTCGCTATTATCATGGATGGTAACGGACGCTGGGCAAAAGCAAAAGGTCTGAATCGTATCTATGGACATCAGCAAGGAGTGGATACGGTAAAGAAAATTGTGGAGGCAGCGGGAGAGGTCGGTTTAGAATATTTGACCCTTTATACTTTTTCAATAGAAAACTGGAAACGTCCTCGGGAAGAGATCAATGCGCTGATGTCACTTATGGTAGATGCCATTATGCGGGAGATGGACAATTTGATTCGACAGGGAGTTGTTGTAAAAGTGATTGGAAATATGACGGATTTACCTGTTTCTGTACAATTGAAGCTAGAAGAATTGATCAAAAATACAGCCGCTAACAAAGGGCTTAAGTTGGTACTGGCTTTGAGTTATGGTGCCCGTTGGGAGATTTTGGAAGCGGCAAAGAAAATAGTACGGGCTACGCTGGAAGGAAATATTCCGGATCCGGACGTTTTGACGGAAGCTGATTTTGCTACTTATCTGACTACTGCGGATATTCCGGATCCCGATTTGCTGATCCGCACGAGTGGAGAATGTCGTTTGAGTAATTTCCTTTTATGGCAATGTGCATATACCGAATTTTATTTTATTGATAAATTTTGGCCTGATTTTGAAAAAGATGATTTATATTTGGCAATCCGTAATTTTCAGCAAAGGGAAAGACGGTTCGGAAAGATAGGAGAACAGTTGAAAAACAGTTGAAGTTTTCGGAAATTTAGATTTGTATAGGAGTAAATATTTTGTAACGAGAGAAAACAGATGGTAAGAAGGATAATTCTTTGTCTTATAGTAACCTTTTTTTGTTTTTACCAGGGATGGGCTCAGTCAGCTGATACATTGAGGGGTACAGAGGTGTATTATTCCTCTCCAAAGACTTACGAACTGGCTGGTGTTGAGGTGACGGGCATTGCGGATCATTATGACCCGGAAACTTTAATTCAGTTGGCGGGTCTTGTGATCGGGTCTGAAATTAAAATACCCGGAGACGTGCCGACAAGGGCCGTAAAGCGTCTGTATTCCAACGGACTTTTTTCGGATATTACGATAGCTGTCGATAAGATTGTGGGCAATAAGGTATATTTAATTCTGAATTTACAGGAACGCCAAAAGTTATCGAAGATCAATTATGTGGGTTTAAAAAAGTCGGAAGAAAACAAGATTAAAGAACGCATTAATCCTTTACCGGGTACTCAGGTGACGGATAATATGATTTCTAATTTAAAGCATATTGTCGAGAAATATTTTAAGGAAAAAGGATTTTATAATATTTCTGTAAAAGTATTACAGCGGGATGATCCGGAACGGGATAATTTTGTCATATTGGATGTTGTAATCGAACGGAATAATAAAATAAAGATTCAGGATATCATCCTAACCGGCAACAAAGAGGTGAAAGCTTCTGTGCTCAAAAGGGCTATGAAGAAAACAAAAGAAAAATCGCTGGTTAACTTTTTCAAATCTTCGAAATATATTCAGGATAGTTACGAAGATGATAAATACAATTTGTTGGATAAATACAATGAAAAAGGGTATCGGGACGCTCTTATCGTTTCGGATAGTGTCGTACAGGTTTCTCCCAAACGGGTGAAAATATACATTGATGTAAATGAAGGCCAACGGTATTACTATAATAATATTTCCTGGGTGGGAAATACGGTGTATGATTCCGAGCGTTTATCCCGTATTTTGAATATACAGAAAGGGGATGTATACAATAAGAAATATTTTAATGAACGTCTGAAAGACGATGAAAATACGGCTGTCGATAAGTTGTATGTAAATAACGGTTACCTGTTTTTCCGGGCTATGCCTGTAGAAACAGTGGTGGGCAAAGACTCTATAAATGTAGAAATCCGTATTTTCGAAGGGCCTCAGGCGACGATCAACCGGGTTATTATCAAAGGAAATGATCGTACGCATGAACATGTTGCCAGACGGGAATTGTACGTATATCCAGGAGAATTATTCAGCCGGGAAGATGTGATGCGTAGTATGCGGGAGTTGGCAAACCTGGGACATTTCGATCCGGAGCAAATTAAGCCGGACGTGAAACCGGATCCGGAATCCGGAACGGCTGACGTCATCTTCAGTGTGGTAGAGAAAGCAAACGATCGGGTAGAACTTTCCGGAGGTTGGGGGGCTGGTATGATTATCGGTTCTGTCGGTTTAACGTTTACGAATTTTTCTATCCGGAATATTTTCAATTGGGATTCTTACCGGCCATTGCCTCAGGGAGACGGACAGACGTTGAGTTTGAAGTATCAGACAAACGGTAAATACTATACTTCAGTCAGTGCTTCTTTCCGGGAACCTTGGTTAGGAGGTAAGAAACCGAATTCGTTGAGTGTATCTGCTTATTATTCCCGTCAGACCGGTTATTCTTCGAATTATTATAATCATTCTTATTATGTGAATAGTTCCAAGGATTTATACGATGACAATCAGTTGATGACTACTTTCGGATTTAGTGTCGGTTTAGGAAGAAGGGTGACTTGGCCGGATGACTTCTTTACCATGTATACGGAAGTATCTTATCAGCGGTATCGGTTGAGAAACTGGCCTTACTATATATTTAGTAACGGGAATTCCAATAATCTTTCCTTCGCTTTCCAATTGAGACGTAGTTCTATCGATAATCCGCTTTATACCCGTAAAGGTAGTGATTTCTTGTTGGGATTGACGTTTACTCTTCCTTATTCTTGGTTTGATGGAAACAATTATAAGGGTAATACGTTGACTCAAAAAGAAAGATATAGATGGATAGAATATCACAAGTGGAAATTCAGCGGCAAAATGTTTATGCCTTTGGACCGGAACGAAAAACTGGTTCTATATGCAGGAGTGCAATACGGTTTCCTGGGATATTACAACAAATATAAGCGTTCTCCTTTTGAAGGATTTGAAATGGGGGGAGACGGAATGTCCGGATACAGTTTATATGGACGTGAATATATCGGTTTGAGAGGATATGAAAACGGATCCTTAACGAATGCAGGTTCGAATTTTATTGCACCGGATGCTGCCGACGCTAGTTTGTATTCCAAATGGACGCTGGAAGTTCGTTATCCGATTACTTTATCCCAGTCGGCTACTATTTATGCATTGTGTTTCTTAGAAGCCGGTAACTCCTGGTATGAGTTGAAAGAATTTGAGCCTTTTAATCTTTATCGTTCTGCCGGAGTGGGTGTCAGGGTATTCTTGCCGATGTTCGGTATGTTGGGTATAGACTGGGGATATGGCTTCGATGATGTTCCGGGACGTCCGGGTGCATCTGGCTCACAAATACATTTTGTATTGGGACAGGAATTTTAAAAATGGAGCACCAGCTGAGCAAACGGAGACCACTTTGGTTTTGTTAGAGATTTATGGCTATTTTTCAGACTTCAAATTTCGCAAGACAATTGAAATGCTTAATTATTTTATTATTTTTGTACTGAATAACGGAAGAGTTTTGGGAAGGATTTTAAATAGATAAAATAAAAACGAATAGAATGAGAAATAAAATGAAATGGTTGTTATTAGCGGTATTTACGATGGCCGCACTCGGAGCATCTGCCCAGCAGAAACCAGTAAAATTAGGACATATTGAAAGTAGCAAACTGATCGCCGCTATGCCGGAAATGGCTGCCGCACAAAAACAGCTGGAAACAAAACAGGATGATATTCAAAAGGAAAGTCAAAACCTGAGAACCCAATGGCAGAATCTGGTTACAGATTATCAGAAAAATGAAGCTACCTATTCCGATATTATCAAGACATCCAAACAACAGGAAATTGAGGAGTTGGGACAACGGATTCAAAAATTCGAGGAAATTGCCATGAATGAATTCAAGAAAGCTCAGGATGAACTTTTACAGCCCATTATGGATAAAGCGCATAAAGCCATTCAAGATGTGGCAAAAGAGAATAGCTTTACTTATATTTTTGATATGAATTCAGGAGCTATTTTGTATGCTTCAGAAACCTCTGAAGATATTTTACCTTTGGTAAAAAAGAAATTGGGAATCCAGTAAGTCAGTCGAAAAATAAGATAAGCCGCCTAATAAGGCGGCTATTTTTATGCAAAAATTTTCGGTTTGTGCAAATTCATCTGTATTTTTGAGCTAAAACTTTTGAGGAATATGGAAAAGACAAAAGGACCTATTGGCATATTTGACTCCGGCTATGGCGGACTGACGATATTGAAAGAAATAAGGAGTGTACTACCTCAATACAATTATGTATATTTGGGTGATAATGCGCGAACTCCTTATGGAACCAGGTCCTTTGACGTCGTTTATCGGTATACGGAACAAGCTGTAAAGAAGCTTTTTGAACTGGGATGTCCCTTGGTGGTGTTGGCTTGTAATACGGCATCCGCAAAAGCTTTGCGGACAATTCAGCAGATCGATCTACCTCGTTTAGACAACAGCCGGAGAGTGTTGGGAGTCATCCGTCCCAGTGTGGAGGCTTTGGCGGACTATACCCGCAACAGGCATGTCGGGATCATGGCCACCAAAGGAACGGTCGCTTCTGAATCTTATCCTTTGGAAATAGAAAAATTGTACGGTCGGGGATATTTTCATATTACTCAGGTGGCTTGCCCGATGTGGGTACCTTTAGTGGAAAACAATGAGTTGGCGGGAGAAGGGACAGCCTATTTTGTAAAAAAATATGCGGACGAATTATTTAAGAGCGATCCGGAGATCGATACAGTCATCCTGGGATGTACGCATTATCCCTTATTGAGGGAGCTGATTGCCCGGAATATGCCCGAAGGGGTGACCTTGATCGAGCAGGGGCATATTGTGGCAGACCGTTTGAAAGATTATTTATTCCGGCATCCTGAGATGGAAAAACGGATTGAAAAGAAGGGAGATATACACTATTTGACTACCGAAAAAACAGGCTTGTTCGACCGTATGGCCGGGATGTTTATGGGTGAAAATTTAGCTGCAGAACAAATAGAGTTGTGATTTGGGAAACACAAGGAAAACCGGAAAGAAGAAAATAACCTAATTTTTAATATCTTTTTCAGAATTTATGATTTGTAATCGTATATATTTACGAGAATTTATATCTTTGAAATAACTTGCCGGCGATTCGGAGAAGAGGTAAATAAATTTCCGACAGGCGAGTATCGGTGGGAAAAAGGAGAGAAAGGGAAATATATGGCTTTTATTCGTAGTAAAAGAGGAGATGATGACAGACCAGGAATTAATAAAAAATGCTTTTGACGATTTGCTCGCCTCGTTATGGCCGGGAACAACAAAGGAAAGTAAACAGTTGATAAAGAAAGCCTTTGATTTTGCCAATGAAGCCCATAAAGGGATGAAAAGACGATCGGGAGAACCTTATATTTTGCACCCGATAGCTGTGGCTAAGATTACGGCTAAGGAAATCGGTTTAAAGACAAAATCTGTTGTAGCGGCTTTATTGCATGATGTCGTAGAGGATACCGATTATACTGTGGAGGATATTGCAAGTTTGTTCGGGCCGAAAATCGCTTCTTTGGTAGACGGCCTGACAAAGATTCGGGAGGTGATGGGCTCCGATACGAGTAAGCAGGCCGAGAGCTTCCGGAAAATGATACTGACGTTGGCAGATGATGTCCGGGTGATTTTGATCAAAATTGCCGATCGTCTACATAATATGCGGACTTTATCTTCTATGCCTGAGCATAAACAGGTTAAGATTGCCAGTGAAACTTTATATATTTATGCGCCTTTGGCTCATCGGATGGGACTTCATGCGATCAAGACGGAATTGGAAGACCTAAGCTTAAAGTACGAACATCCGGAGGAATATGAAGTGATCGCTAAAAAAATAGAAGCTTATCACAGGGAATATTCCGGTTTGTTTGAGAAATTTATCGAACCGATTCGGGGAAAGCTGGATAAAAACGGGTATGAATATACCATAACGGCCCGTACGAAAAGTGTATATTCGGTGTGGTTGAAAATGCAGAAACGGAATATCAGCTTTGATGAAATTTATGATTTGTTGGCGGTACGGATTGTATTTAAGCCCAAAGTGGAACAACCGGAGAAATGGCAATGTTGGAATATTTATTCTTTGATCACCGATTTATACCGGCCTAAACCTGAGCGTATCAGGGACTGGGTAAGTACGCCTAAGGCAAATGGATATGAGGCTTTGCATGTAACTGTAATGGGGCCTTCCGGACAATGGATAGAGGTGCAGATCCGTTCCCAGCGAATGGATGAAATTGCCGAGAAAGGATTAGCCGCCCATTGGAAGTATAAAAGTGAAGGAGGAGAAGGCAATTCCGAACTGGATAAATGGTTGGCCGGTATCAAGGAGATGCTGGAACAGTCTGATTCTGATGCATTGGAATTCCTGGATGAATTTAAGCTGAATCTTTTTGCTAAGGAAATCCGGGTATTTACTCCCAAAGGGCATATGAAAACTTTACCAAAAGGGGCCACAGCCTTGGATTTTGCCTATGACATACATACTGAAATCGGGAACACTTGTATAGGAGCGAAGGTCAATCATAAATTAGTCCCGATGAGTTATGTGCTTCAGAGCGGAGATCAGGTAGAAGTATTGACCAGCGACAGACAGAAGCCGCAGAAAGAGTGGCTGGATTTTGTCGTTACGGCAAAAGCGAAGTCCCATATTGACGCTGCCTTTAAAAAGGAACGCAAAGATCAGATCCGGCGGGGTATTATCATTTTTGAAGGAATTGTCAAAGAATTGAAATTACCTTCTACTTCCGAGCCTTTGAAGAAGATATTGGCGCAATTAAAACTGAAGAGCAAAGAAGATTTATATGCGGAAATTGCGAGAAATGTTGTGACGCGCGAACAAATTGTAAAGGAATTGAAAAAGAAAGCTGAAAATAGATTTATGAAGTATTGGAAGCTGCAATTCCTCTGGAGTGATAGAGATAGCGAGGATCGGAAAAATAAAGATAATCGGGAGGAGGAAGTCAGTGATGAAAATACCGATATCGTCATCGCCCCTTGTTGTAGCCCTATTCCGGGAGATGATGTTGTCGGGATGAGTATAGGAGGGAAAGTGACGGTTCATAAACGTAAATGCCCCGAGGCTATACGGTTGATGTCCAGTTATGGGGACAAAATTGTTCCTGTGAAATGGGTAACTCATAAAGTAATGTCTTTCCCTGCGATCATGCAGTTTTCCGGTATCGACCGAGTGGGCGTCGTAAGTGATATTACGGCCGTTATATCCAAAGAAAACGGGGTGAATATGCGGATGATACATTTTGAGACAAAAGATGGGATTTTTGAAGGAATGATTCATGTCTATGTACACAATACGGCCGATTTGAATCGCTTGATTTCGAAGATTTCTTCTTTAAAAGGCGTAGAAAAAGTATCTCGGGTGGAGAATGTAGAAAATTGATGTCAGTTGCAACTTAATACAGGGAGAAATGAAAGATGTGGTAAAGGAAATTTTTACGGCTTACTTGCAAAAGAAAGGTTGCCGGAAGACTCCGGAACGCTATGCCATATTGGAGGAAATTTATTCCCGTCCCGAACATTTTGATGTCGAAGCTATTTTTGTAGCGATGAATAAAAAGAATTATCGGGTGAGTCGGGCGACCATTTATAATACGATCGAGTTATTGCTGGATTGTAATTTGGTGATCAAACATCAATTTAAAAATAATACAGCTCAGTTTGAGAGGGCCTATAATAATGACCGGCATGAACACCTGATTTGCCTGAAATGCGGAAAAGTAGAAGAATTTTCAGATAATAGGCTGGATGAAATTACCGAATATATTGCCGAGAAGCGAAAC
Organism: Odoribacter laneus YIT 12061; assembly: GCF_000243215.1. Lineage (GTDB taxonomy): Bacteria > Bacteroidota > Bacteroidia > Bacteroidales > Marinifilaceae > Culturomica > Culturomica lanea. The sequence continues at coordinate 2,384,266 of NZ_JH594596.1, read as the reverse complement.
TTTTCGGTGCATCATCGTTTAATGTATGTGTACGGTATATGTAAATCTTGCCAGGCCGGTAAAAAATAACTTTTCGAAACAGATCGGCGATGGTACAGGGAAAAGAGGAATCCGGCAGAATTTATTCTTGTTAAAATAGATCGGAAAAGATAGGAATTCTTTTAAAAAGATTAACTTTGTACGTTTGTGTTTTTTCGGAGTGTTTCCCGAAAAAACAGTTTTTTGTGGAGTAAGGTGAAAGAGGACATCCGGAATGTCTTTTAGGGAGGTAGAGCATATAGTAATAATCAATAATTGGATTTTTGAGTTATTGTATAATAACCGGAAGTCGTTTTAACAAAAAGAGTACAATGAAAGTAGATGTGTTACTTGGATTACAATGGGGAGATGAAGGGAAAGGAAAAGTAGTAGATGTCCTAACGCCGAAGTATGATTTGGTAACCCGTTTTCAGGGAGGTCCGAATGCCGGTCACACGTTGGAGTTTGCCGGAGAAAAATATATTCTGCGTTCTATTCCTTCCGGGATATTTCAGGGAGGGAAAATGAATATTATCGGAAATGGTGTCGTGTTGGATCCTTTGTTATTTAAACAGGAAGCAGAGGGTTTAGCTGCAAGCGGACATGATATACGGAAACAATTGTGTATTTCTAAAAAGGCACATCTCATTTTACCCACACATCGTATGTTAGATGCTGCTTATGAAGCTGCGAAGGGAGATGCAAAAATTGGAACGACAGGGAAAGGAATAGGACCGGCTTATACGGATAAGGTAAGTCGTAATGGGGTGAGAGTGGGCGATATCCTGAATAATTTTCCTGAAAAATATGCAAAGGCAAAAGCGAAACACGAGACGATATTGCGGGCCCTGAATTACCAATACGACATAACAAAACTGGAAAAAGAATGGTTTGAAGCTGTCGACTATTTGAAACAATTTGCTTTAATTGATAGCGAGCATGTAATCAATAATCTTCTGAAGGAAGGAAAAACGGTGTTGGCAGAGGGGGCTCAGGGAACGATGTTGGATATCGATTTTGGTTCTTATCCGTTCGTAACTTCTTCTAATACGATTTGTGCGGGTGCTTGTACAGGTTTGGGGGTTGCGCCTCGGCGAATCGGGGAAGTATACGGTATTTTTAAGGCTTATTGTACCCGGGTTGGAAGCGGACCCTTCCCGACGGAATTGTTTGACGAAGTCGGAAAGGCTATGTCGACTCTGGGGCATGAATTTGGGTCGGTAACCGGTAGAGCGCGGCGTTGTGGATGGTTGGATTTGGTGGCTTTAAAATATGCCGTTATGATTAATGGTGTTACCCAATTGATCATGATGAAGAGCGATGTGCTGGATTCTTTCGATACGATAAAAGCCTGTGTTGCCTATAAGGTGAATGGAGAGATTACAGCGGAATTCCCTTATGAAATTAATGAAGGAATAGAACCCGTTTACGAAGAATTTGCCGGCTGGAAAACGGATATGACACAGATGACTTCCGAGGATGAATTTCCGGAAGAATTTAATGCGTATGTCAGCTTTATCGAAGAACAAACGGGAGTGCCGGTGAAGATTGTGTCTGTAGGAGCCGACCGGGAACAAACGATAATAAGATACGAAGAATAAATGGAAAGTTGAGACCCATTTTTCGTAACCTGAAAAAACAAGTCTCAAAAGGATAAAAAAGAAAAAGCGTATGTATGCTCTGAGGTCAGACTACATACGTTTTTTTTAATTGTGTGGCCCTCTGTATGTATAGTGAGGGAAGGACATTTGTGTGGGTTTAGGGGACGATTTTCTATTCGGTCGGAATAGAGAAAGAAAATTCCTGTTTTGCTAAGTTTCACGTACTGGTTGGTATACCACTTTCGGTTCTGCTCTGTTTTTGTGCCGGCCTGCTATCCTCGTGGCCCGCAAACTTTCTCCCTTCCGGCCGCTGTTATCGGGCAATTCATGGATTTATAGGTGTTGTCTGTAAAAATGGTAAGAATATCTGTAATTTATGTATCGGACCTGAAAGAAAACAGCGTAATTTTGTATTTTAAATAAAGATGATTTTTTGAAGAAGATAGAAAATAAATTACCGGGAATAATCTGTTGCAGGCTGAAAGCAGGGGATATTTGCTGGTAGAGAATGGGTAAAAAGACCAGGCGATGAAGTTTATAACAAAAATTCGATGGCGTATGATGATTGGAATAGTGGCAGGAATAGTGATGATTGTGGGAATGGCCGGATTTGCTTTTATGCGCCAGCCGAGTTTCGGGCGTTTGCCGCAAGGGGAGCGGTTGGAAAGGATAAAGCGTTCGCCTCAATACCGGGACGGGGAATTTAGAAATGTACATCCGACGGAATTGATGACTTCGGGTAAGGGACGATTACAAACGATGTGGGAATTTCTGTTTTCCAAACCGGATGGGCTTGTCCCGGACGAACCCGTTCCGGCAATCAAAACTGATTTGAGGAGATTGTTGAGGGATAGAGAGCTGATGGTCTGGTTCGGACATTCTTCTTATCTGCTCCAATTGTCGGGGAAGCGAATATTGGTAGACCCGGTTTTTTGTATAGCTTCGCCCGTTTCGTTTATCAATAAGCCCTTCAAAGGAACCAATATTTATACGCCCGAGGACATGCCGGATATAGACTACCTTGTTATTACCCACGATCATTGGGATCATTTGGACTACCGCACCGTGACACGATTAAGGGATCGTATCCGTAAAATAATTTGCCCGTTGGGAGTAGGTGAGCATTTTGAATACTGGGGTTTTGATAAGGAAAATATGGTGGAACTGGACTGGAAGGAGACGGCTTTACTGGATGAAGGATTTATCATACATGCTTTGCCCGCCCGTCATTTTTCCGGTCGCGGCTTGACTTCCAATCGGACATTATGGGCGTCTTTTTTAATTGAAACACCTTCGAAAACGGTTTATATGGGAGGAGATAGCGGTTACGATACACATTTTGCAGAGATTGGCGAGCAATTTCCGAATATCGACCTGGCAATTCTGGAAAACGGACAATACAACGAAAACTGGCGGTATATCCATACGCTGCCTCAATATTTGGGACAGATTGCCAAAGACTTAAAAGCCAAACAGATCGTAACCGTCCATCATTCTAAGTATGCACTGGCCAAACACCCTTGGGATGAACCTTTAAAGAATGAACTGGAAGCCGCCAAAAAAGATTCGTTCAACCTGATTGTTCCGATAATCGGACAGGTGATTGAGAGGTAATTGCCGAGGGAGAAAGGTTAGTTTACTACGTTTATGCTAAGGTCTTGTATTTTTTTATAAAGGAGGAAATTGTAAATTTATCAGGTTTTCCTGGAAAAAGAAAAATCTCCTCTTCCTTTCAGAGGTGTACTTCTTTGATTGCTTCACTTGCAGTACGGAGGAACGAATCTCCGGTTCGGATGAAATTTGCTGTTATTTTGCAATAAGGACGTTTTATTTCAGAGAAAGTACCGTTAATCAGGTCCGAGGAAGTGACAAATAGCTGTACACAGATCCCGGAGGTGTTTCCCTTTAAACCTAATTTTTGTGCAAAAAGAAGGTTGTCCGTTGAGGAACGCTTTCTTTTTTATTATTTTTGTATCCTGAAGGTGAATAACTTTGCTATTCAGCTTAAATTTGGCGGGATGCAGGAGAATTTATTTCGGAATCTGACTGTTTGTGCGGGTGAAAATGTTAAATAAACATGAGGCGTATAACTTCCTGCGAGCTGAGGAAAAATAGTCTGTTCCTTAATTACGTATGAATATGTTGCAATTTCCATTAACTGATCCGGTTTTAATATTTTCGGTTTTATTGTTTATAATTTTATTAGCTCCTATTTTATTGTATCGTTTAAAGATACCGGATCTGATTGGGCTGATCATTGCGGGGGCAATTATCGGACCGAATGGGTTGGGAATTATGGCGCGGGACAGTAGCATAGAGCTTTTCGGAAAAGTGGGATTGCTTTATATTATGTTTGTGGCGGGTTTGGAGATCGATTTAGCCGACTTGAAGAAAAATTATAGTAAAGGTATGTATTTCGGTTTGCTGACTTTTTTTATTCCCATGATTATGGGAACACTTGCCGGAATATATCTTTTGAATTTTAGCTGGCCTACTTCTGTTTTATTGGCCAGTATGTTTGCTTCCCATACTTTAATGACTTATCCGATTGTCAGTAAATATGGTGTGACGAAAAACCGGGCTGTAAATATTTCTATCGGAGGTACGGTTGTTACCTGTTTGTTGGCCTTATTAGTTTTAGCCGTAATTGTGGGGATGTCCACGGGGGATATAAATGGACAATTTTGGGTAAAACTGACGGTCTCTACCCTTGTATTTATAGCAGTCGTGGTAATTATTTTCCCTATAGTGGGGAGATGGTTTTTTAAACGCTATGAAGATCATATTGCTCAGTATATTTTTGTATTGGCTTTAGTGTTTCTGGCTTCTTTCCTTGCTAAGGTGGCAGGCTTGGAAGATGTCATCGGGGCTTTTTTGGCCGGTTTGGCTTTAAATCGTTTGATTCCCAATACTTCTGCCTTAATGAACCGGGTGGAATTTGTGGGAAATGCTATTTTTATTCCCTTTTTCTTAATCGGGGTGGGGATGTTGGTCGATTATCGGGTTTTTGCGACCGGTTGGGATTCTTTGTGGGTTGCTGTTGTGATGTGCGTAATTGCTACGGTTTCTAAATATGTGGCTGCTTGGGTGACGGAAAAGAGTCTTCATTATACCCGTGATGAAGGACGTCTTTTGTTTGGCTTGTCTAATGCTCAGGCGGCGGCGACATTAGCTGCTGTAATGGTAGGGTATCAGGTAATTCTGGGTACTTCACCTACAGGAGAACCTATTCGGTTGCTGGACGAGAGTGTGTTGAACGGAACCATTATAATGATATTGGTTACTTGTACTATCGCTTCTTTTGTAACACAGAAAGGCGCTCAGAATGTGGCTTTGGCTGAAATGGCGGGAGAAGAGTTGGTAGATAAAAGCGACACAGAGGATCGGATCCTGATCCCTTTGAGCAATTTGGAAACTGTAGAAGAATTGATAAGCTTGGGTGTGACCGTCAAATCGAAGAAGTGTAAGACGACAATGATGGCTCTAAGTATTATTAAATCGGACAGTAATGATATGGCCGCGGAAAAAAGATCCCAGACGCTTTTGAATAAAGCAGCTAAAACGGCTGCGGCAACGGATGAGATGATTCATACTTTGATGCGTTACGATATAAATGTCGTGAACGGGATAAAGAATGTCGTAAAGGAACATAAAATTACGGATATTGTTTTGGGTTTGCGGAAGGCATCTGATATTTCTAACACTTTTCTGGGAGATTTAGTCGAGGGGATTGTAGCAAAATGTGCGACCACTACTTTTGTGTACCGGCCGGTACAACCTCTGGCGACTTTGAAAAGATATATTATGCTGATTCCGGAAAATGCGGAATTGGAAGTGGGTTTCCCCTATTGGTTAGTGAGGGTGTGGAATGTGGTTCGCAATACAAATAGTAAGATCGTTTTTTACGGAAGTGCGGCTTTACTCTCCCTTTTGAAAGATGTAAAAGCCAAACATAATATCAGTGCGGAATTTGTAGAATTCACCGATTGGGATGATTTTCTGATCGTATCCCGGGATGTGAAGCCGGATGACGCTTTGTTAGTTGTCATGAGCCGGCGTAATTTCCCTTCTTATTCAAGACAAATGGCTTTGATTCCGGCTTATATGAATAAGTATTTTCAGATGAATAATTGTGTGTTAATCTATCCGGTACAGATGGGAATCGGAGAAGAAGAAACCGGAACTTTCCGAAGTATTTCGACGGTTCATCACGGTGAGGGTGAAGATTTAGCAAGTGTACTCAGACGCTTGTTTAGAAGAAATAAATAGAATATCTTTTGTGAAAAGATTAATTTTGACGGATAGGATACCCTATGGCTTTTATTTTTAGAGGGAGGGCAATAAAAAAGGTTGTCCAAAATCAAAACGATAACTTTTAATTTGGACAACCTCTGTTATTTTATTTGAGGAAACTGACGTCTTACAGCATTAGTGACGGCGAAGTTTCAACGCTTTGGCTGTTTCTGTAATGGGCTTGGGTGATTCTGTCGAACGCTTGTCGGTGAATTCTACCTTGCCTTCATAAGTTCCGGAGATTTTATGTCCCTTGTTGGTGGTAAAGTCAAGTACCAAACGGTAACCTGTAGCGACTTTCGAGATCGTCACCGTACCGCCTGTAATAAAACCGTAGATAGATTCGTAATTATCGTTACGTTCTTCACAGTAAGTACCTAAAGGTAACACCATACCCATGAATTCTTTTTCATACCCTGGCAGATAAGTACCCGGATCGTAATCTACGGAAGCGGTATAAATACCTTCCTGTAGAGCCATTTGTTCGGAAACTGCTGTCGAAAGGTCGAGAGATACTGCATGTCCGGCATTCAACAGATAATCCGAGTCGCCTGATATTGTCGGCTCAACGTCGTAGAGATTTAAGATGCAATTATCTACTCCGTAGCTATAATATTTAGCCAGTGCGCGGATGAAATTCATTCCTGTAATATCTTTTTCAATCTGAGGGAGACCTTCGGGAACTTCCGCTTTGTTTTCGATATTCAATGTACCACTGTAACTGGCTGTAAATTCCTCATCTGTGGTGGTGGTGAGGTTGGCTGTAATGGTATAGTTGCTACCGACGAGTTTTACCTCAATTGTACCAGCTTTGAATTCGATTTTTGTAATGTTTCCTTTACCGTCGTTAACCATACAGAAGGTCTTTTCCGGTGAGAAGGTACTCATGCCGTAATTCGTATTATAACGGTAGGTCCGGGCGGGAATCGTAATATTGTCAAGATTGGAGGGAGCGAATTGGTAAAGTTCGAAGCTCATCGTTCGACCGGCGCCGGTGGTGGTATAGACTCCGTTATTTTCCGTAGCATCGGCATCTGCTAAGACGAAATAGAATTCGGAATAACCGGTATCGTGAGTATCTCCGTAATGGGCACCGACGATTTGACGGTCGAACACAGCGGGACCCGTTACTAAGACGTCCGTAGTCATTTCAATCGACTTCACTTCGGAAAATACTTCTTTATTGGCTGCGGCAACTGCGATGATATAAGTTGTGTTCGCATTCAATTCGCTGACAGTCACTTCGCCAGCTTGGGGAATAACTGTACCATCGCTGATAATCTCTGCAGCAGTGGGAAGTGTCAATCCCTCACTTTTTTCAAGACATATATAAGCAGCTTTTTCAGCATCGGTCAGGGTTACGTTAAAGGTGAGTGCATTGGTTGTTGTGCTACCTTCCGTTAGGGTAATGTTTGGCACAGGCGTTGGATCGGGGGCAGAGGTTTGCATTTCAATCGATACGATTTCTCCCGTGAATTCCTCCCGTGTGGCAACGGCCGAAATGCGATAGCTTGTACTGGCATTTAAATCCTCGATCAAAACCTTACCGGATGCGGATACGGATTTGCCGGAAGCGAGGATTTCTTCTACAGTCGGTACGGAGGCACTGCTTTCTGTGTAAAGATAGGCACATTTGTCTGCATCTTCGAGTTTAACTGCGAATTCCAAAGTGCTAGTAGTGACTTCTCCGGCAGTGAGCGTTACAGTCGGTTCGACAAACGGTGTGTTGTCATTTTTGTCATCGTTGCAAGCAGTGAAGAGGCAGATCTCTCCGAGAAGAAGGGCAATGGCCCACATGAAGGATTTTTTCATCATAATTTGTGATTTTTCAGCCTGTAATTTAGTTGGCTTGTGAATAAATAATGTTTATTTAGATAATTGTCCGCAGCATCAGAGACCCTTTCGGACAATGGGATAACAAAATTATAATTTACCTTGAAATATGCAAATTTTTGAAATACCTCTGAAAAATTATTATTGTTTTAGATGGAATTTAAGATGTTTATAATTAGATATTTATGCAAATAGAACCCTCTGAATCTTTTGTTGTAAAAAGATAAAGAATAAGGAGTATAATTCTAAATTTGAATATTTTAGAAAGCAGAATACAAACTCTGTAACACCGATCAAAGGAGTATAAAACACTTTATTTAAAGTGAGAATCTTCTTAAAGTCAGGAGGTGGGCAGATAGGGGTAATCTTTTAAAGATAAAAATTACACATTAGGGACGTGCCCTAATGTGTAATTTAACAGGCTTTTTATTGATCCAAGACCTTCTTGATTTGCCGTTTTGCCAGAGTAAGAGGAGCGAGTGAACAAGGACCATTAATGCAACCTCCGTCACAAGCCATGACCTCTACAAATTGGGCTTCCGGTTTTTTGACCATGGTTTTTAGCAAGGCTTGGTTTTTCTTATCCAATCCTTCTATAGCCAAGGTTGTTACTCCGTTTCCTACGGCATTGACAATTGCTGCGCGGACACCTCCGGCTTGAGCAAAGCCTCTTCCATAGCGGGTTACACCTTCATTGAGATCTTTTTCACTGCAATTGGCTACATTGATATCATAGGCGACCATAAAAGCTCCTAATTCTTCGAAGCTCATGACATAGTCCACTTCTGGTACGGAATCTGCTTCATAACGTTTGGCCAGACAGGGACCGATGAAAACGACCTCGGCCTCCGGATATTTTTCTTTCACGTAGCGGGCGGCATAAACCATGGGACTGCGAGTATCGGAGACATAAGGTTTCAGTAAAGGGGCATGCTTATTTACCCAGCCCGTATAAGCTGGACAGCAGGAAGAGGTCATAAAGGCAGAGCCTTTTTCCATCCTTTCCTGTAACTCTTCGGCCTCTTTGCTGGCCGTTATTTCAGCTCCTAAGGCTACTTCGATAACATCGTCAAAACCAATTTGCTTGATAGCCGATAGAATCTGCCCTGCTGAAGCATTGAATTGGCCATAAATAGCCGGGGCAACGATAGCGATGATTTTTTTGTTCGGATGAGTAAGAGTTTTATGTATATCGATAATCTTAGAACGTTCCATAATTGCTCCGTAAGGACAGGCTTGCATGCATTTACCGCAATAGATACATTTATCTTTGTCGATGTGTTCTATCCCTTCTTCATCTTTATCGATTGCTTTTACGGGGCAGGCATCCTGGCAAGGCACCGGTGTATATACGATGGCATGATAAGGGCACACTTTCTGACATAGACCGCAACTGACGCAATCTTCCGTACTGATGGTAGCTTTGCCTCCTTTGAAAGAAATGGCTGCTTTCGGGCAGTTCATCACGCAGGGACGTCCCTCGCATCCCCGGCAAAGATTCGTAACAGCATATTGTGATTGAATGCAGGCACTACAGGCTTCATGTACTACCGAAAGGATATTTTCTTTGGTATTTTTATTTGCCATGGCCATCCGGGCAAACTCCGATAAATGAATCAAGTCAATTTCTTCGTCTACAATGTCAAATCCTAGTATGGAAATGATTTTATGTTTCAGGATATAACGATCTTTATGTACGCAGCATCTGACCGGTTTTTTATTCCGGGGACGCATCTCTATGGGTAAGTATTTCAGCTTTGTAACTAACTCATCGTCTTTTAATAATTTTACAATTCTGATCAGTAACTCCCGTTTGGTGAGCATCGCAAAGTTATCGTATAACATATGATATCGGTTTACAATTTATGATTTAGCTTTTCAGGCAAAAATGCCGGTTTTGATTTAAAGGCTCAAAGGTAGCTAATTTCCACATCTTTCAGGAATTTTGTCTCTAATAAATATTTGATTTTCTTGACTACATTTCTTCGGATTTCCAACTCTACTGGTAAGTTCGGATCCTGATGGGCAATATTGATACAAGTACCTACAATAAAAGTGATCTGATCGCTATTGTGTAATAATTTTACCAGTTGTTCCGCAGCACCCTCTGCTTGTGCTTTGCTATGCTCTTCTTCCGAAAGGATCCGTTCCACCCGGCTTAATGTCAGGATTCCTTCTGTCACTAAGTCGATGCCGTCCATACTGGAAATCGGCGGCTCTTTTGTGTCAGCTTGCTGGGGGAGTGTTTTTATGGGAATGTGTAGCTCCCGGGCCAGCAGGGAAGCTGTGGTACCTCCGCAGATCACTTTTTTGCCCCGGAACTCTTTTACTCGTATGGCCAAGTAGCTATCGTTCTGTGGATCATAAGGAGGACCGGTACATACTAGCAGATTGCGTGGGGTACGGTTGTATACAACACAACAACTGGCATCGTCGATTAAGTTGTAGCCGTCGTTTTTCTCTGCCTGAATGACGATACGGCGGGACAATTCTTCTGCTGAAATACCGACTTGACGCAGCAATAGATTTTGAATGTAATCTTCTATTTGGGATTCCCAGCCGGCAGGAAGTTTTTCCGAACCCATTCCGGATTGGCTTACTCCATCGGTAAAACAAACCAAACGGTCTTCTTTTTCTAGGCGGAATTCAGAAATCCAAAGATACGAGTCAGCTAAATCCGGGCGTTCAATAGGGATTCTTTGTTTTTGAATTTTTATACTTTCCCCTTTCCTGAAAAGATAGAAAGAAGGCGTTTCGTATTCAATTATTTTCGTATTGCCAAAGCAATCAATATCCAAAATACAAAATGTAGAGTAACCAATTTGTTTTACTTCGTCTTTGGGGAGGGTATCAATAATTGACCGGGCTGTACGGAGAATGGTTTCGTTCAAGGCCGTGTAGTTCATCGCCATGGTTGCTGTCATAGCGGAAAGGACGCGGGCTTTAATACCGCTCCCCAAACCGTCCGATAAAACCCCTATAATTCGCCCTTCTCCCTTTAATTTTTGCGACATAAAACTATCCCCACACACTTGGTTGCCGGCTTTGTTTTTTTGGAAATAATCCACTTCTATAAAAATTTCAGGCAGACTTTTCGTCATGGTATTTTTGTATTTACCGTTTCTTATGCATTATTCTTTCCCTTTCATCGTTTCCATGATAGCCCGTAAGGTTGCATCTGTATAAGAAGCATTTTCCCCTAGGAGGCAGGCAATTTTTTGTACGGTTTCCATGTGTTTGCTGATTACTTCTTTGGTCTTCCCCATCATCCATTCTGTTTTGCCGTAAGGTTCCCGCAAGTCTTGAAGTAAACCGAATACTAAACGATGCGGTTGTATGTTGTAGATGGAAAGCATCCATATTTTATCTCCTTCTCTAATTTGTCGTTCTATAATTTCCTTTCCGGTAGAAAGTGCTGCTCCGAATAAAGCCGAAAAAGAACAAATAGCTTCTAAGGCAACTCCTTGCAAACCGGGAGAAGCATCATATACCAATGTCGTTTCTTCCCCCAGTAGATTGGCGGCATATCGGTTCATATCGACTATCTTCAAGTCTGGATCGGCCAGAATGACGCCGGCAGGTATTTTTTGTAAAAGGACAGTCGCTTTGTCGTGAGCTATTTTCCGCATGTAAGATACACACATGTTTTCTTCCGCCCGTCCTGCCAATAATGCCCGGGCAAAATCCCGGCAATTGTCATAACCGCAACCGCTGCAATTTAATTCATCGGCAGCGGAGGTTTTTCCGACTGCAGCCAATGCTTGTAGGATTTCATTCTCCGTATAATGTTCTTTTTCAATCTGCTGATCTACCGTGTAATAATTCGTGAGATCACTTAGGTTTAAGGGTTTGTCCCTATCCGCTGAGTTGATTTTGCGGGTAACGTCGTACCGTTTGATGGCCAAGGAGGAAGAACTCAGTTTACCCGGTCCGTTAATACACCCTCCCTTACAAGATAATAATTCCAGAAAGAGCGTGTCTTTGCGGGGGGAGTCATCCAGGTTGCGAATGACATCTTGTATGTTTTCCATACCGGAGAATGCCATTTTGATGACCTTTTTGTCTTCCCCGTCAATGCCTGCTAACATCCCTCCTTCAACAGGATAAAGTGCTCCTTTGCCAGAATTATAGGGAATAAAATGCATTTCTTCTCCTTTTTCGTTTTCCGGTTGGATACCTTCTTTCTCCATCCACATTTTTAAGTCTTTGAAGGTAATAGCGATTTCTACCAGATCTTTAAAATTATCGGCTTCCGTTTTTTTACCAATACAGGGGCCTGCAAAAATAACCTTGACTTCTTCTCCGTATTGTTTTTTTAAAAATCGGGCATGGGCAAGTAAAGGAGAAAATATCGGCGTGAGAGAAGAGATATGTTCAGGGGCATATTTCCGGATGTATTCTACGACAACCGGACAAGCTGAAGAAATGTAAATACTGCGGGGAGAATGCAATAAAAATTCATTTACGGCAGCAGATACCAATTCTGCTCCCAAAGCCGTCTCCGATACGCCGCTAAACCCCAGACGTTTAATGGCTGCGATTAAAGATGAAATCGGTAAATTTCCAAATTCGCTGGCATAAGAAGGGGCCAAAGATAAGATGACTTGCTTGTTTTGTCTGAGAATTTCTTTGACTGCCGGTACCCCGTCTCTGATTTTTTTGGCACCGGTGGGACATATTTGTGTACAATGCCCGCAATAAATACATCGTTCTGCTATAATATAAGCCTTATTGTTTTCAATCCGGATTGCTTTTACCGGACATTCTCGTATACATTTATAACAATCTTGGCAATTTTCAGGCTCTGTATAGATTGGTCTCTGCTTCATAGGGTGGTAAAAACTCTTAAAATTGTAGAATAAGCATTTCTTACAAATATAAAAAAAAGGTTGTAATTTGTTTACAGATTGCTTTACTTTAACAACTTCGTTAAAAATAAAAAAAGCCACCCTGAGGTGGCTTCCTTTAAGTAATATGTTTTATTTTACTTTTTATTTTTCTCGAATCGCCGTCTCAGATCGTAAGAAATCGGAGTAGCTACAAATAGAGAAGAATATGTACCTACACAGATACCGACCAACAAAGCGAATATAAAGCCTTTAATAGAAGTTCCTCCGAAGATAAAGATCGCCAGCAACACGACAATTGTTGATAAGGAAGTGCTGAAGGTACGTCTTAACGTGGAATTCAGGGCTGCGTCTGTCACAGACAAATCGTCCCGTTTGGGATAAAGAGTATGATATTCCCGGATACGGTCGAATACGACCACCGTATCGTTGATGGAATATCCCACTACCGTTAGGATGGCAGCGATAAAGGCTTGGTCAATTTCCAGAGAGAAAGGTAATATTCCGGAGAATATAGAGAATACTCCCATGACTATAATTACGTTGTGAGCCAAACCGATAACCGCACCGGCACCGTATTGCCATTGTGAGAAACGGAACATGATATAGACAAAGATAACGATCAGAGCTAATACTACCGACCAAATTGCGGCGCGGGTAATATCTTCTGCTACGGCAGGACCTACTTTTTCCGACATCTGCCGATTTACTTCCAAGAATTGATCCCGGCTGGTTCCTTCCGGCAGATAATCTTTTAAGCCTTCGTATAATAAAGTTTCGACTTCATCGTCTACTTCAGTCCCTTCCGCATCAATCTTGTATTTTGTAGTAATTCTCACTTGGTTTTCACCGCCGAATGTCTTCACTTCGGGAGCGCTTCCGTATACTTGTGCCAAGCTTTCGGCGACCTCTTCTACTTGTACGGGTTTGTCAAAAACAACGGTATAAGTACGACCTCCTACAAAGTCAATACCTTTATCCAATCCTTTTGTGGATAAGAAAGCGATAGAAAGAATGATGGCCGTTCCAGAAAGGATATAAGAGATTTTCCGCTTTTGTAAGAAGGGGAATTTTACATCTCTCAGCCAGTTCTGGGTGAAAACGGTGGTAAAAGGTACGTTATCATTCTTGCTAGAAGCCCGTTCTAAGATCAAGCGCGTGATAAAGATCGCACAGAATAAAGAAGTGAAAATACCGATAATCAACGTCGTTGCAAAACCTTTAATCGGTCCTTCTCCAAAGTAATAAAGAATAAAACCGGTTAATAAGGTCGTTACGTTACCGTCTATAATAGCGGAATAAGCGTTCTTATATCCTTCTTTAATGGCTAATTTCAAGCCTTTACCGGCCCGTTTTTCTTCTTCTATACGTTCGTAAATCAATACGTTCGCGTCTACAGACATACCCATCGTCAATACAATACCTGCAATACCCGGCAGGGTAAGTACGGCTCCGATAGAAGCCAAAATACCGAACAAGAAGAACAAGTTTGCCAATAATGCGATGTCGGCAGCGAGGCCAGCGCCTTTACTATAGAAGAAAAGCATGTAAAACAATACTAATGCAAAAGCAATGATAAAGGACCACATACCGGTTTGAATGGATTCTTGTCCCAGAGACGGTCCTACGATTTCATCGGCAATAATCCGTGCCGGTGCCGGTAATTTACCGGATTTCAAAATGTTAGCTAAGTCCTCTGCTTCCTTTACATCAAATCCACCGCTAATTTGAGAACTACCTCCTTTGATTTCTGAATTAACAGTCGGTGAAGAACATACATATCCGTCCAACACAATGGCGATGCTACGTCCGATATTGTCTTTGGTGAGCCGGGCCCATGTCTTAGCACCTTCACCGTTCATATTCATCGATACAATGGGCGCACCTCCATTATGGTCGTCAAAAGATTTACGGGCATCTACCACTACTCCTCCATCCAAGGGAGCTTTTCCGTCACGGGTGGTAATTTTTATGGCATGTAAGGCAACCATATCTCCCATGGGCTTCATCTCCCATAACAGACGGGCGTTTCGGGGAATCAATGCTTTTACCTGCGGAAGCGCTAATAAAGCGTTCACGGCGGCTGTGTCTTTCAGAAGCGCATATCCTATCGTGGAGCCCGGGCGTAAAGAACCGTCTTGGGACTGTGCAGGAATGAGAAGAGAGAAAAACGGATTTTGTTTCCTCATTTCCTCTTCATTTATAGAATTAAGCGAATCTTTAGAAGTTTGTTCGATAAGTGATTTTAATCCTTCATCATTTGTATCCGTAGTTACCGTTTCTTTCTCAATCGTTTCACTTACCAAAAGGGTATCTTTATTCAGGCCTAAGACGTCGGCAGAGCGTTCCAATTCCCTGACTTTTTCATTGATTTTGCTTAGATTTTCGAAGAACTCGGCGTTTTCGTATGTCTCGTAAAATTCAAGAGCAGCTGTCCCCTGTAAAAGTTTTCTTACACGCTGAGCATCTTTGATACCCGGAAGTTCGATGTTGATTCGTCCTGAGATATCTGCTTTACGGATATTCGGCTGGGCTACTCCAAAGCGGTCAATACGGGTACGGAGAATATTGAACGTATTGTCAATGGCCCCTTCAGCTTCTTTCCGGATGACATCCAATACTTCTTTGTTGCTGGCACCAATTTTGATCTTATCTTTTAATTCGACTGTCCCAAAAATATCCGGAGAAGCTAATTGTGCGTTCGGAGCGATTTTGGCAAATGCTTCCCCGAACAAAGTCACGAAATCTTTCGGACTTGTCGTACGCATTTTTACCGCTTCATCTAATGCCTTTAAGAAAGCCGGATCCTGACTGTTGTTTGCAAGGCTCTTTACTACGTCAACTACATCAACTTCCATCGTAACGTTCATACCGCCTCGTAAGTCAAGACCTAACGGAAGTTCCAATTCCTTACATTCCTTGTACGTAAATTTTGCTAACCCCAAAAAATTGTACACATTCTTGTTAGCAATAGAATCCAGATATGCTCTTTCTTTTTCGGGATCGCCGGCGGCATATACCCGAGCTGCTTTCTCCACCTGGGATGTTTTGAAAGTGAAAAACAACTGGTAAGCACTCACTAGCGCGAGCGCTATCGTGAGTAATGTTATCGCTCCTTTGTTTCGCATTTTAGAAATTGTTTTTTATATTACTTAAACTTTATTTGTTCTTCCACGAAGATTTAATGCGCAAAAGTATAATATTTTTTTGAAATAATCACTGTTATTTCTGATTTATCCGAAGTTGATATTTAAAAAAGAGAAGTATAGCTCGTATAAAATTTTGTGTAGGGAAAAAATGAAGAAAAGGGAAAACAATTTGTTGCAATCTTATAAGTCCGGAAAAAGGAATATAAGGTTAATCCTGTTGACTGATCGTCAGTGTTAAATGAGGATAGTCGATAATAATCCCGTGACGAATGCAGAAATCCGATCCTAATAGACCGATTACTTTCCTGTTTAAGTGCTTTTTATACATTTTGTTGACATAGTCTAAATCGATGAGAGCGATGCACATTTCTTGCAACTGTATAGAGCCTATTTGAAAGCTTTCCGTATGCATAACCTGAACATCCTTGATTTCTCCGGTAATACTGCCCGATTGGATTTTTACGGCTTCTTCCGGTTCTTCAAAACGAGGAAATAATTGCCGGTCGGCTACGGTGACGGAAGCTCCGGTGTCGATAATCATATCTCCGGCGATACCGTTAATTTCAACTGCGACGAGAATGTGATAACTGTGGTCTTCCAGTTCTACCTTTTCGATGGGAACTGTAATCGGACCGGTATTTTTTTTTCTCATGGAAGGATACTCGGATATGGGGTAAACAAACAAATAAGGAAGCCGTGGGCAAAGAAACAGATCGAATTGCTTTTGCTCACGGCTTTAGAACTTCTATTTCTGAATTCATTCGAGAATCCGAAAACAGAAAATATTAGAACATTTTCATGTCGTCCAGTACTTTCATAACGCTCTTAACGGCACCGGCAGATTTTTCCAGTAATTGTCTTTCGTCTTCGTTTAATTTCACTTCAACGATTTTTTCGATACCGTTTTTACCGAGAATAACTGGTACGCCCAGATAGATATCTTTCATGCCATATTCTCCGTTTAACATAGCGCAAACCGGGAATACTCTTCTGGAATTCCGTACAATAGCTTCTACCATCTGTGCAGCAGCAGCACCGGGAGCATACCAGGCAGAAGTACCCATCAGTTTAACTAATTCACCACCTCCGACTTTTGTTCTTTCGATGATTGCATTTAATTTTTCTTCATCAATTAATTCAGTAACGGGAATGCCTGCAACAGTTGTATAACGAGGTAGCGGAACCATCGTATCTCCATGGCCACCAAGCAATAAAGCCTGAATGTCTTTCGGAGAAACGTTTAAAGCTTCAGCCAAGAAAGCCTTATAACGCGCTGTGTCCAAAATACCTGCCATTCCGAATACTCGGGAGGAGTCGATTTTTGCTGTCAAATAAGCACAGTAGCACATTACATCCAAGGGGTTGGAAACGATAATGATTTTGGCCTTCGGAGAATGTTTGATAATGTTTTCAGTTACAGATTTAACAATACCAGCATTTGTTGAAATTAAATCGTCCCGGCTCATACCCGGTTTACGGGGCAGACCAGAGGTGATGACTACGACTTCTGAATCCTGTGTTGCCGCATAATCATTGGTAACACCTTTAATGCGGGTATCATACATATTAATAGGAGCCGTTTGCCACATATCCAAAGATTTACCTTCAGAAACTCCTTCTTTAATATCCAAAAGAACCACTTCATTGACAATGTCCTTCTGAGCAATACAGTTTGCGCATGTTGCACCAACATTACCTGCTCCAACAACTGTTACTTTCATTTTGAAATAATTTTTATAGTTATACGTAAGATTTTTTTCTTTTTTAGTTTGGTTTTATACCGACGTCAAATTTAGACCTTTTTTTTAATATCCGCTAATAATATTAGAGAATTTTTTCTTTAATTTTTTTAGCATTTAATATCTTTTTTTGGAAATAAAGAAACCAAAAGGGAAGCAAAGTGCCCTTGAAAATACTGGAGAGAGTAATACTCCACCAAATCCCGTTTAAACCTAGGGAAGGAAAGGAGCATAGATACCAGGCTAAAGGAATTCTGGCTCCTGTAAATAATATGCCGGTGAGAGAGGGGGGAATGGTACGTCCGCACCCATTAAAAGCTCCTTGGGTGACAAGCTCTGTAACCATGAAGAGCTGAGAGATAGCCAGTATCTTGAGATAGGTTCCTCCTGCTTCTACAGCTTCGGCTTCCGGGATAAAAATACTGAAAATTTCACGGCTGAAAAGGAAGAACAAAATCCCCGCACTAAGTCCTATACTGCCCGCGATATATAGTGTAAGCCGATAACCTTTGCGAATACGTTCGTACTTCCCGGCTCCGTAGTTCTGACCGACAAATGCAGCTAAAGCTGTGGAGAATCCTGTTGCCGTCATCCAGGAAAGGGCCTCTATTTGAGAACCTACACTTTGAGCAGCTACTCCTATGGCTCCCCAACGGGCTGCCAATGCAGCGAGTGTCAGAGAGAACATGGAAAATAAAGCATTTTGCAGGCTCACAGGCAGGCCTAGAAAGATAATCCGGCTGGCCGGTTTCTTTTTTAGGGCAGTAAATAAATGCATTTTTCCCAAAGGAAAGCGGTTGGAAAATATACGATAAGCGAAAAAAGAGTAGACGATCAGTTGGGCTAACACGGTGGCAATGGCCGCCCCTGCAGTGCCCAGACGCGGAAAAGGGCCGTAGCCGTATATCAGTAGAGGATCGAGCACAATATTGACTAGCAAACCGATGGCTGTAATCCGGAAAGGAGTTTTACTGTCTCCCTGACCATTGTAAATGCCACTGAAGGTATTGTTGTTGAACTGGAAGAAAATGCCGGGAGCGACAATTTGTAAATACCCTGCGGATTGAGAGGAAATGGAGGCGTCGAAATGAAAAAAACGGATGAGAACGTCAGCAGAGGTAAGGATAAAAATAGCATATCCTAAGCCGATGAGGACGGAAAGAGTGAGGGCGTGATTGGCGTAAACGGCGGCCCTTCCGGGATCCCGAGCTCCTATAGACTGGGAAACTGTAATTTCTGCGCCGGTTTTGGTCATATAAGAAAGGGCATTGGAAAGCCATACGAAAAATCCCGCGGCTCCTACCGCAGCGACAGCGTCACTTCCCAAATGGCCCAGCCATAGCATATCCGTCATATTGTATGCCATCTGTATGAAAGAGGACGAAATCAAAGGTACGGCCATAATCCATAGATTACGGACGATGCTGCCTTGAGTGAGATCCGTTATTTTTCTCATAAGATGATTTTTCAATGTGGCTGCAAAGTTAGGAAATAATTGAAAACGGGAAGTTGTAAATTGAGATTTACTTTGTACTTTTGCCCCTGAAGAAGGTCGTTAGAAGGTTAGGTATGGGAGGGGTTTATAAGAGGGGACAGTCATTAAAATTCAATTGAAATGAAAAAAAATATTGTGGTCATTGCAGGGGGAAATTCTTCTGAATATGAAGTTTCCATAAAGTCCGGTAATCATATTTATGCTGAGATAGACGGCGAGCGGTACAATAAGTATTTGATGTTTTTGAAGGGGAGAGATTGGCAAGTGGAATATGCCGGGAAGAGATATATAGTAGATAAAAATGATTTTTCTTTTGTACAGGAAGGGGAGAAAATAACGTTTGATTATGCGTATATAACGATTCATGGAAATCCGGGGGAAAACGGGATGTTGCAGGGGTATCTCGATATGATGGGAATTCCTTATTCCACCTGCTCTACGCTGTGTGAGGCCCTTACTTTTGATAAATATACTTGTACCAACTATCTGCAGGGTTTTGGCATTCCTACAACAAATCCGATTATTCTGTTCCGGGGGAAGCAATACGACCGGGAAGCTATTTTGAAAGCTGTCGGTTTACCGTGTTTTGTAAAACCCAATGCAGAGGGATCCAGCTTTGGGGTTTCAAAGGTGAAGACAGCGGAGGCGTTGGACGAAGCTTTAAATAAAGCTTTTGAAAAATGTCCCGAAGTACTTGTGGAAGCTTTTATTGATGGAATTGAATTCACTTGCGGCTTATATAAAGCGAAAGGAAAGAAAGTGGTTTTCCCGGTAGCCGAGGTTGTGCCGAAAAAAGAATTTTTTGATTATGATGCGAAGTATGATGCGAAGCTGTCGGATGAAATTATTCCGGGTCGTTTTTCAGAAGATGTGACGGAAAAAATACAGGAGATGACTTCGGAAATATATGATATTTTGCGATGTGAAGGGATCATCCGGGTAGACGGATTTGTCCGCGGAAAGGAAGTGGTAATGTTGGAAGTAAACACTACTCCTGGAATGACAGCTAATAGTTTTATCCCCAAAATGGTAAAGGCGATGGGCCGTCAGTTAAAAGATATCCTGACGGAAATCATTGAAGAAAAATTGTAAAATAAGGGTCTCTGTCCTGGGAAACAGGAATTGTCGTATCCAGTAAGGTTTTGGAAAAATTGATATTTCTTTTAGGAGCGGTTTAATGCACTACCGAAGGATAGAACGAGCGTTTCCGATTTATTTTTATTTGGCAAAATGATAGGACCGATTTGACTAATTCGTTTTCTTCCGGACAAGATGCCCAACCATTGATTTGCCTTATTTTTTCCCCGAATTCCACTATAATCTTTTGAAGGAGGGAAAGTCGGTTGATAATCGGTTTAGAGAAGTGCGTACACAACGGCTTCAGGGATATCCGGTATACGTTAGTGTATTCAAATTACGGAATCGCAACTCGTAAAACTATCCAGCCTACCGGAGTAATTTCCCCGGCTAAAAATCAGAAATTAGCAGAAGCTGCGAATCAAGTTTTTATTTTCCCCCAGAGGGACGGATCTTTTTTGCGAAAAACGGAGATTTCTCGGTTCATACTTCTTATCTGAAGTCCTTGCGGACAAAATGATGTAAAAATTACACATTAGGGCACGTCCCTACTGTGTAAAACGAGAGGAAATTTTGCTTGATCCGATAAGGACATTTTTTCCGGGCGGACAGATCGGTTTGTTTGTTGTTGTCGGAAAAGAGAAAAACCTGTAAAATCGTTGATTTTACAGGTTTTGTTTGCTTTTTGTCGTCTTGTGACGGACTTAAAGGTGAACTCGGCGGGAGTCGAACCCACAACCTCTTGGGCCGTAACCAAGTGCTCTATCCATTAAGCTACGAGTCCGTTGCTTTGTAAAGCGGTGCAAATATAGAAGAGAGAATTCGATTTTGCAAATTTTTTGTTGTTTTTTTTGAAGCCTGAAGTTTTTGTGTTGGAAAAGAAACAAAATTAGCAGAAGAATACTTAAATTATTATTTTTGTCAAGAGATTGGTAAAGTATACAGGTATGAAACAGATTTTTAAAGGTGTTTTTCATCGGATGAAGGAGAGTTCTTTGTTGAAAAGAATGGGAGAAGTAAAGCGGGATAAAGAATTTCACAATGCGGATACGATGAAGACTTGCCTGATTTTCTGGGTAGCTAATAGAGAAGACGGAGAATGGATGAAAAAGTTGACGAAAGGGCTGAAGGGCGTAAAGATTCATAAATTATGCTTTGTACCTGATTCTTTTTCCCTTACTCCACAGCAGGATATTGTATATGTCCGGAATGAAGATCTGGGTTTCGGCGGAAAAATTTTGAATACCGATCTTCCTCCGGTACTGAATACTCCTTACGATTTGTTGTTAGATTTATCGGATCGTTCCTCTGCTTTGATCGATTATATTTTAAAGACTTCTCAGGCTAAGTGTAAAATCGGGAAAGCGAAGGATAATTTTGAATCGGATATTATGCTGGAGGATGTTCAGCATACAAAAGAACTGATAGAGGGTATCGTACAAGTATTGTCGGAATTAAAAAAATATTGATATGAATTTTTACAGGGGTACAGGTGTCGCTTTGGTGACTCCTTTTAATGAAAAAGGGGAAATTGATGAAATTTCTTTGCGTCAATTGGTTCGGGAAGTGATTCAAGGAGGAGTGGATTATTTGGTTGCTCTGGGTACGACTTCTGAAGCTGCAACTTTGACAGAGGCGGAACGTCTGCAGGTATTGACAATTATTTTAGAAGAAAACCAAGGGCGTTTACCCGTAATGGTTGGAATAGGAGGAAACAATACGGCAGAAGTACTGAAAAATATTCGGAATTTTCCCTTTGTGAAAGAGTGTTGTGCGGTATTGAGCGTGACACCTTATTACAATAAGCCTTCTCAGGAGGGATTGTATCGTCATTTTAAAACGTTGAGTGAAAGTTCTCCTTTACCGGTTTTTCTGTACAATGTCCCGGGGCGTACGGGGGTGAATATGTCAGCACAGACGGTTGTCCGGCTTGCTCAGGATTGTCCCGGAATTGTGGGTGTAAAAGAAGCCAGCGGGAATTTTGAACAGGCCACTGAAATTCTGAAATACAAAAGAAAAGACTTTGCGGTGGTATCCGGGGATGATGGTCTGATATTGCCTTTGATGTCTATCGGCATGAGCGGAGTTATCTCTGTTGCGGCCAATGTTTGTCCTGCGGAGTTTTCTACTCTGGTGCGTTTGGCGAACGAGGGGAATTTCGGGGCTGCAGTGGAGATACATCTTCGGTTGTCGGATTTGTGTAAGGCCCTTTTTATCGAGGGGAATCCGACAGGAATAAAAGCTGCATTACAGGTAAAAGGTACAATTCGTTCTAATTGTTTACGTTTACCGCTTGTTGAGGCGAGCGAAGGACTATGCCGGCATTTAAAAGCCTTGCTTCAGGAGTTGAAATCGGTTTGAATGTTTAGAGAGCTATATCTTTGGAGCTATCCCGTTTAATCAATGTAGCCCGGACGGGAACGGTTGATCCTTTTATTCCGATTGAACCGGAAGCGGATGCCTGCATACCCTAACGTTAGAATAATTGGGAGAAGAAAGTTAAAATATTTCAGGAAATTTTTGGCATAATCGTCAATTGGCTCCAGGGTAGCAAAAGTTGTAAACTTATTGCGGAGTTTGATCAGACCGGAATTATCGGCCAGCCATTCGATCGAATTGATTGCAAAATTAATATTATCCGTGCGCAAAGGGTGTGCGAATATCCCTACGTCGTTAATCAAAAAATCGGCATCCGTTATGGCTACGATGGCGCTGTTGTTGTCTTCATTTGTTAGCAGGGCGGCTACAATATTATGAGGACTATTAAAATCACGGCGTGTCCATTGTTTTTGCAGGTTAAAGAAAATCGGGGCTTGTTGCCTGCCGGAAATGGAGGAGGTGGTTGCTAAAGGTGTGAAAATATAAGTAGAGTTTGTCTTCACTTGTTGAATACTACTGGCAAAAGGCAGCAATAATGCGTTTAAGCCGTGGGTAATCGTATGCTTGCTAAAATTTGTAATGATAGGAAGATAAGGAAAACTCACACTACTCTGGTAATTCATAAAACCGTTTTGCTGATTGACGGTAATTGTTCCGCAGTTGTTGTCTACCACAAAATCATATTGAATTTTCAAGCCTTTTTCTTCCAGGATATCTTCGATACCTGTCCAATTGATAAAACCGTTGTTCTGACTTTCGTTGATTTGCCCTACTGCATGGTTGAGAGCTATGAACAGCCTGCCTCCCTCCCTCAGGTATTTGTCAATTTGTTCTTTTTCATAAGGACTGTATACATCCTTCGGATCGATAATACACAACACATTGTAGCGTTCCAGTTCATGAGTGTTGAATAAATCGATGACAGAAATATCTGTCAGATGGGATAATTCATTGATCAATTGCGGCATTTGTCCCAGAGAAGCTTCCCGATGCCCTTTAATAAATCCCACCCGGGGCTTTAACGTATCGGTACTTTGTTTTAAAAGGCGGGTGATTTCGTATTCTAAAGGAGTATTGTGATTGATGAAAGGAATAACACTTTGTTTATTCCCGATCCGGAAAATGGCTCCCATAAAAATATTCTGAATCTTTTCCAGATCCCTTTCGCTGATTTCTATCAACAAGGGCTGAATACCCGCTTCTATAGCTTTTTGCCTCGTTTGCTCATTATTAGGATGTATGATATTAATAGTAAAATTAACATTGCTTAAAGATTTATATTCTTTCAACAAATAGACGAATTCTTTGGCCAGCTTTTTCAGATCCTGAGGCAAGTTCTCGGTTACATAAAAATCAACTGTGATCGGATCGAGGGTGTTTTGAACTATGGTTTTACTTACCTTACTCAATGAATAGCGATTATTCGACGTAAAATCGATCCGGATAAACACAAAAGACATGCCTATGTTTATCAGAAGAATACAGACAATAATATAGATGTTATTTCGTATAAGCTGTTTCATGAAATCATCTTAAAACCGTGTTTTACAAATAAATAATTTCGATAAAGAAAGAAAGAGAACAATTACCGAAATGAAGTATATAACGTCTCTGGAATCTAAAATTCCCCGGGAAAGAGAATCAAAATGTTCTGAAATAGATAAATAAGTAAATAGACCTGCTGCTAAACCGGAACTGAATTGTTGGGCCAATATGCCAAATAGCAATTGAAAACAGAGTCCGATGCCTAGACTGATAAAAAATGCTGTCACAGGTGTTTTAGCAAAAGAGGAAGCAAAAATACCGATACTGATATAACAGGAGCTAATACAAACGAGACCGAAATAACCTAAAATAACGGCTCCATGATCGATATGCCCTAAAAAAGCCATGGTAAAATAATAAGGCAAGGTTAACACTAAGGCAATGAGGACAATGAAAAGCTGCGACCAGAATTTTCCGGCGATGAGCTGATTGGTTCGGATTGGTTTTGTCAGCAAAAGCTCCAGCGTTCCGTTTTTCTTTTCATCGGCTACCGATTTCATCGTTAAGGCATGGATGAGGAAAAAGGTGGTCCAGTTGATGACTGTAAAAAAAGGCATCATATTGGCTTGTCCCAACGAAAAGATATTCGATACGGATAACCAGCAAATAAATCCGCAAATACAGAAAAATAAGAGGTAACCTGTGTAAATACTCCAGGAATTGAAAGCTGTATTGAGTTCTTTGCCTATGATTATTTTAATGGTTTTCATATCGTCTAAAACAAGGAGTCGGATAATAAGCAGATTAGTTTTGTGTCACTTGCTGAAAAATGTCTTCCAGACGCTTTTCAATGGGAATTAACTCTTTTATGTACCATTGCTGGGTTTCACAAAGATGAAATATATCCTTTTCAATATTATGCTTGCGGGAGGTTTGAATCAGAAAACTGTTCTCTCCCGTAATTTCAATGTCTTCCAGATTCTCCAGCATGGTCAAAGCTTCGTATACCGTATTGGTATCTCCTCCTTTAATGGCTATTTTAAGTAATTTGTCCGTATTGGATTTACGTAATTCAGAAGATGTCCCGTCTGCTACGATTTTTCCTTTATTGATGATCAATACCCGGTCGCAAGTCGCTTCCACCTGTGCCAGGATGTGAGAACTGAGGATAATAGTCTTTTCTTTTCCGATCGATTTGATCAGTTCCCGGATTTCTACAATTTGATTGGGGTCCAGACCGGTGGTCGGTTCATCCAGAATCACCACGTCCGGATCGTGAATTAAGGCTTGAGCCAATCCTACCCGTTGTTTATAACCTTTTGATAATTCCCGGATGTTTTTCTGTTTTTCATTTTCCAATCCGCACATACGTAACATGTCTAATACCCGGGCTGTAATTTTATAATGAGGAATATTGTGTACCTTTGCAATGAAAACCAGAAAATCGATGACATTCATGTCGTCATATAAAGGATTATGTTCTGGAAGATAGCCGATGTGCTGCTTGATTTTGTAAGCATTTTTCCGGATGGAATATTTTCCTATCTGAACATTGCCCGCATCCGGAAAAAGGAAACAGCTGATGATTTTCATTGTCGTTGTTTTACCTGCCCCGTTCGGTCCCAGAAATCCCAATATTTCTCCCTTTTTTACCTGAAAAGAAATATTGTCAATTGCTTTTTGCGGACCGAATGATTTCGATAAATTTTCTACTACAATATCCATAAAGCTGCTTTTAGATTGATACAAATATAATTACGGGAAAGCATAAATGGACTGCTTTAACAAACTTTAACCGCCAATTCGCAGCTCTTGAAAAAGAACGTAAATTTTGTAAAATCAGTATTAAAAAAGAGAAGGATACAAGAAAGGTGAGGAATAAATAGAACAAATAAAACAAGTAAAATTTAGGGTTATTTTATAAAAATAAATATCGGAAGGCAGATAAAAGAGGAAAGGGATGCCTAAAGAAGAGGGAAATTTTCCTTTTAAAACGGAATAATGGAAAATTGCAAACGAAAAATTGCCTGAAGAGTCCTTTTCTAAGCTGGTCGGTAAATGTTTCTCCATCCAGGCGGATAAAAAGAATCTTCAGGCAATTTCTTTTTATGACACAAAAGGTTTTGCCTTCAATTTTGAAAAATACTAGTCGTTTAAATAAGAACGATCGGAAGATTCCCGGATCAAAAGTTCACAGTTTACGACTTCTTCCCGAATCTGAGCATGTTTGGGAGTTAATATCTGTTCAAACAGTAATTCGGCAGCTATTTCTCCGATTTTTTCGGGGAACTGGTTGACCGTGCTGACGGAGGGATTCATATAACGGGAACGTTTGGTATTGGAAAAACCGAATACGGCAATGTCCTCCGGTATTTTGAGCCCTTTTTCTTTGATGGCTTCGATGGCTCCTATGGCCATATCGTCGTTAATACCGAAAATGGCGTCCGGAATATTTTTTAGGTTCAGTAAGCGATTGGTGGCCTCTTTGGCCGATTTAACGGAAAAATCTTCACATCTGACGATGTAGTCAGTGTTGATTTCCAGTTTATTAATAGTCATGGCTTTCAGATATCCTTTCATCCGGTTTTTACCGATAGACATATGTTCCGGTCCTGTGAGGAGAGCAATTTTTTTCGCTCCCCCATGAATGAGGTGTTGTACGATTTTGTAAGCTGCATCTGCATCATCTGCAATGACTTTCGAGACGTCTAGTTCTTTGGTGGTCCGATCGAATAAAACTAAGGGAACTCCTTGATTTTGTATATTTTTAATGTGTTCGTAAGAACTGGTCGCTTTTGAAATAGAAAGGATGATCCCGTCTGTCCGGTTAGCCAAAAAGACGTCGATATTTTTCTTTTCTTTTTCAAAGCTTTCGTTAGAGGAGGCTACTAATACGTTATATCCGTATTTGTCGGCTACTTCTTCTACTTTCTTTACGACAGTTGCAAAAAAAGTATTTACAATTTGAGGTACCACGATACCGATGGTATGGCTTTTGTGCGTTTTAAGAGCTACTGCTATGGGATTGGGTTTGTAGCCTAGTTCTTTGGCAAGAGCTTGTACTGTTTTCCGGGTTTGCTGGCTGATTTCCGGATTGTCTTTTAAGGCACGGGATACTGTGGATACAGAAATATTTAATTTTGCAGCTAAATCTTTAATCGTGATTGCTTTTTGTGTCATATTTGTTTGTTTTAAGGTTTTACGTTTCGTTTGGAGATTCGGTTTCTGCTTCCGTTTTCAGTTTGGGATAAGCAATCCGGGAGTGATAAATGTTGGCTAACATTTCGGTAAAAACCCTTTTTACGATGGCTATGTCTCTGAATGTAATATCTGAATTTTGGAAACGTCCCTCGTTTACCTGTCCGTCGATAATATCATTTACCGATTTCTTGAGGTTTTCTTCTGTTTTATCCTGAAGGGTACGGGAAACGGCTTCTACGGCATCCGCCATCATGACGACGGCACATTCTTTACTGACGGGATCGGGACCTGCATAGGTGAATAAGGACTCGTCCAGAGGCTTATCCGGGTATTTGTTTTTGAAAGAATTGTAGAAGTATTTTACTTTACTTTTTCCATGGTGAGTACGGATAAAATTGACGATGACTTCCGGTAAATTATATTTTTTAGCCAGTTCGACACCTTTTGTAACATGGTTGATGATATGCTGTGCACTTTCGTCAAATTCGCATTTGTCATGCGGATTTATACCTCCTGTTTGGTTTTCGATAAAGAAAATCGGTTCATAAGATTTCCCGATATCGTGGTATAAGGCTCCCGTTCGCGTAAGCAGGGGATTCCCCCCGATGCGGTAAATTGCTTCTTCTGCAAGATTGGCTACCATGAGGGAATGTTGAAAAGTTCCCGGAGCTTTTTTGGTCAAAGCACGTAATGCCGGATGATTGGGATTTGATAATTCCATCAACGTAATTTCTGACGTAAATCCGAAAATACGCTCGAAAATATAGATGACCGGATAACTGAGACTTAATAGCAGGCAGTTTACCAATAACCAAAGTATGCCGAAGGCATGAGTAAGCTCGATTTCTCCTTCCTGGGTCAGAATAAAAGCAATATATACCGCTGCATAGGTGATAAAAATGAGGAAAATAGAAAGAAATAGCTGACCTCTGCGTTGCAACTGTGCCAGACTGAAAATGGCGACAATACCGGCAGCTATCTGCATGAAAAGATACATATAGCTGTTCGGTGCAAAATAAGAAATCAGCAGGGAAGTGCCTAAAAGCATGTATAAAGCCGACCGGCTGCCCACCAGAATATTGACAATAATGATAAAAAATAAAACGGGCAGCGCCAGCATATTGATGTTTTGGTAAAACCCGATACTTCCCAATATGACGGTGGCTAAAAACGAACCGTAAAGAAAAATAAATTCTTTGTTGTTATAAAAAATCCGTTTTTTCGAATAGTAGAAGAAAATCGAAAATATCACAATAGCAGCCAGGGTCAAAATAATCTGTCCGCCTAAAGTCCGTAAATTACTGACAGAAGAACCCGCATTGTGGCGGTATTCTTTTTTCAGCGATTGGAGAAGTTTTATTTTTTCCGGGGTAACCAGTTCCCGTTTGGCAATGATTACTTCTCCGTTCCTGACCATTCCCTGAGTAAGACTAATATTTTTAAGTTGATTGAGCAATTGGAGCTTCGTTTTGGAAGCATCAAATTCCAGATTGGGTTGAATGTAATTGTTCAGGTTCAGACTGAGAATATGTTCTTTCGTGCTTTGGGGAAGATTGGAGGAATTAATCCAATCCGTCAAAGTCGAATAGGCTTTTTTTAAAGTATACGTTTTTGGAAAATCTACATCCCTCCCGATGTTATTGTTGACGATTTTGATGGTTTTGAGATTTTCTGCTACTAAGTTTTCCGGTAGTTGCAAAATTCCCGCATCGTAAAGACGGGCTAATTTCCGTTGTAAATTTTCTATCGTCTGGGTTGTTGCCGGATTTTTGTACGGATCGAGAGCTGTCGCAAATTTATGAAGCTGGTTCGTTTTTACTTCGGGATTCAAATTGAAGATAGGAGTCTGTTCCTGAACGATTTTTTCCTTATCCTTATCCAGTTCTGCTTCCGTTTTATAAATCGGGAAATCGAAAGGAGCGTAAAGTGTCTCGTATCTCCACGGCATTCCTTTCTGAAATTCGTATTGGAAAATTCCAGCTTTTGGAAAAAGGAAAACGATTATACTGCATATAATCAATATAATAATAATCCGGAAAGCGATATTTAGTTGTCTCTTACGTATTCTGTCTGACATGTTTAAATCAAAATGGCCAATTCGCGACTAAAGATATAAAGATTTTATAAAAAAAGGTTCCGTATGGAACCTTTTTTTTATCTTATTGAATACCGCTGGTATCCATATCTCTGTTTAGCTTTTTTATCAATCCTTGCAGGACTTTTCCGGGACCGATTTCCAGGAAAGAGGTCGCTCCGTCGGCGATCATATTTTGCATGATTTGTGTCCATCGTACAGAAGAGGTCAACTGGGCGATCAGGTTGTTCTTTATCCTTTCCGGATCTGTATACGGTTGAGCATCTACGTTCTGATAAATAGGACAGATGGGTTCAGAGAAATGAGTATTGTTGATGGCCTCGGCCAATTCTTTGCGGGCAGGTTCCATCAAAGGAGAATGAAATGCTCCTCCTACATTGAGGGGTAACACTCTTTTAGCTCCGGCTTCTGCCAGTTTCGCGCAGGCGATTTCGATCCCTTTATTGCTGCCGGAAATGACAATCTGTCCGGGGCTGTTGTAGTTGGCGGGCACGACTACTTCGTCGATTTCCCCGCATATTTTCTCCACGGCTTCGTCTGCCATGCCTAAGACAGCCGCCATTGTCGAAGGGGTGGCTTCGCAGGCTTTTTGCATCGCTAAAGCTCTGGCATGTACCAGTCGCAGTCCATCTTCCAAAGAAAGGGCTTTAGCAGCTACCAAAGCGGAAAATTCTCCCAGAGAATGTCCGGCTGTCATGTCCGGTTTTTCGGTGAGACTATCGGCTAAAATCACAGAATGCAAAAAAATAGCCGGTTGAGTAACTTTTGTTTGTTTTAGATCGGCTTCTGTTCCATTAAACATCATATCCGTGATGCGGAATCCTAAAATATCATTTGCTTTTTCAAACAGTTCTTTTGCCCGGGGAGAATTTTCGTACAATTCTTTTCCCATGCCTACAAATTGTGCTCCCTGTCCGGGAAATACAAATGCTTTTTTCATATTGTTAAGTTTTAGAGATGTGATTTCATTTATTTGTCTTCCCCGTGGGTTTAGTGTAACTTTGAACTGATTAACCGGATGAATTCCTCCCGGGTGGCCAGTTTCTCAAAAGCTCCGCTGAAATCGGAAGTGGTCGTTACCGAATTTTGTTTTTCTACTCCCCGGATAGCCATACACATGTGTTTCGCTTCGATGACCACGGCGACTCCTAAAGGGTGAAGGGTATTTTGTATACAATTCTTGATTTCATAGGTCAGGCGTTCCTGTACTTGCAACCGACGGGCATATGTTTCCACTACCCGGGCGATTTTACTTAGACCGGTTACATATCCGTTCGGGATGTAAGCCACGTGAGCACGGCCGTAAAAAGGCAGCATATGGTGTTCGCAGAGAGAATAAATTTCGATATCTTTTACAATAACCATTTGGCGGTAATCTTCTTTAAAGAGAGCGGAACTCAATATTTCTTCCGGGTTCTGACTATATCCCTGCGTCATAAACTGCATCGCTTTCGCTACCCGTAACGGTGTTTTCAAGAGTCCTTCTCTTTCCGGATCTTCTCCAAGTAGTTTTAAGATTTCCTGATAATGATAACTCAATTGTTTTGTCCGTTCGGCATTAAAATATTCTACCTTTTTATAAAACTCTTCCTCATTGGTAATTTCCTGCTCCATACTTGGGTTTGATTAAAAATTATTTTTATAACAGGCTCGCAAAAACAGTACAAAGTAAATATAAAAAATCTGATTAAAAAATAATGCTTCTCGAAAATACAATTTTTGGATGAATAATAGGCTTGTTGTCAGTAAGTTGCATATTGTTTGGGGAAGATTGATCGGATAAAAAAACATAAAAGACAGAGAAGAAATTGTTTAGAAAAGGGGGAGAAAAAGGTAAATAAAAATATCGGATCAGAATTTTTTTGAACAGGAGTTTTTTATATCTTTATCCAGTTCAAGTTGTTTAAACCGTCTGAGGAAATTTCGTTTTTAATAGATGGGCGTATGGAATGGATTATTGTACTCATATTGGTTGTAATCGGCTTTTTTTTGCTGATTATAGAATTTTTAGTTCTTCCGGGAGTTAACGTAGCCGGAATTATCGGTTTTGCTTGTGTCTGCTTCGGGGTATACCTGGGATATAAATTTTTTGGAACGAAGGCTGGTAATTTTATTTTGTTGGCGACAGCCCTGGGTGGGTTTGTTGTGACATGGTATGCTCTTCGGGCGCAGACCTGGAAGAAATTGAGTTTGCATTCGAGCATCGATAGCACTGTTGAAGGGGTAGATGAATCGGTGAAGGTGGGAGACTGCGGGATTTGTCTCGGACGTTTGTCTCCTATGGGAAAAGTAAAAATCGGGGAGGTGGTCGTAGAGGCGCTTTCTCAAAGTGGTTATATCGATTCCCGTGCTGAAGTGGAAGTGGTAAAAGTATATAAAGATAAAGTAATTGTTAAATTAAAGAAAGAAAAAGATGGATAACACAGGTGTTGTTTTATTGGTGGCGGCTATTGCCGGCAGTGTGTTTTTGTTATGGGTTATTTTGTATTTTATTCCTATTGGTCTGTGGTTTCAGGCGTTGGTTTCGGATGTAAAGATTTCCTTGTTGCAATTGATATTGATGAGGTGGAGAAAAGTGCCTCCTACTATCATTGTAGGTGCTATGATCGAAGGTAAAAAAGCCGGGATTGAATTGTACCGGGATTTATTGGAAGCTCATTATTTGGCCGGGGGACATGTGGCTCAGGTGGTGCATGCATTGGTTTCCGCCTCGAAAGCGAATATTGATTTGACGTTTCAGATTGCGACAGCCGTGGATTTGGCCGGGCGGGACGTTTTCGAAGCGGTACAGATGAGTGTAAACCCCAAAGTGATCAACACTCCTCCCGTCAGTGCTGTTGCTAAGGACGGAATTCAGTTGATTGCCAAAGCCCGTGTTACGGTAAGGGCGAATATAAAACGATTGGTCGGGGGAGCAGGTGAAGAAACGATATTAGCCCGTGTAGGGGAAGGTATTGTGTCCTCTATCGGATCTTCCGATTCCCACAAAGCTGTGATGGAAAATCCGGATTTTATTTCTAAAGTAGTATTGGATAAAGGATTGGATTCGGGTACGGCATTCGAAATCCTTTCTATTGATATTGCAGATATAGACGTAGGAAAAAATATCGGAGCCGGTTTACAAATAGATCAGGCTGATGCGGATTTAAAGATTGCTCAGGCTAAAGCAGAAGAGCGCCGGGCAATGGCTATAGCAAGGGAACAGGAAATGAAAGCTTTGGCACAAGAGATGAAAGCAAAAGTAATAGAGGCAGAAGCTCATGTACCTTTGGCAATGGCAGAAGCTTTCCGTTCCGGTAATCTCGGCGTAATGGATTACTACCGTATGAAAAATATTGAAGCCGATACCCAAATGAGGGAAACTATTGCAAAACCGGAGGATAAGAAAAAGAGGACAGATAAACTGGTGTAATTTCTGAAAAATGAAGGAGATTACAATCTAAACGAAGGATGTATAATGAATAAAGAAATGTAGGAATCGGGGAAATACATCCGAAAGGTGTTTTATGTGTTATAAGATAAGGCCCATCGGGATTGCTGACTGAAAACCAGAATGAGAAATTTCTCAGAGAGGGCAGGGTGACTAAAAAGAATAAGAGAAATTCCCGGGGAGTATTAAAAGGAAATTCTGAATATATGAAATCTGTTTTTATCTTTTTTATTATCATAGGAATCATTTGCGGGGGGAAACTGAAGGCACAGAATCGGTGGAAAATAGAGAAGGATGGTGGAATTTTGTGGGAAATAAAAGATCGTCTGCCCCATGACGACCACATCGAAATGAGCGGAGAGCAGCTGTCTGTCGTGTTACGTTATGGTGTAAATGCCGAAAAAAAGTTTTGTTTGGAACGATCCGTGGTGTGGCCGATGTTACGGACAATACCGAATAACACGCATGCCAGTCTTATGCATCGGTTTGCCGGGGATATTTTGTCTTGGGTTACCGTAAATGGCTTGGCTTTACAGCATGAACAGGTGAAGTCGGTTTACTTGAAAGGCCTTATGCAGGTAAAAAGTGATTTCTCTACGGGTTATGTCAACATCGGAGCGGCTCGTAAGCGTGCACAAAAACCGGTGGTTGAAGTGATCCGTACATTTTATCCTTCCATGGATTTGCCCGTTTGGTGCGAACGGTATGAGATAAACAATATTTCCGATCGTTTATTGGAAGTTTTTGTTCCGGAAATAACTATATGTTCCCATACGGATTCTACAAAAGGAGTAGAGGGGGAGTATGTATTTTCTACTTCCACACAGGGGAGCGGAACCTATAAGATTGCCCCTGGTCAGTCGGTTTGTTTTTATGCAGGTATTCAAGCGTATCGGTTTTCAGAGAAGGCTGTTCAGCCGGATTATGCAGCAGAACTTTATAAAAGGGAAAAATTTGTGGAAGAAATGGGAGCTCATTTGTGTTTGGAGACTCCCGATCCTATTGTTAATACCATGTTCAAGTTTGCTAAAATAAGGGCTGCCGAAAGTATCTATAAAACAAGAGGAGGGTATATGCACGGTCCGGGCGGAGAGTCTTATTACGCAGCAATTTGGGCAAATGATCAGGCTGAATATGTAAATCCGTTTTTCCCCTATCTGGGATACGAGGTGGGAAATTTATCTGCTTTAAATGCTTTCCGGCATTTTGCCCGCTTTATGAATGCAGACTACAAGCCGATACCGAGTTCTATTATTGCTGAAGGGAAAGATATTTGGAATGGAGCAGGAGATCGGGGAGATGCTGCTATGATCGCTTATGGGGCGGCTCGTTATGCTTTAGCCCGGGGAAGTAAGAGTGAAGCGAAAGAACTTTGGCCTTTGATTGAATGGTGTCTGGAATATTGTAAACGAAAACGAAATACTGCCGGTGTGGTGGAATCCGATACGGATGAGCTGGAAGGACGTTTCCCGGCAGGGGATGCGAATTTATGTACTTCTTCACTGTATTACGATGCGTTGTGTTCTGCTGTATTTCTCGGGAAAGAATTGGGGATTTCTTCCCGTCAATTGGCGCTTTACCGAAAAGAAGCCCAGGCATTGCAACAGGCAATAGAGGAATATTTCGGAGCCCGGATGGGGGAATTTGATACTTATCGTTACTATCGGGGGAATGACTTATTGAGGTCGTGGATTTGTATTCCCTTGACAATGGGAATCACCGACAGGGCAGAAGGAACACTGGAGGCTTTGTTTTCACCTCGTTTATGGACGGAAAACGGACTGTTGACACAGGAAGGAAGCACTACATTCTGGGATCGTTCTACTTTATACGCTTTGAGAGGGGCGTATGCGGCAGGAGCGACGGAAAAAGCTACAGCTTATTTACAATATTATTCCCGTCAACGATTAGTAGGGGAGCATGTGCCTTATGCTATTGAGGCCTGGCCGGAAGGAAGCCAGCGCCATCTGTCAGCGGAAAGCGGGTTATATAGTCGGGTGATTACGGAAGGGTTGTTCGGCATCCGCCCTACGGGATTGGCTTCTTTTGTCTTTACCCCACGGCTTCCCGCGGATTGGGAGAATATGGCTTTGAGGAATATTCGTGCTTTTGGAAGGACGTTCGATATAGAAGTGAGCCGAAAACAAGCCAAACTTCGGGTGGTAGTAAAAGAGAAGGACAAAATTATTTTTTCTAAGACGACTCCGGCCGACTGTCCTTTGTCCGTAAAATTTTCTTCTCATTAAAAAGGGAATGCAGAGGAAGAAATTTTCCGGAGAGGGATAAAAACTAAAATTTGCGAACGTTTAACGATTACTTAAGATGAAAAAAATAGCGGGCATCTGGCTGTATTATCTGGTTGGTAGTATACTCATTTCTTGTTCGACGGGGCAGCAAGCCGAAGAAAAAGTCGTTTATTTGAAGGATTACCTGGTCGGTTATCAGGAAGGGCAGGATGCAACTTTGGCTTTGCGGAGAGCTTTGGATGAATGTAAAAAAGTAAAAGCAAGGCGTTTGGAATTACCGGCGGAAAAATTATACTTTCAACCGGATTATGCCGTAGAGCAGTATGTATTTGTCAGTAATAATGACGAAGGTTTAAAACGGTTTGCTTTCGATTTGACCGGTTTGTCGGATATTGTTCTCGAAGGCAACGGGGCTGTCCTCTTGTTTTCCGGTTTTGTTTGTCCATTTTTGATCCGGGAGGCGGAGAATATTGAAGTCCGGAATTTATCCATCGATTATACCCGTACATTTCATTCTGAGGGAAAAATAGAAGCTTGCGGAGAAGGTTGGCTAGACGTGTCGTTTGCTTCGGAATACCCGTATTATTTTTCAAACGGATGTTTGCATTTTAAAGATAATCAAGGAAATAAATATCCTTATAGCAACCTGTTGGAGTTTGATGTGGAGAAGCGGGAACCTGCGTATATGGTAAAAGACTATTGGTTGTCGGGAGGATGTATGCCGGCTCAGGAGTTGAAAAACGGAAATGTCCGGATATTTAAAGATAAGATAAAAGGTACGCCTGGGAATATATTGGTATTCGGGGCGGCACAGCGTTTAATCCCGGCTTTTACCGTTACCGATAGTAAAAGGGTGCGTATACAGCATGTAAACATTTGGCATTGCGGGGGGATGGGCGTGATTGCCCAGCGAAGCGGAGATATTGAGCTGGATCATGTGCAGGTTACGCCTTCTCCGGGTACGGGCCGGATGATAAGTATTACGGCAGATGCGACTCATTTTTCCAATTGTTATGGTTTTATCCGGATGCTGAATTGTTTATTTGAAAACCAAAAAGACGATGCGACCAATATCCACGGAATATATGCCGTTATCGATTCTATTATAGGGCCACAAGAACTGATTGTCAAATTGATGCACCCGGCACAAGAGGGATTTGATTTCATCCGGCCGGGACAACAATTGGAATTGGTAAATCATAAGAGTTTAATACAATACGGAGAATTAAGTGTGGAAAATGTGGAGCGTCTGAATAAAAAATATACCCGGGTTTGTCTGACCGCCCCTTTGCCGGAGGGAACTCGGGTGAAAGATGTGGTGGCTGCTATGGGACCCTATCCGGAGGTGTTGATTCGCGCCTGTAAAATGAGAAATAATCGGGCCCGGGGTCTATTGTTAGGTTCCAGAGGAAAGATCCGGATAGAGAAAAACTATTTTCATGTGCCAGGAGCTGCCATTTTGTTTGAAGGGGACGGTTCGTATTGGTATGAACAATCAGGTGTGCGAGATGTGGTGATTCGGGAAAATGTATTTGATAATTGTAATTATGGTATCTGGGGAAAGGCCTGTATTGCAGTGGGTTCTGGTATCTACGAGCAGCGGGAAACGAGCCGTTATCACCGGAAAATACGAGTAGAAGAGAATACATTTCATATCTTTGATCCCCGTTTGGTAAATTTATATGGTGTAGATGATTTCGTGTTTAAAGGAAATCGGATTATCCATACGGATGCTTATTCCTATCAAGGGCAGGAACAAAGACCTTTTGTGATTGATAATTGCAGCAATATTTTTATTCAGGAAACTGAAGATTAGGGATTCCCGGCAGAAGGAAATTTCATAAATTCTAAGAATGCACGCTTATCAAATGATATTTACCTCCGGTTCTATCCATACATTGAATTTCATAAAAACGCTTTTTTTAATTTCATTTGCCAGGCGGACAATGTCCAGTCCTGTTGCATTTCCCCGGTTTACTAAGACGAGTGCCTGTTTTTCGTATACGCCGGCTTTCCCCAGATTTTTTCCTTTCCAGCCGGTTTGTTCAATCAGCCAACCGGCTGCCAATTTGGAATAGGATTCGTTTACGGTGTACAAGGGCATATCCGGGTATTGCGATTTCAGTTGTAAAGCCAGGGAGGAGGCGATGACAGGATTTTTAAAAAAACTGCCGGCATTGGGTAAGTCACAAACATCGGGTAATTTCGAGTTCCGGATGTTTATGACTGCCTGGCGGATATTTTGTAAACTATATCTGTCTCCCAGACGCTTCAGTTCTTCTTTTATACTTCCATATTCCAGTTTGGGACGGGCTTGTTTACTTAACTCAAAAACCACATAAGTAATCAGGAATTTGTTTTTCCATTCTTTTTTAAAGATACTATCCCGATAGCCGAACCGGCAATTGGTTGCTGGAATTTGTACTTTTATGCCTTTCTCTATATCGATGGCCTCGACGATAGTAATGCAATCTCCAGCTTCTGTACCGTAAGCTCCCACATTCTGTACGGGGGCAGCTCCTACATGTCCGGGGATAAGGGATAGATTTTCCACTCCCCATAAATTGTGGGCTACTGTCCAAGCGACAAAATCATCCCAGTTGACTCCGGCTCCAGCTCTTACACTCGTTTTTTCCGCGTTTTCCGATAGGATTTCGATTCCTTGCATAAACGGATAAAGTACGGTGCCATCGAAATCTTCTGTGAAAAGAAAATTACTTCCCCTCCCCAATAAGATGATCTCTTCCGGCTTTAATTCGTATTCCCGGATAAAGTCAATGAACTCTGCTTCTTTTTCACTTTCTACAAAATATTTGCATTTTACGTCGACGTCGAAAGTGTTATAGGGACGGAGACTGAAATTTTTTTCTATTCTCATTTTGATTCTAAACTAGCTAAAGCCTTTTCTTTTTTCGTTTTTGATGTCGGGCTTTATTATATTTGCAGCAAATATAAGAATATCTCCGGACAATGAACAATTTGCCTTCAGCTTTCACCCAACGTATGCATCGTCTTTTACAGACAGAGACGGACAGATTTTTGGATGTCCTGCAAAAGGCAGCCCCCGTGAGTATCCGCTTTAATACGGCGAAATTGGCGCCGGCGGGTGTGCGTTGTTCCGCATGGGAAGGAATGCGGCCCGTCAAATGGTGCCCGGAAGGTTTGTATTTGGACAAGCGGCCGCTGTTTACTTTAGATCCCTATTTACATGGGGGAGGCTATTATGTACAGGAGGCTTCTTCCATGTTTTTGAGTTATATATTAAAGCAATTGCTAAAGGGGGAAGCGGTAAGAGTATTGGATCTCTGCGCTGCTCCGGGAGGAAAATCTACTTTATTGGCTTCTCAGCTTCCCGATGGAAGTTTACTGGTTTCAAATGAAGTGATTCGTTCGAGAGCGGTTATCCTGAAAGAAAATCTCATTAAATGGGGAAGGGATCATGTCGTTATCACTCAGAATGATCCTGCCGATTTTAAGAAGCTGAATCAAGCTTTCGATTTGATATTGGTGGATGCTCCTTGTTCCGGGGAAGGCATGTTTCGTAAAGATCGGGAGGCGATAGAAGAATGGAGCGAAGCTAATCTTCACCTATGCCGCGAAAGACAAAAAAGGATCATTAGCGATATTTGGGATTCTTTAAAGCCGGGAGGTTATTTCATTTATAGTACTTGTACCTATAATCCCGAAGAAAATGAAAGAATTGTCGAATGGATACAGGAAAAATGGGGAGCCGAAAGTATAAAAATTGAACACCCCTTTCCTGAAATTACGGCTGCCGAAACCCCGTTATACGGGTATCGGTTTTATCCTCATAAAGTGGAGGGAGAAGGTTTTTTTATCAGTGTTTTGCGGAAAAACGAAGCTTCCGGAGGGGGTGGCTGGAAAGCTAAAAAAACACGTCTTTCCTCTCCCCTACGGTTACCGGAAGAATTGACGGCTTTGTTACCTGATGTAGCGACATTGGCGATACGGAATGAAGATTCCCGTATCCTTATTTTGCCAGCTTCACAAGACGATTTTGTCTATGCCCTCCAACAATCTCTTCGGGTGATTTATAAGGGGTGTGAAGTGGCAGAACTGATTCATCAGAAGGTAAAACGATTACCTCCCTTGGCTTTGTATGCTCGTTTGAATTTATCAAATTGCCTGCGGGACGAGGTGGATTTAGAGACGGCCCTCCGGTTCCTGAAAAAGGAAGAAATACCCGTTTCTGCCAAAGCGGGAGAATGGATACTTATTACTTATGGAGGAATTGGATTGGGGTGGGGAAAGAGTTTAGGAAACCGCTTGAATAATTATTATCCTAAGGAATGGCGGATTCGCATGGAACTTCCCGGCGAAAAGATTTAACTTTTAAATGATGGAAGATGGACTATACAGCGATAAATTTTAACATTACTCCTTTTTCGGAAGAAATAGCCGATATACTGATTGCCACGATGAGTAGTATCGGATATGAAGGATTTCAATATACCGATACAGGCTTTACAGCTTATATCACTTGTGAACAATTTGAGGAAGAGAGAATTCAGAAACTGGAAATTCTTCAGTCATTAGCTGTTGATTATCAGATTGATTGGAATTTTTACGTACTGCAAGATCGGGATTGGAACCTGGAGTGGGAAAAGAATTTTACTCCTATCGTCGTAGATAACCGAATTTTGATCCGGGCCGGGTTTCATCCGACTATTCCCGGTATAGATTACGATATTATCATTGAACCTAAAATGAGTTTCGGGACCGGTCATCATCCGACAACTACCCTTATGTTGGAAACTTTACTGGATTTTTCCGGACAAATGAAAGGTAAAAGAGTTTTGGATATGGGATGCGGAACCGGAATCCTTTCTATTCTGGCAGCAAAGCTTGGGGCTAGTACTGTTACCGGAATTGATATAGACGAATGGTCCTATCGAAATGCCAGAGAAAATATTGAAAATAATCAGCTTCAAAATATTCAGATTAAAATCGGAAATGCCGGCTTGTTGGAAAAGGAAAAAGAATTTGATTTTATCCTGGCTAATATCAACCGGAATATTCTTCTAACCGATATGCCTTTTTATGAGCGTTGTCTGAAAGACGGCGGTATCTTGATCATGAGCGGATTCTATACAAAGGATTTACCTTCCATCCGCCAAAAAGCAGCAGAACTGGGTATGACCTATGGGGATCAGAAAATGAAACAGAATTGGGTGGCTGTATCTTTTACAAAGAATAAACAATTTGTTGAATTATAAACAAAGTATTGTTTATTAAAACAATTTGTAAGATATTTGCCCATGCAAAAATCTTCGTGAGAATGTCTGGAATAAGTTATTCCGGAGGATCGGATTATGCCAGCTAAATAATTATAATAAAAAACAAAATGAAAGTTTTAAAATTTGGGGGAACCTCTGTAGGTAGTGCAGAAAGAATTCGGGCAGTGGCTCATCTAATAGATGATGGTCAGCCTAAAATTGTGGTACTTTCGGCCATGTCGGGTACGACAAATACGTTAATCGAAATGGCAAATTGTCTGTATCGGGATGAGAAACAGAAGGCCATCGATATTCTTCAGAACCTGGAGTTAAATTATTATATTGTGATCAGTGAGCTATACGCGACAGAACCTTCTATCCATAAGGCGACAGAATTTATTCAGACTGTTTTTACTTATTTACGTTCTTTTGTCAATAAGGATTTTTATCCTTTGCAGGAGAAGGCTGTCGTGGCTCAGGGCGAAATTATTTCTACGACATTGATGTATTATTATTTACAGGAATGTGGTATTCCTTCTTCTTTGATGTCGGCTTTAAATTATATGCGTATTGATAAAGACGGGGAACCGGATTATTTTTATATAGAGCAAAATTTAAAACGGGAATTGTCTCAGCCGGATGTTCAGCCGCTTATTATTACTCAGGGTTTTATATGCCGGAATGCTTACGGGGAAATTGATAATTTGAAACGGGGAGGGAGTGATTATTCGGCGGCTTTGGTCGGAGCGGCATTAAGGGCAGAGGAGATTCAGATTTGGACGGATATTGATGGGGTTCACAACAATGATCCTCGTTTTGTGGAGAAAACCCGGGCGATTCGGCAGTTGTCTTTTGATGAAGCTGCGGAATTAGCTTATTTCGGTGCGAAAATTCTTCATCCCTCCAGTATACAACCGGCAAAAAAAGAGAATATTCCGGTGCGTTTAAAGAATACGCTTCATCCGGAAGATGAAGGTACTTTGATTACAAAGGAAAGTCCTGTCGAGAATGTAAAGGCTGTTGCGGCAAAGGATGGTATCACAGCCATCAATGTCAAATCGACGAATATGCTTTTAGCCTATGGTTTTTTAAGAAAGGTTTTTGAAGTCTTTGAAGCCTGGAAAACGCCGATTGATATGATTGCAACTTCAGAGGTGGCTGTTTCGTTGACTATTGATTGTACAGATCATTTGGAGAATATTTTAAAAGACCTGGAAAAATTCGGGACGATTGAAGTGGATACGGATCTTTCCATTATATGTATTGTGGGGGCCTTTGCTGCCGGTAAAACAGGGCTTGGAGCGAGGGTATTAAACGCTCTTACGGACGTCCCTTTGCGGATGATTTCTTACGGAGGGAGTGAGCATAATATTTCACTTCTTGTCAAACGGGAAGATAAGCAAAAAGCTTTGGTAGACCTGAGTCATAAATTATTGGATATAGAATCTGAAAGTATGTTTTGAATTTACGACTATGAAAGAGATAACACATTTGACAAATTTACCTACCCCTTGTTATTATTATAATATAGAACTGCTTCAGAAAACACTGGAGAAAGTGAAAGCTGAAGTCGCTAAATATCCTTTATTTCACGTACATTATGCGGTAAAGGCAAATGCTAATCCTGTTTTGCTTAAATTGATCAGTGCATCGGGATTGGGTGCGGATTGTGTCAGCGGAAATGAGGTCGGCCGGGCCGTTGAATGCGGTTTTGCTCCGGACCAAATCGTTTATGCCGGAGTGGGTAAAAACGATGAGGAAATACGGGTTGCTTTAAATGCAGATATTTTTTGTTTCAACAGTGAATCTTTACCGGAAATCCGTGTCATTGATGAAATTGCTGCTGCTTGCGGAAAAAAAGCAAGGATAGCTTTAAGGGTAAATCCCAATGTGGATGCTCATACGCATCATTATATTACGACAGGCATAGAGGAAAATAAGTTCGGTATTTACCTGTATGATTTAGAGCATGTGATAGAGGAGAGCCGGATGTTGCCGAATGTAGAACTGATCGGTTTGCACTTTCATATCGGTTCGCAAATAACTGATATGGGGGTTTTCAGAAGTCTTTGCTTGAAGGTAAATGAAATACAGCAAAAGCTGAAGAGAAAGGGAATCGTTTTTCCGCATATCAATTTCGGAGGTGGTTTGGGGATTGATTATAACCACCCCTATGGAGAACCTATTGCTGATTTTGAAAATTATTTTGCGACGTTTGCTAAGTTTTTTGAGGCGGAGCCTTATCAGCAGGTGCATTTTGAATTGGGACGCTCTATTATTGCTCATTGCGGGGATATGATTTCCAAGGTGCTTTATGTCAAAGAGGGAAGGAATAAAAAGTTTGTCATTCTGGATGCAGGAATGAATGATTTATTACGCCCCGCCCTTTATCAGGCTTTTCATAAAATTGAAAATATAAGTTCGGATAAACCGGAAGAAAAGTATGATGTGGTCGGGCCTATTTGTGAGTCGGCAGATTGTTTTGGGAAGGATGTGAGCTTGAAGGGAACAGCCCGGGGAGATCTGATTGTAATTCATTCTGCAGGAGCATACGGAGAAGCAATGGCATCTCAGTATAATTTACGGGATTTGCCTGCAACCTTTTTTTCTGTTCCGCAACATTAATCCGGGAGATTTTGCAGGATGCGATAGGGGGAAAGGGGGTAAACGTACTTTATGCTCCTTAGGAAAATAAGATACGGGAGTTTTAGTTCCGTTAAGCTGTTTGTAGGAGGACGTTTCACTTGTACATTTTTACTTTTGAATATTTGAATTTTTAGGCGTTTAAATCTAAACGAAAAATTGCATTATTGGGAAAGTTTTCTTTCCTTTGCACCGCAAAATACGGAAGTAGCTCAGTTGGTAGAGTACCGGTCTCCAAAACCGGCTGTCGGGGGTTCGAGCCCCTCCTTCCGTGCTTTTGAGGTCATCTGGTGTATAGCCAGATGATTTTTTTTGACCTATTCTTCTGTCAGTACCGTAAATTCCCCAATGCCGGCTTTTTGACCTCCGCTGATTGTCCGGGCGACAAATCGGATTCGTTGTCCGTTTGTAGGCGGAAAGGAAATTTGTTGTTCAATGGGGTTGTGTACGATATTGGAAAATTCTCCGGCGGCAACCAGTTGATCTTCTACATAAAATTCGTAATGAGTAATGACTCCCCCGCCCCATCTTCTTTGATCGGGGGTATAGGTAAAACCGTTGAGCCGGTATTTTTTGCCGAGGTCGATATGAATTTCTTGTTTTGCCTTTGCGGGCAAATAGAAAGCGGTATAGGCATCTCCATCAAACATCAGTTTGCTGCGTTTTGTCAGTTCCTGGAGGAGCGTTTTGTCGTTTCCTGCCAATTGCCGGCTATTGAGAAGGTGAAAATGATTTCTTGGAATGTCGAATTGGCGACAGGATAAGGGGCTTTGCTGTCCGTTTTGCGGAGAATAAGCTATTGCTTTTATGGTTCCTTTGCTGTTTAGTTTAAAAGGATGAGCCGGGTCGTATAGAGTGGAAGAGGGGGTGGGTAGAGAATGATCGGTTGTATAATAAATCCGGGTTTCCGGATCTCCGCTTTGTATAAGAATGGTGTTATCGGCTTGGCGGGATATGACCGGTTCGGTAAGAAGAGGAGGTGCCAGATAAGCTTCTACATTATTAATACACAGCGGTCCCCGGGAACGGGTAAAATGTATACGGATTTTCTCCGCTTCAGTCGTTTGGCAACGTATAATGCGTTTATAGCCGATAGTCGTCATGGAATCGGTCGTTTCCAGAGGATACCATTGTCCTTGCTGAAAATAGTCGATTTGAAAAGCGATTATCCGTTGTCCCAGCGGAATATACTCCTGTAGGAGAAGTCGGTTGAAGGTTTGTTTTTGAGGGAAGAAAAGCGTAAGGGTATTGTGGTGAATACTATCGTCGGTAGCCCAGTAAGTATCCCAATCTCCGTCGGTCGTATGAGAGGGGGCGTATTTCCGGGAATTTCCCCTTGTATTCTGTGCTTCGGCTTTTGCGTGTTTCAGTAAATTCTGATTTAATTCTGCTGCAAGGGTTTGTCTCCATTCCAAGGCTCGGGCGGAATCGAGAGGATGTATTTTACCGTTTAGGCCGACTGGAAAATTCAGTAAAAAATTTGCATTTCGTCCGACACTTCGGTAATAGAGGTCCACGAGGTGAGCGAGGGTTTTTACCTGATGATCTTCGCGGGCATGATAAAACCAACCGGGACGAATAGAAACGTCGCATTCTCCGGGTGTCCAGCGTTTCGCTTTGGGCATACCGTGTATCAATTCTGCCGGGTATTTTTGAGCCGCCTCGTCATACAAGCTCCAGTTTGTTTCTCCGGCCCATCCTTCTTCATTCCCGATCCAGCGGATATCGGGACAGGTACCGCCGAATATAACAGCTTGGGGCTGTAATTTTTGAATGGTCCGGCGAGCTTCTTCATATTTGTAGTAGGTACGCGCATCGATATTCCGCTTTTCCGAATGGCCTCCGTACCAACCATCTCCTCCATTGGCTCCGTCAAACCAGTATTCGAAGATTTCTCCGTAATTGCTAAGTAATTCTTGCATTTGATTGTGGAAATATTCGACATAAGCAGGACGACCGTAATCGGCATGGTTACGATCCCAG
This sequence comes from Odoribacter laneus YIT 12061, assembly GCF_000243215.1. GTDB lineage: Bacteria > Bacteroidota > Bacteroidia > Bacteroidales > Marinifilaceae > Culturomica > Culturomica lanea. Next base: position 2,339,515 of record NZ_JH594596.1, on the reverse strand, counting down.
GGAGAAAGATAAATCCCGAATTTCAGCCCGTATTTCCGGCAGGCGTCCGATAACTCTTTTACCAGATCCCCCCGGCCTTGTTTCCAAGGGGAGTTTTTAACGCTGTAATCTGTGTATTGAGAGGGCCAAAGGCAAAAACCATCGTGGTGTTTAGCGGTCAACATAACCCCTTTTAATCCTGCGGCTTTTATAATACGCACCCATTGTTCACAATCGAGTTCCGTCGGGTTAAAGGTCGAGGCCGGTGTATTTCCGTATCCCCATTCCAGATCGTTGAATGTGTTCAGCCCGAAATGTACAAAAGCGTATGTCTCCAGTTTTTGCCATTCGATTTGGTGGGAAGTCGGGAGGGGTAAAATAGGGGTGGGGGGCGGCGTCTGATCACAGGCGCTAAACAGAAAGAGAGCCGATAATAAAAATAATTTATGCATATTAAAAAATATTAATATGCAAATATGCTAGTTTGAAACGAGATTTTAAAGAAGGGATATAAAAAATTCCGGCTGATTGCCGGAATTTTTATGTTTTATTGAGCTCCCATCAGGATAAGACCGATATTGAAAGTAAAGCTTTGGAATTCGGGGACTCTCCCGTGTGCGGCTCTTGTGCCATAACTGTAGCGGGCTCCGAAATTTAGAGCAATCTGGTCGCTGAGCGGTACATACATACCGATTTCTGGGGCAAAACTGAATTGCCATCTGGAAATGGTAGAGGAATATTGTCCTACTTCCAGCCGTTTTTCTGTCCAGCGGGTACCTACTCCCAAGCCGACAAACGGACGAACAGAAGTTGTATTGTCTGTAAAATAATAACGTCCGATGGCCATCAGGGGAACAGTGTTGATATAACGATATTGGTTACCCGTTATGGTGTAAATATTGTTGTTTCCTTGAAAGCGGAAATCATTGGTGTGATGATCCAGGTTATGGTAAAATACATTCCAGCCAATGGCTCCACCAATGGAAAAATAATCTCCTAAAAATTGATGATATTCGAGATCGGCACCTCTGAAACTACCTTTGTCGGTAAAGTCTTTGATATCGCCGAGGGGCACACTTATCTGATAGTTGAGATTAAGCATCTGAGCTTTTAATAGTGGACTCAGCCCAAATAACAGGATTGCGATTACTAATATTTTTTTCATACTCAATCGTTTTTTTATATCTTAAATATTGAATGTCAGTTATTAATCTTATGGGATCGCGATAACTTTGCGGGTTGTCAGCAATCCTTTTATTTGCCTAAGTAAGGTGACTGGATAAAACATTGTCTGATTTGTGTTTCAGCCCGTTGAAGTATATAGTCGGTCGAACCGGCAATAATGCCGTCTGCGATGCCACTCCATAGTACGGGTATTTTATTACTGGATTCCGTTACATTCGACGGGTCAAGCATATCGATTACAATGGAACCGGAACGGTAAGAATAGAGGTCTATGCTACCCCAGGGATAGTAAGGACCGAAACTCGGCCAGTTCCAACCCGGATAATATCCCCAGCCAAACCAATCCCAGCCTGGATACCAACCCCAATAGTTATACCAGTTGTTGTATACAAAGTAATAATTTACATTGGAAAAAGCTGAAACAGTCACAATAAAGTCGGGTTTATCCGTTTCAGAACCCTGAATTCTTTGATAACCTAAAGCATTAAATTCGGATTCAACCAATTGCAGAATGGCTTGATCGAACTGATGGCCACCGTTAATTTCATCGTTTTTGCTTACGAAATAAACAATGGTATCAGGCATAGAGTAGGTGGTGAGACCGGCAAAAAAGCTAGCATCTTTGTCCCGGTCGTAGGTTGTCATAGCAACGTCGTAATCTTCCGTATTGTCGGCTCCTTCAGGATAACAGGATACCAATAGTTGCGCAAACAATCCGATCAGTAGTAAAAATAGTAAACGTCTCATACTTAGTTTGTTTTTAGTTTAACATTCTTTTATTATCATCTGCGTGCGAGATTTTTTTATAAATCATTTTTAATAATATGGGGGTATACGTCAACGATTTTAAATGGTTGCACTTATTTTTTTACGCTTGATGAGGAAAAAAAACAAAAGGATTGTGAATAAAAGAAAGGAAGAGAGAAGCGAATGTTAAAATTTTACTCAGGCTCTGTCGCCAAAATGGATTTATAACCGTGCGTTTTGGCAATGTTCATAATGCGGACTACGTATTCAATGGGTACCGATTTTTCCGCCTGAATATTGATACAAGGGTCTGCAGAATTTTTGAGTTCACTGACGATTTTACTTTCCAGCATGGAAAAAGGAGTGACTTTGGCATTGAAATAATAAACCAGATTTTTATCGATAGAAACCGTTACCGATTGCTGACTGGGAAGCTGATTGGTACTTTTGGGTAATAGAAGTTTTAAGGCGTTCGGATTTACTAAAGTAGAAGTGACCAGAAAAAAAATCAACAAGAGAAATACAATGTCCGTCATCGAAGACATGTTAAAATGTGGATTTATTTTGCTTTTTCTCTGGATCGCCATAAGTCGTACTTTTGCTGGAGCTTTTATTTTTTTACCGCATATAAGGAATCGAGAAAGGCGGAAATGGAATTTTCCCAATCGTCGGTGGTCTTTTCGATCCGCCCTACTAAGAGGTTGTAACCGAAATAGGCAATAATACCGACAATCAGACCAGCAACAGTGGTGATCATTGCCGTATAAATACCTCTGGACAGCAAGGTTATATTGATGTTGTTACCGGCTAGCGACATATCGTAAAAAGCCTGCACCATACCGACTACCGTTCCTAGAAATCCAATCATCGGGGCGATTCCCGCAACTGTTGCTAATAAGGATAATCCCTTCTCCAGACCGGCAACTTCACTACTGGCGGTATTTTCCAGACTATTCCGTAGTTCCGGGACAGGAATATGGGAATAACGAATCCCTTTTTGTAGAATACGGGCTAAAGGACTGTCTTCTGCTTTGCATTCCTGTAATGCCGCCGCAGAATTTCCCGTTTCCATATAATGGATAATTTTCTCTGTAAAATCTTTAGGAGTTTTGCTGAGTTTGCGAAGAACGGAAATCCTTTCACATATAATATAAATACCTACAATGGATAAGAGGAAAATAGGGATCATTAACCAACCTCCCTTGACAATCAGACTCCATAAGCTCAGGTTCGCTTCGGGTAGCTGAGAGGTTACTGCTGTCGTCAGTAATAACATTATATTCATAGTTCCGGATTTTTCGTGTGCGAAGATAGTTGTTTTGAACCAAACAAAAAAACGATAGTATAAAAAGCGATGGAATAAAATCCGTTTCCTGACAGTTGCGGAGAACTATAACTAAAAGTTATGCCCGATAACTATTTTGATTCCCGTTATTTCGAAAAAATGTCATTCTTTTGTACCGTTTTTTAATCCATTTAAATTTAAACCACCTGATATGAGATTAAGTGAAAAAAGAGGCAATATGCTTCATGGAATTCTGTTAATTGCATTATTTTCTTGTGCGGCATTCTATATCGGAGATTTCCCTTTTTTTAAAAAGTTGTCTTTTAGCCCGTTAATTATAGGTATTATTTTGGGTATGCTGTATGCCAATAGCTTGAGAAATCGCCTGCCTGAAACTTGGGTACCGGGAATTTTGTTCAGTTCGAAACAGTTGCTGCGCTTGGGAATTATTTTATATGGATTCAGGCTGACCTTCCAGAATATTGTGGAAGTAGGAGGTCCTGCCATATTGATAGATGCCATCGTCGTACTGATTACAATTGTTGGCGGGGTCGGGATCGGTAGGTTGTTGAAGATGGATAAAGATGTGGCGCTGTTGACTTCAGTTGGGAGCGGCATTTGTGGAGCGGCAGCCATACTTGGTGCGGAAGCTACCATTAAAACCAAACCCTATAAAACAGCAGTCGCCGTATCTACGGTCGTGATCTTCGGTACCGTTTCTATGTTTTTATATCCCGTATTATACCGGAATGGAATTGTAGACCTGAATCCGGAACAGATGGGAATTTATACGGGAGCAACCCTACACGAAGTAGCACATGTGGTGGGCGCCGGTAATGCAATGGGAAAGGAGATTTCAGATGTCGCTATTATTGTTAAAATGATTCGGGTGATATTGTTGGTACCTGCATTGCTGGTGATTAGTTTCTTGATGGCCAAAGGCGCTGCGCAACAAGCAGAAAAAGGAAGCCGCCGTATTACCATCCCTTGGTTTGCAGTGGGATTTTTAGTGGTGATCGGTTTTAATTCCTTTGATTTGTTGCCTCAGGGAATAGTCGATTTTATCAATAATCTCGATACCTTTTTACTGACCATGGCGATGACCGCTCTGGGGGCTGAAACCAGTATTGAAAAATTTAAAAAGGCAGGGGCAAAACCTTTTATCCTGGCCTTGGTCCTGTATGGTTGGTTGTTGGCTGGTGGCTATTTATTGGTTAAATATGTCGTGCCGGTGCTGATGTAAATCGGATTTTAGGTATACAGTTACTCCCGGATGCTTTCACGTCCGGGAGTAAATGTATATCCTCTCGTAGAGTGATTTAACTTGTTTCTTTGATAAAACCGTGACGATAGGCAAACAACAGTTTTTGCAGGTTCTCGATTTGGGTATTCAATTCTTTACCTTTGTCTGTATCCTTTACCATCATGCGATGACTGGTAAATTCGATGATGAAGGAGGTGGATTTGATATCCAACCCTTCCTCTATGGCTTTCTGGGTAGATTCGAAAGGTTCGTATTGTACCAATTGCAATCCTCGGGAATGATATACTAAAGTATAGCCTGCAATACCGGTTTCAGGTTGATAAGCTTTGCTGAAGCCTCCGTCGATGACCAGCATTTTTCCGTTGGCCCGTATGGGTTGTTCTCCTTGAATGGCTTTTACCGGTACGTGTCCGTTGACAATGTGAGCATGTGCCCCGGAAATACCGAATTCCCGTAATATCATATCACAGGTTTTTTCCGTGTCTCTGAAAATGTAATAACAACCTTTCTGTTCTTCTTTAATTTCAGCGTCTTTCAGGAAATAATTTTCAAAAGTAGCCATTTTGTTTTTATCAAATAGAGGGGAGTCCGGTCCGCACCACAAATACCACATATAATCCAGTGCAAATTGTTTTTCTTTGCTTCCTGTATCACCGAAATAAGCTGTCCGTACGAGAACATCCACTTTATCAAATAAATTTTTACCCTGATAGGACTCCCCTGCTATCCGAACCTGTTTAAAACTTCCGTCTGGAGTAAGTGGGAGGGATGCATGAAAGAGCAGGTTAGAATTGATGACTTTATACATGCTCCCATGGGCATAAAGGCAATGCATATGTTTTTGTAGTTTATCGCTGTTGATAAACGAGTGTTTCAGTTTTGCCACTAGCATTTCTTCTTCCGGCGTGAGCTGGTAAGGATTCTGGCTATTTAAAGTAGGAAAATAAGTGTCCCGCATCGGATATTCCCGCTCATTAGAGAAGAAAAAGCCTTGTTGGAAGTCGACTCGGTGAAGTAATTTACGGTCTTCCATCCGGAATTCGGGTTCGCGATCGATAATCTGGGCTTCCAGTTTGAATTGAATGATTGTAATCGCCTTGTGCATTTGGGCGATGAGCCGGACTGTTTTCTCATCCAGAATTTTATCGGTATTTCTTAGCTTGGGCATAAATGGGGTGCAAGGGTCGGTTTTATAAGTTTCCATGGCAAAAGTAGCCAGGGGCAATAGATTTATACCATATCCATCCTCAAGCGTTGTCAGATTGCCATAGCGTAGACTGATGCGCAGGACATTGGCGATGCAAGCTTCATTTCCGGCTGCTGCGCCCATCCACAAAATATCATGGTTGCCCCATTGTATGTCGAAATGGTGGTATTGGCAAAGGATATCCATAATGATATGGGCTCCCGGTCCACGGTCGTATATATCTCCGACGATATGTAAGGAATCGATCGTAAATCGCTGGATTAACAGGGAAAGAGTAATGATAAACTCATCCGCACGTTGGAGAGAGATAATAGTAGAAATAATGACGTTGATATAGTCGTGTTTATTGGGTTCTGCTGAAGATTCGTGGAGGAGTTCCTGGATAATGTAGGAAAATTCCGGGGGGAGTGCTTTGCGGACTTTGGAACGGGTGTATTTGGAAGAGACACTTTGACATACTTTGATCAATTGATTCAAGGTAACCATATACCATTCATCGATTTGTTTTTCTTTTGCCTTTACCAATTCCAGTTTTTCACGGGGATAATAAATCAGAGTGCAGAGCTCTTTTTTTTCAGATTCCCGTAGGGTGTTACCAAAGATCTCGTTGACTTTGCGTTTGATTGAACCCGAACCATTTTTTAATACATGTTGAAAGGCTTCATATTCGCCGTGGATGTCTGCCAGGAAATGTTCCGTTCCTTTGGGAAGATTGAGGATAGCTTCCAAATTGATGATTTCCGTACTGGCAGCGGCGATGTTGCGGAAATTTTGAGCTAATAATTCCAGATAACGTATGTCGTTGTATATGTCTTCTGGAGAAATTTGATTTAACAGGGCCATGAGAGAAGGTCGTTTCGGTTTTAGTTGATTTGTGATCGGTAAAATTTCAACGTTCAGGAAGCCGGGCTTAAGCTTAGTGTTCTCGGTACAATTTTACAGGCTCCGCGAACTAATGGTGTATAGCGAACGAAACTTAAAACAGTTTCGGCCGAAGGATTATTTCTTTTGATTTAAAGCAAATTCCATAAATTGCCGGGCATAAGGATCCGGTTCCCCTTGGCGATGAATGATATAAAACATACGGTGGATGCAGAGGTCGTTCATTTCTATCAATTTTAGTTTTCCGGCAGACAATTCTTCCCGGACGCTGTATATAGAAAGCAGGGCAAAGCAGTCGGAATGCAGAAGGTAATGTTTGATCCCTTCCGTTGATCCCAATACCAGACGATTCGTCAGGTGATTGATATCTATACCGGCTTCTTTGAGATGCTTGCGGATAATGTGATATGTTCCGGAACCTTTTTCCCGGAATACAAAGGGAAGCTGAATGAATTTTTCGGGAGATATATTTTCTTCGACAGGGGTGTCTTTAGCCGTTACCAATACAATTTCGTCTCGGATATAAGGAATATAGTGGATATCAGGCTGTGAAGGATTTCCTTCGATAAAAGCCAATTGGAGGTTGCCAGCCAGAATTTCGTGTTCAATCTGATCCGTATTGCCGCTGCTCATGCTGATGCTGATTTGGGGATGCCGGGTAGTAAACCGCGCCAATACTTCTGGTAATATATATTGAGAGAGTGTCGTACTGGCTCCGAGATAAAGAGTTCCTTTGATGGACATCCGCATTTTCCCGATTTCGTAATTAATCTCCCGTTCGCGCTGTATTAAAAAATCGGTTTTCTCGTACAGGTATTTGCCCGCTTCTGTTAGTTGCATCCGTCCTTTTTCCCGCAGAAACAGACTAATTCCTAATTCTTTTTCCAATTCTTTGATGCTTTTAGAAATGGCGGGTTGCGTAAGTAATAACTCTTCGGCTACTTTTGTCGTATTGGGATTTTTAGCTAAATGGTAAAATACTTTGTACTTGTGATCCAGCATTCCGGTTGGGTTAAATTTATTTACGCAAATTAAAAGAAATTAATCGGCTAAAACAAAGGAATAGGTGTCCCCGTAAAGATAAAATATTTTTTAATACGGGCTAGGGAGGATAAAGAGTCATTTAAATCGTTTTAATTCGGAGGATTTATTTGTTATTAAATCTAAAAATATTAATTTGGAGGCTTCAAATTATGGAGGATAGCAGGATTTTTGTGAGGTGTATTTCAAGGAATTGGAAAGAGAAAACGAATAAGATTATAAGAATAATTCAAAACTATATTCAGATATGGAAAATAAGCTAGATGTTTTAACAAAAAAGCTATATGATGAAGGGGTAGAGAAAGCCAGAAAAGAAGCTGATGAAATCATCGATAAAGCAAACAAACAGGCTGAAAAAATCATTGCAGATGCTCAGGCAAAAGCGGAAGATTTTATTGCCGGAGGGAAACAAGAGGTGGACAATTTGAAGAAAAAGGCCGAGTCGGAGATGGCTTTAAGTGCTCGTCAGGCATTGACGGCTTTAAAGCAGTCTATCACCCACCTGATTTCCGGTGAGGTGGCTGGAGAAATGGCTAAAACAGGGTTTGAAGACAAAGCTTTTGTACAGAACTTACTAATTTCCATTGTAGAGAAGTGGGATGTAACTTCCGGAAATCTCAATCTGGATATTGTGCTTTCTCCGGAGGAAAAAGAACAGTTCGAATCTTTTGTCGCCAGTAAATACAAGAATTTATTAAATAAAGGGCTGGAGATCAAAGTCGGGAATATGAAGGAGGGTTTTCTGATCCGCCCGCAGGATGGAAGTTATCAAATTGCTTTTTCAGAAGAACTTTTTGAAGCTTTCTTTAACCAATATATGAGAAGTTTTACAAAGAGCTTATTGTACAAATAATTCTGACTGCTGGCGGGCATCCGGACAAAATGGGCGGTACTATGAGTGTCGGAATGTTTCCCTGCCTAATGTCAAAAACTGAAAATATGGCATTTGAAAAAGATTATTATACTTTAGTCGCCAGCTTACCTGAGATTGCCTGGGATGAGCGGAAATTACCTTTAACGGTTCAGGAATTCCGTGAGGAAGCGAAAGATTATGTTACGGGTAAAGATGCAGCTCTATTGGATTTGTTTTTTCTCCCGAATGATAATGCTCAGGTATTGCGTTTGTTGAACAAGCAGGAACCGGATCCGGCATTAAAAACTGTATATCCCTTGAGACAACTGGAGGAAGAAGTTCAGGAACCTACCGTATTGCCTCTTTATTTACGTGAATTTATTACAGATTTTAAAGAAGAACGTCTGAAATACGACGTTGCTCCTGAAAATGTGCTGAGTTGGATGTATTATGCGTATATGATGCATTCTGAAAATAAGTTAGTAAGGGAATATGCTGAATTTTCCATGAATATGAAAAACCTGATCGCTGCTTTTAATAGTAAAAAATACGGTCGGGATGTCAGCCGGGAAGTGATTGGTGAAAATGAGTTTGCCCTTGCCCTTCGTACCTCTAATTCCAAGGATTTTGGATTATCGATGGATTATCCTTATGTTGAAAAGGTGATTTCTCTTATGGAAAATGACAATTTGGTAGAGAGAGAAAGAGGACTGGATCTGTTGATTTGGGATTTTCTGGATGAGGCTGTTGTCTTTGAGTATTTTTCCATTGAAAAGGTCATTAGCTTTATGTTGAAATTGATGATCGTGGAAAGATGGAGCCGGATGAGTTCGGAATCTGGCAGGAAAGTTTTTATGGAGTTGGTGGAGAAATTCCGGAAAAGTTTTGAATTTGATGAACAATTTATAATCGGAAAGTGATTAAAATTTAAATTTACAATTATAATATGGATAAAACGCAAGGAAAAGTTCATAGTATAATCTCTAACCTGGTTTTGGTGAAGGTCGAAGGCCCTGTATCCCAGAATGAAATTTGTTTTATTCAATTGGGAGAAGAGCGTTTGATGGCAGAGGTAATAAAGGTCGTAGGGGATATTGCTTATGTGCAGGTATTTGAAAGTACCCGTGGCTTAAAACCCGGTGTGCCGGTTGAGTTTGAAAACCACATGCTGGAAGTGACATTGGGTCCTGGTTTGCTGTCGAAGAATTTCGACGGTCTGCAAAATGATCTCGACAAGATGACGGGAGTTTTCTTGAAACGAGGAGAATATACCAATCCGTTGGAAGACGATAAGAAGTGGAGTTTTACCCCTCTTGCCCAACCGGGAGACCGTGTAAGCGCCGCAGATTGGTTAGGAAATGTGAAGGAGAATTGGCTGGACCATAAGATTATGGTGCCCTTCAAGATGGAGGGAGAATATACAGTAGTGTCTGTCGCTCCGGAAGGAGAATATACGATTAAAGATACGATAGCTGTCCTGAAAGACGATAGGGGACAGGAATACAAAATTACTATGATACAAAAATGGCCTGTAAAAGTGGCCATACGCGCTTATACAGATAAGCCCCGTCCTTCTCGTCAGATGGAAACCGGTGTCCGGGTAATCGATACGATGAATCCGATGCTGGAAGGAGGAACGGGTTTTATCCCCGGTCCCTTTGGTACTGGAAAAACAGTATTGCAGCATGCTTTGGCCCGTTTTGCAGATGCAGACGTCATTATTATGGCGGCTTGTGGGGAGCGTGCTAATGAGGTAGTGGAAATTTTTACGGAATTCCCCGAATTGGAAGACCCGCGTTCCGGACGTAAATTGTATGAACGGACTACCATTATCGCGAATACTTCCAATATGCCGGTTGCTGCCCGGGAAGCTTCCGTGTATACCGCCATGACGATAGGCGAATATTATCGGACAATGGGGATGAAGGTTTTGTTGTTAGCTGACTCTACTTCCCGTTGGGCTCAGGCTTTGCGGGAAATGTCCAACCGTATGGAAGAATTGCCCGGACCGGATGCATTTCCGATGGACTTGTCTGCTATTATTTCCAATTTTTATTCCCGGGCGGGAATGGTGTATCTGAAGAATGGAAAAACCGGTTCTGTTACTTTTATCGGAACGGTCTCTCCCGCAGGAGGTAACCTGAAAGAACCGGTGACCGAGTCTACAAAGAAAGTGGCCCGTTGTTTTTATGCCCTTTCTCAGAATCGGGCTGATTCCAAACGTTATCCTGCTATTGATACGCTCGAATCCTATTCAAAGTATTTGGAATATCCTGAATTTATCGAATATGCAAAGAAAAATATTTCGGGAGACTGGATCAGCGATGTGAATGAGGCCCGTAATATGTTGGTGAGAGGACGGGAAACGGCAGAGCAAATCGATATTTTGGGGGATGATGGAGTACCTTTGGATTACCATGTGATTTTCTGGAAATCAGAGTTGATCGACTTTGTGATTCTGCAACAAGATGCTTTTGATAATATCGACGGTTCTACTTCTATGGAACGACAGCAATATATGTTGCATATGGTGTTGGACGTTACCCGTTCGGATTTCAATTTTGAATCTTTCGAGGAAGTAAATCCTTATTTTAAACGTTTGATCAATGGATTTAAACAAATGAACTATTCGGAGTTCCAATCAGAAGCGTTTAAAAAGTACGAAGCCGAAGTGCTGGATATCATCAAAGAGAGAAAAAAATGAAATTTTAATGATTTAAAAATTTGAAATGGACGACATGGAATAATTTTTAAATTTTCAAATAAAATAATATGACAACAGCTTTTCAAAAAGTTTATACAAAAATCACTCAGATCACGAAAGCAACTTGCTCGCTGAAGGCTCAGGGAGTGGGAAACGATGAACTGGCGATTGTGAATGGACGGTTGGCTCAGGTCGTGAAAATCTGGGGAGAAGATATAACCCTGCAAGTATTTTCCGGTACGGAAGGGATTCCGACAGATGCAGAAGTGACTTTTCTGGGAAAAGCCCCGACCCTGAAAGTGGGAGAAGATCTCTGCGGACGTTTTTTCAATGCTTTCGGAGATCCGATAGATGGCGGTCCTGCTATTGACGGAGAGGAACGCGAAATCGGAGGACCGTCTGTAAACCCGGTAAGACGTAAACAACCTTCAGAATTAATCGCTACAGGTATTGCCGGTATCGATTTGAATAATACTTTGGTATCCGGCCAAAAGATCCCGTTTTTTGCCGATCCGGATCAGCCTTATAATCAGGTTATGGCGAATGTGGCTTTACGGGCCCAAACCGATCGTATCATTTTGGGAGGTATGGGATTGACGAATGACGATTATCTGTATTTTAAAAATTTATTCGATAACGCCGGAGTGCTCGACAGGATCGTAAGCTTTGTAAATACGACAGAGGCTCCCCCCGTTGAACGTTTGTTGGTGCCGGATATGGCGTTGACTGCTGCGGAATATTTTGCTGTAGAAAGAAATGAAAAAGTGCTGGTACTGCTGACCGATATGACTTTGTATGCAGATGCTCTGAGTATCGTTTCTAACCGTATGGACCAGATTCCCTCTAAAGACTCTATGCCCGGTTCGCTCTATTCGGATTTGGCAAAAATTTACGAGAAAGCTGTTCAGTTTCCCGCAGGAGGATCTATTACGATTATTGCCGTGACGACTCTTTCGGGCGGGGATATTACAAATGCGGTTCCGGATAATACCGGCTATATTACAGAAGGACAGTTGTTTTTGCGTAAAGATACAGAAATCGGAAAGGTGATCGTAGACCCCTTCCGGAGTTTGTCCCGTTTGAAGCAATTAGTAATCGGTAAAAAGACCAGAAAGGACCATCCTCAGGTGATGAATGCTGCTATCCGTTTGTATGCGGATGCTGCGAATGCCCGGACAAAGTTGGAAAATGGATTTGACCTGACCGATTATGACCGTCGTACATTGGAATTTGCAAAAGATTATTCCAATGAGTTGCTGGCGATAGACGTAAATATCGGTATTACGCAGATGCTGGACACTGCTTGGACACTATTCCGGAAATATTTTACCAAGGCTGAATTGGGTATTAAGCAGGAAATTGTAGATGAATTCGGAAACTACAAAGATTGACGGTTTTTTCGGAAGAAGTCGTTTCTCATTTTCGGTATACAAAAGAAAAGGTAGCGCCGGAGAATGATAGGATCCGTAAAGAGAGAAAAGGTAAATAGCCGGAATCGTAAATCAAAAATGTGAAATATGATAAAATTTCAATACAATAAGACATCCTTGCAGAATCTCGATAAGCAATTGAAAATGCGGGTACGGGCTCTTCCAACAATTAAAAACAAAGAGTCGGCTTTGCGTTCGGAGGTGAAGAAAGCGAAAGAGGTGGCGGATGAATTTGATTCGAAATTGGAATCGACGCTGGAAGCTATCAATAATATGTTGCAGCTCTACGACGAGTATACGCCGGGAATATTAGCTGTGAAGGATGTCAATATGTCGGTAAAAAAGATTGCCGGAGTCCGTACTCCTGTATTGGATCATGTGGAATATGAAGTAAAAGATTTCAGTTTATTCAATACTCCGGGCTGGCTTCTGGATGGTATCCAACATATTAAACAAGTGGTGGATATTGCTTTGGAGAGAGAGTTTTATGTTCGAAAAATGGAGTTGCTGGATAAAGCGAGGAAAAAGACCACGCAAAAAGTAAATTTGTATGAAAAAGTACAAATTCCAGGTTTCCAGGAGGCTATACGGAAAATTAAGCGTTTTTTGGAAGATGAAGAAAACCTTTCGAAGTCTGCACAGAAAATTGTGAAAAACCGGAAAGAAGGAGAACAAAATGAAATGTAATGAATGATCAAATGGAAGAGTACCGACGAAAGATAAGGAGGTCTCCGAAATTTGAATCTTAAAGAGATAGACAATGGTAGTACCAATGGAAAAATTATCCCTGCTGATTTTTTATAAGGATTATCGGCAATTCCTGGAAGAACTCCGGGAAAAGGGAGTGGTTCATGTCCATGAAAATAAGAAACGATCGGCTGAGGACGAAAAGCTGAAGCAGAAGATGTTTATTATTAAACGGATCGGGGAGATGATTAAACGCCTGGCAAAACGGGCACCTGAAGAAGTTGAGGAAAATCCGGATCAGGAAGGACTGGAATTATTAACTTTTTTGGAAGAACAATATAAACGAGTAGAACAAATTGATACTCAGATTGTCAGCCTGGAAAAAGATGGGCAGATTTATGAACCGTGGGGAGAATTTCCGAAAGAAGAAATGAACGGATTGCGTGATGCCGGATGGGATTTACGCTTTTTTACTGTTCCGGACCGGAAATATTTACCGGAATGGGAAGAACAATACAATGCCTTTCCTATTCGTCAGGAAAAAGGTCAACAATATTTTGTTACGGTAACTCCTGCCGGGACGTCTGTACAACCGGAAGCGGATGCTGTCGTTTTTCCTCAAGCCACTGCGGAAGAGATTCAGCAGCATATCGACGAGCTGAGAGAAGAAAAAGAGTCGATTTATCATAAAATCAATCGGATTGCAGTGCGGTCTATCGAGCGTTTAAAGGCTTACCGGACAAGTTTGTATGAAGATACAGATGAGCTGAAGATTGTGGATGCTTCGGAAATGTTAATCGACGATAAAGTGATTGCGCTGGAAGGTTGGGTTCCTGCAGGAATAAAGGAAAATACGGCTGATTGGCTGGCGGATAAAGGGGTTTATTATGAATTTGAAGAGCCTGCAGATACGGATAACCCTCCGATTTTGTTGAAAAACAATAAGTTTGCTCGTTTGTTTGAATTTATTGGGGAACTTTATTCTTTGCCCAATTACCGGGAAATCGATTTGACACCGTTTTTTGCACCGTTTTTTGTTTTGTTTTTTGGATTTTGTTTGGGGGATGCCGGTTATGGTTTATTGTTGTTGATCGGTATATCCATTTATAAGATCTGGGCTAAACCGAAACTCAAGCCGATTCTTTCCCTGGCGCAATGGCTGGGAGCTGCTACTGTAGTGATGGGAATTGTAAGTGGAACATTTTTTGGAATACAGTTGCTGGAAGTACAAGTGCCTTGGGTCGTAAAAATGCGGGCGATGATGCTGGATTCGCAGCAGTTATTCAATTTGGCTTTGATTATCGGCGTCGTACAGATTATTTTCGGCATGTTCCTGAAAGTGGCTAATTTGTGGCGGCGCTATGGTTTGCCTGCAGCTTTGTCTACGATTGGCTGGTTGATTTTGATTTTAGGAGAGGGCGTTTGTTATGGGCTCTCTTTAAAAGGATACGACGTAAAAATCCCAATGTATGTGGTAGCAGGTGTTGCCGGATCTTTCATATTTTTGTTCAATAACCTGAAACGCAATATTTTTATCAATATTGGAGCGGGTTTATGGGATACTTATAATACCGCTACTGGTTTGCTGGGAGATACGCTCTCATACATCCGTTTGTTTGCTTTGGGTATTTCCAGTGCTGTACTCGGGTTGGTATTTAATGATTTGGCCGTCAATATGAGCGGAGATATACCTGTTGTAAAGCAGTTGGTGATGCTCATTATTTTATTATTCGGACATAGTGTGAATTTGTTTATGGCAGGTTTGGGATCTTTCGTACATCCGATGCGTTTGACGTTTGTCGAGTTTTATAAAAATGCCGGTTTTGAAGGAGGAGGTAAAAAATACCAGCCTTTCCGGAGGAGAACCGAAAATTGATTTTAGTAGAAAAAGAGATAATTAATTAATAACAATCTAAATTTAAATTTTAAAGATTATGGAACCAATTATTTTAGCTTATATCGGGGTGGGTTTAATACTCGGTTTGTCCGGAATCGGTAGTGCGTATGGTGTGACGATTGGAGGAAATGCAACGGTAGGCGCATTGAAGAAGAACGATGAGGCATTCGGTAATTATATGGTATTATGTGCCTTGCCAGGTACTCAGGGGTTGTACGGATTTCTAGGGTTTTTCCTTTTACAGGGAGTTCTTACTCCGGAAATCACTTGGTTGCAAGCAGCTGCAGTATTCGGTGTTGGTTTAGGGCTGGGATTTGTCTGTTTGTTTTCAGCTATTCGTCAGGGACAGGTATGTGCAAACGGGATTATAGGGATCGGATCCGGTTACGACGTATTCGGTAAAACATTGATTCTGGCTGTATTCCCGGAGTTATATGCTATCGTTGCGGTGGCAGCAACCTTTATGATCAGTACGGCTATTAAATAGTTTAATAGAATAGACGGAAGGGGTTGTCTCAAAAATTGAAATTTCGACTTTTTTGAAGAGAAGTATTTCTGGTAGGAACGAATGCTCCATTTTGTTTGGAGGCTTTAAATCCTTGATTAAGATCTCTTTGTCCGGTCGAAAGGTTCGACAATCGAAAGATTTTTGGGACAATCCCTTTTGTTTTTGAACGCTTTCTTCCCTCTTCCTTTGGGGAGATATTTTTAGATGGTACGTAGATAGTTTTCAAGAGAATCGTCGGGAGGAAGTGAAACCTTCTTCCGTATCCGGTGTCGTAGCTTTTTGATGCTGTCGGGTTGTACGAAAAGGATACGGGCAATCATTTTATTATCCATCCCCATGCGTACATAAGCACAGAAGCGCATTTCGTGTTCCGATAAGTCAGGATGTGCTTCTTGTAACCGGCTGAAAAAACCGGGATAAATCCCTTCAAAGTGCACGTGGAAAAAGGTGCCTTCTTCTTCGTCGGGCACATGCTGGTTCATAATATATTGCTTTAACCTTGTTGTAACGGCTTGGGGGATGTTGCCTGTCTGCCGTTCCTTATCGAGTTGCTGTTTCAATTCGTTTAGCATCCGGTTCCGGGTGTTAATTGCCAATACCCGTTCTGCCAGTTCCCGATTCCGGCTGTCAACTTCCCGGCGGAGTTGTTCTTTGTAGAGCGTCTCGTGTTCCAGCCGTATGCACAGTTCTTTGTTTTCAGCTTCGCGTAGTTGTTTGAGGATACGTTCCTTGTGCCGGCGAGTCCAGAAAATATAACATACGAACGCAGCAATACAGGCAACAGTAAAAAAGAGGAGAAACATCAAACGGCTTTGCCACAATGACTTTTCCCGGAGGTGGCTCAGCCGGTATTCATAATGTTCAATAGCTGCCCGGCTGTCCATATGTCTGATCTCTGCTAGTCCGTTAGCTACAGAAAGCGAATCGCGTGCTGCTTCGAAATGACATAAATAGTAATAAGCACTGTCGATATTCTTTAAGGCGGCAAAGGTATTTGTCATGCCCTGTAAAACGGGAAGTATAAATTCATAATCACGATTTTCATTTATGTAAGCGAGGGCTTTGCGATATAGAGGAAGCGACTGTTCTTCCCTTCCGGCCTGCAGATAGCCGGCTGCCAGTCCGGTTGCACTTTTGGCCGTTAGTTTCTTGTTGCCGTAAGCTTTAGCTAATTGGTAAGCTGCTTCTGCCTGATCCTGACGGTGGGTATAACTGAAAAGGGAGAGCAGAACGTTGATTTTAAAAGAAGTGTCAGCACAGCATTCTGGGGCATCCAGGAGTTCTTCCAGTATTTTTACGGCTCGTTCTTCTTCCCCCAGTCGGTAAAGGGCGTTGGAGAGGTTCAAACGGTTTTTTTGCCGGAAATGGGGGGTGCCCAGAATGTTAAAGCAGCTATCCGCTTGTTCAAAAAAGTCGAGCGCCCGATTCCAGTCTTCCAGATTTTGCATAATGACGCCCGTGTTTACGCAGGTGTTGGCCAGCATAAGCGTATCGTTAATACGGCTGTAAAATGCACTTACCTGACGGTAGCCTTTATAACTTTCCAGAAAATCTCCCCTCATCAGGTAGATTTGGCTTTGTAATCCGATTATACGAGCTCTATCGTAAGGATATTTATCCGGATTGATTTGCTGAGCAGCTTCTTCCAGAAGATGTTGGGCTTCTTCCAATTCAGCATGGAATACGCGGTATCGGGCCTCCCAGTATTTGGTCCTCCATTGAAGTATAGGTAAATCAGGCCTTTGTTCGCAAAGGAAATACATTTGTTTCAGAATTGGTTCGTAGAGCTTTCCTGCTGGAGTTTGTGAAATCTGGAAAGCAAGTGAATCAAAAGAAGTCCCGGTTGGTATCCATCGGCTCGACAGGGTAGTTTGTACAGTAGGTATACAGCAATAAAGACCGAAAAAAAGCAAGACGCACCAGAAATATTTCATGTTGTAAAAATAGTAAAATATCATTGGCAAAAAAAGGTCAATTTAAATTCATTAGGACATTTCCGAAGTTCAAATGTCACAATCTTCCCTTTTTTCAAATCTCGTTTTAAAGCTTTTTTCAGAAACAGATAGGTACTTCGTTCCTTAAAGGGACTTATTTACCGGATTAGGATCTTTTCATCGGCATCGAAGAGGGTTTTCGTTTCTGAATCTTGTTTATTTGCATTTTTCTGTTTTTTATTTCTACTGTTTTAAATTTTAGATGACGGTTATTTTTGATTTTTGTGTTTCTATTTTCTGTTTCAGGCAAGCTGTCCCCCATTTGTCCCCCCCGCTCTTTGATCCAAAAGTTTGATTCTTCCTATATTAGCAAAAATTTCTGGGAAAAAATAGTCTGTTTTCCAAGGTGTTCTGTTTAATAAAAATGTGAAAAAATGAAAAGTTGGAATTTTATTTTTTGCCTTATACTTTTTATAACGGTATGGGGCTGTAGGAGTGATGATGAGGCTGTTCCGGTTGAAATTCCCCGGGTAATACTTGATCGGTCAGAGGTTTCGCTTCCTACCCGGGGTGGTTCGGTTGAAATAGCTGTCGAAACCGGCGGCATCGTATGGCATGTCGAAGGAGCCCCTTCCTGGCTTACCGTATCACAGACCGGGCAGGGAATGCTTTTATCGGCTGAAGGTAATTTGGGGGGTCAGCGCCGGACTACGACCCTGAAGGTTTCTGTAGAAGGCGGAACAGAAGAAACACAAGCTACACTGGAAGTAAGGCAGGGCAACGGAGCTATGATACTTAGCTATGACACAGAAAAGCCGGATGCTGTGGTGGCACTTCCTACAGAAGGTGTGGTCAAATGTACGATTAATTGGGGGGATGGGCAAAAAGAGGAAGTGGATGCCATAATCGACGGTTTATCAGTTGGCTATCCTACGCATACTTATGAGAAACAGGGTAGTTATGAAGTTGAAATTTTGGGTACGGTGACGGCACTTTCGTCTATATTGCTTGATAATGCCCAACGAGCCCGTTTAAAGGCCGTGGAAGCATGGGGAGAAACGGGACTTGAAAGTATGGAATATGCTTTTCACGGTTGTACCTCACTTACCACACTTGCTTCAAATGCAGAGCAAGCATTCACAACCGTGACAACCTTCCGGAATGCATTTAATGGTTGTTCTGCTTTGAAAGAAATTCCGGCCGATTTGTTCGCCGGATGTACTTTGGCGACCGATTTTAGTTCTTGTTTTACGGAATGTATCTCCTTAAAAGTAATTCCGGAGCATTTGCTGGATGAATGTACGGGCATAGAAAAAATCAATAGTATCTTTAGTTATTGCCGAGGGCTCGAAAAAGTACCGGAGGGACTTTTTACTTCTTGCAGTCAGGTGACCGATTTTAGTTACTCTTTTGTGTATTGTGAAGCTTTACAGCAAATCCCCGCAGGTTTATTTGCGCCTTGTACGGCAGCTCTTACCTTTCAGCATTGTTTTGCAGGAGATGTTTCCCTCAAAGAAATTCCGGCAGGCTTATTTGATCGGTGTGAGCAGGTGGAAAGTTTCCAAAGTACTTTTTTAGGATGCACTTCCCTGACAAAAATACCTGAAGGGCTATTTGATAAATGTACTAAAGTCGTGAAATTTAATTTTGTATTTGCCGATTGTGAAAATCTGCTTACTGTACCAGTATCTCTTTTCGATTTTTGCCGGCAGGCAACGCGTTGGTATGGAATATTTAGGGGATGTAGCGCTTGGGAAGGAGAATCTCCTTATACACGAATAGGCGAAAAGAAAGTTCATTTGTATGAACGGGGAGAATATTCCAACCAATTTGCAGCTCCGGTCGAATATAAAACGGCCTTTAAAGAATGTATCCAACTGGAAGATTATTCGATAATTTCCGCCTCTTATTCACAATGGTTGTAATTAAATCTGGGAGAAATAATTTTATCTGGATATAGAGGAGGAAGAAAGGATAGAAGGGAAAATTTAAATCAAATATAATAGTAAAACATGAAAAAACTGATATTTATTCTTTGTACACTAGTGGCTTTATGGGCTTGTTCTGATAAAGATGATCCGACCCCTGTAGAAATTCCCGTTTCCCTTTCGACGGACCCGGCTTTGCTTACTTTTGAAGCGGAAGGAGGGATGCAGGAAGTGCATATTACGACGAACTGTGATAAATGGGACGTTCGATCAGCTGATCCCCATTTTGTAGTGAACACACTGGACGACGGATTTACGGTGACAGCAGCCCGGAATCTTTCTACCGGACAACTTAAAAGTAATATCGAAGTGAAGGGAACCCGAAATGGGGAACAAATTACTGATACGGTTGTCGTTGTACAAAATGGTGCTGAACAGGTGACCTTAAAGGTCGAGCCTGCTCAATTGAATTTTCCGGTAGAGGGAGGAAGGGAAACAGTAGGGGTGCAGGTGGGCGGAACAGATATATGGAAGTTTGCAACCGAAGCCGCTTGGTTAACTATCGAGAAAGCAGACGGCATCCTGACGGTGACGGCTCAGAAGAACGTATTGCCTGAAAAATTGGCGGCAACTATTGTCCTGACAGCCGGTTTGGGTGAAAATACTGCCGAAACGACCCTAGAGGTCGTACAGGAAGCCAATCTGACTCTCGGTTCTTTGATTTTTGAACTGACGGTTCCGGCAGGGGCAAAAGCTGGACTACCCCTCTATACAGATGAAACGACTGCAGTAAACTGTGTAGTGGATTGGGGGGATGGACAGAAGGAAACAGTGACGGCCAATGCTCCTACTCATATCTACGAAAAAGAAGGAGTTTATGAAATAACAGTTACGGGTACTGTAAGCCGGTTAAATTCCAATAATCCTGTCTTTAACAGCGGGGACGCGCTTATGCGTGACTATATCACAGCCGTAAAACAATGGGGTACAACAGGCTTAACCTCCCTGTATAATGCTTTTTGGCATTGTACAAACCTGCGTTCGATTCCAACCGATACTCAGGAATCTTTTCGTGCAATTACTACATTCGAGAGCGCGTTCGAACAATGCAGCAGCCTGGAAGTCCTTCCGGAAGGATTGTTGCGCTCATGTGATAAGGTAGAATCTTTCCGGAATTCATTTTCGCAATGTACCTCTTTGACTTCATTGCCTGAAAATTTATTCGCCTCTTGTCGTCTGGCGACCGATTTTTTTCGTACATTTTGGAAATGTACTTCTCTCAAGAGTATAAAGGAGGGAATTTTTGCTGGATGTACAGAAGCAATAGATTTTGGACAGTGTTTTTATACTTGTACCGCACTTACAATAATTCCTGTCTCTATGTTCGATGATTGTAAAAAAGCGACCGGTTTCAGATTTACTTTCGGTAAGGCCCCGCTCACAGGCGAATCTCCCTATACCCTTCATGAAGGGATAAAAATTCATTTATATGAACGTGCCGATCATACTGCACTTTTTACTGCTCCTGCTGAGTATGGACGCTGTTTTCAAGAGTGTACTTCACTGAGCGATTATGCACAGATCGAAGCACACGGCTGGAATTGATCTCTATTTTATAGCTCTCTTTCACTATTACACATTAGGGACGTGCCCTATTGTGTAATTTTCTTCTTTTTCCTTTGCAATGATTGCATATTTGCCGTATTGTCATTTAAAACGGGGTTATTTATTCTGTTGCATCCTTTCTTTTTGAATGCGGACTTCCTGAAGGAGAGGGGGTTATTTACGCTGTTAAATTTTGGGTAAAAAAAAGGGCATAAAAATTTGGAAAAGGGGTGATAATTGTTTTATCTTTGCACCCGCTTTCGGGAAGAGTTGCAGGAAGGGAAAGGGGTAAACAAATCGAAACGCGAGTTCTTAAAAAAAAGTTTCAAAAAAGTTTCGGAAAGATTTTGCAGAACAAAAAAGTGGTATTATCTTTGCCGACGCTTTCCCCCGAAATTTTGGGGATTTTTAGAAGCTAAGAAAGTTCTTTAAAATATTGAAGTGACAAACAAGCAAGTGCGAGTCCTTAACAATGAATGATAAGGAATTATAACCTGACACAGGAAACACAAAAAAAACTTTAACTATGAAGAGTTTGATCCTGGCTCAGGATGAACGCTAGCGACAGGCTTAACACATGCAAGTCGAGGGGTAACAGGGTGTAGCAATACACCGCTGACGACCGGCGCACGGGTGAGTAACGCGTATGCAACCTGCCTTTGACAGAGGGATAGCCCATGGAAACGTGGATTAATACCTCATAGTCTCTTTTTCCTTCCTGGGGAATAGAGTAAAACGAGAGTGGTCAAAGATGGGCATGCGTCCTATTAGGCAGTTGGCGGGGTAACGGCCCACCAAACCGATGATAGGTAGGGGTTCTGAGAGGAAGGTCCCCCACACTGGTACTGAGACACGGACCAGACTCCTACGGGAGGCAGCAGTGAGGAATATTGGTCAATGGTCGAGAGACTGAACCAGCCAAGTCGCGTGAGGGATGACTGCCCTATGGGTTGTAAACCTCTTTTCTATTGGGAGAATAAGCCTTATGTATAGGGTGATGACAGTACAGTAGGAATAAGCATCGGCTAACTCCGTGCCAGCAGCCGCGGTAATACGGAGGATGCGAGCGTTATCCGGATTTATTGGGTTTAAAGGGTGCGTAGGCGGCTTTATAAGTTAGTGGTAAAATTTCGGAGCTTCACTCCGGTCCGCCATTAAAACTGTAGAGCTAGAGAATGGACGAGGTAGGCGGAATAAGTTAAGTAGCGGTGAAATGCATAGATATAACTTAGAACTCCGATAGCGAAGGCAGCTTACCAGACCATAACTGACGCTGATGCACGAGAGCGTGGGTAGCGAACAGGATTAGATACCCTGGTAGTCCACGCCGTAAACGATGCTCACCGGCCCTTAGCGATAAGACAGTTAGGGGTTAATTGAAAGAATTAAGTGAGCCACCTGGGGAGTACGTCGGCAACGATGAAACTCAAAGGAATTGACGGGGGCCCGCACAAGCGGAGGAACATGTGGTTTAATTCGATGATACGCGAGGAACCTTACCTGGGTTTAAATGTATGTTGCATAATCTGGAAACAGTTTTTCTCTTCGGAGCTATATACAAGGTGCTGCATGGTTGTCGTCAGCTCGTGCCGTGAGGTGTCGGGTTAAGTCCCATAACGAGCGCAACCCTTACCGTTAGTTGCTAGCATGTAATGATGAGCACTCTAGCGGGACTGCCACCGTAAGGTGAGAGGAAGGGGGGGATGACGTCAAATCAGCACGGCCCTTACATCCAGGGCGACACACGTGTTACAATGGCCATAACAGCGGGTAGCTACCGGGTGACCGGATGCAAATCTCGAAAATTGGTCTAAGTTCGGATTGGAGTCTGCAACCCGACTCCATGAAGTTGGATTCGCTAGTAATCGCGCATCAGCCATGGCGCGGTGAATACGTTCCCGGGCCTTGTACACACCGCCCGTCAAGCCATGGAAGCTGGGAGTACCTGAAGTCCGTAACCGCGAGGATCGGCCTAGGGTAATACCGGT
>NZ_JH594596.1:2221452-2316291 GCF_000243215.1 Odoribacter laneus YIT 12061 | reverse complement strand
CTACTGTGTAATTTTTGCTTCAATATAGAGTTTTCTGAAAATTGGTAACTCTTATCCATGATTATTTTTGTAAGTGTCAAAGTAAACAATCCTAATTGGATTTACACAGTAGGGCACGTCCCTATTGTGTAATTTTTACTTCAATTTATTCTTAAGAATATCTGTTTTTCGCAAAAAAGGTCCGTCCCTCTGGATGAAAATTAGAGTTGTAGTGGTATTGGAGGGATACATCCCTTAAGGCTGAGTGATTTTTATTTTTAAGAGATTATCTCCTTTCGGCTTAAAAGAGTTTCCCTTGTAAAAACGTTGTTTTGTCCTCCTCTTTCTGTCTTTACTCGACTTTGTAGACTGCTATAAAATAATTGAATTTATAGTCGAATATTCTTTTCTTTGTATTTTTTACCTATAAATTTTTCAACTGGTCTGAAAAAACAACTTAAAGGATGAAAATTATCGGGAAATGATGTTAAAACTATTTTTCGACTTTTTTGAATGATGCATAGAGCTTTTTCCAGAAGAAAAGGGATAATTTGGGGACCTGAATAGAAAGAAACAACGTCTGTTTAAGTTTTATTCTATGATCTGTTTATGATAACGATTGTGTTATTTCCGGAAGATTTTGAATATTAGAAAATCCGATTATTCAATAGTGGCATCAGAAAGTATATTGATCCCCAATTTTAGTACCTAACTGCCTTATATTAATAATTTTTTATTTACGGATGGAGTTATATTTCCGGGACTTGTAAAAGTTTTCCGGAAAAGTAAAATTTTATTTAAAAAAGTGATATATTTGGCTACTGTGTTAAATAATAAAGTGAATGTAAGAATCATGAAAAGGACTATTTTATTAATCGGTTTTTTGTTTGTGACAGCTTTGCTTTTTGGAAAGGTAAAAGGGGTGAAACATGTTGTTTTGATTGGCTTGGATGGTTGGGGGGCTTATAGTATTCCTCAGGCCGATATGCCTACGGTGAGAATAATGATGAAAGGCGGAGCTTATACTTTAGAATCTCGGTCCGTTTTACCTTCTTCCAGTGCGTGCAATTGGGCCTCTATGATAATGGGAGCTAGCCCTGAGATCCATGGTTTTACGACTTGGGGGAGCAAGAAACCGGAGATCCCTTCCCGGGAACTTTCTCCTTACGGGCTGTTTCCGACAGTAATTGGTTTGTTGAGGGATCAAAGGCCTGATGCGGAAATCGGTTATGTCTTTGAATGGGATGGAATGCAATATTTATGTGAAAGAGAAGCTGTCAATCATTTTGCTCATGTACCGCCTGTGGAAGAGCAGTCGGATCCTATTGTTCAGGATGCAGTGCAATATATCCGGGAGAAAAAGCCTACTTTTATGATGATTGCTTTTAATAATCCGGATGAGGTGGGGCATAAATACGGACATGATACTCCTGAATATTATGCGAAATTAAAAGAATTGGATGGTAAAATTGCCCAGATTGTACAAGCTGTACAAGATGCCGGAATTTATGAAGAAACGGTTTTTATCCTTACCGCCGATCACGGAGGCAAAGAGAAGGGACATGGAGGAAAGACATTACAGGAAATGCAAATTCCTTTTGTTGTGTTTGGGAAAGGTGTACGGGCTGGAAGTGTCATAAATAATAGTACAATGATTTATGATACGGCAGCAACTATTGCCTGGATATTCGGATTAAAACAACCTCAGGTGTGGATTGGACGGCCGATAACAGAAGCTTTTAAATAAAAGAGCTATCTGTACAAAATCAAAAGGCATTTTGAAAGGTGTGTTGCATACTTTTCCGGCCTTATTTCTTGTTTTTCTTTTTAAACCTTATTATTCATTTTTCGTAAGCCTCCTAATAAAATAGTAAATTATGGGGCTTGACATAATCACCCTTACAATAGCCGAATTACTTTCCAAATACGGATATTACGGCTTATTTGCCGGGTCTTTTTTATCATCTTTATTTTTACCCATTGGGGCGGATATCCTTTTTGTCGGGATGTTGGCTGCAGGTATTAATCCTTGGGGCTGCCTTTTTATTGCAACAACGGGCAACTGGTTGGGAGGATTGATCATTTATTATATCGGTTATTCGGGCAATAAGGAGAAAATGAAACGTTGGTTTCATTTAAAAGAGGAACAACTGGAAAAGCAAAAAAAGAAAATTGATAAATACGGCAGTTTATTGGCTTTATTGGTCTGGATTCCGGTTGTCGGCGATGTATCGAGTGTAGCACTCGGATTCTACCGGACAAAACCGAAATTGACTCTTTTTCTGATGTATTTAAGTCGAATGTCTCGTTTTCTTTTGTGGGTGATTCTATACCTGATTTATGCCAACCGCTTTGTTCATTTTATCGATCACCTTTGATTTATTTTAAGGAATCCAGTAATGTACTGAGATTAGCAGTGAAAAGACGTACTGCAATAGCAAGTAATATGATTCCGAAAAATTTTCGCATGACATACACTCCCCCTTTGCCAATTACCCGTTGTACATAATCCACTTTTTTCAGTACAAAGTAAACGAATAATAAATTTAAAGCTACAGCAATGATGATGTTTAATATATTATACTCCGCCCGTAACGACAATAATGTCGTGAACGAAGCCGCTCCGGCAATTAAAGGAAATACAAGCGGTACAAGAGTGGCCGAATCCGTAGGCCCGTCGTTTTTGAATATTTCTATTCCAAAAATCATTTCTACAGCCAAAACAAAAATTACCAAAGCTCCGGCCATGGCAAAAGAAGAAATGTCTACATTGAACAAGGCCAGTAAAGAATTTCCGACAAATAAAAAGGCCACCAGTATGACAAAAGAAAAAATGGCAGCTTTTTCTGCACTGATTGTTTTGTTTTTAGCTTTTAAAGCTAAAATAATGGGGATAGATCCTAGTATATCGATAACTGCAAAAAGTACAATAAAAGCACTAAATATTTCCTTAAAGCTAAAATAGATATTCATACTATGTTATTTTAATGATATAAAACCTCTGAAAAGTTGTAAATTTAACACATTTTGATTTTGTTGTTAAATTTTCAGATCACAAAAATACAAAAATTTAATAGAAAGAAAAATAATCGGCAAAAGTTTTTTAGTTTTATTGTAAATCGTTTAAATGTATAAAAGCTTAAAGGTAAAGATGTTTAAACGTTTCCAGCATTTATGTTTTAAAGAAGGGGTGCCCGTTTAGCAGGCGAATGCAACGAATCTACTAATGTAGTTGTACACTTATACGTTTTTATCCTTGAACTTTTGTAGATTTCTCCCTATTTTTGAACGTATTATGGATTCGTTGATTGATCTAGGTTATTGGGGACTTTTTATCGGTTCTTTTTTGGCTTCAACTATTGTACCTTTCAGTGCCGATTTACTTTTAATCGGGGTGCTTGCTCTAGGGGGAAATGTGTGGGGATGTTTGCTGATCGCTACTGTGGGGAATTGGTTAGGGGGACTGACATCTTATTGGATCGGTTGGTTGGGAAAATGGAAATGGCTGGAACGATGGTTTAAAGTAAAGCCGGAACAATTATCCCGTCAAAAGAGCCGTATTGATAAATACGGATATGGTTTGGCTTTTTTTACCTGGTTACCCTTTGTGGG
The DNA here is from genome assembly GCF_000243215.1 of Odoribacter laneus YIT 12061. Lineage (GTDB taxonomy): Bacteria > Bacteroidota > Bacteroidia > Bacteroidales > Marinifilaceae > Culturomica > Culturomica lanea. Next base: position 2,312,700 of record NZ_JH594596.1, on the reverse strand, counting down.
AGATCTGTTTGCGATTGCTTTGGGCTTTTATAAGGTAAATCCCAAGCTTTCTGCCTTTTATATGTTGCTAGGCCGATTCCTGCGCTTTCTGGTTTGGATCTTATTGTATCTTCATTTTGCCGATCGATTTGTGCATTTTATTACCCGTTGAGGGCTTGTTATCGAGAAAAAAGAAGATAGAAATGATAAGAAACAAGTTATTGGAAGATATTTTCCCGGAGTTTTTCTTTTTATATCTTTACCCGATCAAGGGAATGCTTATCCTCTTTTAACGGATTGAAAAAATGAAGTTAAATCGATTTTATATATTATTTTCAGTTTTATATCTACTGTATTTGATTTTTTGGTGGAACGCATTGCCCAACCCCTTGTTTGAGGTTTCTTACTCCACTCTCTTGTTGGATCGAAAGGAAGAGATTATGGGGGTAAAAGTAGCCCAGGATGAGCAGTTTCGGTTTCCGGGAACAAATGTTTTGCCAGATAAGTACAAGGAGGCTCTATTCGCGTTTGAAGACAAGCGTTTTTGGCAGCATAAGGGAGTGGATTGGTTTGCCTTGGCAAGGGCAATGTATCGGAATATAAAGGCGGGAAGAGTAGTAAGTGGAGGCAGTACGATCAGTATGCAAGTCATCCGCTTGGCCCGGAAAAATCCTCCCCGTACTTATCGGGAAAAGTTTTGGGAGATTTTCTTAACGCTCCGTTTGGAACAAAGTTATTCCAAAGAACAAATTTTACAACTTTATGCAGCTCATGCCCCATTCGGTAAAAATATTGTGGGTTTACAGGCGGCTGCATTGAAATATTTCGATCGGGATCCGGGGCAGTTGAGTTGGGCGGAAGCTGCTTTTTTAGCTGTTTTGCCCAATGCGCCGGCTTTGAATAATGTTCGTTTGTTGAAAGAAAAGAGAAATCGTTTGTTGAAGGAACTCTATCGCTTAGGTAAAATAGAAGAGGAGGATTATCGGTTAGCTTTGGAAGAGCCTATGCCTGAAAATGTATATTATCCGGAAAATATTGCTCCTCATTTATTAGCCCGTGCAGACATTACCCGCAAGGGAGAGGTCTGTCATTCGTATATAGATTCCTATTTACAAAAAGCTGTATCGGAAATTGTACGTCGCCACAATCGGATGCTGGGAGGAAATCATATTTACAATGCTGCCGTTTTAGTGGCGCATATTCCTTCCGGAGAAGTCCGGGCTTATATCGGGAATACCCCGGCTTGGGGAAATAGCCGGGGAAATGAGGTCGATATCATTCCGGCAGTCCGGAGCTCAGGCAGTATTTTGAAACCGGCTTTATATGCTTTGATGCAACACAACGGCTATATTTTGCCGAAGACGTTAATTCCGGATGTCCCTTCCCGTTTTGGGGGATATGCACCTTCGAATTTTAATCGTACTTTTCAAGGAGTTGTGCCAGCGGATAAAGCTTTGTCGATGTCGTTGAATATTCCCTTTGTCCGCTTATTGAAAGAGTATAATTACAACCGTTTCTACAGGGAGTTGAAAGGCTTAGGTATCCACAGTTTGAACCGGCCGGCTGACGATTATGGATTGAGTCTTATCTTGGGAGGAGGAGAAACCTCTTTGTGGGATTTATGTAATATGTATGGGGGTATGGTGTCCGTTTTACGGCATTATAATGAAGCGGACGGACAATATTATGAAGGAGAATATGACCGCTTGAAACTTTGGAAAGAAAAGAAAGTATCTTCTCAAAGCGGGGATCTCTTCGTACAGACCCCTTGTACTCCCGATAGAGCTCCTTTAAGTGCGGCCTCCATTTGGTTGACATTAAAAGCATTGCGGGAGGTCGAGCGACCGGAATTGGAGTCGGGTTGGAAAAATTTTGCATCCCGTTTGGATTTGGCTTGGAAAACCGGGACTAGTTTCGGCTATCGGGATGCCTGGGCTATTGGTGTGAATGCAGATTGGGTTATTGGTGTTTGGGTAGGGAACTCCGATGGGGAGGGGCGCCCGGGATTAGTAGGGGTGAGAGCTGCTGCTCCTATTCTTTTTGAGGTGGCGGGATTGTTGCCTGTAGAAGGACATTTGTATAAACCGGCAGAAGAAATGCAGGAGGTGGTGGTATGTCGCAAGAGTGGCTATCGGGCTTCAATGATTTGCGAAGAAAAAGATACCCTTGAAGTATGCGGAGCCGGAACAAGGACTACAATTTGTCCTTATCATCGTTTCGTGAGTTTGGATGCTACGGAAAAATGGCAGGTAAATTCGGATTGTGAACCGGTTTATAAAATACAGGTAAAGCCTTGGTTCGTATTGACGCCTGTGCAGGAGTGGTATTATACCCGTACTCATAGCGATTATCGGAAGCTTCCTCCTTATCGTCCCGATTGTGAACCGGATAGGGGGGATGTTATGGAAATGATTTATCCGCAGAAAGGAATGCGGGTATTTGTGCCCCGGGATTTCGGCGGTCGGAGAAGTGCTGTTGTATTTGAACTGGCTCACCGGAATTCTTCAGCAGAGGTCTATTGGCATATTGATGATCGGTATGTGGGAGATACCCGGTATATTCATCAAATAGAGGTCGATATTCCAGAAGGAAAGCATGTTTTGACAGTTGTAGACGATGAAGGCAATACTTTGCGGCAGGTATTTCAGGTCGTAGGGGAATAAAGTGAAAAGAAAGGAAAATTATGCTTATAGGTAAATAAAAATAACTTTATAGCTATATAATTTTTGTAGAATTGATTTTTTCTTATCAAATAATTATTACTTTTGTAGCCGCAAATGCCACTTTAGCTCAGCTGGTAGAGCGACGCATTCGTAATGCGTAGGTCGCGAGTTCAAGTCTCGCAAGTGGCTCTCTTGAAAAACAACAACTTACTTCAGAAGAGGTGGAAAACAATGTTTTCACCTCTTTTTTATTTTGGTTTTGGGTAATCTTTGATAGTGCAGACATAATCGAAATTTACACATTAGGGCACGTCCCTTTTGTGTAATTTTGGGGAGTTTATGTTCTTTTGCCTGGCTGGCTTTCGGAATTTTTTCCCCTTAAAAAATCGTTTTCTCCTATTTGGCCTGCTTTCACTAGCATTTTCTTTCTGCTGACGAGGGAGTGGCGTTTGAAAATTGTATGTATGTTCTTCTTGTATTTTAACAAAAATTTTTAATTGATTCTTTTTCGTTCGTATTTTTTAATCAGATTTTGTAATTTAGAAAATGAGTGTATTCATTCAAGTTTTTTCGCTTTTTATAACATTGGAATAGATTTTGCAAAATGAATAATAATAGAGAAGTATTTTAAGATGATATTTACTAATTTTTAAGATAAAATTATATTTTTGTTTTTAAAATATCTTAAAAAATGAAAAAGTGGCTTTCATAAAACAGAGGAGCTTTGGAGAGCTTTGTTTTTTTGCTTTTAAAATATTAACTATTTATCTAATTATAAACCTAAAATTAATGTTATGAAAATTTTTTATCTGATTCTTGGAGTATTCCTTATTTTCGGAGCTTGTTCGGATGAGGAGGAGGAAGTGATACAGACACCTTTGGTGGAAGACGCTTCTCTGACGCTTAGCGTGGACAAGGTTGCGCTTTCTTGCGCTGGGGGAACTGCGGAAGTGAAGCTGGAAACAAATCAGGAAATTTGGGATGCTGTTCCTTCTGCCGGTTGGTTGACTGTAGAGAAAGGAAATAGTTCTTTGATTTTGAAAGCGGCGAAAAATGAAACGGGAGAGCAGTTGACGGCTACTCTTTTGGTCACTGCCGGAGTAGAGGAAAATGCGGACACTGCTGTCATTACGGTTGTACAAAATGATAACAGTTTGGTATTGGAGTATACCGTTCCGGCCCGGACTCAGATTATGTTACCGATATGCGGACTGGTTAAATGTTCCGTAGATTGGGGCGATGGACAGACGGAAGAAATAGATATGAAAATAGACAATATATCGGTTGCTCCTCCCAGACACATGTATACTTCAGCCGGTACTTATCTTGTCCGGATTTCTGGAGAAGTCCCGGAATTGTATTCCATGATTGGATTTTCGGATGAACAGAGAGCATGCCTTTCCGGAATCAAACAGTGGGGTAAGACCGGACTGACTGCTTTGAGGTATGCTTTTTATCGGTGTATCAACATTGAGTCATTGCCTCCTGATACGGATGATTCTTTTGCTGAAGTTACCTCTTTTGAAAATGCTTTTAGTAATTGTACAGCTTTGAAAGAATTACCGGAAGGCCTTTTTGCAAGTGCTGTGAACGCTGAGACGTTCCGCGATTGTTTTTATAAATGTACGGCTTTGACTTCACTTCCGGTCCGGATGTTTGAGAATTGCAGTAAGGCGACGATTTTTGTATATACTTTTGGAGATTGTCCCCTTGTGGAATTACCGGAAGGACTTTTTAAAGATTGTATAGAAGCGGTTGACTTTAACAGTTGCTTTACAAACTGTATGACTTTGCGGGTTATTCCTGAAAATTTATTTGCGAATTGTCTGAAAGTAACCGATTTTTCTTATTGTTTCCGGAATGCTCAGTCTTTGATAAATATTCCGGCAAAGTTGTTCAATAATTGTACGTTAGCTGAAAAAATGGTGGGAATATTTACTTATTGTTATAGTTTGACATCTATTCCGGAAGAACTGTTTCGAAATTGTCCGGAGATTTCTACTTTTTCTTATTGTTTTACTTCCTGTACTTCTTTAACCGGTATTCCGGCCGGATTGTTTGATAATAACCGGAAGGTCGTTTCTTTTAAGGGAACTTTCCGGGATTGTGTCTCGTTGACGGGGGAATCTCCTTACACGGAAATTGGCGGGAAAAAAGTGCATTTGTATGAGAGAAGAAATTACGGGGGAGAATTTGTGACACTTAACGAATACGATGCCTGCTTCCGGAATTGTAATGGATTGAGTGATTATAATACGATGCCTTCTGCTTGGAATAAATAATAGATTATATAGAGGAACATGAAAAAATTATTTTTTATTATATTCGGAATAGTCTTACTGTTTGGAGCCTGTTCCGATGACGAAAATACGATAGCAATAGCTAAACTGGATTTGGTGTCCGGTTTAGAGGAGTTTCCGATTACACTGTCGGAAGACGGAAGCAGGGGAAATGTCGATTTTACAGATCAGGGAGGAACTTTGTCAGTTATTGTAGAGACTAATCAGACCGACTGGATTTATCGGGTAGAAGAAAGAAAAGATTGGTTTGAGATTCGTCAGAACGGAGATACACTTGTCTTGACGGTAGCGCAAAATAAACACGTCACTTCCCGGGAAGCTGTCGTTGAGGTGCGGGCTGGCAGTGTTGAAAACAATGCAACTTGTAAACTGACTGTAAAGCAGAGCGGAGTAGAAGGGGCTGATTTAGCGGTTACACCCGAAAAGTTGGAATTTCCGATAAAGGGAGGATCTTTAGAGGTAGAAGTAAAGACGAACCAGAAATTGTGGAGTATCAGTATTTCCAATACTGTCTTTACCATCGTAAAATCGGATAATAAAGTAAGGGTTACGGCAGAGGAGAATTTATATCCGGTGGCGCTTACAGCAGAGCTTACAATCGTTTCAGGTGAAGGGGAAAATTTGGAAACGGCTGTTATTCCGATTGTTCAGGAAGCTGCTCCGGCGGTGACTTTAACGGTCGATCCTGCTTCCATTCATTTTACAATGGCCGGAGGTGTAGATACCATACATCTCAAGATGCAGAATACTCATGTATGGCAGTATGTATGTGAACAAGAGTGGTTGGAATTAAAAGCCGAGAATGATTATTTGATTGTAACGGCTCCTAAAAATTCCTCTTATGATGCTTTGACAGCGGAAATTATGATTGTGGCCGGTATTGAGCAAAATTATGCCGGGCAGACTGTTACTGTTGTTCAGGAGGCGTCTTCACTGGCCGAAGCCATGATTTTTGAATTGTCAGTGCCTGCAAATGCTACGGCTGTGTTGCCTTTGTTGGGGACAGTAGATTGTTCGGTAGATTGGGGAGATGGGAGTGAAGTCGAAACGGTCACAACGGTTACGCCTACCCATGTTTACGCTCAGGAAGGTGTATATGAGGTAAAGATTTCAGGAAAAGTGACAGGATTAGGAACAAATAAGGCTATTTTTAATGTAACCTACAAAGATGCTTTTCAATACTTTACGGCTGTAAAGCAATGGGGGAATACAGGCTTGACTTCCTTAAAAGAAGCTTTCTGGAATTGCTCAAATCTGAAATCTGTTGCAAATGACGTAAACGAATCTTTCCTGGCTGTTACCACTTTCGAGAAGGCTTTTTATAAAGCTGCTGCTTTGGAAGAAATTCCTGCGGGAATTTTTAATAATTGTCCGAAAGTGACTTCTTTCAGAGAATGTTTTAATGGCTGTTCTGCGTTGGTTACTTTACCGGCAGGACTATTTTCTGCCTGCAAGGCTGTCACTACTTTTAGAAGTTGCTTTGACGGTTGTAGTAAATTAGCTTCTATTCCGGAGGGACTCTTTGCTAATAATCCGGCGGTGACAGATTTTTTCGGAACATTTAAATGGTGTGCACTGAAAGAAGTTCCGGCTAATACTTTTGAAAACTGTACAAAAGTGACGGGTTTTGGACAGATTTTTTATGCCTGTTCTGCTTTGGAAACCGTACCTGTTAGTATTTTCGACGATTGTCTTAATGTGACTACTTTTAGTTTTGCATTCTCGGGTACAAAATTGAAAGGAGAATCCCCTTATACAATGGTAGAGGGAGTAAAGGTGCATTTGTATGAAAGGGCTGAGCATACCACTGTTTTCAAAAAACCCACTACTTTTAATGATTGTTTTACCGGCTGTACTGATCTTATCGATTTCGAACAGATCCAGGCAGCAGGTTGGGCGAAGTAAGAAAAATTGATGTAAAGAAGAAGCTATCCTAAAAGCATTTTTAAGATAGCTTCTTTTTCTGTAGGCGTTAAGACTGAACGGAAAATCCTGTTGTCTTGTCTAGTTTTGTAAAAGTTTCAACAGTTTATCCAATTTGGGGGCAATAATAATTTCAGTTCGTCGGTTTAAAGTCCGGCCATCGGCTGTTTTGTTGTCGGCAACAGGCATATATTCTCCCCTTCCGGTAGGTTGGATTTGCAAAGGACTAACTTTGTAGTCTTTCGTCAGAATACGGACGACGGAGGTTGCACGGATCACACTCAGGTCCCAATTATCCTTGAATTGAACCGTATGGATAGGTTTAGAATCGGTATGTCCTTCTATAAAAACATCGATATCCGTCTGTTTATTTAATACTCCGGCTAATTTGGATAAAGCTTCTTTACCTCTTTTGTCTACTTTAGCGCTTCCTGATTCAAATAAAAGCTTATCTGACATGGCGACATATATTTTCCCGTCTTTTTGCCGCACACTCAGTTCATCACTTCCGAAACCCATTAAAGCCTCTTGGATACTGCTCAAAAGTTCTTTTACTTTCAGGTTTTGGGAATCGATCAGTTTTTGCAGCTCACGTATAGTTTTCTCCCTATCGTCTAGAGCAGACATTTTTTCCCGGATCATAGCGTTTAATTTTTCCTGTTCCGATTTATTGGAATAGAGAAGATTCCGATAAGCCCGGATGATTCCGCCTAATTCTGTTGTGTCTGTCAGCAGACTGTCGATACGGAGGGTCTGTCGGGAATTTTCATCCTTGCAGTCCGACAGTTCTTTCCGTAACTTTTCTCCTCTTTCGATAGCCGAAAGGCGTCCGTTTTCAGCTATGAGGTATTTTTTCTTGGAAATGCAAGAACTACAGAAAAAGAGGAAAGAAATAAGTATCAAAGAGGTTAATCTATTCATAAAGAAGGAATGTTAAAGGTTTGTCCTCGGTTTTATAGCTGCAAACATAAAAAATAAATTAAATGTTTGAAAGGCTAAATGTTCAATTGTGAAAATGTTTGCGGAAATAAGAGAAAAAACAGGAGACCTACCTTTTCAGGGTGTCTCCTGTTTCAACTGTAAACCGGAAGTTATGTATTTGATTTCAATATTTTTTTCACTCTTGAACCGAAGTGCGATTTGTGTCAATCTGATATATAGTCATTATATATCATTCTCTTATAGATTTGATACCATATAGTTCCCATAAAAGATATAATATTCAAAAATAACCGTTCCTGTATATGAGGGTAAAAACGGAGTTTATCATCCCCCTAAAGAGTAAATGTCATAAACTTGCATTGCTAAAATTGATGTTTTAGTCACTTTTTTGTACTTCTTCCGCAATATATAACCTGTAATATCAAATATATTCCTAGATAATTTGTTCCTTTGTAGTCACATTGGATAGACATACGAATATGGAACGTAAATTACTGAACCGAATCAAAGTCGTTCTCGCAGAGAAAAACAGAAGTAATAAATGGCTCTCTGAACAATTGGATAAAGATCCCGCTATAATCTCCAAATGGGTTACCAATACAACACAACCCAATGTGGAAACGCTAATTCAAATATCCAAAGTTTTGGGTGTCACTGTGGATGACTTATTGAGGACGGAATAATAAGTTTATGGAGACAGATAAATTATATAAGTATCTTGATTTCAATGGCGGATTGATGATGTTGCATTATAGTAATCTTCAATTTACCAATGCTACGCAGTTGAACGACCCGTTTGATTGCCACCCATCGTTAATTGATTTCTCCAATGTTCCGCAAGAAGCGTGTGGAGGATTGACTTCGGAAATAATCGAAGAATTGGAAAGAGATCTATTTCGTAGAACCAGAGAAGAGGTGTGGATATGTAGTCTTTCCAAGATACATGATTCAATTTTGATGTGGAGCTATTATAGCAAACATAAAGGTATCTGTATTGGTTTGGATATGGAAAAAGCCCAAAAGTATCTTTCGAAAATACAAGGAAAAATCATGATTGGTTGTTCCGAAGTGGAAATCCAATATAAAGATATTGTAGAGAAGCCTGATTATTTCAGGAATGCAAAAGATTTCTTCCATTATCAGTTATCCACAAAGGCAAAAGCTTGGGAGCATGAACAAGAGATTAGGCTATTTATTTTAGACCCTAGTCCCACATATATGGCATTATTACCGGATCAGAATGATGATAAAGGTCCGATTGATAGGAAGGAAGTACGAGCTTTTCCTAAAATCGGAGGAGAGTGTTTCGAGTCTGTCTATTTAGGAATCAACATGAATGCAGATGAAAAATCAAAAATAATAAGCGTTGCACGAAAGTTAAATCCTGACATTAAGATTTACCAAATGGGGATTGATGCAAATGCTTTTAAGTTAAATACAGAACTGATAAAATAATAGAATGGCTAAGAAACAGAATAAACCGATAAAGGAAGAGACTCTTGAAACGATACTTTTCAACTGTCGTAACAGTCTGCGTGGGCGTGCAGCCATGACAGATAAGCGCGATTTGCTGTTGACCCTTGTATTCCTGAAATTCATAGGAGAACGGTTCAAACAGCAAAAGGAGAAAATCAGGCATGAAATAGTGGAAGTACAGGGCATTAATGATACGGATTTCATTGAATTGCAACTTTCTCGCCCCAACCAATATATGCAGGACGGAGTGTTTTTTCTAACGGATGAAACATTTTGGGATAAGTTGATTCTTACCTCGCCTACTGGTATGGCCATTGCTTTCGATACGGCCATAAAAACTTTGGATGACAACGAACCTAAGTTGAAAAATGCTCTTCCACAGCAAATTTTCACGAAAACAGCCCTTGAACCGGGAGTTTTGAAAAGCGTAGTGGATGAAATAAACAAGATAGATCCCCAGAAATTTAATGATCACGACCTCATAGGCCGTGTATATGAGTATTTCTTACAGGCTTTTTCCATCAACGCAGACAAAGAGGAAGGAGAATTTTACACGCCGCATTCTATCGTAGAGCTTATCGCTTCTCTTATTGAACCTTTTGATGGGACGGTCTATGACCCTTGCTGTGGTTCCGGAGGTATGTTTGTTCAAGCTGCAAAGTTCATAGAGGCTCACGGCGGAAACACTAAAGCTGTCAATGTGTATGGGCAGGAATCAGAGCCGGCAACCTATCGCCTTGCAAAGATGAATCTGGCTATCCGAGGTATCTCTTACCATTTGGGTGATAGAGCTGTCTCCACTTTCTCTGATGACCAGCATAAGGAACTTAAGTTTGATTACATCATGGCTAACCCGCCGTTCAATTTGAAGAAATATGCCGAATACGGAGGTTTTGAGACTGATCCCCGATGGCAAAGCTATGGAGTTCCTCCTGCCAGCAATGCCAACTATGCGTGGATTCTTCATATCTTGAACAAATTGAATGTCAGTCGTGGAATCGCAGGATTCCTGCTTGCCAATGGTGCTTTGGATGATAGTGATACGCAGGGAATACGCAAACAGCTAATCGAAAGCGACAAAGTAGAAGCTATTATCGTTTTGCCGCGAAACATGTTCTATTCTACCGATATATCCGTCACCCTTTGGATTTTGAATAACAACAAGAAAGGCGGTCCATGGCATGGCAGACAACTTCGCGACCGTACAGGTGAAATTCTTTTCATTGACTTGCGGACATGGAACAATGACATATACGAAAAGAAATACGTCCGCTTGTCGGAAACGGAAATAGACAGAGTACGTCAAATATACCTCGATTGGCAAACCGAGAATTTTGCCGAGTATGCAGAGCCGGAATTATACTATGCTGCACATCGTAACGAAATTCAAGAAAAGGGATATTCTCTTGTGCCATCCAGATACATTGAATTTATAGACCGTGATACGGAAATAGACTATAAGTCTGCCCTTTCAGAAATGAGTTGTAAATTTGATGAATTGAAGAAAAGATGGGATGCAAACGAAACGGAACTTATAAACGCTTTCAAAGTTTTAGGTTATGGAAAAGAATAAGCTGCAACATGGTATGACAACTGATAAACTGGTCTCTGATATTCGGAGTATCATTGAACAAGGTCGTCAACAGGCATACGCGGCTGCTAATCAGATTGCTGTACTTACTTATTGGCACATTGGGCGGCGAATAGTGGAAGAAGAACAGCATGGAGAAGTTCGTGCGCAGTATGGCACCCGGTTGATTAAAACATTAGCAGAGCAACTGGCACCTAAATACGGTAGTACATTCAGTAAACGCAATTTGGATTACTTCCGCCAATTTTACCTGTGTTTTAATGATTTGGAGATTGTGAACACGCGTGTTCACAATCTGACATGGTCGCACTTCCGCTCGATTATACAGGTTGCAGACCCTAAGGCCAGAGAGTGGTATGTAAAAGAGGCATCGGAACAGATGTGGAGTGTGAGGACACTCAATCGCAACATCGGTACACAATACTATGGCCGCCGTATGGCTTGTGTAAGGGAAGGGCTGGTAGTGCCATCCCCCGATATTGAAGTCAATGATCCATTGGAATATATAAAGAGTCCGGTGGTTGCCGAGTTTTTAGGTTTTCGTAAGGACAGCAAATATGACGAGAGCGAGTTGGAGCAAGCCTTAATAGATCATCTGCAACAATTTATCATGGAATTGGGACGTGGTTTCGCATTTGTCGACAGGCAGAAACACATTTCAACGGACACAGGTGATTTTTACATTGATCTTGTGTTCTATAACATCAAGCTCAAGCGTTACGTGTTGTTTGAATTGAAAACACATCCTCTGACACACGCAGATGTGGGGCAATTGGATATGTACGTACGAATGTATGACGGCCTTGTAAAAGATGAGAGTGATAACCCGACAATAGGCATACTGCTTTGTACTGAAACCGACAAGGTAATGGCAAAATACTCTGTCCTTAATGGTAGCGAGCAACTTTTTGCAGCCAAATATATGGCCTATATGCCAACGGAAGAAGAGTTGAGCAGGGAGATAGAACAGCAAAAACGTTTTTTCTTGGAACAACACGGAATGGAGGAGTGATATGGGGATAAGTCATATAAAATGGGTTAGATTGGGAGATTATATTTCTCCAAGACGTGAAAACAACTCTTCACTTAAATATGGTATTGATCTGATTGAAGGGGTGAATAGTGATGGTGAGTTCCAACCGACTAAAGCTCTTACTGATAATATCAATCTGAAGCCTTATAAAGTTGTTAGACATGGTGATATTGTTTATAACCCATCAAGATTAAATATCGGTTCCCTGGCTTATAGAACAGGAGGAATGTGTATTGTCTCTCACCTATATCAAGTATTTTATATAAAGGAAGAACACCAATCAGTATTATCTGCAGAGTTTTTAACTCTCTATCTTAGGCGAAATGAGTTTTACAGATATGTAGATTACGACAACTTTGGTAGTCAAAGAGCAGAATACAACCTAAATAAATTGAGCGAATTACTTATTCCGTTGCCATCTCCTGACGAACAACAGAAAGTGGTGAATGTATGGAAAGCATTTAGGGAGATCAAAGAACAAAACGAGGCTAAGGCTGCTCCTCTTATGCAAGTCTGCCAAAGCTATATACAGGAATTGAAGCATAAATATCCTTTACAGGAAATTGGACCGTATATCAAAGAGTGTGATGAACGAAATGTCGATTTATCAGTTCAATTATCTCAAGGTATCGCAAATACAAAAGTTTTTCAGGCTCCGAAACAAGTCGCATTAAATTCTAAATCAGATAAGATTGTGAGAACTGGACAGTTCGGATATAATAGAGCAACAACAAGAAACGGAGAAAAAATATCCCTGGCTTATAGAACAGGAGCAGATTGTACAGTTTCTTCAGCTTATGGAGTCTTTAAAATCACAAATGAGGAAATAATTGAGCCGTATTTTTTATGGATGTGGGTGTCACGACCTGAATTTGATAGATATGCTCGTTATATGTCCAAAGGAAGTGCACATGAATTTTTTGAATTTGATGAGATGTGTCGTGTAAAAATACCTCTCCCTCCCATTGACGTTCAACGTGCTATCGTCAATATCTACAAATGTGCCAACGAAGCAAAGCAAATAGCAAAAGAAGCTGACAGACTTTCACGCGAAGTGTGTCCGGCATTGCTTCAACATGTCATACATTCTTAAATAGCAGCGACTATGGCAAACAAAGGGAAATATTATGAAAGTCAATTCGAGGAAGCAACCATCGAGCTCCTCCGCGAGGCACATTGGCAATATACATTTGGTGATGACATTCACAGGAAATATACCGATCCACTCATCGAAGAGGATTTAAGGAATTTTCTCGCCGTTCAATACAAAGACAAGAATTTGACCACCTCAGAGATAGACGGTATCGTTGCTAACCTGCGCAATATAGGTGGACAGAATGACTATTACGCTCTCCGGAATGCTTTTTTGCTCTATCGTGACGGTTATGATTTTGCATATAGCGATGGTCGGGATAATCCGTTTCGTTTGGAATATATAGACTTTAAGTATCCCGACCATAATGTTTTCCGTTGTGTCAATCAGTTTGTTATGGAACAGGGACGTGAAAATCGCCGTCCCGACATATTGCTTTTCATAAACGGCATACCCGTCTGTATTATCGAGTTGAAAAACCCGACCAAACAAAACGCTACTATACGCGATGCGCATACGCAGATTTGCACACGCTATATGCGGGATATTCCGGCATTGCTGAAATATTGCGCATTGGCGGTAATCAGCGACGGTGCAAAGAATGCTTTGGGCACGACATACACGCCATTTGAATTTTTCTACGAATGGAAAAAGATTGAGAATGAGGACAAAGCTGGAAAAGGACTTGATACACTTCGTACACTTATTCGCGGAGCACTTTCTCCGGAACGCATATTGGAGATATTACGGGACTATGTCTATTTTCCCGATCCTACAAAAGAAGACGACACGACTGAAATCGTATGCCGTTATCCGCAGTTCTTTGCTACACGCAAACTGCGAGACTATATCCTGAATCATTTGCGTTCTGTCGGAGGTGATGGTAAGGGCGGTACATATTTCGGAGCCACAGGGTGTGGAAAAACATATACCATGCTGTTCCTTGCCCGCCAATTGGCTTTGCGATGCAGAAAGCAACTGGGTAGCCCTACTATTCTCATCATAGTAGACAGGGAGGATTTGGAGACACAGACCGGGAAACTATTCTGCCGTTCGAAACAATATATTGAAGACGAAGCTGTAAAAGTCTTTGAAACAAGAAAGGAACTTGCCGAAGAAATGAGTATGCGTAAGACTGGCGGGGTCTATATTACCACGATTCAGAAATTCGCAGAGACTACAGGATTGTTGACAGAACGCTCTAATGTCATTTGCCTAAGTGATGAAGCCCATCGCTCCCAAAACAATATAGGTTCTAAACTATCCATCCAAACCGAAGGAGAAGCTGACAAGATAGGGGCGAAAATCACATACGGCTTTGCCAAATATTTACGGGATGCATTGCCGAACGCTACATACGTAGGCTTTACGGGAACACCCATTGACGAAACCGTACATGTATTTGGGAAGGTTGTAGATCAATATACGATGAAGGAGTCGGAGGATGACGGCATCACTGTCCCAATCAAATATGATCCTCGATTAGCTCGTGTATTCCTCAATAAAGAACAGGCAGAGAAAGTAGAAGAGTATTATCGCCTATGTGCAGACGAAGGGGCAACACCAGAGGATATTGCCAAGAGCAAAGCCGCCATGTCAAGTATGGAGATGATTATCGGTGATGAAGATGTCCTGCATCGTGTTGCCAAAGACATTATCGAAGATTATAAGCGTCGGACTGAGACAACTGACCGTTTGCAAAAGGCTATGATTACTTGCGCCGACCGCAAAATAGCATTCAGGTTGTATAAAATCATGCGAAAGATGCAGCCCGACTGGTTCGAGAAAAAGAAAGCATTGAACGAACTTGTATTGACAGCAGACGAAAAGAACAAACTGAACGACATCGCATTTGTCAATATGGTTATGACCAGAGATAAGGACGATGAAAAAGAATTTTACAATCTGCTTGGAGACAAGGAATATCGTAAATTTCTTGATACGGAGTTCAAATCGGAAAAATCGAATTTCCATATCTCCATCAATGTGGATATGTGGATTACGGGGTTCGATGTGCCTTGCCTTACGATGCTTTATAACGACAAACCGTTATCGAAACATACGCTCATTCAGACTATTTCACGTGTAAACCGTAAATTCGGCACAAAAGAGTGTGGCTTTATCATCGACTACATAGGTATTCGCGAAGAGATGAAAAAGGCCATGAAAAAATATGGTGGTGAAGTCGGTCCTCAGGAAGACTTGGAGGTTGCACGTGAAGTATTGCGGAACGAACTGCAACTTTTGCAAGAACGATTGTCTGGACTTGTATTTGACCGTTTCTTCGGGAACAATGACCTTGCCCGACTTCAGTTCATTCAGGAAGCGGCTGAATATATCCTTGCCAACAGTGTGGAACGAAAAGGAGAGGTTTCCTTTCTCAAACTTTTCAAGGAACATGTTAAACGGCTGCGCTCTGCTTATAACATCTGTAACCCAGCCGGCATTCTGACAGAAGAAGAGGTAACATGGAGCCAATGCTTTATGGGTATCTGCTCATACGTGAACAAAATGACTGCCACAGAGCACGACACGGAAAGCATGAACAGGTACGTGGAACAGATGGTTCAGGAAGCGATTCTTGCAAGTGGTGTGGAACGAGTAATGAATGAAGGTATTGAAGAAAATATTTTCAGCGACTCATTTGCCAAAGAGGTCGATGAAATAAAAATGCCGTTCACCAAGTTCCAAATTCTTTGTAAACTTGTCGCTAAAGCCATCAGAGCATACAGCCGGACAAACAAGATTCAGGCTGAACATTTCCAGAAAATGCTTGAAGATACGATAGATGCCTATAACACACGGGACAAGCTGACATTCACCAATGAAGTGACACAGAACGTAGTGAATGATGTATGTGACATTGTTTCATACAAAATCAATGGGCTGTCGAACAAACTGATGAACATTCTGAAAGAGCTTAAAGCTGATAGTGAGAAATTCAAGGTTTTGGGTATCACTTTCGAGGAGAAAGCTTTCTTTGATGTCCTTATTGAGGTTCGAGATAAACACGGTTTTGAGTATGCGGATAATCGTTGTATTGAGTTGGCAAAGAAAATCAAGACACTGATTGATGATACCGCTGTTTATGCCGATTGGTTAAATAACGACAACCTGAAAAGCAAACTCGCCAGCCAGCTTACCTATCTTCTTTACAAAGACGGTTATCCTCCTCAATGGGATGAAGAGGTTTTTCAGAAAGTTCTGGAGCAGGTGGAAAATTATAAGAAACATAAATAAACAGGTATTTTTAAATTGACAAAATATAGTTGAAATATGAGTTTATGTATTTAACATTTTTCAGATTTACATCTAATAAAAGATGAGCCATCTATGAAAACGCTGTTAACGTATTTTATTCAAAGCATGGATGAAATACAAAAAGACGGGAATATAGATCTCGTTATTTTTACTGGAGACTTAGTTGATAAAGGTGGGTGTAGCTTTGGAAATATTGATACAGCTTTCAAGGAATTTGAAAAAGTAGTAATAACTCCTATTATAGAAAAACTAAAACTTCCCAAAGAAGGATTCGTGTTTATTCCGGGCAATCACGATACAGAAAATGATGCAAAAAAAACATAGAGAAAACAGGCATTATCAAGACGTATTCTTTAAATGAGAAACAACAGATTATTGATTTGAAAAATTCTACGGATAAATCAATAATGGAAATGCTTTGTTCTCGAACAAAAGTGCTTAAAGAATTCGAGAAAACTTATTATTCAGAGAACTTAAACGGAAGTTACCAATACGGGGATTTTGAATCTAATTTCAAATTTGACATAAATGGGTGTAAAGTAGGTGTAACAAGTTTAAATGCTGTTTGGCTTTGTGGTCTTGGTGATGACAAGGAATTATTTATAGGGATAGATCAGATTACAAATTCACAATCGTTCCTTTCTGATTGTGATATAAAAATTATTGCATCACATATTGGGTATGATTTATTGACAGAGGCAGAAGGTAAGTATGCAAAAGAAACCACGTAAAATGCTGTATATTAGTTATTATATTTGCAGCTGTTATGCTTTTATTTTCATTTGTTACTTTCTTGTCCTCTTATCAAAATATATATTGCAGTTCCAATCTTCTTTATTTCGTTCATTTTCTTTTTAGGAAGATTGACGGTCAACGCCCCGTGTTCTACCTTTGCTTCGATTTTCTCTTTATCGATATTGTCCGGTAAAATCATTGTCTGTTGAGATTGAATATAAGAAAACTCTCTCCGGAGATATTTACCTTGCTTGTGATTTTCGTTATGTTCTTCTTTTTCTCCATAGAAACCAGAAGTTGATTTGCGTCGTCAATTTTGATCGTAAAATCATTTTTCGTCCTGCCCGGAGTGGCCAATTTTACTTTATATTCATTTTCATTTTCGATAATATTAATGGCCGGAGCATTTGTATTTGCTTTTTCTAGCCATTCATTTCCGAAGAAATCATTGAAAATTCCCGGGAACCAGTTTTGAGATCTTTTAACAGGCATCATAATTAATTCCTCCCCCTTCTTTAGTTAAACATTCAAATTTTATTCATTTGAGTTTTACTAGGAACTCGAACTCGAGAGTAGCTATTCCAATATATGCCAAATGATTTTAAGCGGAAAAGACTGAAAAATTGACTAGAAAAACGTCAACTTTCCAGTTTGTATTTTATGTAAATTACAGAAGGAAGTGTTTTCTAAGGATGTTTTATGTTCAGGTATTGAATTCGGATCTCCTCTCTATTTTCTAAACCCGGATATTTTTATCCTTATACATTTCTGTATTTGTAATTGCAATGTTTTCAAATGTGGGTCTCATTCAGTAGGTCAGAATTTCGGGCCCTTCTTCTGTAATTAAAATTGTATTTTCCCATTGAGCGGAAGCTGAGCCGTCGGCTGTATAGACTGTCCAGTCGTTTTCTTCATCGATAAAAATTTCATAGTCTCCCAGGTTAATCATCGGTTCTATGGTGAAGATCATACCGGGTACTAATAGCATACCGCTTCCTTTTTTACCGACATGTTCTACTTCTGGTTTTTCGTGGAAAGCGAGTCCGACCCCGTGTCCGCAGAAATCCCGGACAACAGAATAACCGTGGCTTTCTGCATTTTTTTGTATGGCTTCGCCTATATCTCCCAGAAATCCCCAGGGACGGGCGGCCTTTATTCCCAATTCCAGGCATTCGCGGGTAACGTCTACCAATTTCCGATAGGCTGGGGAGACGTTGCCGATCATAAACATACGAGAGGCGTCGGAAAAATAGCCGTTTAAGATGGTGGATACGTCTACATTAATGATGTCGCCATCCTGTAGGCGAATATTCTTATCCGGTATGCCGTGGCATACTTCGTCGTTAATGGAGGTGCATACACTTTTGGGAAAACCCTCGTAATGAAGGGGGGCCGGGATCGCTCCGTGAGAGAGAGTGAAATCATAAACTAAGGTATCGATTTCTTCAGTGGACATTCCTTCGTGAATATGGGCGGCTACATGGTCGAGTACGGCTGTGTTGATAAGTGCGCTCCGGCGAATCCCTTCGATTTGTTCTGGAGTTTTAATAATCTTGCGGGGAGGAACAATATGTCCGAGTCTTCTGTGATACCGTAACTTTTCTTCTAAAGGAGTGGGTTCCGGATTTAAGCGTTTGTTCATTATAATTATTTTACAGTCTTGATGTGTCTACATGCCCCTCAAAGATACCATAATTTTATTTTTTTATGCATTGTTTTTAGGTGTTTAAGTAAATAGAATTTTCGAAATAGAACGGTTCAATTGTTCAAAATAATAATGTTCCGGTGTATGAACGGTAGGCCCCCTAAATTTAAGTTGAAGGTTTTTGATTTGATAAATTTGTTATTTTTGAAAAGATGTATATAAATTATGGGGGTATGTATGGAAAATATATATTATTTTTAAAATATACCCTATAAAAATGATAGATTATTTTGAAAAAATATATATTTGTTGTCGAAATGGACAAAAAAGGATTAGGAAAGAAATGGGAGGGGATCGATAACTTTTGAGTTTTTCCGGCTTTATCATTATCAAAATGGAAAAGATCGGTTATGGAAAAAATCAGAAAAATTGATGTATTGGCTTTTGGAGGAGATGTTCCGGGGGATAAATGCTACATCCGGGCGGGTATTTATGACGGCTATCAGAAGTTTGGAATAGCTAAAAATATACTACTATACATTTACACACTACATTTATAAGCTTATGACTACTTTGAGATTTAAAATGGTGGAAGAGGCCATCAAACGGAAAGCTTTGGAAGTAAAGTCACCGGAGGCCCTTGCATCGGAGTATTTTGGCATTCATGTGTTCAATCGTGAAAAAATGGCAAAATATTTGCCTGAGGAAACTTTTCGGACGTTAGTAGACAGTGTGGATAAAGGCACACCTTTGAGTCGGGAAATTGCGGATAGCGTAGCGCAAGGGATGAAAAAATGGGCCTTAAAATTAGGGGTTACGCATTATACCCATTGGTTTCAGCCTTTAACGGGAGGTACGGCCGAGAAACACGATGCGTTTGTAGAAATGGATGGCAAAGGGGGAATGATAGAAGAATTTTCCGGTAAATTGCTGATCCAGCAGGAGCCGGATGCTTCCAGTTTCCCCAATGGCGGTATCCGAAATACTTTTGAAGCCCGCGGATATAGTGCTTGGGATGCCACTTCGCCTGCCTTTATTGTAGATACGACTTTGTGTATTCCGACGGTTTTTATTTCTTATACCGGAGAGGCTTTGGATTATAAAGTGCCCTTGTTGAAGGCAGAACAGGCGGTCAATAAAGCTGCAACCGGAGTGTGTCGTTTGTTCGATTCCGGTGTTTCAAAGGTCATGTCGTATCTGGGCTGGGAACAGGAATATTTTCTGGTGGATGAAGGTTTGTGGGCAGCCCGCCCGGATTTGATGTTGACGGGGCGGACTTTGATTGGACATGAAAGTGCTAAAAATCAACAGCTGGAAGATCATTATTTCGGCACTATCCCTACACGGGTGATGGCTTTTATGAAAGATCTGGAGTGCGAATGTCTGAAACTGGGAATTCCGGTCAAGACCCGTCACAATGAAGTAGCTCCTAATCAATTTGAACTGGCTCCTATTTTTGAGAGGACGAATCTGGCCAATGATCACAACCAGTTGCTGATGGTTGTGATGAAAAAAATAGCTCGTCGGCATTGTTTCCGTTTGCTTTTGCATGAAAAGCCGTTTAAGGGCATAAATGGTTCCGGAAAACATTGTAATTGGTCGTTAGGAACCGATACCGGCATAAATTTGTTGTCTCCGGGAAAGGCCCCTCAGGAAAATTTGCAGTTTGTCACTTTTTTAGTCAATGTATTGATGGCCGTTTACAAATATAATGGATTGTTGAAAGCTTGTATTTCTACGGCAACAAATGCGCATCGTCTGGGGGCAAACGAAGCGCCTCCTGCCATTATTTCTTCTTTTTTGGGTAGTCAAGTGAGCGAAGTATTGGATCGCATTGAAAAAAGCGATACGGAAGATGTGATCCGGATGGATGCCAAGGCCGGATTCCATTTGAATGGAATTACCCATATTCCGGAATTATTGATTGACAATACCGACCGGAACAGGACTTCTCCCTTTGCTTTTACAGGGAATCGGTTTGAGTTCAGGGCTGTCGGTTCTTCCGCCAATTGCGCTAAAGCCATGATTGTGTTAAATACAGCAGTGGCAGAACAATTGACAACGTTTAAAAAAGACGTAGCCCATTTGATGCAGCAAGGAAAATCCAAAGAAAATGCCATTTATTCTGTCATAAAAGAATATATCCGGAAATCTGCTCCGATTCGTTTTGACGGAAACGGATACAGCGAGGCGTGGAAAAAGGAAGCCTACGAGAGGGGATTAGATTGTGAGACTTCCATTCCGGTAATTTTACAGCAATTTATTGCACCCGATGTCGTGAAAATGTTTGAAAGCCAAGGTGTAATGACGGCCAAGGAGTTAGAGGCCCGGGAGGAAGTATATGTAGAGACTTATACGAAAAAATTGCAGATCGAAGGCCGGGTTTTGGGTGATTTGGCAATCAATCATATTATACCGGTAGCCTCCCGTTACCAGAATATATTGCTGGAAAAAGTGGGCCGTATGAGTATGTTATTCTCTTCTGAAAAATTGCATGCTTTGGCCCGCTATGATATGGAAATGATCGAAAGATTGTCTACCCATATCTCGGAGATACAAAATATCGTAGAACAATTATCCAATGCCCGGAAAAAGGCGAATAAAATAAGGAATGAAAAAGAAAAGGCCATGGCTTATCACGATACAGTCTTACCTCTGTTTGATAAAATTCGTTATCACATTGATAAGTTGGAATTATATATAGACGATGAGATGTGGCCTTTACCGAAGTATCGGGAGTTGTTATTTATCCGTTGATAAGAGAATGCCGGAGAAGAGTAGAACCGGTTGGGATGCCTTTTCCGGCTTGGAAGTATCGAAAAAATAATTTTTTGAATAAAAAAGAATATATGAGTGATCCGATTAAACATGAGTGTGGTATAGCACTTGTCCGGCTTTTAAAACCTTTCGAGTATTATCATCAGAAGTATGGAACCGCTGTATACGGTCTAAATACGCTTTATCTTTTAATGGAAAAACAACACAACCGGGGACAGGAAGGGGCTGGAATGGCATGTGTCAAATTGAATGCTCAGCCGGGAGAAGAGTATATTTTCCGGGAAAGAGCTTTGGGGAACGAGGCTATCAGTGAGGTTTTCGATCGTGTAAATCAACAGATAACTCTTCAGCAGGCAGACGGACAGCTTGCTTTTGAAAAATTGCCTTTTATCGGAGAATTGTATTTAGGGCATTTGCGTTATAGTACGACCGGTAAATCCGGTTTGTCTTATGTACATCCTTTTTTAAGACGTAACAATTGGCGGAGCCGGAATCTTTGTCTGGCAGGTAATTTCAATTTGACCAATGTGGATGAGATCTTGGCAGATATTGTAGCTAAAGGGCAACATCCGCGTCATAATGCGGATACGTTTATTATACTGGAGCAAATCGGTTATTTGTTGGACCGTCAGGTGGAGAAATTGTATGAACAATACAGTGCTCCGGGTTTGTCGGGTACGGAATTGAACCGTATCATAGAAGAAAAACTGGATTTAGAGACGATTCTCCGGACCGCTTCCGGGAAATGGGATGGCGGATTTGTAATCGGAGGGCTGACAGGAAGTGGGGATGCTTTTGTTTTCCGGGATAAATGGGGAATTCGCCCTGCTTTTTATTATGCCGATGAAGAAATTATCGTAGTAGCTTCTGAACGTCCTGTAATACAGACTATTTTGAATGTACGTACCGAACAGGTCCGGGAGTTGGAAGCCGGACAGGGACTTATCATAAAGAAAAGCGGCGAAATGAAGTTGTCCCGGATTGCTTCTACAGAAAAAATAACTCCTTGTTCTTTCGAGCGGATTTATTTTTCCAGGGGAAGTGACCGGGATATTTATCAGGAACGGAAAATGCTGGGAAATTTACTGACGGATCAGATATTGAAGAGTGTTGGTTATGATACGGATAATACTGTATTTTCTTTTATTCCGAATACGGCGGAAATCGCTTATTACGGAATGCTGGAAGGTCTGGATGATTACTTGAATTCGAGGAAGAGTGTGGAGTTATTGGGAACGACGGATAATGTTTCGTCTGATCGTGCAGATCAAATCTTATCCCGGAGGATTCGTACCGAGAAGCTGGCTATCAAAGATATTAAACTACGTACTTTTATTGCAGAAAATAATAGCCGGAATGATTTGGCGACACATGTTTACGATATTACTTACGGTACTATTGTGGAAGGAGTGGACAATATTGTGGTGATAGACGATAGTATTGTCCGGGGAACAACGCTGAAACAGAGTATCATTAAAATTTTATCCCGGTTAAATCCAAAGAAAATTGTCGTTGTTTCTTCTTCTCCTCAGATTCGTTATCCGGATTGTTATGGGATCGATATGTCGCGTATGGAAGAATTTATCGCTTTTAATGCTGCCATTGAGCTTTTGAAGGAAAAAGGACAGGAAAAGATCATTGAGGAGGTGTATCGGAAATGTAAGGAACAGCAGGGGCGTCCCAAAGAAGAGATCATAAACTATGTCAAAGAAATTTATGCTCCTTTTACGGATGACGATATTTCAGCCCGTATTGCTGAGATGGTGCGTCCGCAAGGAAGTCATATAGGAATAGAAATCGTTTACCAAACGATAAAGAATCTGCATAAAGCTTGTGAGGGGCATGCCGGGGATTGGTATTTTTCGGGGAATTATCCTACTCCCGGGGGAAATCGGTTGGTAAATAATGCTTTTATCCATTACTATGAAAATATCTATACAAAAAAATAATTGGCTGTCTATAGCAGAATTCATTCGACGGGATCTGGAAGATTATGTTGTAAGGCATAATTTGCGAGCTTTGGTATTGGGCGTTTCCGGAGGAATTGATTCAGCTCTGACAGCAGCCTTGGCTGCTGAAGCATGTCGTAAGTTGGGTATTTCTCTTTATGGCCGGAGTATAACCATTGAAACGAACACTGAGGCGGAGAAAGAACGTGCCCGGGCGGTAGGAAACGCTTTTTGTACGGATTTCCGGGAAGTGGATCTGACGACTTTGTATTTATCTGTCCGGGAGGAGATGGAGGAGGTAAAAATAAAAGAGATTTCCCGGGAGGACAAAGTTCGGAGGGGAAATATCAAAGCCCGGTTACGGATGATTTATTTGTATAATCTGGCTCAGCAACACAAAGGAATGGTGTTGAGTACAGACAATAGGACGGAATATATGTTAGGGTTCTGGACACTTCATGGAGATGTGGGAGATTATACTCCTCTATTCGGATTGTGGAAAACGGAAGTGTATGCTTTGGCCCGTGCATGGGTGGAGCAGGAAACAGAGCTGTCAAAGCGAAAAGCCTTACAGGCCTGTATAGAGGGGCTGCCGACCGATGGTTTGGGGATTTCGGCCAGTGATACGGAGCAACTAGGAGCCCGGACGTATGAAGAAGTAGATGATACGTTGAAGGAATATTTAGAGGGGGATTCTTTATTGGGAAATCCGACGGTTATCGGAAGGCATCTTGCGTCGGAATATAAACGTCGCAATCCTTATTGTATTACCCGCGGGATGTTGGGATTAGAAGATATATGACAGGAAGGTGCAGTATTCAGAATGAGGATACGGAATTTTGCCGGAGTTCTCTCCGAACCGGAATTTAGAAAATCGGAAATCAGTATGGAAAAACTGAAATTTACAAAGATGCAAGGTATTGGGAATGATTATGTATACCTGTATGGGATGGGAGATGCCTTGGGAGATATTCCGCAGTTGGCCCGGATAATAAGTGACCGGCATTTTGGCGTAGGTTCGGATGGCTTGATTCTGATTGACCCTTCCGATGAGGCGGATTTTCGGATGCGTATGTTTAATGCCGATGGTTCAGAGTCACCGATGTGTGGAAATGGCTCGCGTTGTGTCGGTAAATATGTGTATGACAAAGGATATACTCATAAAACGGAAATAAAATTGGAGACGGCAGCAGGAATAAAATTGTTGACTCTTTTTCCCGAAAAAGGGGAGGTAAAAAGAGTAAAGGTGGATATGGGCGAGCCGGAATTGCGTTCGGATAGAATACCTGTGGCTTTTGAAGGAGAACAAGTGGTGAATTTACCGTTCCGCTTGAGGGAAAAGATTTTTTATATCACCTGCGTTTCGATGGGCAATCCCCATGCCGTTTTATTTGTGCCGGAAGTCCGGGAAATAGAGGTAAAAACGCTTGGCCCTGCTCTGGAATTGCATCCTTTTTTCCCTCGACGGACCAATATTGAGTTTGTAGAAGTGATTTCTCCCGTCGAATTAAAGATGAGGGTTTGGGAAAGGGGTTCCGGTGAGACATTCGCTTGTGGTACGGGAGCTTGTGCTTCTTTGGTGGCTGCCGTTTTAAACGGAAAATCCGAACGTAAAGTAACTGTGCATTTGTTGGGAGGGGAACTGGAGATCGAGTGGGGGAAAGACAATCATGTCTATATGACGGGGGGAGCAGAGATTGTGTTTGAAGGAGAGATACAAGGAGAAAAAATGAAGAAAATCTGATTTTGTCTGGCGGATTTTCCATAGGATAAAAATATATGGTGTCGTTAAATGAACAATTTTTAAAATTACCCGAAAGTTATTTGTTTTCAGAAATCGCTGGGCGGGTGAAGGCTTTTAAAGCGGCTCATCCGGAGGCGGAAGTGATTCGTCTGGGGATTGGGGATGTGACAAAGCCTTTAGTTCCATCTGTTATAAAGGCTTTACGCCAGGCGGTAGAGGAAATGGCGGAGAGTAAGACGTTCCGGGGATATGGACCTGAGCAGGGCTATGATTTTTTGAGACAGACGATTATTCAGAAAGATTTTATGCCCAGGGGTATTTCTTTAGAGACCGATGAAGTATTTATCAGTGACGGGGCGAAAAGTGATATCGGCAATATTACGGATATGTTAAGCCGGGAAAATCGGATTGCCGTCACGGATCCTGTGTATCCCGTTTATGTGGACAGTAATGTAATGGGGGGAAGAGCCGGAGAGTTATTGGAAAATGGACAATGGAGTGATATTGTTTATATTCCTTGTACGGCAGAAAATCATTTTATTCCGGAATTGCCTTTGGTTTGTCCGGATGTCATTTATTTGTGTTTACCGAATAATCCCACCGGTATGACCCTTTCGAAATCGGAATTGAAGAAATGGGTCGACTATGCTTTGGAGAATAAGATTTTGATTTTATTTGATGCAGCTTATGCAGCTTACATTCAGGAAGAAGATATACCGCATAGTATATATGAAATACAGGGGGCGAAGGAAGTTGCCATTGAATTTCGCAGTTTTTCGAAGACCGCCGGATTTACCGGTTTACGTTGCGGGTATACAGTGGTGCCTAAAGCTTTGACAATAAAAATGCCGCATAGGGAGCAGGTGTCTGTAAACCGTCTGTGGAATCGCCGCCAATGCACGAAATTTAACGGTACGGCATATATCGTCCAACGGGCGGCTGAAGCTATTTATACGGAGGCCGGCCAGAAAGAGATCCGGGGAATTATTCGGTATTATATGGAGAATGCCCGTATAATCCGGGAGGGACTAAAAGAAGCCGGTTTTGAAATTTATGGAGGAGTAAATGCCCCTTATATTTGGTTGAAGATTCCGGAAGGGATAAATTCCTGGGCGTTTTTTGACCGGTTATTGACGGAATGTCAGGTGGTGGGTACTCCGGGGATTGGTTTTGGGCCGAGTGGGGAAGGTTATTTTCGTTTGACAGCTTTTGCAGATCAGACGGAAACCCGGCAAGCTATTCAGCGAATACAGGAAAAAGCTGCCGGGAGGTTTTGAAAAAGAGCCGGGATTCTAGGAATGGAATCCGCTTTTTTAGTAGGTTTAAGGTTCCACATCTTTATAAGGTAGGGGCCAGGGGATAGAAGCCTGGAGTTTTTGCGAAGCATGGAGAGGAAAATAAGGATCTCGTAATAGTTCCCTGCCCATTACAATCAGGTCGGCATTTCCGTTTACTAAAATTGTCTCTGCTTGTACAGCATCCGTAATCAGGCCTACTGTAGCTATTTTAATAGAGCTTTCTTTTTTTATCTGACTGGCAAAAGGTAGTTGGTAGCCGTAATTTACCGGAATTGGGGCCGTGTGAATCAATCCTCCTGAGGAAACGTCTAAAACGTCTATCCCTCTTTCGTATAAAACGTTCGCAAGGCGTACGGATTGAGACCAGTCCCAACCTTCGTTGGCCCAGTCCGTTGCGGAGATGCGGACACATAGTGGGAGTTCCGGGGGCCATACTTTGCGAACGGCGTCGACCACTTCTGTCAGTAGACGTATCCGGTTTTCAAAATTTCCTCCGTATTCGTCTGTGCGTAAATTCGACAGAGGAGAAAGGAACTCATGTAACAGATAACCGTGGGCAGCGTGAATTTCCAGAATTTTATAACCGGCTTTGACAGCTCTTTGGGTGGCTGTAGAGAAATCAGTTATGATTTTTTCTATTCCTTTTTTGTCTAAAACTTCTGGAATTCCGCTGTCTGCCCTTTGTGGAATTGCTGAGGGAGCAACAATGGGCCATCCTCCTTCAGCAGGTTTCAGAAATTTTCCTTTTTGGTCCTTTTGGGCAGAAGTACTTGCCTTCCGACCGGCATGTGCTAGCTGAATACCGGGGATGGCGCCCTGTTCTTCAATGAAAGTTGTGATTTGTTGCAGTTTTGATATGTGTTCATCCTGCCAAAGTCCCAGGTCATTGGGCGTAATCCGTCCTTCCGGGGATACGGCAGTAGCTTCCTGTAAGATGACAGCGGCTCCTCCCACAGCCCGGCTTCCCAGATGAACCAGGTGCCAGTCGTTTGCAAATCCGTCTTTAGCTGTATACTGGCACATGGGCGACATGACAATCCGGTTTTTTAAAGTTAAGGATTTCAGTTCGTAAGTAGAAAATAACATTTTAGTTTATTTTGAATGGGGGTTATAAAAGTACTTCCAGTTGTTTATTGATAAAATCCATTTCATCCCGCTTTAAAATGATATGGGTGGCGTGTGCATTTGAAACTGCCTGCTCCGGATTCCGGGCTCCTACCAAGGCTATTGTAATTCCGGGATGATCGATGGTCCAGCGGAGTACCAATTGGGAAAGAGAAGCTCCTTTTTCGTGGGCTAAAGGCCGGATTTTTTCCAGGAAAGCATTGGTGCGTAAAATACTTTCGGCTGTAAAAAAGGGATGATGTGCCCGGTGGTCTCCTGGTGCAAATTTATGGTTCGGAGTCATTTTGCCAGTCAGTAATCCTCGTTCCAGCGGACTGTAGGCAAGTACAGATTTTCCATGCTGAACACACCAGGGAATTGTCT
Source organism: Odoribacter laneus YIT 12061 (assembly GCF_000243215.1). GTDB lineage: Bacteria > Bacteroidota > Bacteroidia > Bacteroidales > Marinifilaceae > Culturomica > Culturomica lanea. The sequence continues at coordinate 2,284,802 of NZ_JH594596.1, read as the reverse complement.
TTTTTTCTGTTTCCCGGTTTACCATACTAAATGGAATCTGATCCGATACCCAGGAGATATATTGATCCGCTTCTGCCAATAAGTGATCGTCATAATTACATACGCCTGCATAGCGGACTTTTCCTTGTTCGATCAGTCTTTCTACGGCTTCGAAAGTTTCGCTCATGGGAGTTGTTGTATCCGGCCAATGGATCTGATAAAGATCGATGTAATCTGTTTTCAGCCGGCGTAAACTGTCTTCACATTCTTTTATAATACTTTCTTTTCCAGCATACTTATAGATATCGATGGGATGTCCGTCATTATCCTGGCTTTTAAAAGCAAAATCTCCTTTGGCTAAATCCCAGCGCATACCGTATTTTGTCAGGATTTGTACTTTGTCTCGTTTTATTCCTTCAATTGCTTGTCCGACGATTTCTTCGCTGGTTCCTTGTCCGTATATAGGGGCTGTATCTATGGATGTTACTCCTTCATTATAGGCTGCCCGTATGGCATTTACTGCGTCTTGCCGGTTTGTTGCTCCCCACATCCAGCCTCCGGCTGCCCAAGAACCAAACGTTATAACGGATAGTTCCAAATCTGTATTTGCTAGTTTTCGATATTCCATGGTATTTCATTTAATAATACTTGAATGTGTAATGTTTACGTAATAGAAGTTGTAAAGTTCGCCCCCCCCTCGAATGGCTGCTACGGTAAATCTTCCTTTATCGGTTAAATGTTTGTGACAAAAAACAGTTCCAGGAGGAATTTATTTTTCAAATTTTGAAATTTCCCGGCTCTTTCAGATCGTCTCGATAATTTGGCATAGTTCTTGTTGCACAAAATTCTCGTGATTGTGAAATTTTTTGTAATATTGAAAAACTAAAATGGATTTATACGTCAATAAAATCTCGCATTATATTCCTGAAGGGGTGGTTGAAAATTCTTATTTTAAAGAAGTGAACGGGTTGGATGAGGAATGGATATATTCCCGTACAGGTATTAAAACCCGGAGTAAGGCCGGAAAGGAGGAGAATACAAATACAATGGGTATAAAAGCGGTGGATAACGGAGTAGAAGATTTACCTTATCCGATGGAAAGTATAGATTTGATTGTGGCTGCTACTTATTCTCCTTATGATACGGTTGCTACCATTGCTCATATGGTACAAAGACGTTATCATGCAGAGAGGGCTAAATGTGTCAGTGTGTCGTCAGCTTGTTCTTCTTTTATTAATGCGATGGAGGTCGTAGAGGGATATTTTGCCATGGGGAAAGCTCATCGGGCCCTAGTCATTGCCTCGGAGCATAATACAGCTTATGCAAACGAGACGGATCCGCAAAGCGGACATTTATGGGGGGATGGGGCAGTTGCTTTTTTTATCTCTCCGGAAAAATACAGGGAAAGTGATGCTCAAATTTTGAGTATCTATACACAGGGGTTAGGTCATATTGGAAAATCCACCAGTGCGGTATACCTGAGACCCAGAAATGGAGGGATTGGCATGCCTGAAGGGCGCGATGTGTTTATTAATGCTTGTCATTATATGGTAGAGGCTTTGGAAAGGGCTGGAGAAAGGTGTGGAAAGAAGCTTTCCGACTTGAATTATATTTCTTCCCATCAGGCGAATCAGCGTATTATTCGCAATATTGCCCGCCAAACCGGTTTTCCTGAAGAGTGTTTTTTGATGAATATAGAGAACCGTGGTAATACAGGTTGTCCCAGTTGTGCTATTTCCTTGTCGGAGAATTTGCATCGGATTCAGAAAGGAGATTTGGTCGGCTTAACAGTATTTGGCGGGGGATATTCTTGTGGGGCGATGTTGCTTCAGTTTTAGCAAGAAAAAAATCTGTCTGTTCTAATTTATTTTACGGAAATGTCCTGAAAGTTCTTTTGGAATTTGGAGGAATGCCCGTTTGTAAAAAATCAGAGTCTCGACCTGGAGGCATTTCTACGGAGCGTTTTTATTCCATCTTATTGATGGTCAGGTCTGGTAAGGATTGTATAAATTGGAACAATAGGCTTTCTTCTCCGAATTTGCGGGTTTTGATGACCATGGTAACATGGTAGGTTTTAGTGTCTCCGAAATGTTCCTCATCGGTTGTATAACTGGTGATATGGTGCCCTAGACTATTGATTTCATTGGTAATAATTCCCAGATTTTCCTTTTTACTGGTCGTAAAAATCAGCAAAATACTGTGGAGTCCCACTTTCCGGAGAAAGAGATTGGTTAATTCAAGGCCAGCTAGTGTAAGCACGACTCCGGCGATACCGATATAATACATTCCCCCGCCGATGACAAGTCCTATGGCGGCAGTCGCCCATAAACCGGCTGCTGTGGTGAGTCCCCGGACAAATTGTTTTTGTATAATAATAGTACCTGCACCGAGAAAACCGATTCCGCTGACAACTTGCGCAGCTATACGGCTGGGATCGAGTCCGACGCCGGCCGTTCCTAATACGTCCGAAAAACCATGTTGGGAGACGATCATAAATAAGGCGCTTCCCAGGCATACGAGGAAGTGGGTCCGCAGGCCTGCTTCTTTGGCCCGATATTCTCTATCCAGACCGATAAGTGCTCCGAAACAGGAGGCGACGACTAATCTTAATATTAAATCCCACATCATTTTTCCGTTTATATTGTAAGACTTTTAGTTTTTTTCCAGCGTATATTCCTTTACTCCTAAACTCTCGTATGTATCTCGGAGGGCTTCGTCGTTATCGGTAATTACCAATAATTTATCTCCGGTTTTTAATTGTGTTTTTCCAGTGGGGACCATGTAATTGTTTTCCCGGTTAATCATAACGACCAGTGTATTATCCGGTAGGGATAAGTGCATCAATTGGTTCCCCTTTTGTAACAATTCCGGGGTGATGGTAATTTCAGACATAGCCGACTTTATGCTTTCCGGTAACTCTACTCCGAACGTATTTCCGGTTTTGGGCTCCGGCATTCCCAGATTCAGTCGTTTGGCTACCCAGGGAATGCTCATCCCCTGGACGAGCAAAGAAAGTATGGTAATAAAGAATACGACATTGAATATCAGATCGGCATGCGGAACTCCTGCAATTTGGGGATAGGTTGCGAAAATAATCGGAACGGCTCCCCTTAGACCGACCCAGGAAACGAAAATGCGGCCTTTCATCGGTAATTTTCGGAAGGGTAGCAGGCAGAGGAATACGCTGACAGGACGGGCTATCAGGATCAGAAAGACGCCTACCAGTAACCCAAGACTGGCTACCTCGAGTAATTCGTGTGGATTTACTAATAACCCCAGGGTAAGGAACATGATGATCTGGCATAGCCAGGCAAATCCGTCGAAAAACGAAGTGACACTTTTTTTATGAATAAAAGGTCGGTTCCCGACAATAACTCCTGCGATATAAACTGCTAAATAACCATTCCCCCGAAGTAAATTCGTAAAAGAGAAAACGAAAAATACCAGAGCCAGTAATAATACGGGATAAAGAGATTCGTATTGGATGTTGATTTTATTCAGGGTTAAGACAGCTAAACGTCCCAGCAGGTAGCCACAGATGGCTCCTATACTCAGTTGCATAACCAATTCCAGAGCCAGCGAGCCGATACCCATATTTTCCGCCTGTACCATTTGGATAAAAAGAATGGTCAGCAGATAAGCCATCGGGTCATTACTTCCACTTTCCAGTTCCAGCATCGGGCGTAAGTTGTACTTCAAATGTAGTTTTTTAGAACGGAGGATGGAGAAAACAGAAGCTGAATCGGTTGAAGACATTACGGAAGCCAGCAGCAGAGCTTCTACCAATGTAAGCGCGATGTGTTGTCCCGTCATGCCGGAGATCCAGTAGATAAATCCGCCTGTTACTAAGGCGGTTATAAAAACTCCTGCCGTGGCTAAAACAACGCCTTCTCCTAATACGGGACGGATTTCTGTCATCTTGGTATCCATTCCGCCAGAAAACAGAATGATGCTCAAAGCAATCATGCCGATAAATTGTGCTTGTTGCGGATTGTTGAATTGAATTCCCAGGCCGTCACTCCCAAATAACATACCAACGATAAGGAACAACAGCAAAGCCGGTACTCCGAAACGATAGCCGGTTTTGCCCACGATTAGGCTGACAAATAAAAGAATAGAACCAATAAGCAGGATATTTTCGGTAGTAAAGATCATAAATTATACTTTAGTAAGTTGAAGAAGTAATTTTAATGGGTCTTATCGAATGCCTAGCAAAATTAAGTATAATTTGTGAATTAATTTAATGAAAATAGAAATGCTCCTTTGAAAATATGTTAAATTTTATCACTTTATTTTATTTGTTTTTCGTTCGGCCAGATAGACTCCTGCAAGAATGAGTACGGCTCCCAGAAGGGCGTAGGCGGTGATTTTTTCATCTAATACCAGCCAAGAAACAAACAGGGTGACAATACTGATAAAATAAATATAATTATTTGTATGTACAGCTCCTAAGTTTTTAATGATGATATTCCAAATGTAAAAACAGAGGGAGGAAGCGATGAGGCTCAGGAAAAGTAAATTGAAAATGACTTCTTTTTGAAGAAGAATAGAAAAATCCAGGGGGAGGGGTTCGTAACAAAACCAGGGCAAAAGAGTGAGTATGCTGTAAAAGAAAACACGCCTGGTCGTAAATAACACTGGATATTGATGACTGATTTTTTTGATTAATATGGAATATATGGCCCAGGATAAAGCGGAGAAAAAAGATAATAAATCTCCTGCCGGGTTTAACTGAAGGATAAAATTACCGTTGAAGACAATTAAAAAGACACCTCCTAAAGCGATGATGGAACCGAGGAAGGTATGACGCTTTAACGGTTCGTTTTTCAAGGTAAAATTTGCTATAAAAGCAGTGAGCAAAGGGGCTGTAGTAACGATCAGAGCTACGTTGGAAGTATTGGTAATCCCAACAGCCGTATTTTCCGTTAAGAAATAGATCGTCCCTCCGAAAAGTCCGGCTGCAAAAAATATCGCTTCGTCTTTCCATTTTTTCACTTTAGGGAGGCGAGGATAAAATATCCAAAGAACGGCGTAGGCGATCACAAAACGGTAAAGCATAATGCCGGCTGGACTTAAACCGTTGAAAATTAGTATTTTTGTGGAAATCAGTGTGATTCCCCAGATAATAATGGTGAAAGCTGCTAGTATATGAAAAAGCATGTTTTTTTTACCCATAGCCTGATTTTTATCGGAGGACAAAGATAGAGATTAAAAGGGTGTGTAGAGTATAAAAAAGGAAGTATTCCCCTGGAATGCTAAAAATGGATACGATTTACCGGAAGCTATAGGAGAAAAGCATTTCTGGGTGTTTTCTTCTCTTCCTTTATATCCCGTATATTTTTTGAATATTTTTACGTATAAACGTTCTACACAACTATTTTTTAGGCAGAAATTAAATTTATTTTCAAAAAAAATCGTTTGAAATCAATTTTTTTTTCATATTTATTGAAATAATAAACATAAATCATCGTAGTTTTGCATGAATTTTGTAGAGTTTCGCCTATAAAATTTTGGACTTTTTATTTAATCCCCTGATATATCAATTAAAAATAATATGAAAATTCAAAAACTAATGAAAATGCAGTTTCGTAAGTTATTTATTGTTGCATTCGGTGTGACGCTTTTTGCTTGTAGTTCCAAGCAGCAAACAGGTTTTGGAGGAGCGGCAGAATATGCTGTCATTACGTTGGAGCCTCAGTCAGTTGCTTTGAGTAGTTCTTATCCTGCTACCATCCGAGGCCGGCAGGATATCGAGATTCGCCCAAATGTAAGTGGTTTTATTACTCAATTATGTGTGGATGAGGGAGCGACAGTCCGGAAGGGGGAAACTTTATTTATAATTGATCCGGTACAGTATGAAGAAGCTGTAAACGTAGCGCGGGCTGCTGTAAACGTGGCGAAGGCCAATGTGGCGACAGCACAGTTAACTACGGATAACAAACGGGAATTGACGAAAAAGAATATTATCAGTCAATACGATTTACAAATGGCTGAGAATACGCTGGCTTCTCAGAAAGCGGCTCTGGCGCAGGCTGAGGCCCAGTTAGTGAATGCCGAAAAAAATCTTTCTTATACAAAAGTCGTAAGTCCTTCGGATGGAGTAGTAGGAACGATCCCTTTTCGGGTAGGAGCTTTAGTAGGGCCTACGACCGCAACGCCTTTGACTACAGTTTCGGATATTTCGAAAATGTATGTTTATTTTTCGATGACGGAAAAACAATTATTGGATTTAATCCGGCAGGATGGTTCCTCTACAGGGGTATTGCAAAAGATGCCCGAAGTGGAATTAGTACTGGCTGATGGTTCGCTTTATCCGGAGAAGGGTAAGATTGAAACAATCAGTGGAGTGATTGATCAGGCTACCGGAGCTGTGAGCGTTAGGGCTGCATTTAACAACCCGCAATATTTATTGAGAAGCGGAGGAACCGGATCTATACAGATCCCTTCGGTTATGGAAGAGGCTCTTTTAATACCTCAAAAGGCTTCGTATGAGCTACAGGATAAAAAGTTTGTATATGTAGTACAAGCTGATTCCACCCTGAAAAATACGGAAATACAAATATTTAATTTAGATGACGGAAAGAATTATGTCGTTACTGCGGGTTTAAATCCTGGAGATCAGGTGGTGATAGAAGGAGTAGGTACCTTGAGAGACGGACAGCGGATCAAGCCCATTACTCCGCAGGAATCAGCAGCTAAAATCAGTGCTATGACTCAGAAACAAGGGGAAGCTGAGAAAAAATAATTTGTGTTAAAAAGAAAAGAAAATGAAATTAGATAAATTTATAAACCGTCCGGTGCTTTCGACGGTTATTTCTATTCTAATCGTTATTTTAGGGGTATTGGGATTAGTGTCTCTCCCTGTGTCTCAGTATCCGGATATTGCTCCTCCTACTATACGTGTGAATACAACTTATACGGGAGCGAATGCCCAGACCGTTTTAAACAGTGTGATCGCTCCTTTGGAAGAGCAGATTAACGGTGTAGAAGATATGATGTACATGACTTCTACGGCAACCAATACAGGAGATGCGTCGATAGAAGTGTATTTTAAACAGGGAACAGACCCGGATATGGCTGCCGTAAACGTACAAAACCGTGTGGCTAAGGCACAAGGTTTTCTGCCGGTAGAAGTAACCCAAGTCGGGGTGATCACTCAAAAGCGGCAGACAAGTATGTTGATGGGTTTTTCTTTGTATAGTTCCGACGATAAATACGATGTTAATTTTTTAGAGAATTATCTGAATATTAATACGGTTCCGGAAATTAAGCGTATCCCGGGAGTAGGGGATGTGATGGTTTTTGGAACGGATTATTCCATGCGTATCTGGTTAAAGCCAGATGTAATGGCTCAGTATAAACTCATGCCGGGAGATGTGACGGTTGCTTTGGCCGAACAGAATATAGAAGCTGCGCCCGGACAATTCGGAGAAAAAGGCGATCAGTCTTTTCAGTATATCATGCGCTATAAAGGTCGTTTGCAGACTGTAGAGGAGTTTGAAGATATCGTGATCCGGGCGACTCCGGAGGGAGAGATCTTGCGGCTGAAGGATGTAGCTAATGTGGAGTTGGGACGATTGACTTACGGGTATGACAATAAGGTAAACGGACATGCCGGAGTAACCGCTATCGTTTTTCAGACAGCGGGTTCCAATGCAACAGAAATTATCAATAATATCAGCGATTATTTGAATAAGATTGAGAAGGATTTGCCTTCCGGAGTAAAAATTGCCACCCTTATCAATGCAAATGACTTTTTGTTTGCGTCTATACATGAGGTATTAAAGACATTGATAGAGGCATTTATTCTGGTATTTTTGGTCGTGTATATCTTTTTGCAGGATTTTCGTTCAACTTTGATTCCGGCGATAGCCATTCCTGTGGCCCTGATCGGTACCTTTTTTGGTTTGTATCTGATAGGATTTAGTGTCAACTTACTGACCTTATGTGCTATGGTCTTGGCTATTGCGATTGTAGTAGATGATGCAATTGTAGTGGTGGAAGGGGTGCATGCGAAACTGGATCAGGGATATAAGTCGGCCCGTTTAGCCTCTATTGATGCCATGAGTGAGTTGGGAGGAGCAATCGTATCCATTACTTTGGTAATGATGTCGGTTTTTATTCCGGTAAGCTTTATGGGGGGAACATCCGGAACTTTTTACCGTCAGTTCGGTTTGACAATGGCGATTGCTATTGGATTGTCCGCTATTAATGCGTTGACATTGAGTCCGGCTTTGTGTGCTATTTTCCTGAAACCGCATCAGCAGAAAGAAGAAAAAAAGAAAAAAACGACCTTTATCGAGCGTTTTCATATCGCTTTTAACGTTGCTTACGACCGGCTGTTGAAGAAATATGAGAAGAGTATATTGTTTTTTATACACCGCAAAATATTAGCTTTTGGGGTAGTAGTAGTCACTGCTGTTTTGTTGATTTTATTGATGAATATTACGCCGACGGGATTAGTGCCCAATGAAGATACGGGGACGTTGTTTGTAGTGGTGGATATGGCTCCCGGGACTTCTCAGGAAAGAACCCAGTATGTCATGCAGCAAGTGGACAGTTTGGTCGCAGCTAATCCGGCTGTGGCAAACCGGACGCAGGTGACCGGCTACAGTTTTCTGGCCGGACAAGGTAGTTCTTACGGTACATTGATTGTAAAGTTGAAAGACTGGTCGGAACGGAAGGGAGAAGGGCAGGATCTCAATTCCATCATCGGTTCACTTTATATGCAGGCGAAAACGGCTATCAAAGATGCCCGGGTATTGTTATTTGCTCCTCCGATGATTCCCGGCTATAGTGTTACGAACGGTTATGAATTGAATTTACAGGACAAGACAGGAGGCGATCTGGATGATTTTTACGAAATTGCCCAAAACTTTTTGGCGAAGTTGAGGGAAAGACCGGAAATTGCTACGGCTCAAACTTCCTTCAATCCTACCTTCCCGCAGTATATGATCGAGATCGATGCGGCAAAATGTAAACAAGCCGGTATCAGTCCGAATGATATTCTGACGACCTTGCAGGGATATTACGGGGGTATTTATGCTTCCAATTTTAACCGTTTTGGAAAGCTTTACCGTGTCATGATACAAGCCGATCCCAAATATCGTGTTAGTCCCGAGTCATTGCAGGGGATAAAAGTGAGAAATGGCAATGAGATGGCTCCGATTACTCAATTTATGACTTTGAAAAAAGTATACGGCCCGGATAATATTAAACGTTTTAATATGTTTACTTCTATGAGTGTAAACGGTTCTGCAGCAGATGGCTATAGCTCCGGACAGGCTATTAAGGCTATAGAAGAAGTGGCTGCTGCTGAATTGCCGACCGGATATGGGTATGAATTTTCGGGTATGACCCGTGAAGAACAAGGGAGTAGCGGGGGAACAACGGCTATCATTTTTGCCCTTTGTCTGGTATTTGTTTATTTGTTGTTGAGTGCACAGTATGAAAGTTATTTATTGCCTTTGGTCGTTATCCTTTCTGTGCCTTCCGGTTTGATGGGAAGTTTTATTTTTGCTCAGATAATGGGAGTAGAAAATAATATTTACATGCAGATTGCCCTTATTATGTTGATTGGTTTATTGGCGAAAAATGCCATTCTGATTACGGAATTTGCCTTAGACAGGCGAAAAACGGGCATGAGTATTAAAGATGCGGCTATATCGGGTGCTTCTGCCCGTTTACGGCCTATTTTGATGACATCCTTGGCGATGATTATCGGGTTGATTCCTTTGATGTTTGCTCACGGAGTAGGGGCAAATGGTAACAGTACGTTAGGGACGGGATCCATCGGAGGTATGCTTATCGGTATGATATGTCAGATATTTATTGTGCCGGCATTGTTTGTCGCTTTTGAATATCTGCAGGAAAAACTTAAACCGATGGAATGGCATGATACAGATAATACAGAAATAGAATCTGAGATTGAACAGTATACGAAATAATGAATAAAATGAAGATAAAAATCCTATTATATCCGTTGTGTATGGCTTTACTTTTGAGTAGTTGCCATATATATAAGCAGTATAGCCGGCCTGAAGTAGATACTCAGGGACTTTACAGAGATCCTGTTTCGACTACAGATACGTTGGTTTCTGATACTTCAAATATGGCGAATCTCCCTTGGGAGCAGGTATTTACCGATCCGGATTTACAGGCGTTGATTCGCTTGGGTTTGGAGAGAAATACGGATTTACAGGCGGCCTTGCTGAGGGTGAAAGAGGCTCAGGCCAGCTTGATGACCTCCCGTTTGTCTTATTTGCCTTCTCTTTCCTTGGCGCCTCAAGGAGGAGTAAGTAGTTTTGACAAGTCGCACGGAAGTTGGAGCTGGTCGTTGCCGGTAGTGGGAAGTTGGGAGATTGACCTTTTCGGTAAAATCTTAAATACCAAACGGGCTGCGAAAGCCGCTTTGCTACAGAGTGAAGCTTATCAGCAGGCTGTACAGACGCAAGTAGTGGCAGCCATCGCCAATTATTATTATATGTTGCTTATGCTGGATAAGCAGTTGGAGATAACGGAAGAAACTTCTGTACTCTGGAAGAAGAATGTGGAGACCATGAGGGCGATGAAAGAGGCGGCTATGGTGAATGAGGCCGGAGTAGTACAGAGTGAAGCCAATTATTATATGGTTCTTGCCTCCATGGCGGATTTGAAAAATCAGATTCGGGAAACGGAGAATTCCTTGTCATTATTGCTGAGGCAAGCTCCGCAAAAAATTGCAAGAGGAAGAATAGAAGATCAGCAATTACCGACAGTATTGCAAGCCGGAGTTCCGATTCAGTTGTTGGGAAACCGCCCGGACGTAAAAGTGGCAGAGATGGCATTAGCGGGGACATACTACAATACAAATGAAGCCCGGGCCGCTTTTTACCCCCAGATTACAATAAATGGCACTTACGGTTGGACCAATCAGGCCGGGAATCTGATTACGAATCCCGGGAAAATGATTGCTTCTGTGATTGGTTCCCTGACTCAGCCTCTTTTTTATCGGGGAGCTAATATTGCCCGTTTAAAAATTGCCAAAGCCCAGCAACAGGAAGCCTTATTGAGTTTTGAACAGGCTATTCTGAATGCGGGAAGTGAAGTGAGCAATGCTTTAAATCTTTACCAGACGGCACAGGATAAAATTGTACAACGGGAAAAGCAGATCGAATCTTTGGAAAAATCCGTAGAATATACTCAGGAATTATTAACCTTAGGAACCTCTACTTATCTGGAAGTCCTGACAGCTCAACAATCTTTGTTAAGCGCCCAGTTGTCGGGGATAGCTGATGAATTCCAACGGATGCAGGCGGTTGTGAATTTGTATCATGCTTTGGGAGGAGGAGTAAAATAATTAACCTTTAATATTGAAATTATGATCAGTCCATTGGCTTATGTAGATAAAGGAGCTAAAATCGGCGATAATGTCACGATTCATCCTTTCGCCTATATCGATAAAGATGTGGAAATCGGCGATAATTGTACGATCATGCCCTATGCTAGTATACTGAGTGGGACGCGTATGGGAACAGATAATATAGTATATCAGGGGGCTATAATTGGTGCTACTCCTCAGGATTTTAAGTTTAAAGGTGAGGATACTTTATTGAAAATCGGGCATCACAATACGATCCGGGAAAAGGTAATTATCAACCGGGGTACCAATACGACTGATAGTACGATTGTCGGGGATGGCAACTTTTTATTGGAAGGAGTTCATCTGGCTCACGATACCCATTTAGGAAATAATTGTGTTTTGGGAAATGGGGCGAAGACGGCCGGAAATTGTATTATCGATGATGAGGCTATTTTGGGAAGCGGAGTGATTATAAAACACGGTTGCCGGGTAGGAAGCTGGTCGTTGGTACGCGATGGATGCCGGGCCAATAAAGATGTGCCTCCTTATATTGTAGCGGCTCATAATCCGATTACTTATTATGGGATTAATGCTCTTATATTGGCGAAAGAAGGTCATTTCTCAGAGGGTTTGATCGATGACATTGCCAAAGCTTACCGACAGATTTATCAGTGTGGTACCAGTTTGGAAAATGCTCTCCGGCGTATCCGGGAAATAATGGAAATCGGTCCTGAATTGGCTTATATGCTCGATTTTATTGAGTCTTCGGAGAGGGGTATCATCGGTGTTACCCTATAGGGACGTGCCCTTTTGTGTCATTTATCCAAAAGACATGCCTGAAAAGGCTGTTGCTGGATAAAGACACTTTGCACCGAATTGACATTTCCCGGATATCTGGATAAATTCAGAGTTGCCTTTCTATGGCTTAGCGGTTTGAGAGGTTGTAGGTGTTTTTTTGTTGATAAAAATAAATCCGATAACAATTAGGGCAAGAGCGATCGGGTCGTGCCAGGAAAATTTCTGTAATCCCATTCCGATGGTGACAATTGCTCCGGTAACAGGGAGCAGATAAATATAGGCGCTTTCTACAAAGGGAGTGATATAGTTCAGGGCTTTTACCGAGAGGTAATAAGCTCCCATCGTGGTGATGAGGAGTATAAACCCGAATTCCAGCCAAATAGCTACCGGAGCGGTTGTGTGGAAGAGGGAGGCTTGTAAAAGTTGCCGGATCCCAAAAGGAAAAGTAACAATAAAAGCTGCCAGTCCCATCCATTTCATTACTACGAAAGCGTTGTACTTTTGCGTATAAGGTTTGATTAATACTAAAAAAAGGGATTTGGCTACTGTGGAAGCGAAGACCAGGATATCACCTGTAAAGGAGTCTTTTACATTTCCGCTATGGGGCATGATCGAAACATAGAGAGCTCCTCCGAGACCGAGGATAATCCCGATCATTTTATATTTTGTAAATTTTACGTGTAAAATCAGTACAGCCAGTAACAAGACAATAATCGGCTGGAGGGTACGGATAACGAAAGTATCTACGGGCCCCGTGATGTTAAGTCCTGTAAGGTATAACAGTAAATTTGCGCCTATTCCCAAAACGCCGCCCAGCATCATCATGCCGATATCGCGTCGCCCCGGACTATTTTCGGGAGTACGGGGGAGAAAGAGGCCGATAATCCAGAAGCCAACAGCACACATAAGGCATCGGGCGAGAACCAGTCCTAACGGACCGATCCATTCCGGCATAAGTACTTTCATAAAATTCGTATTGAAACTATAAATAAGTATGGTTCCCAATACCATCAGATTACCGATAATTTCCCTTGTTTTCATATTTATATTTTTGAGTTCATACGAGATTTTTAAGTTATGAGTTTTCTTTTTATCCTTTAGTAGCCTGTAACTGTGGGGGAGGATTTGCCGTATATTTTTCATTAAAAATTTAATAAAAGAGAGATATGCGGTATTTTTTAATTATTTTATTGGCTTTAGGGTTGTCTGGAAAGACGACTTGGGCACAGGTTGGAGAAAAAGTTGGGGAAGTCAAAGTTTTGAATGTCAAAAACGACACCATTAATTTACCGATGTTGGGTAAGGAAGCGTTGTTAATATTTTACCAGGATCCTGGACATGCCAGTCAGAACGAAGATTTGCAGGATTATTTTAAAGCTCATCCGATGAATAGTTCCAAAATTGAGTCTTACGGAGTGGTAAATATGGCAGCAGCACCCTTGATTCCCAATGGAATGATTAAGCGGATGGCACGTAAGCGGACAAGAGGCACAAATGCTCAGGTATATTTTGACCCGAATAATTATTTAAGCCGGGGATGGAATTTGGGGGATGTAAACAATGCCTCTTGTGTAATAGCCGTAGACAAAGACCGGATCATCCGCTTTTTTAAAGCGGGACAAGTTACCCCTGCAGAAATGCAACAAGTGATTGAATGGGTAAATCAAAATAAGTAATTTTTGAAAATATAAAATTGGGTAAAAATCTATATCTTCGGGGGAAATTATTAAAAAATTTCCAATGCAAAAATCCAAGAAAAATTACCTGATCTATATATTGATGCTCCTTTTGTTTGGGCTTCTGATCTATGCGGCCTTGCATCGGGGAGAACGTTTTGCAGAAATCGGGGTGGTTACTGTTGTCCAACAGGAAGGCGGGGCTTTTGAGTTATTTCAGCGTATTATTGCTGATAATTTAGTCAGCCCTTTAGCTGTACTTCTGTTTCAGATCATTGTGATATTGGCGGCCGTTCGCATTTTCTCCTGGCTTTTCAGCTATATCGGCCAACCCGGAGTCATGGGAGAAATTATTGCGGGGATTGTCTTAGGGCCTTCTTTGTTGGGATATTTTTTCCCGAACTTTTTTGAAATGCTTTTTCCGCCGGCCTCTTTAATGAATTTGAATTTGTTAAGTCAGATTGGACTGGTTTTGTTTATGTTTGTGATCGGTATGGAATTGGATTTCGGGGTACTGAAGAACAAGATGAACGAAACCCTGGTGATCAGTCATGCGGGAATTGTGGTCCCTTTTTTCTTGGGCATTGTCACTTCGTTTTGGGTGTATGAGAAATATGCCGTTACGCATACGGCGTTTCTCCCTTTTGCTCTTTTTATCGGGATTTCAATGAGTATTACTGCTTTTCCTGTTTTGGCCAGAATTGTTCAGGAAAGGGGATTGACGAAAAAACATATCGGAATTTTGTCTATTGCTTCGGCTGCCAATGATGATGTGACGGCCTGGTGTTTGTTGGCAGTTGTCATTGCAATTGCTAAAGCCGGTACTTTTGTTAGTGCCCTTTTTACTGTAGGCTTGACATTGTTGTACATTTTGATTATGTTTCTCGCCGTTCGTCCTTTCTTGAAAAAGATCGGGAATGTATATGCGACCAGCGAGGTTATCAATAAGACTTTTGTCGCTTTTATCTTTATCGTTTTAGTTCTGTCGGCTGTAACAACTGAAATCATCGGTATTCACGCTTTGTTTGGGGCTTTTATTGCGGGAGTCGTTATGCCTTCCAATATCGGTTTCCGCAAAGTGATGATGGAGAAAGTAGAGGATGTCGCTTTGGTTTTTTTCCTGCCTTTATTTTTTGCTTTTACAGGATTGAGAACGGAAATCGGTTTGTTAAATAGTCCTGAATTATGGGGAGTTTGTGCTCTATTTGTGGGAGTGGCTATTGTCGGTAAATTGGGAGGATGCGCTATTGCCTCCAGACTGGTAGGAGAAAGCTGGAAAGACAGTTTTATCATTGGTACTCTGATGAACACAAGGGGGCTCATGGAATTAGTCGCTTTAAATATCGGTTACGAAATGGGGGTATTGCCTCCTTCTATTTTTGTCATTCTGGTTTTGATGGCGTTGATTACCACGTTTATGACGACTCCTTTGCTGGTTTTCTTTGAAAAAGTCTTTCATGTAAAAGAAGGTATAGTTGAATTAAAGAATAGAATATTGCTTTCCTTTGGGAAACCGGAAAGTGGGAAAGTACTTCTGTCTGTCATTCATTTTTTCCTGGAACATCAGTTGAAAGATACAGAATTGATCGCGGCTCATTTTACTTTGGGAGCAGACGTTAATCCGGCTAAAGCGGCTGAATATGCTTATAAGAGTTTTCAGCCGATCAGAGGGGAGGCCGAACGATTGGGCGTAAAACTTACGGAACGATATCAGGTAACGGATAAACTGATATACCAGGTGGCCCGGATGGCTGAAAAAGAGAAGGTCCGTTTTTTATTTGTAGGAGCGGGCCAACAGTTTATGCAGGAATACGCACAGCGCTTAACGGAACAACGTATGCCTTTACTATATCGTTTTTTTCGGATGCTCAGTCGGGGAACTTACGATCTGCCCGGAATACTCCACCGGGAAAAAATAGAAAAAATGATGCGGGAGGTCGATTGTCCTGTTGCGATCTTCGTTAACCGCCATTTTTATTGTCCTGAATATATTTATTGGATCATTGGCGGAGAAGAAGATCTGTTTCTGACAGAATATATGGTTGCACTTTTAGCAAAAGGGGTAAATATCCGCGTCTGTTATAGGGAAGAAAGTGGAGAAAATATGTCTTTGCAAAACCATTTGGATAATTTATATAGTCAATATCCTGAAAATTTGATTCCCGATGTATCTTTGAGAAATCAGGAGGCCCTGCAAGGAGTGAATCGCCTGGCTGTTTTGAGTTACGATACCTGTGTACACATTGCTGCCGATGCCGATTTGTTTTCTTCTTTGCCTTCTTTATTGGTAATACATCCGGGAAAAATAGACGAAGGAAAAGAACTTGCAGAGTAAAATTATTCGTACATTTTATAATACTTGTCGATATGAATTTTCCCTTTTTCGTCAGGGGTGAATACCAGGCATTTGTTTTGTAATTTCTGACCTGCAAAGTCGATAATCAGGTTCGGATCAAAAGGCTGACCGTTGATGCGGGTTTCAAAGTGCAAATGTTCTGTCGTAGCTCTTCCTGTGCGTCCTTCCAAAGAGAGGGGATCTCCGGCTTTTACTTTATCTCCGGCCTTTACTAGGAGTTTAGAACTATGCCCATATACCGTTTCCAGACCGTTGTAATGCCGGATCACTACCACATTCCCATACCCTCTGGCGCGGCCTGCGATTCGGATAATACCGTCGAAAGCCGCCCGAATCGTATCGTTGGCAAATGTTTTGATATCGATACCGGTGTGGGGACGATTGTGGCGTCTGCCATATTGGGATAAAATACGTGCATTGGGAAGGGGAAATGCGAAAGAATTTTCTGTGATTTGCCCAAAATCTATCCACAACTCTTTACATTTATCGAATAATTTTTCTGTTTTAGCTCTTACCAGATATCTTTCTTCCCCGCTGAAAATATCTGTAATTTCAGGGGCAGGAGCTATGAATTCTGCCGGCTTAGGTAAATAATCAGAATAGGCTAAAGTCGCTGGCATTAACATTCCTTCTGTGGAGAAAGGACGTAATTGGGTAGAGAAAGGAACTTCCGGAAGATGCTGCAAAGAGCAAGAGGTAAAAAACAGAGAAATCAAAAGAGAGACAAACGTAAATAACTTTCTATAACTCATAGGCTCAATTTTTACGATTACAAAAATAAGAAAAATAGTTTTAATGTCGATGGAACTTATTAAATACCAACACTTTTTAACGATTTTATATTTCACCGCAAAATAATGGGGGACAGGGATATTGAAAAACTAGAAGAAAACGGTATTTGTCTGCTTTAGTTTAAAATACTACCTTTGCTTCGGTTTTATTGTTGAGAAAATGGATTGGTTAAGAGAGCTTTTTATAGACCATTCAGTAATACAGGCTGTAGTGGTGGTTTCCCTCATTACGGCTATGGGGTTAGTGTTGGGGAAAGTAAAAATTCTGGGAATTTCTTTAGGAGTAACTTTTGTATTTTTCATCGGAATTTTAGCCGGTCATTTGGGCTTGAGTATTGATCCACAGATGTTGAACTATGCTGAAAGTTTCGGTTTGATCCTCTTTGTATATGCTTTGGGCTTACAGGTGGGGCCCGGTTTTTTCGGTTCTTTTCGCAAAGGAGGAATTACCTTGAATATGCTGGCTTTAGCTGTAGTGTTGTTGGGAACTGTCATGACGATTCTTTTCCATATTTTTACCGGGGTTTCCTTGTCGGATATGGTCGGTATTTTAAGCGGAGCGGTAACCAACACCCCGGCTCTGGGAGCAGCCCAGCAGACTTTAAAGCAACTACAGATAGAAGAAACGGATCCGGCTTTGGGATGTGCTGTGACCTATCCTTTAGGAGTGGTGGGGGTTATAATTGCCCTTGTCGTTATTCGCAAAATGTTTCTGGATAGGACGGTTCCTACTCCGGGAGAGGATATGAAATCCCATACTACCTTTATTGTCGGTTTTCAGGTATGTAATCCCGGGATATTCGGTAAAACGATCAGGGAAACGGCATTGTTGGCCTATCATAAATTTGTAATATCGCGTTTATGGCGGGATGGAAGAGTTTCGATACCGACTTCCGATACGGTATTACAGGAAGGGGATCGACTATTAGTGATCACTTCGGAAACGGAGGTGGGTACACTTGCCATGTTGTTTGGGGAACAGGAGCATGTCGATTGGAATAAGGACGATATCGATTGGAATGCGATTGATAGCCAGCTGATATCTCAGCGGATTTTAGTAACGCGTTCTGAAATCAATGGGAAAAAATTAGGATCTTTACGGTTGCGGAATCATTTTGGTATCAATATCACCCGGATTTACCGGGCAGGGGTGGAGTTATTGGCGACTCCGGAATTAGTTCTTCAATTGGGGGATAAGTTGACTGTCGTCGGAGAGGCAAATGCTATTGCTAATGTGGAAAAAGTATTGGGGAATAAGGTGATGAGCCTGAAAGAACCCAATCTGGTTGCTGTATTTGTGGGGATTGTGTTGGGGTTGATTGTGGGGTCCATTCCTTTTGTTATTCCAGGAGTTAGTTTCCCCGTTAAATTAGGTATAGCCGGGGGGCCTATTATTATGGGGATTTTGATGGGAGCTTTCGGGCCGCGGCTTCATATGATTACTTATACGACCCGTAGTGCTAATTTAATGTTGAGGGCTTTAGGGTTATCAATGTATTTAGCCTGTTTAGGATTGGATGCGGGAGTTCATTTTTTTGAGACGGTTTTCCGTGCGGAGGGGTTACTATGGCTGGGTTTGGGATTTGCCATTACGATTGTGCCTGTGCTTATTGTGGCTTTTATTGCTTTAAAAATAATGAAGGTTGATTTCGGTTCAGTATCGGGAATGTTGTGCGGAAGCATGTCCAACCCCATGGCTTTAAATTATGCCAATATGATTGTAACGGGTGATAATCCTTCTGTCGCATACGCCACTGTTTATCCGCTGACGATGTTTATTCGGGTTATCATTGCACAGTTGATTCTGATTCTTTTTTTATAGATTTCTGCATTTGAAGGGAAAACTTTTCCAACATTTGAACTTTTCCGGGAAAAATGTTGCATTATTTTATTAAAAAAATCATCTTTGTAAAATACCTTACAGATTATATTTGAAAGCAGTACCTGGAAATATCAGTGACGAGGAGTTGTTAGCCCATTATCGGGAGAGTCATAAATCCGAACAATTGGCTGAACTTTATAAGCGCTATATACCTTTGGTGTATGGGGTGGCGTTAAAGTATTTCAAATACAGCGAGGATGCTCAGGATGCTGTAATGGATATTTTTGAGGAACTTTTGACTAAAGTTCAGGTGAACGACATCCGTCTTTTCAGGCCTTGGTTATATGTATGTGTAAGGAACTATTGTCTGATGAAGCTTCGAAAACGTTCTTTAAATCCTATCCTTACTTTAGACGAAAATTTTATGGAATTTTGCGATGATTTTAATCTTGAGGATATCAGGGAAGAAGATCAGAAAGAAAAAGTATTATTAAAATGTATAGAGTCTTTGCCGGAAAAACAGCGGATTAGCATTTATCGTTTTTTTATGGAAGACCGTTCTTATAAGGAAATAGAAGAAGCAACGGGATTTTCTTTAAAAATGATAAAGAGTTTTATACAGAACGGAAAACGTAATTTGAAATTGTGTATGCAAAAGAAGGGGGTGATCGCTTAAGAAATTTTCCTTTGCTTTAGCATACAGAAGAAAAAGTTTAGGGAAGGGAAAGGTTTGTGGCCGGTAAAAAGAAAATTGTAAACCGATGAAGTACGGGGAAGATTTAGCGGAGTATTTGCGTAGCAAACAGAGAGGCAAGGCTGCTAACTCTCTGGAGAGAGAGGCTTTGTCCGACCCTTTTTTGTATGAAGCCTTGGAAGGATTGGGAGAAGCGAAAGAAGATCCGTTAAAAATAATTGAAAACTTATCTAAACGAGTAGAATACCGGGTATATCCCCGTAAGAAAAGAATAATTCGTTTGAGTGCAGGTATTGCTGCAATTTTCCTTGTATTTATTACTCTGGGGCTTTTTTTCTGGGAAAAGGAATCTCGGGAAAAAGTGATGTCGACTCAATATGCGGCAGTGGAGAAAAGGGATACTGTAAATATTTTGCATTTGGCAAGGCGCGACCGGAAACAAGATCTGAAAACGGAGGCGGTTGAGGATGCGGTTGTACAAACGCTTTCTGATTCTTCAGAAGCAGACCTTCCGGAAAAAGATACTGCAAAGCCCAATGCTGAGTTAAAATTCCGGAAGCAGCTTGCCCGGGTGGGTGGAGTAAAGGAGAAAGGAGGAGTGCGGGTGGAAAATAAGGGAAAAATAGGACCGATGCCCGTAGGAGGGATCGAAGCTTTTGAACGTTATGTCCAGGACTCTCTGATTTATCCGGAAGACGCCAAACGGGCAGGACTGGAAGGGGAAATAAAACTTTCTTTTGTAGTGAATCGATACGGACGGCCTTCCGGGATTAGGGTCGTCCAATGGATAACGAATTCTTGCAACCGGGAAGCTATCCGTTTATTAGAAAATGGCCCGAGGTGGACTTATACCGGAACTACTGATTCTACCATTTTATTCATACCTTTTTATTTTGATTCTATTCCCCAGAGGTGAACTGTTTTTCAGAGGATGAATTCTTTTGGTCAAATGAATATTCTTTTCTCCTTTTTTAAGTATAATTTATTCAATCTTTATTATTTTTTTTAAACAGTATATGTAACGTTTGTCTATATTTGAGCGTCTAAGAAATGTTATGAGTTTACAAAATAAATGTTAGTAACGTTTCAATGGAGGGAATGACATTAATTTGAATAGGGGGGCAAAGGGGAACTTTTAAGATTTTACCATGAAGGATTTGCATAAAACTGAGATACATGATACATTTGGAGAATATCAACAAAACTTATAATAATGGGGCTCCTCTGCATGTATTAAAGGGGATTGATTTAACGATTGAAAAAGGAGAATTTGTTTCTATTATGGGAGCTTCAGGCTCTGGTAAATCTACTCTTCTGAATATATTGGGAATCCTGGATAATTATGATACGGGAAATTATTACCTGAACGGGACCTTAATCAAAAATCTTTCCGAAACGCAAGCTGCGGAATACCGGAATAAAATGATCGGTTTTGTCTTTCAGTCTTTCAATCTGATTTCTTTTAAAAATGCATTGGAAAATGTAGCACTTCCGCTTTATTATCAGGGAATATCCCGGAAAAAGCGGAATTTAATGGCTATGGAATATTTAGAGCGATTAGGATTGAATGAGTGGGCATTGCATATGCCGAACGAATTATCGGGAGGACAGAAGCAACGGGTAGCGATAGCCCGGGCTTTGGTGGCCAGTCCTCAGCTCATTTTAGCTGATGAGCCGACGGGGGCTTTAGACAGTACGACTTCCATAGAAGTGATGAATATTTTGCAGGAAGTTAACCGGAACGGGATGACAATGATTATTGTTACTCATGCCCCTGATGTAGCGGCAAGGACCAGGAAGATTATTCATATAAAGGACGGGCTTATCGGTTCGATAGAGGTAAATAGCCGTTAGCAGGAGTGGGGATGAATTTTTAGCGGTTATATTTTTCTCAATGCTCATTTAAAGTTTTAGAGGACATGTTTGATATCTGGCAGGAAATATTTAGTACCATCCGAAAAAATAAGCTCCGGACTTTTTTGACCGGTTTTTCTATGGCTTGGGGGATATTTATGTTAATACTATTGTTGGGTGCGGGGAACGGATTGAAAAATGGGGTTTCTGTGAGTTTCGGAAACGCGGCAAAAAATTCGGTTTATATCTGGCCCGGGCAAACCAGTATGCCCTATAAAGGATTACAAAAAGGACGACTTATAAAATTTGACGAAACGGAAAAAGGATATTTGAAGCGGGAATTTCCTTTTATCTCTTACTTTTCTGCCAGTATTATACATTGGAATCCGGTTATTTCTTATGGAAAGGAGTATGGAAATAATACGGTAAGGGGAGTGGAGCCTGATTTTGCAGAGATCGATAACGTTGTGGTGGAGGCGGGGAATGGACGTTTTATCAATGAAGTAGACATGCAACAGGCGCGTAAGGTAATTGTTATTCACAAAAAGACGGCCAAAGGTTTGTTCCGGGAGGAAGCAGCGCTTGGGAAATATTTGGTTGTCGATGGAGTTGCCTATCAGGTGATTGGAATTTATGAGGGAGAAGACCGGGATCAATTACCGGATGTTTATGTACCTTTAAGTACAGCTCAGCGGATATACAATCCGGCAGAAGGGTACCGAAATATTAATTTTATGGTAGAGGGGTTATCTACGACAGAGGAAAATGAAGCATTTGATACCGAGTTAAGGGCAAAATTGGGACAGAAGCATACTTTTGATATACAGGATCGTCAGGCCGTATGGGTTTGGAATAAATTGAAAAATTATATGCAAACCATGGGTATATTCAAGGGGATTAATCTTTTTGTATGGATTATTGGAATCGGAACTTTGATTGCCGGTATTGTAGGGATCAGTAATATAATGTTGATTACAGTGAAAGAGAGAACCAAGGAATTTGGCATACGTAAGGCTTTGGGAGCGACACCTTTTTCCATATTGAAATTGATTATTTTGGAAGCTTTACTGATTACCGGTTTTTTTGGTTATATCGGTATGGTTGCGGGAGTCGGTTTGACGGAATTGGTGAATAATGTTATGGCGGATGCAGGTTCTACAGAGGAGATGAATATTTTTAGAAATCCTACTGTCGATTTGCCCATTGTGATTTCAGCTACAGTTGTATTAATTGTTGCCGGAATCTTAGCGGGATATTTTCCTGCCCGCAAAGCTGTTCATATAAAACCGATAGAAGCTTTACGGTATGAGTAAGGAAAAGAGAATCGAATTTAATAAACAAAAAGTTTAGCAGAAGATGTTTGATCTGGATCGTTGGCATGAAATATGGATTACCATAACGCGGAATAAGATGCGGAGTGTTTTGACCGCATTTGGAGTGTTTTGGGGAATATTTATGTTGGTCGTTATGTCGGGAGCCGGTTATGGGCTGGAGAACGGTGTGAAGTCCGGTGTAGAAGGATTTGCAGAAAATTCCGCTTACTTTTTCACCAATGTGACGACGGAAGCTTATAAGGGATTCCGGAAAGGACGCAGGTGGCAGTTCCGGAATGAAGATATGGATATGTTGCGGGCGTATATACCGGAATTGAAATATATTTCTCCGGTTATATTCCAGTGGAAGGAGGATAATAATGTCGTAAGGGGGGATAAATACGGAGCTTATTATGTCAAGGGATTGAATCCCGAGTATAACTTTATTGAACCGCAGAGTATGCTGTATGGGCGTTATTTGAACGAAATCGACATAAGGGATAGAAGAAAAGTATGTGTGATCGGGAAGAAGGTCTATGAGGAAATGTTTACAAAGGGGGAGAATCCGTTGGGGCATTTGTTGAAAGTGGGAGGCATATACTATCGGGTGATCGGAGTAAATGAACCGATAACGCAGGTCAATATCGGTGGAGATCCGAAAGAAAGTATCATCTTGCCTTTTACGGTGATGCAGCAAACCTATAACCGGGGAGGTGAATTGGATTGTATTGCATTGACCGCTGTTGAGGATGTCCGGATAGGAAAGCTGGAAGAAAAAATATCGGGTTTGTTGAAGGCCCGTCATTCCATTTCTCCTACCGATCCGATGGCGATACAAAGCATGAATGTAGAGAAACAATTCCGTATGTTTAAAATGTTGTTTTTAGGGATCAGTATTTTGATTTGGATTGTGGGCTTGGGAACTTTGTTGGCTGGTGTGGTGGGGGTGAGTAATATCATGATGGTAACGGTGAGGGAACGGACACGGGAAATCGGTATTCGCCGGGCTTTGGGCGCAAAACCGAAATCAATTCTGATGCAGATTATGTACGAAAGTTTGGTTTTGACGGCTTTAGCCGGATTTTGGGGATTAGCTTGCGGAGTGGGTATTTTGTCGTTGGTAGATAATGCGTTGGGAAGCGTAGCTCGGGATACTTTTTTCCGGCATCCCCAGATTCCCTTTTCCATGGCTATTCTGGCAGCTTTTGTATTGTTGTTGAGTGGGGTAATGGCGGGAATAATCCCGGCTTGGCGTGCTTTACAAGTGAAGGCCATCGATGCGATACGCGAAGAATAAAGGGAAGCGGAAATAAGATAGAGATTATAGAAAATTAATAAAATAGATATGAAAAAGTACACCAAATTTATTTTTATTGGATTGTTTGTGTTTGTATTGATCTGGACTTTTGTTTTTCTATGGAAAAAGTCCCGTCCGGTGAAGGTTGAATATCAGATTGTAACGCCGGTTGTGGGAACCATAGAAAAGAAGACGGTAGCTACGGGCAAGGTGGAACCTCGGGATGAGGTGTTGATAAAACCTCAGATTTCGGGGATTGTATCGGAAGTATGTAAAGAAGCCGGACAGTCTGTAAAGGCCGGAGAAGTATTGGCAAAGGTGAAAGTCATTCCGGAAATGGGCACGTTGAGTGCAGCAGAATCCCGGGTAAATGTGGCTCAGATTAATTTAAGGCAAACGCAGAAAGAATACGATAGAACCAAAGAATTGTATAAAGGGAAAGTCATTGCTAGTGAAGAATTTGAGCGGGCAGAGACAGAATGGATGCGGGCAAAAGAGGAATTACAAAATGCACAGGATAATCTGGAAATCGTCCGGGACGGAATTGCAAAGCGGTCTTCTCAATTCAGTAATACTCAAATTCGGGCTACGATTACCGGTATGATACTGGATGTACCGATAAAAGTCGGGAATTCCGTTATTCAGTCTAATAATTTTAACGACGGTACGACCATAGCTACTATTGCTGATATGAGCGATATGATTTTTAAAGGGAAGATCGACGAGACGGAAGTAGGACGTATCAAAGAAGGTATGCCGCTTACTTTGACGATAGGCGCATTGCAGGATATGAAATTCAATGCGATATTAGAATATATTTCTCCCAAAAGTATAGAGGAGAATGGCGCGATTTTATTTGAAATAAAGGCGGCAGCAGAAGTGCCGGATTCTGTATTTGTGAGGGCTGGTTATAGTGCGAATGCGGAAATTATATTGGATCGTTGTCAGGAGGTGTTGACTATACCTGAAAGTACGGTAGAGTTTCAGCAGGATTCGACTTTTGTGCAGGTTGTGACGGCAGAAGAACCGGAGCTGGAACTACAACGCCGTTATGTGAAGTTAGGGTTGTCTGACGGGATTAATATACAGGTAAAAGAGGGGCTGACCACATCGGATAAGATCAGAGGAGGTAAAATTGTGAAACAATAATGAGGGTGTAAATTAACAATTCGTATTTATGATAAGAAAATATAGTGGGCTGCTTGGGTTTTGTATAGGAGCTTGCCTGACAGTTTCCGGACAAATGGCAGAAACAGCACAAACGGCTCCTTCTCCTGCCTCGCGTGTTTGGACTTTAAAAGAATGTATCGATTATGCCATCGAGCATAATATTGAGGTTCGGCAAAGGGTCTTGGAAAAGAGGAATCAAGAATTAAATGTCAATACAGCCCAATACAGTCGTTTGCCGGATTTAAATGCCGGTCTGGGGCAGAACTTTTATTTCGGGAGGGGACCGGGACGGGACGGAACTTATCAGGATCAAAGCCAGTCGTCCAGTTCTTTGGACATCAACACCCGCGTTCCGGTTTTTTCCGGATTTCGTGTCCACCATCAAATCCAGATGGAAAAATTGAATTTACAAGCTGCTATTGCAGAATTGGATCGTGCCAAAGAAGATTTGTCCCTGAATATAACCTCTTATTTTTTACAGGTACTTTTCAATCATGAATTGTATCGGATTGCAGAAGAACAAGTCCGGCTGAATCGGGAACAGGTAGAGAGGACTGAAATATTGGTGAGGGGAGGGAAGGTTCCAGAGTCGGAATTATTTGATGCGAGAGCTTCTTTGGCCAAGGAAGAATTAAATAAAACGCAGGCACAGAATACCTTAAAGTTATCTTTACTTGATTTGAGTCAATTGTTGAATCTGGAAACAGTAGAAGGATTTGAGATCGAAATGCCGGATATCGAGCATATCCTTATTGAGCAAATCGTTCATTTGATGACTCCGGAGTCTGTCTTTACAGCCTCTGTGAAAAACCGTCCTGCAGTAATGGCTGCGGAATTTCGTTTGCGAAGCAGTGAGAAAAATTTGAAAATCGCAAAATCTGCCTATTATCCTCAGCTGTCTTTGGGAGCCTCCTATAGTAATAGTTATTACCATACTTATAATTTAGGAGAGGGGGGGAGTAATCCTTCTTTTTCCACTCAGTTAAGCCGAAATGGGAGTGAATCGGTAGGCTTAAATTTGAGCATACCGATTTTCAATCGCATGTCTACCCGTAACCAGGTTCGTTCGGCCCGGATTTCGATTGAAAATCAGGAATTAATGTTAGAAAATATGCGCCAGAATTTGTATAAAGAGATCCAGCAGGCCTATTACAATGCCGTGGCCGCTCATGAAAAATATCTTTCTTCAGAAAAATCCGTGGAAGCTTCCCGGACAGCTTTCCGGTATGAAGAGCAAAAATACAATGCGGGACGTTCTACCAGCTATCAGTTTAATGATGCTAAAACTCGTTTAGCGAAGTCTCTGTCGGAAGCCGCTCAGGCAAAGTACGATTTTATTTTCAGAACTAAAATTCTCGATTTTTACAACGGACGTCCCTTGGATGAATAGGAATATTTAAATGTTCTCAACTTTTTGCAGATTCATTAAAAACTTCTATTTTTGGGGCCTCATTTGAGGGACGCATTGTCTCTCCGTGTGCTTGATGAACCACGTAAAAAACAAGGAAAATGCAAAAAACGGTTACTATTCCCTTTATGCTTTTAGGTATACTTTTCAATGTATGCCTGATCGCTTCTAATTTATTGGAAACCAAGGTGGTTCAACTCGGAGGAATAACGGCTACAGCGGGTTTAATCGTGTTTCCTATATCTTATATTATAAACGATTGTATTGCCGAAGTATGGGGCTTTAAAAAAGCCCGTTTAATTATTTGGACAGGGTTTGCCATGAATTTTTTGGTTGTCGGATTCGCTCAGCTGGCCGTGTTACTTCCGGCAGCTTCGTTTTGGCAAGGAGAAGAAGAATTTAATTTTGTATTTGGCATGACGCCCCGTATTGTGGTGGCCAGCCTTTGTGCGTTTCTGGCTGGTTCTTTTCTGAATGCTTATATCATGAGTAAGATGAAGCTGGCTTCCCAGGGAAAGCATTTTTCATTACGGGCCATTGTATCGACGCTAGTCGGCGAAAGTGCCGATTCGCTGATTTTTTTCCCTGTCGCTTTCGGAGGTCTGATTCCGGGACGGGAGTTATTGCTTATGATAGCTACCCAAGCCTTGCTGAAATCCCTTTATGAAGTATTGGTGCTCCCGCTGACTGTACGGGTTGTCCGTTATATCAAAAAGATCGAACAAACAGATGTGTATGACCGGCATATCTCTTACAATATTTTGAAATTGAAGGATATATAATTGAATTGTGAATCGCCTGTTCGATCCGCTTTTTGCAAGGGGTATACTGTCGGTATTCTTGAACGGTGCTTCTTTTCCGATTCGAATGATTTGTCGGCCCCCTGAGTTCATCCTCGGTCCGGAGAAGGGTTGCTTATCAGCGAATTGTTCCTCACGAAGACTGATCAATCGACCTGCAGCAAAAAGAAGTATTTTCCCCCGCTGTTCCTGTTAAAATATCACAAAGAAACAGAAGCTTCTTTAGAGAGGGTTTATATTTAAAAATATTCCGGTATTTTTGTATGAACGGAATACAAATGAATAAGAAATACATATTACTTGATCTGGATGGTACGGTTATTGATTCTCGGGAAGGAATTACCCGTTCCGTGCGTTACGCATTGAAACATTTCGGCATAGAAGTGCCGGATTTACGGGAGTTATATTGCTTTATCGGTCCTCCTTTAGGAGATTCTTTTCGTATGTTTTATCATTTCAGTGCTCAGGAGGCAGAGATTGCTGTTCAGGAATACCGCAAACGCTATAGTAGCCAAGGGGTTCATGAAAATAAAGTATATGAAGGGATACCGGCCCTTTTTAAAAAATGGCAATCCGAGGGAAAACAGCTTTTGTTGTGTACTTCCAAGCCAGAGGTCTTTGCTTTTCAGATTGTGAAGGAGTTGGGACTGGAAACATATTTTACTTTTGTAGGAGGTGCGACTTTGGATGGATTACGCCAGGAAAAAGCCGATGTGATCCGGTATGTATTGCGTGCAAATGCCATTTCTAACCGGGAAGAAGTCGTGATGATCGGAGATCGGAAATACGATATAGAAGGAGCGAAACAAAACGGGATCACTGCCGGAGGCGTATTGTACGGATTCGGAAACAGACAGGAATTGGAACAAGCTGGAGCGGATTTTATAGCAGCGGCTGTTGAAGATTTGGGGAAAATAGTATAATACAGAAAAGAATGAAATCAATCTATACTTTTTATTTTTTAATCTGTTGGACGATGGGATTTGCTTTTTCCCCTGTTGTTGCCCAGAAAAACTTACCGGTGGTAACTTGGGAAGAAGCCAGTTTACAGGCTGCCCGGGATAATAAGCTGGTATTTGTGGCTGTCGATATAGTGCCGGATAAAAGAATATTTTCCAACGAAACGGTAAAACTTTTCTTTGAACGTAATCTGGTTCCGATTTATATGGATATGCAGACGGAGGAAGGGAAGACGTTTGAGCCTAAATTATTATTAACTCCTTATCCGGTTTATGCTTTTTTTATGCCTTTTGGAGATTTATTGCTGACTGTTGAACCGACAAAAATAGTAAAAGATCCTCTCGTTTTGTTAGATGCTGCACGGGAAGCCCAGCGATTGGCAGAAGTGAAAAAAAATAATAGCCGTTCGGTAAATTTTATGACTTCAGGCTGGCAGGAGGTTTTGGTAAAAGCCAAGGAGGAGAAGAAGCCGGCATTTATTTATTTCCGGGAAAAAAGTTGTAGGAAGTGTCTTTTTGTCGAAAATAATGTTTTTAATTTAGATCGGATGGCGGATTTTTATAACCGGCATTTTATTCCTTATCAGGTAGACATTTCAGCGGAACAACCCTTGTTAAAGACCTATGGAATTGAGAAATTACCGGCTTATTTATTTGTGAATGGAGAGGGGAAGGTGATTTATTTGACTTCCGGGCAAACGCAGACAGAAGAAATTTTGCAAATGGGGGAAGAAGCCCTGCGGAAGGCAGAGGGGGTTAAATTCTCGGATAATAGCTGGGAACAGATACTGGCACTGGCTCAGCAGGAAAAAAAAGGAATCTATGTGGATTGTTATACCCTAGTCGGAGGGGAGAGAAGGCCTTTGACAGAGATCGTATACCGGGATCCGGAGATCGCGGCTTTAATGAATGATCATTTTATTAATTATACCGTGGATCAAAAGAGTGAAGAAGGAAAACGTTGGGCGGAAAATTATGGCCTGACTTCGCCTTTTTGTCAGGTCTTTTTGGACAGTACAGGGAAATTGGTGCATCTGTCTGCTGGAATTCCGGATCTCTCAGAATTTAAAGAAATTGTAGTGTCAGCTCTTGAAGGAAGAGGGTTACAATTCCTGTCGGAAAAATATAAAAGAGGCGATCGGGAACCTGTTTTTGTAGAGGAATACATCCGGATCCTGGGAAGAGCGGGTTTAAAGGATAAAGCGGGAGAAGTGGTCGAAAGTTATTTGGGAGAACTGGGAACGGAGCGGCTGAAGAATAAAAAATACTGGGAGTTGTTCCGGGAGTATGTGATCGATATAGATTCGGAACTATTTAAGTATGTTTCTCAGTATAGGACTGATTTCTTCTCTTTATTCGGCCGGGAGGAAGTCCTGAAGAAGATTCAGCAAGTCTGGACAGTGGGAGCGGAGGGTTTTGTGACGAAAAAAGAGGG
The DNA here is from genome assembly GCF_000243215.1 of Odoribacter laneus YIT 12061. Lineage (GTDB taxonomy): Bacteria > Bacteroidota > Bacteroidia > Bacteroidales > Marinifilaceae > Culturomica > Culturomica lanea. Next base: position 2,255,109 of record NZ_JH594596.1, on the reverse strand, counting down.
GAAATATGTATTTGATGAGGCGGGCTTTAAAAATTACGTCAAGCGTTTAAAAGCTGAGAAAATAGAAAATTGGCGGAGTATTGTGCGGAAAGCCCGTATGAATGCTGCTGAAAAGACCGGAAATTGGAAAGTTTATGCGGAATTAGCTGAAGAAAGATGGAATGAGGAACAGATTCCAGAGGCGGAACTTTACAGCTGGGGGGTCGTGATTAAAGAAAATTGCCGGGATAAATCCATTCGTTATAAAGCTGCCCGTTGGTATGCATTGACGGTGGCAGAAATCGAAAAAAAAGAACGGTTGGAAGGAAAAGTGAGAGTATCTTCCTACAAAGGTTTTTTTGAAAAACTGGTAAATGACTTGATCGAAGAATAGAAAACCTTCTTAGCGACAGAAAGAAGAATAGAATTCTGAGGGAATTGTATAATTTTCTCTCGGGCTTCTGCTTTCTTGCTAAGGGGGAAAGAATGTTTTTCGTATAATCGGACCTTAGGAACTCTTTTAAAGGTTTATCAAATTCTGGATTTTTTCTTTTAATAATTTTGCATGAACAGGTTTAGAAAGATAGGCATTAAATCCGCTTTTGAATACTTTTTGTTCGTCTTCTGCAAAAGCGAAGGCTGTCACGGCGATAACGGGGACGGTAGAAGATAATTTCCGGATTTCCCGGATTGCTTCATAGCCATCCATTTGGGGCATTTTTAAATCCATAAGTATAAGATGAGGCTGGTATTTTTGGAAGAGATCGACAGCTTTTTTTCCGTCGGGAGCATGAAAAAGAAAATAGTCTTTTGCAAGTATGGCTTCGAACAATTTATAATTGCTCAAATTATCCTCTGCAATCAGAATAAGAGGTTTTTCTGTTTGCTGTATTTCTGAAGCAGGAGCGGGAAAAGGAAGCGGTTTTGCCTCGGATTGTGGGGAATTTGCAGGAGGGGTATAAGGGAGAGTAAACCAAAAGGTAGATCCTTGTCCTTCCGCTGATTCGACACCGATCTTTCCTCCTAAACGTTTAATAATGGTTTCACTGATTGCCAACCCTAATCCTGTCCCTTGGGTAAAGTTATTTAATTTTACGAAACGTCCGAAAACCTGGTCTCTTTTATCTGCCGGGATGCCACAGCCCGTATCCGTGACGTAAAAGTAAAGCGTTTTATCTTCTTGTAATTTGTAGCCGAATGAAATGCTGCCATTTTGAGTAAATTTAATGGCGTTGGTCATAAAATTGTTAATAACTTGCAAAAGCCGGTTTTTTTCAGTTCGGATCGTGCATTCCGGCAGGCCTTGTTGGAACGAGAGCGTTATTTTTTCCGGATTGACTTTGAGCTTATTGATTTGTTCTGCCTCTTCCAGCAGTGTATTTATATTTACATCGGTGTAAATAAATTCTAAGGTTCCGGCTTCAATCTTAGACAAGTCTAAAATATCTCCGATAAGCTGTAAAAGAAGAGCATTATTATTGGCTATAATATCCAGGTATTCTTTTCTTTCTTCGGGCTCGTCGGTTTGGGCCAATACTTCGGAAAAACCGACAATTGCATTGAGTGGAGTTCGGATTTCGTGACTCATATTGGCTAAAAAGGCTGATTTTAAACGATTACTTTCTTCTGCCTGTTCTTTAGCCAGTAAAAGGTTCTGTTCCATTCGTTTGCGTTCTGTGATTACAATACTGGAACCGATAATCGTTTTAGGTTTGCCTGCTGAGTCGTATTCGTAAATCGCCCCTTGTTTGTCGATCCATTCATATTCGCGGTCATTGTACCAATGTACCTGATAGGTCTCGTGAAAACTTTTTCGCTTCCCGCAGAGAAGTTCTTCAAAGACTTTTTGCATATGTTCTTTAAAATCAGGATGTATGGAATTGACGTATTTTTCTACGGTGCAGTAATATTTCCCTTGGATAGGAGCTTTCTGATCTTCGTGATGATATATATGATAATCGCAGGAAAAGGTCTGTGTCGGAATATCGCAATCCCAAGGCAATACTTTAGAAAGACTTAAAACAGAGGATAAAATGGAATTCGTAATTTCCAGTTTTTCTTTTGCTTCTACCAGTGAGTTGGCCATTTTTTGGCGCTGGTCTACCGAAGTCGTCGTGCCTATCAGACGAGTGACCTGTCCGTTTGCATCTGTTTTTTCTACGGAAGCATGGAGTTCAATCCAGATATATTTTCCTTTTTGTCTGAAATCGGCCCGAATAATTTTTTGCAGGGTATTTGTTTCTCCTTTTATCAGACGATAAAAGCTCGAGCGGGTTTCTTCCCTGTCTTCCGGATGCAGGGCATTAAAGAAACTTTCGGCCGGAAATTCCCTGTCCCACTTGAGGGTTTCTTTACTTTTTCCAGCAGCCTGTTCCGAGTCTATGACGAATACTTGCTTTTGAACATCAAAAGCCCACAACATTAATTTAGCGATATGGAGGGCTAGCATTAATTTTTGTGTCACAGATTTTATTTTCTCTTGTTGTTGTTGCATGTCTGTAACGTCTAATGAACTACAGACCAGCCATTTTGTTTTTCCGTGAAGAAATATGTTTTTAGTTATCATTAAAGAGTGTTCTTTCCCATCGTTCAGAATGAATTTTTCTATTCCTTGATAACTTGCGTTTCTATGGGCCAGATTCCGATCAAATTCCTGTGCTTTTTGAGCCTGTTTTTCTTCCATAAATAAAGTCTCGTCCTGTCCGAGAATCGCCTCTGACGAAAGTCCGAAAATACTGGATTGCTTGCTCCAAAAAATATATTTTTCGGTATTCATGTCTTTTATGGAAGTAGGGATGGCCATATTTTCCAGTGCTTGACTCAGATAAGACCTTAATTTTTCGGCTTCGATCTGATTTATTGTACTTTCTGTGATATCCCGGAAAAAAGTGAGGATGCGATCCCCTGAAAACGTGGTGATATAAGTGTCAAAGTATACTTTTTCCCCGTGAATTTGCAAACAAAGTTTAAAGCGTTGTGGCTGACGTGTTTGTAGCACCGTCTCCACTTTGTGGGTATAATCCTCCAGGAGAGGAGAATTCTTTAGAATAAACCCGATATTTTTTCCGATCATATCTTTTACCGGGTAAGGAAATAAAGAAATTGATGCATTTAAAACTTGAATAATGTTTAATGATTTATCCTGAATAAACATCATGTCGGGGAAAGAATTTAGCAATTCTTCGCATAAGGAAGGAGTAATAAAATTCTGTTTGTGAGGGGTTTGCTTCTTTTTAAAGCATTTGAGGAATAAGTTCATGATGTTAAGTTTTCAGGTACGGGTATCTTTCTCTCTTCTTCTTCACAAAGAGAAAAAAGAATTTTTTTATTCAACCGATAAACTTACACAATTCTTTATATTATCCTGTTAAAAGAAGCCTAAATATATTCGGGGGAAAATCGTATAAACAAAAAAACGGAGTTTTTACAACTCCGTTTTCAATAAATAGACATAAATAGAGTGTAGATACACTTATTTAATAACATTTAATTTCTTTCCGATCTTAATGAAGGCAGCGATAGCACGATCCAATTGTTCACGGGTGTGTGCAGCCGACAATTGTATCCGAATACGAGCCTGTCCTTTCGGTACTACCGGATAATAGAAACCGGTTACATAAATATGTTCTTTCTGTAATTCTGCTGCAAATTCCTGAGACAATACAGCATCGTATAACATGAGGGCAGCAATAGCAGATTCGGATGGTTTAATATCAAAACCGGCTTCTGTCAGTTTGTTGCGGAAATATTCTGCATTTTCCATTACCCGGTCGCGTAATTCTGTGCTGGCGCTCAACATATCGAATACAGCAATGGAAGCTCCACAGATAGCCGGAGACAAAGAGTTGGAGAACAAATAAGGTCTGGACCGTTGACGTAACATTTCAATGATTTCTTTTTTACCCGTGGTATAACCACCCATAGCCCCGCCGAGCGCTTTTCCTAATGTTCCGGTAAGGATGTCGATCCGGTCCATTACGCCATGGTATTCTCCTGTGCCTCTACCGGTCTTACCGATAAATCCGGCAGCATGGCTGTCATCCACCATGACCAAAGCATCGTATTTCTCTGCCAGATCGCAAATTTCATTTAATTTTGCGATATCTCCGTCCATAGAGAAAACACCATCCGTTACGATGATGCGGAAACGTTGGGCTTGTGCTAATTTCAATTGTTCCTCCAAATCCTGCATATTGGCATGTTTGTAACGGTAACGTACAGCTTTACATAAACGTACTCCGTCGATGATGGAAGCATGATTCAGTTCGTCAGAAATGATAGCGTCTTCCTGTCCGAATAAAGGTTCAAATACACCTCCGTTAGCGTCGAAACAAGCAGCATATAAAATGGTATCTTCTTTTCCGAAGAATTGAGATATTTTCGCTTCAAGTTCTTTATGGATGTCCTGAGTACCACAAATAAATCGTACTGATGACATTCCGTAGCCACGAGCATCCAAACCTTTTTTAGCACCTTCAATTACACGAGGATCAGAAGAAAGTCCCAAATAATTGTTTGCACAAAAGTTTAATACAGTTTCACCTGTGGTTAATTTGATCTCTGCTCCCTGAGGGGTGGCGATCAGTCTTTCGGTTTTATATAAACCGGCATCCTTTATAGACTGAATCTCAGTCTTCAAGAAATCTTGAAATTTTCCGTACATATCTGTAAAATTTATGTTTTATTGAAAGACAAAATTAAATAATTTTTAATCAAAATACTAACTGATACTTATAAAATTGAAAGAGGAAAACGTTTTTATTTTACAGGGTGGATTCTGGTTTTTTTAATGTGAAAATGTTTAAGTATTAGGGAGAGCTTCGAGGATAAAGGGAGGGGATTATGACTTTATGCTTGGCTATCTTTTCTGGAGGAACAAACTTTTTTCCGGCATAAGAGATTTTAATCCGGGAGGTTTATTCCCTGAAACGGTGAGATTTGGTTTTTGAAAAAATAGGAATTCTTTCCTGAAACTTTTAAAAATTTCAGGTATATAAATATTTTTATATTTTTACATATTCTCTGGGAAAAAGAGAAAAATATTTTATGGTAAGTTAATTTTTCTTTATAAATGAGAGAAATAAAGGAAAAAAAATAACTTTGAATATTCTTTAAAAATAAGAGATAAAATAAGTATATCGAACCTTTAATATTTTGATTATGAATCTGATCACTACCTTTAAGCCAATCAGTATGGGCTTATCTCAGTCACGTACCTATTTGTTTGGGGCCATTTTTATATTGGGAAATTTGCTTTTACCTCAGTTGTGTCATTTTATTCCGGATGGGGGGAAAATGTGGTTGCCCATTTACTTTTTTACTTTGATCGCTGCCTATAAATTCGGCCTTCGGGTGGGTTTATTGACAGCTATTTTTTCTCCTGTGTTGAATTGTTTGCTTTTTGGGATGCCTTCCTTAGCTATTTTGCCTGTATTACTGATAAAATCCTCCTTATTGGCAGGTGTTGCTGCCGGCGTAGCTCATTATACTCAAAAGCTATCTCTTTTGCACATTGCTGTCGTTATTGTGGCGTATCAGGTATTCGGAGGGATGGCAGAATGGTTGTTAACGGGTAGCTTTATGGCTGCTGTACAGGATTTTACATGGGGTTTACCGGGAATGTTGTTTCAAATTGTAGGGGGCTGGCTGGCTCTTAAAGGATTGGCGAAATATGAATTCTAAAAGTTTCGCTGAAGTTTTAGAAAGATTCAGGACAATTGAATTCAAAGAGTCTTTCGACCTGATTGTTGCTATAGCAAACGGAGGGATTATTCCGGCGGCTTTACTCAATCAGCGTTTAAATAGAGAGATACAATTGTTGAAACTGAATCTACGGGATGCCGCTCAAAAACAGTTATATCCTCAACCTCGTTTGCTGGAAGAAATCCGGTTTGAAGTGAAAGGAAAAACGATTTTGTTGGTGGAGGACCGGGTAAAGACCGGTACGACTTTACATTATGCTCAACAATTGCTGGCTGATGCAAAATTGGTGAAAACTTTTGCTGTAAACGGAAAGGCGGATTACTGTCTGTATGATGAAGCCTGCTTTCGTTTCCCTTGGCTGATGTAGGGGGACTTACGTTTAAATAAAGGTCTGGAATTTATAAAATGCTAATAATCTAACAATGGAACGTCGGGAATTTTTAAAAGCTATAGCGCTTGCCGGTGTGGCAGCAACCATAAAAATCAGTAATCCTTTAAGTGTGTTGGCTCAGAGCGGACAAAATTTGACAACCGGTTTGCCTTATGATTTGGTAGCCGTTATGGGAGGGGAACCAGTGGAAATGTTTCGAAGGGCTATGACAGAGATGGGGGGAATGGAAAAATTTGTAAAAGCAGGGCAGAAAGTGGTTGTAAAACCGAATATCGGGTGGGATAAGACGCCGGAATTGGCAGGCAACACAAATCCGGATTTGGTCGCTGAAATTATTCGGCAGTGTTTTGCTGCCGGAGCCAAAGAAGTGGTCGTATTCGATCATACTTGCGACGATTGGCGGAAATGTTATAAAAATAGTGGGATTGAAGAGGCCGCGGAGGCTGCTGGGGCTAAGGTAGTACCCGCTCATGAAGAGAGCTATTACCGGGAGATTGAGTTGCCCAGAGCTAAAAATTTGAAAAAGGCAAAAGTCCATAATGCCCTCTTGGATAGTGATGTGTGGATAAATGTACCGATATTAAAGAATCATGGCGGAGCGAAAATGACCATTTCGATGAAAAATCATATGGGGATTGTTTGGGACCGCGGTTTTTTTCATAAAAACGATTTGCAACAATGTATTGCAGATATTTGTACTTTGGAGAAGCCGGCTGTATTAAATATTGTGGATGCTTACCGGGTGATGAAAACGAATGGTCCCCGGGGCAAATCGGCTGCCGATGTGGTAAATCCTAAAGGTTTGTTTATTTCTACGGACATTGTCGCTGTAGATACGGCAGCTACCAAATTTTTTAATCAGATAGAAAGTATGCCGCTTGAGGTGGTCGGGCATTTGGCCAAAGGAGAAGAACTGAGTATAGGCACGATGGATATCGATAAATTAAAGGTGAAGAGAATCAGAATTTAAAGAATGAGAAAACAGGAAATCAGGTTTCCGGTTTCTGAACGCTAATAGATATGTGGAGAACGTTACGTATTCTGGTGTCGGTGGTATTTTTTGCCCTGATTACTTTTTATTTTCTGGATTTTGCGGGCATAAGCGGTGTGAGATCTTTTCTTCCCCGGGTTCAGTTTATACCTGCTTTGATGGCGGTAAGCGGGGGGATATTGGTTTTCTGGATCGTTTTGACTTTTCTTTTGGGACGGGTGTATTGTTCTTCTGTCTGTCCTTTGGGTATTTTTCAGGATGGAATTATCTGGGTTTCCAAACGATGGAATAAAAAGAAAAAATACGGTTATAGACCAGCCCGGAACGTGGTGCGTTGGCTTGTTGTGGGCGGGATTGGAATCGCTTTTTTGTTTGGATTTACTTTTGTCTTGAGTTTGTTCGATCCTTACAGTGCTTATGGGCGAATGGCGACTGATATCTTCAGGCCTTTGTATTTAGTAGGAAATAATGGTTTAGCCTGGTTATTTACAAAGTTCGGTAATTATACTTTTTATTATGTTCATGTGACGATCCTCAGTACATTTGCTTTTTTAATTGCATTGCTGACACTGGGAGGGGTGGGAATACTGGCTTGGCGTTCCGGAAGGACTTATTGTAATACGATATGTCCGGTAGGTACTGTCCTCGGTTTTCTGTCGAAGTATTCCCTGTTTAAGCTGCGCATTGATACGGCTAAATGTAACGGCTGCGGATTGTGTGCTTTGAAATGTAAGAGTTCCTGTATTGATAGTAAAAAGCATCGAATTGATTATAGCCGTTGTGTGGATTGTTTTGATTGTATTGGGAATTGCCGTCAGCGGGCGATTGCTTTTTCTCCTTTAAAGAAGGGAAAGCCTGTGGAAAATGTCGTAAAAGTGACCGATGAATCCAAGCGCCGTTTTTTGGTTACGGCCTTTGCCACTGCTTTGGTTGTGCCGAAAGCAATGGCTCAGGAAAAAGTTGGTGCATTTGTCCGGCATAAAGCTTATAAGCGGGAGTATCCTATAAGTCCTCCGGGAGCAGTGAGTACGGAGCATCTTTTGAAACACTGTACGGCTTGCCATCTTTGTATTGCCAAATGTCCTTCTCATGTTTTGAAGCCTGCCTTTATGGAATACGGTTTGGGAGGGATGATGCAACCGAAGATGTATTTTGACGATGGTTTTTGTAATTTTGACTGTACGGTTTGCTCGGAGGTATGTCCGAACGGTGCGATTTTACCTTTGACTAAAGAGAAAAAGCATGTGACACAAGTAGGGCGGGTCGTTTTTCTGGTGGAGAATTGCATTGTCAATACCGATGAAACCAGTTGTGGGGCTTGTTCTGAACATTGTCCGACTCAGGCTGTAACGATGGTTCCCTATAAGAACGGGTTGACAATTCCTCAGGTGAATCCGGAGATTTGTGTGGGATGTGGTGGATGTGAATACGTATGTCCCGTCCGGCCTTTCAGGGCTATTCACATTGAAGGAAATCCTGTTCAGGTAGAAGCCCGTCGCTTTAAGGAAACAGAAAAAAAGGAGGTACAGATTGATGATTTCGGTTTTTAGTCTGGAGACTAAGAAAGAAAATAAACTGGATATAAGTTTTGTAATTCCTGTTGAAATCATTATTTTTGTGGAGAATATAAATATTTCTTCGGGGCAGGGTGTAACTCCCTACCGGCGGTGATAGTCCGCGACTCTTCTTTTCAGAAGACTGAACCGGTGGAAATCCGGTACCGACGGTATAGTCCGGATGATAGAAGGAATAAAGATAAAGGTAGATCTATCTTTATATAGATTGATATAATATTGCCCCGAACTGATAAGTTCGGGTTTTTTGTTTTGAGGGATTTGGTTATGGAAAAACAAAATTTTTCTGCAGAAGATTGCCGTTTTATGCGACGGGCAATGGAATTGGCGGACCGGGGAAAAGGGTTTGTCAATCCCAATCCCTTAGTGGGGGCTGTCGTTGTAAAAGAAGGACGGATTATCGGGGAAGGCTGGCATGAATTTTATGGAGGCTTACATGCTGAACGGAATGCTTTTAAGAATTGTACGGAAGATACCCGGGGCGCTGCCTTGTATGTGACGTTAGAGCCTTGTTGTCATTATGGGAAAACCCCTCCTTGTACGGATATTGTAATTGAAAAGGGAATTGCTCGGGTGGTAGTAGGGCTTACAGATCCTAATCCTTTGGTCGCTGGCAAAGGGATTGAAAAATTGAGGAATGCTGGAATAGAAGTCGTTGTCGGTATAGAACAAGAACTGCTGAGGGAGCAAAATCGGATATTTTTAAAATACATAACGACAAAACAACCTTGGGTTGCTTTAAAGACCGCTATGACTTTGGATGGTAAAATAGCGACGGCGGAAGGGGATTCGAAATGGGTTACCGCAGAGGCTGCCCGGCTGCGGGTACATCAAATGCGGTCTGAGTATAGGGGAATTCTGGTGGGAGCCGGGACAGTGAGGGCGGATGATCCTCTTTTGAATTGTCGTTTGGAAGATAAACACCGCCAGCCGGTGCGTATTGTTGTCTGTACAAAAGCCGATATCGCTCTCGATTCGCAGCTCGTCCGTACAGCCCGGGAATATCCGCTTATTGTTGCTTATACGGCGGCTGAAGAAGAAGTCTTGGAAGAGCTGCGGAAAGCCGGTGTGCGAACTTTGCTTTGTGCCAGAAAGGAAGGAAAGGTCGCATTGAAGGATATGTTGAATAAATTGGGAGGGCTGGGGATAGATTCCGTTTTATTGGAAGGAGGAGGGGAATTGAATTATACTTTTTTACAGGAGAATTTAGTGGATGAAGTTTTTGCTTTTATTGCCCCGAAACTGATTGGAGGCAGGGAAGCTAAGACTCCCGTAGAAGGGAAGGGTTTCGGACGGATGTCGGATGCTGTGGTTTTGCAGGATCTGCAGGCGGAAAAAATCGGAATGGATTTTCTGATCCGTGGAAAAGTAAAAAAATAATAAGGAAAATATGTTTACAGGAATAATAGAAGAAATCGGAAAAATAAAGAGTATGCTTCGGGGCGGGAAAAGTGTAGTGATAGAAGTAGAAGCGGAAAAAGTGCTGAAAGATACGAAAATCGGAGATAGTATTGCGACAAACGGCGTTTGCCTTACCGTAACTTTTTTAGGAGATTCTTTTTTCCGGGCTGATGTTATGCCGGAGACCATGAGGCGCAGTAATCTGGGATTGTTACGGCCGGGGGATCCGGTAAATCTGGAACGTGCTCTTTGTTTAAACAGTCGTTTGGGAGGACATTTGGTGGCCGGACATATCGATGGGACCGGCCGGATCGTGGACGTGCAACGGGAGGATAATGCCTTGTGGTTTACGGTTAGTACAGGGGCTGATCTTTTAAGATATATCGTTCAGAAAGGTTCTATTGCTATAGATGGAGTGAGCCTTACAATTGCTTATGTAGATGAGGCTGTTTTCCGGGTGTCTGTGATCCCTCATACCCAGGAAGAGACGACTCTGCTCCGCAAACGTACCGGAGATATCGTAAATTTAGAAAATGATATGATTGTCCGCTATGTGGAAAAATTGATGGGAAAAGAGAATACAAAAGGTTTGAGTTTGTCATTTTTAGAAGCAAATGGATTTTGAAAAGGAAATACATACATGAGATTATTTAACGAGCTTATATTTAACTAAAACGTTATGGAAGAAATTAAGTTTAATACGATAGAAGAAGCCGTGGCTGACTTAAAAGCTGGTAGGATGATTGTGGTGGTCGACGATCCTGACCGGGAAAATGAGGGGGATTTAATATGTGCGGCAGAACATGCTACTTTAGAAAATGTAAATTTTATGGCGTCCTATGCGAAGGGATTGATTTGTATGCCGATGAGTAAAGCTTTGACGGAAAAATTGAATTTGCAGCAGATGGTAGCCAATAACACGGATAACCATGCTACGGCTTTTACGGTATCGATCGATCATATTTCTACTTCCACGGGAATTTCTGCTTTAGAGCGTTCTGTAACAGCTATGAAATGTGTGGAGGAAGGGGCAAAGCCTGCGGATTTCCGTCGTCCCGGCCATATGTTTCCGTTGGAAGCAAAAGCTGGAGGAGTTCTGGAGCGAATGGGACATACAGAAGCAACGGTCGATCTGATGAAAATTGCCCGATTGAAAGAATGTGGTTTGTGTTGCGAAATTATGCGGGAGGACGGTACGATGATGCGGACAACCGAATTAGTAGCTTTTGCTAAAAAGCATAAGTTGAAAATTATTTCTGTAGCTGACCTGATAGCTTATCGCCGGAAAACTGAAATACTGATCGAAAGGGTTACTGAAGCTGAAATGCCGACGAAATATGGTATATTCAAAGCTTATGGTTATGTTAATAAAATCAGTGGGGAACATCATGTTGCATTAGTAAAGGGGAATATTGCTGACGGAGAACCGGTATTGTGCCGGGTACATTCGGAATGCCTGACGGGAGACGCCTTCGGTTCTTTGCGCTGCGATTGCGGGGAACAATTGGCAGAGGCTTTACGCCGGATAGAAAAGGCTGGACGCGGGGTATTGTTGTATATGCGGCAGGAAGGCCGGGGCATCGGTCTGATCAATAAATTGAAGGCTTATCACTTGCAGGATGGAGGCATGGATACTGTGGAAGCTAATTTGGCACTTGGATTCAAAGCCGATTTGCGGGAGTATGGTACGGGCGCGGAAATATTGGCCGATCTGGGGGTAAAAAAGATGATTCTGATGACAAACAATCCGTTAAAAATAAAAGGCCTGGACGGTTACGGGTTGGAAATCGTGGGACGGGAACCGATAGAGATGACCTGTAACGAGAAGAATGAATTTTATATGTATACCAAATACAAAAAAATGGGGCATATTTTGCATGTGCGGAACGATTGGAAAAAAGAAGAAGTATTGGAGAATAAAGAAAATAAATAATAATTAATACTATCGAATACCATGAAAATTTTAGAAGGAAAATTATTGGCGGAAGGGCAACGTATAGGGATTGTTGCCGGACGTTTTAACGAGTTTATTACGGCTAAATTATTGGGAGGAGCAGTAGATGCTTTTGTCCGCCACGGAGGAGATGAAAACAACCTGGAAGTAGCTTGGGTGCCGGGAGCGTTTGAGATTCCGCTGGTGGCGAAAAAGATGGCCGAGAGTAAAAAATACGATGCTGTTGTCTGTTTGGGGGCTGTTATCCGCGGGGCAACCCCTCATTTTGATATGGTGGCTACGGAGGCTACGAAAGGAGTGGCACAAGCAGGTATACAAACCGGAGTACCAGTCATTTTTGGTATATTGACGACGGATTCCATCGAACAAGCCGTAGAGAGGGCTGGGACGAAAGCCGGAAATAAGGGATTTGATGCGGTTAGCAGTGCTATTGAGATGGTTAACTTGCTCCGGCAAATCTGATTCGACTGTTAAAAATGTCCGGATTTTCGATAAATTTCATCGAAAATCCGGTTATTTTTTGTCGATGCTACGAAAGTTGCCTGAGAGCTTCCATTGCTTTTTCATAGTCCGGTTCTGCTGTGATTTCCGGGACATATTCTACATATTTTACCTTTTGATCTTTGCCGATAATGACGATTCCCCGGGTGAGCAGCCGCAACTCTTCGATGAGGAAGCCATATTTTAAACCGAATTCCAGATCTTTATAGTCGGATAACGTAATCACCCGGTCGATGCCTTCGGCTGCACAGTAACGATTCAGTGCAAAAGGGAGGTCGCAGGAGATGGCTAAAATGACGACATCTTTATTGAAATCGGTGGCCATTTTATTGAAATGATGCATTTGTGCAGAACATACAGGAGTATCGATAGAGGGGAAGGCCGATATGACCACTGTTTTATCTGCAAATTCTTCCAGACTGACAGGCTCCAATTTTTTTCCTAGTCCATAAAATACGGGAGCTTTTTCGCCCACTTGGATCGCTTTCCCTACTAATGTAAGGGCGTTTCCGTGCATAGTAATTTTTCTTTCTTCCATAAGTTTTTCTTTTTTTTACGTAAAAAGGCAATTTAATGTTTAAAAATTATATTGCAAACCAAAATACAACATTCTTTTGGCATAATAAGTATATTGGGAAATATGGGAATAGTCGGATGCGTAAAATATATCGTTTTGATTTTTCCGGTTTAAAATATTATTGAGTGTGGCGAATAAAACCATATAATTTTTTTTGAAAGCTAAGATTTTGTTATATGTGATGCCAAAAGTGGAATAAGCGGAATACCGTTGGGAATGATAGGTTCCGTAAAGGGGGATATAAACAGAATTCTCCGCATCTGGGAGGCCGGAATAAACGGGGGTATAATAAAGACCTGGTCTGGCAATTCCGGAGAGGGAAAGCGAACCCCATTGCCTAGATTGATAGGTTGCTGAAAATTTTAGAAGATAATTCATTCGATTGGAGGCATTGTATTGTTGTCCGTTTTGATATTGACGGGCATACAGAAAAGTATAGCTGACAGAAAGGTGAAATTTACTCCAGTTGTGGCTGAATGCGGCTTCCAGTCCAATCAGTTTATTCTTTAAAGGAATACTTGTCCCTATCTCTGTCAAATAATCTGTATATTTTTCTTCTTTTATATAACAGGCAAGTTGCAGGTCCGTTTCCTTTTTCCGGAATTGATACTCCAAGGAATATTGGCGGGAAGAAATCGGCGTATACGCTTGTAAAAAATATCCGGGTACGGAATATCCATTATATTGTCCAATACCCAGGAGAATCGAATGATTTTCTGCCGGCGTATAACGGATATTGCTTTGATAGGAACAGTAACTTTTTTGTCCGGACACCGGAATATTTTTACGGATTCCTATTCCTATTTTTAACCGGGCAAAAGGTTGCCAACGGGAGTAAAGGAAACATTCGAGATTAGAATTTGAAATAGTCAAATCCATCGGATAGATCGGATCCTGAGGACGAACGGCATAAAAATAATAGGGGCTTTTCCCCCCGTAATTTCTGCGGGCATGTTCGAGGGATATTCCACCTTGTAAATAAAAGGCTGTATTCAGAAAATATTTAAGATCCCATCCGCTATATAAAATATATTCCTTTTGTCTGGAGGAGATATTACCGAAATAATAGGTTTCTCTCGACCAGTCGAAGCCTGAATTCCACGAAATTAGCATTTGGTTTTTCCGGTACTTCAGATTTAAGATATAAAAATTCCGTTGTTTGTCCGCTTGCACTTTTCCTTTATAATTATAGAGATAATTATATCCTTCGTAATTTTCGTCTATTGCATAAGAATAAAGATTAAAAGTCCAATGATTCCGGTTTTCAAAATGAAGATTTATTCCTAAGTCTTCAGAGCGAAAACTCTTCAGGTATTTATTCGGATTAATTCCAAGGAGAGGAACTGAAAATTGGTAATTCCCATAACTTTGCATAAAGTTTCTTTTTCCTAAAGGTTGAGCATATAACAAGCCGATATTTGCCAGAGAGGCAGAAAGTTGTGTTTGACGTAAAGGTTGTCGGTTTAAGGTACGGATTTCTGCCAGTCCGGCTAGAGCATTGCCGTAGATAAGAGGAGGATTACCGGCATAAATATTTTGAGTTCCCAGCAATTCCGTATTGAAAATACTAAAGTGTCCGGGCATGTCAATTTGAGAATTTCGGACGGGTTTGTAAACAGGTACGTCGTTAAAGACGACTCTACTCAGGCCTGCTGCACTTCCTCGTAATTCCGGTTCAGCACCTTCGGTTGTATTGGTGGAAGAAGGCAAAAATGTAATCATTTTCAAGGCATCTCCGGAAGAAAGGGGGGTGTTGTAAATATCCAAGCGGGTAATTTCTTTAACCGAGAATTCCTGGGAGAGAGAAGGATTCGCTTTGACGACGATTTCTGTCAGCTCCAGATTGTTTTCCCGAAGTATAATCTGTAACGGTTTTCCCGAAGAAATTTTGTCTATAGGTAAACAGATTGCCTGATATCCGATAAAAGATACTACTAATGTATCCGGATACGTGGTATCTGAATAAAATAAGGTGAAGTTTCCCTGTTCATCTGAAATTGTCCCTTG
This sequence comes from Odoribacter laneus YIT 12061, assembly GCF_000243215.1. Lineage (GTDB taxonomy): Bacteria > Bacteroidota > Bacteroidia > Bacteroidales > Marinifilaceae > Culturomica > Culturomica lanea. The sequence continues at coordinate 2,240,031 of NZ_JH594596.1, read as the reverse complement.
TTTGGGATCGTTCTTCAAGTAAATATTTACTGCAAATAGAGGATTACGTTTCACATCCAGTACTTTCCCTTGCCAGTATTTTTGTGCTTTAAGGGGATAAATTCCAAAGAGGATAAACAGGGAAAAGAAAAAAAATCTCATATTTATTGGAATTTTTCTTCATATTGAACAATTAAATAACTTTCGGGATAAGATGCTTTTAAGGCTTCGTAATATTTACGGGCTTCTGCCGTTTTCTCTTTATTTAAATAAAACCGGATCAGCAGGTCGTAGGCTTCTTCTTTTCCCCAGGAAGGAAACCAGGGATTGGTTACAGGTTGAGGAGAGAGTTCAATTGCTTTTTTCAAATAACTTTCCGCTTTTTGTCCTCCTCCGTAGGTGGCAGGTAAATAGAAATCATGGCTGCCTACTATATACCAGGCTCTTAAATTTGTCGAATCGAGTTGCAATGCTTTTTGTCCGTTTGCAGCGACTTCACTGGAAATTTTTCCGGCTTCCATCCCCGTTTTATACTGTAGGGAAAAGCTTTGAATATAGGCCAAAAGAGCGTAATCTTCCGATGTTTTGTTTTTTGTATTTTCAAGTAAAGTTATGGCTTGCTGAATACAGTTTTTGGCTAAATCGACTTTTTGTGTTTTTAAATCATATATTGCTTCGTAAAATTTTGTATACGCCATCCAATAAGAGGCTAGCGGTGTATGTTGCTTCTCCAGTTCGGTGTAAAGAGAGGCCAGTGGTTCTGCGGATTGTGCTGTAAAACAAGCGTATAATCCTTTTTCGATTCGTTCTTGTATGGGAAGAATCGGGGGCGTGGAGACTGCTAAAAGAATACTACTCAGGCAGCTAATGAGAAGGGATAATGTTAATTTTTTCATGGCATTTGGATTTAGTAATAATGAAATAAATAGAGATTTTAAAATCGAAGACGGTCTTTATAAAAATCCGTTTTTCAGATTTGTTCTTCTTCTTTGTTTAAGGGTAAAAAGACGTTGACGGACTGAAAGAGGAGACTTATTCCCCAACCGGCTGCCGGCCAGACTACCCACCAATATCCGTTATAACAGATATAATTGATAAACAGGAGAAACAGCATCATGACAACATAAGTGAACAGCTGCCGGTAAAATAACCTTACTTGTAATTTGTGTGATAAATTTGGAGTGGTTTTCATCGTTTTCTTTTTTAAGTTGAATAAGATTTTGAATGGCTTTGATAATTGTATCTGGTTCTATTTTTATGGCTTCTAGATGTTTTCCCCGGCTTTGCAGAAAATATTTAGGTTCCGGAGCTTTTTGGAATACTTCCTGTGCCTGACGATAAGGAACCGTTTCGTCATCCGGGCTGTGAATAATGAGTTTTGGAAGGCGATTGATGGCAGTGATGTCCGTTTTGGCAGAATAAGGGAAGATCAGAAAAGGCCGCGCCATTTCCCGTTGTTCTTCCGGTATACTTTGTAATGCAATATCAGCAAAGGAACTCATGCCGCCTTCTAGGACCAGAGCGTCGATTTTGTCCTGATTGTCTTTTGCTAATTTTGTTGCGAGTTGTGTTCCGATAGAAGCTCCGTAAAGGATGAAGGTAGTATTTTCTACATCCGGACGTTTTAAGAGAGAATCCAGTATAAGTTGACCGTCAGCGGCAATATTGAGATGAGTAGGATGTCCGGAGGATTTCCCATATCCCCGGAAATCGGCGATAAATACCTGAAAGCCGGCTTTCACGAAAGTGTTGATAAGGCCGGAATGATAGGAAATATTCCCAGAATTACCGTGAATATAGAATAAAGTGGCTTTGGGCTTTCCCTGCGGTTTGCATAAGAGAGAATGTAGCGTATCCGTTTGTGGATGGAAATAAATTTCTTCATATACCGGCAAATGACAGGGTATCCAATCTTTTTGTGGATGATAAAATTGATTGTCGTATTGGGCTGATGCGTTTGCATAAAAGCACAGCATTCCTAAAATGATGAAAAATTTTTTCATAATTAATTGATTCGTAATATGTTATATTTTAAGGCTTGCTTTTTATCCGATGTTCCCGATATAACTTTTCAGAGCTTCTATATAATTTTCAAAGGCTTGCCTGCCGATTGGGGTAAGACGGCAAAGTGTCTGAGGCATTTTACCTTTGAAAGTTTTGGTAATTTCGATATATCCGGCTTTACTGAGTTTGTCGATTTGAACGCTGAGATTGCCTGAGGTAGCTTTTGTCTGTTCTTTAATAAAGACAAAGTCAGCTTCTTCTACCGAAATCAGAATCGACATGACGGCTAGCCGTAATTCCGAATGCAGCAAAGGATCCAATTCTTTAAACATATGCTCTTGATTTTAAACGTTTCTTCTTTTCAGCATATTGCAAGATATGCCCCGGAATGATCATACAGAGTAAAAAGATAAGGGCAAAGATTAATATACTCTTAAGGCCGAAAATAATGAGCAAGGAAAAACTCAGGAGAATACCTGCGGACCCTCCGATGGTAAGGGCCTTGAATTTTATGACCAGACCGGTGATTATCGTTGCTGTGTTGATCATTAAAGCGACTACAAATAAGATAGGTAACATGCTGAAAACAGAGAAAAAAGCCGCACAAGCAGACAGCCACACAATAATGCCAGCGACCATCCATACGTATCCGACAACCCGGTCGATATAGGTGGTTACTTTTTGGGGATGCGAACGTTTATCAATATATTTCCAGATTATTCCGACGACAGGAATGATAAACCACAAAAGATGATAATAAGGATTGTGTGTGTATCCCACAAGGAAATAAATGACAATAGAGGTGAGAAAGGTCGTGTACCCATTCACCAGCATAGATTTTCCACCTCTGGTTTCCAGATTTTCATGTGTGTTGCGGATCATTCGGGCGATAAGCTCCAAACTTTCTTTTTCATTTAATTTTTTGTTTTCCATAATTATTTAAGATTAGAATTTTTTCTATTAAATCCCGCTGGAGAATCGGTGTTTTTCCCAATCGGACGTGCTTTTCTATGTTGTAAATTTCGTATTTGTAATTATTTTATGATGCAAATATAAACTAGTTTATATTATAAACCAAATTATTTTATAAATTTTATAAGATTTTTTTCAGCTTCGAAGTTTAGTCTATCAGCAGGACGTTAATTACGAAAGCCGGTTAAGGAAGAGCGGGATTTTTATTTGAGGAATTCCTTCGTTTCGGCTGTTAGGTCTTATGGTCGTAAAAATATTCAAGGGAATACAAAATCGACTTAACTCATTACAAGTTAAGTCGATTAATCTTGATTACCTGAAAAAACACTACTCTTTAAAAGCGAAATTTTACTTTTGGAGACAGTTTTCTTTCGGATTTATCTTCTTTTTTGTTCTTGCATTTTTTGCATTTGTTCCAGTCGTTCCTGAAATTTTGATTTTTTTACCGGTTTTGTTTTTGCTAATTCGATTTGCTTGAGCAATTTTTCATCGTTTACATAACGACGGATCAGCCAAGTTTGCAGAATTGTGATCAGTGTAGCGACGAAATAATAATAACTCAATCCCGAAGAATAGCTGTTAAAAATGAATAGGAACATAATAGGCATGATATACATCATTGTCTGCATGCCTTTCATCTGTTCGTTCTGGGGTTGATTTTTATTGTTCATGACCATATAGATGATATTGACTGCTGTCATGAGTAAGCAGAACAGACTGACGTGGTCCCCGTAGAAAGGTATAGAGAAGGGGAGAGTAGCAATCGAATCGTAAGAAGCTAGGTCTGTAGCCCAAAGGAAACTCTTTTGCCGGAGTTCAATCGCTCCCGGGAAGAACCAGAAAAGCGCAATCAATATCGGCATTTGTAACAACATGGGCAGGCATCCCCCCATCGGATTTACTCCCGCTCGTTTGTAAAGCGCCATGGTTGCCTTCTGCCGTTCAAGAGCTTTTTCTTTGGGGTATTTTTTATTGATTTCGTCGATCTGAGGCTTTAATACCCTCATCTTAGCCTGTGACAGATAAGATTTGTAGGTAAGGGGAAACAGCACCAGTTTGATAATTAACGTCAGCAGCAGGATGATCAGTCCATAGTTACCGGTGACATGGTTTTCCAAAAAGTTGAACAGGGGAATAACGACATAACGGTTAAACCAAGCCACCCATTTCCAACCCAGATTGACCAGTTTCGGTAATTCAATATCCGCCCCGTATTCTTTCAGAATGGGATAAGAATTCGGTCCGAAAAAGAATTGCATGTTATATGTTTCATTGTTATTCCCGGAATAAGCTAAAGGAATTTCTGCATAGACTTTTTTCAGGTATCCCGGTTCGTTGCTGATATCTGAAGAAAGGGCAACATCCGTAAAAGCGTCCTGAGCGATCAATATGGAAGAAAAAAACTGTTGTTTGAAAGCGACCCATTTGATTTTAGTAGATAACGTTTCTTTTTCGTTGGAGGTTGTAGACATGTTTTCTACATCGTCGCTTAAAAAATCATAGTAAACTCCTGTATAACGGTTTTCGAAATCCTTGCTCTTTTCCAGTTGCGGCATATCGACTCCCCAGAATAAGGTCAGGAAAGAAGAATTGGAAGCGATGACATCGTTCATATTGTGTGTGCGGATACTGAAATCTGCCATATAACTGTCCGGTGCCAGTTTGTATATAAATTCGATGTATTTGTTTTCCCCTGAAAAGAGTTTCAGAGACAATGTTTTTTCACTTTCTGTTGCATTGAGAACAGTTTCTGTCGTATTCGGAACAAAAAGAAATTCCTCTGTGTTGATCTGTTTGTTTTGGGCATAAAAGTTCAGGCCGAAAGTGCTTTTATCCGCTTTCCATAAGATCAGAGGCAGGGAATCGTGTGTAAAATATTCTTTTAAGTCGACATTGACGATACGTCCTCCTTGGGTACTGAGTTGTAGACGAATTTTATTGTTTTCCAGTGTAATAATTTCTTCCTTCAGGCTGTCTTGCACAAACACTGTCGGAGACAGGGGTTTCAACGAATCCGTTTCTTGGCTTAATTCAAAATCTTTTTTTTCCTGTTGGGCAGCTAATGCCATTCTTTCTGCTTCGACCCGGGCAATGGAATCCCGTTGTTCCTGTATCCTTTTTAATTGTTCTTCATTTGGCCGGGTAAGATAGGAGAACCCGATCAGAATGACAAAAATAAGTACTAAACCGACGATTGTATTTCTATCCATATATTGACTTACTATTTTTGATTTACGATTTTATTTTTAGCTTTTTATTATGAGAGACAGGCTTTTATAAAAGCAACAAACAGCGGATGAGGCTTCACCACAGTACTTTTATATTCCGGGTGGAATTGAGTTCCTATAAACCATTTATGGGAAGGTATTTCGATAATCTCCGTCAATCCTGTATCCGGATTGATGCCGGTGGTGATCATACCACCTTTTTCGAAAGCTTCTTTGTATTCGTTATTGAATTCGTAACGATGACGATGTCTTTCTTCTACCATTTTTTGTCCATAAGCTTCGTAGGCTTTAGAGCCTTCTTTTAATTCACATTTATAAGCTCCCAGACGCATTGTCCCTCCTTTTTCCGTTACATTTTTCTGACTGTCCATCAAATCGATGACCGGATATTTGGTTTTTGCTGCCATTTCTGTGGAATCCGCTCCTTCCAGATGCAGAACGTTCCGGGCAAATTCAATGACGGCCATTTGCATACCCAGACAAATTCCAAAAAACGGGATGTTGTTTGTCCGGGCATAATGAATGGCGAGCAATTTCCCGTTAATTCCTCTGTGGCCAAATCCGGGTGCTACTAAAATACCATGCAGATTTTTAAGCGTTTCTTCGGCATTTTCTTCATTTAAGGTTTCACTATGAATCCAATGGATGTTCACTTTACAGTCGTTCACAGCTCCTGCGTGGGTAAAAGCCTCGGCAATGGATTTATAGGCATCGTGCAGCTCGACGTATTTGCCTACCAGCCCAATTTGTACTTCCTGTCGGTAATTATTCAATTTGTAAAGGAATTTTTTCCACGAATCCAGATCCGGTTCACTGTTCAACGGAAGATCTAATTTTTCAAGTACGATTTCGTCCAGTTTTTCTTCTTCCATTTTAATCGGCACCTCATAAATGGTGGAAACATCGATGGATTCAATCACGGCTTCCGGCTGTACGTTACAGAATAAAGCAACTTTCCGTTTTAAGTCGTTGTTTAATTTGTGTTCCGTACGGAGCACTAATATATCCGGTTGAACTCCGATTTCCAAAAGAGATTTTACAGAATGTTGAGTGGGTTTGGTCTTTAACTCTCCGGAAGCCGACAAAAAGGGGACAAGTGTCAAATGTATCAATACGGATTTTTCTCCCAATTCCCAACGTAACTGACGTACAGCTTCCAAAAAAGGTAAAGATTCAATATCGCCTACAGTACCTCCGATTTCGGTGATTACGACGTCGTATTCCCCTTTATTCCCGAGTAGTTTTATATTGCGTTTGATTTCATCCGTGATGTGGGGGACAATCTGTACCGTTTTCCCTAAATAATCTCCCCGTCTTTCTTTATTGATGACGTTCTGGTAGATCCTGCCTGTCGTAATATTATTCGCTTGAGAAGTGGGACAACCTGTAAATCTTTCGTAATGTCCTAAATCCAGGTCTGTTTCCGCTCCGTCATCGGTAACATAACATTCTCCATGTTCGTAAGGATTTAATGTTCCCGGATCAATGTTGATATAGGGATCCAATTTTTGATTGGCAACTTTATATCCTCTTGCCTGAAGTAATTTTGCCAAAGAAGACGCAATGATACCTTTTCCTAAAGAAGAGGCCACTCCACCCGTAACGAAAACATATTTTGTTGACACGATAACTTGAATTTTATTAATTTCTCGAAGTTGCAAATGTAAAAAATAAGACCGGAGTACACAAGAAAAAAAGAATGAATATCCCCCTGAATGCCCTCGTTAAAAAATGAAAAATCCCTAAAGCCGAAAGAGAACCTTAGGGATTGGAAATTTTTTATGAGTATTAAATCAGGCTGTCAATCGCCTTTAATTTTTCCTGCAATAAAGCTAATCGCTGTTTGGTTTTTTCTATCTTAGACGTTAACTCCCGGATAAGACCTTCGGATTTGTTGGATTTTGCAATAAACCCGATATTGTTTTCCCAGGTATGGATGTCATTCTCTAGTTGCCGAATTTTGACAATCAACTTTTCCCGTTCGTTGATAATTTTGAATTCTTTATTTTCGCTGCTGTCCAGAGAATTGATTTTAGCCCTGTATTTTTCCAGGTTTTTATCAAATTCATCCAAATTCAATTTGTCAAAATAAGTATTTATGATTTTTCGGAATTCTTCTTGGACGGCTTCTTTTTCTTTGATGGGTACAAATCCGATATCATTCCAACGGGCTTGGAATTCTTTTAGTTTTTTGATATTTTCTTCGTTATCGTCTACTAGTTGGAATTGTTTTACCTCTTCAATTAATGCTTTTTTGGCCTCCAGATTTTTTTCCTGTTCGGAATCAATGCTCTTGAAGTGGGCATTCTTGTTATTAAAAAATTCGTCACAGGCTGCACGAAAACGGAACCATATTTTGTTGGAATATTTCCGGGGAGCAGGACCTATTTTTTTCCATTCTTTTTGATAGGAAATAATTTTATCTGTGGTAATTTTCCAATCTGTACTGTCTTTAATGGCTTCTACTTTTTCACAGAGCTTGGTTTTCAGTTCCAGATTCTTTTCCTGTTCTTCCAGCATTTGTTTGTAAAATTCCCGTTTCCGGTTAAAGAAAGTATCACAGGAAGCCCTGAATGTTTTAAAGACCCGGTTGCGTTCTTTTTGAGGAACGGTTCCGGAATGTTTCCATTCTTCCTGGAGTTCGATAATGTTTTGGGCAGCAGCATTCCATTCCTTGATACCTTGGTATTCCGCAGCTGCAATTGCGGCCGCTTTTCCGCAAATTTCTTCTTTTACCTTCAGATTGTCTTCCTGTTCTTGTTTCAGGCTTTCAAAAAACTTGTGGTAACTATCATTGATTTTACTCGTGGCAGCTTTAAAACGTTCCCAGACAGGTTCTTGTTGTTCTTTCGGAATAGGACCAATTTCTTTCCAACGGGTATGGAGGAGTTGCAATTGTTTAAAAGCGTCGTTGATGTCCTTGTTTTCCACCAGTTTTTCCGCTTCCTCGCATAAATTGATTTTGGCATCCAGATTTCGTTTCAGATCCAAATCTCTCAACTCCTTGTTGATTTTGATGTAATTATAGAAATTTTCTACGTGGTGATGATAGGTCTCTAGTAAATCATTCACGCGGTTTTGGGGAACAAGGCCTGTGTTTCTCCAGCGTTCTTGTATATCTTTGAATTCCTGAAATGTTTTATTGAGTGCTTCTTCCTTTTGTACCAATTCTTTCAGTTCTTCAATCAACTGGAGCTTGATCTGAAGATTTTTTTCCCGGTCTACTTCGATCTGCTTTGCGGCAGTAATTCTTTTTTCTTTAAAGAGTTTATAAAGATCGTAAAACTTTTCTTTATTCTCATTTTTGTAATTGAAGTCTGCTGCAGGAGTCCCGTCAGCCGTGAAATCTGCCAAAGCTTGCTCGTATTCCTGCTTGTATTGTTTTTCAAAAATTTCCGGGAGCTTCTCCATTACATCTTTAATTTGCCCCGTCGGACAGGTTTCAATGAGCTTTTGCATTTCTGCAACAATCTCCTCTGTTTTTAAAACAGCGAAATTGATTTCCGGAATTTCCGGTTTAATTTCTTCTGAAGGAATGTTTTCTTCCGTAGGAAGGATGTCACTTACTTCGTTGGCTGGTACTTCTGAAGAATTGTTTAGCCCTTCATTCAGTAACGTGTTGTCTTGGTCCATAGTTAGTCTGCCGTTAATATTTCTCGATTCCATTAGCACACGAAAATAGTCAATTAATCTGAAAATGACAATATTTAGCAATAAAAAGTCCTTTTCTTTCTGTTTTAAGGACATTCTTTAGGGAAAAAAGAGAAAGAAATGAGCCGTTTATTTTTTTTAGTCCGGGGTTTAATCCAGCATAAGACTGATAAAAGCCGGATAGTTAAATACCATCTGGGTTAATTCTCGGATGTCTAGTTGCAGGTCCGGACGTTGTATTTCGGAATCTGTTCGAAAGACGGACCCGTTTTTTAAACGATAGAATCCGCTATTTGAAGGCACTATTTCGTCTGTTAGCTGAAGAAGTATGGTCCGGTGAGGGTGAGTTTGAGCATAGATGCCTAGGACTTGTAACGTATCGATCATGCGGGCCATACCCCGGCGGATTGTATGCCCGGAACGAGGCGGAGTTTTTAATTCGATTTCACTCTTGTTCCATTGGTCTGCCACTGTATTCAGCAAAGCGCTTTTTTCATCTTCAGAGTCGGCCAACAATTCACTGATGTGCAGTTTGTCCGGTAAAGGCTGAAGAAAAGCCAGTCCCCCGATTTCTCCTGAAATATGCCGAAATAAAATTAAATGACCTCCCGACAGATATAAATCTTCCAGAATAATTTTGAAATCTTCTGCAGTATGTTGGACACAATTGGGACGTTTTAACATCTGCCGATTAAAATAACAATAAAGCTCCGGCAGCGAAGAAAAACATTTTTGGGAAGAAAGAATTTCTACCTGTTTGTGAGTATATTTTACCGGTAAATAATAGTTCTCCGGAGTATAACCGAAAACCGGGACATATCCTGTTTTAGCATAATAATCGTACAGATAGTCTTCCTGAGGAATCAATATACTAAAAGCGATTTTTTGGTTTTTCATGACCCCGAAAGCTTTTGATAGGAGTTGGGACATATATCCTTTTTTGCGGGCTTCCGGAAGAGTGGAGGCTCCGGAGATGTAAGAAACGGGAATCAAATTCCCATTCCATGTCATTTGGTAGGGAAGCATTTGCAGGGCTGATACGATTTGGCCGTTTTCGCTCAGGGTAAGCGTATTTTCTTCCCGGTATTTTTTGTCGAAATAAAAACGGATGAAATCTTCTGAATCCTGAAAACAAATCCGCCATAAACGAATCACTTCCTCTTTAACCATGACTTTATTTTTTTGTGGCGATGCATTTTTCCAAAAGAATCGCCGGATGATAGGAAAGTTTGGATTGACGCAAGCCGGGAACACCTAAGTCTTCTTCCCGGTTAATGTAAGTATATTGTTCGGGAAGGTGGGAGGCGAACTCTCGGTTGATGATGCTGTAGGCCCCGTCAATGTGTATATTGGCTTTTTCTACGTTGATGTCGAAAGTGTTTTGATTGATGGGAGCTCCGAAGGTAAAAGCAACCATTTCTTCGTTTACCCAAATGGCTCCTCCTGTTAGATTCAGTTCTTCATAATGGTGGATCGCATAGGTCAATGCCCGGCGTTCATCTTTCAGACCGTTCTGTTCCACATAGTCGTGTTCGATACTCCAGCGGGATTCGAATTCTAAACATTGGGGGAGCATTTCCGGGGTGAGAGGGGTATACCTGTAAGAGTATTCTTTGGTAAATTTGTTTACGTGATTCCGCTTGGGTTGATAATTTTTCCCTTTTAATTCGACCAAATCTTTCCGTAAATAGACATAATCGGCAAAATCCCGGTAAGAGGTGTACTCAAAGAGAGTGGGAAAAATTTTTTCTAGTTTTTCCTGTGTTTCCGGATATATCCCTTGTAGGCGTAAAGGATGACCTTCCTTTTGTGCTTCTTTGTCCAATTGCTCAACAATATGTACCAGATTCCCCTTACCGATAGGCATTAAATAAATAAGCCGGTTGTCCTCTGTGTGGAAACGAACGACCAGACTATTGTCTATCACAGTATAACTGCTTTGGTTACTGAAGTGCCAGGCACATAGGTTGGAAAACGCAAAATCGCAATCCTGAGGTGCGTACGCTAAGGTATAAGAAGTGATTAAAGATTTATCTGCTAAAGTTATAGGCTTGAATTCGATCATATACTATCAGAAAATTAAACATTCTTTTCATTCAGTTGTACGAAATTACCGCATTTTTGGTTTAGTTAAGTAAAAAAATATGTATTTTTTTACGCAAACGTATGTCTGGAAAGTTAGTGCGGGAATAACAAAGCCAGATGGGATTTTCTTTGAAGGAAAGACAGGAATAGGTAAAAATTCTGGAACAGTTTAACGGTTTATTGGGGCTGAACGAAGAAAACTTGCAAACTTTTAACGGACAAACTTTCGGTTCTGATAAATAGGTATCTAAGAACCAGAGGATTGTCCGTTAAAGGTTTGCAAAATCTTATCAGTCAGGCTTAAAAGCCGTTTATTTATCTGAAAAATTTTGAATATTTTCTATCTTTTGGAGGAACTGCCTGTAAATATTTATACCTCTATTGTTGTTTAAGGATAAGGGCAAAACCTCCACCGGGGGCCATCTCGATCGCTAGCTGTTTCTCGGCTCCCAGAGAGAATGCTGTTCGTTTGTAATCCTGTCCGGCCCGGTCTGCATTGATCCCGTCCTGAAAGAGAATGGCCTGATAAACATTGTTACCTAGAAAACTGAGGTCCAGTTCAGCTGTACGGGGAGTCCAGTTTGTAAGTCCTCCTATATACCAATCGTTTCCTTTTCTGCGGGCGATAATGACGTTTTCTCCAATTGTGCCTTCCAGTACTTTGGTCTCGTCCCAGGTAACGGGGATTTGAGCTATAAAAGCTAGCGATTCCGGTTCTCTCTTATAGTTGCTGGGATTGTCGCACAGCATATTCAAAGGGGATTCGAAAACAATATAAGTGGCCAGTTGACGGCAACGGGTTCCCTGGCTCATCGGTTCTGAATAAATCGGAGCGAAAGTCCTTTTAGCTGCATTCCGCATAGCCCCCTGAGTATAATCCATCGGTCCTGCAACCATTCGGATAAAGGGAATCATGACATCGTAAGTGACCTGGTCGACAGAATCCGGGGCCCATTTTACATTTTCTAAGCCATATACTCCTTCAAAATTCAATACGTTCGGGTAAGTACGTTGTAAACCGGTAGGTTTATAAATGCCGTGTAAATCCAGCAGAAGATTGTATCTGGCGGCTGTTTCAGCGGCTTGGTAAGTAAAATCTACAATTTCCTGATCGTCCCGATCGAAAAAGTCGACTTTAAATCCTTTTACTCCCATGTCCGCGTAGTGACGGCAAATGTTTTCCAGATCTTTTTTTAAGGCTTCGTAACCGGCCCAAAGAATGATACCTACATTCCGGTCTGTTGCATAATCTACTAACTCCTGAATGTTGATTTCCGGAATAATTTGCATCATATCTGCCTTTTTATTTACCGCCCATCCTTCATCCAGAATGACATATTCTATCCCTTGTTGGGAAGCGAAATCGATATAATATTTATAAGTATTGTTATTTATACCGGCTTTAAAGTCTACCCCGTAAATATTCAGATTGTTCCACCATTCCCAGGCTACTTTTCCAGGCTTGATCCAGGTAATGTCCCCGATACGGGAAGGAGAAGCTAATTTATAGACCATGTCGGAATTGGCTAATTGTTTATCTGCTGTCGAGATGATCACTACTCTCCAGGGTAAATCCTGTTTCCCCGGAATCCGGGCAATATAAGGTTCTCTAGCGGTTACCAAGCGTTGCAGCATATTGTGCCCACCTTGTACTGTCGTCTTGGGATAAGGGGCGAAAACCCCGGTGAAAGAATGGTTCCCTTGAGCTGTATTGAGGTACATACCCGGGTAACTTTCCAGATCTGCTTCTGTCAAGAGTACTTTTTTCCCTTTTTTCACATCGACAACCAAGGGCAGAAACATAAGCCGTTCTTTGTCCAAAGCCGAGATTTTATCGTGAGTATAAGTACTCTCAAATGAATTGAAGAACTGAGCTTCGAAAGATTTGTTCTTTTTATCCCGGGCGTGAACGTAAGGCACATAGGCTTCGTAATCATTATCGAAATTGAAAACAGCTTCTTCGCTTACGACGGTAAGTGATTTGTCCGAAAGATTCCGGAAACGGTAAGCTACTCCGTCATTGTAAGCCCGGAATACCAAAGCCCAATTCCCTTTGAATTGGAGTGTCAGTTGGTTGTATTGGTCAATCACTTGAGACTTTTTATAAAAAGGAGAAGTAATGATATTATCTGCAGATTGTTTACTTACTTTTTGTAATTTCGGTTGGATCCCCCAGCTTTCCTGATTACCCAAAGTTAAAGAAAGCGGAGAAGGGGCAATGAGGGTTTGGTCATTGTCCAGAACCGACCAACGAATGAGGTCTCCGATCTCAATGATGACTTTTAATTTCCCGTCGGGAGAGCTTATTTGCTGTTTATGAGAAGCTGCCTGAGAAAATAAACTGGTAACGAATAATAGGAAAATAGTAAAATGTGTTTTCATTTCTCTTTTTTTAAGTTTATGGAAATGTTTAATAACGAACGCCATTTATCAATTGAGTTGTATTCAAATGAAATGGGGGGCAATTTAGTTAAAATTCTGGAATCTCAAAAATGGTTAAGATGATAGAAAATCGTTTTGTTTGCTTTTCTGGTTGTGGATAAATAGGTTGGTTTTTGGATATGATTTTGAAAGCGTTTATCTTTGACTTCTTAATTAAAATATATGGTATCTTATCTATTACGCGGACTTATCTGGATAATTAGCTATTTACCTTTGCGGGTATTATATTTTTTTTCGGATATTTTGTATTACCTGTTGTATTATGTGGTTCGTTACCGGAGAAATGTTGTTCGGACAAATTTGAGAAATGCTTTTCCTGAAAAAGAAGGAACAGAACTGACACGGATCGAAAAGAAATTTTACCGGAACCTGGGAGATATTTTCGTTGAACTCTATAAGCCCTGGCATATGTCGGAACAGGAAATGAGACGTCGCTGTGTATTTAAACATACGGAAATCCTTCAAAAATATTACGATCAGGGGAGAAGTGTCATAGGGGTATTGGGGCATTACGGAAATTGGGAATGGATGGCTTCTTATGCTTTATGGACAAAGGGAAACATTGATTTTTATACACTTTATAAGCCGATGCACAATAAAGTAATGGATCAGTTGATGATCGAGATTCGCTCCCGTTTCGGTGCACGGCCTGTGCCTAAAAATGACATCTTACGCCTGATTGTCAGTAATCTGCGGGAAGGACGTTTGTTTTTGGCCGGTTTTATTGCCGACCAAACTCCCAATGTCAATAATTTGAATTTTTGGATGGAATTTTTGCATCAGGATACCCCTGTTTTTATGGGAACGGAAAAAATTGCCCGGAAATTTAATTTGCCTGTTATTTCTTTGCAGATGAAAAAATTAAAACGGGGATATTATGAAGTGGATTTTGTGGATCTCTGCGGAGAACCTGCTCTTTTAGCTCCGGGGGAACTGACCCGTATGCATACTTGCTTTTTGGAGCAACAAATACAGAAAGCTCCTGAATATTGGTTATGGTCGCATCGCCGGTGGAAGCACAAAAGGGAAGAAGCTGTTTATTTAGAAGAAAATAAAGGAAAAAAGCCGGAAGAAAACAAGATAAAAATTAAGAAAGAACGATGAGCCGTTTTTCTGTCGTCATATTGAATTGGAATGGGGAAAAATTGCTGAAACAATTTTTACCTGCTGTAGTCCGGCATACCGATCCGGAAAAAGCCGAGGTTATTGTGGCGGATAATGGTTCTACCGATCGTTCTTTGCAGGTATTGGCAGAAGATTTTCCGGAGGTTAAGGTAATCCGTTTTGAAAAAAATTACGGTTTTGCTGCGGGATATAATAAAGCGATAGCTTTACTCGATTCGGCTTATGTCGTATTATTGAATAGTGATGTGGAAGTGACTTCCGGTTGGTTATCTCCGATAGAGGACCTGTTCGAAAAGGAACCGGAGGTTGTTGCGATACAACCTAAAATTAAAGCCTGGAAGGATAAGGAAAAATTTGAATACGCAGGAGCCTGTGGAGGATATATAGATCGGTACGGATTTCCTTTTTGCCGGGGAAGAATGCTGAATACGACAGAAACCGACCGGGGACAATATGATGACGTAGTGGAGACTTTCTGGTGTAGCGGGGCCGCCTTATGCGTGAAGAGAGAGGTCTATTTGGCTTGTGGAGGATTGGATGAACGTTTTTTCGCTCATATGGAAGAAATTGACCTTTGCTGGCGGATGCGAAACCAGGGATATGTTTTAAAGGTCCAGCCGGCTTCTGTCGTATATCATCTGGGAGGGGCTTCTTTGCCGATGAACCATCCCAGAAAGCTGTTTTTGAATTATCGGAATAATTTGTTAATGCTTTATAAAAATCTGGATCGAAAAACGTGGAGAAAACTTTTTATAATCCGCTTGCTACTGGATTCAGTCGCTTTTTTTATTTTCCTCCTCCGGGGACAAGGAGCCAATGCCTCTGCTGTATTTCGTGCTTATCGTGCTTTTTGGACGATGAGGAAAGAATATACCCCTATCCCGGTGTCTAAACAGGATTCCTGTATTTATAAAGGAAGTATTGTATATGCCTATTATATAAGGGGAATCAAAACTTATACAGCTTTGAGAAAAAGAAAATAGGATATCAATTTTTCACCATGGAGAAGAAAACCAGGGGGGGAGAAATAAACCTTTTGAGAACTTTATTGTCAATATAATTGAAAACAAGGCAAAATTGTCGGTATGTCTATAGCAGATAATGAAATAATAGAATTGTTTCATCTTAAGAATAAGAAGGAAGAAGCTTTTCGGTTGCTCGTGGATAAATACAAAGAGAAACTCTATTGGCACATCCGGAAAATCGTCTTAAGCCATGAAGATAGTAACGACATACTACAGAATACTTTTGTAAAAATATGGCAAGGTCTAAAGGAATTTCGGTATGAATCCGGATTATATACCTGGATGTACCGGATTGCAACGAATGAATCCATTAACTTTTTGAATGACTTGAGTTCAACTTATAAATGCAACTTTTTGGGTGCGGATAATAAGCAATAAAAACATTTATTTTTCAGAGAGGAAAGAGAGACAATGTCCCCCTTTCTCTCACTCTGAATGGATAAAGTTTGCTATCTTTGCTTTAATTGTCCGTCCAAAGAAAAAAAAGTTGCAGATGAGCAAACATATAACCGAGGAACAAAGGTATGCAATTTCTATGATGTTGCAAATACCGATGAGCAAAAAAGCAATAGCGGAAGCTATCGGAGTAGATAAAAGCACTGTTTACAGGGAGATAAAGCGCAATTGCGACGCCCGAAGTGGTAGCTATAGCATGGAGCTTGCCCAGCGAAAAGCAGACAGGCGCAAGCAGCAAAAACATCGCAAGGAAGTGCTTACACCGGCAATGAGAAAACGGATAATAAAGCTGTTGAAGAAAGGATTCAGCCCGGAGCAGATTGTCGGCAGGAGCCGCTTGGAGGGAATTGCGATGGTATCTCACGAAACGATATATCGCTGGATTTGGGAGGATAAGCGGCGGGGTGGCAAACTGCACAAATATCTTCGCAGACAAGGTCGCAGGTATGCCAAACGTGGTTCTAAAAATGCAGGGCGAGGATTTATCCCAGGCAGGGTGGATATTGATGAGCGTCCCGAGATAGTGGAACTGAAGGAGAGATTTGGTGATTTAGAGATAGATACAATTATTGGTAAGAACCACAAAGGTGCCATTCTTACCATTAACGACAGAGCAACAAGCAGGGTCTGGATACGCAAGTTGTCGGGAAAAGAAGCCATCCCGGTAGCTAAGATTGCAGTATGGGCACTGCGGAAAGTGAAAAACTTAATACACACAATTACGGCTGACAATGGAAAGGAGTTTGCAAAGCACGAGGAAATTGCGCAAAAATTGGAAATAAAATTCTATTTTTGCAAACCATACCACTCATGGGAACGTGGTGCCAATGAAAACACCAACGGGCTTATCAGGCAGTATATCCCAAAGGGTAAGGACTTTAGTGAAGTAACCAACAAACAGATTAAGTGGATTGAAAATAAACTCAATAATCGACCTCGTAAAAGACTTGGATACCTCACGCCAAACGAAATATTTAAACAAATTATTAATCAGAATTCTGTTGCATTTGCAAGTTGAATTCAGCTGAGAAAAAGCGGAAAGTATATGGAAATTCCGGGGAAATTACAGAGGCTTTGGAAAATATTCTGGAAAGTGATGTCTATTTCAGCGGGGATGAAATTCAGAAAGAATTACAGAAAGCAGTATTGAAATTGACCGACCGCCAGCGTCTGATATTCAATATGAAATATTTTGATGATATGCCTTATGAAGATATTGCTGCTATTCTGGATGTTGCTGTAGGAACACTGAAAGCTACTTATCATAATGCAGTGAAGAAGATAGAAGAAAATATGAGAATCATAGATAGTCAATTCTGAATTGTTCAATTTCTAAATTTTGAATGATGGATAATTTTGATGATAAATATAAAAAGAAAAATCCTTTCTCGGTGCCTGAAGAATATTTTGGACATTTGACAGATCAGGTGCTGGAGAGAATAAGGGAGGAAGAAAAGCCACAGAAAGTTTCTTTTGTAAATTTACTGAAACCTTATATGGGGTTGGCTGCCATCTTTTTGCTGGCTTTCCTTATCGTTCAATTTGTCGTACCTCATTTTATTGATGGCAATAAAATGTTGAAAAAAGCGAGCACGGAGATCGTTGCGAATACGGAAGAGGGAGTTGCAGATGATTTAGTCCTAGACGGAAGTTTTAATCCGACGAGCGAAGAAATCCTGGAATATCTGTCTACGGAAGTGAGTGATTATGATTTGATTTATGCAGAACTTTATTAAAAAGCATATGAGATTTTGGATAACAATTTTGCTGTCTCTGTATGGAATGACTCTTTGGGGACAGGAATCTAAATTAACAGAAAAAAAACGACATGAATTTGAGGCACAGAAAGTGGCTTTTTTTACTCAGGCACTAGACTTGACCCCTGAAGAAGCTGCTGTTTTTTGGCCCCTTTATAATGAGATGGTTAAAAAGATCCGGGATAAGGAATTCCAAATCCGAAAAAATACCAAGGCTGTCCGGGATGCCAAGAACCTGACCAATGCTCAGGTGTTGAAAGTGGTGGAGGAGACGTTGGTTACGGAACAACAAATACTGGATATCAAAAAGGAATATTATCATAAATTATTAGCTGTCATTCCCTCTCCGAAAATTTTGAAATTGGATTGGGTTGAACATAAATTTCATAAACAATTGCTGGATAAAATGCGTAACTGTCCGGTTTCCCCCAAATGATGTTCTCTTCAGGAGAAAATCATTCTACAGCTCCAAGAGATTCGTGTGAGGTTTACTTTTTAATATTGCTAATCGATAAAAAACTAGCTTCAGAGGCTATTTCTCCGTCTAGGATCTATTTTAGGTATAATTTTTTCTCCTTTTCCGATCCTTTGCGCTTTTCCCTCGGATGCTTCATTCGCTGCTGTCAGCTTAAATGCTGTTAATACACTAAAACTTTCTCTTTTTAAGCTGTAAAAGTTTTAGTGTTCCTGAATTTGCCCTATATATAGCGGAACTTCTACTAAAACCTTGTCCTATTTGGGTGGATAAATGTATCTTAAAGGGAAGAAAAACCAGAAATTTTACTTCATGCTTGAAATATTTGAGAGAGAAATAATTGTATAAAATATGTTTAAAAAAATACAACAAAATTAAAA
>NZ_JH594596.1:2053193-2220826 GCF_000243215.1 Odoribacter laneus YIT 12061 | reverse complement strand
AACGAACAATTTTTTTAGATAAAAAATAAACTTAATACTCACTAAACTGAATAGCCTATGAAAAACTTATTGACTTTGTTGATAATTGCCTTTTGTGTATTTCCGTCGCCTTAAAAGGTAGAGACTTTTTAGTTTCCAATCTTTCAATATTAAAAAGTTAATAAATAACTTTTTATTTTTTTTGTGTCTAACGAAAACGATTGCGTTTAGTTTGACCGATCATTTTAATAAATAAATATACAAAACCAATTATGCTATGAAAAAACTTTACCTCCTATTGGGGATAGCCGCATTATTCGCTTGTAGTGACGATAATACGGAACCTCCTGTTCCTGCGCCTGTCGAACCGGATAAGGCTACTATTGAATTAGACGTGACGAATGTACAACTTCCCCGTTCAGGCGGTTCTGCAGAAGTAACTGTTACGGCAAATTATGACGACTGGGATTTTAAAAACACTGAAAGTTGGCTTTCAGTACAGAAATCGGGAAACAAACTTATTTTTTCGGCTAACGAAAATACAACTTCTGAGCGTAATACGGCAACAGTTGCTGTTACTGTTCTGGGAGAAGGGGAGGAGAATACCGCTTCTGCTACGATCAACGTAGTACAGAATGATGCTTCCCTTATTATCGAAATAAAGCTGGACCGGGACGGGTTAACGATGGTTGCTCCGGTATTGGGGATGTTGGAGTGTACGATAGACTGGGGAGATGGTAAAACAGAACCTCTTACGGGAAATATCGATGGAGTGTTTTCTTTTCAACCTACTCATTTTTATGAAAAAAGCGGAACCTATCAAATCCGCATTTACGGATTTATGCCAAGGATAGGCATTGGATCTCCTTTTACCGATGTAGAATTAGCTTATATAACTTCTGTGATACAGTGGGGAAATACGGGCCTTACTTCCATGCAAAATGCTCTCAAGGGTTGTGTTAACCTGACGAGTATCCCCTCTGATACAGATGGGTCCTTTACAAACGTAACCACTTTCTCCAATGCTTTTTATGGTTGTACATCGCTTCGGGAAATTCCGGCCGATCTGTTTGTCAATTGCGATAAGGTGGAAACATTCTCATTTTGCTTCGACGATGCAGGATTGGAATCCATTCCTGCTGGCTTGTTCGATAATTGTATAGCCACGGAAACTTTTGCTTCTGTATTTTCCGGTTGTCCCCTTATTTCCATACCGGATGAACTGTTTGTCAAGTGCGTGTCGGCAAAAACATTCAGTAGTGTATTTTTCGGTTGTCAGTTCTTGCAAAGTATTCCGGAAAATTTGTTTAAGGGTTGTGAAAAGGCTGAAGCATTTACATATGCTTTCCGGCAATGCCCTTCGCTGACGGAAATACCGGAAGGATTATTTAGTCCATGCCCGCTTGCTAAAGATTTTGCAGGCCTCTTTACCATGTGTTATTCTCTGGCAAGTATTCCGGAAGGATTGTTTGCGAATAATCCGAAAGCTGAGAATTTTAATTACAGCTTTACGGAATGTACTTCTCTGACCGAGATACCGGCCGGATTGTTCGATTCGAACCGGGCTGTGAAAAGTTTCCAGGCCACTTTCCGCAATTGTATACGGCTAAGCAGTGAAACGCCTTATACTACAATAGAAGGTAAAAAGGTACACCTTTACGAGCGCAGCAAGTATCCGGGACAGTTCATTGCTCCGAGTATATATGAGTATTGTTTCAGTAATTGTACTGAACTGATGGATTATGAATATATGCAGCAAAATTATCCTGATTGGTCAAAGCCCTATCTGAGGTAAAACCGTAACACATAAAATTAAGACAAATGAAAAAATATATAAGATATATAACCGCCCTGTTTGCGGTATTGGCTTTGGCAGCATGTTCCGATGACAAGGAACCTGCTTTTGTGCCGGCTTCGTTTGAACTGACTCCGGGAGAGGGAGCAGCAGTTACTATTGCTCCAGACGGTACTACCGGTAGCGTGAGATTTTCTTATGAAAAGGATTCTGTTACCATTCAGGTAAAGACAAATCAGGAAGATTGGCAGTATACTGTAGAACAACCTGCGGAGCATTTTTCCGTTACCCGGGAAGGAGATAAACTGACGATAGCGGTTCCGGAAAATAAAACGTCCCTTCCTTATAAAGCTACTATTACTTTAAATACAGGCACTGAGAGCAATTTTGCCAGTTGTGTATTATCTCTTTCTCAGGACCCGACGCCGGATCCTGAAATAACGATAGAACCGGGCAGTGTGATGTTTCCTGCTAAAGGTGGTGAAGCGGAGTTGACTGTTACGACCAATCGGGAACATTGGACTGTACGTAAATTGGCGGACAATAATACCGATAATTTTATGTTTATATCCAAAATAGACGATAAAGTGATGGTAATGGCCCGGGAAAACCGTACTCCCTTGGCATTAAACGGTACGCTCGTTGTCACTTCCGGAGAGGGTGAAAATACCATCGAAGCAGAGATTCCTGTTACTCAGGAAGCTGCACCCCGGATAAAGGTAAATGTAAACAAATCAACCCTAAACTTCACCTCTGAAGGAGGGGAAGAGACAATAGCGGTGACTGCAGAAAATGTTGGAGATTGGAATTTCTCATGCAATGACAAATGGTTAAAAGTGGAACGCCAGGGGAATAATCTTATTGTTACTGCTCCGGTAAATCATTCTGCGAATACTCCTTCTGCCAAAATATTGGTGTATGCAGGAGATAAAAATTATAATTATGACGAACGCACTATTACCGTTCAACAGGAAGGTTGGGAAAATGCCGGAGCTTTGGTATTCGAGCTTACTATTCCCGAACCGCAGGACGGAGGGGTTACAGCCCTGTTGCCCTTGGTTGGTTTGACGAACTGTTCGATCGACTGGGGAGACGGCAGCGAAATCGATCATCCGACCGAAAAAATTCCATCCCACGTCTATGCTGCGGCCGGCGTATATCAGGTAGCCGTGAAAGGAGGAGTCGAGAGAATATTCAGCCAGGATTCCAAGTTTACTTATCCGTACAGAGAAGCTAAGAATTATATAACGGCTGTATTGAATTGGGGAAATACCGCTCTTAATTCAATGGAAAAAGCATTTTATAATCTGCAAAACCTGAAGAGTATTCCGGAAGATACAGAAGGTGCTTTCTCTGGTGTCACGACTTTTTATAATGCATTCAGTGGATGTGCGGCACTAGAATCTATACCTGCTGGTTTATTTACACATGCAAAGATTGCTACGGATTTTACTAGTTGCTTTCAAGATTGTGAAGCCGTTAAGGCAATACCCGCCGGTTTGTTTGCAAACTGTGAATCTGCAGAAAAGTTCTACGGCACATTCTACAGTTGCGCGGAACTTCTATCTGTACCTGATGAATTATTTGCCGGGCATTCTAAGGTGACTGCATTTACCCGTTTGTTTGGTTATTGTTCCAATTTGGAATCTGTCGGAAAGGATGTTTTTAAAGGTTGTACTGAAAACACCTCTTTCAATCAAATATTTATTGGTTGCGGAAAACTAGAATCCGTGCCGGTCGACATCTTTGACGATTGCCGTAAGGTAACGGATTTCCGGTTCGCATTCCGTTATGGTTCATCTTTGAAAGGAGAATCTCCTTATACCCTGATCGACGGTAAGAAAGTACATCTTTACGAACGGAATTCCTATTTGAGTCATTTCTCGGAAGTCAGTACTTATCAAAATTGTTTTTCCGGTTGTACGGGACTTTCCGATTATGATGCCATCGTTGAAAGCGGGTGGAATTAATCCTTCTTCCTTGCTGTAAAAAACCGGCCGAAAAGTAAAACTTTCGGCCGGTTTTGTCTATTTATAGCCTACCTGTATAATATACATAAAAATCATCCAAAATTTTCTGCCATTTTCCATCTGTTACTTGTCTTGTGATCCCTTCTTCCTTTAAACTAAAAGTTTGTATTATTTCTTCTTTGAATAAGTCATGTGAGGTATATGTAAAATCTTAACAGCTTTTTAATAATGCCGTTACCAGAGCGAAACAATAGAAAAATATTTTTGTCAACAAATTTAATGATTTAACTAACATTAACATTTATGAGAAAGTTTTTATTCTTATTGTTTTTCACGGCTCTTGTCCAGAGCATGATGGCTCAGGATGGGGGGGTAATTTCGGGTACGGTTGCTGAAGAAAGTTCGAGACGTACATTGCCGGGAGCATTCTTGGCACTTGACAAACTGAATCGTTATACAGTGTCGGACAAAAATGGTTATTTCGAATTTCTCAATGTGCCCGCTGGAAATTATAAAATTACGGTATCATATTTGGGATATTGCCCCGCATTGCAGGATGTAACGGTAAAGGTCGGAGAAAATACGAAGCTCGTTTTCGAAATGGTAGAAGACGTTCAGGTTCTCGATGAAGTCGTTGTGATGGGCGATATGATCCGTGGTCAGGCTAAAGCATTCAACCAGCAGAAAACCAACAAGAACATTACCAATGTGATCTCTTCGGACCAAGTAGGCCGTTTCCCCGATGCTAATATAGGTGATGCTCTGAAACGCGTACCGG
This sequence comes from Odoribacter laneus YIT 12061, assembly GCF_000243215.1. Lineage (GTDB taxonomy): Bacteria > Bacteroidota > Bacteroidia > Bacteroidales > Marinifilaceae > Culturomica > Culturomica lanea. The sequence goes on along the minus strand of NZ_JH594596.1, from coordinate 2,216,304 downwards.
GCATCACGATGCAGAACGACCAGGGCGAAGCCCGTAATATTATTATCCGCGGTCTGGCTTCCGAGCTCAATTCGGTAACGCTCAACGGAAGTCGTATCCCCTCGGCCGAAGGAGACAACCGCAAGGTGCAGATGGACCTGATCCCCTCGGATATGATACAGACGATTCAGGTAAACAAAACCCTTACTCCCGACATGGACGGTGATGCCATCGGAGGTTCGGTCGATCTGGTAACCCGTGCGGCTTCAGGAGCCCAGCGTATTTCGATCACTGCCTACGGCGGTTACAACCCTATTCGCGACGGAGCTACCGGAGCCGGATCGCTCGTCTACTCCAACCGTTTCGCCAATGGTAAAGTGGGGGTCGTTCTTTCTGCTTCCTATATGAATAAGGACTACGGTTCGGATAATATCGAAGGGGTATGGACCGAAGACGATAACGGCAACGTTTACCTCGAAGAGATGGATATCCGTAAATACGACGTACAGCGTATCCGCCGCAGTATTGCCCTCAATACCGACTGGAAAATCAACGACAACAATACGATCGCCTTTGACGCTATGTACAACTGGCGCGACGACCGTGAAAACCGTTATCGCACCACTTATCAGGATATCGAGCCTGTATACGGATCGAACGGGAGCATTACGGGGTATACCGGAGGTATTTCACGCGAAACGAAAGGAGGAATCGACGACCGCCGCAACAAAAAACGCCGTCTCGAAGATCAGCGCGTCCAGAGTTATGCCCTGACGGGTACGCATCTCATTTCCCCTAAATTCGACTTGGACTGGAACTTCAGTTATGCCAAAGCTAGCGAAGATCGTCCTCACGAACGCTATATCGAGTACGTTCAGGAAGGACTTTCCATGACGCAGAATCTTTCGGATCCTTACAAACCCTACATCTTGGCATCGGGCCAGGATCCCGCCCAGTTCGTATTCGACAAATTGACCGAACAACACGACTATACCGATGAGGATGAATATGCGGTTAAGGTCAACGCCCGCATTCCGCTTACCGCCATCGCCGATCAGAAAGGACGTCTGCATTTTGGTCTCCGCGCTCGCATCAAGAGTAAAGATCGCAATAACAACTTTTATGAATATACTCCTTTGGCCGGGCTTCCCCCTCTCAGCGGCATGAATACCGTTATTTATGATAAACATTTGGTACAGGGCAAACACTACGTTCCGGGAACTTTCGTATCGAATAAATGGCTCGGAAACGTAGACCTCTATAACGGATCAGAGTATGAAGCAGAGGCTGACCCGTCGGAATATCTGGTGAGCAACTACAAAGCCAATGAACAGATTTACGCCGGTTATCTGCGTTGGGATCAGAATATTACTCAGAACCTGATGTTTATTGCCGGGGCCCGGGTGGAACATACCCGTGTGGACTACAAAGGAGCCTATTCGCTTAACGAGGAATACGACAATACGGGCATGAACAAGATGGAAAATGACTATACCAACGTATTGCCTAGTGTCACGTTGATGTGGAACGCCGGCGAGCGTATGGTGGTGCGTGGTGCCTTCTCCACAGCTCTTGCCCGTCCGAACTACTACACCTTGGTGCCTTTCGCCGATGTGAAAGCGGAAGACCGCGAGATACAAGCCGGGAATCCCGGTTTGAAAGCGACTTACTCTTATAATGTAGACCTGATCGGAGAGTATTATTTCAAATCAGTTGGTATCCTCTCGGCCGGGCTTTTCTATAAGAATCTGAACAATTTTATTTACAACTACCTGGATGCTAGTTATACGACCGATAAGTTTGCGGCTGACTTTCCCGATCTGCCCAATCCCATTCCCATGGACGAGCAGTGGCGGATGGTACGCCCTCTGAATGGCGACAACGTGGACCTGTTCGGTTTCGAAGTGGCCCTTCAGCGTAAATTCGATTTCTTTAACTCGAAATTCCTGAGCAATTTTAACGCTATGCTCAATTATACCTATACTTACTCCAAGACTAAAGGCGTATATAATGAGGATGGTGAAGAACGTACCGATGTGAAACTGCCCGGCACAGCTCCCCATATGTTCAATGCCTCGCTGGCATGGGAGAACAGGCGTTTTTCAGCCCGTGTATCACTCAACTATACCGGAGGGTATATCGATGAAGTAGGCGGAGACCCTTTCGAAGACCATTATTACGACCATCAGCTTTTCCTTGATGCCAATGCGTCCTACCTTATCGGCAAAGGAATTCGCATCTTCGCTGAAGCGAACAACCTTACCAATCAACCGTTGCGCTATTATCAAGGTATCCGCAGCCGCATGGCCCAGTTGGAGTATTACCAGGGAACCTTTAACTTAGGAGTCAAATGGGATTTCTGATTGTAAACATTACCAACAATAATACATAGTAATATCATGAAAAATATAAAGATTACTGCATTCTTGCTGTTACTCTGTGTGTTTGCGTCGAACTTATGTCTGCAGGCACAAATAAAGAACACCGTTTCGTACGAACGACTGGACTCGCTGTTGGACGATCATTTCAACTTCATCGTCGCCAATGATCTGGGGCGTAACGGTTATTACGACCAAAAAATTATAGCCGAACGGATGGGCGAATTGGCAGAAAATACGGGTATCGAATTTATAGCTGCGGCCGGAGATATTCACCATTTCGAGGGGGTGGCCAGTGTAAACGATCCGCTTTGGATGACCAATTACGAGTTGATTTATGCCCATCCTGAACTGATGATCGACTGGTTTCCGATTTTGGGTAATCACGAGTACCGCGGCAATACACAGGCGGTGCTTGACTATAGCAAGGTCAGCCGCCGCTGGAGTATGCCGGGACGCTATTATGCCAAATCTTTCAAATTGGATGGAAACGCTACTCTTAAGCTGATTTTTATCGATACGACGCCTCTGATCGACAAATACCACAAAGAAGCTGAAGAATCGTACCCCGATGTGGCTACTCAAGATATCGATCGTCAGCTCCAATGGCTCGATTCTATACTCAACGCATCCGACGAAACCTGGAAGGTCGTTATCGGTCACCATCCCATTTATGCCCAGACGCCGAAAGACGAAATCGAACGCGAGAACATGCAGCAACGGGTCGATCCTCTGTTGCGTAAATACGGCGTCGACCTCTATGTCTGCGGCCATATTCACAATTTCCAGCACCTCAAACCAGCCGATAGTCGGATAGATTACGTGGTCAATACGTCGGGATCACTTAGCCGCAAGGTATTGCCTGTAGAGGGGACGGTCTTCTGTAGTTCAGAAACCGGCTTTTCGATTGTTTCCGTTTCGGACAAAGAACTGAAACTTTACATGCTGGACAAAAATTGCAATATCTTGCATACGGTGGACTGTGAGAAATAATATACGATCCTTATGATACCGGAATCGGCGCAGAAAACTTTCGCGCCGGTTTTTTATTAGTTGGAGGGATTTCTATTTGCTGGGGATATGCTAAAGTATTGAAACTTATTCCCTTTACTGGTTTTGAATCGATGAGAGAAGAAAAGTTAAATTTTACATCCGTGTCAGCTGAAATATCTAAGTTATTTAAGATCATCTCTGAATAACTTTTTTACAAGAAAACCGGTATAAAAAATGACATAAAAGTTTGTTAGTTTAATTTAAAGCACTACTTTTGTGACCGCAAGAATGCAATATTATTCAGCATCCCGGAGAGATGGGTGAGTGGCTGAAACCAACAGTTTGCTAAACTGTCGTATCCGATTAGGGTACCGGGGGTTCGAATCCCCCTCTCTCCGCCAGATTATCAATGAGTTACAAAGTCCAGTTTACTTTGTAACTTTTTTTTTACACAGTAGGGACGTGCCCTAATGTGTAATTTTTGAGATAGTGTTTGATAGATAGTGGATAGTGTTTCAAAAAGGATAGTGTTTCAAAAAGTGTGTAAATCCCAAGTTTAATTATTTTTGTAATGCAACTTTCAAAAATGAATTATTATGGAATTTACACAGGAACAAATTTCGGAAATAATTTCTGAAATCACAAATGGGGAAGAAGGTTTACAAGGTCTTGTGAAACAAGGAGTAGAAAATTTAATAGACAGTATTCCCGAATCCGTTACCCTTTTCTGGGCGGACAAAAACGGTAGCGAATTGTCTGCAAATGACTGCAGAACGTTTCAATTTTGTAAATTACATAAATATCTCGTATTTAGTTGGGTGTAACTTATGAATAAGAGGTTGAGAAGAGTATAATTAAAGTCTTTTTTATTTGAAAAAGATACAAAATAGAATAGAGGTATCTTTTTTCCGCTCCTATCCTATAAGTTAAATACTATTATTTTGAAAGAATCAAGCCTTCACATTGGAGGGGGAATATCCGAACTTCTTTTTATAAGCGGTAGAGAAGTGAGAAAGGTTCTTGAGACCGACTTCCAGGTAGACTTCTGATACTTTCTTTTTCTCATGCAGCAATTTCTCCTGTGCGACCTTTAGTCTTTTTTCTATCAGCCACTTTTGCGGGGGAAGATCACTTATCTTTCTGAAATCGCGTTTGAAAGCGGCAAGACTCCGGCCTGTATAATGGGCAATGTCTTCAATTGTCAGATCGTAGGCGTAGTTCTTTTCCATAAACTCTAGTAAGTCGATCTTCCAAGGGGCGTTAAAGTCGAATAAATTTGGGTAAAACTGTTCATTTATCTCTAACAAAGCATATACGCCTTCCTGTAATTTCGTATTGATAACGCGCTCCGTAGGTGGGGTAGAACTGTCGAAATAAGGACGCATCGATTGAAACAGACTGGCTATGGCAGGTGTCTGCGGAAGCCTTATCACACTTTGGGTAGGCTTTTGTATTTGTAAAGGCAATTTCTTTTTGTCCATAGCCTGATAGAACTGCCGTAAAAAATCTCTTTTGAAAATCATGGATATGCCGATGAACTTCTCTTTCCCTTTGGGTTGTTTCGTCAGGCTAATACGGTTGTCTTTCCGCAGGAACACACATTCCCCTTTCCGGATTTTAGTAGTAGTCATCCCTTCCTGCAGCAACATCTCGCCCGAACAGATATAAACCAAAGCATGGTCTTTTACCATGCTCCAGCAGCCCCGTTCATTGTCTGTATAACAACTGAAAAATATATCGGAATAATTGAATACCTTCGGTTCGTTGATCGTAAATTCCATATCGTTTCTTTTTCTTACAAAAATAGTGCAAATCGAATACTGTATCAAATCTATAGGAATGCGGTTGAGAGGTAACTATTTTATAAAAAAATCTGAATAGCAATAAATGAAGAGATATAACCTCTGTTTTCGTCTCCCTTCATTATTGCTATTTACTTATATTTAGTTGTTTTCTTTGCACAGTATCTGGGCCATATATTTTCTCCTGTCGGTTTCTCCTCCTTTGGGAGAGAGAATTCTATGAGAGCCTTTTCAAGCAGATAATGGGCTTTCTCAAATAAGGTTTGTTTTGCTCAGAATGACAGCAACGTTCTGCGTTTATACATTTTTTCTGAAAAAAGGAATCAGCACAGACACGGCTTCCTCCACATATTGCGGAACATCATACATTTGCATATGGTTTGCTCCTTCTACGATATAAAGGTTTTTCTCCTTGCTTGCGGCCCGATTGTACAAATCTTCACTGTACCATTTACTGCCTGCCAGACTTCCGGTCACAATCTGTAAAGGCTGTGTCAGGAATACCTCTGCCATATTATAGGCATCGTAAGTTACCAATTGGGTGAAAGATCTGACGAGAGCAACACTCGGTGCCGTAGAACATTGGGCACGTGGAGTACGGTAATATTCCCATGCTTCTTCCATCTCCTTGTCGGGAGCTGCTTCTTTTGTAACCGGTGCCAGCGGAAAACTTGCCGGTTTCGCACCCTTTGCTTCTGCGGTACGGGCTGCAGCTCCGCCCATCAGCATGGGGAATGCGTCTTCTGTTTTTTGACTGCCGTCCCATCCGTTACGGAACATTGCACCGATGTTGACAGCACTCACTGTTCCCACGGCTTTTATACGATGATCATTGATAGCGGCATTGGCTGTATATCCGCCTCCGGCACAGATGCCCATTGCGCCGATTCTTTCTTCGTCTACGTAAGGTAGCGTTGTCAGATAGTCAATAACGGCACTGATATCTTCCGTCCGTATATAAGGATTTTCCAACTGTCGGGGTTCGCCTGTGCTTTCGCCCTGATAAGAGGCGTCATAAGCAATAGTGATAAAACCTGCTTCAGCCAGTTTTTGAGCATACAGTCCTGCTGTTTGCTCCTTTACCCCCCCTCCGGGATGTGTAACTACAATGGCCGGATATTTATTATTTTTATCAAATTCCTCCGGGAAATTAATGACAGCCGTTAGGGTAATACCTTGGCCGTTCTTGTTCTCGAATTGTACTTTTTGTGGTGACATAATGTTACTTTATTAAAAGGTTCGTATTATGTTTAGTTTTCCAGACTAAATTATTTATACAAAAATAAAAACGGATGCATCGTTTTGTTTTTCTCTACGGCTCAAATAATGTTTTCCCTACAGCTCAATCCGAAGCAATGTCTCGCTTTTTGATTCCAGTATTCCAACAGAAAACTTCGATTACAAATACTTGTTTTCTGTCAAAAACTTTCCCTCTGCCAAGCCAAAGAAAGTAATCGAATTTCCTTATTTGAGCTATAAAAGTCCGAAGTAAGATTATTTTTTATTGGCAATCTGTGATTTTTACGGAAAATTAATCGAATGTGTTATTATATGGTAGACGATTCCACTGGATTTAAAACGAGCGAAAGCAAAACATGACTGAAAACCGAAAGAAAAATAATTTGAACGAAGGGTATCTTTTTTTCTCTTATACAAATTCCTAGAGATACATTTTTGTAATAAGAGCGGAAGAGGTCGGGAAAAAAAGAATGACAACAAACCGTCCCCCTGTTATAAGAGAGACGGTTGTTTTTATGACTAAAGCTTTTTATAAGAAATAAAAAGAATTAATGTTGGGTTTTTCCGTGGAGACTATCATAATCATCGGAAATACCGGTAGTGCGGGTACGGTCGTGCTCATCGGTATTCCAATTGGAACGATCGGCTTCCCGGTTAGCTTCGTGAGCTTTATCTATTTTCTTTTCTGCTTTATCTATTTTTTTCTCTGCTTTGTCTTCTTTCCGTTCTGCTGTGTTGTAATTTCCTTTGATGCGTTCTTCAGCGGCTTCGCTATAAGCTTTATCTGCCTTATCTAATTTTTTATCAGCCTTGTCTATTTTTCTTTCGGCTTTGTCGGTCTGCCGGTCTGCATAATCGGTAACATTGTCTTTGAGATTGTCTTCCATTCTCTCCACCCGGTCGGAATGAATTCTATTTTCTTCTTCACTCCGAAATCTGTTTTCATCATTTCTCAAATTATTCATGGCTTTCTGATTTAAAAATTTATTTGTTTTGCTACTATTTTAAACGGATCGCTGGGTTAAATGTTTCCCAATAATAGATTATGTTTATTAATTATTTTGTTGTGAATCAATAATATATGCTATGGGATTCTAATAAATGTAAATTTTTATATGTTTCCCCCAGGAAGACAGTCTATAAACGAACTTTATCTGAGTTAGAGAAAGTGAAAAATCAGGAAAAGGAAAAATTGTTTTAGGTAATTCAGTTTTATAGTGTTTTTGAGGTTAGCTTATATCCTTTTTTAATGATGGTACGGATTTTTAAAATTTTCCAGAGAATTTGCTGAATGCAAGGCATTATCGTTATATTTTATACCGGCCTTTGCTTATTTATTTTTCTCGAATGACGGTCTATCCCGGGGGAGTTTGCCTTAACCTGTACCTGAATATATAAATAAAAAATTCAAATCTTTTGAGGTCATTCTTCCGGGAGGGATGTTTATAGGGTTGCTTTTTGATTGACGAAGTTATGATTCTAGCTTCGTTATCTATTTCTGAAAATTTACGTACATAAGGAAAATTAAATAGGAAAGAAATGGAAATTGAAGTAAAACACAATGAAAAAGAGCATCGTTTTGAATGCGTAAAAGAAGGGCAGTTGGCTTATGTAGAATATAAAAAAATTCCGGATGGAATGGATTTTATTGCTACTTTTGTTCCGGAAGAGCTTCGGGGAAAAGGAGTCGGTTCCGCTTTGGCAAAAGCGGCTTTGCGTTATGCTGAAGGCAAACGGATGAAAGTGGTAGCCAGCTGTCCTTTTATTCGTTCTTATATCGAAAAACATATGAAATGGAGTAAGGTATGAAACTTATTTACATTTATCACAGCGGATTTATTCTTCAAGGGACGGATTTTGTTGCGGTGATAGATTATTATAAAGCAGGGAATCCTGAAAATGAAAAATTTATCTCGGAATTGCTGATGCATTATCCGGGGCGTTTATATGTATTCGTATCGCATGCTCATCCGGATCATTTTAATCCTGTAATTCTTCAGTGGAGAAGGCAGCGGCCGGATTTGCGTTATATTTTTTCGGAAGACATACAGCTCCCTGCCGATAGCTTGCCGGAACATCGTGTTTTTATGAAGAAATTAGAAACCTGGCAGGATGAAATTCTGAGGGTAAAGGCTTTTGGATCAACAGATATCGGGATTTCTTTTTTGATAGAGGGAGAAGAAAAGCGGATATTTCATGCGGGCGATTTGAACAATTGGCATTGGGCGGAAGAATCGACAGCGGAAGAATCCCGTGAAAGTGAAGATCATTTTTTGCGGGAATTGGATTGCTTGGCGGGAGAAGTGGAACAGGTAGATATGGCCCTTTTTCCTGTGGATCCCCGCTTGGGTAAAGATTATATGCGTGGTGCCTGTCAGTTTATTGATCGGATTCATCCCCGTTGGTTTGCTCCCATGCATTTTTGGGAAAAGTACGGGAAGGCGAATGCTCTCCGGAAATATGCGGAAGAGAGAGGTTGCCGGTTTGTTGCCTGGACCCATCCCGGACAATATGTGGAATTCTGAGCCTGTAAGCTACTAGAAAGTTAAAACGGACTTAAATATAAAAAAATGGAAATAAGGAGCAGATTTGACCATTATAATTTTAATGTAATGGATTTAGAAAGAAGCATACGGTTTTATGCAGAGGCTTTAGGTTTGAAGGAAGTAAGGCGTAAAGTCGCAGAGGATAAATCTTTTGTATTGGTATATCTGGGAGATGGAAAAACAGATTTTACTTTAGAACTGACATGGTTAAAAGATCGGAAAGAGCCTTATGATTTAGGTGAAGGTGAGTTTCATCTTTGTATGCGGGTGGATGGAGATTATGAAGAAGTGAGAGCGTATCATCGCCAAAAGGGATGGATATGTTATGAAAACAAAGAGATGGGGTTGTATTTTATTGCTGATCCGGACGGATATTGGATTGAGATATTGCCGGACCGGCAATAACGAACAAAATAAATTATTTTCTTCCAGTAGTTTTATTGCCGATAAAATTCTAATTTTGCTTCGCTACTGACAATAGATTTATGTATTTTGATACTAATTAATTCAACCAGATTATGAAATTTTTTATCGACACGGCAAATTTGGATCAAATTCGTGAGGCTAACGAACTTGGAGTATTGGATGGAGTAACGACGAACCCTTCGTTGATGGCTAAAGAAGGGATAAGAGGGGAAGAAAATTGCAGGAAACATTATATCGCCATTTGTGAGATTGTAAAAGGTGATGTAAGTGCTGAAGTAATTTCTACGGATTACGAAGGGATGATCAAAGAGGGGACTGAGTTGGCTGCTTTGCATCCGAATATTGTCGTAAAAGTGCCTTGTATTGCGGATGGTATCCGGGCTATTAAGTATTTTACGGACAACGGAATTCGTACAAATTGTACATTGGTGTTTTCTCCGGGCCAAGCTTTATTGGCTGCTAAGGCCGGAGCTACCTACGTATCTCCTTTTGTCGGTCGGTTGGATGATATTGCCAGTGATGGAATCGAGCTAGTCGAAAAAATAGTCGATATGTATCGTTATTATGGTTTCCAGACCCAGGTTTTGGCTGCTTCTATTCGTTCTACTCAGCACATTATCCAGTGTATACAAGCCGGAGCGGATGTCGCAACTTGTCCGTTAAGTGCCATTAAAGGACTTTTAAAGCATCCCTTGACAGACAGTGGTTTGGCTAAATTTTTAGAGGATTATCGCAAGGTAAATTCATAAAAATATATGCTTATAAAATTATTTGAGGATAATCCCAATCAAAGGGATATCCTCAAAATTACAGCTGTACTGAAGCGAGGTGGAGTGATCATTTATCCGACCGATACGGTTTATGCCATGGGATGTGCTATAAACCAGGTAAAAGCAGTTCAGCGGGTATGCGCTTTAAAAGGTGTAAAACCTGAAAAGGCAGATTTTTCGATGATTTGCCGGGATCTGAGTGAAATTGCACTCTATGCCAAAGTCAGTAATGAGGTTTTTAAAATCATGAAAAGGCATTTGCCTGGGCCTTTTACTTTTATTTTGAATGCGACGACCAAGTTACCGAATGTTTTGATGAACAGGCGGAAAACAATAGGTGTCAGAATTCCGGATAATTATATTGTCAGGGCGATTGTGGAGGAGTTGGGACATCCTTTACTCACTACTTCCATACACGATGATGATGAAATAGTGGAATATATGACAGATCCGGAATTAATTCATGAGCGGTATTGTAAGTCGGTGGATTTAGTGATAGACGGTGGATTCGGTCAAAATGTCGCTTCTACTGTCGTCGATTGCACAGGAGATGAGATCTCGGTACTGCGGCAGGGGATCGGTGAATTATAAAAAAAACGCTTTATTTTTTCCAGAAAGCTTTTGTAAACAGGACGAGTACTGTAAATACTTCCAAACGTCCGATTAGCATAAGAGCGGCTAAAAATAACTTTGCAACGTCGCTGAGGTGGGCAAAATTATCCATAGGTCCGAGACTTCCGAATCCGGGGCCGATATTACTTAAACTGGTGATGACGGCACTACAGGCTGTAGCAATGTCTTCCGTAAAAAAGGCCATAATAACACTTCCGATGCTAAATACAATTATAAACAATATAAAAAATCCCATCACACTCGTCATAATCGTGGGGTGTACACTTTTGTCATTGTATTTTACATTAATAACGGCATTCGGATGAATAATCCGTTTCATTTCTGTAAAAGAATTTTTGAAAAGCAGTACGACCCGGATTACTTTAATTCCGCCGGCTGTAGAACTGGCACAAGAACCGATAAACATCAGTATAAAGAGAATCAGTCCTAATAAGGTCGGCCAGTAGAGGTAATCGGCCGTAGCAAATCCTGTTGTCGTCATGATACTGACAACTTGAAATAAGGCATCCCGGATGCATTTTTCTTCTTCTCCCCAGTTTGCCCAGTAAAGACCTGTAGCTATAATCGTTGTTGCTCCAAGGATGAGGATCATATACCAGCGGAATTCTTCATCGAGTAAGAGTTTTTTTACGTCTCCTTTTAAGGCAGCGTAAAAAAGGCCGAAATTCGTAGCCGCAATACACATGAAGACAATGATAACATATTGTATATAAGGGGAATTCCAATAAGCAATACTATCCTGTTTTGTGGAAAATCCTCCGGTTGCCATTGTCGTAAAGGAATGGCAGATCGCGTCAAAGATACCCATTCCTCCGATAGAGAGCAGTACGGCTTCCAAAAGCGTGAAAAAAAGATAGAACAGCCAGAGTTTTCGGGCTGAAGAATAAAAAGTAGCTGCCATTTTATTGTGAGTAGGTCCCGGGACTTCTGCTACATAAAGGTCCCGTCCTTCTATCCCTAAGCTGGGTAATATCGCCAAGAAAAGTACGGCAATACCCAAACCTCCCAACCATTGTGTCATGGACCGCCAGAACAGGGAAGCATGAGGGAGAGCTTCTATATCGTTTAATATGGAGGAACCGGTTGTCGTAAATCCGGACATCGTTTCAAAAAAGGCGTCCGGAAAAGAAGGTATTGTATTCCCTAGAATAAAAGGAAGGCAACCGAATAAAGAAAAAAAGAGCCAGATAAAAGTAACCGTAAAATAACCGTCTTTTTTAGCAAGTACCTTGTCGTTCGCTTTTATGCCGAAGGCCATAATTGCTCCTGTTCCTCCGGTAATTAATGTGGAATACAGAAAAGCGAGAGTATCGTTTTCTCTGTAAAGGAGGGAAATCAGTACACAGAGTAAAAAACAGGCACTTTCGATCAGCATTAATTTGCCGAGGAGGTTTATGATAAACCGGATATTTATCATCTTTGAAAATATTTTATGACTTTTTTGATGGCTGATTGAAGGGCAAAAATAACAACATTATCTCCGGCTTGGATTTGTACGTCTCCTTTCGCAATAATTGTTTCACTTCCCCGTATGACTCCTCCTATAATAGCACCTTCCGGAAAATTCATGTCTTTTAATTGATGTTTGGTGATTTTAGAACCGGTTTCGGCTTCCATTTCGAATACCTCTGCTTCTGAAAAAGTAAGGAATTTCAAATGTTTCACGTCTACATTCATCGTGTAGCGATAAATATGCGAAGCTACGATTAGCTTCGTATTAATCAGGGTACCGATACCGATATTTTCAGCCAGATCAATATAATCGATATTTTCTACTTCTGCTACACTTTTTTTCACGCCCATTTTTTTGGCCAACAGACAAGAAAGAATATTGGTTTCTGAGGAATGGGTTACGCTGATAAAAGCATCGATGTTTTTAATACCTTCTTCCCGTAAAAGAGTCATATCCCGTCCGTCTCCGTTGATGATCAGCGTAGACTTGAGCCTGTCTGCTAACTGAATACATTTTTCCCGGTCTTTTTCGATAATCTTTACATTGTAGTGTTTTTCCAGTAAGGAAGCGGCCTTAATTCCGATACGGGAAGCTCCGACAATGACAATATTTTTGATTTCAAATTGTTCTTTCCCACATAAGGCAAATACATTGTGGACAAAAGTGGGTTTGGTGACGACAAAAATAAGATCTCCGTATTTTAATGTATCATTTCCGCGGGGAATAATGGTTCTGTTGTCGCGTTTAACGGCTACCAGACGAAATTCGTCGGCTCCGTATACCTCTCCCATCTTTGCTAAAGTATGGTTCAGGATCAGTGCGTTATCCCATAATTTGATCCCGATAAGTATCAAACGGCCGTCGGAAAATTCATGTAATTGCCGGGAACCAATTTGTTTTAAAGAAGCGACGATTTCTTCTGCTGCTAGTCTTTCTGGATAGATAAGGGTGTCTATACCGATAGATCTCAGGTATTCGGCATTTTCGCTTTCCAGATACTCGCTATTGTTTACACGGGCGATTGTACGTTTTGCACCTAGTTTTTTAGCGAGGATAGCGGAATTAATGTTTTGGTCTTCTGACGTATTGACAGCTATATAAAGGTCGCATTTCCCGACCTGTGCGTCTTTAAGAGCTCCTATGGACGTACAGGATCCGACAACGGACATGATGTCCAGTTGACTTTCCAAATTTTCGATTTTTGCCGGATCCGAGTCGATAAGCAGAATGTTATGCTCCTGTCTGCTGAGCATCTTGGCAAGATGTGTTCCTACAGCTCCGGCTCCTGCTATCACAATATTCATAGATCTGTTTTTTCCGTGTGATTAAGACTGCAAATTTAAATTAAAAGCAATTGAATCTTACAATAAACGGGTATTTATTTTAATGTTTTGCAATTCGTCCTGGAAAACATTTTCTATTTAATGTTTGCTTTTCTCCTTCTGGAGGAAAGTTTTTTATTATAAAGGGATGCAGATACAACCCGTATCTGTCGTTTTGTGAAGGGGTATCTGTCGTCTTTCACAATATTTTTCCCATTCCCGTATGCAAAAAAGAGAGTTAGAGGCGTCTAGATAAATAGCCTGTATCGGAAAATTCTTATTCCGTAAGAGTTGCTGAGGTGGGACATTCCCTGTAATAAGAAGAATTCCGGAAAGTGTATCCGGGGAGGACCGGGCATCAATAAGCCGGATTTGCATATGCGGAGAAGATAAGCTGTTTTGGAAATAAGTGAGGTTGTCTGTCAATAGTCCTTCGTTAACAGGAAAGGAGGAAAGACGGTTTTTCTCAATATAGGGAAGTATAACTTTCCATTCGGATGAGTCGAGGTCGTTTTTGAGAAAACTGTAGTTTCCATCGTAGTTGAGAAGGATACAACTTTTACCGTAACAATGGAAAAGCATTATTTCCCGCTTATTGTGGAGCTGTAAGTTATAGGAGCAGGCATAAATTAACCAAAGGCTGAGGGGCAGGCCGGCAAGATAAAATGTTTTTTTTTCTCTTTTTTTAATGAATCCTAAAAAGGAGAAGAGGGTAGAATAGGCCAAAAGGAGGTGGAGGAGAGTGGGATAGCAGTTTTCCCATTGCCAATTTATTGTTGTAAAATGTTGCAGACTGAGGAAAAGGAAGGTACAGAGACCGTCTGTTAAAAAGATAAGTTTTAAACCCAGGGTTAAAGGTAAAAGTAATAGAATGAGCGCGGTATATAATAGAAGTGTGGTTAGCGGAATAGCTATAATATTGATCAGAAAACTGGTGAGGCTGATGGTATGGAAATAATAGAGACAGAGGGGAAGGGTGGTTAGCTGGGCTGCAATAGATAACCAGATCAAAGCACAAAGACGGGAAAACAGTTTAGGAAGTTTCCGGGTAAAACGATTTAAAAGAGGGAAAAAAATTAAAATACCGGTATAGGCAGCATAAGACATTTGAAAACTGACGGAGTAAAGATTACCGGGTTGTATAATTAAAATAAGGAAGGCAGAAGCGGCTACTGAATTGAGAGGAGTATAGTTTTTATGAAAAGCTTTTCCGATAAGCATGAATGAGAGGAGAATGGCGGAACGCAATACTGAAGGCGAAAGTCCTGTAAGGCAGGCATAAGCTCCCAACAACGGTATAAGAAGCAAACGGCTGATCGGTTTATGGATTCCCAGTATCCTGAATATAAAAGTAAGTAGAACGTAAATAGCACCTGTATGCAGGCCGGAAACTGCTAATAAATGTATTGTTCCGGTAGAAGAAAAAAGGGATTTCGTGGTAGCATCCAGCTCATTTTTATAACCCAGGCAAAGAGCTTCCAGGAGAGCCCGGTTGTTAGGGTCGGGGATTAATCTGTTCATTTTTTGAAGCATTTTATGGCGAAGGCGTTGGAAGAAGGTGAGTAGGGTGTGGGAATGACCGCTTTTCTTGATCGGACTATACGGTATAAGTCTGAAATGGACATTTTTTTGTTTCAGATAATGGTGGTAATGGAAAGCACCTGCCGTGTTAAAAGTCCGGAGTGGATATATTTTGCAGCTAAAAGCGAGGGAATCACCTGGAATAAAGGTAGTGCTGTCGGAATAATGGAGATAGAAAAGTTGCCCGGAAGCTTTCAGAAGATAATTTCCTTTGCCTAGAACTTCTCCGCATTCACATTGCATATAGTGTTCGCCTCGGATATCCGGATGTAGGAAATCCTGATTTGCGCTTGTCCAGCCACCTAAAAAAATACAAATGTAAAGAAGGAGGCTCAGGAAATTTTTTGATGATTTAAAAAAGGAAATCAGAAATGTCGAAACTAATCCGGTAGAGAAAATAGAAAACGGTAAATAGAAATAAGTCCCGCATCCTATTCCTGCCATCAAAAGAAATAGGGGAAGAAGAAAGGGATAAGTATGAAAATAATTAACTACACCATCTTTTTATAATAATCCGTTATACAAGTTACAAAAAATAACTGAGAACCGGATGTAGATGGAGTAAATTTGAAGGGGGAAATGATTACGGCCCTTGGGGCTGGCTTTTTATTTCGGCAGTACTACCCGGTAAGCTGCTTTGAATTTTCCCAGGCTCAGATTATTCAGTTTGTTCTTTAAAATTCTTTTTTTCAGGGCTGAGAGATGGTCGGTAAAAAGTATTCCGTCCAAATGGTCGTATTCGTGCTGGATGATCCAAGCTTTTATGCCTTCGTATTCTTCTTCCTGCTGTTCGCCGTTTTCATCCCGATAGGCTATCCGTATTTTATTTTTACGTTTTACGTCTTCGTGTATACCCGGAATGCTCAGGCATCCTTCATTTCTGCTGATCTCGTCACCGCTGCGTTCGAGGATATGGGCATTGATAAAAGCTTTACGAAATCCTTTACAACTGGGGTCCATCTCTTCAAAAGCATTCCCATCTACTACAAATATCCGGATATTTTTGCCAACTTGGGGAGCGGCAAGTCCTACTCCGTCGGCCTCATCCATCGTCTGAAACATATCTTCTAAAAATTTAGTCAGCCCCGGATAATCCGTTGGAATATCTTCGGATACTTTTCTTAAAACCGGATGTCCATATATATAAATCGGTAAATACATAACTTATTTATTTTTTAGTTTGTGTTCTGTTTTGGCTTTGGAGACCTTTTTAATCGTTAACTTCTAATCCTCTTTGTTTCCTCTCTTCCTGGCTTCCATATAAGAAGTCAGTATAATTGTGGCGCTCATTTTATCAATTAAAGCTTTATCCTGGCGCACTTTTTTCTTTGCTCCTCCTTCGATTAAAGCTTTATGCGCCAATACAGAAGTGAAACGTTCATCGTACATTTCTATGGGTATATCCGGAAATTTTCGCCTGAGCGCTTTGAGAAAAGGAGTGATATACATCATACTTTCCGAATCGGTATTGTCCATTTGTTTGGGATGCCCTACGACAAAAAGATCAATTTTTTCTTTTGCCGTATAATCCTGAAGAAACTTTAAAACCTCGTGAGAGAGCACAGTCTGCAAACCTGTGGCAATAATGCGTGCAGGATCTGTAACAGCGATACCTACCCGTTTTTTTCCGTAATCAATGGCTAAAATTCTTCCCACTTTTATTCGTCTACAATAATGTATATGTCCTCGTTGCTGTTTTTCATCAGGTATTGTTCACGAGCGAACTTTTCCAGATTATCCCGGTTACTGAGTAGTTCCTGTATCTTTCGGTTGTCGTCTTCTATCGTTTTCTGGTAGTATTCTTTTTGCTCGGTAAGCGTGTTGATTTTATGCCGCAACTGCATTTTTTCGACAAAACTGTTTTTGTCGAAAAAGGCAATCCATACTAAAAAAAGTATACCTACAAATAAGTATTTATTTGTAAATTTCCGGAATACCTGTCTCAATTGATATTTTTGATCCTTCAGCATGCTGCAAATTTATAAAAAAGTAATCAGAGATACAATAAGTCTGTTTTTTACTTTCTGATTTGAATTTTTTTATCTTCCGGATTTCTCAAACGTTTTCATAAAAAGGGATTTTTACGCTGCATATTTATAAATAATGACGGAATAATTATACTTAGTGTTGATTTTCAGTTGTTTAATTTTGTAAAAAACTTAATTTTTGTCTTTTTTCACACCTTTGGATTCTTTAAATTTGTAAACATCGAAATGGAAAAACAGAACCTAATAGACAGTAGAAATGGATAAAAAATTAGCAGTGGTTGCCTTGGGAGGAAATGCGATTCTCCGGGGAGATCAAAAGGGGACAATGGCCGAGCAAAATCAGAATATACGGGAGACGTTGGAGAATTTGATTTATTTAATCCGGGACAGCTATAATTTGATTATAACTCATGGAAATGGCCCGCAAGTCGGGAATATTTTGTTAAGTGATGATGCCGGGGTAAAAATGTATGGATTGCCTCCGATGTCTTTGGACATGTGTGTTGCTTATTCTCAGGGGCAGATCGGATATATGATTGAACGGAATCTGCGGAATATTTTAAAGGAGCACGATTTAAGCCGTCATGTTGTATCGATGATATCGCAGGTGGTAGTGGATCAGCACGATCCTGCTTTACAAAATCCGACGAAACGGGTGGGGAAAATTTATACGAAAGAAGAAGCCGACAGATTACAGGCGGAACACGGCTGGGTGTTTAAAGAAGAGATTAAAGTGGATGGAGGATGGCGTCGTGTAGTCCCTTCACCGGCTCCTATTGATTTTAAAAATGCTTCTCTGGTAGAACGTATGGCCCGTGCGGGGAGTATCGTCATTACCGGCGGCGGGGGTGGAATTCCCGTTTACATTGATCAGGAAGGATTGTTGCAGCCGATAGAAGGGGTGATCGATAAGGATTTGGCTTCAGCTATGATAGGGGTGCGTGTGAAAGCCGATGAATTGTATATTTTGACGGATGTTCCTTATATATATAAGGATTACCGGAAGCCGACTCAGGAAATACTGGAATTTTTGGATTATGCTGATACCGTAAAGTATTTGGAAGCAGGGATGTTCGGGGAAGGAAGTATGGCTCCAAAAATTCGGGCTTGTCTTCATTTTATAAAAAATGGCGGACAAAAATCTGTTATTACGGAAGCGACAAAACTGGAAGACAGGCGGTATGGTTCTAAGATTACAATGGAGTACGATTAGAGAAAAGTAAAATCTGAAAATTCGAAGTTTCATTTCAAATCTCCGAATTTTAATTATACATTTGTCCGTTCCTCGAAATAAATAGAGAAAGAGAAATCAAGAGGGAGAGTCGGGATTTATAAACTTGGAGTGGAGAAGCAGACTTGTAGAAGTAGATGTTACAGAAAGGAAAAGGGGATACTAACTTTTAAAATAATAATATATGGCTTTTAATTTAAGAAACAGAAATTTTTTGAAGTTGCTTGACTTCACTCCGGAGGAAATCAAATACCTGCTTACATTGGCCGCTGATTTGAAAAAAGCCAAATATACCGGAACAGAGCAACCTCGGTTGAAGGGAAAAAATATAGCTTTGATTTTTGAAAAAGATTCTACTCGTACCCGTTGTTCGTTTGAAGTGGCAGCGCATGATCAGGGAGCTCATGTGACCTATCTGGGGCCTTCCGGATCTCAGATCGGTAAGAAAGAATCTATGAAAGATACTGCCCGGGTGCTGGGAAGGATGTTTGACGGCATAGAATACAGAGGTTTTACCCAGGCTACTGTGGAAGAATTGGCCGAATATGCTGGTGTACCCGTATGGAACGGTTTGACCAACGAATTTCATCCCACTCAGATTTTGGCTGATTTTTTGACCATGATGGAACATGTGGATAAGCCATTGAACCAGGTGACTTATGCTTATCTGGGAGACGCCCGCTATAATATGGGCAATTCTTTAATGGTCGGAGGCGCTAAAATGGGGATGGATGTTCGTATTATTGCCCCGTCACAATTACAGCCTAACCCGGAATTGATTGCTAGCTGTAAAGAAATTGCTGCGGAAACAGGCGCTCGGGTGACGGTTACAGATAACGTGGCAGAAGGTGTTAAGGGATGTGATTTCTTATATACCGATGTATGGGTGTCTATGGGAGAACCTCAGGAGGTATGGAAAGAAAGAATCGACCTGTTGTTGCCTTATCAGGTGAATAAAAAAGTAATGGAAGAAACAGGGAATCCGAATTGTAAGTTTATGCATTGTTTGCCTGCTTTCCATAATTTGGAGACCTCTATCGGCCGGGATGTATATAAACAATTCGGTTTGGAAGCGCTGGAAGTGACAGAAGAAGTGTTTGAATCTCCTCATTCCATTGTATTCGATGAAGCTGAAAACCGGATGCATACCATAAAAGCCATTATGGTGGCTACGCTGGGATGTTAATTTGTCCGTAAAGCCTGTGAAGGGCAGATCGAATTTATAAAAAGAAAGGCTGATTGAGTTTCCTCAAGTCAGCCTTTCTCATTTTTGTGAAACCTGTCAATTTCCCTCTTTGAAACTTGCCATGCAACTTTCTACATCTTTTCCAATCTCCAGTATCATTTGCAGATGTAATAGTTCAAAAACGCTCGCCACCTCCCGGGAAAGATTACAGATCTTAATTCCAGAGTCATTGCTTTTGGCTGTTTTCACTAATGAAATAATACATCCAATACCGCTACTATCAATAAAATCGATGTTTTCCAAATTGAAAATTAATTTTGTTCCCGGATTACTTAATACTGGCTTTAATTCATTTTTCACTTCTTCTGTCACAGCTAATGTAAATCGGGATAGACTTGCGAAAGTCGCAATTTTAATTCCGTTTCTCTCATCCAGTTTAATGATCATTTCTTTCTCTTTAATGGGTTATCGTTTAGTCTTTTATTATGTCGAATATAAGTGTGTTTTATTTATAATTGTATTGTTTGGTACATAATTCATTTAAAATTTAAAGGTAAAATAAAAAAGTGAAAAATTCAAAGGAAGTATGGAAATTATTTCAGATTGAAAAATTAAAAAATCTTTGAAAGCAAATGTAAAAATGAATAAATCTTGTATCTTTGTAAAGTTGCCGGGAAAGAGAAATGAGGTTGATATTTTGTTGCCGGGAAAACCTGCGGTCCTTTCGAGAGAGCCAAGGGTTATTTGTTTATGTGTAGGCGTATACGTTTTTAAACGTTCGGGTATGAAAGTGACTAACAATACGTCTTTTGATAACTTACTGATACGCAGTCTCTCAGTTTAGAAGAAAGAGGCAGCAGAAGGTTTAATTTTTTGATCAGAAAGAATAATTATAAAGGATACCGGACAGAATATATTTTAAGCATAAAAAATATGCTAATGAGTGCAAAAAATAAGAAACCAATGGTTTATTAAATTTTAAAAAATATAAAAAATGAAGACAACTCCATTTACACATTTTCATGAAGCTCTTGGAGCGAGAATGGCGCCCTTTGCCGGATATAACATGCCTATTGAATACACGGGTATTAAAGACGAACATTTGACCGTTCGGGAGAAAGTAGGGGTTTTTGATGTCTCCCATATGGGAGAATTCTGGGTGAAGGGACCGAAAGCCTTCGATTTGGTACAGAAGGTAACTTCTAATGATGTAGCAGCTTTGACTGACGGAAAGATTCAATACAGTTGTTTACCGAATGAGACAGGGGGAATCGTAGACGATTTGTTGGTATATCGTTTTAGTGCTGAAAAATATTTGCTGGTCGTAAATGCCGCTAATATTGAAAAGGACTGGAATCATATTTTGAAATATGCAGAGGAAATGGGAATGAAACCGGGGGTGGATTTAGAGAATACTTCCGATGATATTTGCCAGTTGGCTGTTCAGGGACCTTTGGCGCTGAAAGCTATGCAGAAATTGACAACTGAAAATGTTGTCGATATGGAATATTATACTTTTAAGGAAATTCCTTTTGCAGGAATAGATAAAGTTATCTTTTCTACTACGGGCTATACCGGAGCAGGTGGTTGTGAGATATACGCTTACAATAAAGATGCAGATAAACTCTGGAAGGCTGTGTTTGAAGCAGGTGAGGAATTCGGGATTAAACCGATTGGTTTAGGTGCCCGGGATACCCTGCGTTTGGAAGCTGGATTTTGTCTGTACGGACATGAAATAGACGATACCCACTCTCCGATTGAAGCCGGATTAGGTTGGATTACTAAATTCGTGCCGGGAAATGATTTCGTCAACCGGGCTTTCCATGAAAGATTAAAAGAAGAAAAACCCAGTAGGTATCTCAAGGGTTTCCAGATTTTGGATAAAGGTATTGCCCGTCAGGGATATCCGATTGAAGATGCTGAAGGAAATCAGATCGGACTTGTTTGTTCCGGTACCGTTTCTCCTTTGACCGGTAAATCAATCGGTACGGGATACGTAAAGAGCGGTTTCCATAAATTGGATACTGAAATTTATATCCGGGTGAGAAATAAAGCATTGAAAGCAAAAATTGTGAAAATGCCGTTTTTTTAAGCCTATCGGATATTAAACGAGTGTAATTAAAATTTTAAAGAAAAAGCGAATAATTATCTATAAAAATAATGTTTTTAAAGATAAAGATTGCATATTTGTAACGTTTTCGCTGAAAAGTTTATTCATGGTTTTACTTAAATATTAATTGATATGAGAAAACATATTTTTAATGCCGGGCCGTGTAAGTTGCCCGATTCTACGTTGAAAAATACGGCTGCAGCTGTATTAGAATTCGGTAATACCGGTCAGTCAATTATGGAAGTATCTCACCGTTCTGCTGATTTTCAGGCAGTGTATGATGAGGCGGTTGCTTTATTCAAAGAAGTATTGAATATCCCGGAAGGATATCACGTACTTTTCTTAGGAGGTGGTGCCAGTATGCAGTTCTGCATGATTCCGTTTAACTTCCTGAAGACAAAAGCTGCTTATGTAAATACCGGTACTTGGTCTACAGCTGCTATTAAAGAAGCTAAACTGTGGGGAGAAGTGCAGGTCGTTGCCTCTTCTGAAGCCGACGGATTTACTTATTATCCGGAATTCACTATTCCTTCGGATGTAGATTATATGCATATCACTTCTAATAATACTATCCGCGGTACTGAAATTTTCAAAGACCCCGATTCTCCGGTGCCCTTATTGGCAGATATGTCGTCTGACATCTGCAGCCGTCCGGTAGATGTTTCTAAATATGCTATGATTTATGGTGGTTGCCAAAAGAACCTCGGACCTGCCGGTGTTACTTTTGTCATCATTAAAGACGAATTCTTGAAACATGTCGTAGCTGACAGACCTATTCCGACGATGCTGAAATATCAGACTCATGTGGATAAGGATTCTATGTATAATACTCCTCCTTGTATAAATATTTTCGGAGTAAAAGAGACTTTGAAATGGGTAAAAGAAATGGGTGGCGTGAAAGTGATGGAAGAACTTGCTATCGAAAGAGCTAATGCAATCTACAATGAATTGGAAAATAGCAAAATGTTCCGTCCGGTAGTGAAAGAAGGTTCTCGTTCCCGTATGAATATTCCATTCCTGTTGAGAGAAGGATACGAATCTTTGGAAAAAGAATTTCTGGATTTCTGCAAACAAAAAAATATCGTGGGCGTGAAAGGACACCGTTCAGTAGGTGGCTTCCGTGCTTCTACTTACAATGCTTGTACAATGGATGATGTGAACGCTTTGATTTCTGCAATGAGAGAATTCGAAGCTGCTCATAAATAAGAAAGGTAATTTACGATTTTTGATTTACGGTTCTTCGCGGATCGTAAATCATTAATCGTATTTTTTTGCTGTTTTTCATTCAAAATGTATAATTAGAAATAAAAACGTCCGGAATGCCAGCATAAAGGCGGGGACGTAAACTTTTAAAATAATAAAGGTATGGCAACAAAAGTATTAATTGCAACAGATAAACCTTTTGCTCCGGTAGCTGTGAACGGTATCCGGGAAATTGTTGAAGCACAAGGATATGAACTCGTGTTATTGGAAAAATATACTTCTCCGGCAGAATTGATCGCTGCTGTGGCTGATGTAGATGCGATGATCATTCGTTCAGATAAGGCTACAAAAGAAGTAATTGATGCCGCTAAAAAATTGAAAGTAATTGTTCGGGCCGGTGCCGGTTACGACAATATTGATTTGCAGGCTTGTACAGATAAGGGAGTAGTAGCTATGAACACCCCGGGCCAAAATTCTAATGCTGTCGCTGAATTGGCCTTCGGTATGATGGTTTATATGGCCCGTAATTTCTATAACGGAAAATCAGGACATGAACTGAAAGGAAAGAAAATCGGTGTACATGC
Organism: Odoribacter laneus YIT 12061; assembly: GCF_000243215.1. Classification (GTDB taxonomy): domain Bacteria; phylum Bacteroidota; class Bacteroidia; order Bacteroidales; family Marinifilaceae; genus Culturomica; species Culturomica lanea. The sequence continues at coordinate 2,192,880 of NZ_JH594596.1, read as the reverse complement.
TTACGGAAATGTAGGGCAGAATGTAGGTCGTGTTGCTCGCGGTTTCGGTATGGAAGTATATGCTTTCGATCCTTTTATGACTGACGAACAAATCAAAGCTGCCGGTGCTACTCCGTTGCATTCAGCAGAAGAAATGTATGAAATGTGTGATTATGTTTCTTTGCATATTCCGGCTACTGAAAAAACCAAGAAGTCTATCAATTACGAATTATTGAATCGTATGCCGAAGGGAGCCGTACTGGTTAATACAGCCCGCAAGGAAGTGATAGACGAAGAAGGTATCTTGAAATTGATGGCTGATCGTCCGGATTTCAAGTATATTTCCGATATCGCCCCGGATAATGCTGCCGAATTTGCACAGTTTGAAGGACGCTACTTCTTTACTCCTAAAAAAATGGGAGCTCAAACAGAAGAAGCAAACGTAAATGCCGGTCTTGCTGCAGCCCGTCAGATTGTGGCTTTCCTGGAACATGGAGATGCAAAATTCAAAGTAAATAAATAATACGAACCGGTTATGAAATACAATTGGAAGTTTAGAAAAAAATGTTGGATGGGGCTCTACGCTGCAGGACTTTTGATCTTCTCCATGAGCAGTTTGTTGCGCCATGAATTATCGGACTTTCAGTTGGGATTTTGTGAAGGAATATCTATGGTGCTTATGCTGACGGGAGTAGTCATAATTGGCTTTTGTCTGGTGAAAAGAGAGAATCCCTTTCGGTTGTAGCACGACATTTAATAGTCCGTAGGAAGTTTTTCTTATGGACTATTTTAATTAATCATATTAAACACCTGAATATTATGGCTATAGTAAAACCATTTAAAGGCTTACGTACACCTAACCAGGAAGTTTGCGAAGAATTGGCATGTCTTCCTTACGATGTGATGAATTCGGAAGAAGCAGCTCAGATGGCTGAAGGAAAACCGAAATCATTGTTGCATGTAACCCGTGCGGAGATCGATTGTCCGGCAGGCACAGATATACATTCTGAAACGGTATATCATAAAAGTGTGGACAATTTTAAGATGTTCCAGGAAAAAGGTTGGCTGGTACAGGATGAAGAACCGAAGTTCTATATTTATGCCCAGACGATGGACGGCAAAACACAATATGGGATTGTCGGTTGTGCAGCTTGCGAAGATTATATGAACGGAATTATTAAGAAGCATGAATTGACACGGCCGGATAAGGAAGAGGACCGTATGGTGCTGACCCGTTATGTAAATGCAAATCTTGAACCGGTGTTCTTTTCTTACCGGGCAGTTCCGGAAATAGACGCTATTGTGGAAGATATCGTAAAGAATCAGAAACCCGATTACGATTTCGTGGCAGAAGATGGTTTCGGACATCATTTCTGGGCCATTAATTGTCCGGAAACGAATAAACGTCTGGAAGAGCTGTTTGCTACGAAGGTGCCTTATACCTATGTAGCGGACGGACACCACCGTACGGCTGCTGCTGCCCGTATCGGAGCTGAATATAAAGCTAAAAATCCGAATCATACCGGTAAGGAAGAGTACAATTTCTTTATGGCTGTGCATTTCCCCGATAATCAATTGAAAATTATCGATTATAACCGGGTAGTAAAGGATCTGAACGGCTTGACAGAAGAACAGCTGTTGGAAAAGTTGGGAAAGAATTTTGAAGTGGAATGCAAAGGTGCTGAGATTTATCATCCGGCTAAGTTGCATGAATTCAGTATGTATCTGGGAGGTAAATGGTATAAGCTGACGGCAAAACCGGGAAGCTATGACGATAAGGATCCCATTGGCGTATTGGATGTGACAGTACTTTCAAAACACGTTTTGGCTGATATTCTGGATATTCAGGATTTGAGGACTTCAAAACGGATTGATTTTGTCGGAGGTATCCGCGGATTGGAAGAATTGAAGAGAAGAGTAGATAACGGAGAAATGAAAGTGGCATTTGCCCTTTATCCGGTATCTATGCAGCAGTTATTGAATATTGCAGATTCGGGAAATATTATGCCGCCTAAAACGACATGGTTCGAACCGAAATTGCGCTCAGGACTTGTTATTCACAAGATTGACTAATGGAAAAGCCGCTTTAAGCGGCTTTTTTTATCTTCGTTAGAAATTTTAATTGAAGGCTAAATGAAAAAAATCGGATTTATCAGTTCTTTCCTCTTTACTCGCTTTTCCCGATTGTTCGGTATTTTGTGTTTGCTGGGCGCTTACAGTTTGAGTGGAATAGAGGTAAAAGCTCAAGTGACTCAGGCGGATTATCGTCGAATTGATACCTTGGGAAATTGGAATTTGCAGGTATATCATGCCGTAACAAAACCGGTATGGATTGGGGAAACACATTATTTCTGGTATCAGGATCACAGTCCGGAAGGGGATATATTTTGGTTGGTCAATGCAGAGAATGGAGAAAGAACAAAGGCGTTTCAGGCAGAAAAACTGGCTTCAGCTATGAGCCGTATGACAGGCCGGAAAGTAGAAGCCCGAAAACTACCTTTCCGGAGTATAAATTACGATACCGACCGGAAAGGATTTGAGTTTGTATGGGAAGGACGGAAGTGGTATTATTCCGTAAAGCATAATAAATTGGTGCAAAGGGATACGGTGCTTCCGGAACGAAAGGTTTGGGAACGGCCGGAGCCGAAAGCTGAAAGAAGGGTGTCGTCTCCCGATGGTCGTTGGGAAGCTTATAATAAGGATAATAATATTTACGTTAGAGACGTTGCAGAAGACAAAGAGTATGTGTTGAGCCGGGACGGAATAAAAGATTTTTATTATAGCGGAGAGATGGCTTGGTCACCGGATTCTAAAAAGTTGGCTGTTATAAAAGTACGGGATATACCGGAAAGACGTATTCCTCTGATTGAATCCAGTCCAGTAAGCCAAAAACAACCTATTTTGCAGTGGAGAGATTATGCGAAACCGGGAGATGTGTTGCCCGTTTATTTACCGGCTTTGTTCAATATAGAGCAAAAGCAGCAAATACCTTTGGATACTCGCTTTTTTGAAAATCAGTTTTATTTGCAATTGACCGGATGGAGAGAAGATAGCCGGGCTTTTACGTTTGAGTTTAATCAAAGGGGACATCAACGGTATATCGTGGCAGAAGTAGAGGCAGAAACCGGAGGGATACGTTCTTTAATAGATGAACAATCCCCGACTTTTGTCTATTATAACCGGAATTTCCGGTATGATTTGGAGGACGGTAAAGAAATACTTTGGATATCCGAAAGAGATGGCTGGAGGCATTTGTATTTGATAGATGGAAAGAACGGTCAGGTAAAGCAACAGATTACAAAGGGAGAATGGGTCGTACGGGAAGTAGAGAAAGTAGACGAAGAAAACAGGGAAATATGGTTTACGGCTTCCGGATTGAAAGAAGGAGAAGATCCCTATCAGGTACATTATTGCCGGATTGGTATGGACGGTACGGGTTTTGTCGATTTGACACCGGAATCTGCCAATCATCGTGTTGTATTTTCAGAGGACCGCCAGTATATGGTAGACCGTTATTCCCGTCCGGACTTTCCGGGAGGAACGGTGATCCGTAAAGGAAGTGACGGCAGTGTGGTAGCTGAATTGCCGGAAGTGGATATAAAGGAACTGTTGCAGACCGGTTGGCAAATGCCGGAAGTGTTTCATGCCAAAGGCAGGGATGGGGAAACAGCTATTTGGGGGACTATTTTACGTCCTTCTCATTTCGACGCTTCCCGTTCTTATCCGGTGGTGGAAATGATTTATGCCGGTCCTCATGATTCACATGTAGAAAAGGATTTCAGAGCTTATTATCATTTGAGTTCCCGTTTGTGCGAATTGGGATTTGTGGTGGTGATGATCGATGGGATGGGGACGGCAAACCGTTCGAAGGCTTTCCACGATGTGTGCTGGAAGAATTTGAAAGATGCCGGTTTCCCGGATCGGATTGCCTGGATAAAAGCCGCAGCTGAACAATATCCTTATATGGATACCACCCGGGTAGGTATTTACGGTTGGTCGGCCGGAGGTCAGAATGCTATGGCCGCCTTGTTGTTCCATAACGATTTTTATAAAGCCGCTGTAGCTCTTTGCGGCTGCCACGATAACCGAATGGACAAAATCTGGTGGAACGAACAATGGATGGGCTATCCGATAGACGAGTCGTACAGTACTTCTTCGAATGTGGATAATGCCTGGCGTTTAAAAGGAAAATTGTTCCTGATCAACGGAGAATTGGATGACAATGTCGATCCGGCCTCTACTCTACAGGTCGTGAATGCTTTGGTGAATGCCGGGAAAGATTTCGAACAACTTTACTTGCCCAATCATACCCATAGTTTGGGAGGGAAGTTTGTCATGCATCGGCTGCACGACTTTTTTGTAAAACAGCTCTTAAATCAAGAGCCGCCGGAATGGGAGTAAAAGAAAGGTATAAAAATAGATTAATGCCTTTTGCCAGAAACGGATTGAGGCTTCGCTGATGGAAGAGAATATCGTTTCCGATTAATTTTTTCATCAGTACCGCGGGCCCGTTAATCAGCAAAAGCTCAGGAGCATTAATCTATTTTTTCTTTATCCGTTTTAGTATTTCAGCCATTTATATAGTTCTTTCCAAGTAACTTTCTTGCCGTACATCAGAATACCCGTGCGGTAAATTTTACCCGAAAGCCAGGTGAAAAAGATAAAAGCCCCGATCAATAAAGCCATTGAAGTTATAATCTGCCAGGCGGGTACCCCGAAAGGAATTCTGACTAACATCACCGTTGGAGAGGTAAAGGGGATCAGAGAACTCCAGAATACTAAGGGCGATTCCGGACTTTTCATAGCGGTAAAACCAATATACACTCCGATGGCTAAAATGATAGACAGGGGCGTCATAAATTGTTGAGAATCGGTTTCATTGTCTACAGCAGCCCCGATAGCGGCAAAAAGAGAGGCATATAATAAATACCCTCCGATAAAATAGAAAAGGAAAGCTCCCAGGAAAGTCAGGATAAATTTAGGTTCTATGGTTTTTACAATACTTTGTATAACCGCTAATTCTTCCGCCCCCAATTCTTGGGTTTGTGCCATGGCGGCTAAATTTGTGCTGTTACGCAGGGCTTCCAGATCGATATCGGGCAGGAATGCAGCCTGAAGAGCCATAACGGAACCTCCGATCAGAACAATCCAGATTAGAAATTGAACCAGTCCGACTGAAGCAACCCCAATAATCTTGCCGAGTAGAAACTGGAAAGGTTTGACGGAAGAAACCAATACTTCTATAATCCGGTTGGTCTTTTCTTCGATGACCCCTTTCATTACTTGAGCCGCATAGATAAAAATGAAAAAATAGATGATGAATCCTGCAGCCACACCGATGATAGAGGCGATTTCGGAAGAGCTTTCTTTGGCTTGTCCGGTTTCCGTAATCATTAAAGTACGGACGATTACGGGCGTTCGGGTTGCATCTAATTTTTCTTCCAGATCAGGGATTTGCGAGGCTGCAATGACAGCGCTCTTTTTGATGTTTTCAATTTTTTTCCGAAGTTGGGAAGAAATCGTATTTTTTAGTTCCATCGTGACCTGGGAAAAAGAATAGATGGGAATTTCCGCACTGTCCATTACATTGGCCGGAATCCACATCACGGCATAATAATCTTTATTCTTTAGAAAATCAGCAGCATTTTCTTCTGTAATAGGTTGGGTGGTATATTCAAATTTGGTGTTGTTGATGGTTTCCAGGGGTCTTTCCAGCGTAGAGGCGTTTACCACAGCAATTTTCCGTTCCTGCGTATCGTCTTTTAGCATAAGCCACATCAGAAAGGCATAAAAAAGTATAAAGAGAATGGGGACGAATATCGTGACCACCAGAAAGGATTTTTTTCGCACTCGGGTCGAAAATTCCCGGCTGATAATGATAAAGGTTTTGTTCATGGTGTAATGTTTTATTAGAGAAATGCTTCTTGACTGCTTGGGAAACGGAACTATTGATTTTTAACCAGTTTGATAAATATATCGTTCATTCCGGGAATAACCTTCTGATAGGATAAGATATCGATATGGGGTAAAAACCGGCTTAAAAGAGTATTGGTATTACAAGGTTTTATCCGTTGTAAAATAATATCCTGACGATTTCCTTCCGTTTTCTGGGAGAGAATTTCAAATTCTTCTCCGGTGAATTGTTCCGGCTTGAAATCCGGCGCATACCGGAAGCTTAGCTGATAGGTGTCGTTGGCATATTTTTCCCGGATCTCATTGATCGGTCCCTCAATGATCTTTCTGGATTTGTTGATCAAAGCGATATGACTGCATATTTCTTCTACAGAAGCCATATTGTGGGTGGAGAAAATGATGGTGGTGCCTTTTTGTCTGAGATCCAGAATTTCTTTTTTTAATAATTCTACGTTGATCGGATCAAATCCACTGAACGGCTCGTCGAAAATCAACATTTCCGGTTCGTGCAGAACGGTCGTGATAAACTGAACTTTTTGGGCCATACCTTTTGACAATTCTTCTACCTTTTTGTCCCACCAGGCTTCGATCTCGAATTTTTCAAACCAGGTTTTCAGTCGCTTTATTGCATCGTTTTTATTAATCCCTTTCAAACGGGCCAGGTAAACGGCCTGTTCTCCTACTTTCATTTTTTTATACAATCCTCTTTCCTCTGGCAGATAACCGATCCGATTCATGTCGGAAGGAATTAAAGGTACTCCTTTAAAAAAAAGTTTCCCGGAATCAGGCCCTGTGATTTGAGTAATAATCCGGATTAAAGATGTTTTCCCGGCTCCGTTCGGACCGAGTAAACCATAAATGGCTCCTTCCGGAATATCGATGGAAACATCATCCAAAGCCCGATGGTTGGCGTAATTTTTGATAATATTTTGAGCGGCAAAAAAACTCATATTGGCGTCGTTTAGGTTTATAAAAGCCGGAAAGACCGTCTGAAGACGGTCTTTCCGTAGTAATTTATTCTTCTAACTCTATCATTAAAGTGTCTTTGGCAATCTGATCACCGGCTTTAACGTAGATTTTTTTTATTTTAGCTGAAAATGGTGCTGTAATTTTATTGTTCATTTTCATAGCTTGAAGCGTCAACAGCACATCGTCTGCCTCTACTTCTTGTCCCTCTTTTACGTTGATGTTTAAAATGGTACCCGGAATATGAGATTCAATCAGGTTTAGATTCGGCTCTTCCCATTTTTTCCGGTTGATCCATTTGGAAGTAAAAGTCGTTTTGTACTCTACCCCATCAATCTGTAATTTTTCGTATTTTGTATTACTCATAAGTTTTACTTCTTTCTGCTAAAATGGTGGAATCCCATGTTTTTTCTGAGGTACAATAACGGTTTTGTTACTGGAAACTTCAATAGAATGCTTTAATAACATACGGGTTTCCTCCGGTTCGATAACCGAATCAATGTATCCTTTGGAAGCGGCTACATAAGGATTGGCAAATTTCTCCCGGTATTCGATTACTTTTTGTTTCCGGGTTTCTTCCGGATTAGCGGATTCTTTGATTTCTTTTTTGAAAATAATATTGGCAGCCCCTTCCGGTCCCATAACGGCAATTTCAGCCGTTGGCCAGGCAAACATAAAGTCGGCTTTCAGGTGACGGGAGTTCATGGCAATATAACCTCCTCCGTATGCCTTTCTCAAAATAACAGTAATTTTGGGTACGGTCGCTTCGCTGTAGGCGTAGAGCACTTTGGCCCCATGCCGGATCACTCCCATATGTTCCTGTTCCACACCCGGCAGATAACCCGGCATGTCCTCGAATGTGACGATCGGAATGTTAAAAGCATCGCAGAAACGAATAAAACGACCTGCTTTATCTGCAGAATCGCAGTCCAGTACTCCGGCCAGTACCAAAGGTTGGTTCGCTACGAATCCGACAGTCTCCCCGTCAATACGTCCGAAACCGATGACAATGTTTTGGGCAAAATCCTGTTGTATTTCCATAAAGTCGGAATCATCTGCTACAGCCATGATAATTTCCCGGACATCATACGGCTGGGTCGGATCAGCCGGTAAGATATTGTTGATTTTATATTCTGGCTTCGGCGGTTTTGCCGGAAAGGCTTTCGCTTTGCGCTGGTTGTTCCAGGGAATAAAGGTGAGTAGTTTTTTGATCTGCTCGAAACATTCCTGTTCGGTCAAGGCAAAGAAATGAGCATTCCCACTGATAGCAGCATGCACCCTTGCCCCTCCCAGGTCTTCCATGGAGACCACTTCACCCAGAACGGTTTTTACAACTTCCGGACCCGTGATGAACATTTTGGAAATATTATCTACTACAAAAACAAAATCCGTTAAGGCAGGAGAATATACTGCACCACCGGCACAGGGTCCTAAAATAACAGATAACTGTGGGATAACTCCCGAAGCCATCGTATTCCGGAAAAATATTTCTCCATATCCGGCCAGAGAATCCACACCTTCCTGGATACGGGCACCTCCCGAGTCGTTGATGCCAATTATTGGCATGCGCATTTTAATAGCGTGGTCCATGATTTTGGTAATCTTCCGGGCATGCATAAGCCCCAGCGAGCCTCCCGCAACGGTAAAATCCTGCGCATAAACGGCAACCGGTTCTCCGTATACCGTCCCGGTACCAATGACAACACCGTCGCCGTGAAGGACCTTTTTATCCATATCAAAATCTTTGGATTGATGCTCTACGAACATGTCGTACTCATGAAAAGAACCGGCATCGACAATCCCTTGAATTCTCTCACGGGCAGTCAATTTCCCCATCGCATTCTGCTTCTTAATCGCTTCTTCACCACCACCTTGGAGGACGATTTCTTTTCTCTTCCTTAAATCAAGAATATTCCTTTTAAGTGACATATTTATTAATTTTGTTAATTAATTGCACCTCAGCCTTTAACGAACTGGACACATTTTTCAACGACAATGATAGTAAAAAAAAATGATTAAAAAAATAATTTTCCCCCGCCCCCTTGCGATGTGATTCTAAATGAAGGCTTAGTTGTAGGTTTTAAAAGGATTGATAAAAAGAAATTTCAGAAGATAATAAGTTTATTCGTGAAGGATAATTATTTTCTTCTTCTTCATAAAATCAAAAATTACACATTAGGGACGTGCCCTTTTGTGTAATTTATATTTCCTATTCTATATTAGGATTATATTTTGGTTTACTGAAAAAGGGGGTAAAGGATTGGAGCATTTCCAGCTTTTCTAAATATCTTTTATTAGAGGATTTTACCTATTGAAAACCAGAATCTTCTTTGGAATATAGGAAATTTTATCAGTTACAATCTGCTTTTGGATAGGAACCTTTTAAAGTGATATTTCGTCATTTCAATGAAATAAGCTGTGCTGAAAAATATTCATAGATCAAGAAAAAATAGATTATTGGGTATTTCATTTTTCAAAAGCTGTTCAAAAGAATTTAGCTCCTTATCTTTCGAAATGTAATATACAGGTGTCGCCTCCTATAAAGGAGCAATTAGAATTATATCCAAACTGGATACCTGAGTTTTTGGAGAGGGAAAGAGGAAAAACAAAAAATTACACATTAGGGCACGTCCCTAATGTGTAAAAATGAGGTGATCGGAATAAATATCAGAAAGTTCATACCAGACGGTAACTTCGGACGTGTTTGTACGTTAAAGAGGAAAGTAGGAAAAGTGATAAACTTGTAAAGAAGATTGATTTATGGAAACGACAAAAGCGTATACGGGTTTTAAAGATAAAAATGGGGAACGGATAAAGCATCTGATTGTATTGGCACATCCGGATCCGAAATCTTTAAGTGTTGCTTATAAAGACGAAATTGTTCAGTTGACGGAAGATACGAATAATGAAGTAGTGGTCCGGGATTTATATAATCTGGGTTTTCATCCGGTATTGAGTATGCAAGATTTTGGGGCTCTTCGGAAGGGAGAAATTCCGGATGATATTAAACTGGAACAGGATTATATCCGTTGTGCCGATTTAATTACGTTTATCTATCCGATCTGGTGGACAGGTATGCCGGCTATCATGAAAGGTTATATTGACCGCGTATTTTCAAGAGGTTTTGCCTATGAAATTACAGGATTAGGAGAACTTAAAAAATTATTGGAAGGGAAGAAGATCATTATTCTCAATAATTTTGGTATGCCTTTTGAGGAATATGAAAAGAACGGAATGCTGGAAGCGATGAAGAAAACCAGCGACGTGGGAATTTTCGAATTTTGCGGTATGCAGATAGAAGCCCATCATTTTTTCGGACATATCGATGCTTCCTCCAAAGAAGAACGCTCCGCTCATGTTAAAATGCTGTCGTATTTATATGAGAAATTTTTACCGGCTCATTAGTTATGTGCTGAAAATAGAGTTAAAAATGCTCCGGATATTTCTGATTTATTTTCCTGCAATGTCTTGCTGAGGAATGGATTTTAAATTCCGGTAAAGAAATTTTAATCCGGAACTTTCCTCTTCCTCGGCAAGGCATCGGTTGTTTATTCCAAAGAAATTTGAATACGATTCTGGAAGTTCGTTTCTCAGTCTTCTTCCGTTATGTCGGAATCGATTCTATTTTCTTCCGGCAGGTTTTCCACATCCATAGATTGGTTTACGCTGGGATCCAATACGATAGAATACGTTTCGGGTAATTGTAGGCGGAGAGTTACCTTCGGTTGTTTGTAAAGGACCGATTGTTTCGGGGCGGAAAAATAATGATCCAACCATAAAGTATCATTTTTTAAGGCCCACTGATAATCTATCTTTTCGGTGTTCTGAAAGTTATTGTATACTCTTTTGGTAACCGTCAATGTCGGTTCTTCCTGGAGAGTAGAAGTTACTTGGAGCCGGGGAGCCCCCAACATGCGGCGGGTATTTTTATCCTCTATATACTTTGTATTGAAACGGTTCCGGTATTCGGGAGAATAAGTTTCTTTTGCGATCACGACAATTTCCTTTTTTGCCGAAATGGGTAAAGACTGAATGGTTATACTTCGCAAATTTCCGGAAAAATCCTTCATCTGCGTAAATATCAGGAGGCAGAGGATAAGGGCGCTGGTGATCCATAGAATAGTCAGCGTAAGCGGGAAATAATAGTTTCTGTTTTTAAAACGGAAAAGGTATTTCGATGTTAACCAGATCAATAAAATGAAAGGAATAATACAGATCAAAAATACAGCGATAATCGAGTAGGCGGGAGCCAATCCAAATATTCCCAAAGCAGTAGGGATAGAAAAAGGCAGTCCGGTAAGGTGGATAGGAATAAGAGCAGCAACGAGCAGAAGTGCAATTATAATGGAAAATATCCAGAGGATTCCGGCCAAGATTTTGAGGATAATTTTGAGGATTTTGAGGAGTGTTCTGCCGATAGCGATAAGTATCTCCGAAATAAAACCTCCTGTCTTTTTGAAGCCTTCCTGTACTTTCCCGTTTTCCTTCAGATCGCTAATTCCGTTTCTGATATTTTTTTCAATATTGAGAATATTGATTTTTTCTCCTTTCATTTCCAGTTTTTGCTTGGCTGTAAGGGCGGGAGGCAATACAATCCATAAGATAATATAGACAATGAATGTAACGCCATAGAAGAACGTAAGCAATAGAAATAGAAACCGGACAAAGGCCAGGGAGATATGGAAATAATTAGCAATACCGGCGGCTACTCCTCCCAGCATATTGCGATCTAAATCGCGATAGAGTTTCCGGGGCGTTTTTTCTTTTACTGTTTCCGTATAATCTTCGGAAATAATGTCGTCCGGATTTCCCAATATCTGGATCACTTGCTGGATATCTTCCAGTGTAACGACTTCCGTATTTTGTTTTTGCGTAGCTTCCTGAAGCAGTTCGGCAATGCGGTTCTCAATATCGTTCATAATTTCCTGTCCCCCTTCTTCTTGGAAATAATGTTTCTCTAGAGTCTGAATATAAGCCTGAAGCTTATCACCGGCATCTTCTTCGGTATGGAAGATTTGTCCCCCTATGCTAATCGTATATGTCTTTTTCATAACAGTAATTTTTAACGGTTAAGATTGTTGTGATTTTAAAAAGACTGATTTCTCAGTTGTTGAATGGCTTGCGTCATTTCGTTCCAGGAATTTTCCAGTTCCGAAAGGCAGGACCGGCCCTTGTCCGTGATCGAATAATACTTGCGGGGAGGCCCTTGGGGGGATTCTTCCCAACGGTATGCTAATAAACCCGCATTCTTCAAACGGGTAAGCATCGGATAAATTGTACCTTCTACGACAATGATTCTCGAATCTTTTAGTTTATGAATGATATCCGAAACATAAGCGTCCTGTCGGGATATAATTAATAAGATACAGTATTCGAGAATCCCTTTGCGCATTTGGGCTTGTGTGTTCTCTAGGTTCATAGTCTGCTGTTTTGGTAAATAATGTCAAATGTCTGCTATAGGTTTGCTATTTTGTATTGCAAATATATAAATAAAAAATAATACTATGCAATACATAGTACTATTATTTTTGTATTTTTTATATAAAAATAATCAGCTCGTTTTTTAAACGGAAGTAAGGTTAATCGGAACGGTCGGATTTGATAATATCGCCGACGTAAGAGATCGGGCTGTGGTTATTGCTCGTAATATATATGTAACATCTTCCATCGTATTGTATATCCATTTGTATACGGTAGATGTCGTTTTTACCCACTATACCAAAACTGTATTTCAATGATTTTTTATCATTCCGGCCTTTTATTTTTAAGGATTTATTGAAAGGCATGTTATCAAAATTAATGCCTTTTGCCCCGAGTCTGGGAAAAGAATAACCACTGCTGTAATAAGGCAGATAGCCGCAGGCTTTTTCTCCGTCTATTGCGATCCAGGCGCTATCGACGGCTATATTCATTCCGTTAAGGGGAGTGGCGATGTGGATATCAATTCTGAATTTCCCGCTTTCTACGATTTCTTGGGTATGCCGGAATTCGGTTAGGATACGAGTTTTGTCTGTCTGACCGGAAACGATCAGATAAATAAAAAGAGAGAGGGTAAGCAGAAAAAGTTTCATCGTTACGGAGTTTTTATCTCCGTATACGAGGAAAAAAGATTAATGTTCAGGAGTTCCGGAAGGCAGAGGGCTGATTGTTCCTTCGTACGAAATTTGGCTTTTACGGTTGCTTCTGACCGATAGGGAGCAAGAACCATTTGCAGTAATATCCAGAAAGAGTTCATAGGTGTCGTTTTCCCCTTTGACGGAGAAGCGATAGAGGAGGTGTTTTCCTTTCTTTTTCTCTTTCACTTTTAGTTCCCTTTTTTCCATTTTACCGTCGAAAGAGATCCCTCCGTCTTCTCCCGGAAGGGAAGAATAAGCTCTGCCGAAGAAAGGCAGAAAGCCTTTGGCTATGGAATCGGTAACTGTGATTCTTCCGCGGTTGGAGAATAAATCGACGGATTTGCCTCCTAGCGGGAAAGCCCGGTTTACTTCTATTAAAAAGCGGTTACTTTCTGCTAAAGCGATTGATTTTTCAAAACCGGAATCTTTTGCTTTTCGGTTCTCTTGTGCTCTTGCTGTAAACATTAAACTAGCCAGGCACAGAAAAAGAAGGAAGATGTTTTTCATCGGAAATAAGTGTTCGTTCGTTAATTATATGGATGTTTTCCTGCCGTAACGATATACAATTGTTCCGGATTCAGGTATTTTTCTGCCAGTTCCCGTAGGTAGGGCGCGTTGCATTGCTTGATTTTATGAATGATTTCACTGTAAAAGCAATTGTCTATCCCATAGGGTAGTTTGTGTTTCAAGGCATCCGATTGAGCGAATACGCCGTCGATTTCACGAAGCAGATCGCCGTGGAAAAAATTTTTTACCAGATTTAATTCTGCTTCCGGAATCAGTTCGCTCCGGAGGGTTCGGATTTCTTTCAGGACTTCTTCAATAGTGGCTTCCGTATATTTATTGTCTACGTCTGTTGCTACACACCAGTAGGCTGTTTCGGGAAGGGAGACGTTGAAAGAATGAATTCCGTAGGTATAACCTTTTTCTTCACGGATATTGGACATGAGCCGAGAACCGAAATAACCTCCTAGGACGGTGTTTAACAGTAGAAATCCGGCATAGTCTTCGTCCGTCAGACGGACCCCTTTCTTTCCGATCCGGATACTGGTCTGCACGGCATCTTCTTTTTCGATTTTGGAGCGTCCGGGCAAGGCCGGTTGCAAGGCGTATACTGGTGTCTGCAGGGTGTTGCTGGGCCGGGAGAGTTTGCCGAATGTCTCTGTAGTAATATGTCGGATTTCGGGAGTTATGTTCCCGGATAGCAGAACAAAGCAGTTTCCTGCATTCAGTCGTTCCTTGTAAAATTCCCGGATGATTTCCGGAGTGATCCGGTCGTAATCTTCCTCCTTTACCGTATTGGCGTAAGGGTGATTTGTGCCGAACAGCAGCCGGGTAAATTCTTTTCGGGCTAACCAGGCTGTTTTTTGTTTTTCCACCAGAAATTGCTGTTTTTTATTACAGAGATAAATATCGAGCTCGTGAGCAGGAATGGTACTACTCGACAGAATTTCCGCCAAAATTGGAATGGTTTCTTCGGCAAATTTGTTTAAAGATAAAAGATTTAATTCTGCCTTGTGCATGCCGCAGTTAAAATCTACATAAGCTCCGTAATAATCAAATATTTCCGCTATCTCCGCGGAGTTGTGGTAAATTGTTCCTTCGTTCAGCATATTGATTGCAGTGGTAGCGACCAAGGGTTGTTTTTGGTAATAGGCACCTGCATCGAAGACCACATCCATTTTAAATACTTCCTGATCCGGGTCGTGTAAGAGGAGCATCTCTATACCGTTGGGAAGCACTTGAGTCGTATAGGGCAAAACTTTCGGAACGCTTAGTTCTGAAAGGGGAGGACTGATTTTTCGATTGACTGTCATAGTGATAAAGGCATATAAATCGGTTGAATATTTGAATTCAGATTATTTTTTAAGGTAGATTAAAGTAGAACAATTTTCAGGACGGAATAGTTCCCGGGCTGTTTCTTTCAGTTTTTCTAAAGTGATTTGTTCGTATTTTTTATTTTCGTTATTAATGAGTTCCGCATCACCTAAGTATTCAAAAAAAGCCAGATTACTTGCTTTCGATTGGTAATTAATTTCGCTGAAGCTGATGCGGGCTTCTGTTTTGTGAATGACTTTTTGAAGTTCCCGGTCGGAAACAGGGGTTTCGATAAAGTTTTTCAATTCTTTTTCCATGGCGGCTTCTGCAGCTTCCACAGTACTTCCCTCGGATAATTTACCGCTGAATACGAATAAACCAGGATCGGTATCTCCGGTCACATAAGCGTCTATGCTTGAAAAAAGACGGTTTTCCTTAATGAGGTGGCGGTAGAGCCGGGAAGATTGTCCGTTGGACAGGATATCGGAAATCACATCGCAGACATAGAAATTTTCAGAGATCCGGCTTCCCATATGGTATACTTTATAGATCACATCAGCCGGAACAGGATTATCGGATAAAACCAATCTCCGGGCTTCTGTTTGAGTAGGTTCCTGTGGGAGGAGAGGTTGCCGGTAGCCAGAGGAAGGAATATCCCCGAACCATTTTTGTACCAGTTTCAAGGCTTTGTCTTCAGCTATATTTCCGCTGATACCGACAATAGCATTGTCGGGTGTATAATGTTCCCGGAAAAATGTTTTTACGTCTTCTTCTGTCGCTTTTTCGATATGTTCGGGAGAAATTCCGATCGTTGGCCAACGATAAGGATGTACCTGATAAGCCAGGGGACGGAGTTTAAGCCAGATATCCCCATAAGGAGCATTCAGATAACGTTGTTTAAATTCTTCAATAACTACATGCTTTTGGACATCTAAAGCTTGAGAAGAAAGATTTAAGCCCAACATCCGGTCGGATTCCAGCCAGAGCGCCGTTTCCAGATTTTCGGCCGGAATGGTGATGTAATAATTCGTATAGTCGTTGGTGGTATAGGCGTTACTGTCTCCTCCTGCCAATTGCACTTCCCGGTCGAAATCTTTTACATGTACCGAGCCACTGAACATTAGGTGTTCAAACAGGTGGGCAAAACCGGTTTTTTGCGGCGATTCGTTTTTTGCCCCTACTTTGTACAATATATTTACAGATACGAAGGGGGTTCCAGGATCTGTATTACACAACACCGTAAGACCGTTCTCTAAAATATGGCGGGAAAATTTTATCATAAAATGTTCAGTAATTAAAGTGACTATAACATTAACGGAATAATAGGGTTTTAGTTTTCCAATTCAAAATCTTTACCGTTTTGCATACATTGATTGTATTCCGTTACGATATCCCGGATGATGTCGGCTACGGATTCCTGCTGATATAGCATGGAGGCAATTTGTCCGATCTCCAGTTCTCCTTCTGCGAGGTCGCCTTCAAATATGCCTTTTTTGGCACGGCCTTTTCCCAACAACTGACTGAGGGCAGACACATCGGCTCCCTGATCTTCCAGTTGTTTGACTTGGGTAAAGAATTCGTTTTTCAGCAACCGGGTTGGTGCTAGTTTTTTTAGAAGTAGTAGGGTGTCTCCTTCAGCGCTTTGAATCACTTTTTCTTTAAAAAGCGGGTGGGCAGAAGATTCTGTAGCTATGGCAAAACGACTGCCGATCTGTACACCTTCGGCTCCCAGCATTCTCATGGCGGCCATTGCTTTTCCGGAAGCTATACCGCCGGCGGCAATGACGGGTAAGCTGCAATGGGCCACTACATTGGGAATTAGCGTCAGGGTTGTTGTTTCTTCCCTGCCATTATGCCCCCCTGCTTCAAAACCTTCGGCTACGATAGCATCTACTCCAGCTTCCTCGCTCTTTTGTGCAAAGAGGGCGCTACTGACTACGTGTACAACTGTCATACCGTGGGTTTTCAACAGAGAAGTCCATTTTTTGGGACTTCCGGCAGAAGTAAAGACAATTTTCACCTTTTCTTCAATCAGTATTTGAATCAGGCGATCTATTTCCGGATAAAGTAGGGGTACATTTACTCCCCAGGGATTGGAGGTAGCCTTTTGCATTTGACGGATGTGCTCTACCAAGATTTCCGGATGCATAGAACCTGCTCCTAATAGGCCCAGACCTCCATTATTACTGACGGCAGAGGCGAGCTTCCAACCGCTGCACCAAACCATTCCGCCTTGGATGATGGGATATTTAATATGAAAAAGTTGTTTAATTCTATTCATAACAGTTCAGATTATTTCAACAAATCTACAAAAAAAACAGCGGAAACTTTTAAAGGCTTCCGCTATCTTTATTACTAAAGGCTGATCTTTAATTCTTTTTAATATTCGGAAGTTCCAAGCCGTAGCCTTTTTTCTTGTCTTCCCGTTTCAACATAATAGCTACGATAAGAGCTAATATTCCGAAACTGGTGAAAATAATCATAGGAAGCGTATAATCGTAAGCCGGCTGCCCTTCTCCCCCTAACTTGCAATAGCGATCTAATACCCAACCAATCAAAGCAGGTACACCCATTAATCCCCAATTCTGTACCCAGAAAATGAGAGCATAAGCCGTCCCTAACTGTTTTTCCGGAATAATTTTAGGTACAGAAGGCCACATGGCAGAAGGAACTAAAGAAAAGGCAACCCCTAAAGTGATCATGACAAGGGTAGCAAACCACCATTCGTTTAATAAAGGTAATGCAAATAAACCGTGTACACAGATTAGCATAATTGCTCCGATCATCATGATTGTTGCTCCTTTTCCTTTGCGGTCGTATAAATTACCGAATAAGGGGGTTAATATAATGGTTCCGAAAGGAAGAAGGCCGGGGATGATTCCGGCAAGTTTCGGATCTACCGCATATTTATTGACCATCAAATCCGTAGCATATTTCAGGAAAGGGAAAACGGCAGAATAAAATAAGACACATAATAAAGCTACTAACCAGAATCCTTTGTTTGCCATGACTTCCCATATATCCTTTACTTTGAAAGGTTCCTCCGGTTCTGCATCCGATTCGTCAATGGATTTGTCCAGCTTCCGGTCCATCACCGTATATACTAGAAAGGCAATCGTTCCGATACAGAGCATGATCAGGCAAAGCAGAATCGGAGCGGATACACTTTGAAAAGTATCTGCCAGGGGTACGGTAATAATCAACGCCAGGGAAGTCCCTAAACGAGCTGTAGCCATTTCCAAGCCCATTGCCAGAGCCATTTCTTTGCCCTTGAACCATTTTACAATGATTTTGGAAACGGTAATTCCGGCTGTTTCTACTCCGACACCGAAGATGGCATAACCTAAACCGGCAATCATCACTTGTGAGTTAATACCAAAAATTTGTCCTCCCAATGGGAAAAAATCCGAAATAGCGTAATATTTGATGCCGGCACCGATTACCATCAAAAAACAAGCTCCCAAGCCTGTAAACCGGACTCCCATTTTGTCCAAGATGATACCCCCAAAAATCAACATCAACAGAAATACATTAAACCAGCCGTAGGCACTTGTGAAAATTCCGTAATCTGTACTGTCCCATAACAACTGGGCTTCCAGCATCGGTTTTAATGGAGCCATTACGTCTGTTAAAAAATAGCCGCAAAGCATCGTAAATGCGACTACCCCCAAAGCCGACCAACGGGCTACTGCAGAGTCTCTTAGTGTTTGATGTATTTTTTCGATCATGATTGAATATGTTTATGAATTAAATTGCTTAGCAAGACAGCCAAAGTTAAAAGAAATATGCGATATTGCAATAAAGTTTAAGAATTTTAAAAATATTAAAAACGATTTTTTATACCTTTTACAAGAGCATCTTCGTATGTGGGGATATGAGGGAAGATCGGATTAAAATAAAGGTACAGAAACGGATTGTATTGATTTCCGTCCTTTTATTATGCGGGAAATTTTTCGCTTTCTGGGTGACGAATTCAGTCGGTATTTTGACTGACGCCTTGGAGAGTATTGTAAATGTCGTAGCCGGGTTAATCAGTTTGTATAGTTTAAATGTAGCTGCGAAACCTCGGGATGCGGATCATCCTTTTGGACATGGGAAAGTCGAGTTGATTTCTGCTTCCACAGAAGGTATTTTGATTTTTTTAGCTGGCTTAGCTATCATTTACGAAGGAATCAGGCGTTTGTTTTATCCTTCCCTGCTGGAAAAGTTGGACGTGGGGATTATGTTGGTAGCTTTGGCTGGAGCAGTAAATTATGTATTGGGTTGGTACAGCATCCGTGTCGGAAGGAAATATGATTCCATAGCTTTGATAGCCGGAGGAAAACATTTACAATCCGATACGTATTCGACAATCGGTTTGGTCAGCGGTTTGTTGTTGTTATACTGGACCGGCGTTACCCGGATTGATAGCATTTTAGCCCTTATTTTCGGTTTTATAATTGTACGTACGGGTATTCTTATTTTACGTAAAACGATAGCTAATTTGATGGATAAGGCCGATATGAAATTACTGAAATACATGTTGAGTTTACTCGTAATCAACCGAAGAGAAGATTGGATAGATATCCAGGAGGTGAAGGTTTTGAAATACGGAAATGCTTATTTTATAGACTGTAATCTGACCTTACCTTGGTATTATAATATCCGGAAAGGACATGCCGTATGCGCAGAAGTGGGAAAGGTAATCGCTGAAAAGTTTCCGGAACATATCCGGCTGAATATTCATACCGATCCTTGTAAAGAGAATCATTGTCCTCATTGTATGTTGACAGATTGCGGTTACCGTTTGCATTCTTTTGTGGATATAAAAGAATTTACACTTAGAAAAATTACGGAAACGGAGGAAGCTATTGTCTAAAATTTCCCCCGGTAAAAATTTGAAACGATTACCGGGGAAATATTTTATAAACCAAGGATTAATAATTATTCTTCTTCGGTTCAAAATACGCTTGAGGATGCTCGCATGCCGGGCACTTCAGCGGAGCTTTTTTGCCTTTGATAACGTAACCACAATTCCGGCATTGCCATTCTATTTCTTCTTCGCGCTCGAATACTTTGCCTTCCGTTACGCGACCTAATAGTGTCCGGTAACGGGCCTCATGTTCTGCTTCTACTTTAGCGATTTGCTTGAAAGTATTGGCTATCTGAGGAAAACCTTCTTCTTGAGCTATGCGGGCAAATTCCGGGTATAAATCGGCCCATTCTTCATTTTCTCCTTCAGCAGCGGCTTTCAGATTTTCTGCTGTCGTACCGATGACTCCGGCAGGGTAGCAGGCGGTAATTTCCACCATACCTCCTTCAAGGTATTTGAAGAACTTTTTAGCATGTTCTTTTTCCTGTTCGGCCGTTTCCATAAAGACGCCCGCAATTTGTTCAAATCCTTCTTTTTTAGCTACACTGGCGAAAAAGGTATAACGACTCCGGGCTTGTGATTCACCTGCAAATGATTTTAACAGGTTTTGTTCTGTTTTAGTTCCTTTGATACTCATAGTTCGATTATTGATATAAATGATTTCAGACACACCTCTTTATTGACACTACAAGTATACGAGGATTCTATTGATAAAACAAATCTTTATTTTTTATAAGATTATAGTTTTTTTCAATAAAATCTCCCTTTTCGGCATACCTGTTTGGGTATTTTTCCTTGTAAGTCTGTAAGGGATAAACGTTTCTCTGAAATTTTCAGAGAAGAAATAGTAGAACGAGTATTTCCGGCAAAAAGGGAAGGTCTGAAAAGGAGCTTTACAGACCTTCCCTTTTAGCCGGGGTGCTTATTTGGCTGCTATTGTTTCGATTTCCACTAAGGCCCCCATCGGGAGAGATTTTACAGCAAAGGCTGCGCGGGCAGGACAATCGGTTTTATAATACCGGGCATAAACTTCATTCATCGCTGCAAAATCACTGATATCGCTTAATAAGCAAGTCGATTTTACTACGTTTTCAAAGGAGTAACCGGCTTCTTCCAGGATATAACCGATATTTTTCAGGGCTTGTTCTGTTTGTTCTTTGATGCCGCCTTCTACGAATTTACCGGTATTTACATCGACGGGCAATTGACCGCTGATATAGAGGGTTCCGTTTACTTCTACAGCTTGGCTGTAAGGACCGATTGCTTTCGGTGCTTTGGGAGAATTGATGATTTTTTTCATGACATTTAAAAATGAAAATCTTTATTAATGATTCGTCAGGCAAATTTATAAAAATATACGGGGAAATTTTTATTTCCATTCCGTAACTTCTTCATCGAGTTCCGGAATGGAGGCGGATTTAAAGACCGGGCTTTTTATACCTGCCTTTTTTTGGCGATTGTAATCGGCTAAGGCTTTAAAGGCAATTTTCCCCAGAAGTAGAATGGCAATCAGGTTGGTCAGAGTCATTATTGCCATAAACAGATCGGCCAGGTTCCATACCAGATCCAACCCGGCGAGGGATCCGAACAATACCATGGCTCCGACTCCGATCCGGTAAAGTTGGAGATAAACCGGTTTAGAGCTGATAAAGAAAAGATTTGTTTCGCAATAGGAGTAATTTCCAACGATAGAACTGAAAGCGAATAGCAGAATACAGAAGGCGATGAAATATTTTCCGAATATTCCGATTTCTCCGGTTAAAGCGGCTTGTGTCAATTGAATGCCTTTTAAACTTCCGTCCAAGGGTATATCTGAAAGTAAGATGATAAAAGCCGTACAACTACAGATCACTAGCGTGTCAGTAAAGACACTGAGAGCCTGAATCAAACCTTGTTTTACCGGGTGGGAAACAGAGGCTGTTGCCGCAGCATTCGGGGCAGATCCCATCCCGGCCTCATTGGAGAAAAGTCCCCGTCTTACTCCTTGCATAATGGTTGCTCCGATTCCGCCACCTAAAATCTGTTCAAAGCCGAAAGCGTTGGCGAAAATATGACGAATGAGGGAGGGGATGGCTGGCAGATGAGTGATCAGAATAAAAAAGGCTACCAGAATATAGGCAATCGCCATGATAGGTACGATAATTCCTGAAACTTTGGCTATCCGGTGAATCCCTCCGAATATGGTCAGAACTGTGAAAAAAGTAAGTAAAATAGCCAGCCACAGCCGGCTTACGCCCAAGGCTTCCTGAAATGCCAAAGATATGGTATTGGCTTGTACCGAATTGAACACCATGCCGAAAGTGACCATAATGATGGCGGCAAAAAGAGTACCCATCCATTTCTGCTTTAACCCCTTTTTCATATAAAAAGCCGGTCCTCCGATATAAGATTTCTTTCCTTTTTCTTTATAGATTTGCGCTAAAGTTGATTCGACAAAAGCGGAGGCAGAGCCGATTAAAGCGATCAGCCACATCCAGAATACTGCGCCCGCTCCTCCCAAAGCCAATGCCGTGGCGACTCCTGCTAAATTACCTGTTCCTACCCGGGAAGCTGTGGCAATACAAAAAGCCTGGAAAGAAGAAACTGCATTTTTATTGTTATTTCCAGCGACTCCTTCTACAAGCAGCCGTGACATTTCTTTTATTTTCCGGAATTGAATGAAGTGTGAACGGAAAGTAAAATACAAACCCGTACAAATTAAGGGGAGGATGATCAAAAAAGTCCATATCCAGTCGTTGATTAAAATAACCCAATTAT
Source organism: Odoribacter laneus YIT 12061 (assembly GCF_000243215.1). GTDB lineage: Bacteria > Bacteroidota > Bacteroidia > Bacteroidales > Marinifilaceae > Culturomica > Culturomica lanea. The sequence continues at coordinate 2,170,479 of NZ_JH594596.1, read as the reverse complement.
TGAGCGATTCTTGCATAATTTGTCTTTTTTCACTTCATTTTTACAAATATACGAGAGATTTGCTTAAATGTCTCCTTCTTGGCAGATTAAATTTTCCTGTCTATCTCTGAAAGACAAATGTTCAATTATGCCTACGACGTTTTTTAGTTTACAGCATATATTTACTTTGTTAGGAGAGAGAGGGTAGGAGGGATTGTTTATGACAGCTGTTTGTCAAACTATCGGTATTGCACGAGAGTGTTGTATCCTTATTTCGGAAGTAAAGAAAAATTGTTTTTGGAAACTGCCGATATTTTTTACGGAGAAGTGGCTGATTAAGCGGGAAACATGGAAAGCGGACTCTGTCCGCGATATGATAGGGTTTACGCTGGCATACTGGGACAGTATCCGACTAAATTTACCATTGGGGGACGACAGGGAAGGTGAGGGAAGGCTATGATTTTATTTTACCAGTTTTCTCTTCAGCATGCGTATTCTTTGGAAAAATGGGAGGAGAATCGGAGGGATTGGTTTGTTGTTTGGAAAAAAGCTTTATTGAATAATTTTGTGTGGGGCGAATGACGATCGGGCTAAACTTAAAGACGATAGATTGGCATCTATTTAATGGAAGGCGTTTTAGTGAATTTTACTAGTTGGAAGGAGAGGGGATACAAAAGAGGAAAACAATGTTTGAGGAATTTTTCGAACGGATCGGCGGTTAGGAAAAGCGGGAGAAAAGATTTTTAAGTAGCTATTTTTCTGGAGAGCGTATCCCTTTGCATTTTTATTAGAGAAATCTTTGTTTTTTTTGTAAAACTGTATATCTTTGCAAGCGCAAAAAGCAAAAGTTCTTTGAGCGGAGGGGGAGATACCAAAGCGGCCAACTGGGGCAGACTGTAACTCTGCTGACTTATGTCTTCGTAGGTTCGAATCCTGCTCTCCCCACGAATTTTGAAGTCAGTAAGAGAAAGTATTTCTTTTTCGTTCTTTAAGATTTATTTGGTTCCTTCTCGGGGATCGGCAAGCAAGGCGATTCCATTCTGTAGAACGGTAACCTACTATTTTGCGGAAATAGCTCAGTCGATAGAGCACTAGCCTTCCAAGCTGGGGGTCGCGGGTTTGAGTCCCGTTTTCCGCTCCACTTAATTAATTAATAAACAGGAATTTAGAGGTATGGTAAGAAGCTGTACCTCTTTTTCATTTGTACACCTGAACACGGATTTTGTGTACAAATTGCTTGAAATGTTTAGACAATGTTTAGACAAGATTTTACGCATGATAAACCAGTAATGTAGATTTTTTTCCTTTCTTTATTTGTTTTTTTTGCGGTATCAAAGGGGTATACTTCTCATATAGTATCCAATTAAGAATCATTCTAACTATTCCGTCTACTTTTTTGAAACTACGGCCTGTATAGATCATTGTAGTTTTAAATGCACTTACATGATTTAATATAAGGGCTATATCACTTGTTGATATATACAAATCATCAGAAGCTATTTCTGCAATGCTACGCCTGAAGGTGTATGTTGTACAAGATGGTAAATCCAATTGTTTACATATATGTTTCAGACCCTTATTCACAGCTTTAATAAAATTTTTATTATTACGGTACCTTTGATAGAAATTAAATAACCGTTTTCCGCTTTCGTCTGCATATTTTGCAAACAATGGCTTCACCTCATCTACTACTGCAATGGACATATATGCCTCATCATCTCTTGAACCCTTTGTTTTACTTCGGTTATAATTCAGCCGTCCTCTCTCATAACACGAAGAATCCATAGTATATAAATCAACTGCATTTATTCCTGCTAAACAAATCGACAATAAGACAAAATCTTGTGCAAGCTTATCACGGGAATTTACAAAACCATTATAATTAATGATTTTATTGATTTCTTCCCTGCCAATTGATTTACGTCGAGAACAAATTGGGTCTTTTATACTAATTTCTGTAAAAGGATAATGTTTAATGGGTTCAATTCCATTCACTTTGTCATTATACTCCTCCATAGCTAAGTTGAATACATGACGTACATTACTCAACGTTAGTGAAACACACCTATGACCTTTGAATCCTTTCTCTTGTGCTTGTTTTAATAAATACTTTTCAAAGTTTTTTAAAAAACTTACTGTAATCAAATCAATTGGAAGTTTATCTTTTTTGATAAACCTTTTTAAATGATTAAAACTGGCTTTATAATTTTCGCCCGAAGGTTGGTTATCGTGAATCATTTGATTCATAATACCTTCAAAAAATTTAAGAAAATCTATTTGTTCTGGTTGTAAATCTTTCTCCAGATACTTCACAATCTCTTTGCCAGTTACATTACATATTATTCCAAATCTCTTATTGATCTTTTGCTGAAGCTCCAGAATAAATAAATTAACTGCAGTTTGTAATTGCAAATCTTTGAGATTTCCTTTGTCATCAAAGTTATCAAGTGTAACATACCAACTTGTCTTTAAATAATCTGGAATTCTTTTATTCGTAATACGAATGTAAAGCTGAAATCTAGCTTGATCCCTTTTCGAATGTTGTACTACTGCTTTGAATGTTGTCATAAACATTTAATTTAAAATTGAACATCATAACTCTTACCTTTTTCATTTTTCCTGTTTATTATTTAATAATGTCATTAGCATTTCAATCTGTCCTTCTTTCTTAATCAATTCATTCTTATAATACTCATTTTCCTCTTTCAGTCTAGACAAATCCTTTGGATTATTTTCATTTAACATTTCATGTCCTTGAAAACCTAACAACCAATAAAGATTAAGATCTGGAAAGGCCATATATATTTTTTTAAAGGCTGAACTTCCAATAGAATCAGATTCTTTTAGTGCATTTATAAAACTTATTGACAACCCTGTCACTTCCGAAAACTCTTGGTTTGTGAGCTTTTTATACTTCAAAAAAACTTTCAACCTGTCTTTTGTTGTATTTGATATATCCATGAATTAATAATGTTAAAATAGGTTAATTATAACATATTATTTTGTTATGTAATAAATAATTATATACTCGTATAAAAATTTGTACAAATATAAACATTTATAGATATGAACAAACAAAAAAATACAGAAATAATTAAAAAAATAAAGAATTGCCTTCGGAGAGGCGATTTCTATGTAATTATTCAAAGAATTAAGGAACAATATCAAATTCAATTTTCACGTTCTGCTGTTGCGTCAACATTAAATCCCTATAGTAACTATTTCAATAGAATTATTTACAATGAAGCATTAAAGCTATCAGTAGAAAGACAGCGGGCTATGGGAGAAACTTCTGTATTAGAGGCACAACTTAAAGATTAAATAAATGGATACCCACCATATAACTAATCTTATTTCACAAGCTTATGAAGCCGGATATAAACGTTGTCTGGAAGATACGGGTGTTTTGCCTAAATTCTTAACACTTAAACAAGCTTACAAAATTTACAAAAGGAGAAATGTGGAACTCTGGATAAAAGAAAAACTGATAACTCCACTAAAAATTTCTGGCAAACGAAATGGTGCTATAAAAATTTCACGGGAACGATTAGAGCTTCTTGCTTCATTAAGTTATGTGGATCGGGTTTATGGAATCATTCCTCCGGAAAATAAAGAAGAATATGATGGAATATTTTAGTCATAATTATTATGCTCGCAATGATCCTAAAATGGTTAAGTTGATGATGAGATATGCTCTGTTAGGAATTGGTGCATATTGGTGTATAGTAGAAATGCTATACGAAAACGGTGGTTATATACTTCGATCAGAATACGAACGTATTTCTTTTGAATTACATTCTGATTACGAAACAATTAAAGACATAATAGAAAATTTTGAACTCTTTGCTTTCAAAGGTGAAAAATTTTATTCCAACACCGTGCTTCGACGCTTAAAAAAGAGACAGGAAAAAAGCGAAAAGGCACGTCAGAGCATTGCTGCAAGATGGGAAAAGCATTCATTTGACAGTGATAACAGTAAACTTTATACGGATGTATTACTGTCGAATAACGAACGTAATACTAATAAGAAAGAAAAGAATAAAAAAAATAAAATAAAAATTAACTATATTCCCCCTAAATCCCCCCTTGAACCGAAGGAAAGAAATATCATTCCCCCAACTTTAGAACGGGTTAAGGCTTACTGCTTAAAAAGGAAAAATAATATAGATCCTATAAAATTTATCAATCATTACACTGCAAAAAATTGGATGATTGGCAAAAATAAAATGAAAGACTGGCAAGCGGCCATTCGTACATGGGAAGCCAATGAAAAAACACAACAACCGATTAAAACGACGGAATATGGAAAAGCCTGAAGATATTATTAAAATTAAAAATGAATTTATACAATTTGCACGTTCTCTTTGTCCCTGTTTCATAATAGACGACAATAATCGGTCGGTTGTAGCTGATCTTTTTAATTATTTTACAAATCGTCCGGGACATTTAAATAACAAAAAAGGTATTTGGCTGGAAGGCAACTTAGGTACAGGTAAATCCACTTTACTCCGGATCTTCTCAAAATATCTCATTCGGGAAAGAAAAGGGTTTTTACTACATTCCTGTACACACATTTGTACTTCTTTTTCAGAGGGAGCAAGCTTAGATTCATACACTTACGGTAAAAATAATTATCCTAATGGTGCTATAAATATGGGTTTTGATGAATTGGGTCGTGAACCAGTGCCTGTATATCGATATAAAACCCAAATCAATGTAATGCAGCATATTCTTCACGTTAGATACAGCTTATGGCAAGAATTCGGCATTAAAACATTTATAACAACCAATCTCGATGCCAATGGTGTAGAAAACCTCTATGGTGATTTTATTCGCGATAGAAGACAGGAAATGTTCAATATTATCCCCCTGATAGGAATTTCCAGAAGAATACAAACATAACTACTAACTTTCATTATGAACAAATCTTATCATCAGCATTGCCAGGAAGAACACGATGAAGCAATTAAAGCTCTTCGCGAGGCAGAGACAAAAACAAAGGACAATATTAGTATTGTCTATGAAGTTACTCCGGCACGTAAAAGAATTATTTCAGTGTCGCCTTCTAAATTAAATGCTACAATAAAAAAATTGAAAAAGGCAAAACTTAAAATCCTATCAATAACTCCTTATAATCAAAATAGCCATGAAAACAAAGTTTAAATATATCAACATTTATCAGCCTCAACTGACAGATAAAAATAACATTTATGGAATTATAATCCAACCTCATAATATCAACTCCAATGACATTGAACAGTTAATGAAACTTCATAAAATTCATGAAGCTGGTTACAAAACTTTTGTAAAATTTATTCTACATGATTTCTCCGAAACCTATGGACAATATAAAGTTGCTGTAAATAGTGCTGATTATTTCTTTTTTTCAACTACGCACTCTTTTTCTAAAAACGATAGCTTATTATTTCTTCAAAAAATTACCGAAAATCATAAATCAAAAATTTACATCTGTAATCGTTTACTTCAATGTGCTGAGATTGAAAGACATACTTTACCACCGAATTTTATAAACTTTGATATTCCAATTTAAGGCTATTAAGTGGGCTATTTATAGGCATGGTCCACTTTTTAATTCTTAATTTACAACTTGCATATTCTGCTGAAAACACATAATCTCAATAAAAATGATAGTTCATGCAGACAAAAATAGTGCTCAACGGCATAAGCCATGCTTTACCCGATTCAACTTCATCGGATGGCGATATGCTCTATTTAATAAATTTGCGTAAAAAAGACCAGTCTTTTCATCCAGTTACAGAAGGGAAAGAATATGCAACCCTCAAAGATACTTATGATATTGTTTATATTCATTCAAATAATAAAATAAATAACTGGATTGCAGTTAAGGAGAAACAATTATATACGGATATTTTAAACTCTCCTAAATTAGTATGTGAATTGTCTGCTACTATTACCCATATAGAACATATTGGTAATACACTTATTCTCTCAACAGGAGAAGGCTTTTATTATCTACTTTATAAAAATGGTTACTATAAACAACTTGGATTCAAACCTCCCTTTCCGCAAGCTACAATACAATGTATTGTTTCTAATTCAATAACAGATTTTACTGCTATAGAAGGTTCTGTTACTGATGTACAAGCTGCAATGGAGGCAATGATTATCAAAAATCGGTGGAAAGAAGATTCAGCTTATCTTTTATGCGGAGCTTACCTATTGCGGTATGCGCTTAGGATGTATGACGGATCTTATATGCTTCATTCATCTCCTTATTTCATTTTTCCTTGTTTTCCCCTCCATCCATATAAATCCATACTTGCCTACGATAATAATACATTTATAAAAGAAAGTTCTACAGCAAATGCAGAATTGTTTTATCTTTCTTGTGAAATGGAGATATACAATCTTTCAGACTGGAATGATATAATTACAGATATAGATTTTTTTATTTCAGAGGAATTAGGGGTTATAACAGAAAAGTTTAAAAAAATTGAAGACTCTATTATAAACATAACGCCACCAGAAAAACCCAATCCATACACTCGTAAATCAATACGTCCTCAAGATATTGATAAAACCGCTATAATAAAAAACATTGATAATGTTACGAATTTCTACTTAATTAAAAGCTTATCATTAAAATCAGACAACTTGAAAGTTATATTCCCTGAAAAAATTGATATAGCAACACTTCAAAATCTGGTTCATCAACCGACTTTACCTGTAGATAGTTTTTCTCACCACAACCTTTCAGCCGCTTATACTTACACATATAATCAACGCCTACATATTGCTAACATTCAGACCCATTTTTTTCGCGGATTCAAATTACAAAATTTCGTTGTTAATAAAAAGACCCTAGGAAGACGCCCAGGTTCTTCTGAACGTCCTGAAGATGACAAAACATTAATAAAAATTCAAAAAGCTTTTATCCAAATTTATATAAATATTGATTCTTCATTTAATTCCTACGTTCTTAGCCAGAGCGAAGACATAGAATACTATTATATCAACCCTTTCTTTTCTTACCCCGATTCCCGTGCTAGTAAAGCCGTTATAACTTTCACCGATAAAAATGATATGATACTAAAAAGAAGAACCTTGTCATTGAAACCTCATCCCAATCTGAATTTAGCTTACTACATGGATTCTTCTTTAGAAGATATTACAATTCTCACTGAAACTACCTTTAAATTTACTTATGCAATTATATTGCTTCATGTTTCTGAAGAAAATAAGATTAAAGTTTCAGCACTTCAAAATCCATTTATTTTTCTAAACGAAAACACTTATATTGTAAATGGCAAAGTTATCGGTATGGCAACAAATGCTATTCCTGTTTCTGAAGGACAATTTGGTCAATTCCCATTATATGTCTTTACAAACTTAGGTATTTATATTTTTGGAATAGGTTCAGGCAGTACTGTTTATAGTAATGTTGTTCCTGTAGCAGAAGAAATCGCATTGCCCGGTACAATTAAAAACGTAGCAGGTGCAGTTTTTTTTCTTACAAGCAGAGGTGCTTTTTTAATTACTGGCAGTACACCGGTTGCAATTTCCTCTCAATTAAATACTACGAAACCATTCATGCAAATCCCACATTTTCAGGATATAAAAAAAAGACTTTTCCCTAAATTAATATTCGACTCTCTTTCCTATCTGGACTTTATTCAACGACCCGATATAACAATTCATTACAATTATCAAGAAAATGAACTTCTGATTATAAGTAGATCAGTTCCCTATGCTTATGTATATAACCTAAACACACAAGTTTGGTACATGAATACCCACATTTTTTTACCCGTATATAATTCATTTCCATATTTGTTTGGTATTGTAAATAATAAAATTTTGAATATTTCCGATGAAACCAATTCCTCTGTTTCAGTTCTTATTCTTCTTCGTCCTTTAAAACTCAACACACAACGATTTAAAAATCTCCAGCGTTATTTATTTCGTTCCTATCTGAATGTAGCTTCAGAGGCAGGACTATTTACTCTTTCTTCTACTGATGCATCAAATTTTGTCTTAAAATCTTCCCAAAAAATTAAAGCAGGTAAATATCGAGATATAGATACAGGTCTACTTACTGCAAACAAATACAGGTACTTTTCACTACTGTTTGGTGGTGAATTAAACTCCGATAGTCGTATTGACTATATTGAAACAACGTGGTATAACACCTATTTAAATGACAAAATAAAATGACGAAGGGACAAGATAAAATCAATTTAGCCATTTACAAAAAATATGTGGCTACCGGAAAAGAAAAGAATAAAATTATAGATTCTTGTTCTGCTGATTATACATCGAAAAATAGGGAAGTATTACTTAGCGCATACAATGCTTATGCTTCACTTGACAACTTTCGCAAAGAAGCGCAGAGATGTCGTATGTATACTTTTGGTAATCAATGGGGAGATTATATACGTCATCCTGTTACAGGCAAAAAAATAACAGAAGAAAATTATATTAAATCTCAAGGGAAAGTCCCGTTAAAAAACAATCTTATTAGAGGATTAGTTCGTTCTGTATTAGGGCAATTTGCAACGACTCAAACTGAATCAATTTGTGTGGCACGTGACCGTGATGAGCAGAAATTGGGTGAAATGATGAGTGCCGCCATACAAACAAACTATCAACGGAATAAGCTATGGGAATTAGATCGTCGTGCTTTAGAAGTTTTCTTAATCACTGGTACTACTTTTTTTAAAACCACCTATGGATGGCGAGATAGTATGGATCTTATGGACGTGTGGACAGATCTTATCAATTATAACCGTATATTTTTTGACCCGAATATGGAAGACGTCCGACATTGGGATTGTTCATTAATTGGAGAAATTCATGATATTGCCTTAAATGATTTAATTTCTAATTTTTCGGACGGGTCTCGATATAAAGCAAAATATCTGAGAGAATTGTACAAAACAACGGATACAGAATTGCTAACCCAAAACCTAAATACCCTGACAGATGAACGTTTAAAAAACATGGACTTTTTTATACCCAGTGACATGTCGCGGTGCAGAGTGATTGAAGTGTGGCAAAAAGAAACAAAGGAGCGACTTCGTGTCCACGACACCCTTACAGGGGAATGGTACAAAATAGAAATCAATGACGAATCCCGGATAATAGAAGAAAACAACCGTCGTTTAACGGAACAACTATCGTTTGGTATTCAAGAGAATAATTTGAAACTCATAAAATATGAATGGTTTATAGATCGTTACTGGTACTATCGCTTTCTTTCCCCTTTTGGTGACGTTTTGAAGGAGGGTGAAACACCCTATTGGCACAAAAGTCATCCCTATACTTTTAAAATCTATCCCTTTTTTGACAGTGAAGTACATAGCTTTGTAGGTGATGCTATAGACCAAAACCGATACATCAACAGATTAATAACTATGCAGGATTTCATCATGGGAGCAGCGGCCAAAGGTGTGCTGATGTTTCCAGAGAACTGCAAGCCCGATTCAATGAGCATGGAAGAAATAGCAGAGGAATGGGTAAGCTATAATGGAATTATTTACTACAAACCACTACCTGGTGTACCGCCTCCCCAACAAATTATTGCAAACACAACCCAAACCGGAGCTTTTGAAATGCTTCGCTTACAGATGGAACTTTATAAAGATGTTACAGGAGTATACGGTGCATTACAAGGACAACAACCACAGTCAGGTACCCCCGCTGCATTATATAATCAGCAAACGCAGAATTCTGCGACAAATCTTGTAGATGTACTTGAATCCTTTCGGCAACTTCGGGAAGACAGGGATACTAAAATTATGAAGCTGCAACAACAATACTATACAGACATCCGTTACTTAAATATTGTGGGTAGCACCTATTCACATGAAGCTAAAATATTTAATCCAGAAAAAGTTAGGAACATTGATTTTGATCTTTCTATATGTGAAAGTGTAGCCACTCCGGCTTATCGGATTACTCAAAACGAACTCCTTCTACGCCTCTTAGAGATGGGACAAATTAATGTTGAAATGCTACTCGAAAATGGTTCATTCCCTTTCGCTGACAAACTTTTACAATCGATTCGCGATTTTAAAACACAAGTTCAACAACAGCAAAATGAGTTAAAAAGAACTGTAGCAGATGAACAAAAAGATCAGAATTTGCCGCCGCAAACCTTACAACAACTTAATAATATAACACATTTCAATCCAGCAGAAAATCAATAATAAAATACCATGATATTAATCGATATTTGGATAAGTTCCGCAGAGATTCGTCGTCGGGTAGAACATGAAACAATTAATTTGGCTAAAATATATCAAAGTCAAGGACAAGGGCACCTGATGGATTCTATTATTTTAGACCAAGATCAATTGCTAATATTCCGTACTTTCTTCAAAGAAGCCATTGAAACCGTAAATGACAAATGTTCGCCATATATTAGACAAAATACGATACAAAGAGGAGAAGAGTATGAAAATACAACAAAACTTGATGAGGATTTTTATACAATTCTCAATATGCCTGATTCGTTTGCACAGCAAGCAACTTCTGGTATCGACAGGGCGATTTATAATTATCTTGTGTCGTGGGTAATCTATCGTTGGTTAGAAGCTAAACTACCAAATGAAGCCCAAACCTTTAAACAGAGAGCAGATAAAAACTTAGAGAATCTTTCTATGCGATTGGAGCGAAGAATTAAACCCCTCCGAAGACCATACCGGCTTTTTTAGTCTATCCTTACCATTCACTTTCCTAATACGAATTAGATTATAAAATTATTTTATAATAACAAAACATAATTTTTTTTATAATTTTTGCATATTTGAATGATTTTATATTACTTTGTGAACTCCTAACATAGGAGATAAGTAGTTCTTTTAAATAGAAATGCTCGAAAGCTGTGCATTAAGTTGTCTTTCTCGAATCCGCTAAATTCTAGACATTATCGAAACTTAAACACATTTTCTACGTTGATTATATACTAAGGATAAATGTATATATACAGTTAGCGTGGGCGTGTTGTAGTCGATAATGGGGTCTTAGCGGAACCTGAGGGAAGCTGCAACATTGTCCACGCTTTTTTTGCATTTGTTTTAACCGTATTCCTTCAGTCCGCTAAGTTCGATACATATCGGACGGTTATCCGGAAGCTTAATAGGCGTGGACTATTTTCCATATAGTTCAATAACTGAAAAACAGGTTAAAATACTGCAATCTAAAAAGCGTGGCTATTTATAAAGTGTGGGGTGCCGCCATCAAAGAGGGGTGACTTGGGAGAAAGCAACCAGGGGGAAGCTAATGTTTTCTTTGTGATAAAAGAATGAATCAGAAATTTGGATTACTGAAAATTAGCTTTTTTGAATAGTCGGTTTAACAATATAGTTCTAACCGACTATTCTTTTTATCTCTAAAATATTTATTACAATTGCAATAAGTAATTATTGGATTAGCCCATTGACGCTGAAATTTCCTCCAATGGTTATCGTATTTACCACTATCGTCCCTATACAGCATGGCCATAGGCATAAATCCGGCTTCAAAAGTTTCTTGCATACGCTTAAATGCTTTTAATTCACTATCTCCTTTATATCCAATAAGTACATAGCAACGTAAACAATGACTTTTTTCACTGAAGCCGGATTCCCTTAAATATTTTCCGGCTTCTCTTAAAAATTCTAAATCATCCGGAGTATCATAGGCAAAATACAATCTTTGAGGCTTTAATTCTTTCAATTTTTCGGCCATTTTTCGGCTTAATAATTTAGCTTCTAAGCCACCTGTAAATATAGGTCGTACCTTTTGTCTTTTCAACATATTAAAAACATTCTCAATATGTTCGTTTGAACAAGCTAATAAATTATCATCCATAACGATCCAGCCGTCCCGAATTTTTAATTCCCTAACCTTATACCCTTCTCGTTTCGGCACACTGCAAAACCAACAACGATTTGGACATCCCCGACTTGTTACTACATACCCTTCTTTCAAATACATTCCGGGCGTAAATTCTCCGCCTTCCTCATAAAATGCAGGGCCACCTACTTTTACACGACCTACACCCCGCCATTGCTTTACAGCTTTCTCTGTCCATTGTAAATCCCATGTGAATGTGGTAGATATGTGAACCTCATCCGCTTCATCGAATAATGTTGGCATTGTCCTTATTCTTACACTACTATCATCGGGAGTCGCACTTGTTTTTCGCGGAAATACTCTTATCACTTTCATAACCTTAATTTAATACCGATTCCTCCCACGGATAACTATCAGACATAATACAATAAAAATGAGGAGAATGAACCAATTATTTGAAAATCTTTTTTTTTCTTCATTTACAATAGCCTTTTGGTCATCTTTATATATCTGCACAAAAGAACTATCCCGCTCTGTTTGAGCCAATTTTTTATTCTGGATTTCAGTATTCTTATTTTCAACTTTTTCCCGGTATATCTCTTCTTTAAAAAGATATGTTTCTCTTGGCTTACCTGTTATTTGTAAACTGTCGGGTAATAACATATAATAGTGGATAATCAACTCCTTTAATTCTTTCTGATGTAGGATATTGATTAAACTCGTATCAATACTTAGTTGCCTATTCTTAATGCAACTACTGTCAACTGTCATTACCGTTTGGGAATTGTCTGTAAACACTTTGGAAGCCTTACAACTCAATAAAACCAGAATTATCCCTATAATGATAACAAATCTCATAATTCTAAATATTTCTCTGGATTAACCCATCTACCACCGACATATTCACTACCTTGCCATTGGCCGTCTTCCTTAACTGTAAAATGTACGTGAGCTCCCGTTATCCTCCCAGTGTTTCCGCTCTCCGCAATGGCGTGACCTTTTTTTATTCTGGTGCCTTCTGGAAAAAATACTTTACTAAGATGACAAAAACCGAAACGCATATTATTTTCATCTCCAATAATTAAGGTATTTCCTCCGCACGGGTCAAAATAAACCTTCATTATTTTCCCCTCAATAGGAGAATAAATGAGTGTACCAATAGAACAAGCAATGTCAATTCCATTGTGAAATTTCAATTTCTTTTCAATTGGATGTATCCGGTCTCCAAAAGGGCTGCTGATTCTTCCTTCAATGATTTTCATAATCTTTGTTTTTTGATTTCAAATTTTCAGAATAATGAGGAATATGCTTCACAAACTCCAATCCTAATAAATAATCCAAACAATAAAAAACCTGATTTTTAGGAAATAAATGGACTAAGTTTTTAAGAATATTTTTACTATAAAAATAGAGCATCACATACGTTACGATTTTGACCGTATAGGTTGCTTCTACTTCATCCTTTAAAGTGTCTCCGATTTGGTAAATAGAAGAAACGATCATGACATATATGGCAACTTCTATAAAACAATGAAAAGCCTTTTTAAATGAAAACTTTTCCCGGTTACAAAGAAGTCCTGCAACCAAACCACATAAAAAATTACAAACACATAAAAAAGCCAGTACTTGCACAACGTTTTTTACAGGATCTATATAACCCATTAAAACGCAGCATAGCGTGTAGATAATATTTTTGACTTCCTGAATCATGAGGTCAGCATTTTATAGTTATCACCTATATACTCCCATACATTATAATTATCACTCAGATCCTGTGCAAAATAACGCTCTGTAAAATTAAAACTACACACAAACTGTTTTTCTAACACCGCACTATCCCTTCCAGAGGTTAAAGTATATTGGGATAGTTTGTCTCCAGATAAAACATAAAAGCCAGATTTTTCATAACAAATAGGAGACATAAACCCATTTTGTTCATCAAAATTTAAATTTTCATTCATACCGATCTCACGCATTGTATTCAGAAGATTTGAATACATAACTGCTCGTAATTGCTGCTTAGGTACTCCTAAACTGATTCCGGTTATATATACAAACAGGAGTTCTCTTGTAGAAAGCTTTTTTCCATTATTGTAATGATCATCCCAAAAAACACTTCCTGTACTTATTTTCGGACTTTCAAATAAAAGTCGGGAAGAAACGTCCTCCATAAAAATTGCATTGGAGGTAATATCTAAGTTCAATCCCTTTACATAAACGTAGTTATCCCGGATATAAGCTAAATATATTCTTCCTTCTGCTTCACAAAAGTCACCCTTTATTATGCGTGAAGTAGAAGAGGAAGATCCTGTATATGTCCATGTTCCAATAACCTCCCATTGGTTATTAAATTTTACAAGTTTTATATCATCATGGATAAACGAGTACTTAACCAAAATATAACTTTCTGTACATTTCATTACGATGATCCGGTCTGAAACACTTATAGTTTTCAATTCTGCTGAAGGGTCTTCAGGGTCAACTGGATCAACGGGGTCAGGATTTTCTATACCACCCCCAATTTGAGGATTATCATCTCTTTCGGTATATATTGACCCATCGCCTTGTGATGTTGGTACGTCTCCATTATTAGTCGGTAAACTACTAATTGGAGGGAGTGTTTTTGAATAAGGCAATAGATCTACTTTTGTAACGACCCTGATATTTTCACCACATACTATATATAAATTCCCATCGGGGTGATAAAAAAATAAACCATTTGAAAATGAATCCTCTGCTTCAGAAAAACTGATTTTATTTACTACTGGAAATAATTCTCCAACAGCAATATTTTCTTGCTTACAATACAACAAAAATATTTCCATTTGCGATTGTAAATCTTTTAAAACATGCCAAGTTCCTTCATAAAAAATACCGCTCCCTGAACCAAAACGATTCCATTCATTTTCTATAAAAAAGTACTGATCTCTCCATGAAAGAAATTCACCTTTTAAATAGATACATATATCCTCTACTTGCTTCTCTTCCATAATTATACTTTTATATAAAGATCACCTTCTTCAGGGTTCATTGGTTTCGTTTTAAATATCCGGCTTTTCTTCAGTAAATCGCTTTCTTTGCTGGTCGGAATAGCATTTACCTCTGAAGCGGTATATTTCGGTTTTTCTTTTTGTAATGCCCATGAGCTTACAGTAGGTATGGTGGGTTTATTATCCAGATCATTATAATTATTACTAAAGGCAACTTTTTTTAATTTTGCCAGTTTGGCACCAATAAACGCACCCAATTGTTCCATTATACTATCTGCCATATCTCCAACATTAAGAGTTAAACAAAGATCCAGCCGTTGTATTAAATGCAGTAGTAAATTCTGCATTTGTGCCGATTTCAGTTTTTGTATAAATCGCTGAAGCATCGGCTTTTTGATTAACGTTAAGGGTTAAAGTATCAATCGTATCTTTTAATATTTTACCTTGCGGAGCAGCCAAAGCCTTACTTTGATTAATTGTGGTATCAGATGCCGTTAAGGCATTAATTATATCACTTTTATTCATCTTGCTGCCGATACTTGCAATGGCTGTTTTATTGGTTTTGAGGAAAGTGCTGATTTTAGTTAAGGTATCAAATTCTTCACTTCCCTCAGTTCCTTTAACAACTATATCCAAGGCTTTTATAATAGCCTCTATTTTCCCTAATGAATTATACTCGGCCGATGCATTGCCAATTTGAGCAAATTCATTTCCGATTTTTGCAAACTTTCCCCCAAGGAAAGCTCCCAATTCCTGCATTACATTCCTTACTTCTGCCATAACTAATAATATTAATTAAAATAAATTTCCTGCATTTTCTTCAAAACCTTTTACAAAATCTTCGTTTGTTCCCCAACCTTCGCTACTCGGAGTTGAATGACTTAAAACGTATCCCATACGTGCACTCAATACTTTCTGTGTTTCTTCACTATTTACATTATCTACAATATCACTTTTCATTAAATAGGGATTTTTTTTGTTTAATTCTTCCGCTGTATTAGGAGGAGTAGCTGCATTTTTATCCAAAATAATGATGTCACCCTCTTCCATTCCGACGACCGGTAGGGAAGACAATACCATAATTCGATTTTTTCTAAGGCATAATGGATCGAAAGGTATTCCTGGCACAAATTGTTTATGACTTTCATCCCACACAACACCGTCCCGATCCTCAAAACCTTCTCCCTTCAACATTACATTATCTGGTAACCCACTTCCCGGAACAAACAATTGTTGTTCTGTATTCCATATTGGGATTTCTCCTTCTTGAAAAGGAGTTAACATTTTCATATAATTTTTCCCACTTTCGGCAACTTGTTCCACAAAAATTTCTTGTTCAGCATCCCATACTGGAAAACTACCATTGTGAAAGGGGCCTTTCATTCGCATATAATCGTTATCTAAATTTTTACAGGCAACAAACATCCCTTGTTCTGCGTCCCATTGGGCTAAATCCCCGTTTTGAAACCCTTTATCCATACACATTATTCCAAAGAGTTGACTACCGAATCCTGCTTGTAAACCCTTTGTCTCTTCCTCAAATAGTAGAAAAAAATGTTCTTCTGTCCCCCGATCTATCTCAATTCCTGAAAAACCATCTTTCACTCCGGTATGCGTCTCTCCATCGTTTAGAATAATCAAATTATTTTTAATTTTCACTTGCTCAACTTCCGCTTCCACAACATGCTCACAATACAATTTGCCTTTAATATATAAGTCTCTTACCGTAAAATCCGCATATTCACAATCACATTCATTTCTTACCACAAGCCCATTACAGCAACATTTCAGTAGAATATTATTAATCAAAAAACTGCGTTGAATTGTTCCGCTATCTGTATTTTGTTTATGACTATTGCAGCCCGCGATTTCAATCTTTACTTCCTTTAATGTCTCTTCTAATTTAATTAATTGATCAGTGACGGCTTTCTGACTCATTACATCTGTTTGAGAGTTGCCTCTGCATTGTATTGCAGGTAATCCGCGGAAAGGAAGAGCATTAAATCGGCGTCGTCCGTCACCAATTTTATACATATTGTAATTAGTTGGCTCATTCGGGTCTGTAGCAACAAGTATTATTTCTCGTTCTGAAAGAATGGGATTATATTTTAACCACCTTATTAAGGTATCTCCACGTAATTGCACTTTTTGCATAACCGATATTTTTAATTACATCTCTGTTTCTGCGTTTCCCCCGTCTACCGTAATACATCCACCATAACATGAGCTGGCATTCCCTCCGTCAACATTTCCGATCATTCCGCTTATTTCTTTTTCAACTTCAGCCAAACTCTTTTGTCTTTCACCCTTTTTATATCCATGTCTGGCATACTCGGTCAGTTCTATAATTTCTGCAGTGGGCATAGTAGTTAACGTTTTTTTCCAAATACGGCTTGTATACACCCACATTATAGGGAAACGATCTGTTTTGTCCTTATAATATACATAATCACCTTCCTTCACTTCCGGAATAAATTCGACCAAATTAGGATCTTGAAAAACAACGCCTCGATTATGCTGAAACTGCAAAAGAGCATTTTGTATAAAATCAAATATGGGTAACAATAATTTTTCCCATTTGCCCGACTTACATAAAAACACTACTTGTCCGACTTCATCTTCATTCACAATAAGATTTTGCCGTTCTCGTATATAACATGAATCAAAAAATACATAATCTCCTGCATCCAGAGGTACTACTACAACTTCATCTTTAATAATACCGTCTTTTTCGCTATAATTACCCGGTTCAAGAAAACGCAATAATTGTCCGGTACATTTATTGTGTTTTTCATATATTAAGTCTCCTCCTAATTCTCTCCATTGTTTAATATTTTCATCCCAACCGTATAAAGCGTGTTTATTTATGATAAGACAATACCAACCGGGATGACCGCCTTCCGGATATTTTTCCCATAACTCACCGATGTCTTTGACAGGTTCTTTTTCATAGATTAAAGCCCTTCTTTCACTGGGAGTTAATCTCTCTTTGCTTCTGCTTTCCCTTACTTCATAACTCATACTTTCTTTTTGTCTTCATTTTCCAATACAAAGCCATGTACTAAAACAATAGCTTCGCGCTCTAATAATTGTGAACTATTGGTATCCCCTAAAATGCGGTAAACAAGTCCGCCTGCCATATAACAAATGACTTGTTCTAATCGTTTATCCAGCTTTAATTCTGCCTGTTCATTTAGTTTTTCTAATCCCGTACAGAGAGGAATATATAAAGCTTTTTCCACTTCATGTACACTTCCTTTGGGTAAAGAATAATAACTTATAATACGTTGTTGATTCTCCCCAAAGCCCAACACACAAACAGGATGCAAACATGTCCCTCGTGTATAAGGATTAAACTGTAAACGTCCGATCTCATCATTTTCCTCAGCTACCCGATAAACTTCTCTTTGCCATCCTTTCATTTTAAAGACATATAGCTTATACCAATCTGTTGGTATTGTCAAATATCCACTTCCATCTGCTCTTGCTTGGGGATGTTCTGAAAAATCTGTCACCTGAAGCCATGATGCGGGAACAATTTCGGCACATTTTCTCCAGGCATCTGTATATACTCCTTCAATATGTCTGACAACCTCCGAGTTATCTCCTCCTTCAAATTCAAAACCTTCCCGTTGACTTAGTTTTGCTTCGTTCATTCGGAGCAATACTGCATCTATATAATCCTTTTTATTCATAGCAAATAAGATAGTAACAGAATTAAGCTTGACTATAGAAACATTAAAGAATAATTAAATTAGGGAAATGTACTTTTACCTCTTCTGCTTTTGACAAAATCCGTTCCGGCGTCGTTAAAGCTTGATAAGGTATATTGTAAGGTTCTGAACGTAAAAATTCCTTAGCTATCTGCCAGTCTGAAGTATCATTTTCAATATATGACTTGTTTCGATCCTCTGGCTCATTTATTGGATTATTTTCTATAATCTTTTCTTTAATACCTTTACCATCATTCAGAACATTTTCACTTGTTGGAGAATTCCCCGTATTTTCATATTTTTCGTTAACTAATTTTATCACTGAACCGAAATCAGGACGACTTTCAATCCGTTTTTGTATCTCTTCGTTTATGGTCGAAAAGCTTGTATCTTCTCCTTGAAATGTGATTAAAACTCTTTTCCCATTTACTGAAGCCGGAAAACTCAATTCCACCCCATTACAAACTTGATAAATTTTTCTTTTTCCCATAATGCAAATTATTTGGTAGGGATAACGATCACGTGTGCTTTCGGATTACGAAGCACTAAACCACAAATTTCTGAAAACCAACGTGAATCCGCATCCCGTATACTTGCTTTCACAAGATCATGATTTTCAACTCTCCAGCCCATTGTCCATTTGCGCAAACAAGCAGTGTCAATAATCATTCCACACTTTGCGAATCCCATACTATCAAGTGATTCATCGTGTACAACCCAAAGCACACCAAACTTACTTTTGATGGAATCGAAAACAAGCCCGTATGCCTGATGAGAAGCACCGACTCGAATGATTTTTACATATTCTATCTTTTCGAGATTTTCAATCAAATCTGAGCCACAAATCCAGACTTTTTGTCGGCTTCCGGCATTACCCGTGAAAGCGACCTTCATTAATTCTACCAACATCTTTTCATCAAACTGCAAATTATCAGCATCAACTCCATATTCAAACTGTTTCCCAGCTTGCCACCAGATCCCTCCAGTAAAATAGGTGTCCTTCCCCTTTTTACTCGGATAACGACGAACTCTTTTTACCCCTAACCAGAAAGAACGGTTCATCCCGGACTTCATATCATATAAACTTTCTTCCTCCATGTCTGTGAAATTCCATTCCACTTCCGTTTCAGCCATCTTGCGCAAAGTAGTTTCTTCAACTTGTGCCATAAATTTTTGTAAATATTGCTCTGTAGGAGTAGGGTTTGAAGCATAAGCAGGAGTAGTAATTTGGTCTTCGCTTCCGGCACGCCCCATTCGGATCAATTTCGTACCTTTTGAGATTGCCGGAATGGTATTTTCAATATTTCCGCAAGTCTCACCATTTACTGCTCTCACAATTAAACCACCAGAAGCATCTTTTTCTACTATATATAATACAAGATATTCATTAGCAACAGTCACTCCATCTTCTTTAAAGCCATAAACATTTTCAACCATCACCGTCTCGTCTACACTAAACATATCATTATTTGATGTTTGCAAGACAACTTGAATATTCCCTTCGGTAATAGCTGTAAAAACAGTGGCATCAGGAGGTAATACATCTATCGCATAATGCCGGACCACCTGACTACTTGATCTCTTTATATCTGATATATATCTGGAAATAGTATCAAGTGGATTTGCAACCGGACGTATTTTCTGTACCTTTTTATCTATTTCGTCCAAGATCAATTGATCTACATCCGTTCGCGTCATCGCAACAGAATTATCTTCACCAGTCCGGATTACTCCTCCGTCGGCCGGACTTACAGCTCCGGCAGCACATAAAACTCCGGCATTTCCTAAAATGTACAAAACTCCACTTAATCCAATTACTAACACAGGAAATAACCACTTGCTTGCCTTGTATTCTAAAATCATTTTTTTCATCATTTTATAATTTAATCAATAGGAAAATCATCAAAAAAATCTTTTTTCTTATTCAGTGGGAGAGACTTTTTTTCACTCTTCTTACTTAAATTACTACTGGATAAATTGGGTACATTATCACCTTTTTGCGTTCGGTTTTCTAATTCTATTTTCTGATTTTTCCCCTCGATTTCTCCGGTTTTTAAAGCACTCTGTATATCCGTTTCATAATTTAGTCCCTGCCAGAATATTTGCAAAAACTCCTTGGTTAAACGGCCTTCCAAACCATCTTCAATTACATGATAAACAGAATCAATAAATTTCCCGTAATCTTCGTCATTCAATTCTTTTTCCTGTTGAAAACTACTTATATCTTCTTCCGACTTTTGTAAATTTTCTTCCTGGGTTTTCCGCAATTTCTCCGACTCGGCCACTTGATTTAAATATTCTTGATTCGCCTCTGTTATTAATTTTAGCTTCTCCTCATCTCCAGAGGCCTCCAAAGCCTCTTTACCGAAATATTTTACAAAAGCTACACTGGCGTCTGTACCTTTTAACATATCCGACATCATCGCGGCAAAGCGGGGATTCTTACTGAACAGTTCCGAAAGCTTCTGATTGGATTCCTGATATTTTCCTAACGTTGCTTGTTGCTCGTCATCATATTTCCGGAAAGCATTATACCGTGCTTCCGGATCTCCTTCCCAATCGATTTCATCACCCATTCTCTCTCTCATTCGTTTCAAATATTCTTCTCTTGCATTTGCGGCGGATTGAGAACTTTGATCTTTGTCTTTCATTTCATTTTCTTCCATAATGCTTCTTTTGTAATTCTTACCTACGAATAAAAGTTTTTCCACTTGTATATCCTTGTTGTAAATTAATAAATATTTGTTTTTTAAATAAATATTTGTATACTCACAATAATTAATTGTTATAATATAAACAAATAAATCTATTTCTATATGTATTTGGAATTTAAAAAAGAAAGAGATGTAGATTTTATGAATGCCTATCATAACGTCATTCGGTCTTATGGAAAACAGGCTATACAACTTTCAAGAGATGTATTAATACAGGCAACTATTCACTCTCAAGCGAAAAGGTATTATGTGAGCTATGAGCAGGCGTTAAGGATTATTTCTAAAATGTTAAGAGGGAAAGAAGTACTTTTCAGAAACGACCTTAAAAAAGAAATGTATACAACTATTTTGAAAGAAGTAAAAATAAAACTTACAAAAGACCAATCGTTAAAAAAAGTATTATCTAATATTATCTATAGTCCTGCTCCCCGTTTTTACATTTCCAAAGAATCAGCTTTCATTTTATACTATTCTCTTCTAAAATCCTGATGACAATGAAATATTTATTTCTATTGATATTCATCCTTATTTATCTATCAGGGATAAATATAGGATATGCACAGCATACTCCCGAATACACTCATTTCGTCTATATGTTTCAACACACCAATATACTTCATCTGACCCTGAACGCTTTCTCTTTTATCTCTTTCGCTCGTATGCTAGAGAAAGTGATACCTCAATATTTTCTTTATGGTTACGTATATGTTGCTGCCGTAATTGCTTCCTATGCATCAATTAAACTACACCCTACAATTGGAGCTTCCGGAATGGTGTTTGCACTTTTAGGTATATACATAACCCTATCAATCTGTGGGAAAAAGTTGAAAATTATTAACAAGTCAAAATACCTTATTTGGTTATTTTCAATTATCACTTCCGCTGTTATTCTTGCCTTTAATCCTCATATAAATAATCTCAACCATTTATACGCATTCATTATTGGTACAATAGTCGGAATTATAGAAAATTCTATCTCTCATAAAAAAGGATGAACATCTCTGGTATCATAGCAGAAAATCAATACCGGCTTGATATAATTAAGCTTCCGTATGATCCGATCACAGGAGAGGGTTCTGATACATTCCCGCGTACCCTTCTCAAACTTCCAGATGCTCCCTTTCCTCTTCAGTTTATTCCCCAAAAAATGTACGACGAATTTCCTCTTTGTCAACAATTAGCAAAAGCAGGGACAATAAGTCTATACCTTGAAAAAAATGGTATTAAGGCCGATACAGAAGCAATAAATCTTTTTATGATTAATTGGGTAAAAATTCGCATTAAATACGATTTTGAATTTTATGCTGCTCTGTGTTTGAGTATTAAAGATAAAATTTCAAAAAAGTACGTTCCATTTATACTGAATCGAGGTCAACGTAAATTACTCAAAGCTATAGAGACACAACGTTTAGCGGGCTTACCAATACGGATTATATTATTAAAAGCCCGCCAATGGGGGGGAAGCACACTTATTCAGCTCTATATGTTATGGATACAACTGGTTCATAAAAAGAATTGGAATTCCTGTATCTGTGCACACACAAAAGATGCAGCAAAAAACATTCGTGGAATGTTTAGCAATGCACTTATAAATTACCCGCTCTTCAGTGGAGAAAAAATTGAATTACAGCCTTATGAACGAACCGACAACATAAAATATATCCCCACAAGAGGATGCACCATTACAGTAGGTTCCGCTGAAACCCCCAATAGCGTTCGATCTCAGGACGCAGTAATGGTACATTATAGTGAAGTTGCATTTTTCCCGAATACTGAAGGGAATCGTCCTGAAGAGCTTATCGGATCTGTTAGTTCCGCTGTAGCAAGAGTACCCTTTTCATTAATAGCTTATGAAAGTACAGCAAAAGGGATTGGTAACTTTTTCCATACCCAATGGTTATTAGCCCAAAAAAAATGCTCGGCATTTCTTTCCGTATTTGTTTCTTGGTTTGAAATCGACATATATTCTGAACCGCTTGACCTTCCATACGAAGATTTTATTCATTCAATGAGTGATTATGAATGGTTTTTATGGGAAAAAGGGGCAACTCTTGAAGCAATCAACTGGTATCGTCTTAAACGAAAAGAACAACCTTCTGATTCCAGTATGAAAGAGGAATTCCCGTCAGATGACATCGAAGCTTTTCAACATTCAGGCCAGTCTGTCTTCCAAGTGGAACACATTGAAAAGCTTCGGAAAGAATGTCGTGAACCAGAAGCTATGGGCGAATTAATTGCCGATGCACCTGCTTCTGGAGCAAAACTAAACCCACAATCCCGTAAATGTATACTTCAGAATCTTAAATTTGCCACCGATTCTAAGGGTAAATTTAAAATATGGGTTTTTCCGGATAAAACACAAACAATATTATACCGTTATCTCGTCATTGTGGATACCGGAGGACGTTCTAAAAAAGCTGATTTTTCAGTTATTACAGTAATAGATCGTTACTGGTTAATGTTTGGAGGCAAACCTGAAGTTGTAGCGCAATGGCGCGGACACATAGATCACGATATTTTAGCTTGGACTTCAACCCAAATAGCAACTTTTTATAATAATGCTTTATTAGTTTTTGAAAGTAATACCGCCGAAACAGAACAGACAGACGGAGACCATACAGAATTCATCTATGATACAATTGCTAATTTTTATACAAATTTGTATTCCCGCACTCCTGCAGACCAAATACGTCAGGGAATTCCTGCTAAATGGGGATTTCACACGAATAAATCAACAAAACCACTTATAATAGATAACTTTATAGCAATTATACGAGAACAGGGTTACATTGAACGGGATCAGCAAGCTTGTAATGAAGCCAGATGGTACGAAAAAAAGCCTAATGGCTCATTCGGGGCAATTGAGGGACAACATGATGATATTATTATGACTCGGCTGATTGGACTTTACATTTGTTTTGATCTCCCACTTCCGCAATTGAAAATAACTTCTTCTCGTAATCATAAAAAGAAAATTATTGGTGAGGCTTCTATATAAGGATAAAATAAAATTATCATAAATATTATGTTAGAATCAAAAAAAATGCTATACTCGTAAATCTTTATGCCCTCAATTTGGTTTTTTGTATCTTATTAGTTACCTTTGTTATGAGAAATATAATTAGAACACCAGAGTTTGACGAATTTTATAATAGTCTTGATGATAAAATTCAGGCCAAAATCGACCACGCTTTAGTAGTTTTGGATACTATTCGGGTAATCAATACTAAATTAGTAAAAAAATTATCAGGAACTCAGTTTTATGAACTTCGTATCTCTGCCCAAAATGAATATCGAGTTATATTACTCTGTTGTGATAACGATAACTTTATAAATGCAACAAACATTTTATTCTTAAATGGATTTATGAAGAAATCAACAAAAGATTACAACAAACAAATTAAAATTGCTGAATCCATTATTGAAAATCTAAACTTATGACACAGATAGACATTAAAAAATTACAAGGACTGCCCACTGGAGAAGATCTTCTGAAGGAAAAGTATGGAGAGCGGGGTAGTGAGCAAAGGGCTGAATTTAATGCTAAAGCAATGGCATGGTACTATGCAGAAATATTAAGGGGTACAAGAAAAAATAAACACATTACGCAGGAAGAACTTGCAAATAAGATTGGTCGTGAACGTTCTTATATTGCTCGTCTAGAGAGAGGAGAAACAGACATGCAACTTTCTACATTCTTACAAATTTCACACGCTCTTGGCTTAGAAATTAAAATAGGATAACCCTATATTATATACTCTTTTACAAAGAAGCTACTAAGAAATTTGGTAGCTTTCTTATTTTCCAAATCTCCGGAAAGCAGAAATTGTTTGATATATTCCGTATGCAATCATTTTGACAAAAGTACATTATTTTAATTATTGAATTATTCTTAATTCTTCTATCATCTGTTCTTTCAATAAAAATTGTTCTTCTTTTATCTCGTCAATTTCTGATTCACTTAAAACTGCAGACAAAATTTTCTCATCGATCTTCCGGATTTCATTGGAATAATATTTAATAATCTCTGCTCTTTCTATTTTACCTTCTTTTATTAACTGATTATAGCTATCTAACGCTTTATCTATATCTATCTTACCGCTCATCATTCCTTCTTTATACCTTCGGAGGCGGCTTTCTGTCTCTTTCAATTCATCAAGTGCATCAAAATATTTTTCATTGATTTTAGCCTGGCTACTATAAATACTTCCGGTATTATAAAAACGATTCAGAATAGGAATTTGTCGTGCCTCTATAGTATTGGTTCCTGTTACAGCCCACTCCCCGGTATCATATAAAGTTTTCATGGCCTGATTTATTGTTGTAAAAGTTCCTCCCAAATAAGCTTCAAACAAATGTTCTAAGGCTGCCGGATTTGTAACGTTGACTTCAGTATTTAACAATTCAGATAGGACATTCCCGACACGATCTAATCCTCCACGAGTTGCATAATCACCACCCGTTAAATTATTCAATACTTCGGAACTTTTTACGAAAAATCCTCCTGTACCTCTGTATGCTCGCTGATATTCAGGCAAATACTTATTATTTTCATTCACCTTGGCTATAGGCCGCCCCGTAAAATCCCGGTTATAAAAATAAGATTGTGCAATAGGCTTCATAGCGTCTGGTATAAAAGGCGTATCACCCCCAACAGGATTTAAAGGCAGGAGGTCTAACATTCCCATAATTACTTCCCCACAGGCTGTTTCTCCGGAAGCATCTCCGGTCATATACCGGAATGCACTGTCTCCCCAGCCAAAAAGTGCTCTTAACTCAATGGGTAGGGGAATCGTAACAAATCCATGCTTTTTCCCAAGATAAATACATAGGTTATTTTTACGGACATAGTCGGGCAAATTTAAATACTCTTTTAAAGCATCATCCCCTCCCAGAGCCATTAACAAAGTAGGAACAATTACTCCCATCGCCGCGTATGTAGCGACAAGGCTGGCAGTACGTCCCGGATATTTAATAGCCATTCCAGTCACATTTGCCAGCGATTGAACTGCAGCATTAAAAAAAAGGTATAAGCTACGAAATATGTGGGCACCATACGCACCACTGCCTTTTCTATTAAAATTAACGGTTACTTCTTTTGCATCGCTAACGGACTTTAATACGGTGCGTCCCATTTGACGACTTGTCATATAAGTAGAGAAACGGCTTAAATCTTCTGCCCAGCGATTCCCTGCCTCAAAGAAATCAACTATTTTTATACCGGTTATTAAAATTTTATTTTGATGGGTATTTTTTATTTCTCGGTTAATTAATTTTTTAAATTTCTCAATATTATAAAGGGCTGTATACCCTGTTTCTCCGCCGTTTTCCAAAAACTCTTTAAATAGTATATCCTCTGGTTTATTATAATCTGCTTTACCATTTATATATCTTCGTACTGCTCCACTGGCAGCATATATATTTTGGACAAAACGATTACGATATTTACTACTTTCTTTGACTGACAACGTGGAAATTGAAAAAATCAGGTCCCTTGTCAGGTTACTAACCACAAAAGCCGGATTACGCGTTGTAAAATTGGCAGCCATTTGGCGATTCATAGTCCGGATCGCCTTTATTACCCGATTATTCGTCCTTTCCTCATCGTTCAGTCCGTTTATTGCTTGTGCAGGACGTGGGTCACCATGTATCAGGATGGCAAATTCTTCCCCATTTTGGCGTACACGAACAATATGTTCTTCTGATTCGCTATTAATAAGGCGTAGACCAACATTTAAACGACTCCGGCTAGAATAAGCTTTACCTTCAGCTTCCAAAACTTTCATCCTTTGATTAAAAGTTTCTACGTTCTTTCTGTACCTTTCAATATCATCACTATAATCTGGAAATACAGCCTCGTATAATGGCTCTCCTTGCTCATCAACACTACCAGAATCTTCATACCATACTTTATTCGTGCTCATTAAATCGGATGGATATTTTTGAGCAAGCCTTAAAAAATGCAATTTCATTAAATTTTTATTTCCGCCTATGATCGAGCTTTCTGCTATGTTAATGAGATAAGCAAATGGGTCATCGGCACGGGAACGCCTTCCTTCAGCAGATCGTAAAGGACTATTAAAAATATTTCCACTATCCGTAAAGTACTCAAAAACATCATGTGCAACTGTCTCGTCCCAACCTCGTAGTGGAATATAATTTTTATACATAGACTTAATCTTACAATAACAATCTCGATCAATCATACCAGAATCATACCATTTTTTTAATGAGTAGTTTGTTGCATCATTTATACTTTGCCATAAATTATTCACCTCATCTGGATGATGCTCTTCAATTTCTTTTATATATCTTTCTATATCAGCGTCGGGTACTTCATCCGCTATTACTGAAATTCCTGCAAAATCAGTATTCTCTAGTTCCTTCAATTTTAATTTGCGTTCCATATCCAACTCTCGCATTTTTTCTAAATAAATAGCTTCACCGTCTTCTTGTCGTGTAAGTTCGATTTTATTCATTTCTGGGATATACCATTTATCCACCTTACGTTTTTTCATATATTCATTACGCTCTAATCCATGCTTAAGCATCACATAATTTTCTATATCTCTCCTTGACAACCTTCGGTTTTCCAACGCAGCGATAGCTTTAACTAAAGGAAGCAGATTATTATTCCTGAAGTACTCTGTTTCATAAGTATTCCTAGAAGCTAAAGTATTTTCGTACAGATAAGCATTCATATAATCAGGTAATTTTCGCTCTATTTTCTGCTCTATGAGATCCTGCATTTTCTTTACAGCAAGCATACGATCCTGATAGGCCTCTGTAAACCGGAAAGAATGGGATGTAATTAAATTATGCAACTTAACTTTTTCAATTTGATCTATTTCCAATTCCGTTGCAGTATCCAATTGAACATCATAACTCGTTTCCGCTTCACGAAAATAGGTATAGTCCTTCTTGGCGTAATTTGCCATTTCTAATACAGAACTCCGGTTTTGTAATTTCCGGACACCCTTCCAGAGCAAATACATTAAATCTTGATCTGTTAGCTTTAAATCAATCCCGACACGCCTGAAAAAATTCCGTATGATAGCTTTGATCCTATTCCATTGTGTCATTTCCGTATACCCTTCAGCAAATGAAGCAACATATTCTTGTGCTGCCAACAAACGATTATCATTATATTGTTTCAACCACTTGATCCTCGCTTCCTTACTCATGGATCTCAAAACCTTTTCACTAAACTGCCCTATATTTTCACCCAATAACCCTTGTATGCCTTTGTGACCGACTAACTCATGCAGTATAGACCTTTGTGCATCTTTCACGCTTGCGATTTCATCCAACACAATGTAAGCTTTACCAGATGAGGGAATAAAAACACCAGGATAACGACTATCTTCCTTCATACGTTTAAATACTTCAAGCGGTAACTCTCCTCGGTTTTGGATTAGAGTAAAATCAATACCTAGCCGACGCTTAAATCTTTCGATTTCCCGAATAATTTGTTCTTTTTCAATTTTCTGTAGATTTTCCGATTCTCTAAACATCGGTTGTCCAGTTAACACGCTTGCTCTCATTTCAGGTGTTATTTCTACACCCCACATTATTCTTCCTGCTTCCTCTACTTTTGGTAAAATAAAATCTTTAATTTGAGAATCCCATTTTTTTACGTATTTGCGAACAAAATCCAATAAAGTTTTATCATAAAAAGTTATTACTTTTTCCCCACCTAACTTCAGACCATTTCCCTCAATGGTGCCGAAATTTTCCGATGACGAAATGATTTCTTCTGTTAGTTCATAACCTAAATAATTGTCCAAATCGGCTTTCTGTATATTGTTGAAAAAATAAGTCACACCTCTTTTATCCAATTCCAGATTATAAATATCTCCTTTATTTTTCCACCGGACAAAATCTACTTTTTGCCTCAAATCATATCTGTCTGCTTGTTGTTTGCCTTTTGTCCATGTAACAACATCATATCCATTTTCTGCTGCATATCTTAACATTCGCTTGAATGCAACTTCATGCCAATTCTTTTCAAAAGGAGCATCAGGTATATAATCCCATTTACCAAAACCAGTATAATATCGGTTATATATATCATTAACGGTCTCAATATCTAAACCACTTTCAATAATTTCCTGATTGATTTTATTTATAAATTCGTCATACTGAGTTGAAGTAATAATACCATAAACCTTCTGTAAATAATAATTCTGCATTTTTTTAGCAAAGGGAAATTCTTGCTTTTGCTCCAATTCGTTAAAGTAATCTGACACATAGCCCTTCGTTTTCCCATTTTGGTGACGTTGACTTTGTATTTCATCTATAGCAAGTACTTTTTTCCCATTTTTATCTACCGTATCCCCGAATCTAATCCAAACAACAGCTTTACCACCTGCTACATCACCAAAATGAATTGCATCCGCTTTATTCCACTCTTGAACAGAAGGAACGACTAATACAAGTTCTTTGTATAAATCTAAACCTTTTGTAGTGTGTTTTAATCGGACATCATTGATAAGACCGTATGCAATAGCATTGCTCGCTTCTTCAAAACTATCAAAATAATTCCGGTTGAGAATATAAGAATCTATGTTAGGATCGTATAAAATATAATGGTCATTATAATTATAAATCTCAATGTCCGCAATTCTATTTGAAATAGCTTGTTTAAATTCATCTTGATAAACCTCTCCGTCGATAATACGTTTTCTTAGTTTAGTTATATCCTCTTCATCTTTAATGTGATGGTGCGCCACTACATTAGCTTCTTCCGTTTTTAAGAAAGTGTAATATTTTGTCTCCGGAGTTTCTTGACTTTTCTTCCAGAATTCCTTTGAGGGTAGGCCTTGAAGTTCTGTTTCAAAGAGTGGTATTTTATTAAGAGATATACATCTTAATATATCTTTTTTAGTAAGGATCTTGTTATTTTCAGATTTTAACCAATCTGATAACCCCAGCCATTTATCTTCTCCAACTTTCAACCCCCCATTATTTTTCAACATAGATAACCATTGAAGTGATGTAGCTTTATCTTGTTTAATAGACATAACTGCATGTTCCGCATTAGAATAAAAGATTTCATTTTCTATTGGCTCTATTTCTCGGAATAAAACATCATATCCTTTTTCAGTTTTTCTATTTACGTCTTCTCTGAAATACTCCGCATCTTCTGATCTATTGAAATTAAATCCTTTGGTAAAATTACTCCATTTACCATCGTATTTTCCGGCAGATTTTTTTAAACGCATAAAATCGTTCCGGGTGAGCCTGTTACTTAACTTTACAACAAATAGATCAGCACCTGTTTTAGTATGCTTCGTTTTAATAATAGGTAAGGCTAATACATCGTTACTTTCATTATTATTAATAGTAGAAGGAGCATCCGGAATAATCCGTTCAAGTGTTTCACTAATTTCAGCCTCTTCGACCAGATTCTCGTCTATTGTTTCTTCAAGGTTTATTTCCTCTGCTTCTTTCTCCTCAATAGCTTTAGTATCAATTCCCGTTTCATTCAACACTTCTTTTTGCATCTTATCCTCCAACTCTTCAACTTCCATCCTTAGATTCTCTAACTTTTCCAGTTTATCAAAAGGTTTTTTAATTTCTTCCTTTAAAATGGGTATTTTTATATCATTTTGTTGTTGTCGTTCTTTAATAGCTGCTAGATTATCTTTTACCCGACCAATTAATTTTGCAAAAGAAGTTAAAAAGCCTTGACCAAATTTTATTTCTGAACTGATTTGGGAATCTGCACTATCAGTTATATAAAAGGAATATTGGATAGATTCGGGATGGACAATGCTAGTCAATCGAATTACTATCGGATTTTCATGTCCATTTAAATAAAATTTATAATGATGTTGGCAAGCATCTTTAACACTTTTGACTCTGAGTTTTTGAAAAAATGCCTCTAATACCTCTCCAAACTTTTCAGTATAAATTTTATCATCAATTTTCAACAAATTAATTTTACCATCGGGAAAAAACTGCGAAACAGTTTTTTGTATCTTCTCTGCTTCTTCAATTTTGTTTCTATAATAAGTTATTAAATATTGGGCATCTTTTAATTGTTGGTTTAACTCAACCTGACGACGTTCAAAATTCTTTTTCGCCATTTCTAACTTCTTCAGCTCATAATTACGTTGTTGATGCAAAATAGCATATTGACTACCTGAAAGCGTTGCCATCATCTGATTGAAATTTAAATCACTTGCGTCATCTTCTGCTGCTAAGTCTTCGATCTCTCTACCTAAGTTTTCACCTTTCATCATTTGATTAATAAAATTTTGCTTAATCAAAAGTCGTTGATAAGCCGTTGCATCTAACGTTCTTTCTACACCGTAAGTAAGTATCTCTATCGGGATACCCATTTCAGCGTGCATATTACCTTGTCGCATACCCCTTCCATTTCGTTGTTCAAAGTCCATAGGACGGGGAGGAGCATCAACATGATGTTCTGCTGCAAGACGTTCTTGTACATTTACCCCAGTTGACATAGTTTGTCCGCCAATCATAATGCGTTTTTCTCCGCTATTCACTTGTTCAAATAAATGTTCTCGCTGTGAATCACTATATTCAGTAAAGATTGCTATTTCGTTTTCCGGAATTCCTTTTACGATTAATTTGCGCTTTATATCCTTATACAGATTAAAGTTCAAAATGCCTTCTTTTTTTTTGGAAGATTGATACATATCACAAAATACCAACTGTGTTCCTTTATAAGATGAAGTAGATTCATAAATTCTAAAAACTTCTGAAACCACACGATTTGTCTTACTCCCTGGATCATCGGGAAAGTCTGGATTAAGTAAACGTAAATCTATTGCTGCTTGTTTTGCTTGATTAAAGACAACTAGAGGGATATGTCGCAATTTCTGTTTCTTTTTTCCAGATAATTTTTCCCAATCCTCCAGTTGCTTACGCAAGGCACACATAATCGTTTTTAATCCGTCGCTCTGCTTAATGATAATTTGAGTAAAGCTATTATTCTTTAATTTAGGTATAGTATTTTTTTCTTTGAACTCTTTTATATCTTCCGTTAGAACTACATCCGTTCTTGCACGGAATGCAGTAAGTAATTCAGGTAGATTTACGTAACTTTTAAAGCGGTCTACTATTTTGAACGATCCTGCTGCTGTAAATTCTAACGAGGGCTCAATGGCACCGAAAGTCGTTGCAAATTCATCGAAACTTTTGATATTGTATTTCTGTTGAATATCCGGTGCAATATAACGTAACATAGTGTATAGCTCCGCCATTGTGTTAGTGATGGGTGTACCTGTTGCAAAAACAACATTTTTATTACCGGTTACTTCTTGTATATAACGCACTTTCATATACATGGAGAATGCTCTCTTGCTTCCTCCTTTATCAATCCCCTTAACATTTGCAAGCTTAGTAACAAATCCCAGTTTTTTATAAGCATGTGCTTCATCTACAAATAGGGCATCAACTCCCAATTGTTCAAAGGTTCGTATTTCGTCTACTTTCCTGTCTGCTTGTCGGGATATTCGCTTTATTATTCCTAATTGTTGGTTCGCTTTCGTTTTAGTTGTTTTTACTTTTGGATCAGCAGAATCTTTATTCAAATTATTTAAGGTTTCATGAAACTCTTTTAACTGTGAACTTAATTGAGAATGAAGTGTTTTTTCTTCATGTGGGTCAATATTATTTAATAAATTTTCTAATTCTGAAATTTGTTCTTTGATATAGGCTTTCTGTCGCTCCGGATTATCTGGTATCATTGTAATGAACGATTGTGGAACAACAATAGCATCGTAATCGCCATAACTGATTAGATTAAAAAGACGGATCCGATTTTTAGCATCTGTCTGCTTTTTTGTCGGTGAAAGAATTTTTGCAGTTGGATATAAAAGTTTGAATGAAGAAATAAACTGTTCTATTGTTTGATTGTGAACTACGATCAATGGCTTCTTCGCTATCTTTAAACGACGCATTTCCATTGCAGCCGTTATTATTGTATAGGTTTTTCCAGAGCCAACTTGGTGTGCTAGTAACGTACATTCCTGTAAAATTCGGGGAATAGCTTTCCGTTGATGTTCTCGAAGTGTTATATCTGGATTTGCCCCTGGGAAATGTAAAAAAGAAGGTGCTGTATATTGTTTTTCTTTATATCCATTATAACCCTCATTATACAATCTTGCAACTTCATTAATAAATTCTTCATTTCCTGATATATAATCAATAAATTCATCCTCTATGTCTGATAATTTACTTTGTGCAACTGCCGTTTCTTCTAGATTTTTCACCCTCATTTCTTTTCCGTTTTCCTTGAAAACGTCAAAAATTATTGGTTGTGATAAATTCAGTCCTTTATAAATTAATTCTAATCCTGAAATTCGTTTTGTTCCATAGACAGTTTTATTCTTAGCATTGTGAGAATTATTAATGTCAGTTATAATCCACTTGTTTAGGGTTGGAATATAACGTACAGTTGCAGATATTTCTAATTTATCTTTAATGAACTTCTCTATATATTCACTAGGAATAAAAGTTGTACCTAAACGAAAACGAATTTGCGAGGCTGGAATATCGTTAGGAATAACCTTTTCTAAAGCTTTAACATTTGCCGTAAAACGTTTATCTATCTCAGCAGCTTTTTTAGCTTCATCTAATTTTGTCCGGACAAAACCAGACAAATAATTATCTTTGTCTTCAACTAAACCCGTAACAGGATTTTCAAAACCTAATTCCTTATCCAATATTTTATTTTTCGCCTCATCTTCTGTTACACCTAATAGCTTTGCAACATAGGACAAATTAAGATTACCACGATAAGCTGCGGAAATACGCATTGCGTCTTCTAATGACGAGGCTATATTCGGCTCAGTAACAGGAAAAGAAATCCGTTTATAAAAAATATCGGATTTTTTAATAAAAAATTTTCGTTTAAATTTACCGTTGCCGTCGGCAACATATTTTGATTCAATTTTTTCGAGAGCATAAACACTACTCCAGTCTACGTCATTATCAGTAAGGAAACGAAGCTTGAGATTATTGTAAAACTGTCCATATTCCCCGACAAAACTGTCGTATTGTTCATTTAGATGTTTACGTAATTCTTCAATATCTTCACTACCATGTACTTCAGCATCTACCAGATTATTAATTATTTCACGAACATCAATGTAATGTTTGGCGACCTGACGCTTTGATACATGTTTCCCTTTAATATTAGTAATATATTCATTTACCCAATGTGGAACTATCAATTCTCCATTTGATACCTCACGAATCTCACCATCACGAATAATAAGAGAACCTTCTTTATCACTTTCTTTTGCCAATTCCATGCTTCTGTTAATCTCTGCTTGAGTATCAGTTATATTTGTGGCGAATTTTTGTATTGCCTCGTTTAAGATTTGTGATAAATTTTCGCCTGCTTTTGGTTTCAATGTAAAATCATCTGCACTGTATAACTTCCCTTTGTTTGCTTGATAGGCTAACATCGGTTCTCCCAACATCATATCAGGATTTGCTACAAAATATTCATTTACATCTATCGTAATTGGTGTATTATCTTGTTTTTTTGTTTCTTTTAAGGGCAAAGCGTACCGGAATGGCTGTCTATACGGAGAGATACCATTGTTATCCCGTTTTCGGAATACAACAATGTCAGTAGTAACTTCAGTCCCTGCATTCTGTGAAAAAGCATTATTAGGTAATCGGATTGCACCAACAAAATCAGCATTTCCTTCATTGCTGACCCATTCCCGGAATTTAGCACTAGCACCATTATCAAGAGTACTGGTGGATGTAATAAATATTCCTAAACCTCCGGGATTAAGTTGCCTTATACCTTTTGCAATAAAATAATTATGAAGAGAAAATTTTGATAAATCTTTATTGGAAGCATCATAGGGTGCTATCTTGCCAAACGGTACATTTGTAATTATCAAATCAAAGGCTCTGTCCTTTGAATTTTCATACCCTGTTACTTTTACTATAGCATCCGGATACAGTAGTGACAAAATACGTCCTGTGATAGAATCTAATTCATAAGCTGAAATTATTGATTTACTTGCTAAATGAGAAGGCATAAGCCCTAAAAAATTTCCTGATCCTGCTGCTGGCTCTAGCACTTTCCCCCCCTTGAATCCTAACCTTTCAGCAAGCCCCCATAAAGAAGTAACGATATGACCCGGTGTATAATGGGAATTAATAGTGGAGTTTATGGCTGATAAAAACTCATCTTCTGTAAAAAGTTCTGTTAATTGTTTATGAAAATCTCCATATTTCTCAGACCAGTTTTGACTATGTATCTTATCTTTATTGAGGACTTCTGACAATCCTCCCCAACCAGAGTATTGGGAAAGTTTTTTTTGTTCTTCACTAGTAGCAATCCGATCTTCGCTTTCAATTTTTTTTAAAAGCTTTATTACTTCTAGGTTAGCTTTGATTTTGGCTATTTCTCCTTTAGGTACTATGTTGATAGGATCAAGGATAACATAGTTCCGACTATTTTTTATAAGGGCATGTTCAAATATACCTCTATCTGCGCTATCTGTTCCGAACTCAATGATTCTGGCATTTCTTTCGGCTCCATTCTCATTGGGCAAAGAACTGTTTCGTTCATAATCTCCTGCGCTTCTATCCAATTCTTTCCTGTTTTCATTTCGGCTTCTTTCACGTCTATTGCCTTGTTTACTACTTTCGCCAGATAATCCTTCAAAGTGTCCTCTTTGTACATCCGATATATTTCCTCTGGCATCCATTCGAGCATCCACAATACCTTGATTTTCGCTTCCGGAGTCCGGTAAGGTTCCAATTCCGTCATCTCTTCTTTCATTATTTCTATTTACAAGTTTCTTTAAATAATCATCAATTGCTTTCTCAAACTCTTCTGCTATCTTAGTAACAGAAGCATCTGTAGTATAGAATAGGTTCTGCTCATAAGCGGAACTTTCTCCTTTTTTTACGACCCTGAACGTGAATTTTTTGTCAGGTATATAGCTATTAAATTGTTCATTAAGTTTATAACCAATAGAAGCATAAATCCCTAAATTAGAATTTGACTTCCATATTGTAAAAGTCGCTTCACCACCTGCAGGAGGTAAATTAACCCGACAATATTCAACTTTCCCTTTTGCATTCCTGTTTAATTCCCAGCCTGTGACTCTTTGTAAAGCTTTCACAAACTTACGAATATCCTTTTTAATATTTTTCGCTACTTCTACTGAAGGTCTTTCATGCGTAATATTGGTGATTGAATAAGTTTTTAAAGGAAATCGCTCTATAACATCCCGGATAGAGGCACTTGTTTCTTCAGAATTGTTAAAAATTTTTTTTTCAACTTTCTCATTTCTTTCCGGAACAATTTTAGGAGGGCTTCCTATAATTACATGTTCTTCATCCCAACCTTTATCTCTAATTTGTTTTTTTAGATTTTCCTTCTCATCGGGAACGTCTAAGGATTTCCCGAACGTCTCTTCTATACGCTGTATTAATTGCTCTAAATCAGCAATTTGCTTCTTTAAGACAAACCCATCATTTGTCTTATCTAATTCTTCTTTTCGGGCATATAAAGTCTTTAATTCATTTTGGTAGCGAGAGTAGCGTTCTTTAACTTCCTCTGTAGCTACTTGCTTTGCCCTTGTCTCATCAACATTAAATATACTAATAAATTCCGAAGAATCCATGTCTTTAGCGATAATTTCCATCCCCGGCATGTGCTTTGCTCCTAAATAAATGGCAACTAAATACGGCTTTATTGAATCACCAATATCCGATACCATACTTTGAGCAAAATCCGAAAATTTTCTTGCTCCGGCTTCTATATGAAATGCAGCCATCTGTATTCCGATAGAAAGTAATTCCGGATCAAACCCTACATTTAGCTGCCCCTGCGTTTTATCTTTCCACAACTTTTTTAATTCGTCATATTGCTCGCGACTTACTAACTTATTATTTGCACCAAATACTTTTTTATGGGTTCTGGGCTGATTAGATTCTGTATCCGTTTTTTCTGGTTGATGAGTATTTTTCTCATGATTCAATTTTTCTTTACCGGGAATCTCAAGAATATTCTCTTCTGTTGCGTTTTCCTGACTTATGATTTCATTTATAGCTTCTCTAGTTTCTTTATTTTCTGTTAAAGGTGTAATTTTATTATCAGTTACTTTAGCTGTTTTGAGATCCGTCAACATTTCTGCCTGATCGGTATTTGTATTTTCAATGGAAGGTATAAGTCGATCAATACGCCCCAAAATCCCAAACTTCGTTTTTTCTAAAGGATTATCAGGATTTGTTTTGGGTAATTCTGTTAGTTCAAAATGAATATTTTCACCGTTATAGTCCGCATTTAATCGCTCAATAAACTTTTTCCCTTTATCAAATTCCGATTTTGTAAAAGTCTTGTCTAAAATATATGTTCCATCTTCTTGTAATGAGGCAGTTAATCCTGGTTCAATTTCAAAATTTTTTATTTCTGAAGTAACAGAAGATTCGGAAATACCTGTTTCTCCTTTAGAGAGATTATTTTCTAAAGTTGATTGATCTTGAAGTGGAGTAGTACGTATAATATCTTTTTTATTAACGACTGTACCATCAGACAAGAAAACACTTTCAGCATCAGAATAGGCATCAATAACTGTCCCTTCTATCTCGTCGCCATTATAATTTCGGTACACTATCGGATCGCCATTATTTATATGCTCACTTAAATTAGTTTCATCTTGAACGATCTCTTGTTCAGGTGAATTATCAACTTCGCGAAGTTCTGCTTCAAGATTCTCTCGCATAGTTAGAACATTGACAATATTCTCTATCCTCTCAATTCGCGAAGAAGAAACGACTTGCATTTCTCCGGCTTCATCTTTATAAAACAATTCCTTAGATGAATTTGTAACATCTGCCATTAGGGTTCCTGTTCCATTCTCAGTCACGACTACATTTCCTTTAATGATGTATACGGGATTATCTTCTCCAGAAAGAACAACCTCCTGTATAAAACCCTCCTCATTTGTAATTTGAGATGTTGCAATGTCAAAATCATGTAAGGCAGTTTGTATTGCAAGTTCTTTTTTAGCTTGTTTATCTGTCTCATCGGCTTTTAGATTGTTCCAGTCTTTGTATTTATTGGCTTTTTCAGTAAAATCTATTAATGTATTAATTTGATCTTGCTCATAAGCTCCGCTTCTTGCAATCGTTGCGAGTGTCATTTCTTGTTCAGCAGGCGACATAAAAGTTAATCCACGAACAAAAGTTTCGGTATCTTCATTTGGAAATGTATTTATAAGATTCTTTTTGGCATTGTTAAACGCTTTTCTGCTTTGGCTTTTTATGATCCGGTTACGAATAGCAAAGGGTACACCGGCCATCGAAAACTGTGCTCCACCAGCAGCACCGTAGACAAAATTTTCCAATGCTCCTTCCATTGGATCCCATTTATCCGTTGCTCCAGTACAATAATCTGTTATATTCTCGCTGATTTGAGTAGCAACTTCTTCTAATCCTTCACTAACAGGCATCCATAAGACACCATATTTTTTAAACATACCATCCAACCAATTTTCAAGATTACTGCGGACAATGCTTTTCGCTTCATCCGCCCCATGTTTCAAAACAAGTCTTTTAAACTCCCTTCCTATGGCTGCATCCCCTAACTTTTCGAAAAGTGCATTAAAAATGCCCGTAGCTACTGAGTTATAAATTTTCATAGCTTCAGACATATCCTTTGTTTCAGGACTTTGGTCTAATTGATCGTATTTTTGTACTCCGGCAGTTGCTCCGGTTAAGGCAAGTCCCCAACCACCTCCAGCCATTGCCACAATACTTTGGGCTAGGCTTTCAGAAGCTGTTAGAAATGCCTCACCAACCATTCCTGCATAATCGCCTTCTTTTGCTAATTCAGTGAAATTTTTACCCGTATACCGATCACTTCGCTGCCTTAATAAATCCGCATAACTGTAAGTATTGTCTGCTTGTTCACGTAACCAAGTTTTATATACTTTATCTGGATGCTTTTGCTCCCAATTCTTTTTTATCATGTCTGCAATCACACCACCAACAGGGTCTATTTTAGTTAGCAGCTTATCTGTTTTATCTGCTAAATTATACAGATCACCATTAAATTGATATACACTTGCTCCAAATCGTTCAATCAAATCTCCGACATAAGTATTCCAGAACCCCGGTTTCCGGTCATTTTTTTGTTCAGATTGCTCATTTTCAAAATAGTCGTCCGGCAAAGGCTTCAATTCATTTGCTTTAACTAAATATACCTGTTTCTTAGAATCTGTGACTTCGGTGTATCCGTCTGGATCGATTCTATCACTGACATCGACAATAATGTCCTGACCAAAACTATGGTATAACATTTTACCAGTTGAAGAAATTTCAGGTTTTGATACTTCATTTCGTATGCTATCTTGTGAAGTGGATAGATCCGTATGTGATAATGTATCATTTTGATTGAAAAGTTTATCAACGATGTTATTAATAGTTTCCTCCCGGTCTGCTTTTGGTTTTATCTTTGTAACGTCAATAGGCATAACATAGAAATTAAGCTGCAATTTTTAAACTTTCATTATTTAATAGTCCTTGTTCAATAACATTGGAATAAGCCTTATCAAATTCTTTGATACACTCAAAAAGATACATTCCAATTTCGGGAATAACAGCATTTCCACAATCTTCTATTCTTCTAATGTCCAGTCCAGTGGAAAACCCATCATCCATTCGTACACGTTCATAGTTTGACTCGGAGTTAAACCGTTTAATTGGCATTGGTATAATGTTTTGTCTTGATGTCCATTTTGATAATATTTCTTCAACTGGCATGAAGATTTGAGAATGATATATGCGTCTGATTTTGCTGGGGTAGGCAATAACAAAAATTCTTTCTCGCCGATGCGGGTAGCTAAATTGGGTAGCTTGTAAACATTGCCATTCACAGTCATACCCGATTTGGGTAAGATCATATAGCACTTTTTCAAATCCTCTGTTGGCAAGTAGTGGGCTATTCTCAATGATGACATAGCAAGGTCTAACCTCGTGTATAATTCGGGCGAACTCTCGCCATAATCCTGAACGTTCACCTTTAATTCCGATTTCTCCATTTCTCCATAAATTTTTATTTGAATTATTTCCTATTGATATATCTTGACAAGGAAATCCACCACTAATAATATCTACATAAGGAGGATTACTAAGCGTACACACATCTGAATATTGGTAGGAGTTAGGGAAATGTCTTTTCAAAATTTTTCGTTTATGCTCCTCATATTCACAGTTCCATAATGTTGGTATACCAGACATTTTTGCTCCTAAATCAAATCCTCCAATCCCAGAGAAAAGACTTCCATGAGTGTATTTTCTTATTTCCATATTTAAGTTGTTTAAGCTGCTAATTCTGAATTATTATCCCACAAGCGAAGTTGTTTCTTTTCTGCCAGATATACTTTTTTGCTTTTACCTGAACACCACCAGTTAAGAACATCTTCAGCATCACTAAAATCCAGATAACGTCCAACTTTACGTAATTTTATGATTGTGTTTATATATGCTTTACGATGCAAAGGATACATCATAAGTTCTCGTCGCTGAGCTTTATTGTTCATAGGGCAACCAATACAACCTATTCGCTTAAATACAGAATAGAGCGAACAAATTTCAATACCCCTTTTTCTTAGAAATTCAAAAACTTCACGCGTAGTCCATTCGAGTATGATAGAAAGCAACAACTTATCAGCTCCATATTTACATTCCATAGTAAACTCTTGCCGTTTTGCTCTACGATAACTTTCTTCCTTACGCACCCCGATAATTGTCAGTTCGTTTAGTCCACGACGTTCTTTTAAAATTTCACAACAAAATCGACAATTGCGCAAGGGGAGTATTTTTTTATCCAAAATTAATTGGAACATTGTACGTTCTGGTTTTAGCCAAATTACTTCCGGATAATTCGTCCGAATAAATTTTAGCAATTCCGGCGGATCAACAGAAGTTTTATAAAAAAATGCTCTGAATTTTACTCCTGCCATTTTACAGAGCTCTAAAATTGTTTGACTATCTTTTCCTCCTGAAAAGGCAACATGATAGCCGAAAGGGGAATATTGCAACGCAACTTTTTCCATTTTCCTTATTAACCGGATAGATTCATAAATCTTATTACTTAGAACTGTCATTCCTGTATCGCTTTTAGTAGTGCTTTCACATCTTCTTGCTTGAAACCTTGTGATTTCAAAAAATTTGCAATTTCCGATAAAGCTTTTATTTCATCTTTCTGGTATTTTTGGGCAAGAGCCGAAATTGCTCTAAATTGAATCTCGGTCAATTGGGGTATTTCTGGTTTTGGAATTGGTGTACCGTCTTGAAATTTTTTGTCAGCGATGCTTTCCAAAAAACCTATTGCGTCAGGATTATCATACATAAACTGTTTGACGTATTCTTCCTTTTCGGAAGGTTTAAGAGAACCCAATTTCTCTGCACTTTTCAGAAGAGGATATATTTTAAAAAGATCATTCTTAATCTGATTAAAAATTTGAGTATAATTTGCTTTCCATTTCTTCTCCGCAACACGATAAGTCATACCCGTTTGACTATTATAAAAATCAATATAACCTTTAGGAGTATCTTTTTGTATAAGTTGATGTCTTGCTTTATCCCAATCTAATTTCTCTCTTTTCAGCTGATTACTGGCAGCAAGTTGACGGATACGTAATTTTTGTTCTTTCTCATCATTTTTCAACTTATCATACCGGTAATTCATTTCTCCTATAAAACGCTTATTGCGGAAATTAGCTTCTCTCATTTTTGCTAATAAATTCAATAGTGCAGCCCGGTCATGCTGATATAAACTTTGATTTCCTTCTATATCTTTCATTTGCGCACCGATCAATCCGTTATCATAGACTTCTTTATCTTTTTTATAAACATCTTTCAAACGTTGAATATTTAAATCTGCTTGATGGGAAGCAGATAATCGAGGATCTCGTTTTTCAATAAAACTACCTTGTGTAGCTGCAATAGATTGGATAATAAGAGAAAGAGCATCTCCTAAACTAGCTAAATTACGGGATGCCTGTAAACGTTTCTCATCTGGCTCAACGGGAGAAGTTTTGACTACTTTATACAATTGCTCATAAAATGGTTTGGTTGATTGAGGGTCAAAACCATTATATAATTCCGAAATTCGTTCAGGGGAGAAGACCGACAAAGCTGCTTTAAAATCTTCTTCTGGCATAGAAGGGGGTTTAAGTTGCAATAACTTCTTCTCGTCTTCTACCGATTTTTCATTTTGTTGTTCTTCATTCCCACCTTTTCCCTCATTATAAATATAATCTAAAAGTCCCATAACTACTTTTTAAACAGACTACTTAAAAATCCATTATCTGCTTCTGCAAAAGATTCCGTCAAACTGTTTAAACCGTTTTGCATTAAATTTGACCATTGCGTAGCATTCTGATTATGCAAATTCATTTTTTGTCCATAAACATTTTGTAACTGCTTGTTCAGATTATTTCTAAAGTTCAAATAACGATTCATTACATTTTCTTTAGCATTACTACTGTTTGCTGCTATTCGTGAAACCGTATCCGAATATGTATTATTTGATAATTCTTTAGCTTTTGCCATTGATTCTGGAGTAGCACCAGTAATTACAGCCCGTTGTGCTGTTGCTTGATTCTCACGTTTTAATCGTTCTCTAAGCATTCTTAAGGCTGCTTGATTTTCTGATCTTTGTAAAAAATCCTGATAATATTCTCTGTTAAAAAGAGTATCATTAAATGCTCTTTCTTGATTTATTTGTTCCTGGGCTTCCTTTAATGCTTTTGCTGCTTTTTTGCGTTCTTTACCTGATTTTATTCCTCCAAAAAGGGAAGATCCAATACCTGTAATTCCTTTTACAATTGAACCAAAAAAACCACTACACAAAATATTTTCTCTAAAACTGATAAAACAAAGAAGTGTTATAATCGTCAGTAATACTAAAAACATTATTGTATGATTTTTATTTTTCATCTTTTTATAATTTACATCTCGACTGGTGAAGAAATAACTATTAGATTCACTTACAAGTTGTAAATTAGTAAACTTATAGAGGGCTTGACTTTCTTTGAATGGATAATAAGAAGGGTAATAATCAAGTATAGCATTCAATCTAATAGAAATGGAGCTTCTGTAAATTCTTGTTTTTTACAAGATAGATCGTTTGCCTAAATATATACAAAATAGAGATAAAATAGCTATTTATAGATAAATGAAAGGACAAACAAATAATCCTAATGGACGCCCTAAAGGTTCAAAAAATAAAATTAGTTCAGAAACAAAAGAACTGATTGCTAAGTTTGTAAATGATAACTTTGATAGTATAA
This sequence comes from Odoribacter laneus YIT 12061, assembly GCF_000243215.1. GTDB lineage: Bacteria > Bacteroidota > Bacteroidia > Bacteroidales > Marinifilaceae > Culturomica > Culturomica lanea. Next base: position 2,126,950 of record NZ_JH594596.1, on the reverse strand, counting down.
TGAAAGATTTAAAAAAATTGAAACCTGCCGAACGGGTATCCGCTTTTATTAATTTATTAAAATTTATTGTTCCTCCGGCGCGCGATAAAGAAACAAATGAGGAAACAACTTCTGTTGTGAACAATTTAATAAATCGTTTATTTCAGGATAACACTAAACAACCTGACAATAAACTTTGATTGCAAGCACATATTAACTTAATGAAAATATGTTTTAAATAAATTTTGAATTTTAAAATAATTATATTAAATTTGAAGAACCTCGCTTTCTGAGGTATATATTAATTTAAACTTAGCGGTTATGAAAAGAAAATTATCATTGACAGGATTGATGATAGCAATCATCGTCTGTTTTGGACTTACTTTGACGGCAAGTATGTCAGCAATTAAAGTAAGCGGAGTTGTATCCGATGAATTCGGTAGTGGTATTGAAGGTGTTGAAGTTTACTGTGTTCAAGACGAAACAAATAGTACTACTACTTGGAGTGACGGTAGTTATGACTTGTCAGTAATGTCAGGCCAGCAAATCAATGCACGTACTCCGGATGGTTATTCAAGTCAAAGTGATCAAACAAGTTCACCGATTTCTTCAATTAACAATGAAGTGAATTTTAGTTTTCATAGTTCTTCTGAATAACGTATTCGTACGATGATGCTTGTTTAGTTCAAATCGCCTTTTATAAAATCTGTAGAACAAGTTAAAACGTAAATCTTTTTGTGGGATTATTGCGTAAATTCTGCTCTACAAGGCTTAGGCGAGCCAAAACTATACAGATAATCGGAATAATCCCACTTTTTACGTCTAATAGCTAAGTTTATTAAAGATTTTTATATATTTGTTCCACAAAGAAAAAACTAAAATATAGAAGGTTGATTTAGGAAAAGGATAACATATAGTTATAAGGAGTGTAGCCAGTCTCAAAAATCGCCAAATTAATGAATCTCTTAAATACACTCATAGTTCGCAATAAAATTTGCGGGCTGTGGGTTAGTAGTTAGGAGATGGGGTTTGGCGATTCCGGAGACTGGCGAAAGCCCCAGTCCGCATTTTTTTACTCAATAATGAAATTATGATCTGACATTTGATACATAGAAATTAAGAATAATGAATGTAATAAGTCTCTAATCGCCAAAAATTACTCATCTTCTTATTTACTTCATTAACATCCACATAAAAGCGTGGAATGTTATTATCGTAAGAGATGAGGTTTGGCGATTTCAGAGGCTTACAATAATAAGTTTCACGCTTTATAATCTAAAAATGAAAACACTAGATTCCTCAAATCCGCTAATGGGAAGTGTTGGACTTGTAACAATCAGAATAGCTTTAGAAACGAAAAGAAAGATTATTATCAAGTTCGTTGCTTCCGAAGTCTCTCTAATGATAGGAGAAACAATTAGAAAAAACAAAAAATCATATAGTCATACATTTGATCCTGGCATATATGATATTATCCTTTCAGCTATTGAATTGCGAAAATTAGACGTTACTTCTTGTAATTGTGTACAACTTACCTTAATGAATTGTAACTATTTAAATAGGTTGTACTGTTCTAATAATTCTTTAAAGCATCTTGATGTAAGAGAATGTTGTAATCTTAATACTCTAGATTGCTCAAACAATAATTTAAAAGAACTTCTTCTCCCCAATATTAAAGATTCTTTAAATCATCTCCTATGTAATAATAATCAACTAGAAGAATTGAATGTTGCATATTTTACAAAATTGTTAATTCTGCAACTTGCTGGAAATGATTTTATTTCAATAAATCTTATAGGTTGTGACAAATTAATATATATAGACATATCTAATTGTGAAATTTATCCACATAACATAGCATCAACTGTTTTTGGCCTACCTATAAAAAAAATATCTGGTAAATTTTTATGTAGTATGCCTTCGGCCATGTCACCGATCCTTATTCAAGATATAAAAAGAAAAAATTGGAATTATGTATATGTTCCAAAGGAAAAGAAAAAAAACATTGAAAAAAAATGATATATCAGTCGTCCGCGAAACATACGTATTAGTGTTTGATAAAGAAGTACAAAGAATTAAATTAAATACTGTTTTACAACGTGCTCCGCCAGAAGAAGAAATTAATCATCAGGAAGCGGATCTTTGGGTAAGAATATTTGAGGAGAACATTTAAAAAGTCTTGCGAAAGCATTCAAATGCCTCAGGTTATATTTTGTATCTCGTGTTCCAGCTTCCACGTCTCCAATAAATCCGGAAGTAATTTTGGCAGCTTCTGCAAGGTCTTCTTGAGTAAAGCCTAATTCAGTTCTTAATGTTCTGACTTTATTAATTACATATTGATCTATAGCACATTTCATTACAACACTTTTTAAGATTTCAATAATGCAAGAAAGTGCTATTTTATTTTAAGTCTCACTGTCTATACACAGGAAAAATGGAAAAAGAAGTCAAATTTTAGTTTCTGCTAAGGAAAATAAATCTTGTTAACAGGATTAGATAAATCTGAAAGTGAGAAAATTTTGTTCTAACGTCTTGTATTGAATAAATCGCCTAAATATATTATCGTTAAGACAATAGACAAAATAGTTCACTGCTTATAGGCGTGAACTATGGATTCTATAAAACGATAAGGTGTTTGGCGATACCTTCAATACAAAGTAGATGAAGTAGTTTACGCCTTATGTTTTTTGACTAATACTTTAAATTATGAAACAGTTGGACATTTTGGAATTACAGTCCCTCGTCAGGCATAAAATATTTAGGCGAAACATTAAATGTTTTCGCAATTGTATTAATCATCTCCAAATTAAAAGACATTGCACAATGAGGATTTTCCCGATTTGCGAAAAAAACTCGCGAGCGATTAATATTTTCAGCGAATTGTTCTTGTGTCAAACCTCGTTCCTCACGTAATGTTTTAACTTGTTTACTTACAAATAATTGAATGGGTGTTTTTTCTTTCGGCCTCATAGCTTTCAATTATTTGTAAATGAAAGATTTTTTTGTAATCATTGATGCTCTACTGGTAGAGCATTTTGGAATATTATAATTATTATATGAGATTAACCCGACTAATATTTTACTCTATTTACTTTAATTTTCTACATAAAATTAAGGTAATAGCATTAATAACTATTAATACGCGCGCTCCACCTTAATGTTATAAAAAAAGAGCGTCCCGCTGGCCTCTCAAACCATTAGACGCTCTTTATTAATCAAATAATTATTATTTAATCAACATTCAAAATTATGAAACATTTTTCACAAAATAAGGGGTCTAAGCCTCAAAAAACAAATCATGAAATAAAAAATGGATTTAAGATCATTTTGTTATTATGTTTTTCTTTTTTTACATCTTATGGAAGTACAGAGCTTTCTGTTATATCAAACTTTCAAGACAAGCCTCCATACCTCATTAAAGGTACAGTTATCGATATAAAAGGGTTCCCTATACCTGGCGCAACGGTCAGGATGGGAACAATAGGAACGGCTACTGATAACAATGGGGAGTTTTCAATTTTGTTATCACAAGCAGAAGGAATACTTACATTCTCTTGTGTTGGATTTAAATCCTTAACAAAAACATATCAATTTGGAATAGTAATGAAAGTTCAGCTTCAAGAAGATGTGAATGAATTGGAGGAGGTAACCGTTGTCGGTTATGGTACGCAACGTAAAGACGAAGTGATGGGATCTGTTTCTGTCATTAAGGCAGAGCAACTTGAAAACCGAATTGTAGGTAATTCTGTACTTGCCTTAAAAGGTCAATCAGCAGGTGTTCGTATTACTCAGGTTACAGGAGCAGCCGAAGACGTTGATATAAGTATACGAGGGGATATAGATCTAGGACTTTCTAAACGTCGTCAACCACTTATTGTTATTGATAATGTGATAGCAAGCGATGAGACTAATCTAAGTGTAGGGGGCAATGTCTTAACCTCTATAAATGTAAACGACATAGAGAGCTACAGCGTCTTAAAAGATGCTGCTGCTACGGCCATCTACGGTTCCCGCGCGGCAAATGGTGTAGTGATGATTACTACTAAACAGGGAAAATATAATCAAAAAGCACAAATTAGTGCTAATTTTAGCTATACAGCTATAGCACGTCCAAAACTTATCGACCGCATTGGTGGGAATGCAGAGCGACTTTTCAGGATGGAGGCTTTGGAAAATTATGCATCAGTATACTTTGATAAAGAGACAAATACTTATAAATATCCAGCGTCCTTTGAAGAAGCTTATCAAAATGGTGCCGATTTTAATTACTTTTGGAATAAAGGGAATGGAGCTTCTTTGAGAATCTACCAAGACTCCCTCAACCCATTTTACAACAACAGCACAGATTACTTTGATTATTATTTTAATCCTGCACGTGTTATAAACGCAAACCTTCAAGTGCGTGGTGGTGCGCAAAATATTGCTTATTCAGTTGGTTTAGGATATTACGATCAGACTGGTACATTACGTAAAACAGGACATCGACGATTAAGTGCTTTTTCAAATCTTAGCTTCAAGCCAATTAATAAATTACAAGGTAATTTCAGATTTTATTTATCTTATCAAGATAATGCCGCAGCAAATAAGGGAATTGATATGTTTAATCTATCTGAATACGACTATTCTACTTATCCCGACTTTCTTTTGAACACCAGTACTGTTTTACCGGGAAAAGGTACACCTGCATTTGATGAACTCACCAAAAGATATGATAAAACTTTACAAAAAAATGATGTCTATCGTCTCCGCTCTTCCTTTGATTTAACATATAATATTATTAAAGGAGTTGCGCTTAAAACATCCGTTGCAGTAGATTTTGTACAAAATAATCAGAATATATTTAAACCATCCGAATTAGATGAATATGGAGAAACTTATAGTTCTGGCGCAATATCACGTCATTTAATGTTATTAAATGACAATCTTTTGACTTATCAACATACTTTCAATGATGTGCATAATTTTGATGCTTTACTGGGGTTTTCTTTACAGCAAGACGAAAGTAATAACATTTCTGGATATGGGAAACGGGCTGCATCAGATCTAATTCATTATGTGCCTTGGCAAGGTAGTGTATATGATCCAGATAATAATAGAGCTCTCAAAGATTTTACTTCAGATTACCAAAAGTCCACAATGGTGGGAATTTTTGGACGTATCAATTATAATTATGCAAAAAAATACTTCATTGGCGCAACCCTTCGCCGTGATGCTTCAAGTCGCTTCGGAGAAAATGTACGCTGGGCATGGTTCCCGTCGTATTTTGTTGCGTGGGATATAGCAAAGGAAAATTTTATGAATTGGTCGAAAAATTTTCTTGATAATGCTAAGTTAAGGTTTTCTTACGGAAAAACAGGACGTATTTTTGAATTTCCTTACGTTGCTTTTGGAGAGCTTCAACAGTACTTACCATTTATGGGCCAGCCAACAGTAACAATGGAGTGGAATTCGGGTTTAGAAAACCGAAATTTGACATGGGAAAAAACCGATCAATATGATATTGGTGCTGATTTTTCTTTTTGGGGTGGGCGGCTTACAGCAGTAGCAGATTATTATCTCAAACGAACCACAGGAATGCTCTATAACCCTGAAGTTCCCGGAACCCATACAGCTGTTCGTCGATATTGGCAAAATATGTTTGGAGTAGATAATTACGGTTTTGAATTAGAATTACATGCCGATCTTATCCGAAATGAAAAATTGAATTTAAATATTGGGTTTAATATATCTAAAAACTGGAATATACTTACACGAAGTGCAAATGGACGAGATTTTAAAAATCCGGATGCTCGGTTTGCTAATAATTTATCTATTATTGGTAAAGGACTATACGGTATATATGCTTTCGATGATAGGGGTATATACAACTCTCAAAATGACGTATTCCGCTATTGGGATGGCAACGTACTAAAATATCTCGCAGGAAACGGAAATGCCTTTTACCGTGAAGGAGATAGGATAATTATGGATGTTGACGGAAACGGGCAAATATATAATTATGGTTCATTGGCAGATGATCGGATTTATATTGGTCCTCCTCAACCAGCAATACAAGGAGGATTTTCATCAAATCTAACATATAAAAATTTTGATTTCAATATATTATTTAATTACGTTATTGGAAAATGGATACTTAATACTGCTAAATGGGCATCTTTAGGCACGACTATAGAAATCAATCCAATAGATATAGCGAAGCCCTATTTAATTGACAACTTGAATAAAATTCATTTTTGGCGTTACCCCGGTGACAAAGCAGATTTCCCACGTAATGCGGCTAATGTAGGATTAAATAATTTTGCATCCAACTTAGCTTCTAATGCACAAAAGGTATACTACATACAATGTCAAACTATTACTTTAGGATATACGATCCGCAAATCCATTTTCAATAACACCCGGATTTTTTTTAATGTTGAAAACCCATTTACCATTACTAACTATAAAGGTAATAATCCTGAGAACACCGATCCAGCTACGGGCATTGATCGGGCAAATGCGTTACCCGTTTCCAGACAATTTACGTTTGGAATTTCAAAAGAATTTTAAAAAATACGATGATGAAAAAAATAATTCTCTTTCTTATTATAAGCTGCTTTAGTTTTATACAGATGTCTTGTGATGACTTTTTAACACAAGAACCCGAAACTTCTGCAACTAATATAAATTTTTGGAAAACAGAACAGGATGTTGAAAGTGCGGTCTATGGTTTACATACAGTTTTTCGAGACGCGATTGGAAGTTATACACAGTATTATCGTGATAGAGGTATACTTCTAGATTACCTAAGTTTGGCTAAATGGAATAAAAGTCAATCTAATGATCTCTCCGGTTATACAACCTCATCGCCGGAATTGAGTTGGGCAAATGAATATAAAATTATTGCTCAGGCTAATTTAATAATTGACAACATTGATCGGGCAAATTTATCTCAGGACAGATATAATTTTTATTTGGGCCAAGCACTTTACCTTCGTGCATACACCTATTTCCAAATTATAAGATTATGGGGCGATGCACCTTTAGTAATTTCAAGTAACGATATCGGACAAAAAGGACGTACTCCTTGGAAAGAAATTGCTTCTTTTATTATTAATGATTTGGTAAAGGCTGTTCAGTTACTTCCGTCTGTTGATCAATTACGTGATTCTAAAGGTAACATCATAACAAATAAACAAATTCCTTGTAAAGGAATTGCAAACGCGACATTGGCACATGCCTACGCATGGCTTGCAGGGTTCGGGAAAGAACCTATGTACTATACCAAGGGAATAGAAGCAGCTACAGCGGTTATAAATGACCCAAATTATGGATTGGTTGTTAACCCTGAAGAAGTTTGCACTAAGGTCATGCGTGGCAATTCTAAAGAAAGCATATTTGAAATTACTTATAGTGAATTACTCGGCGAATACAAATCTTATGCAGGTTATATTGCAGGAGCAATTCAACGTTGGCCAATCCAACCCAATACAACACCTGCAACAAAACGAAATTACCGTATTAATAACACTACGGTTGCCAATTTATATTCAAAAAATGATCTACGTAGAACAGCTTATTTTAAAGATTTTGAACAAATGGCAGAAGAATCTTCTGCTATTACCCAAGATGCCGCTTATGTCCAAATTTGGAGGTATCCCATTATCTTCAATGATGGTAATAAGAAGGGGCAGATGAAAACCTACGATGCAAATGAGATCATATTTCGTTTGGCCGACATCATTTTACTTAGAGCAGAAATGAAGGCTGCTACTAATGACCTATCCGGTGCAAAAAGTGATCTGAATATAATCCGACAAAGAGCCGGAGTAGATGATTATACGCCTGAGGAAGGAGACCTTAGAATAGCTATTCAATTAGAACGCGACAAAGAACTTATTTTTCAATGCCTTGTCCGTTATTTCGATAATATGCGTAATCATACCTATAATAAAAATTTGAAAGGAAATTTCCTTACTCTTTCTGAACAAGATGTTCTTAACGGCGCTTTATTTCTTCCTTTACCCAAAGTCGCTTTTAATAATAATCCTGCCATGAAGCAAACAGTCTATTGGCAAATCCAATTCAGAATCTAATTTTTTAAAACAAACAAAATGAAAACATATTCAATTATTTTAGCACTAAGTATTACTTTATTTCTTTTCGTAAGTTGTGAAGATAATTTTCATGATACTGGTAAAGCAAATGGTGTATTTAACGGAACAATATGGGAGTATCTAAATTCTGACCCTAAAAACTATTCCGATCTTGTTATATTGATACAACATGCAGGATTAGAACCTCTATTGGATGGCAAAGTTTCAGACAATCCTGAATTGACTTTTTTTGCTCCAACAAATTTCTCTATATATCAATTCTTATTTAAAACAGTGGATAACGAAAATAACCGTATATATCAATCAGTTTCAGATATTCCTGTAGAAATGGCACGTGAAATGATTCTTTCCTATATTATTCCTGGCAGAAGAATGCGGGAATCCTTTAATTATGAAATTAAAGGGACAAATGAAGGAGGTTCGCTATGCACAACTTTAACTAATTTAGAACTACGAGTATATCGTATACATGGTGATTTTTATGATGTACCAGATATAGGTGCTGATATTCTGGCGATCCATTTTATCCAAACTGGTTTTAAGAGTTCTATTGCCTCATCCGATCATCAAACGGATAATGGTATAGTCCATTCTCTTGATTATGATTTTCTACTTGTAAATCCTGTCGTTCATTTAAATGAGTAATAAAATGAAAAACCAATATTTATTTATTATTTGCTTAATCCTATTAACCTTTTCTTCTTGTGAAAAAATAAAAATAGGATTTTTAGATACGGAAAATGCTGCCTATACGCCCGATTCATTGGTTGTAAAAACTATGTTAGATCCGTATACATCGGATAGCATACAAATCAATTTGCAAAAACCCTATCAATCTTCGCCTATTCAGGGAATTGACGGGACACCGGTTATTCATTACAAAATAAATACTATCCGCGATGAATATGGGAAAAATGTATCAGAGGATATTTTATCCCAATTCGGCATTGTTCGTAAAGCCGTAATTGAGATCGCCTATAATCATTCTATACCTATAGGTGAATATTTTATTGACATTCTGGTCTATAATGAAGATAACTCTATCATTCTGCCTGAAATATTTAAAGTAGTAGTTAAATAAACCTTATTTGGAGACGGTACGGGAATCGCCTTATTCAGCATCACTGAATTATCTTTTGATAACCCCCGTATCCGTCTCCTTATTTTTAAATTACATTTTTATACTAGCAGGTAATAAAGGGTGGTAAATTTATAAGCGATTATTGTACGAATAATCGAGATAAACAACAATCAAATGGTACAAATTTCGCAATTATAGGTAATGTAAAAGGGATTGCAGCGGTTAATAAAGTTCTAGAAGTAGGAAGGGCCGGAGAAGTTGCAGCTATCCTAAGATGTGGATTTGTGACAGAATATAAAGGCACATATTGTCGGTTATATTACGTGGACTATATGTTGAACAGTGAAGGTAACCAGATTGGAGTGACATTTAAATATTAAGTCTCATTGGTAAAGGGAAAATAATTTCAATTTTCCTTCCTTTAAACGATCAAAAAGAGAGTGCCGTAAGACACTCTCTTTTTAATTACTCTTTCATCCATTTAAGGACATTGTTTAATACGTTTGGACCTTGCGACGTTATACTATTGCCGACACATCTCCACGTATATCCTCTATCAAATGGGGCCGCACCAGTTGCAGCTGCTGCAATCAAAGCACCTCCCGTGACTATGGCAGCACCTCCTACAACGTATTTACATACTTTTTTAAAAGTTATCTTTCCCATAATCTCAAATTTTATGATTAATATGCTTTACAAATATAATCATATTTTAAATATTCTGTATAATTGATATTTATTTTTTAATGCGATATATCTTGATATTGTAATATATACTTGATAGTTGGCTTTTCGAAAAGTTGCAAGCAACTTAGAATTATCCACGTTTTAGTAAAGCCGATAAGCTTACTAAATCTTTTATTTGATTTCAATTAAATCATCCCAACTTGTCGTGTAACGTCTCGATAAATATTTCCGGCTCAATGCCCATTTTTTGCCATTTCCCTGAACGGCCAATTTTAGTGCATCAGGCGCAATCTTACGATTAAGCATGTCTAACACTTTATAAAGACGTTGTTCTCTTTCACGGTCTATTCGGTAGAATAAATTCCCTTGTACCTCATCCTCTTTTATTAATTCAGATACAATTACCCCAGCTTTTTTAAAAGCATAACCTTTTTGGTAAATCCCCTTCAATATTGTTTTGGCTGCAATGATTAACTCAGAAGAAGCGTTTGAAGCTACAGGTAATTGTAAAGAACGTGTTTGATAGAAGGGGGATAAATCGTCTCTAAAAAAATTTGAATGAATAAATACAGTTACTGTTCCAGCACACGTTTTTTGTTCTCTAAGTTTACGTCCACATGAAGCTGCAAAATTTGCGATTGCTTCATACAATATTTCAAAATCTGTTATTTCTATAGGGAACGAACGAGAAGTACATATACTTTTTTTACTATGAGGTAATTCCAAATTAAAACAACGTATTCCTTGAAGTTCTTTCCAAGTTCGTACACCGACAACCCCCATTTGAGTTCGGATCCAACTTTCCGGTTTATTAATAAAGTCCCATGCAGTTTTTATTCCGTAACGTTGTAATTTTTTATCGTATTTGTATCCAATTCCCCAAACATCACCAATTTCAAACAATTTTAAGGCTTTTTGAATTTTAGTATCTGTATCTAACAAGCAAATTCCTTTATAGCCCTTATATCTCTTAGCATATTTATTCGCTACCTTTGCCAGTGTTTTTGTTGCAGCAATACCACCAGATACAGGAATACCTGTATTTTTAGTAGTTATTCTGATAATTTTTCTAGCATAATCAGTAAGATCATAATGTTTATCAAATCCTTCTAAATCGAGAAAAGCCTCATCAATAGAATATACCTCCAAATCTTTGACAAAAGTGGCTAACGTCAACATCACCCGTCTAGACATATCTCCATAAAGAGAATAATTAGACGAAAATATAATCACTTCATTCTCCTGAAGTATATCTTTAATCTTAAAATAGGGATCACCCATTTTAACGATCTTTTTAGCTTCATTGGAGCGGGCAATTACACATCCATCGTTATTGGATAAAACAACGATGGGTTTGTTTTGAAGCGCTGGATTAAATACACGTTCACAAGAGGCGAAAAAATTATTACAGTCTACCAACAAAAACATTTTATCTCCTTTTCCTCTTCCTGTTATCTCGAATTGTATAGGTAACCACTCCCCAAACCATAAAATCATTTTCCTTTGTAACCTTGATTGGATTATATTTACTATTGGCAGGTATTAACCAAATTACCTCATTATCTTTATGTATAAATTTTAATGTAAAATCGCCATCAATAAATACCACAACTAGATCGCCTTCCAAAGGAGTTAGTGATTTATCTACTATTAGAACGTCACCTTCTAATACATCAGCATCGACTAAAGAATCACCGCGTACACGTCCGTAAAATGTAGCTGGGGGATTGGTTACGAGCTCTTTATTTAAATCCAGGCATAAATCTAAATAATCTTGCGCAGGATTAGGAAACCCAGCCTGTATTCCCTCATCTGCATAAGGTAATGCTAAATTGCTATTCGTATCCGCCCGGAATAATTCAATAGTTATCCTCTTTCTTCCACTCATACGGACAAAAATATAAGATTCCAACAATCATTTATCCGAGTATGCTTGGGTTATAAGATTTCTTATAAAACTTTACGTTAATAGGGTTAAATTTCACAACGTTAAAACGAGCTATTTGTACATATAAGAATGTATAAAATGAATTAACTTGTCCGTTTTGACAATGTTTAGACAAAGCAAACGGACAAGTTAAAATACTAAAATAAATAACTGATAATAAATATGTTATAACAATCTGTCTAAACACTGTCAATAGCCTTCCAAGCTGGGGGTCGCGGGTTTGAGTCCCGTTTTCCGCTCTCTGAAAATCAAGCAGTTACATTGAGTTGTAGCTGCTTTTTTCATGTCCTTTTTCGTACCGTGCCGTCAGCATGCCGTTTTTATACCCCAAAAATGTCAAATAACTCGCGTTTAATTACACAATAAAATCATCTTATCCCTATCATTATATGGTGTTTAATTAAATTTTATTGTATTTACAAAGGTAGACCTTTTTAACCGATTCCTCTGTTGGTTTGGTGTGAAATATAGCTAATCGGATTAGTTAAAATCATAATTCATAAAGCAATATCTTTTGATTTGTAAGAGTTGAATTTATTCATTATTTTTATATTAAGTAATAAGCAAAAAATCATAATAAGGCATGGCAAACAAAAGTGATGTCACAACAGTTTTTGAAGACACTATTCTAAACAGCGATTTAAGTAGTGTTATGGCAAATATATCAGAATCTATTATTGATTCAATGACCGATCTACCTATCGTTTCCTTGATTAGAACAACTGGGGATATTCGAGATTATTTATTCCTTAAGAAAATCCTTTCATTTCTTAATGGTATTAAAGATATTAAATCAAGCACACGCAAACGAATGATAGCTAAAATAGAAAAATCTGAAGACTATCGTCACAAAGTAGGAGAAAAATTATTATACATTATTGACAGATGTGACGATAATGAAAAAGTATCCTATCTAGCAACAGCTTTCTGTGCTTTCTTAAAAAAGAAAATCAAATATGGGCAATTCTTAATATGTGCCGATATGATACAAAAGACATATATTGACGTTCTAAAATACTTCTTGAATGCAACTGAAGATTGGCTTATGGTAGAAGATGCACAAGAAGAGTTAGCTGCTGGTTTGTTTTATCTTGACATGACGACCATTTTGTGGAATTATAGAAAATTTATTATGGACGAAATCGACGAAAATGAAATTGGTGATCCCGGAGCTAGAGTCTCGGATGTAGGCAGAACGCTTAGGTATATATTCAATCCATATTATGAAGGATATCATAAAATGGATATGCCCGACCCGATGTTAAATATGTTATTGAATAGACCGAATCATTGATAATATATCGATAGAGATGTTTTCTGATAAGATAAATCCGTTGATTTTGTTGATTCCATTCGTTTAATTTTATAATAAATTCTACTACTGTTTCAGGGTTTCCCGCATTATCCTGAATAGCTGTATTCAGGACTGTTCTTAGGGATCTGACATTAACAGGTATGCCACCTTTCTTACGTCCGTTCTTTAGTTGGTATTGAACAAACTTAACTACATAATTATAATTCACGTCTGCAAATAACCGTTTGTCTAAGGCCTTATCGAATTTTTCAAGGTATTCCGATAATTCAACAAAGGTCAGGACATGTCCGAAACGTTCCTGTTTTTCGAGTTGCTCTATTAATTGCAGAATATAAGTTTTCAGTCTGGTTGTTTTCTCCACGATAAACAGATGTTCTATAATCATCGTATTTGTAAAAGGGATTTTTCGCTTGGTAAGGTCAGAAATCGTTTCATCTAAAGTTGTAGATAATGAATTCAGGTAAACATTGTATTTCAGCGCATCAGGATGGCTGTTTGCACCTTTCAAGCTATATCGTTCAAATTCTTTGTCCCACTGTTCGGGTAAAGCCATTAAATCTAAGGTGGTAATACTTCGTTGTTGGCAGAAACATAATACTAAAGCGATGGGGAAGCTACCGTCCTGACGCATCCTGTCCTGCGTTTGGAGTAATTTAAAAGACCATTTCTTTTTGGCTTTCGACGTGGTGTGGCTTTTCATGAGGTCAGCAGAATTTAGATTAATTACTCATTTGCAGCGTGCCGTTATCGTGCCGTTTTTAGGGTAAAATCTCTATCGTGCCGTTTCTGTGCCGTTTTTTACACAGATAAAAGCTACTAAACTCAAAGTGAATACACGCTCAAGTGCCTGTTATTACTACGAAATTAAGGAAAGTGTAAATAATCCCAAATGATATGCATACATCTTTTGGTTGTCTTCTAAGCTGGGGGTCGCGGGTTTGAGTCCCGTTTCCCGCTCCAATTAACAAATAGGAATTTAGAGGTATAGCAAGAAGCTGTACCTCTTTTTCATTTGTATACCTGAACACGGATTTTGTATACAAATTGTTTGAAATGTTTTGACAAGATTTTACGCAAAGAGGGACGGACCTTTTTTGTGAAAAACAGGGATGCTTTTAAACCCAATTATTTTCTGAATTTCTTAGGGGTAAAATTGCGTAAAATTACACATTAGGGCACGTCCCTAATGTGTAAAAAGAGGGGGAGGTGAATCGATAACGACACTTTTAGGAATTTCTGTTTTTTCTACAATGCGTCAAGGGGTTGTTTTCTACTTTAAAATGCCGGATAGCTCACGTTTTATTTCAGAGAGGACTTGCTTTTTTGAAATACTAATAAATATGCTTTGAAAAGTAGTTTGGAGGACTAGTTTTTTTATTTTCGCAGGTTGAAAGTGAGAAGTGTCGTATGCAGCATGAATCGGATTTAGAATTTGCACAGGTGTACAAAAAAAGAAGAAAGCGAAGCCTTGTTACCGGGAATATTCCTCTCGGGATGTTGTGGTTCGCAGTTCCAATGATTGTTGGAAATTTGTTACAACAATTCTATAACATTGCCGATACTTTGATTGTCGGTCAGTTTTTAGGGGCTGATGCTTTGGCTGCTGTCGGTTCTGCTTATACGCTGATGATTTTTTTGACCTCTGTACTTTTGGGATTGTGCATGGGAAGTGGGGCGGTCTTTTCCCTACAGTACGGAGCCGGAGAGAAAGAGATGTTGAAACGCAGTATTTATGCATCAGGGGTATTGATCGGATTTGTTACCTTGGTTTTGAACATCTTTGTTTTTAGGTGGATTGATCCCATTTTGCGGTTATTACAGGTTCCGGCTGAAGTATATCCTTTGATGCGCGATTATTTGTGGGTTGTTTTTTGGGGAATTGGTTTTACTTTTCTTTATAATTTCTACGCTTGTTTACTCCGGGCTATAGGGAACTCCCTGCAGCCTTTGTGGTTTCTGGCCGTAGCCGTAGTATTGAATATTGCACTTGATTTGATTTTTATTCTGTTATTCGGTTGGGGTGTAGAAGGCGCAGCATGGGCTACGGTGATTGCGCAGGCCGTATCAGGAGTCGGGCTTTGTATTTATACACTTTATCGCTATCCGGACTTACGGATATGTCGTAAGAATACAAAGCTGCAGTGGACTACGGTCAAGGAGATTGCTACCTATTCTTCCCTGACTTGTGCCCAACAATCGGTTATGAATTTCGGTATCCTGATGGTGCAGGGATTGGTAAACAGTTTCGGAACAGCTGTTATGGCGGCCTTTGCGGCTGCCGTCAAAATCGATTCCTTTGCTTATATGCCCGTTCAGGATTTCGGCAATGCTTTTTCTACTTTTATTGCCCAGAATTTTGGTGGCGGTCACCGGGAACGTATCCGTAAAGGAAGCCGGGTCGCTTTTCTTGCGACTACGTTTTTTTGTGCTCTTATCTCTCTTTTAGTCTTCGTTTTTGCTCGTCCTCTTATGCTTATTTTTGTTCCGGCTTATGAAACGGAAATTATTTCAATCGGGGTGGAATACCTGCGGATTGAAGGTGTTTTCTATTGTGGAATTGGTTATCTGTTCCTGTTTTATGGTTTTTATCGGGCGGTAAGGCGGCCCGGTATGTCGGTCGTACTGACTGTCATTTCCCTTGGTACCCGGGTCGCTTTGGCCTATGCTCTCTCTGTAATCCCCTCCGTAGGGGTACTCGGAATCTGGTGGTCTATCCCTATCGGATGGTTTTTAGCAGATATAATCGGATGGTGGTATTATCGTAAATCCTACGCATATCTTCCGGGCTGGTAAATGGATAGAAGAAACATAGGGGGAGGGGAAAAAGAGAGGAAAATTTTTGTTTAGCTTAGGAGATAGGGATCTTCATAAAATGTTTGAGAAGGGACTGAGGATTTTTTTATGGATAAGAGTTGAAAAGAGTGATCTTGAAATGTGTGTTGATGGCAAATTTTGTATACTTTTAGAGGATTGTTAGTGAAGACATATTTAGAAATACCGGAATGAAAAAATTATTTTTGATCGTTTTTACGTTTGTAATTTATTCTGTCACTTGTGCACAGTTTGTCATTACACCCAATGGGTATAAAAGCGAAAAAGGAGAGGATTACATTGTTTATGAATTTCCTGCTAAAGCCAAAGTTGAATTATTTAAGGCCGTTTCTACCAATATTTTGAAAACCATGTCGGGTAGCTTACCTGCCTATTATTCCAATTCAGAAGATTTTATTGTGATGACAAATGTAGTCCGTAAATTTGTCAATAAGGGTATATGTGCTTTAACAGTAGAGTATATCTTACGTTTTGCAATAGAAGAAGGTAGGGTGTTGGTATATGCTCCGGAAGTTAATTTTCACGGAACGGCTAACGGAGCAGAGATCTTATTATTCCCTTGTGCTGGTAAAAATTGGGCCGGCCGGCATTTCTATATTTATTCGAAAGAGGGTAAATTACAAGAAAAAGAGATAAAAGATCAGATTGAGGCTTATTTCAATAAAGAAATGACCGATCTTATTGGAAGTATAAAATGAGTTCGGCATGCGATAAGCAATTTTTAAAGATACATTCCCTTTTTATCGTGCCTCCCCTCTCTTTTTCGGCATACTGAAACAGGGGATACAGAGCAAACCTGTTTTCATACTGGAGTTTGTTCCCGAATAATTTGAGTCTGTCTCATTTTTCAGAGGATCCTTATACGAATATTTTATCCAGATAACGTATGAATGGAGAGCTTTATGGTAAAAGCCTATCTTATTTTTTAGTTATCAGATAGGCTTTCTGTATAAAATCTATTTTTTTATATCACTGCTTTTGATCGTATAATCTCCGATTAAAATTCCTTTTTTAGGCCCCTTACTTCCTTCTATAGGAATGGCATAACAGGAGTGAAGAGTATTGTTTTGTTCAGACAAATAAAAAGCAGAAATACGGATTTGCCATTCTTCTATTGCTTTCGCTTTTTCTTTCCAGTAATTAAAAATCAATTTTCCTGTGAACTCTGCAGGAATCTTACTTTCTACTCCAATTACAAAGTCGGACGAGTCAATTTTCCGTTTAGGGATATTGATGGTAGGCTTGGGTAATGTACTGCCACAAGTCAGTTCTACCGAGGCTCCTCTGGCACAATTCAGACACGTAATGACAAAATACATGGATTCTGTCGTTTTTCCTTGATCGTAATCCAAGGTAATCGAATAGTCCGGTATATCTTTCGATACCACGGAGACATTCCGCCAGGCAAATCCGGGGTTTTCTGAGATAAATTTAGCGAAATCGGGAATCTGTTCCAGCTCAGGAATCGGATTCGGATGAGAAGCCGTTTCTACCCGTCCTACTAAACAATAATGATCGTCTTTTATTATTGCCGGTTTCCAACAAAAACTATCGGAGGCTACAACAATTTCTCCCTGATTAACGCCTTTGGCTTCTGCATAAGCTTGTCCGCTTGAAGTTTTCAATGCATTATCTTTCCATTTTCCCGGATACATCAATAGAGAGGCCGGACTATAGTACAAATGGAACTTTACATCTTCCTCTATTGTATTTAAATTGAAAGCTCTCATGTAGATATAATTGCCCACATTTGCCAGAAGATCTTTGCCACAATCGGCAAACCACTTTTCTTTCAACTCTTTTTCCGGATTATTTATCACTTCTTTCCCATAGGGAATAATATCCGGAGAAGTAGTCAGTGTACCGGCTACCGGTACCTGTCCGAAATCTTTAAAATTGTCCCGCAACAGAATTCCCGGATAAAGGGGATAAAATTCACTGAATGAATCTACCGCCCACATCGAAGCGTCTATACCGCATTCGCCGTATCCGATCAGGAAAAAACCGTCTATTCCCCACGCTTTCCCCCAGCTGTTTTTACAAATCCATGCCTTTTGGTGCTCATCGTAACCTATACAGGATATGCAATGGCCTCCTTCAAGTTTTTGAGACACACGATGGTAAACTCCCTTCTTATAAGAATAAAAATCATCGTAAACATTGAATCTTGTCACTAAAGGGCCTTTTTCCGACAACCATTGTTTCATTGCTGTCGGATCATTGATTTTATGAAAACGGCCTACTTTGGTGATTTTCTGTTCCCAATCGCCCGGTAATATACAAGATTGATCTTTGGGCTGATAAGGAAAACAATTGTCCGGAGCAAGTCCACTTTCCTGACAATATTTCAACGCCGGCTCAGCACTCCAGCCTTTACCGCAGGAAGCTCCTACGGCTCCACCCCCGCAAAAGAACAACTGTGCTTCTGAAAGCAAAGGCAGTATTCCCGAACTCTGTTTTACCGGAGCTTGCATGATAACCCGCATCCTCGCTTCTAAAGTTGCGACAACCCCGAAAGCTACACACGAACCGCAGGAACCCTGGTCTTTCACTGTTGTGACATAATTGTTTCCCTTGTAATTTCTCCAGTCCACACAAACAGGCAAGTCGTCCGTTAATAGATGTTTTTTTAAATTCAATAAAGCCTGTTCTTCTAATTCTTTATCGGTCCATTCTCCCTCTTCCGGTATATATCCTAAATGCAGCCGCCGCTGAAATTCCGGTAATAAGGAAATTGAAGTTTCACCCGCCAACCAGCTTTTTCCGGAGGCTTGGATCCGTTGGTTTAATTCGTTATAATATTTTTTATCCATTCTATCTTTTTTAATTTAAACAACTTTGACATAGACCTGCACTCTTCTTTTCGGGGGAGACTTTTCCCATTCCCGTTTTAATTCGAAATGTAAAATGAAATTCCCGTATACCGGGAACATATACACGAAACGACTTATATTCACCTCACCCGGTCTATGACCGGGATGTACGACCGATGATATCAGATATTTCTGGGATTCGGGGGATCCGGTGGCATACCACCGGAATCCCGTACCTCCGGAAAACTGCATTTGCACTTCCAGGTATCCCCCCACTGTCAATTCTTCCCGAAACACTCCTCCTTCGCTTGCTTTGACAATTTTTCTATGCTTCATTTTAATATAATTCAACCCGAGGCCTACTCATACAAATTCCTTTAAAAAACCTTTTTTATCTCCCTCTTCCGGAACTTTTTATTCTTTTCATAAACTTTCCTCATGACTTCTGGATCTATTTTCCACCAGAATGAGAATTGCCACCAGCGTTATACTAAAATTTGCTTTTAGCCGGATTCCATTCGAAAAATGAGAGTAAGTCAATATGCCTTTCCAATTTGTCGGTATCCTACTTTTTATCCCGAATACCTGTGGTTCCTCCTTTTCAATCTTAAGACGGGAAATATATCGACAGTATAGACCTCTGATCTGGGTAGGCCAGCATTATTTCTGATCCGACCGGAACATGCCTGCATCTTAAAAGAAAGTATAGGTATATTGTTGCAGAGCATTATCTGTATTCCACCTCCTAGCTGAAAGTCGGAATTTCCTGCTCTACTTTACTTATTTTTAGGCTGTATTTTTCATCTTTAATACGCTTTAATTTTATGTCCGCCGAGACGGATTCCGGTTTTCGGACCAATGCCGCGTATTTCTTGCGGAATACCTAATGCTTCTAAAGATTTACCAAATTTATACAAATGGTGCCCGACATCGTTTACCAATACAGGTTCTACCTGAATATCAAAACCTTTAGTAGGTTTTACTCCATTTGCAAAGTAATGATAAGTTAATTTACCTTCCCAATTTCTAGGTACGTGGCATACAATTCCGAATACCTGGGATTCAGGATTGGTTACTTTTTGCCGCTGAATATTGAGTGCCGGGATTGTACCGGGGGTCGAACAAGTCAACATTACTTCTGCCCCTACCGGAACATTTGTACATCTTAACAAAAAATGGATATCTGCCTCTAAATCCCCTTCCTCATAATCTACATCTACACTTTTAGTCGGTACATCTCTTTCAACTACTGTCACATTTCGCCAGGCATAATTGATATTATTGGCAATAAAATGAGCAAAACTCTCCACATTCCCTACTTCCGGAATTGGATTCGGGTGATCATCCGTAACGATACGTCCGATCAGGCAGTAATGATCACAGGTAATCATTTCAGGTTTCCATATAAAGGTACCTTGAATATTATCCCCACTTACTACTTTCCCTTCTTTTGTCACCGAAAATTCATAATAATCTTGTCCATTCTGAGTTTTTATGACTTGATCTTTCCAAAAATTCGGATATAACAAAAGACTCGCTTTTGCCCAATAGAGATAAAATCTACCCTTTTGATCCTTCCCGGCCAGATTAGACGCGCGGAGATAAATATAATTTTCATAACTCGTCAGCAAATCTTTCCCTACATCTTTCTTCCAATTGTCGATTATAAAAAACTGATTAGGGTTTTCAACGGGCATAATTCCGTAAGGAATAATATCCGGTGAATGACTCAGAGCCCCAGAGGTCGGATAATTGCCGGTATCCGATAAATTGTCGCGAAAATACACATCATTCCATTTACTCATAACATTAAATTTAAGATAGATAATTCGGAGAATAAATGATATTGATCGCAGAACAATATCAGATGATTCCATACGATGCACACAATAAACTTATTATAAGTTTTATTTTGTAAATATATGATAATGTTTTTGTAAAACAAAATTAAACATAATATATTTTATATATATTATTAACAAAGGGAGGGTTCTGCCGTAGTCTTTCCCCGACTTTTTTCTGATCTCCATTCCGTCTTATTGGGAGAAAAACTTAGGGAGAGGGAATGGGAAAAGAGGTAGATGTAACAGACGCCTGAAGAAAGGATCGTAAATTGAATTTATCATTTTACCTTTTGTTCCCCTCTTTTATGCTTATATCTTTTTCTTTTGCCAGGGGGCATATCGAATGTACAATAAAGAAACGAGTCCGATGATTGTTCCGTAAGTGATTTCGCTTGTCCATACCCATTCTACCCGGGTTCCGATTTTATATGCAAAAAACCAGACCGAAAAAGTATAGACCAGCAGTACTATAAACTCCAGCCAGAGAGCATGTATAGTGTTGCCGGTACCGGAAACGGCTTCGAAAAAGGTCATACCGAAACTCATGGAAACAGAAGCTACGCAGATGATGTAAAGGGAGGGAACCGAAGCTGTAACTAAAGAAATATCATCCGTATAAATGGACAGTATGCTGTGCGGGAAAAAGATACTACACAACAATACGGGTAAAATACATATAAAACTGAGCTTCCAGGTTTTCAGGATAGTAGACATTACTTCTGACTGTTTTCCTGCGCCGATAAGACGGCTGGTAAGGGTATTGGCCGTTGCTCCGAAGGCGAATACTGGTATCATAATGAGCATATAGGCACTCCGGACGATTCCGGAAATGGCGATCGGTAGTTCTCCCATGTGTTCTACCAATACAAAGAATATGAACCACGTCCCGAAAGAAAGTAATTTTTGTATCATGGTCGGGAATGCCAGCTTTAATATCGATTTCATGAGCCAGCCTTCCAGTTTGTGAAATGCGAATAAAGCGTATGTTTTAAGAGGCAGACGGGCCAGTGTATAGAAAATAAAAAACAGTAAGGCTGAAAGTTCGGCGCATACGGAAGCCAAGGCTGCACCGCCTACTCCCATATGAGGAAACCCCCATTTCCCGAAAACCAATACATAATCGAGAAAAATATTGACTCCCGCCATCAATAGGGTCGAAAAACTGATTACTTTGGTATTCGACAAACCGATATACAAAGCCCGGAAGAGAAAATTGAAGCATACGAAGATGATGCCGTAATGCCGATAGTTCATATACTCCATCGCTGCGGCATAGATATGAGGAGATTGTATTACTTTTTCCAACAAGTAATCCGAGAAGTAATGTTGTATTAGAAAAAGACCTGTGGATAAGAGTAACACGAAAACAATCCCATGTTCGAATATCACTCCGATGCGGTTTAGCTTACCTTCGCCGAGGCGGCGGGCTACAATAATTTGTACACCAATACTGAATCCCCAAGCCAAGGTAGAGAATACGTAATAATAAATGCCGGCCATCATAGAAGCTCCAAGGGCAATGGGACTTACCCGGCCTAGAAATGCCGTATCGGTAAGCGTGATCAGCGTTTGTGCCAGGTTTCCGAATATGATCGGATAGGCAATGGACCAAATGACTTTGTTTTTTATGGAGCTTCTCATCGGAATTTAAAATGCTTCAGTCATATTCATATATATTCCCCATTTTTGACCGGGTTCTTTTCCGATATCCAGCCGGAAGTTTTTGCGGGGTTGTAATTGGATCCGCAGTCCTACTCCATAATTAAATTTCCATTTATCCCAATCGACTGGGGTTTTCCCGATTGCTCCTGTTCCGACCCAGGCTACAGCCCCGAATTTTGACCAGAAAGCTCCCCGTTTATAGGCTTCTTCTGACATGAACATATGGCGATATTCAACGATTCCGTATGCCATTGATTTATCCCGGTATTTTCCCCAGGCATAACCGCGTAGATCGAAAGGATTACCAAAATTAGGTAGTTCCGTATAGGGAACGTTGTCTATTCCGATCTGGCTTTTGGCAGTCCAGGCTAATACGCTTCGGCGTTTAAATACTTGTCTGAATTGGCGGTATTCCAGTTCTATCATTTCATAATTGAAATCTCCTCCCAAATATTTACCATATAACGTTCCCATCGCACTTAAAAATATGCCGGAAAAAGGAGTAGCGACGTCGTCGCGGGTATCGTACTGAAAAAGTCCTCCGATTCCGATATTATGATATTTATTTCCATATTTCCGGACTTGAGGGTTTTGTTCCATCCAGTAGGGCATATCTTTGCCGTAATAATAATTGTAATCCAGTAAAGTGCCCACATAGATGTTGGGACGGATCTCCCAAACGAAACGGGGGAAAAATTGAACACTGGCCTTATGAAAGGTGACAGAGTCTTTGTTAAAAAGGTCTCTCAATTCCTCAGCCCGTTTGATTTCGTCGTAGCCGATGCCGTAAAAATTGGCTGGCTCAGTTCGGTAGCCGTATTTGATATAAATACGGAATTTATTTTCATTGAAAAACAGTGTTCCGGCACCTGCTGCCACAAAAGTTCCGTTAATGGAAATATTAAAGCCTACCGGAATAAAAGAACGTTGGCTAAGGCTGTCGTATTTATTCATCCGGAAGGTCATTAACATGGCTCCTCCAATCCCTAAAGAAGCTTCTGGGTTATAAGAGGGGCCTCCTAAAATGGAGAGCCAGACTTTTTTGTGGGCACGGATGGAATCGCGTCTGTGTTGACGATAAAGTTGCTTGAGCTGCCGGGCCGTTAATTGTTCCGTAACGGTCAGGGTATCTTTCGGGACTGTTAATTTTGCCGTGTCTTGCTGAGTAAAGGCAGGCAATGCCAGAAAAAGAAAGAAAACAAATAATGGTATCTTCATGGTTGTCTTTAAAATGTTCCAAATTTACTCCAAAAATCGTATCCTGAGAGAATCTGAATGTTAATTTATATTATTTGTTAAATTACGGAAGCCTCTTGGATTAGTTTTAAAATTTTAGTGTTAATTTTGAGCGATAAAGCAGGGATAGGAAGGAAAGGAAAAGAGACGTACAGAGTTTATAAAAACGTTTATAGCGCTCGATAGAAAGGTGAAAACAAACTATTTGAAGAATATGTTTGTAAAGCCAGATGCCATATAAGAAACAGATTTTTAAAAACAGAAAAATGATGACTATTGAAGAACAAGTAAACGAAGGCATTAAAAATGCAATGAAAGCCAGGGAAAAAGTCCGGCTGGAAGCATTCAGGAATATTAAAAAAGTCATATTAGAAGCGAAAACCCGTCCGGGTGCCGGCGACCAGATTGACGATGCTGAATGTATCCGTATTATTCAGAAATTGGCTAAACAAAGTACAGATGCAGCTGAAATATACAAACAGCAAGGGCGGATGGATTTGTATGAGGAAGAATGCGGGCAATTGGAAGTTTTGAATTCTTTTTTGCCAAAGCAGATGTCGGATGCGGAATTGACAGAAACCTTAAAAGCTATTATTGCTTCCATAGGAGCCACTTCTCCTAAAGATATGGGAAAAGTCATGGGAGTAGCCACGAAACAGCTGGCCGGAAAAGCAGAAGGGAAAGCTATTTCTGCTAAAGTAAAGGAATTGTTGCAATAAAAACATTTCTGTTTTAAGTCAAAAAGGAGGGCGTAAAGTAAACTGTGTCCTGCGAGGTTTCTCTTTTTAACTCATCGGTCGGGGATCGGCCAGCGCCAAGGGGGTGCGCCAGCACTCCCGACAAGCGTAAAGTTACAACAACTTAAATCTATCTCAATACTTTATTCCTTTTTGACTTATTTTCTTTTTTCCTTTTATATGTTACATTTTTCTTTTATATTAGGGGCGTTATTATGCTGAAGATTCATCGTATATTGCAAAATCGTTCCTATAAGGGGCTTTATGAGTGCTGGATTTGTTAGCACTTACTCTTCTTATGTCCCGGTTGTTCATTCTGTTTAGCCGGATTTGTGTATTATTCTGTTTATCACACTCTTTTATTTAAATATTATGCGCGGTAATATTTTTGATATTAAACGCTATGCCATCCATGATGGTCCGGGTATCCGGACAACTGTCTTTTTGAAAGGATGTAATTTACATTGCCGTTGGTGTCATAATCCGGAGAGTCAATCTTTGGAACCTTCCCGGATGTGGCAGATCCATCGTTTAGGGGAAAAAGAATTCCGGGAGGAAAAAATGGTAGGTTATTGTATTACTGCCGAGGAATTGTGGACAGAATTGCGCAAAGATCAGGTGTTTTTTGAGGAGTCGGCGGGAGGGGTGACATTTTCCGGAGGAGAACCTCTTTTACAACCCGATTTTTTACTGGAGATGCTGAAGCGATGCCGGGCTGCCCATTTCCGCACTTGTGTGGATACAGCCGGAGCTGTAAATATAGGTGGGTTGGAGGAAATTTGTCGTTATACGGATTTGTTTTTATACGATATTAAAACGGCAGAACCGGATACGTTTAGAACGTTTATCGGCGAAGGGTATGAAAACGTTTGGGATAATCTGAAGCGTATCGTTCAGCATGGAGCCCAGGTGTTGATCCGGATTCCTGTCATTCCGGGCGTAAATGACTCCCTTGTCGCTCTTTCGGCTATTGTCGGTCGTTTGAAAACCATCCCCGCTTTACACCGCATAGAACTATTGCCTTATCACCGTACAGGAGCCGATAAATATCGGAGGCTGGGTAGAGAATACGGAATGGGAGAAACGGCCAGTCTGACAGAAACGGGGATTACCGGAATAAAAGAGTATTTCCGGGAAAACGGTTATGAAGTATTATGAGTAGGGAAAGAGTTCAAATCCAATGAAATTCAGAAACTTTAAAGGAATAAGAACGATTTGTCCCTGATTCGCATACGTCTGACCGCTTGTTGATTAACGGACTTTCGATTTAAACTAAAAAAACTTTATGACTGGGATCTTTTCATATCCGATTTTTTTTACACTTAAACTTTTTCACATTCTAACCTTAATATAAGAATCATGAAACTCACAGAACGAATACAAAAACTGAGAGAGCAGAGCTTAAATGCTGAAAACCGAATTTCGGCAGAGAGGGCTTTGTTGATAACCGAATTTTATAAATCCGGAGTAGCGGATGCAGAGCCGGTGCCTGTGCAACGGGCGATGGCGTTTCAGTATATTTTAGAGCACAAAGCGATTTGTATCAATAAAGGGGAACTCATTGTAGGAGAGCGGGGACCTGCACCGAAAGCGACACCTACTTATCCGGAGATATGCGTACATTCTTTGCAGGATCTGGAAATACTGCATAACCGGAAAAAAGTAGCATTTCTGTCGGATGAAGAAACCCGTGCTGCGTATCGCGATATTATTATCCCTTATTGGAAGGGAAAGTCCAACCGGGACCGGATTTTCAAAAATGTTACTTCCGAATGGAAAGATGCCTATGAGGCTGGTATTTTTACGGAATTTCAGGAACAGCGTGCTCCGGGGCATACTGTTTTGGGAATGAAAATGTTCTGGACAGGCCTCAACGATTTAAAATCGGAAATTTATGTGGCTTTGGAAAAGTTGGACCTGCTGGATGACCCGGAAGGCGTAGACAAAAGGGATGAGCTGAGGGGAATGGAGATTGTATGTGACGCAATGGTGGCTTATGCGGAAAGACATGCCCGGGAATTGGAAAAATTGGCTGGTCAGGAATCCGACCCGAAGCGGAGAACCGAATTATTGCAGATGGCTCAGGTTTGCCGGCGGGTGCCTGCCAATGCTCCGCAGACAGTACAGGAGGCTTTGCAACATTATTGGTTTATTCATTTGGGAGTAGTGACAGAACTGAATCCGTGGGATTCTTTTAATCCGGGACGTTTGGACCAAAGTTTATATCCTTTGTATAAAAAACAGATAGAGGAGGGTAGTGTGACGAAAGAAGAGGTATACGAATTGCTCGAATCGTTCTGGGTGAAATTCAATAATCATCCTTCCCCTCCTAAAGTGGGAGTAACGGCAGAGGAGAGTAATACTTATACGGATTTTTCTTTAATTAACCTAGGAGGAGTGAAAGCAGACGGAAGCGACGGGGTAAATGAGGTTTCTTATATGTTACTGGATGTGATTCGGGAAATGCGTATTTTGCAGCCGAGTTCTATGATACAAGTCAGTAAGAAAAATCCGGATCGGTTTATCCGGGAAGCGGTAGAAATTATCAAAACCGGATTTGGCCAGCCTTCTGTTTTCAATACCGATGCATTGGTACAGGAAATGTTGAGGGCGGGAAAAAGCATTACTGATGCCCGGAATGGCGGCTGTTCAGGTTGCGTGGAGACGGGAGCTTTTGGAACGGAAGCTTATATCTTAACCGGTTATTTCAATTTACCCAAAATATTGGAATTGACGTTAAATGACGGATTCGACCGGAGGACGGGAAAACAAATCGGCTTAAAAACCGGTAGGGCTGCCGATTACAAAACTTACGAAGAGTTGTTTGCAGCTTACCGGCTTCAAGTGGCCCATTTTATGCGGATAAAACTAATCGGTAATAATATTATCGAGCGGATATTTATGAAGTATATGCCGGTACCTTTTTTATCGGTACTGATAGAAGATTGTATCTCCAATGGGAAGGACTATATGTGTGGAGGAGCCCGGTATAACTCCAGTTATGTACAGGGAGTAGGTTTGGGAAGTATCACCGATATGCTGACGGCTTTACGTTATCACGTATACGACAGGAAAGATGTCACTATGCCGGAAATGATGGAAGCCTTGGAGGCTGATTTTAAAGGGTATGAAGAATTACAATACCGCCTGGTGTATAAAACGCCTAAATACGGAAATGATGACGATTATGCGGACCGGCAGGAAGTGGAAGTCTTTGATTTGTATTATGACGTCTTAAACGGGCATAAATCCCCTCGGGGAGCTACCTATAGGGTGAATATGTTGCCTACGACTTGTCATGTTTATTTTGGGCGGGTTACCGGAGCGACGCCCGATGGAAGAAATGCCGGAAAACCGCTGTCGGAAGGTATTTCGCCTGTACAAGGAGCCGACATAAACGGTCCGACGGCTGTGATCAAATCAGCTGCCAAGATTGACCACATCAAAACCGGGGGCACCTTATTGAACCAGAAATTTACACCTTCTTTGCTGGCTACAGAAGAAGGAGCTATGAATCTGGTGCATTTAGTCCGCGCTTATTTTCGTATGGACGGGCACCACATCCAGTTTAATGTGGTCAGTGCCGACACTTTACGGGACGCACAGAAACATCCGGAAGAATATAAAGATCTGATTGTCCGGGTTGCCGGCTATAGCGATTATTTCAATGATTTAGGAGAAGATTTGCAAAATGAAATCATCTGCCGTACGGAACAGACTCAACTATAAGGGAATATCTGTTTTTATAAAAAGGGAAAGTTGATTTTATTTCTTTGGAAATACCCGGAAGGAGAGCATTCGACAGGCATTTACGCGGTACCGGAATTTGTAAGCTATAAAGGAAGGAGGCGTAAAGGAGAGAAAGAATCCTTTCGGGTATTTTTATTGTGGAAAAATGAGGGGGAGAAACTTCAGAGATATGTTGATAAATTTTAATTAATTTTTATATCTTTAACACCTCATATATAAAATAGCCCATATGAATTATAAATTGATCTCTTTATTTCTCCTGTCGCTCTGTTTTGCTTGTCAGGAGGATTCGTTGGAAACGGGGAATGCAGAAATTAATCCGGAAGTCATACTTGCAAACGAAGCCAATTATTGTAAAGGGTTTATCCGGGTGAAATTGAAAGAAGAAGTTCAGGGAGAAATACAATTAAATGCCGTTCGGGGGAAGGTGCAGACGGGAATAGCGGAAATAGACAGAATAGCGGAACAATTGGGGGCTTCTAAAATAGAGCGGGTTTTCCCGTATGGGGGAAAATTTGAGCCTCGGATGCAGAAGGCTGGATTACATTTATGGTATGATATTGAATTTGACGAGAATATTCCAGTGAGCCGGGCTGTTTCGGATTTTTCCAATATACCCGGGATTGAGACCGTCGAACCCGTGCTGCAAGCAAGGCGATTGGGAGATGAAGAAGAAGTGATCCCGGTTAAAAATCTGGAGCAAATAAAGGCGTTGGCTACGGAAACTCCTTTTAATGATCCGGGTCTTTCTTTACAATGGCATTATCATAATGAAGGAAATTTGCCTAATTCGGTGGCGGGAGCGGATATTAATTTGTATAGAGCTTGGAAAGTGACGGCAGGGTCACGGGAAGTTATTGTAGCGGTTGTGGATGGAGGAATAGATTATAATCATGAGGATTTGCGGGACAATGTATGGATAAACGAGGACGAGCAAGCAGGGAATGAAGATTTGGATAATAACGGTTATCGGGGAGATGTATACGGTTGGAATTTTGTGTCTGACATTTCTACGATTATTCCTCATTCTCACGGAACGCATGTGGCTGGGACGATTGCAGCTGTCAATAATAATGGGAAGGGGGTATGTGGGATAGCAGGGGGCAGTGGCGTTTTAGATGGAGTGCGGGTGATGAGTTGTCAGATATTTGAACCCAGTGATGATCCGGGGGGAAAGAGTAAAGGAAGTCAGAAAATTCCGCAAGCTATTGTGTATGGGGCTAATAACGGAGCTGTTATCAGTCAGAACAGTTGGTCGTATGTATTTGAACAGGGTAGTACACCTTATTTGAACGCGTCCACAAAAGCAGCTATCGACTATTTTATTGAATATGCGGGATTGGATGAAAACGGGAATCAGGTAGGACCGATGAAAGGGGGGATTGTTATTTTTGCTGCCGGAAATGATGATTCAGATCGGGATGCTTATCCGGCCAAATATGAAAAAGTATTGTCCGTGGCTTCTATGGCCCCTGATTTTGTCAAAGCTTATTATTCAAATTATGCAGATTGGGTGGATATTACGGCTCCGGGAGGGTCCTATCGATACGGGGGCAAATATAACGATGCCTGTCCCGTTTATAGCACTATACCCGGGAATGCTTATGGATACAAACAAGGTACTTCTATGGCCTGTCCTCATGTGTCGGGGGTTGCTGCTTTGGTGGTATCTGCCTTTGGGGTAGGGCATCCCGGTTTTACGCCGGAGGATTTGAAAGCCATACTTTTGGAAAATGTCGGAGATATCGATCAGTATAATCCTGCTTACCGGGGGAAATTAGGGGTGGGGTATTTAGATGCCGGTGCTGCCCTTTCAAAAGATGAAGGAATTGCTCCTGAGCCGGTGACCGATTTGCAGGTAGAATGGAAATACAGTTCAGCTTTTTTAACATGGAGTGTAACCCGGGACGAAGATAATGGAAAAGCGGCTTACTATCATATTTACTGGAGTACTCAATCGCTGGAGGGGATCGATTTTACTCATTTGCCTGCCGGCGTGACGAAAGAAACGGTGAGTGTAAACGGGAAACAACCCGGGGATAAGATGACGGTCGAGATCACTGGTTTGACAGCTGGGAAGGTTTATTATATCGCCCTTATCGGAGAGGATCGGTTCGGGAATAAATCTACTGCAACGATAAGTAAAGGACAAACTTTATTCAATGAAGCTCCGGTAATAAATCGAAGGACAACCGGAGATATTGTGTTAAAGGCTGTGGAGACGGTGGAAATTGTTTTTGACGTTACCGATCCTGAAGGACATGCTTATACTTATGAGATTCAGGATCCTGCCCAGATTGCTACTGTGACGAAAAGGAACGAAACCCTTGTCGTGACTCTTGCGGCAAAGAAAGCAAGGGCGGGCAATTATACGGCAGTGCTGACGGTTACTGATGAAGGGGGAGCTTCTGCAAAGGTGGAGATTCCCTATACGATATTACCCAATCAATTGCCTGTCATTACCGCTAAAGTTTTGGAGAATTTGTACTTCGATAAAATAGGGGATTCAAAAACACTAAATTTATCGGAATATTTTGAGGATCCCGATGGGGAAACTTTGAGATATGCAGTAAAGAATAGTTCTACTTCTCTTATAAGGGCAGTCATTCAAGGCGAACAACTTGTCGTAAATGCGTTAAAATCGGGAAAGGTAACTTTGGAACTTACGGCTTATGATTATTTTGGGGAGAGTGTAAGCCGGAGTTTTTTCGTTATGGCCCGGGACGGTTCTCAGGAAGTGGATTTATACCCTAATCCGGTAGTGAATCAGTTAAATATCCGGATGGGGCAGGAAGTCGATGGGAATGTGGAGGTGAAAGTGTATAATACCTCAGGTGGATTAGTAATAGAGCAATTGGTGGCTGTTCACCCTTTTGAACCCGGTGTTTTAAATATGAGTCAATTAAGCGGAGGTTCTTACCTGATTATTCTGAAATACGAGGGCAGAGAAATCAAGAGAAGTATTGTAAAATTGTAAAGCGGCCCTTTTTTGAAAAATGAAGGGAGAGGGATCTTTTCCCTTGTTAGGGAATTAATATTTCGTTGAGAGGGAGTTTTCGGTTTAATCAAAGGGAGAATGAGGGAGGTGTCTTGCTGTGCGGAAAGGAAGTGTGAAAAACACCCTTTATCCGTCGACGTTAGGCAGGTTTTGCCCGGCTAAAAGGAGGATGTTTTGGTGCTTAAATTTAGATTTTCCGGCTTTCCCCGAAAACAATAAGTATTTCCTTCATTCCCTGATACATCCTGAGCTGATGAGGAAGACGGATTTGTTTCGGGAAGGCTCCTTCGTCGGCAAGTTGCAGGTGAGCAGAAAGCGGGTACGGAGTACTGTTTATTATTTTGTTTTTAGACTTATTTGAGCTCCGGGAGTTCAATTCCTTTTATTTTGCGGTAAAGGTTTAAGGCATAAGAGTCGGTCATGCCGGAAACATAGTCGACGACAGTTTGTATTTTGGTATACATGGAATTTTCTTTACTGACCTGGTATTGTTCAGGCATGACAGATAGTATATTCCGGGCATAATAGGTTTCCGGTTTTAAAACGGCATCGGTATATTCTTTCAGGATGGTGCCGAGGATTTTAAAACCGGCAATTTGAATCTGGGTAACAATATCGGTATGATATATCCGGCTATATGCCAGATCGGTACATTTGTCATAAGCTTCTTTATTCGTACCGGAAAGATTTTTGATGAGGGTGCTTTTAAATGTTCCGTCCATGATCGCTTCATAGTTGTTGCAGAATACATCGGCACAAGCATTGATCAATTTGTTGATGATGCCGGCTCTCAAAAAAGCAATCCGTTCGTTTTTGTCGGTTACAACTTTAAAGGTACGGGCAATGATTTTTAAATCTTCTTTATCTTCGTTTTTATCGTAAAAGTTTTCGAGTATAGCGGTTGTTTCATCATAAGAAAGAATCCGCATTTTGTGGGAATCTTCAATGTCCATAATCTGATAACAGATGTCGTCGGCTGCTTCGACTAAATATACCAGAGGATGACGTACGTATTGCAGAGGATGTTCTTCTACCTGCAACAATCCCAGTTCTTCGGCCACCTGCCGGAATATTTCTTTTTCACTTTGGAAAAAACCGTATTTAAACCCTTTGTGTGTGGCACAAGTAGATTCAAAGGGATATTTTACAATAGAGGCCAGAGTGGTATAAGTCATTGTATAACCTCCAGGCCTTCTGCCATTAAAACTATGGGTCAGCAGACGAAAAGCATTGGCATTTCCTTCAAAATGACTTAAATCTGTCCATTCTTCATCGGAGAGTAGTTTTTTGAAATACCGGCCTTCCCCTTCACTGAAAAAATAGGAAATGGCTTCTTCTCCGGAATGTCCGAAAGGGGGATTTCCCAAGTCATGAGCCAGGCAGGCACTACTGACAATGGTTCCGATTTCTTCCAACAATTCCGGATTTTCCATTTGAATCCGGTTCTGTTTCAGGAATTGGGCGATTTTATTGCCCAGCGACCGACCGACGGATGCAACTTCCAGACTATGCGTCAGGCGATTGTGTACAAAGATATTACCCGGTAAAGGAAAGACCTGGGTTTTGTTTTGAAGCCGTCTGAAAGGGGAAGAAAAAATCAATCTGTCGTAATCCCGCTGAAATTGGGAACGGTCGTGTGAATGAAACAGAGAAGCCGGACTTCCCGGATGATAGCGGTGTGCAGATAAAAGCGTATTCCAATTCATCATAATATGATCCGATATAAATGGAAAGCGAAGGTAAAAAGAAAATGTGGAAAATAGATCGTTTGGAAACAGAAGAAGGACAGAAAATTCGAAAAATATAAAAAAGAGGGAATTTTTATCGCCTAAATAGCTTTAAAAATTCCCTCTATTGCAGGTTTTGTTTTTATTTTGTTACGAAATGGAAATGACTGCCGAAACGTTCGAAAGCAGCTTTATCCAATTCTTCCTGATGATCCGGATGTGCTATGGAAATCAAGGCTTTAGCCCGGTCTTGTAATGTTTTCCCATATAAATCGACAGCACCGAATTCGGTTACCACAATATGGGCATCAAAGCGGGTAGTGACGACTCCGGCACCGTTGATTAAGGTCGGACAAATTTTGCTGACACCTTTGGCTGTGACGGAAGGCATGGCGATGATCGGTTTGCCACCTTCACTGGCTGCTGCTCCACGGATGAAATCCAACTGGCCACCGCAACCGCTATAAAATTTACAACCGATAGAGTCTGCATTTACCTGACCGGTGATGTCGATAGACAGAGCAGAATTGATCGCCGTCATTTTGGGTTGTTGGGCAATGATAAAAGGATCATTGGTATACCCTACGTCCATCATGGCTACGGCAGGATTGTCGTCGATAAAATCGTAAACTTCTTTCGATCCCATCAGGAAGGTAGAAACAATTTTTCCTTTATCGTATTTTTTATTCAGGTTGTTGATCACACCTTTGTAATATAAAGGAAGTACACCATCGGCAAACATTTCGGTATGTATACCCAGGTTTTTGTGGTTGCCTAATTGAGAAAGTACTGCGTTGGGAATAGCACCGATACCCATTTGTAAGGTCGCTCCGTCTTCAATCAAAGCCGCACAATGCTGTCCGATTTTGATATCTTGTTCCGACAATTTTGCCTGATGAGCTTCAATCAGCGGCGTATTGTCTTCACAGAAAATGTCGATATCGGATAATTTAATGATCGCATCTCCCCAGGCACGAGGTACGTTGGGGTTGATGACAGCGATAACTGTCTTGGCCGTTTGTACGGCAGCCAGCGTGGCATCGACGGAAGTACCCATAGATACATAACCGTGTTTGTCCGGCGGACAAACTTGAATCATGGCTACATCTACCGGAGTAATCCCGCTACGGATCAACTTTTGTGTTTCACTTAAGTGTACGGGAATATAATCGGCCCATCCTTCCTGGGTCGGCTTACGTACATTGCCTCCCACAAAAAAGGATTCCAGAGAAAATACACCTTCGAATTCTTGTTCTGCATAAGGTGCGCTTCCTTCTGTGTGGAGATGTTGTAATTTGATATTTTTTAACTCTCCGGCACGTCCGCGGGCACAAAGAGCCTGAATAAGGCCTTGGGGAGCGCAGGCTACGCTATGGATGTGGATCCGGTCACCGGATTTTACCACTTTCACAGCTTCCTCAAACGATACTGTTTTTATTCCTTGATACATGATTCTGTTATTTTTATGATTAAATAGAGACCTTTTCAAACGAGTGCGAAGGTAAACAATAAAAGTAAAAACCCGAAGCCAAATGATAAAAAAATGATTTTGCGCTTGGGGCTGAATAAATAAAGTATGTCTGATTGTATCTTCTCCGAAGATTGGAGGATCAAATAAAAGTTTTTGTCGGGAGAGGAGGGAAAGAAAAAAGAATAGTAGTATAGATTTTACTATTTTATATAACGGTTTGTAAAAACAGACCGAAAAGATAAAGGTAAATTTTTGAGATAAAAATGTCAGTCAAACCAGGCGGATAGAGTCTTAAAAATGAAAAATTACACATTAGGGCACGTCCCTAATGTGTAATTTAGAACTTGCGGACGCGGTCCATATCTCTTTTAGCGTCTTTCAACTTCAGGGTTTCCCGTTTGTCGTATTCTTTTTTTCCTTTTGCGAGGGCGATGCGGAGTTTAGCCCAGCCTTTGTCTGTGATAAACATTTTGACCGGGATGATTGTCAGACCAGTTTCTTTGACGTTGCGTTCGAGTTTGCGTAATTCTTTGCGGGTAAGGAGAAGTTTCCGTTCCCTTTTTTCTTCGTGATTATAATAGGTGCCTAAACGATACTCGGCAATGTGTATCCCCTTTACCCATAATTCCCCTTTGTCGAAATAGCAATAGGAATCAACCAGACTGGCTTTCCCGGCCCGGACAGATTTAATTTCGGTACCGGTGAGGATGATGCCGGCATTGTATTCTTCCAAAAACTCGTAATCGAAAGAAGCTCGTTTATTCCGTATGTTAATATCGTTTGACATGCATTACAAATTAAGAATAGGTATGTGAAATAAAATCATTAGTAATCTCTTGAAAATTACCGGAATACAAATGATCGACAAAGCGGCAATAATCAGAGTATTGGTTTTTTGGTTGACCTCTAAACGTGTAACAGCAGAGATACCTGCGTAAAGAGTACGGATAAAAATCAGACTGATCAAGCTCAATAATTGACTGAAAAATCCGTTGATCAAGGCTACCGACAAACTATGAAAAACAATAAATACAGATGCACTGTATACGGTGAGGTGCAGAGCCGTGTTTTCCGCATCTGGAATTTTATTATTCAGGTATTCCCGAATAATTAAAAAAGCCAGATAAACTCCAGCCGTTGCTGAAATAAAATTGATTAAACTGTAGAGAATACCCTGAAAGATACCAAAACGGTATATTCCTCCGGGAATGACAATCAGAGAAACGATTCCCGTTACCGGAATAAAAAATAGGTTGAAAAGTCTTGAACTACTGTCTTCTTCCTGACGAATAATAGCCCATTCTCTTCCCGGATAGAGCAATAATTGTTTGATCCGATTATAGAAATGTTTTATGTCGTTTCTTGAAACCATGCGACAAAAGTACCAAAATAATGAGTAAAAAGTAAGAACTGAAAAATAAAAAATTGAAAACCTGCAGAGGACGTGGGGTTTGAAAAAATTTGAATATTTTTTATAAAAAGTGGGATAAAGTGGTTTGAAGTGGGGAATTTTTTTTACCTTTACCTTTCGAAAGTACTCTCTGGTTAAGAAAGATGTTTTGGACTTAATTGTTTGATTTTTAATGTTTTATCTGAGTACTGCAAAGAAAAAGAAGGAGATGTTATCGTTTATCGGAGAATATTCATGTAGAGCAGACAACAAATACCGGGTTGTGGTGCCTTCGCCTTTCCGAAAGATTATGGAGGCCGGGCAGCAGGAGGTTTTTGTGTTGCGGAAGAATATTTTTGAGGCTTGTATAGACATGTATCCTTATAAGGAATGGGAAATGCTGGTGGCGGATCTGAGGGGAAAACTGAATTTATTCGATCGTACTCACGCGGCGTTTCTTCGGGAGTTGTACAGAGGAACTCAACAAGTAGAAATGGATGGAAATGGCCGGATATTGTTACCTAGGCGTATGTTGGAAGAGATGGGAGTGGAAAAAGAAATTGTTTTGGCGGGGATGGATACGAAAATTGAATTGTGGGGAGCTAAAGCGTATGCGGGAATAGGAATGAAGGGAGAAGATTTTGCCGGGTTAACACAACAAATCTTTGGGAGCGGAAGATAACCGTTTTTGTAGCTAAAATTTTTTATTGTCGAATTATAATAGAATAGGATATGTCAGAATATCATATACCAGTGCTATTGAAAGAATCTATAGAGGGGCTGAATATTCAGCCGGAGGGGGTATATTTAGATTTGACATACGGAGGAGGTGGGCATTCCCGTGCCATATTGGATCGGTTAGAAGGTGGAGTTTTAATGGGGTTTGATCAGGATGAGGATGCTGTAGCACATATGCCTGAAGACAGGCGGTTTATACCGGTGCATCATAATTTCCGGTATATGCGCAATTTTGTGCGGTATTATGAATTGAAAGGGGTAGATGGTATTTTAGCGGATCTGGGTGTTTCTTCTCATGAATTTGACGAAGCGGAGCGGGGATTTTCTTTTCGGTTTGATGCAGAATTGGATATGCGGATGAACCGGAAAAGCCGTTTAAAAGCTTCGGATGTCTTGAATACTTATAGTGAGGAGGCATTGCTGGCTATTTTCAGGAATTACGGAGAGATCGAAAATGCGGGCAGATTGGTGGGAGCAATTGCGAAGAGGAGACAGGAGCAGTCGCTGCTCACTTCGGGCGATTTGTATCAGGGAATTCAGGCTTGTATTCCGAAGATGAAGGAAAAAAAGTATTTGGCTAAGGTTTATCAGGCTTTACGGATTGAAGTGAATGGCGAGTTGGAGGCTTTGAAAGAAATGCTGGAGCAGACCAAGGAAGTATTGCGGCCGGGGGGACGTCTGGTCGTTATTACGTATCATTCTTTAGAGGACCGAATTGTCAAAAACTTTTTAAAGACGGGGAATGTAGAGGGAAAGGTAGAGAAAGATCCGATTTACGGGCATGAAACGAAAGGTTTTGATTTGATCAACCGGAAAGTGATTTTGCCTTCGGCGGAAGAAATACAGCGGAATCCGCGGGCCAGAAGTGCGAAGTTGAGAATAGCCGCTAAGCCAGTAGAGACAAACGAGTAGGAAATTTTTAACGCATACAGATGAAACTATTCAGTAAAGCAAAGGATTTTATTTCTCCGAATGAAGAACTGAAGGAAACTTTGGAGAGTTCGGTGAAAGAATTATTGGATGGTCGTATATTGGCAGATAAAGTCATTCGTCGGAATATTGCTTTTATTCTTTTCCTGACTTTTTTGGGGATATTTTATATTGCCAATGGCTATAGTACGGAAAAGCTCTATAAGAAAAAAGTAAAAATGGAGAGGGAAGTGAGAGAGTTGCGTTTTGAATCGATTACAACGGCAGCTCGTTTGATGTTTATCAGTAAGCAATCGGAAGTGAAGAAAAGAGTAAATGAAGCGGGTTTGAATTTACAGGAAAGTAAAGAACCTCCTTTAAAACTTTATAAAAAGTAGTAGCTATGTCGATGAAGGGTGAAATTATATGGCGCATAGGACTGATTTATGTCCTGATGACTTTAATTGCGGGAGCTATTATTTTCAAGACCCTTCATGTGCAGATGTGGGAGGGGGAAAAGTGGCGGAAGAAATCGGTTGCTGTACGGATAAAAGATTTTGAAGTCGCTCCTAACCGGGGAGATATTTGTGCTTGTGATGGGAGAAAATTGGCGAGTTCTGTACCTTATTATGAGTTGCGTTGGGATGCTTCGGTCGTGGATAGCGATCTTTTCGGGGAAAAGGTCGATAGTCTGGCTTTGTGTTTATCCCGATTTTTTGGGGATGAAAGCAAAGCTGCTTACAAAAAACGTTTGGAAATGGCCCGGGCCCGGAAGAAAACATATTATTTGTTAAACCGGCGGAAAGTATCTTTTAACGAATTGAAAAAAATCAGGACTTTCCCGATATTCCGAAAAGGCCGGAATAGAGGGGGATTGATTGAAGAAATGAATAGCGTTCGTTTACAGCCTCATGTAAATCTGGCTACTCGTACGATAGGTTATCTGAATGAGGCGGAGGACAGGAGTTTTGAAGGAAGGGTAGGACTGGAAGGCGCTTTTGAAAATGAATTGAAAGGAATTCCGGGACGGAGTATAAAACAGATGATGTCCGGTACGTGGGTGCCGGTAACTGTAGAGGAGCCCATAGATGGAAACGATATTATCACGACCATCGATATCGATTATCAGGATATTGTGCAGCATGCTTTAATGCGGCAATTGGAAAAGTTTGACGCAGACCGGGGAACGGCTATATTGATGGAAGTGGAAACGGGGGATGTCAAAGCAATTGCTAATTTGAAACGTCAGTCTTCGGGAGGTTATGAGGAAGAATTTAACTATGCCATAGGAGATGCCGGCGAGCCGGGATCTGTCATGAAGGCTGCCACGATGATTGCGATGCTGGAAGATGGGTATGTAGAACCGGAAGATACGGTAGATTTAGGGGGGAAAGGTGTGTATGCATTTTTTGA
Organism: Odoribacter laneus YIT 12061; assembly: GCF_000243215.1. GTDB lineage: Bacteria > Bacteroidota > Bacteroidia > Bacteroidales > Marinifilaceae > Culturomica > Culturomica lanea. Next base: position 2,088,324 of record NZ_JH594596.1, on the reverse strand, counting down.
TAAGACCTTAACCGATTCAGACGGTAAAAAACCCGGGAAAATTACGGTTCAGCATGTCTTTGAAATTTCTTCCAACGGTATTGCCAAGCTGGTGAATGATTTTTATAAGGATAAACCTGAACGTTTTGTAAACCGCTTATGTGGTTTGGATCTGGATAAAAAATTGGGAATACCCTTGAAGGGAGAAGGGGATCCTTATATTAAGCATCCGGGCGACTCTACTTGGAGTGGGATATCTTTGCCCTGGATGAGTATCGGATATGAAGTGAAGCTCACTCCCTTGCAAGTTCTTGCGTTTTATAATGCAATTGCGAATAATGGACAGCGGATGCGTCCCCGTTTTGTAAAGGAAATCCGGCATAGGGGACAGTTGGTGGAGCAGTTTGAGCCGGAAGAGGTGGGAGGAAGAATTTGTAGCCGGAGTACGTTGAAGAAATTGCAACGGATATTGGAGGGAGTGGTGGAGAATGGAACGGCCCGGAATATCTACACCGACAAATACCGGATTGCGGGTAAAACGGGTACCGCCCGTATCGCCACCGGGAAGAAAGGGTATCAGATCCGGAAATATAGAGCTAGTTTTGTGGGATATTTCCCCGCAGATCATCCTTTATATTCCTGTATTGTGGTTATCGACGAACCTTCCCTCTCCAAAGGGTATTATGCCAGTTCTGTCTCCAGTCCGGTTTTTCGGGAAATAGCTGATAAGGTATATTCCGCGGCTTATTTACAATATGGAGAAGTAAAAGGGGAAGCCGACAAATCCTTGCCGGTTTGTAAGAATGGGTTGAAAGAAGATTTCTTGGCTGTGTTTGACGATTTGGATATAGAGGTGGAGGGAAAAGCGGATGTCAAACAGAACGATTGGGTTTTAACTGCTAGTAATGAAGGTGAAAATGTAGTGCTGAAACCCCGGCGAATTACGAATTCCCAAGTACCGAACGTAAAGGGAATGGGCTTGAAAGATGCTTTATATCTGTTGGAGAATGCCGGTTTATCCGTAGGAGTAAGTGGGGCTGGCATGGTAATGTCCCAGTCTCTTCAACCGGGAACAGAGGTTCGGCAGGGTAGTTATATTCATATAGAATTGAGGTAAAAGAAAAAGGGCGTGGTGTTAGTAATTTAATCAAATCATGAAACTGGAAGAATTATTAAAAGAGATCGGTGCTAAACAGGTTTGCGGGCCAACAGATCTTGACATAAGGGAAGTGCATTTCGATTCGAGAAAAATCGGACAAGGGGATTTATTTGTGGCCCTGAGGGGAGTCAATGTAGACGGGCATTTGTATATAGAGAAAGCGATGGAAGCGGGGGCTGTAGCGGTAGTATGTGAACAATTACCGGAACAGCTTCATGCCGGTTTGTGTTATGTATCGGTTGCCGACTCTGCTTTTGCTTTGGGAAATATCTTATCGGCTTTTTTCGGCTATCCTTCGCGGAAATTGAAATTGGTGGGAGTAACAGGTACGAACGGGAAGACGACGACTGCGACTTTATTATATGAGTTGGTTCGCTTTATGGGAAAGAAGGCCGGATTGTTGTCGACGGTATGTAATTATGTCGACGGGAAACAGTATCCTTCCACTCATACCACCCCCGACCCTTTGGAATTAAATCAGTATCTGCGTTTAATGGTCGAGGCTGGATGTGAATACTGCTTTATGGAAGTCAGTTCACATGCCATTCATCAAAAACGGATTGCCGGTTTGGATTTTGACGGAGCGATTTTTTCCAATATTACGCACGATCATCTGGATTACCATAAAACATTCAAGGCGTATATTGAAGCGAAAAAAGCTTTTTTCGACAACCTCAAAAAAGATGCCTTTGCTTTGACAAATGCCGATGATAAAAATGGGAGGATGATGTTACAGAATACGGCGGCCTGTAAATATACTTATTCCTGCCGGACGTTGGCGGATTTTAATGCCCGGGCGATCGAAAAACAGTTGGACGGTACTTTGTTGCAATTGGATGGGCAGGAAGTATGGACGAAATTTACGGGCGATTTTAATGCTTATAATTTGTTAGCCGTTTATGCTACGGCCTGTTTGCTGGGGTTGGAAAAAGAAGAAATATTGCGTTGCATGAGTATGCTGGTGCCGGTATCCGGTCGGTTTGAAACCCTCCTTTCTCCGGAAGGGGTGGTGGCTATTGTGGACTACGCTCATACGCCGGATGCTATTGAAAATGTGTTGTCCACCATCAAGGGATTGAAGGGAAAGAATAATAAAGTCATTACTGTGGTAGGGGCCGGAGGCGACCGGGACAAAACCAAGCGACCGGAAATGGCGGAGGCTGCCTGTCGGTGGAGCGACCGGATTATTCTCACCTCCGATAATCCTCGCAGTGAAGAACCGACGGCGATCATTGCCGATATGCAGGCAGGGGTCAGAGAAGAATACCGGAGGAATGTACTTGCTATTCCCGACCGCAGGGAAGCTATCCGCACAGCTCTTCTGCTGGCTTCGAAAGGAGATATCGTGTTGGTAGCCGGAAAAGGACATGAAAATTACCAGGAAATCAAAGGTGTAAAACATCATTTTGACGACAAGGAAGTGGTACGGGAGATTTTTGGTTTGTAAGCCGGAAATTTTTTCAGTTAAATGGAGTAAATTTTGAAGTTATGCTATATTATTTTTTTAAATACCTCGATAAATTGGATTTTCCGGGAGCAGGTATTTTTCAGTACATCACTTTCCGTTCGGCTTGTGCGATTATTTTATCCTTGATATTGGCGACGGTAATTGGAAAAAAGGTCATAAAAATCTTACAGAAACAACAAATCGGGGAGGATATCCGGGATTTGGGGCTGGAGGGGCAGATGCAGAAAAAAGGAACACCTACTATGGGCGGTATAATCATTTTGTTGTCTATCTTGATACCGGTACTGTTGTTTGCTCGTTTGGATAATGTATATATCCAATTGATGATTATTTCGACTCTTTGGTTGGGGGCTATTGGTTTTGCAGATGATTACATCAAAGTATTCCGGCGGCACAAGGAGGGATTGAAAGGACGTTTTAAAGTCATTGGGCAGGTCGGTCTGGGGTTGATTGTGGGAATCACTTTGTATGCCAGTGACGATGTGGTCATCCGGGAGAAGGTTTCTGTGGGAAGTGCGGGAGTGATAACCAGTATGGTGGATGAAGGTTTTCGGGAAGAGAATACAACTCGCATACTGGCTCAGGATGTGAAGTCTACAAAAACCACTATTCCTTTTTTCAAGGATAATGAATTCGATTATGCCTGGTTTACTTCTTTTGCCGGAAAATATGCGGAAGAATTGGGGTGGGTAGTGTTTGTACTGATCACTATATTAATTGTGACGGCAGTATCCAATGGGGCAAATCTCACCGATGGACTGGACGGACTGGCGACGGGCACTTCTGCCATCGCGGGCGCTACATTGGGAATATTGGCTTATGTTTCCGGAAATATGGTGTATGCCGATTATCTGAATATCATGTATATCCCTCATTCGGGCGAGTTGGTGGTTTTCGGGGCGGCATTTATCGGAGCCACGATCGGTTTCTTGTGGTATAATTCTTTCCCGGCTCAGGTGTTTATGGGAGATACAGGGAGTTTGTCGCTGGGGGGAATTATTGCTGTTTTTGCTATTGTGTTGCACAAAGAATTACTGATTCCTATTTTATGTGGTATTTTCCTCATGGAAAATTTATCTGTCGTGATGCAGGTCAGTTATTTTAAATATACAAAGAAAAGATTCGGAGAAGGGCGTCGGGTTTTCCTGATGGCGCCTTTGCATCATCATTTTCAGAAGAAGGGAATTCCTGAGCCCAAAATTGTAACCCGTTTTTGGATTGTCGGAATTATTTTGGCAGTATTGACGATTGTTACCTTAAAGATGAGGTAAAAGCAGTAAAGGGCAGGGAATTTATGAAATCAAAACGCATTATATAAATTATTAAGTCATGAAACTGGTCATTTTAGGAGGGGGAGAAAGCGGAACCGGAGCTGCTCTGCTAGGTAAAAAACTTGGATATGAAGTTTTTCTTTCCGATAAGAAGAATATAGATGAAGTTCACAAAGCGATTTTAGTGAAAGAGGCTATTCCGTTTGAGGAAGGTGTTCATACGGAAGAGCGGATTCTTGTAGCCGATTTGGTGGTGAAAAGTCCGGGAATACCTGATACGGTACCGATGATTAAGGCATTGCAGGCGAAAGGGATAGAGGTTATTTCCGAAATAGAGTTAGCCGGTCGGCATTCGGATGCGATTATGATTTGCATTACCGGTAGTAATGGAAAGACGACCACTACTTTGCTCATCCACCATATTTTAGTACAGGCGGGAATGGATGCAGGTTTGGCTGGGAATGTGGGACATAGTCTGGCAGCTCAGGTAGCGGAAAATGCGCATCCGTTGTATGTCGTCGAGTTGTCTAGTTTCCAGTTGGACGGTATGTTTCGTTTCCAGGCGGATATTGCTGTCCTGACGAATGTTACACCCGATCATTTGGATCGTTATGATTATAAATTTGAAAACTATGTGAATTCGAAGTTCCGTATTTTAAATAATATGGGAAAAGAGGGATTATTTATTTATGGGTACGATTGTGAGGTGGTCCGTCAGCGGGTGATTGGCCAGAAGCTTCTTCCGCAGGCTGTTCCTTTTACCTATGGCGGGGAACCGGATTTACAGCAAGCCGGGGGAACTGCTTGTGCTTATATGGAAGGGGATACGATTGTTGTGAGACTGGATGAAAAGGTTTTCCGAATGGATAAAAACGACGTCAGCATCAAAGGGCGGCACAATGTATATAACGCCATGGCTGCCATTCTGGCTTGTATGCGTGCAGGAGTAGATCCGGGGGCGATAGCGGCGGGGTTAAAAAGTTTTCCGCAAGTGGAACACCGCTTGGAAACGGTTGCCGTTGTGGCAGGTGTTACTTACATCAACGATTCCAAGGCGACTAATGTAGATTCGGCTTGGTATGCATTGGACAGTATGACGCATCCCGTCGTTTGGATAGCAGGAGGGACGGATAAGGGAAACGATTATACCGTACTTTATGAACTGGTAAAACAGAAGGTAAAGGCTTTGGTATGTATGGGAGTCGATAACCGGAAACTGATAGAAAATTTCTCCGGGATTTGTCCGGTAGCGGATACCCACAGTCTGGAGGAAGCCTTGGCTGCGGTTCAGAAATATGCATGTGAGGGGGATACGGTATTGTTATCGCCTTGTTGTGCCAGTTTTGACTTATTCAAGAATTACGAACAGAGGGGAGAGCTTTTTAAAGAAAAAGTAAGACAACTGAAATAAATAACGAGAGGGCGGATACTGTTTGATGGATTAATAACTCGCTGCTATGTTCAAAGGAAGACTAAAATTGGATTTTAAAGGGGATAAAGTACTTTGGTACATTATTATTATCCTGATGCTTGCTTCTATTATGGTCGTGTATTCTTCTACGGGACAGTTAGCTTATCGGGAGAAAGGCGGAAATACCAGTTTTTATCTAATCAAGCAGCTGATTCTGATGTTGGGTTGTATCGGGGTAATTATCGGTTTACAATCTGTTCATTATAAATATTTCCTTACCTTTTCAAAAGTGGTGTTGGGAATGTCTTTTATTTTTTTATTGTGGGCAAAGTTTGCCGGTACGAACTTAAACGATGCGGATCGCTGGATCCCTTTACCTTTGGGTTTGTCTTTTCAACCTTCGGAACTGGCTAAATTAGGTATTATTATGTATACAGCCCGGATCATCGCTTTTTATCAGACCGATAAAGGATGTAGTGACGAAGCTTTGAAAAACGTATTACTGTTTACCGGACCTTTGATATTCCTCATCTTCCTGGATAATTTTTCGACTTCATTTTTATTGGGACTGATCTGTATGACGATGCTTTTTGTCGGCCGTTTGCGGTTAAAATTGATTTTGATATCCTTCGCTTCTCTAATAGCTTTAGTAGGGGTTATTTTAGTTTTGGCTTTTACTGTTCCTCAATTTGAAAAAATAGGACGTGTGGCGACGATTAAAGGACGTGTGACGAATTTCTTTTCAGGGGCTAAAAAGGAGCGGGAAGGTTCTTCCTATCAGTCTGATCAGGCTAAGATTGCTGTGGCAAAAGGAGGTTTGATGGGTGTGGGGCCTGGAAATAGTGAGCAGCGGAATTTTTTACCCCACCCGTATTCGGATTTTATCTTTGCCATTATCATTGAAGAATATGGTTTATTGGGAGGAGGATTGACTTTATTATTGTATTTGATTATTTTGTACCGGATTGGAGTGATTGTAAAACGATGTACGCGTACATTCCCGGCTTTATTGGTGACGGGCTTGGGATTGAGCATCGTTTTTCAGGCTTTTGTGAATATGGGGGTATGTGTGGGCCTGTTTCCGGTGACAGGGCAGCCTTTGCCTCTGGTCAGTATGGGGGGAACTTCTTTATTGTTTACGAGTGCTGCCTTCGGAATGATCCTCAGTGTAAGTCATACTTTCCAGGAAGACGGTGAAGTCGTAGAAGAAGAGTCGGAAGTGGAGGAAGTCGAAGACTCAGCGGCCGAAGAAGCGATCGAACATTTAAACAGATAAGTTATGATAAGAATTATTGTCAGCGGAGGGGGGACAGGAGGACATATATTTCCGGCCTTATCGATTGCAAATGCATTGAAGCGTTTGGATGGAGAGATAGAGATTTTATTTGTGGGAGCGGAGGGTAAAATGGAAATGGAAAAAGTGCCGGAAGCCGGTTTCCCGATAGAAGGATTACCGGTAAGGGGCTTGCAGAGGCGGTTGACCTGGCAAAATGTGAAAGTGCTGGTCAACTTATGTAGGAGCTTGCGGAAAGCCCGGAAAATTATAAAGCGGTTTCGACCGGATGTTGTGGTAGGAGTGGGAGGCTATGCCAGCGGGCCCATCGGACGGGTTGCTTCCCGAATGGGTGTCCCTTTGGTGTTGCAGGAACAGAACTCCTATGCGGGAGTAACCAATAAATTGTTGGCAAAAAAAGCCAAAAAAATATGCGTTGCTTATGAGGGAATGGAGCGTTTTTTCGATAGAGAAAAAATTGTATTTACCGGAAATCCGGTGCGGAAAGATTTGTTACAAGCCGGAGAATCGCGACAGGAAGGATTTGCTTATTATAAATTGGATCCAAAGAAAAAAACAGTCTTGGTTACGGGAGGAAGTTTGGGAGCCGGTATGATCAATAAGGCTATCCGGGAAAATTTATCTGTCATCGGAAATTGGAAAAATGTACAGGTTCTGTGGCAATGTGGCGGATATTATTATGAGCAATTGGAACGGGAACTAAGGGATAAATTACCGGCTAATGTAGTGCTTACGGCTTTTTTAAAACGAATGGATCTGGCTTATGCCTGTGCCGATATTGTGGTAGCCCGGGCCGGGGCCGGTACGATTTCCGAATTGTGTTTACTGAAAAAAACGGCTGTCTTGATACCTTCTCCGAATGTAGCAGAAGATCATCAGACGAAAAATGCAATGGCTTTGGTAAACAAAAAAGCGGCCATTGCGATTAAAGATGCTGAGGTTGCGGATCGGTTAATGCCCGTGTTGTCAGAATTGTTGGAAAGCGAACAAAAACGAAAAGATTTGTCGGTAAACATTGCTCAGTTGGCAATAGAGGATTCAGATATAAAAATTGCCGAAGAAATATTGAAGTTGGTGGGAGAAAAGAGAAAAAAAGTTTAAAGGATAAGACGTTCGTAAAGCCGGAAGAGGAGGGGGAGATTCGAATCGTTTAAAAATAAAAAAGAAATGACGCATTTATTGGAAGACATAAAGAATGTATATTTTGTAGGGATCGGAGGAATTGGAATGAGCGCTTTAGCTCGTTATTTCAAGGCTATTGGTTGTCATGTTGCCGGTTACGACCGTACTCCTTCGGCTTTGACAGAAAAGATGAAACAAGGAGAAAGAATAGAGGTAAATTACCGGGATGAAGAAGCAGAAATCGGACTCAGATACCGGGATAAGGCAAACACTTTAGTGGTTTATACTCCGGCTATTCCGCAAGACAGTAAGCAATTGAACTATTTTCGGAGTAATGGATTTTCTTTGCATAAGCGTTCTGAAGTACTGGGGTTATTGTCCCGGACAGGTAAGGCTTTGTGCGTAGCCGGCACGCATGGGAAGACCACCACAACCACTTTGCTGGCTTTCCTGTTAAAAAATTCCCGGATAGGGTGTAATGCTTTTTTGGGTGGTATTTCTATGAATTTCGGAACCAATTTGTTGATTGACAGATATTCTGAATATATTGTTGTGGAAGCGGATGAATTTGATCGTTCTTTTTTACATCTTTCTCCTTATATTGCTGCCATTACGGCTATGGATGAAGATCATTTGGATATTTACGGGAATAAGGCGAATCTGATAGAGGCTTTCGAAGAATTTGCGGAGAGAACAAGGGAAGAAGGGAAGATTCTCTTAAAAGCGGGATTAAAATTGGAACGTTCGGAAGTAGACGGATATTATGCTATAGAGGGGGTGACGGATAATTATTCTGATCATTTACGGGTACAGGGAAGTCATTATATATTCGATTACCACGGACAGAAAGCGGAAATAAAAGACCTTGTATTAGGGATTCCGGGACGTATGAATGTCGAAAATGCCACTTTGGCTATCACTATGGCTTTGGAAGCAGGAGTTCGACCCGATGAAATCCGGAAAGCTTTACCGGAATTTAGGGGAGTATTGAGGCGTTTCAATATACATACTTCCGGGGCGGTCCTCTATATAGACGATTATGCGCATCATCCCCGGGAGATAGAAGCGGCACTGAAAGCTGTACGGGAAATGTGGCCAGAGAAAAAGCTGACAGTTGCTTTTCAGCCTCATTTATATACCCGAACCCGTGATTTTCAGTCGGAATTTGCGCATAGCTTAAATATAGCAGATCAAGTGATCTTGTTGGATATTTATCCGGCCAGGGAAATTCCGATACCGGGAGTGAGTTCCGAAATTATTTTAAATAAACTTAACGTACCGGCTTGTATTATCCCTAAGGAAGAATTTCCTAAATTTGTAGATCAGAATGTGAAAGACGGCATATTTATGACGGTGGGGGCTGGAGATATAGATCGTTTTGTGCCGGTATTTACCCAGATGTTTGGAGGAAGATAGAATAAGCAAAATAAAAGGTTGATTTTTTTATATTGTTATGCGTAAGATCCGGCCTTACATATTAGTAGTCACTTTATTTGTATACCTGATAATTGTCCTTACCTTTGTATCGGCAAGATTAGGAGAGGTACCCTGTAAAGGATTACAGGTTGCAGTAAAGGATACTGCGACCAATTCGTTTATTGACGATATGGAAGTGTTGAAGATTGTAAAGCGGGGGTATGGGGATATCGTGAATACGCCGGTAATGCACATTGATAAAGACAGTGTGGAGCGATTGCTGGCGCGGAATTCGGTTATCAAGTCGGCTCAGGTTTACTACAGTTTGGACGGTTATTTTCATGTGGAAATCACGCAACGTAAGCCTGTACTTAGGATTTTGTCGGGTGGGGGATATTACGTTGATGAGGACGGGAAAATTATGCCGTTGTCTCGTAAATATACTTCCCGGGTAGTTGTTGCTACCGGGGATATATCTCAAAAATTTGCTTGTGATAAATTGTATCCTTTTGTGAGGTCTCTGAAGAAGGATGAGTTCTGGGATGCCCTGATTGAGCAGATTGTCGTCCGGAATGAGGAATTGATTTTGATACCGAAAGTAGGAAACTTTAAAATTATTTTCGGCAAACTGGAGGGACAGGAAGAAAAGATGGAAAAATTGCGTCTTTTTCTAAAGGAAGGTATTTCCCGGAAAGGATGGAATAAATACAAGGAAGTCAATTTAAAATTCCACAAACAGATTGTTTGTGTAAAAAAGTAAATAATCGGATAAATAAGGCGGTTTATGTGAAAGAAAGGGAGAGGGAAAGAGAAAATAGATCGGTGAATTTAAAAAGTTTTCAATTATGGGTTTGATAGCATCTTTGGATATTGGTTCCGAAAAAATGGTTATGGCAGTGGCCAGTCAGGAAAACGGGGATTACCATTTGGCGGGTATCAAAATGATTGCATTGCAGGGGGTGACGGATGGGGTGATTACCGATAAGGCAAAGGTAAAATCTTATATAAAATACCTGATTCAGGAATTGGCGAAAGACAAGGCCATTGATCGGCTCAAGATGTCTTTATCGGGAGCTGCTTTGCGGGTGAGCGAGCATAAGGTTAATGTGTTGTTACAGCGGAAAAATGTAAAAGAAGGGGATTTGGCACGGGCCGAGAATAAATGTATAGAAGCTGCGGTTTCCAGAGAGGATGAATTGGTAGATATTTTACCGGTTTCTTATCAGATTGACCGGGGAATGGTGGTTGCTCATCCCGTTGGGGTGGCAGGCAGAAGTCTGGATGTGCATTACCGGGTATATTTGGCAGATGCTGCCTATTTAATGGAAATAAGAGCTTTATTGGCAGATTGCGGTATTGAAGACGTGGAATTTTTCCCACCGGTACGAGCTTATATGGAGGCTTTAGACGTATGTTCTACGGATAAGCCTTTTGCTTTAATTGATATGGGAGCCAGACATACGGCTGTCATGCTTTGGGGAGAAGGTATGCTGAAACAGGAAGTTGTTTTGCCCTTGGGGACACATGCTGTCGATACGGATATTATGAAAGGGTTTCGTATCGAAGGCATACAGGTTGCAAAACAGATGAAACATCAGTATGGTATCGCCTTGAGGTCCATGTGCAAGACGGAGAAGATTGCTATTCCGGAGGTTAAAAAACAGATTGAAAAACGGGATTTGGCGAAGGTTATTCAGTGCCGTATGGAAGAATTGTTGGAAGGAGCGATCTTTCAGTTACAGCAATGGCGTTTTAATGACGCGGAGAAAGAAATTTTATTGACAGGAGGAGGAAGTCGAGTGATTGGAACGGATACTTTGTTAGCCAAATTGAGCGGACACAAAGTAAGAATGGCTAAGGTGAAGGGAGTTATTTCGGGGAATGAAGAGATATTAAGTGCTCCGGCCTGTCTGATCGTTTTGGGATTATTATTGTGTGAACATATAGAATTAGAGGAAGAGAAGGGAGGAATCGGTAACTGGTTTTCTAGTATTTTTAAGTAAGGCCTGTTGGAGACGTTCTGTTTAAAATACTGGGAGGAGAAGAAATAATGAGTACAAAAAAATCTAATGCGGTAATGTATGGAAAATGATGGATTATTATCGTTGAAATTGCCGGTACAGCAGGAGTCGATTATTAAGGTGATCGGTGTGGGAGGAGGTGGAAGCAATGCCGTAAATCATATGTGCAGGCAAGGTATTCACGGCGTAGAATTTGTGGTATGCAATACGGATATTCAGGCTTTGCGCCTTAGTCCTGTGAAGAATAAAATTCAATTGGGAAAAGAATTGACAGAAGGAAGAGGGGCTGGATGCTTGCCGGAAAAGGGAAGACAGTCTGCTGTAGAAAGCATGGACTTTATAAAAAATTTACTTTCTCATAAGACGAAAATGGTTTTTATAACCGCAGGTATGGGCGGGGGTACGGGTACCGGTGCTGCTCCTGAGATTGCCAAACAAGCCAAGGAATTGAAAATTTTGACCATTGGAATTGTGACATTGCCTTTTTCTTTTGAAGGGAGGAGGAAAATGGAACAGGCCATGGACGGAATAGATGAATTGGAGCAATATGTAGATGCCTTGCTGATCATAAAGAATGATAAGCTGAAAGATATATACGGGGATTTAAAACTTTCCGAAGCTTTTGCTATGGCGGATAATGTGCTGACCATTGCAGCCAAGAGTATTGCAGAGATTATTACAGTGAAGGGCTATGTGAATGTCGATTTTGCCGATGTAGACGGAGTGATGCGTAATAGTGGGGTTGCCTTGATGGGGGCTGCTGAAGCGGAGGGGGAAAACCGGGCTATGCAGGCTTTGGAGGAGGCATTGATTTCTCCTTTACTGAATAGTCACGATATACGGGGGGCTTCGAATATCTTACTCAATATTTTATATGGAGAACAGGAAGTGACGATGGATGAGATAACGTTGATTACGGAAAATTTGCAGGAGCGTGTGGGAGGAAATGTGAACGTGATCTGGGGAGCTGGCAAAGACGATACTTTGGGGAATAAATTACGGGTAGCTGTCATAGCCGTTGGGTTTAACCGCAACAGCAGTGTGGGTACACCTCATATGTCCGGCAGTGCGGCTCCGGGAGAGAGGGTTTCGGAAGCCGTATTCAAGGTGGAAGAAATGCCGGAAGAATTGGAGATGATTACTGTCAATTCGGCAGAATTGGAAGAGCAGGCCCGGAAAAAACGTTTGAAACAAGAGGAACAAAAGGCGAAGAGGCAAAAAGAAGTAAAACGGACGGAAGAGAGAAAGACGATAAAACAACAGGGTGTGAATGATTTACCGGATTCGGATAGTTGGTTTAAACGGAAATTAGGGAACATCATTACTGAGGATTCAAATCGGGATGCCGAAATGAAGTAGATAAAAGGAGCAGGAGGGTAATGCCTGACGATAAAAATGATTGAGCATAACAAATAGTATATTTATCATGATAGACGGATTGGTAAATTTTAATCTGGACGAGGTTTCTCCTACGATAATTAAGGTGATTGGTGTTGGGGGCGGAGGAGGGAATGCCGTAGAGTATATGTATTCCAAAGGAATATGTGATGTGGATTTTGTCGTTTGTAATACGGATGCCCAGACCTTGGAAAATAGTCCGGTACCTTTAAAAATACAACTTGGTAAAAAGCTGACAGAGGGGCATGGGGCCGGTAATGATCCGTTTCAAGGGGCGAGATCGGCAGAAGAGAGTCTGGAAGAGATAAAAGAGATGTTGCGTAGGAATACGAAGATGGCTTTTATCACGGCTGCTATGGGGGGAGGAACGGGAACCGGTGCGGCTCCGGTCATAGCTAGATTGACCAAAGAAATGGACATATTGACCGTAGGAATTGTTTCTATTCCGGCTCGTTTTGAAGGTCCCAAGCGATTGAATCAAGCCCGGGAGGGATTGCGTTTGCTGAAGGATAATGTAGATTGCCTGATTGTCATCGACAATGAAAAAATAAAGAAAATTTATGGTTCCCAAACGATTTCTGCGGCTTTTGCTAAAGCGAATGATGTATTGAATATTGCGGCAAAGGGGATAGCGGAAATCATTACTTTACCGGGCTATATCAATGTAGACTTTGCCGATGTAAAAACGGTTATGACGAATAGTGGGGTAGCCATTATGGGAGCAGCTCAGGCTTCGGGAGAAGACCGGGCCAAAAGAGCTATTACGGAGGCCTTGGACAGTCCTTTGCTGAATAATAATGATATACGGGGGGCTAAGGATATTTTGCTGAATATTACTTCCGGTACGAATGAAGTGACGATGAATGAAATGACAGAAATTACCTCCATTATTATTCATCGGGTAGGAGATACGGCGGCTGTGATTTGGGGAGTAGGTACGGATGAGAGTTTGGGGGATGCTATATCGGTGACCGTAATTGCTACGGGTTTTCCGAAGGATGATATAGAAATTGAAGAAAACGGTAACCGGCCATCGAGGGATGGGTTGATATTAGAAGAGGGGGAAGTTGTTTTAAAACCCGGCTTGACTCCGGAGGAAATTGAAGAATTGTCGGAGGTTCCTGCTTTTGAGCGGAGAAGAAATGTGAGGGTAATCTAGTAGAGGAAGGAAATTGTGGAGGTTTGTTGTTCGAAAAAAAGAAATAATATAAAGACGGTGTGTGTGGAAACATGCTGTGAAGCATTTGTAATTTAATAAAATTGAATGGAAAAATTTAGAGAATTAGGTTTAGAAGGAGAAATTCTGAAAGGCGTAGCTGATCTTGGTTTTGAGACACCAAGTCCGGTACAGGAAAAAGTAATCCCTGTGATATTAGGGGAAGAGAACGATTTAGTTGCATTGGCTCAGACCGGTACCGGTAAAACGGCAGCTTTTGGTTTGCCTTTGTTGCAAAAGTTGAATGTTGCGGAAAATGAGGTTCAGGTGTTGATCTTGAGTCCTACGCGAGAATTATGTGTGCAGATTGGAAACGACCTGAAGAATTATTCGAAATATCGTCCGGACATCCGGATTACCTGCGTTTACGGGGGGACGGATATTCGAAGACAGATCCGGGAATTGGAAAGAGGAGTACATGTATTGGTTGCCACACCCGGACGTTTATGTGATTTGATTAAGAGAGAGGCTGTAAATATAGAAGCTGTCAAGGCAGTAGTATTGGATGAGGCGGATGAAATGCTGAATATGGGATTTAAAGAAGATTTGAATTTTATTTTGGACGCCACTCCGCGGGAAAGAAACACTTATTTATTTTCGGCCACTATGCCGCGGGAAGTCGAAAGAATAGCCCGGAATTATCTGCATTCTCCCCAAGAAATAGCTGTAGGAAAGAAAAATCAAGGGGCAGATACGGTAAGACATCAATATTATCAGGTAAAAGCAAAAGATTTTTACGAGACCTTACACCGTGTCATCGATTGTGCTCCGGATATGTATGCTATTATTTTTACCCGTACAAAAATAGATGCCCGTGACATTGCTCATAAATTGCAAAAAGATGGGATTGATTGCGATGCTTTACATGGCGATCTGAGTCAGGCACAGCGGGATGAAGTGATGGCGAGGTTCCGGTCGAAACGATTGAAAGTGTTGGTAGCTACTGATGTGGCAGCGAGGGGGTTGGACGTCGATAATCTGACACATGTGATCAACTACAATTTACCGGAAGATGTCGAAAGCTATACCCATCGCAGTGGCCGTACCGGAAGAGCGGGGAAAGAAGGAATATCGGTAGCCATTATTAATTCGAAAGAGAAGAGCAAACTGAGGCGTATAGAAGGGATTTTGAAAAAGCAATTCGAATACAAGGAAGTTCCGGGAGGAGAAGAAGTATGCAGGGCCCAGTTGCTATACTATGCGGACAAAATTCTGGCAGCTGAACAGAAAGAAACCCTGACCCCTTATCAACAAGAGTTGTTTGACAAATTTGAAGAACTGTCGAAAGAAGAACTGATACAGAAAATAGTATCCTATGAGTTTGGACGGTTGTTGAAAAAATATGCCGGCGTAGAGGACCTGAATTTGTCTGAGGCGGAAATCAAAGGATTCCCTTCCGACAAAAAGAAAGGCGGAAGGGAACGGGAGTCTGAAGGGCAATTTACCGTTTTCAGTGTAAACGTGGGGCGTCAGGATGATTTCAGTCCCCGGGATTTAATGACTATCATCAATAAGTATGCGCCTCAGAAAGGATTGGAAATCGGAGGCATACGTATCTTTGATAATGTTACGAAATTTGAAGTGGATGTAACCGGAATTGAAGGGTTCGGTAACTATTTCCGCAATGTAAATTTCAACGGCCTGCCTTTTATGGTAAGAGAAACCGGAGAACGTCCGGGCAGTTTGCGGAAAGGAGGGGAAAGAAGCGGAAAACGTAATTCTACGGCCAATAATAAATGGAAAGGAGAACGCCGTCGGAGTGAGGGGAGTAGCCGGGGACGGTTCGGAGAAAAGAAAAAAGGAGTAGATAACGGTCGTCGTTCCGGAAAAAAGCATTAAATTAACCTTATTATAGTTCAGATATTCCAAACCGAATACGATGGAAATTAAAAAGGCTGAGTTTATTGTTAGTAATGCAGATGTGTCCAAATGTCCGCCTTCGGACCGGCATGAGTATGCTTTTATCGGAAGATCCAATGTCGGGAAATCTTCTTTGATCAATATGCTTACAAATCGCAAAGAACTGGCGAAAACGGCAGTGAAACCCGGGAAGACGCAGCTCATTAATCACTTTTTAATCAATAACGAATGGTATATGGTGGATTTGCCGGGGTACGGATATGCCCGTACTTCTAAAAGTACCCGGGGAAAATTTGAAAAGATTATTTGTGATTATATCCTGAAAAGAGACAATCTGATTTGTTTGTTTGTTTTAATAGACAGCCGGCATAAACCTTTACAAATCGATTTGGAGTTTATGGAATGGCTGGGAGAAAACGGAGTGCCTTTTGTCATGGTTTTTACCAAGGCGGATAAGCTTACGGCTTCCGAGCGGCAAAGGTGTATAGAAGATTATCACAACATGATGCTGGATACTTGGGAAACGACTCCTATGGCTTTTATGACCTCTTCCGAAAAACGGTTAGGGAGGGAAGAAGTTCTGGATTATATCGATGAATTAAACCGGACTGTAAGTATAGAATAAGCCTGTTGCCGAAGGAAAAGTGTTCTGTTTGTAATTTTAGTACGGTTGGTCTATGGAATTTATTTCTTTATATGAATTAAATAAACAAGTAAAGCAAGCTTTAAAAGAGCGGTTTGAGGGGACGATTTGGATCACTGCTGAAATCGCTTCTGTACAGGAAAACCGATCCGGACATTGTTATTTGGAATTGGTCGATAAACCGGCGGAGGAAGAAAAAGTAACCGCTATAGCGAAAGGTACGATATGGGCCTTTACTTACCGTATGCTGAAACCTTATTTTGAGACTACCACTGGACGAAGGCTGGAAAAGGGAATGAAAGTGTTGCTGAGTGTAGAGGTTGTTTTTCATGAAGTGTATGGATTTTCTCTGAATATCAAAGATATAGATCCTACTTTTACCTTGGGGGATTTGGAACGAAAAAAGAGAGAGATCTTGGAGCAATTAGAAAGAGACGGGATTATCGATATGAACCGGAATTTGGAATTGCCTCCTTTACCTAAGACAATTGCAGTAATTTCTTCTCCCACAGCAGCAGGATTAGGGGATTTCCGGAATCAATTGGAACATAATTCGTATGGGTATCGTTTTCACATCAAGTTGTTTCCGGCAGTTATGCAGGGAGAACAGACCGTCGAGTCTGTCATTGCAGCTTTAGACCGGATTTACGCTTATGAAAATTTATTCGATGTGGTGGTCCTCATCCGGGGAGGAGGAGCACAGTCCGATTTAGGGTGTTTTGATTCTTACGAGTTAGCGGCGAATATTGCCCAGTTCCCACTTCCGGTAATTGCCGGTATCGGACACGAGAGAGATGATACGGTGGTCGATCGGGTGGCTTATCTGAAGGTGAAGACGCCTACAGCGGCGGCGGCCTTTTTGATAGAGACTTTCCAGCATGCAGAGGCTCTTTTGGAGGAGTTGAGAACGGATTTTTTGACGGGCGTGGAAGAATTGCTGAAGGAAGAAAATAAACGGTTATTGTTGCAGATAAAAGATTTTAAACGTTTGACTCAAACTTTACTGCAAAACCGAGGTACTTCTCTTCAATTACTTTCCCGGAGATTGGAGCATCATTCTAAAGTGTTTATTTATAACCGTTTGTCCGGATTTGACCGGATCCGGGACCGCCTGTCCCATCGGTTGGATTTTATATTCGACCGAGAGAAACACAAGAGCGTACAATATCTTGCGGAAGTAAGGCGTAAATGTGAAAATCGCTTGGCTGGCGATTCGCATTTTCTGGAATTGGCAGAGACAAAAGTAAAATATGTGGATCCGAAAAATGTTTTAGAAAGAGGATATTCCATTACCCGTTTGAAGGGAAAAGCTGTAAAGAGTGTGGCAGAAGTATCTGCAAATGATATATTAGAAACGATATTGAAAGACGGAAAATTGGAGAGCGAAGTTCGGTCTGATCCGTCCCCAAAAGAGTAATACGATGGAAGAAAAGTTAAATTATAAAGAGGCTATGGCTGAAATTGAAAGTATTGTAGCCTTGCTGGAAGAAAATAAACTGGATGTGGATGAACTGAGTGCAAAAGTAAAGCGGGTTTCCCAGTTGATCGCCTTTTGTAAATCGAAACTTCACGACACGGAGGAAGAAGTGGAAAATATTTTAAAATCAATGGAAGAGTGAAGCAAAGTCTGAAATTCTTCGGAGGATTGTGGATGGTTTTGTGTTTGGGAGCGACTGCTCTGTACGCCCAGTCGGGTTTAGCTTTGGAACGTTTGTTGGCCAATGCCGGCTTGAGGAATGCTGTTATGGGAATAGCTATACGGGATTGTGCCGATGGAAAAGAGGTATTCAATTATCAGGGACAATTGGCTTTGCATCCGGCTTCTGTAGCTAAATTACTCCCTTCGGCTTGGGCATTGGAGAAAAGAGGGGCAGATTTCTGTTTTAAGACCCGTGTCTTTTATTCGGGAGGTATCCGGGAGCATGCTATCGAAGGAGATGTGGTGATTGTACCTTCGGGAGACCCCACGCCGGATTCCCGTTATTTTCCGGATTCCTGCTTTATCCGTAAATTCGTTTCGGTGTTGCGGGAAAAGGGCATACATACCATAAAAGGTCGTATTATCGTCCAGGGGGAGAGTGAGGAGGAGATACCCGGCTCCTGGCCTTGGGAAGATATTTCCAATTATTATGGAGCTCTTTGTCATCGTTTTAATTACCGGGACAATACCTATTGCTTAAATTTTACGACGGGAGCCGCAGGAACGACGGCTCGCTTGCTTTCGGTAGAACCGGCTTTGTCTGAAATTCGTTTTAGAAATCAAGTAAAGGCGGCGGCCTCTGGAGGAGATAATGCCTGGATATACGGAGGGCCTTATAGTAATGTGTTGTATGTTAAAGGTACTTTGCCTGCCCATCAGGCTTCTTTTCAGGTGAAAGGAGCCATGCACCAGCCGGAAAAATATTTTATAGCGGAACTGACGACTTATTTAAAAAAAGAGGGGATAAAGATAGAGCAACGGATACCAAGAAATACAACGCTGGAGGAATTATGGGTATATACTTCGCCTCTGCTGGAGGAAATCGTGTTTCATACCAATAAATCCAGTGTAAATCTTTTTGCCGAAGCCTTGGGGCAATTGATGGCTCCTTTTCAGTATGAAAGGGCTCTCAAACGATGGTTGTCCGGACAAGGGATAGATACGTCAGGAATCCTTTTAAAAGATGCCTGTGGCTTGTCGCCGCAAAATGCTATACCGGCAGAAACAATTGCTCATTTGCTCTATACCCAGCGGAACAACACAGCCTGGGTATGTTCTTTGCCTGTAGCCGGTACGGATAGGGGATTGAATGTTTACCTCCGGCATCATCCGGTTTTGAAAAATAAATTATCTGCCAAAACGGGATCTTTCTCCGGAGTTCGTTGTCTGGCAGGTTATCTGACGACCTCTTCCGGAAAACGGTTGGCATTTGCCTTTTTTATCAATAATTACACCTGTCCGGCTGCTGTTGTGTATGAAGCTGTGGGTGCTTTTTTGTCGGATTGGGTTAGTTATTAACGTGCTGTTTCTTTCAGATCTTTCATTCCTTTCTTTTCCAGATCTGCCCGGCTGCGGCTGGTCGTGACAAAGAATACGCCTGTAAATACCAGTATAACTGCCAGGACTTTCAACATATTGAAATGGTCCATGCCCCAATAGATGGCTACGCTACTGGCAACGATGGGTTGGATATAATTGTACATACTGGTAACTGTGGGGCGCAAATAACGTTGTCCCAGAGGAATGAGCAGATAGCTGATAAAAGTGGCACAGAATACAACGGCCACCAAGCCGGTGAGGACGCTTCCGCCTAGAGATAACCAGTCTGTGGATAGAATTTCAGGGTATGAAAAAGGAATCAGACAGATAGAAGCGTAAGTAAACATCCATTTCATCAGAGTGATGGGCGAATAACGGGCGGTTAATCCTTTATACAAGACGAGATAGAAAGAAAAACTGAGTTGTGCGAGTAAGCAGAGCAAATCCCCCCAGATATTACTATTCCCTGCAGCGTTTTGCTGTCCGCTCACAATCAGTAATAAAGCTCCTAGGGCGCCTAAAAATACCCCTGCTAATTTTTTACCTGTAACCGGCTCCCGCAAATAAAAAGCTGCGATGATCATGGTAAGGATAGGGGAACTGGTGGTTATAATAGATGCATTGATCGGTGATGTCAGACTTAATCCAAATATAAAAGATCCTTGGTTGAATACAATTCCTAACAGAGAGGCAAAAAAGAGCAGCAGCAGATCTTTAGACGCTACGTGCTCGGGTTTGGTGAAAACAGACGCCAGCCAAAATAAGCAAGCTGCTCCCAACATACGGCAATCCGTCAGTAATAACGGAGTCACAGCACTGGCCAATACCAGTTTCGAAACTGGTGCCATAAGTCCCCACATCACTTCCGCTCCCCACATGGCCCCATGTCCTTTCCATTCGTTTTTTGTCATATCCAGATTCTTAGCAATGCCTTTTGCCGGCCGATAAAATTCAGCGAAAATATATATTTTGAACGGGATTGAGAAAGAAGAGAAAATGAATTTTATCCTTATTCTGAAAACAGACAGACGATCTCTATTTATTTTGTACGGAAAATGATTTTATTCTATAACTGAGCAGACAAGCATAGAGGGAGATTATAAGTAAAGGTAGGTGTAAAATTCCTATATTTATTGTATAGGGATTCAGAAAAGAAAGCATATTATAAAGGCCTATAATAAAACCGATGATCGCTGTAACCCGGTAAGTGACAATGTTTATGCGTGGGATGTTCAACGTCATAAGAGTTAGAAACAAGGGCGTTGTCAAGCAGAATGCTGTTGCCGAATTCTTATAGACGAAATGTGCCGGATTGAAGTTGAAACCGTCGGCAGATAAGGGACACAGATAGGCAAACAGTGAAAGCAGTATCATCCAGCTATATTTCCATTGGAAAGGGGAAAATGAATAATCATTTTTCGATTGAAATATTTCGATGACCCACACATAAGCTACAAACAGAAACATGATAACATTAACCGTAACTATACTCCAGCCATATTTTTCGGTGATGGCTATATTTTGGACAAAAGCGAAAAGGATATAACTTACAGCAACATAGAGATTAAAAATAAGTTTCATCCTGTTTTTGAGAACAATCAATAAAACAAGTATTATTAAAGATAAAATCTGAAAATAAACAGAGTAACTGCTAATTTTTAATTGGATGGAATTTGTAAGTGTGGTATAAATGATCGTATTGATCTGTTCCACTTGGAAATTTTTACTGGCATAAGGGAGAAACAGGAATTGGGAAATAACCAGTATGACAAAGAACCACCACTTTCTGGTTATATAATCTATTCTTTCCATTTTGTTACCGCATTAAATTTACGAAACAAAATTAGGATTTCTTATTGACCGAAAATTGTAAAAAACGGTCACATTCATTTTTTGATAAATCTTTAGGTAATTCTCCCGTATATTTTTTCACTTCTTTTATATAGTGCGATTGATCGTAATAATTTGAATCGGGATACAGCGTCCCGTTTTTCAGCGCTTCAAAAGAATTTCTGAGTCTGATTATATTTAAAAAGGTCTTTAAAGAAAGTCCGAATTGATGATTGAAATACCGGTTGATTTTTCTTCTGTCCCAAAGGATTTTTTCCGCTATTTCTTTTACGGTTAGATCCGGGGAATAGACTGTTTGAAGGAGAGATAATTTCTTCCGGTCTATTTCTTTTTCGCTGAGCATATGGGATATTTTTCCGGAAATCTCTTTTGTTCTATCTTCGAAAGAAAGATTTTCCCATTTTTTTAATCCCCAAAAATTGGAGTCCAAGGGCATCGTAGTATCCCGTATCGAACAGATCTCTTGTTCAAAGAGATACTCGGATGCTGAAAGCGGAAACCTGATGGCAGAAACGATAATTCCTTTCGGAATAAAAACCTCAAAAGGTTTTGTCCTTAATCCCGATAAAAAGACAGAGAATAAATGCTGTTGCTCAAATATCATAAAAAGTTCAAAATAACCATTGGGGAAAATGGTATATTGAGCATCTTTATCCTTGTTTTCATACTTCCAAAAACATTTTACAAAAGATGAAATTTCATTTGTAGGGGAAATTTCGACATAATTCATAGCCTTCTGTCTGTTTTAGGGCTTATTTGCAACCGCTTTTTATTCTGCCTTTTTCTAAACCTTGTTTTGAATCCTATCCAGTGCCTTTCTTTGCATTCTTAATCGGCTACAATCTCCTTTTAGTATTGCTGAATTTCGCCTTGTTGCCGAAGGGGTGCTGCTACAATTAATTGTACAAATATAAGATAAAAGACGATATGCAAATAAAACGAATCGGAAATCTGTAAAAACAAAAATCGCAGTAAAGTTGTGTTTTACTGCGATTTTATAATTATTTGTGATTTTTATTTATCACTTTTTATTTGACTTCTTCAAAGTCTACATCGGTTACTTCCTGGTCTTTGCCGCTGTTGTTGGTTTGTTGGCCAGCGTTGGGATTCCCCTGAGGACCTTGTTGTGCGCCGCCTTGCTGTTGTTGAGCCTGGGCATTGTACATTTCCTGTGAAGCGGCCTGGAAAACGTTGTTCAGTTTGTCGATAGCGCTGTTGATACGATCGATATCCTGAGCTTTGTGAGCGTCTTTCAGTTCCTGCAGAGCCGATTCGATCGGTGCCTTTTTGTCTGCCGGCAGTTTGTCTCCGAATTCTTTCAGTTGTTTTTCTGTCTGAAAGATCATAGAGTCTGCTTTGTTGATCGTATCGATCCGTTCTTTTTCTTTCCGGTCGGCTTCAGCATTGGCAGTTGCTTCGTCTTTCATCCGTTTGATATCGGCATCGGACAAACCGGAAGAAGCTTCAATACGGATAGATTGTTCTTTACCTGTGGCTTTGTCTTTAGCAGATACGTTCAAAATACCGTTTGCATCGATATCAAAGGTTACTTCGATCTGAGGTATTCCTCTGGGGGCCGGTGGAATGCTGTCCAAATGGAAACGACCGATCGTTTTATTGTCTTTTGCTAAAGGACGTTCTCCCTGTAAGATATGAATTTCTACAGAAGGCTGATTATCGGCAGCTGTAGAGAAGACTTCTGATTTTTTCGTCGGGATGGTTGTGTTGGCCTCGATTAATTTCGTCATTACTCCGCCTAAGGTTTCAATACCCAATGACAGCGGGGTAACGTCCAACAACAATACGTCTTTTACTTCTCCTGTCAAAACACCGCCTTGGATAGCAGCCCCTACAGCTACTACTTCGTCCGGATTCACACCTTTAGAAGGAACTTTACCGAAAAATTCTTCTACTTTTTTCTGAACAGCAGGAATACGGGTAGAACCACCGACCAAAATGACTTCGTCAATTTGAGAAGCTTGTAAACCGGCATCTTTCAACGCTTTTCTACAAGGTTCAATAGTGGCTTCTACTAATTTATAGGTCAGTTGGTCGAATTGAGCTCTTGTCAGTGTTCTTACCAAGTGTTTGGGAATACCGTCTACCGGGAAGATATACGGAAGGTTGATTTCCGTAGTTGTAGAACTTGACAATTCGATCTTTGCTTTTTCGGCTGCTTCTTTCAGACGTTGGTGAGCCATCGGATCTTTGCGGATATCTACGCCTTCATCTTTTTTGAATTCGTCAGCCAGCCAATTTATGATAATATCATCGAAATCATCACCCCCTAAGTGGGTATCCCCGTTTGTAGATTTTACTTCGAATACGCCGTCGCCTAATTCCAGGATAGAGATATCAAAAGTACCGCCCCCTAAGTCGAATACGGCGATCTTCATATCTTTGTCTTTCTTATCCAAACCGTATGCCAAAGCGGCAGCTGTCGGTTCGTTGATAATACGTTTCACACTTAATCCGGCAATTTCTCCGGCTTCTTTGGTTGCCTGACGTTGAGAATCACTAAAATAAGCCGGAACTGTAATCACAGCTTCTGTAATTTCCTGTCCCAGATAATCTTCAGCTGTTTTCTTCATCTTCTGGAGAATCATGGCTGAAATTTCCTGCGGAGAGTATTTCCGATCGTCGATGACTACCCGGGGAGTGTTGTTGTCTCCTCTCACTACCTCATAAGCTACACGTTTAACTTCGTTTGCTACCTGATCATAACTTTCTCCCATAAACCGTTTAATCGAATAAATGGTTTTTCTCGGGTTTGTAATTGCCTGACGTTTAGCCGGGTCACCTACTTTTCTTTCTCCGTTATCCACAAATGCAACAATTGAAGGGGTGGTACGTCTGCCTTCACTGTTCGGAATTACTACCGGCTCATTACCTTCCATTACGGCTACGCAAGAGTTTGTAGTTCCTAAGTCAATTCCAATTATTTTTCCCATAATGCGTTTTATTTTATTTGTTTATATTATTCGTTTTCTTTCCTCTTAAGGTTTTCCCTTGAATACGATTATCTTTTAACAAACCGTATGCCATTTTATTCTCCCTTCCATTTTTTGTAAAAATGTCGGATTTTATATAAATAAGATTATGAAATGTCATGTTTCGTGTCAAAACGTCATATTTGTTGTATACGCATCCCCACGAAATGGGTTGAGTCATTCTTCCGTTAAATTTTTTTAGATTCTTCATTCTCTCTTTTTTCTTTATTCTTTTTCTATCTTTGTCTCTGAATGAGTTAAGGATTTTACGGTATAAGGTGGGACGTGTGGGGAAAAGGAAATTGTCTTGTAAAGTAAGTTAGCTATAGTATGAGCACAAAAAGTATCAAAGAAAAGATTTTGCTTTTATACGATTCGCCGGTAAAGGGGAGGGAAGAAAGTAAACCGGGAAATTACGAATGGGAAGTAAGGAGCCTACCGGAATCGGTTACACAACAGGAATATATACAATTGTTGCATTCTACGGAAGCGGAAACAGTGCTTTTGGTGAAGAATGGTCTTTTCTCTTGGTCGACGATTGCCGATGTTGTGGGAAATTATCTGAACGAAAAGCATTCACATTGTGTGGGTTACGTAAATAATTCCGGTAAGCAAAGGAAAGGGAGCGGCATACTTAATCTTTGGAAGGCAGATGAAAAAGTGATAGAAAGTCCTCTTTTTCTGGGGCCGAAATCTTTTTTCCTAAAAACGTATGCCGGGCAGGATTTATGTGCCGAGCCGATGAAGGCTGTCGGATATAGCTTGTATAAAACTGCAGGAATCAAGTTCTGCCCGATAAAAACGAAAACCGATATCGGAAAGAATCTTCTTCCCCCCAAAGAAAATAACCGGAAGCTATTCTGGAATTATGCTTTTCGTATTCCTTTTACTTATCTGTTTTCGGGTAAATTTTTTAAAGAATTTTTTCAGGCATCAGGCAAAGCTCCCCGGGAAATGACATTTCGGGCTCTCCTGTTTCTCTCCGTCGCTTTTGCTTTTGTATTTATGCCGTATATCAGCCAAGATTACGGTATTACGGGTGATGAACCAGTCGATTCCCGGCATGCAGCTTATGTGCTGGACTATTTTACCAAAGGGGATCCGGCTGCTCTCCATCAACCGAAAACCGCTTTGCATTTATACGGTATTTCAATGCAAGTAATGGCTGCTGCCATATGTGATGTTTTCCACCTTGATAACTATTACGAAGTGCGGCATGTCATCTGTGCCTTGAATGGGGCTTTAGGAATTTTATTTGCAGGATTGCTCGGGTGGAGGCTGGGAGGAGGAGTATGCGGACTTTTATCTGTATTGCTGCTGTTTTTTACTCCCCGTTATTTCGGACATAGTATGAACAATCTGAAAGACATTCCCTTTGCCGTCGGTTATTTAATGGCCGTTTATTATACCATCCGCTTGTTTGATTATTATCCTTTCTTCCGGTTGCGGCATATGATCGGTCTGATTTTGGGGATAGCCCTGGCGTTGGGCACCCGTTCCGGCGGATTGATTTTGTATCCCATGTTATTGATGTATGGCGGATTATATTATATTTCTGTCTATGGGTTAAAAGAAAGCTATAAAATTGGTAAATACCGTAAGCCTCTTGGGACTATTTTGCAGGTCTTTATTGTCGTTATTGTCATCAGCTATATACTGGCCATTTTGCTGTGGCCTTTTGCTTTGCAAAAGCCGTTGACGAACGTATTGTTCTCTTTGCAAAAGTTTACCAACTATAGCATCGGTTTGAGGACTATATTCGATGGGGAACAAATGATGTCCAATATGTTGCCCTGGAAATATGCTCCGAAGTATTTGTGGATCGGTATGCCTTTGATAACGGTGTTCGGATGTATAGGGGTGGGCATTTATATGCTGGTGAAACGGAAAGCTTTCACGCTACCGCTTTATTTTGTATGCTTTGCTTTTTTGTTCCCTTTGTTTTGGATAATTTATAAAAATTCAAACCTGTACGGGGGAATCCGGCACATGCTATTTGTTATTCCGCCAATGGTAATTCTGGCTGCTTTTTTCTGGACAAAACTCTTGGAGTACAGAAATAAATATTTGCAGATAGGAGTACTGATCGGGATGGGAGGATTGTTGGCATTACCGGTTATTCATTTTTTCAGGAATCACCCTAATCAATATGTATATTTCAACGAGTTGGCGGGAGGGTTGAAAAAATGTTATGGAAATTATGAAACGGATTATTATTTCAATTCGCTCAAAGCTTCCGCAGATTGGTTTAAAAAAAACGTTCCCTTGGCAGCCGATCGGAAAACGATTATCGTCACTCAGTTCCCGGACGGCGTTTCCTATTATTTCCGAAAAGATACCAATGTTAAGGTGATATATAGCCGTTATTACGAAAAGTATTCAAAGAATTGGGATTACGCTTTATTGGGAAATGTATATGTAAACCGGTTTCAATTGCAACACGGTTTATATCCTCCTGTTGAAAATCTGTATTCTCCTGCTGTAGACGGGTATCCTATGTCCTGTGTTGTAAAGCGGCCGACTAAAAAAGATTTGCAAGGTTTTGAACTGGAAAAAGAGAATAAGATTTCCGAAGCGTTGCAGGCATTTGAAGAATATACGGCAGAGGAGCCCGGAAGTGAGGAAGTGTGGGCCAGAATGTCGAAATTGTATTATGTAGACAAACAGTATGAGAAAGCATTGAAAAGTGCAGAAAAAGCCCTGTCTTTACATCCGGCATTAAATGAAGCTCTGTATATGCAGGCAATGTCTCATATCAAACAAGGAAATTATCCGGCGGCTTTGTCTGCGACAGAACGGATGCTGGCACAGAATTCCGTTTCGGTGGATGCTTACTACCTGAAAGCATTGGTTTATTTCTCCATGAAAAATTACCAGGCAGCTATCAATGATCTGAATAAATTACTGAATATACGTCCCAATTATCCGAAAGCTTTGTTGCTGGCTGCTGATATTATGCATATAAACGGGGATTACAGGCAGGCGGCTGATTTATACAACCAGGCTGTAAAATACATTCCGGATATATCGGCATTGACTCATTTAGCAGATTGTCTTTGCCGTATAAAAAATTATGCACAGGCGGAACAGATTGTCCGGAAAGTATTGAAAGCGGAACCAAACTATCTGGCGATATTAAAGGTAGAATTGAGATTGAGGCTGATGCAACGCAATTATACGGAAGCGGCTCGTTTGCTGAAGCGTTTGGAGGGAATAGATACTGACGCTGAATTATATGTTCTGCGGGCTTTATATATGCAGACGGTAAATAAACCTGGAAATGCAATGGCCTTGTTGGATAAGGCCTTACAGCTAGAACCGGAGAATCGCGAAGCACTTTTTTATAAAAAGAAAGGAAATTCGGCATGGATTTGAAAGAAAGACGGCAAATGAATACGGTAAAGCGGCATCCTTGGGAAATGTCGCGGGCGCAGGTGATTGCCGACTTGCTGAAGTTGAATCCGGAACGGGAATACCGGATTTTAGATATCGGATGCGGAGATTTGTTCCTGGAGGAATATTTGTTAGAGCGATATGCACTTCTTCAGTTTTATTGTGTAGATATTGCTTACTCAGAAGAAGAAGTAACTGTTCTTAATCAAAAAAATAAACGGATAAGGGTTTATAATAATTTTGCCGATGTAGCGGATGAAGTGAGGCAGATGGATATCGTTTTGTTGTTGGATGTAGTAGAGCATATCGAAAGGGAGCGGGACTTTTTGGAGGAGCTGATAAGCCGGCCTTTTTTTACGAAACAAACTGAAATTTTAATTACCGTTCCTGCTTTTCAATGCTTGTATACCTCTCACGATCATTTCCTGGGGCATTACCGCAGGTATTCTTTAAAGGAAATAAGGAGGCTCGTTCAACAAGCGGATTTAAAATTACTGACGTCCGGTTATTTTTATATGTCTTTGTTGATTCCCCGGATGTTAAAAAAAGGGAAGGAAAATCTGGTGGGAAAGGGTAGGGATACGACGGGATTGGTAGAATGGAAAGGAGGGGCAGGATGGACTTCTTTTCTAAAAAAAGTATTGACTTTTGATTATCGTACGGGAAAGTTTTTTAAGGCAATGGGATTGTCTTTGCCTGGTTTATCAACTTATGTACTATGCCGAAAAAAATCTGTATCATAGTGCCTTGCTACAATGAAGCAAGCCGTTTGGCCGTAGAGATTTATCTGAATTTTCTAAGGGAAAATGCGGAGATGGATATTTGTTTTGTCAATGATGGGAGTTCGGACGGTACGGACAAGGTTTTGGAAAACATGCAGTCTCTTTGTCCCGAACGTATCCTGCTGTTAAACAAAGAACAGAATCAGGGAAAGGCTGAGGCCGTACGTTCCGGAATCGAGTGGGTACTGGAGAAAGGATGGTACGGAAGGGTCGGATTTATGGATGCGGATCTGGCGACCCCGCTTGCAGAGGTCTGTCGTTTGGCCAAAGTATTGGAGACCGAAAAAAATACAGCGGTCGTTATCGGGTCGAGAATCAAAAGAATGGGAGTAAAAGTCAGTCGGAATTTATGGCGCCATTATATGGGGCGTGTCTTCGCAACCATTGTCAGTATACTTTTCCGTTTAAATGCTTATGATACACAATGCGGTGCTAAGATCTTTACGGTCCCGGTAGCCCGGGAAATATTTGCTCAGACTTTTCATTCTCCTTGGTTGTTTGATGTGGAATTATTACTTCGGATACGGCAAAGGCATCCGGATTATAACGTTATTGTAAAGGAAATTCCTCTGGATGTATGGGAAGAGAAAGGAGGAAGTAAAATCCGCTTTTCGCATTTGTTGAAAATGCCTTTCGAATTGTGTGCGATTTACCGGAAATATCGTTGAACTTTTCTTTGCTCTGAACCGGGAAAACTAAAAAGTAGTATTTATACCCAAGTCTGATATAGCAAAATACCTTAATTTTGCATATTGAATGAAATATGCTTTAAAGTGAAAACATTGGAAATGACCGATTATGTCTTGGAATCCCGTTGTTGTGGGAAGAAATTTAGGGATGGGGATTGGGAGCTGGACTGTCCGAATAAAGATGGAGCTGCTTTGATTTTTGTGCAATATGCCAAGAAGCAGTTGGAGGTAAAAGAGTATCTACCGGGGCTTTATAAATTTTCAGATTGGTTGCCTATCTGTCGGACC
The DNA here is from genome assembly GCF_000243215.1 of Odoribacter laneus YIT 12061. GTDB lineage: Bacteria > Bacteroidota > Bacteroidia > Bacteroidales > Marinifilaceae > Culturomica > Culturomica lanea. The sequence goes on along the minus strand of NZ_JH594596.1, from coordinate 2,059,054 downwards.
TTGGAAGGTTCCGGGGCTCCTGTTACCTATAAGAGTGTCGGATTGGCAAAGGAATTGGGATTAACGAATCTTTATGTTACTTTTAATGGATATTGGCCTGAGAAGGGAGCTTTTATGATGACGGGGGCATTTAAGGAGTGTGAAGCTTATGCCGTATGCGCCCGTATCAATCAGAATAGTGATAAAATCATGGTGGTCGCTTCGGCAGGAAATACCGCCAGGGCTTTTGCCAGAGTTTGTTCTGAAAACAAGATTCCGCTTTTATTGTGTATTCCGGCAGATTGCGTGGATGCAATGTGGTCGGCTCAACCCTTGAATCCTTGTGTAAAAGTAATTGCAACCGAGAGCGGGAGTGATTATTTTGATGCCATATACCTCTCCAATATTATTTGCCAGATGGAGCAGTTTTATCCGGAGGGAGGAGCAAAGAATGTGGCCCGACGGGATGGAATGGGAACGACTGTTTTATCGGCAGTTACGACGATCGGCCGGATTCCGGATTATTATTTCCAGGCTGTAGGAAGCGGTACGGGAGCTATTGCTGCTTGGGAAGCTAATAAACGTTTTATCGTTGACGGACGTTATGGAAAAAATCTGATGAAACTAATGGTGTCTCAGAATATACCTTTTACGCCTATGTATGATGCCTGGAAAAAAGGATCGCGGAATTTATTACCGGTAGAAGATGAAACGGCCCGGCGGCAAGTGGGGGAGATTTGTGCCAAAGTGCTTTCCAACCGTAAACCTCCTTATGCTGTAAAAGGGGGCTTGTTCGATGCCCTGACCGAAACGGGGGGAGATATTTTAGTAGCTACTAACGAAGAAACCTTATCGGCAATGGAAGTATTCCAGCGTTTGGAAGGATGTGATATTGAGCCTGCTGCCGGCGTAGCTACGGCTTCTTTAATAAAGGCTGTCGAAGAAGGACGAATCGCTAAAGATGCCGTTATTATGTTGAATATTACAGGGGGAGGCATTGGCCGTTTTAAAAAAGAACACAAGTTAGTATATACACAACCGGACTATATCTTCCGTTTGGATGCCGATCCGGAGTTTGTCAAAAAAACAGTTTCCGGATTATTTGCTTGATCCGGAAGAAATAATAAAACGGGTTGTCGTGTCGATAGGAACCCGGCACAGAAATAGAAAGAATGGGTTTTCGGATAACCCGTTCTTTTTTTGTTGCTTAATATGTTATATCTTTGTCCTTCAGAAAGGAATAGAGTAAAATTCCTTCCGGAGAAATCCCTGCTTTCTAAAAGTATTAATTTCCTGACAAATGCAAAAGTATAGAATCAGACTGAAAAAATACGGTTCGCTGGATTTTTATTATGCTATTTTACGAAAAGATTGGAAGAGATCGACAATTTTCGGCGATATGTTTTTAAAAATTCTGGCCGTACTCGTGATATCGGGACATCGGTTTATAAAAGATTCCTGCATTGTTTCGGCATCGGCTCTTACATTTTATTCCGTATTGTCTCTTGTGCCGATTGTGGCTTTGGTATTGGGAATTGCTAAAGGCTTCGGGGTTTATTCTTTGTTGGAAAACCAGTTGCATCAGCAGACTTTTACGAATCCGGAAATTGTGGATTTTGTCCTGCAGTTTGCCAATCAGGCTTTGGAAAATACGCAAGGGGGACTGATTACGGGTATTGGAATCGTTTTCTTATTGTGGGCAGTAATAAAAGTGCTGGGCAATACGGAGTTAGCGATGAATCAGATCTGGGGAGTGGTCAGGGGCAGAAGTGTCACTAAGAAGTTTACCGATTATCTGTCGATAATGTTTATCGCTCCTATTTTTGTTGTTTTAATCAGTAGTATAAACGTATTTCTCACTTCTAACCTTCAGACAATTGCCATGGAGGATGGATTTTTAAGCTATGCCAGTTCGTTAATTATTACCTTACTGAACTTTTTGCCCTTTATTTTAGTGTGGATGTTATTTATATTTCTCTATATGTTTATGCCGACTACCCGGGTCCGGTTCAAATATGCCTTACTTGCAGGGATCGTAGCGGGTTCTGTTTATCAGGTGGTACAATGGTTTTACATCCGTTTCCAAATCGGGGTCAGTTCCTATAATGCGATATACGGGAGCTTGGCTGCTCTGCCACTGTTATTAGTGTGGTTGCAATTGAGCTGGAGTATTGTCCTTTGGGGAACGGAACTATGTTATATCATGAAGAACCGGCATTTTATGTTCCGGGATGTTATGGACAAAGAGAGCCGGTGGATAGATAATATAGACCTTTCTTTACAGGTGCTTACGTACATTTCCAAAGAGTATATACAAAATAATGGTGTACCGACTTTGGAGAAGATCAGTGCCGAACTGTGTATGAGCACAAGTAAATTGCAGGTAGTGCTCCAACAACTGACAGACAAGGGAATATTGGCGGAAACAGGAAAAGAAGACGATCGCTCCTACCTGCCTGTAATCGATTTATACCAGCTTTCCTGGGCGGAAGTTATTATACGCTTGTCTAATATCGGAGACCGAAACGAGGATGAGTGGGAAAAACGTTTTGTAAAGGCAATTTATCAGGAATTTGGAGAGGAAAAATTCGCTTACCCTAAACAGAACCAATAACTTTCTGCCTGTCTTTCAATTTGGGATTTACAAATAATTTTAGTATATTGTGCTCAAATTTTAGAAATATGCGGAAAAAAATAGAGTTGGAATATATTTTTTCATCATCTGTCAAAGTCCTTTTTTCACGCTTGAGCACGGCTGCTGGGTTATCTGAATGGTTTGCAGATGACGTAATACAAAAAGATGGAAAATTTATCTTTATTTGGAATGGAACAGAGCATCCAGCAATATTAGTCGATCAAAAAAATAATGTGTTTATCCGTTTCCGCTGGGAAGATAGTGAAAATCCGGAAGAATATTTTCAGTTCAGCATACAGGTTCATCCTTTAACGGAGGATGTTGCTTTATTGATTACCGATTTTACAGATACTGAAGATGAAGCAGATACTATTGGATTGTGGAATAAACAAATGGATATACTGCATCGTAATTTGGGGGCATAGTAAATTGACGATTTGAATTGTTTTTATAAATATTGGGAAGGAATCTTTCTAAACCCAACTTTCTCATTTTCAAATTCCCTAATTTTTTCTACATTTGTGGCTGCTTAATACGATGGTTTGTAGATGAAGAAATTACACGTGTTTATGCTGAAAAGTTTTAGTGGTCCTTTTGTGGCAACTTTCTTTATCAGTATGTTTGTATTATTGATGCAAATGCTATGGCGTTACATTGATGAGTTGGTAGGAAAAGGCTTGGATTTTTCCGTAATAGCTGAATTGTTATTTTATTTTTCCGTTTCTTTGATACCGATGGCTTTGCCTTTGGCAGTCCTGCTTTCTTCGATTATGACTTTCGGTACTTTAGGGGAAAACTACGAATTGATTGCCTTGAAGTCCGCCGGTATTTCTCTCTATCGGATTATGTATCCCTTGATCGTATTTATTATATTCCTTACAATTTTTGCCTTTTTCTTTTCGAATAATATATTGCCGGTGGCGAATTTGAAAGCCGGGAGTCTTTTGTACGATATAAAACGGCATAAGCCGGAATTATCCTTTAAAGAAGGGGTTTTTACGAATGATCTGGAAGGGTATAGCATCAAGATTGATAAGATTAACAAAGAGACCGGGATGATGTATAATATGTTGATCTATAATCATAAAACAGTACCCGGAAATTATGAAGTTACCCGTGCCGATTCCGGTATTATGGTCAGTAATCCGCAGGATAATGTCATGGAATTGGTGCTTTTTCATGGACGTACCTATACGGATGAGGGGATGAAAGCGACGAACCGGAGAACTTTCCCTTTCAGGAGGTTGAAGTTTGATAAGCAAAGTTTGTTGATCGATTTACCGGGGAATGAATTGAAAAGAACGGATGAGGATATGTTTCGTTCTGCGATTATGTTGAACCTGAATCAGTTAAAATATACCATCGATTCTTTACAGAAGATTGTAAACGATCGGAAGGAGACGGATGCTACGCGTATATTGAGTACGGGATTTGAAAAAAGTAAGGTTGCCAATGTAAAAAAAGATAGTATCTTTCGTGTGGAGACCCGGGATTGGGTGGTCGATGTGGACAGTTTATTTGCGGAGTTTGATCCGGAAGAGCAACAGAGAGCCGTGGCAAGTGGTTTAGAATATGCCCGGAATGTAAAGGCTACTACGCAGAATAGTATGAGTTATACTTTGAAACAGGAAGAACAAATCCGGAAAAACCGGATAGAATGGCATAAAAAATTTACACTTTCTTTTGCCTGTTTTATTTTCTTTTTCATCGGAGCTCCTCTGGGAGGTATTATCCGGAAGGGAGGTTTGGGGATGCCGGTCGTCGTTTCGGTATTGCTGTTCATCATTTATTATGTGATTTCCATGATTGGAGAAAGATCCGCACGGGAAGCCGTTTTAAGCGTATGGTTCGGAGCCTGGATGTCGTCGATTATCCTGTTGCCTTTAGGCGTATTGTTAACTTATAAATCCGTTACGGATTCTGAAGTATTAAACGGAGAAGCTTATTCTAATTTCATTAAAAAGATTACGGGCTTTTTTAAACGGAAAAAAAATGGCTGAGCATAAGTTGAGAATTGTATACATGGGTACCCCGGATTTTGCGGTGTTGCCGCTGAAGAAAATAATAGAGGCCGGTTTTCAGGTGGTGGGGGTGGTTACGAATCCGGATAAACCTGCGGGCAGAGGACAGAAATTTCAGGAATCAGCAGTCAAGAAATATGCCAGAGAAGTCGGTTTGAAAATTCTTCAGCCAGAGAAATTCCGGGACGAACATTTTTTGCAGGAACTACAAGCGTTGAAGGCTGATTTGCAGTTGGTTGTCGCTTTTAAAATGTTACCGGAAGTCGTGTGGAATATGCCTCCTTTGGGAACGGTAAATTTACACGCTTCTCTGTTACCGGATTATCGGGGAGCTGCTCCGATCAACCGGGTATTGATGAACGGAGAGCGGATGACGGGTGTAACGACTTTTTTGTTGAGACAGGAAGTGGATACCGGGAATATCATATTTCAGCAAAAAGTGGAAATCGGTGCGGATATGACAGCAGGAGAACTGCACGATATCTTGATGGAAACCGGCGCAGATTTATTGCTGAAAACCGTAGAAACGATTGAGAAAGACGATTATCCTTTAGTAGATCAGAGGAATTTGTTGAAAGGCCGGGAAGCTATCATGGCCCCGAAGATTTTTAAAGAGGATATGAAAATTCATTGGGATTGGGAAATAGACAGGATTTATAATCATATCCGTGGTTTATCCCCCTTTCCGGCTGCCTGGACAGAATTGAAAAATAAGCATACCGGAGAAACGGTGTCTTTGAAAATTTTCAAGGCAGATAAAACGGAAGAACAGCATTCCCATTGTCCCGGAGAATACGCTATAGAGCATAAAGATAGCTTATCGGTTTTTGTCAAGAAAGGCATCCTACATATACGAGAAGTACAATTGGCCGGGAAAAAACGCATGCCTGTTTCTGAATTTCTAAAAGGCTTTCATCTGGCCGATTACTTTTTTACACATTAGGGACGTGCCCTATTGTGTAATTTTCTTCTTTTTCCTTTGCAATGATTGCATATTTGCCGTATTGTCATTTAAAACCGGATTATTTATAGAATAGCATCCTTTCTTTTTGAATGCAGACTTCCTGAAGGAGAGGGGATTATTCACGCTGTTAAATTTTGGGTAAAAAAATGGGTATAAAAATTTGGAAAAGGGGTAATAATTGTTTTATCTTTGCACCCGCTTTCGGGAAGAGTTGCAGGAAGGGAAAGGGGTAAACAAACCGAAACGCGAGTTCTTAAAAAAA